>NZ_LMMP01000012.1 GCF_001422815.1 Methylobacterium sp. Leaf91 | reverse complement strand
GAGCCGGCGCTCGTACAGCTTCGGCGGCGAGGCGCTGTCGCGGGAGAGCTTCGGACTGATCGGCCGGGCGCTCGACCCGACCCTGCTGATCAACGGCTATGGCCCGACCGAGACGGTGATCTCGCCGCTGGTCTGGCGGGCCCGGGCCGGCGACGCGGTGGAGGGGGCCTACGCGCCGATCGGCCGGGCGGTGGGGGATCGCCGGGCCTACATCCTCGACGCGGCGTTGCAGCCGGTGCCGGTGGGCGTCACCGGGGAACTGCATCTCGGCGGTGACGCTCTGGCGCGGGGCTATCTCGGCCAGGCCGGGCAGACGGCGGACCGGTTCATCCCCGACCCGTTCCCGGAGCTGTCGGGTCGGGAAGGCGGCCGACTCTACCGCACCGGGGATCTGGCGCGCTGGCGGGCGGACGGGACGGTGGAGTATCTCGGCCGGGCCGATGCGCAGGTGAAGCTGCGCGGGTTCCGGATCGAACTCGGCGAGGTCGAGGCGGCTCTGCTGGCGCAGGAGATCGTGGCCGGCGCGGCGGCGGGCCTGCGCCAGGGCCCGGCGGGTCCGATGCTGGTGGCCTACGTTGTCACTGCGGCCGGGGCGGAGTTCGACCCTACGGCACTTCGGGCGGAGCTCGCCCGACGCTTGCCGGACTACATGGTCCCGAGCCGGATCGTGGCGNGTTGTCACTGCGGCCGGGGCGGAGTTCGACCCTACGGCACTTCGGGCGGAGCTCGCCCGACGCTTGCCGGACTACATGGTCCCGAGCCGGATCGTGGCGCTGGATCGGTTACCGCTGACGCCCAACGGCAAGCTCGACCGCGCGGCCCTGCCGGAGCCCGCTCCGCTGGCGGAGGGGCTAAGCGGCCCCTCGCGCCCGCTCACCCCCACCGAGACCGTGGTGGCCGACATCTGGGCCAAGGCGCTCGGCCTCGCCGCCATCCCCCCCGACCGGAATTTCTTCGAGGCGGGGGCGAATTCGCTCACCGCCCTGCGCGTCCTCACCGCCCTCGGCACGGCCTTCCCGGAGCGTAGCCCCACCATCGCCGACATCTTCAACAACCAGAGCGTCGAGACCCTGGCCGCCGCGCTCACCGCCGGTGCGGTCGGCACCGCGCAGGTGGTGCGCCTGCGGGCGACGGGTGACCGGCCGATGCTCTACTGCTTCCCCGGCCTGATGGTGAACACCCGCGAATACGCGCCCCTGGTCCGCCGTCTCGGGCCGGACCAGCCGGTCACCGGCTTCGTCTGCTACTCCCTCACCGACGCGCGCAAGAGCGTGGTCTCGGTGGAGGACATCGCCGCGCGCTACGCGGAGATCATCGAGAAGGAGAGCGCCGGACGCCCCTGCACCATGCTCGGCTGGTCCTGGGGCGGCGTCCTCGCCTACGAGGCGGCGCGGATGCTGGGCTCGCGCATCGATCTCTCCTTCGTCGGCATGCTCGACGTCTGCGACATCGATGTGAGCTTTGCCGTCGGCGCCCTGCCGGTGCTGACGCCGGAGCATCGCCGCCACCTTCAGGAGAACGTCGCGTCCTGGCTGGAGCGCTCGCCGATGCGGGCCGATTGGGAGGACCTGTTCCGGCGCATGGACCCGGAACTCCACGAGCAGTTCCTCGCCTATGTGGCGGCCGCCCCCGACCCACTGCCCCTCGACGGGCCGGGCGTCGGCAGCAAGGAATACGAACTCTGGACCTTCGTCGACAACACGCTGCTGTACCGCCGCTACCGGGCGGACAAATTCGATTGCCCGATCCGGGTCTGGCTCGCCGGCCGCTCGGTGGAGCGCGGCCTCAACCATGTGGATTGGGGGCGCTATTCCAACCGGGTGGAACAGGTGACCGTGATCCCCTACGTCACCCACCGGGAGATCGTGGATTCCACGATGTTCCACGACAGTTTCGCGGCCTCGCTGTGAGGGGCGAGACCGCTATCGCGTCATTCCGCGGACGCGTCGCCATGCGAGAACACCATCAGCGTCGGGCTCGCCGCCGCGGTGAAGCCGAGGCCGGCATAGAGCCGCTCCACATGGCCGCCGGCCACGCATTGCAGCATCACCGTCTCGGCGCCCTCTCGTCTCGCCGTCTCGATCGCCGCCCGCGTGACCAGGGCGCCGAGACCGCGCCCGCGGCGGCTCGCGAGACTGCCGACATTGTAGAGGCCCGCGAGGCCTCCCGAGCGGTAGAGCGAGGCGCAGGCGACCGGGACGCCGTCCTCGCTCACCGTGAGATGATGCGCCTCCACCCCCTCGACCGGCCGGGCCTCCCGCAGCACCGGCAGGAACACCGCCTCGGCGATCGCGTTCACGCCCTCGTCGTCGTAGAGGCCGCGACAGACCGACAGATACGCCTCGCCGGGCGCGGCCTTCGCCTCCGCCGTGAGGGTCAGCCCGCCCGGCATGACCGGCGTCTGCGCCTGCCTGCAGTCGCCGACCATCCAGCGCGTCGGGAAGGCGGCCTGCAGGTCGGGATGGGTTCCGAGCCTGTCGCGGTTCCGGTCCTCGGTGACGAGAAGGGCCGGCAGGCGTTCGCGTTTCGCGGAAGCCGCCCGGACCCAGGACAGATCGGTGGTCTCCACGCCGACATTGAAGCCCGGTTCCGGAATGGCGGCGGACCAGAGGTAGCGTCCGCCATCGGGCGCGGTTTCGACATCCGAGACGTAACAGCCCGACTGCATCAGGCAATGGGCGTCGAGCATCTCGCGAAAGGCGATTCCCGTCATGCATTCTCCAAGAAGAGTCTCATAAAAATAAGGCTTTATGCAGCAAGAGTATCGATCGGTTCAGGCTGCGAACGCCCAAGAATATGGGGTTTCATTTCGGTTTGTCCATATCTTAGTAGAGAACGGATTTATCTTGCAAATGGAATGATGAAAATCCGTACCGGATATAGATGCGACTGGAAAGATTTACCTCGACATGGCAGGTCGACCGGATCTCTACCCGCCCGGTTCGAACGGCGCTCCGTCAGGCTCGCAGCATCCCCTGCCTTGAAGGCACACCGACACCGGAGATGCGGAGAGCCCGATCGCCCCAAGCTCATCCCTGGGTTGTGGGCATGGCGTGAATCAAATACAGGTCCGAGTATCATGCTTATGATCCGGGTCGAGATCGATACTATACATGGTGGTTTGAGCCGATGAAGGTGTCGGAATATTCAAGCGCTGCCTTGCGTTGCTCAGTCCTTTACGGTCATCGATCAAATCGAGGCTCGGCCTCATCTCGCCCCGCTCTCGTGGAGAACATCTCGTGATAGCCATGGCTTCCGAAGCCCAGGTCCGCCTCGCCGATGCCGGGCGCTACATCGCGGATCTGTGCGAGCATTTCCTCGAACACGACATCCCCGTGCTTCACGAGCCGGGACGCGGCCGGGTCGATTTCGACGTCGGGACCGGAACCCTCGTCGCCGCCGAAGGCCTGCTCGCCCTCAAGGCGGAGGCCGCCGACGAGACCTCCCTCGCCGTCGTCAAGTTCATGCTCGCCTCGCATCTGCAGGAGCTTCCCGGCGCGACGGACGCCTCCATCGTCTGGACCGGCGACGGCTGCGCCGACGAGACCATTCCGAGCCTGCGCGAGGTGACGGTCCGGCGCGTCGTCGATCTCACGCCGCATATGCGCAGGGTCACCTTCATCGGCGCGGACCTGGCCCGCTACGACGCGTTCGACATGCATGTGCATGTCATCATCCCGCCCGCCGGCCATCCGCCGCAATGGCCCGTGCCGGGAATCGACGGCATCCCGGTCTGGCCGCAGGGCGACGGCGCGCCCTCCATGCGGACCTATACGATCCGTCGCATCGACGCGGCTGCGGGCGAGATCGACATCGACTTCGTCATGCATCACGACGCCGGTCCCGGCGCGTCCTTCGCGAAACGCGCCAAGGTCGGGGACGTGGTCGGGCTGCTCGGCCCCGGCGGCCGCAGCGTCGGCGCGGCGGAGTGGTATTGTCTCGCCGCCGACGAGACCGGCCTGCCGGCCATCGGTCGCATCCTCGGGCGGTTGCCGGGCCATGTCGGCGGGGTCGCGGTGATCGAGGTCGATGGGCCGGCCGACGAGCAGGCGCTCGACCGGCCCGAGGGGGTGGAGCTGCGCTGGCTCCACCGCAACAGCGCACCGCCCGGCACGACCACGCTCCTGGCGGATGCGGTCCGGGCGATCCCGTTCCCGCAGGATCGCACGGTCTTCGCCTGGGCCGGCTCGGAATTCGATGCGTTCAAGGCCCTGCGGGCGCATTGGCGCAAGACCTGTGGCCTCACCCGTGACCAGCATCTCGCCGTGGCCTATTGGCGGCGCGGCGCCGACGAAGACGCCAAGGACGAGGATTGAAGCGTGATGTCAAAGAGCGTCATCCGAGGCGGCATGATTCCATGATGCTCGACCTGTCTCCCCTGCGGGCGAGCCGCGGGTTCCAGCTGCTCTATGCGGCGCGGGCCGCCTCGTTCCTCGCCTTCGGGGTGCTCGGCGTCGCCGTGAGCCTGCAGATGTACGCGCTGACCGCTTCGTCGCTGCAGGTGGCGTTCCTCAACGCGGCCGTCGCGGGATCGATGGCGCTGGCGCTCATCGTCGGCGGCTGGCTCGCCGACAGTTACGACCGCCGCGCGGTCATGGTCTGGTCGCGCACGGCGCATCTCCTCACCATCCTGATCCTCATGGCCAACGCCGCCCTCGCGGCCCCGATGGTCTGGCCGATCTACGCGGCGGCCGTAGTCGGCGGCTCGACCTTCGGCTTCGGCATGCCGGCGATCATGGCCGCGACCCCGGCCCTCGTCGGGCGCGAGCACCTGTCGGGGGCCGCCGCGCTCACCGCCGTCGCGGCGCAGGCGGGCGCCATTGCCGGGCCGTTCCTGGCCGGGGCGATCACCGCCGGCGCGGGGCTCGTCGCCTGCTACGGCGTTGTCGCGCTCATCTCCGGCATCACGCCGATCGTGCTCGGGTTCCTACCTCCGCTGCCGCCGCTGGCCGGCCCGTCCGCTGGAGCGCCCCTTCCCGTGCTCGCCGCCGACGAGGCCGGCTTCATGGGGGGCCTGCGCTACATCGCCCGCTCGCCCCTGGTGCTGAGCCTGCTCCTCGTCGATCTCGTCGCCCTGGTCTTCGCCGTGCCCTACGTGCTGCTGCCCGAACTCGCGACGCATGGGCTCGGCGGAGGGCCCGACAGTATCGGCCTGCTCTATGCCGCCCCTTCGGTCGGCGCGCTCTTCGGCGCACTGGCCTCGGGCCGGGCCGGCGCGAGCCCGTTCGCCGGGCGTTGGCTCGTAGCCTGCGTCGCTGTCTGGGCCTGCGCCTGCATCGCGCTGGGCTTCAGTGAGGGCATGGCTCCCGCCCTGTTCTGCCTTGCCGCCCTCGGCGCCGCCGCGAGCCTCGCCGGCATCCTGCGCGCGGCCCTGATCCAGCGCGCGACGCCGGACGCGATGCTCGGCCGGGTGTCGAGCCTGTGGGTGCTGGAGGAGACGATCGGCCCGGCTCTGGGGGGGATGCAGGCGGGCACCACAGCCCATCTCGCCTCGGCGCGGATCGCCATGGCGGCAGGCGGCGGCCTGTGCCTCGCCGCCACCGCCGCCATTGCGGCACTCACGCCCGCCCTGCGGGATGCGAGCCTCGCTCCGGAGGCGAAAAGGAAGGCCGGCGATCTCGCCCTGGCTGCCGTCGATGCGCGCTAGAAGGGCCGTTGTCGGCTTGGCGGCCTGCTTCTTCGTGCTGGCCTGTCTGCCCGCGCGCGCGGAGAAAAAGATGCCCGCGCAGCCGCGCGTCGCGGCCCTGGACTGGAGCGCGGTGGAACTCCTCCTCGGCCTCGGCATCGTGCCGATCGCGGTGACGCAGCCCGAGAACTACAACCGCACCGTGGTGGAGCCGGCGCTCCCCGAGGGCGTGGTCGATCTCGGCCTCGTCGTGGAGCCCAACCTCGAAGTGCTGGCGAGCCTCAAGCCGGACCTCATCCTCGCCAACCCGATCCAGGTGGCGACGCAGGGCAGCTTCCTGTCGCGCATCGCCCCGACGGAAGCGGTCTCCATCGCCAATGCCGGGGGCGATCCCTACGAGCGGGCGAAGGCGGAGACCATGCGCATCGCTCTGCGTCTTGGCCGCGTCGATGAAGCCAAGGCCCTAGAGGCACGCACCGAGGCGATCCTCACCGACGCGGCGGCGAGCGCCTGCCCGGCCGAGAGGCACCCGACCTACCTCGTCTGGATCGTCGATCACCGCAACATCGTGGTCTACGGCCGCACCAGCCTGTTCCAGACCGTGCTCGACCGCCTCCGCATCGAGAATGCCTGGACCGGCGCCAGCAACGCATCCGGCTTCACGGCGGTGGGGATCGAGCAGCTCGCCACCGGTCCGGCCGATGCCCGCATGGTCCATGTCGGGCCGATCCGGTCGGATGCGGCCAAGGCGCTGGCCGGAAGCCGGCTCTGGCAGACGCTGCCGGCGGTGCGCGAGCACCATGTCGACGTCGTGCCGCCGGTCTGGTTCTACGGTGGGCTGCCGGCCATCGCGCGCTTCGCGGAACTGATGACCGATCTCTCCAAGCGGGATTGCCCCCGTGGCTGATGCGAAACTGGCCGGATCGGGCTTGGGGGAATCGGGCTCGGCTGAACCAAACTTGGCTGAACTAGGCTTGGCCGCCCCCGCGCCGCGCCGCTCGCGGATCGGCGGAACATGGCTCCTCATCGGCGCGGTGGCCCTCGTGGCCGGGCTCCTCACCCTGCGCACGCTCACGGCCGACATGCCGCTCGGCCTCGCGCTGAAAGCCTTGTGGAGTCCCGACTGGACCGACATCGCGCAGGTCATCCTGCATGAGAGCGTGCTACCGCGGATCGTCACCGCATGGCTCGCCGGCGCCGCCCTCGCTTTGTCGGGGCTGGTGCTGCAGCAGGTGCTGCGCAATCCCCTCGCTTCGCCCTCGACGCTGGGCATCTCGGCCGGGGCGCAGCTCGCCTTGGCCCTGGCCTCGCTGTTCGCGCCCGGCCTCTTCTCGCAGGGCCGGGAGGCCGTGGCGCTCACCGGCTCCGCCCTGGCGGTGCTGGCGGTCTTCGCGTTGGGGCGTGCCAAGGGCTTCGCGCCCCTGGGGCTGCTGCTGGCCGGGCTCGTGGTCGAGCTCTATTGCGGGGCGATCCAGACCCTCCTCGTGATCCTGCACCAGGAGCGGCTGTTCGGCCTGTTCGTCTGGGGGGCGGGCTCGCTCGCTATGAACGATTGGAGCGCGCCGGCCTATCTCGCGCCCCGCCTCGCCGTCGCCGCCCTTCTGGTGGCGCTGATGGCGAGGCCGCTCGCATTGCTCGACCTCGACGAGGCGAACGCGAAGAGCCTCGGGCTCTCCCTCGGCCGGGTCCGGTTCCTCGCCGTGGCCGTCGCGGTGGCGCTCGGCGGCTTCGTGGTGGCGGGGGTGGGCGTCATCGGTTTCGTTGGGTTCGCCGCGCCGATCCTCGTCCGCCTCACCGGCACGCGCACGCTGCGCGCCCGTCTCATCGCCGCGCCCCTGCTCGGGGCCGCCCTGATCTGGCTCACCGATTCCGTGGTCCTGGCGCTCGCCCCCATCGCACAGGTGCCGACGGGGGCGCTGGCCTCCCTCGTCGGCGTGCCGATGCTGCTCTGGCTGCTGCCGCGCCTGCGTGGCGTCGGCGCGCTGCATCGCCCGGCGGGCGGAGCCTCGGCGCGGCTCGCACGACCCTGGCGCCTGATCCTGGTCGGAGCGGTGTCGCTGGCCCTCCTCGTCTTCGTCGCGCTGACCCTCGGCCGCGACACGGCCGGCTGGCACTGGAGCCTCGGGGCCGGCCTCGAAGAACTGCTTCCCTGGCGCCTGCCCCGTATCGCCGCCTCGCTCGCGGCCGGCGCGATGCTGGCCATCGCCGGCACCCTGCTGCAGCGGCTCACCGGCAATCCCCTGGCGAGCCCCGAAGTGCTCGGGATCAGTTCCGGGGCCGCCCTCGGCCTCGTCGCCGTCACGATCGTCCTCGGCACGCCGGACCGGATGGCGCTGCTCGTCGCCGGCAGCCTCGGGGCCCTCGCGACCCTCCTGGCCATCGCGAGCCTCGGCCGCCGTGCCGACACCGTGCCCGAGCAGATGCTGCTGGCCGGCATCGGCCTCACCACCGGGTTCGGCGCCCTCCTCACCATCCTGATGATCAGCGGCGATCCCTCCGTGGTGATGCTGCTCGGGTGGACGGCGGGGTCCACGGCGCGGGTGGCGCCGGAGGATGCCGTCGCTGCCATCGCCATCCTCGTCCTCGGAGGCGCCTGCCTTCCCGCCCTGACCCGCTGGCTCGAGCTGCTTCCCCTCGGCGCTCCGACGGGCCGCTCGCTGGGGCTCGGCCTGCGCCGCAGCCGTCTCGTCATCCTGGCCTTGGCGGCGATCCTCACCACCGCGGCGACCTTGGTGGCGGGGCCGTTGAGCTTCGTCGGCCTCGTCGGGCCGCAGGTGGCGCGCTTGGCGGGCCTGACCCGGGCCGCGCCGCAACTCGCCGGTGCGGCCATCGCAGGGGCGCTGATCATGGTCGCGGCGGATTTCGTCGGACGGATGGCGTTCTTCCCCTACCAGCTTCCCGCCGGATTGGTGGCGACCCTCGTCGGCGGGCCGTTCCTGATGTGGCTGTTGGCCCGCCGTTGATCGTCTTTCGACAAGTTTTTTGCGGCGCTTGAATTGAATTGTTCCAAAGAAGGGTTGTGTTTCTTAGGCAACGCCGCCGCAACTTTTGTCATTAAATCTCAACTTTGACTTGCTGACAAAGACGCCGTGTGGATTCGTCTTGTCGAGACCCGATCTTGTTTTTGAATCGTTCTACGCGATGCATCGACAGGGAAATCTCGTTCTTTACCAATCAGGTCTGCGCCGTATTTCCGACGATCAAGGTCTTCCCTATGTCTGATGGCATGTTGCTCTCTTCTGGCACGTTCTCTCACAAAGCCGTGAGTGGCATGCGCTGCCTCGCCGGCGTCTCGACCGTGGCGCTGCTCGCCATGGTTCCCGCCCTGTGGAGCGGGGAAGCCTTCGCCCAAGCCGCTCCGGGCGGCACGGCGGCGGTGCAGCTCGATACCTTATCGGTGCAGGGCTCCGGAAATGGTTCGGGAGGCGGCAATGGAGGTGGCGTGACGGCCGCCAATTCCTACGTCGTGCCCAGGAGCATGTCGGGAACGAAGACCAACGCGACCCTGCGGGAGATTCCCCAGTCGGTGTCCGTGGTTACGCAGAAGCAGCTCGAGGATCGCGGCGCAGAGAACCTGGCGGATGCGCTCGCCTACAGCGCCGGCATCCTCGCGTCGCCCCAGGGGCAGGATGGCCGCTTCGACCAGCTGATCATCCGTGGCTTCGACCAGACTCAGCGCGGCATCTACAAGGACGGGATGCGTCTGCCACAGACGAGCTTTTCCGGCTTCCCGATCGAGCCCTACGGCGTGGAGCGCATCGACGTGCTGCGCGGCCCGACCTCGGGCCTTTTCGGGCTCAACGATCCGGGGGGCCTCGTCAACTTCATCACCAAGAAGCCGACGGTCGAGCCGCTGCGGGAAATCTTTAGTTCCTATGGCAGCTTCAACCGCAAGCAGTTCGGCTTCGACCTGAGCGGCCCGCTCAACCCTGAGAAGACGATCCTCTACCGGATCACCGGCCTGCTGCGCGAAGGCGGCACGCAAGTGGATTACACGCCGCTGGACCGAATCTACATCGCGCCCGCGGTGACCTTCGCGCCTTCGGCGGATACCAGCCTGACGGTGCTCGGCAATTATCAGAGAGACCGCACCGGCGACACGTTCCGTGCCATCCCTCGCGAATACACCCGGGGCAGTAATCCCAATAAGTCGGAAATGCGCAGCCGCTTCCTCGGGGAGCCGGGCTTCTCGCGCTTCCTCGCCGAGCATTTCGAGGGCGGCTACCAGTTCTCACACCGGTTCGACGACCATTGGACCGTGCGCCAGAACCTGCGCTACGCCCATGCCTCGACCGACTACAACGCGATCTACTCCACGGGCGTCACCAATCCGGCGATGCCCAACACCGTCACCCGCGAGGCTCAGACCTGGCTTGAGGATTACGGCGTCTTCACCGTCGATACCCAGCTCCAGCACGATGCGCAGTTCGGCAACATCAAGAACACCGCGCTGCTCGGGGTCGATTACAGCAAGATCAACAACAAGAGCGACCAGTACGGCGGTACGAGCTTCGGCCTGCTCGGGATCGGCCCGTTCGTCGGCCCGCTCAACATCCTCAATCCGGTCTACGGCCAACCCGTCGCGCAACTTCCGCGCTCCCTCCTGTCACGGTTGCAGCAGGAGCAAGTCGGCGTCTACGCTCAGGATCAGGTCAAGTTCTACGATCGCTGGCTGCTCAGCATGAACGCCCGCTACGATTGGGTGACGACGAAGACCGATGCTCAGAACCCGGTCATCGATACCGTGCGCCAAATGCTCAACGCCGTCCCGTTCCCGAACGGCATTCCCACGAGCTTCGGCGCGAACCAGGACGCGCAATCCTATAGCGGCCGGGTCGGGCTCTCGTATCTTTTCGACAACGGCCTGACGCCTTATGTCTCGGCCGCGCGCTCGTTCAATGTGTTGCCGGTCTTCCTCCAGAACAGCACGATCGCGGTCGTGCCCGGCATCGGTGCGGTGCCGCTCACCTACAACATAACCCCGGCCAAGCCCGAGATCGGCGAGACCATCGAGGCCGGCGTGAAGTTCCAGCCGCCGGGCCAAGCCACATCGGTTCTTTTCTCCGTGTTCAATACGAAGAAGACCAACGCCTTGTTCTTTAACCCCAGCGATCCGTTGCAGCAGGCCTTCTATCAGAACGGCGAAGTCGAGGTGAAAGGCTTCGAGAGCGAGGCCACCGTGGACCTCCTCGACGGCCTGAAGCTCATCTCGTCATTCACGGTCCTGCAGGCCGAAGTGACGAAGGACAATGCGCCGGACGGCAATCCCAGCGCGGTTGGGAAGCGGCCGATCCAGGTGCCGAACTTCACTGCCGCGACCTGGCTGGATTACACGATCCAGACCGGCATGTTCCGCGGACTCGGGATCGGCGGCGGTGTCCGCTACATCGGGGAATCGTTCGGCGATCCCCAGAACAACATCCGCGTGCCGGACTACGTCCTCTTCGACGCATCGCTCCGTTACACATACGAGAACTGGCGCTTCCAGGTGGCGGCCAACAACATCACGGACCGCGTCTATGTCGGCACCTGCTCGCAACAGGTCAATTTCGTCGGCTGCAATTACGGCGAAGGCCGCCGCGTGACGGGCTCCGTCACCTACCGCTGGTAGGCGATACGCATCCAATGAGATCGGCCCCGGATCGAAAGATCCGGGGCTTTTCTTTTGGGCTGTTGCCGTGACGTCGTTGACGCGGTCTCTCGCCCTCGACTAGCCTGACGATGACGGTTCCCCTTCGGGGGATCAAAAGGGAACGCGGTGAGGGTCTTGAGCCCGATGCCGCGGCTGCCCCGATGAGAGGGCGTCGACCCGCGAGCCAGGAGACCTGCCGTCAGTCGTGGTCACACGCGAAACGCATCGGGCGGGGTGTCCTGGTGGGGTGTCGGGGCCCGCGCTCGCGTGGGGATCGGCTTCGTTCGCGGTGACGTGCCACTGCGCTGAGCCGCGCCTGCCGTTCGCCCGCGATGCCCGATCGTCCCTGTTCCTTCCATTGCAGACTCGCTCCACATCTTGCCCTCGGCGAGACCGTTTGGTCCTCCGCGCAGGCATTTTGCCCGGTTCGACGTATTGTAACGTTATAACATACGATCTAGCAGAGGGGGCGCGGCATTCGGCCAGCGGTCACTCCGGTTTGCCAAAACGAACATGCCCACACAGGTCACCCACCGCGCCCCCGGGCGAATCTCCCCGGCCCGCGCCACCGCTTTCCTCGCGTCACTCCTCGGCTCGACCCTGCTCGCGGGCGAGGTCCGCGCCCAGGATTCCATCGGCCAGAATGCCGTCACCCTCGACCAGCTCACCGTGGAGGGGAGCGGGGTCGGCCTGACTCGCGCCAACCCGGTCGGGCTCAACCTCTCGACCCCCTCTCGCAGCGCCAGTCGCCTCGGCCTGACGCCGCTGGAGACCCCCGCCAGTATCGATGTCATCAGCGGCGAGACCGCCCGAATCCGGGGCCAGAACACGGTGGTCGAGGCGGTGACGCAGAACGCCACCGGCATCACCACCATCGCGTCGCCGGGCAACGGCAACGGCGCCTTCTCCAGCCGGGGCTTCGCCGGCCCGAACTCGATCCAGCAGCTCTATGACGGCACGCGGCTGTTCGTGGGCGCCGGCACGGTGACCTTCCCGTTCGACACCTGGAACGTGGAGCGGATCGAGGTGCTGCGCGGCCCGGCCTCCGTCCTCTATGGCGACGGCGCCATCGGCGGCGTGGTCAACGTGGTCTCGAAGAAACCGAGCTTCACGCCGATCCATGCCGCCCGCGCCGCCACCGGGTCGGACGGGCTCGCGCGCCTCGCCGTCGATCTCGGCGGTCCCATCGGCGATGCGGTGGCCTACCGCCTCAATGTCAGCGGCAACCGCGACGGCGGCTGGACCAGCCCGAACGGGGATTTCCGCAACCTCGCGGTCTCGGGCGCGCTGCTGTTCCAGCTCAACCCCGATCTCGCCGTCACGCTCAGCCACGATCTCGGCTACCAGGAGCCCGCGCGCTACTGGGGCACGCCGCTGGTCAATGGCCGGATCGTCCAGTCCCTGCGCAACAACAACTACAATGTCGACGGCGCGAAGATCGTCTGGGCCGATAACTGGACTCAGCTCAAGACCGAGTGGACGCCGAGCGCCGACATCACCATCCGGAACACCGCCTACCGGCTGCAGAGCCGTCGCCACTGGCTCGATGTGGAGCAGTACCGGTTCAATAGCGGTACGGGACGGATCGACAGGTCCGACTACCTTGAAATCTACCACAACCAAGAGCAGGTCGGGAACCGCTTCGACGCGGCGTTCAAGGGCAACCTGTTCGGCTTCCGCAACGAGTTCGCCATCGGGTTCGACGTCAACCACGTGGATTTCCGCCACACCAACAACTTCTCCAGCGCAGGCGGCGGCCTCGTCACCAGCGTCGATCCGTTCACCTACGATCCGGGCCTGTTCCCGGCCAATGGCCGCGCCAGCCCGGCCTATGCCACCAGCACCAACCAGGCCTCTGTCTTCGCCGAGAACCGGCTGATCCTCAGCGACCAACTCTCCTTCCTCACCGGAATGCGTTTCGATGCGCCGACCCTGCACCGCCGCAACCTGCAGACCGGCGACACCTTCGCGCGCTCGTTCGAGGCCCTGAGCTACCGGTTCGGCCTCGTCTACAACCCGACGCCGGATTCGGCCCTCTACGTGCAATACGCCACCGCCACCGATCCGGTGGGGAGCCTCATCAGCCTGTCGCAAACGAACGCCAATTTCGACCTCTCCACCGGCGAACAGATCGAGGTCGGGGCCAAGGGCCTCGCGCTGAACGGCGCCCTCGAATGGACGGTGGCTGGCTACCGCATCGTCAAGGACAACCTGATCTCGGCGGTGCCGGGCCAGCCCAATGTCTCGACCCAGGTCGGCCGGCAATCCTCGCACGGGGTGGAGGGGGCGCTCGCCCTGCGCCTGCCCGATGGCTGGCGCATCGACGCCAACCTCGCCTTGCTCCACGCGCAATACGACGAGTTCCGGGAGGGGGCGGTGTCCTATGCGGGCAACCAGCCCATCGACGTGCCCGAGCGCGTCGCCAATGTCTGGCTCAATTGGGCCTTCGCCCGTGACTGGGAGGCCCGCATCGGGCTGCAGAATGTCGGCCGGGTCTTCAGCGACTTCTCCAACACCGCGCCGCGGCCCGACTACACCCTGGCCCATCTCGGCCTCGACCATCAGGTCACCCCGGCCTCGCGCCTGAGCCTTCGCGTCTACAATCTGTTCGATACAACCTACGCGATCAGCGGCAACGCCGTGGACGGGATCGGCACCAACTGGATCCTCGGGCGCCCGCGCTCGTTCGAGGTCGCCTACAGCGTCGCGTGGTGAGCCTGTTCAAGCAGGGCAAGCGGTGGCTGGTCCTCGGCCATCGCTGGCTGGGCATCGGAACCGGGCTGCTCTTCGCCCTCTGGATCGGCTCCGGGCTGGTGATGCTCTATGTGCCGTTTCCGAGCTTGACGGAGACGGAGCGCCTCGCGCGTCTTCGCCCGATGGCGTGGGAGGCGGTCGCGGTCTCGCCGGACGAGGCGCTGGCCCAGTTGGGCGAGACCCGGATGCCCCGCAGCCTCGACCTGGAAATGCGCGGCGACGAGCCGGTCTACCGGATGTCGTCCTGCGATGGCCGCCGCATCACCCTCTCGGCGCGGACCGGCGCGCCGGCCGGGCCGGTCGATGCCGAGGCGGCCCGGCGCCTCACCGGGGCCGGTCCCGGCGCGTCCGTGGAGGAGGTCGCGCGTGACCAATGGACGGTGACGGCGCGCTACGATCCCCTGCGGTCCTTCCACAAGGTCGCGTTGAACGACGCGGCCGGCACCGAACTCTACGTCTCGCAACGGACGGGGGAGATCGTCCTCGACACGACGCGGTTCGAGCGCGGCTGGAACTGGGTCGGCGCCGTCACCCACTGGGTCTATCTCACGCCGCTGCGCGCTCGCGCCGATCTCTGGCGCGATGTTGTGCTCTGGATCTCCGGCATCGCCGCCTTCACGGCGCTCACCGGCCTCGTCCTGGGGATCTGGCGCCTGCGCCTGAGGCGGCGCTACGCGCGAGGGCGCGTCACGCCCTATCGCGGGATGGCGCGCTGGCACCATTTCGCCGGGCTTATCGGCGGGATCGGCCTCACCACCTTCATCCTCAGCGGCTGGCTCTCGATGAACCCGAACCGCTGGTTCACCTCCCTCGCGCCGACCGCCGACCTGCGCGAGGCCTATGCCGGGGCGGACAACCCTGTCGGCCTCACGACCGGGAGCCTACGCGCGTTGGCCGCCGATGCGCCCCTCGGCCTGCATCTCGCGCGGATCGGCGGACACTGGGTCGCGATGGGGATCGACCGCACCGGCAAACGGGCGATCGGAGACGCGCCCTCGACCGCCCGGATCGCGGCGGCGGCCGGTCTCGCGATGGCGGGCGCGAGGCTGGAGGGCGTCGAGCGCCTCGACACCCACGACCTCTACTGGTCGCCCCTCACGAGCGGGACGCTCCCCATCCTGCGCCTGCGCTTTGCCGATCCCGCCGCGACTTGGCTGCATGTCGACCCGCGGAGCGGCGAGATCCTCAACCGGCTCGACCGCTCCGGCCGCGTCAACCGCTGGCTGTTCACAGCGCTCCACCGCCTCGACCTGCCGGTCCTCGTCGGCCACCCGCCGGCGAGGGACGCGGCACAATGGCTGCTGAACCTGCTCGCCGGAGCCTTGGTGATCACAGGGCTCGTCATCGGCTGGCGGCGGATCGGCCCGAAGGCCAGCGCGCATTCCCCTCTCCCCGCGCGCGGGGAGAGGGCCGCGTCTCCCCCTCGTTGGGGAGCGCGGCGAGGCGGTAGCCGAGGGTGAGGGGGCTTGGCCGAACGGGTTACATCCGGAGATACCCCCTCACCCTCGCCCTGACGGGCTCACGTCGCCTCCCGACGAGGGGAGGACGACGTCCTCTCCCCGCCCGCGGGGAGAGGGGGAACCCCGCCTCTTTTGAATAGGGACGTGCCCTCAGACTGTTGGACTCGAAGGCCGGCGCGCATTCCCCTCTCCCCGCCTGCGGGGAGAGGGCCGCGTCTCCCCCTCGTTGGGGAGCGCGGCGAGGCGGCAGCCGACGGTGAGGGGGCGCGTCCGAAGGAGCCGCATCCGAAAACACCCCCTCACCCTCGCCCTGCCGGGCTCACGCCGCCTCCCGGCAAGGGGAGGACGACGTCCTCTCCCCGCCTGGCGGGGAGAGGGGGACCAGCCATTTCCGAATAGGGACGTGCCCTCAGACTGTTGGGCTCGAAGGCCGGCGCGCATTCCCCTCTCCCCGCGCGCGGGGAGAGGGCCGCGTCTCCCCCTCGTTGGGGAGCGCGGCGAGGCGGCAGCCGAGGGTGAGGGGGCGCGGCCGGTGGAGCCATACCCGGAGATACCCCCTCACCCTCGCCCTGCCGGGCTCACGTCGCCTCCCGACGAGGGGAGGACGACGTTCTCTCCCCGCCCGGCGGGGAGAGGGGGGGCGCGTTCCCTATTGCTGCTGGGCCTGCTGCGATTGGCGCATGAAGCTGTCGGGCGTGCCGGTGCCGTCCGAGACGAAGCGGATGTCGCGTGGTTCGCGGCGGGGCGTGTCGACGGAGAGGAACACCATCGGCTCCTCCAGGATCTCCGGCACCGAATGCACCACGCCGCGCTGGAACATCACCAGCTTGCCCGGCCCGACCTCGACGGCCGGCTCGTCGGCGAACTTCATCATGCAGCGGCCGGAGAGCACGTAGAGATACTCGTCGCAGGAGGCGTGGCTGTGCGGCGGCGTCGGCGAATAGACCCGGAACACCCGCGCGCTCGCCGCCGGAACGTCGACGAAGCGATGGTCGGCCACCATGGTGGAACAGGCCTCCGGCAGGGTCGCCACAGCGGCGGCGACGTCGAACACCGCATGGGCGGCCGTGCTGGAATGTGTCGGGTCCTTGTCCATCGCGCGTCCTGGGGCTGTCCATCTGATTGCCGGCACAGGATACCCGCTTTTCGCGCCCGCCCCAACGACGATGCCGCGATGCGCCCCCGGGAAGACGGGCCCGCCCCCTCAGGCAGCCCGCACGGTCGCGAGGAAGCGGGCGACGTCGCTGCCGAGGCGGTCCGCCTGGCAGGACAGTTCGGCGGCGGCCGAAAGCACCTGGCTCGCCGCCGCGCCGGTCTCCTCGGAGGCCTGGGCGACGCCGCCGATATTCGCGGTCACTTCGCTCGTTCCGCTCGAGGCTTCCGCGACGTTGCGGACGATTTCCTGGGTCGCCGCGCCCTGCTGCTCCACCGCCGCGGCTATGCTGGTCGCCACGACGTCGATTTCGCGGATGCGGGCGGTGATGTCGCCGATGGCGCTGACCGCCTCGCCGGTCGCCCCCTGGATCAGGCCGATCTGCCGGCCGATCTCGTCGGTGGCCCGCGCGGTCTGGTTGGCGAGTTCCTTGACCTCCGCGGCGACCACCGCGAAGCCGCGACCGGCCTCGCCGGCCCGCGCCGCCTCGATCGTGGCGTTGAGCGCCAGAAGATTGGTCTGGCCGGCGATCTGCGAGATCAGGACGACCACGTCGCCGATGCGGGAGACCGAGCCGTCGAGCGCCTGGACGAGGTCGGCCGTCCGGTTCGCTTCGCTGACCGCCCGGCGGGCTAGCTCGGCCGAGCCGTCGACCTGCCGGCTGATCTCGCTCACCGAGGCGCCGAGTTCCTCGGCCGCCGCCGCCACGGTGCCGACATTGGCCGCCGCCTCCTCGGCCGCCGCGGCGACGCTGGTGGATTGGGCCGCCGTCTGCGTCGCCGTGGCGCTCATGCTGCGGGCGGTGGCCTGAAGCTCGGTCGCCGAGGACGAGACCGTGACGACGATGCCGCCCACCGCCGCTTCGAGTTCGTCGGCGAGGCTGAGTACGGCCTGCCGCTGCCGAGCCGCCACCGAGGCCGCCAGGCGCTCCTGCTCGGCGCGATGCAGCCGGCGCTCGACGACGCTGTCGCGGAAGGCTTCCGCCGCCTTCGACAGGGCCCTGACCTCGCGCGGGCCGCCCTGGGGCACGGCGACATCCTCCTCCCCCCGGCCGATCGCATCGAGCACCGAGGCCATCCGGGTCAGCGGCCGGGCGATGGCTCCGCCCAGCCCGAAGGCGAGGCTTACGGAGAGCAGAAAGGTGGCGAGGCCGGCGACCAGCCAGGCCAGCAGCGCGCTCTCCGCCCCCGTCCGGTTCGCGGCGGCGGCGGCGACCAGATCGGCGCTCAGGCGGTCCTCGACCCCCTTCAGGCCGTCGATCCGCTTCGACGCGAGCTGGAACCAGAGCGGCGCGTCGCGGAAGGACACCTTTCGCCCAAAGCCGTGTCCAGCGCGAGGTTGCGCAGGCGCGCCGTCTCACGGGCGGCCTCGGAGGCTTCCACCGCGTCGAGCAGAGCCGCCTGGTCAGCCTCCGCTCCGGCGCGGAACCGCGCCTCGGCGGAGCTCTGTCCGCCGCCCAGGCCGGCGAGCCGGACGAGGGCCGGCTGGTCGAGGCGACCCGCCGAGAAGGCGGCGGCCCCCGCCGCGCGCTCCTGGCCCGCCTGCTCCTTCAGGGTGAGGAAGGCCGAATAGGCCGAGGCCCGCCCCGCGATGGCGGCATTGCCGACGAGACCCGCCATCTCGCGGACGATGGCGAGGCCTTCCGAGACCAGTCCGGTATAGAAGGCGGCGGCTTGCGGCCCGGCCAGTTCCAGCGCGTCGATGCGACGGCGCTGGTCCGCCAGCCGAGCCAGATCCTGTTCGAGCGCCTGCCGGCGGCGTCCGAAGGCCGGGTCGTCCAAGGCCGCTCTCACGTCGCGGATGCCGGCATCGGTCCGGCCGCGCTGGGCCGCGAGTTCGGGCGCGAACTGGCTCCCCTTCGAGCCGATGAACAGGCTCGACGCGCCGCGCTCGCGCTGGACCTCGTGCAGGAAGGCGCTGATCCGCGTGGCGAGGCCGGCCAGCGCCTCGACGCGGATCATCTCGTTGCGCTGCGTCGCCCGATCAGAGACCGCGATCGCCGTCACGGCTCCGAAGGCGAGACACGGTGCCAGGGCGACCGCAACGATGCGGGCGCGGAGCGTATTGAACCACTTGGAAGACATGCCGGCACCCTGATCGGCCAAGATGCTTCGATCTTTTCGGCGAAAACGCATAATGAATGCTTAAAAATGTTATGAATGCGATGAATGAGTTCTGTCGATGATTTCGAGAGCAGCGCGTGTATGACTTGAGTTGCATGAATTGTCCGCTGTCCATTCTGCTAGTTGCTTGCTTGAACGGAATGTTTGGCGGACGGCATCCGCGTCGGCTGTCGACCGTCTCGGGACAAGGCCGGCACACCGCCGTCAGGCCTTGCCTCCTCTCGGCTTCAGCGCCTCGGCCATCCGTTTCACGGCCAGGGGGACGGCACGCTCCGGCACGCAGGCATAGCCGAGAAGCAGCCCCTGCTCGGCGCGCACCGGATCGGCGAAATGCGGCGAGAGCGCCGTCGTGGCGATGCCGGCACGCGCGCAGGCTTCCACCGCCGCGAGATCGTCGAAGGCCGCCCCGGCCGGGGGCCGGGCCACCAGATGCATGCCGCCGTCGCGGGGCGGCACCTCCAGCAGCCCGCCGAGGAGATCGCGGGCTGCCGCGACGAGGGCGGCCTGTCGCTGCCCGTAGAGACGCCGCGTCCGGCGCAGATGCGCGCCGAAATGGCCCTCGTCGATGAAGTGGGCCAGCGCGCCCTGTCCGAGGATCGAGGCGAAGCCTCCGCTGCCCGTGAGGGCGCGGCGGACGGGCTCCACCAGGGTTTCCGGCAGGACGAGGTAGCTCATCTGCAGGGCCGGCATGAGCACCTTCGAGACGCTGCCGACGTAAAGAACGCGTCCGGCCCGGTCGAGGGCGTGGAGCGGTGCCAGCGGCCGCCCGGCATAGCGGTACTCGCCGTCGTAATCGTCCTCGACGATCCAGCCACCCTGCGCCTCCGCCCAGGCGAGGAGGGCGAGGCGGTTCTCCAGGCTCATCGTGGCACCAAGGGGATGGCCCTGGGCCGGTGTGACCACCGCCAGCCGCGCTCCGGGATCGATGGACCGCGCCCGCGCGATCGAGAATCCCGCCGCGTCGCAGGGCACCGGGACCGTGCGCAGGCCCGCCGACCGCAGGGCATGGGCGAGGCCGGGAAAGCCTGGCTCCTCCAGATACGCCGCCTCGCCGGGCTCGAGCAGAAGCTCGGCCAGGAGGCGGAGGCTCTGGCGGATGCTGCTCGTGACGATCACCGCCTCCTCGTGACAGGCGACCCCGCGCCCGGCCGACAGATAGGCGGCCAGGGCCCGGCGCAGACGCGGCTCGCCCAGGGGATGGAGCAGGCTGGGAGGGCCGGCCCGCCATTCGGCCTGGAGCAGGCGCGCCCAGGTTTCACGTGGAAACGCATCGAGGGCGGGACGGCCGAGGGCGAAGGCGTCGGGGATCGGAGGGGCGTCGCCCCGTGCCGAGGCCATGGCGGCCCCGCGGCGCGAGAGCACCGCCGTCGCGGGCGAGGGGCGGGCGGGGGAGCCCGGATTGCGTGGGACGAGGAGGTCGTCGGGCAGGGTCTCGGCGACGCGGGTGCCGGAGCCCGCACGCGTGGTGAGGTAGCCCTCGGCCACGAGCTGCTCGATGGCGAGGAGGATCGTGCCGCGTGCGCAGCCGAGATCCTCCGCGAGACTGCGGGAGGAGGGCAGGCGCTCTCCCGGCGGCAGACGGCCCGACAGGATCGCGTTGCGTACGGCTTCCCGCACGCGCCCGTGCAGGCTCGTCTCCGCTCGATGGGGTCCGCCGGCCGGCGGCGGGTCGAGGGCGAGTTGGAGAGGAAGGGGAGGGCGGCGCCGGGTCGTCGTCGAACTGGTCCAGTTAGGATGCGGAAATTGGATCTTCCGCATGATCCGCTTCGCGTCAACAGAGGCGGCGAACACCACGCCCCGCCGAGGATCATCATGTACGAGCCGCCCCATTTCCGGTGCGACGATCTCGAAGCCCAGGCCGCCCTCATCCGCGCCTGTCCGCTCGGCCTGCTGGTGAGCGCGGGCGCCGGCGGGCTGATGGCCAACCCGGTTCCGTTCCTGCTCGACCGCGAGGCGGGGGAGGCGGGCACGCTCCGGGCCCATCTCGCCCGCGCCAACCCGCACTGGCGCGACCTCGACGGGCTCGCCGAATGCCTCGTCGTGTTCCAGGGCCCCGACCGCTACGTCACGCCCTCCTGGTACGCGACGAAGCGCGAGACCGGTAAGGTCGTGCCGACCTGGAACTACGCCACTGTGCAGGCACGGGGCCGCCCGCGCGTCATCGAGGACGAGGCCTGGCTGCGCCGGCAGATCGACGACCTGACGCGGATGCGGGAGGCGGGGCGGGACGCGCCCTGGTCGGTGGCGGACGCGCCGCCGGCCTTCACGGCGGCGCAGATCAGGGGGATCGTCGGCATCGAGATTCCGATTGCGCGGCTCACCGGCAAATGGAAGGTCAGCCAGAACCGTCCGGAGGCGGACCGCGCCGGCGTCGCGGCGGGCTTGCGCCGCGATGCGGGCGGCGACGACGCGATGGCGGATCTCGTCGACAGAATGGGACAGCGGGCATGAGCGAGCGCGTGAACCGTTACGGCCAGCCGATCGGCCCCGCCCTGCCGGAATGGAGCCCGCCGCCGCCCCCGCCGCGCGAGGCGTTGCAGGGCCGGTTCTGCCGGATCGAGCCCCTCGACGCCGAGCGTCATGCGGGCGACCTCTTCACCGCCCTGGCCCACGACCCGGCGCGCTGGACCTACCTGCCCGGAGAGCCCCCGGCGGACGAGGCGGAGTATCGCGCGCGACTGGTCGAGATCGCCCGGAGCCGTGACCCGATGCATCATGCCATCCTGGACGCCGCCACCGGCCGCGCCCTCGGTCTGGCGGCCTATCTCAGGATCGAGCCGGCCCATGGCTGTATCGAGGTCGGCCATCTCCAGTTCGGCCCTGGCCTCGCCCGGAGCCCGGCCGCCACCGAGGCGATGGCCCTGATGATGGCCCGCGCCTTCGACCTCGGATATCGCCGCTACGAGTGGAAATGCGACAGCCTCAACGCGCCCTCCCGCGCGGCGGCCCTGCGCTACGGCTTCACCTTCGAGGGCATCTTCCGCAACGCCATCGTCACCAAGGGCCGCTCCCGCGACACGGCCTGGTTCGCGGTGACCGATGCGGACTGGCCCCGCCTGCGGGAGGCCTTCGCCGCCTGGCTCGCGCCGGAGAATTTCGACGACGCGGGCCGCCAGCGCCGGAGCCTCGCGGCCCTGCGGGGGTGAAGCCCCCGAAGGCCCCTGATCGCGATCGAGACGTCGGCAACCGTGTGGATGACGTGTCCAACAATGCGTCGTCGTCCGCTCCTCCATCCGCCTCGCCGCTCGCTGTATCGGCGAAGATGATCAGATCGGTTCCGGCTTCACCGAGGATGAGGTTCACGCCGGACGTGTCCGACATCGTGTCGGCCCCCGAGCCTCCCGCAACCTGATCGTCGCCGGCGCCGCCATGGATCGTATCGCGCTATCCACCGGGAGCACATGCGAGGAACGAAACCCAATAAGGGCCGCCGGACAGTCGATGTGCCGTCCGTGTCCTCGAGACAATCCGGATCATTTCATCTTCGCTGGACGTAACCCGCCGCATTCCAAGGCCAATCCAGTCATCGAGAGGCTATTCATTGTCCAGCCTGCGTGATTAACATCGGTGAAAACCAACATAATATACGAAATGGAATGTCATTCTGGCTGCATCATATGTTGTTGCGCCACAAATCAATTTTGGATGGGATATCTATTAGTTAGGCACATCGTTCCACGGGCTTGAAATCCTTCCTGCGCTTTAGGGAGACGTTCCATGAAAGCACTGGTTTGGCACGGGACTCAGGATATCCGCTGCGATACGGTTCCGGATCCCAAGATCGAAGATGATCGAGATGCGATCATCAAGGTAACCGCTTGCGCGATCTGCGGTTCGGACCTGCACCTCTACGACCATTTCATGCCCGGCATGGAGAAGGGCGACGTCATGGGCCACGAGTTCATGGGCGAGGTCGTCGAGACAGGCAAAGGCGTCAACGGTGCGCTCAGAAAAGGTGAGCGCATCGTCGTGCCCTTCACGATCATCTGCGGCGAGTGCGACCAGTGCAAGCGTGGGTATTTCTCCGTCTGCGAGCGCACGAATCGCAACAAGGACATCGCCGACAAGGTTTTCGGGCACACCACCGCGGGCTTGTTCGGGTACACCCATCTCACCGGTGGTTACCAGGGCGGCCAAGCCGAATACGTCCGCGTGCCGTTCGCCGATAAGACGCACATCAAGGTGCCCGAGAATCTCAGCGACGAGCAGGTGCTATTCCTCGGTGATATCTTCCCCACCGGCTGGCAAGCGGCGGTGCAGGCCGATATCCAGCCGACCGATACGGTTGCAATCTGGGGTGCCGGCCCCGTCGGTCAGATGGCGCTGCGCTCCGCCCTTCTGCTCGGGGCCAGACAGGTAGTCTGTATCGACAGCGTACCCGAGCGCCTCGAGATGGCGCGCGCCGGCGGTGCGATCACCATCGACAATAGCCAGGACAGCGCGGTCGAACGATTGAACGAGCTGACGAGCGGCAAGGGCCCGGAGAAGTGCATCGATGCCGTCGGCATGGAAGCGCATTCCCCCCGCGCCCTCGAACACGCCTACGACCGGCTGAAGCAGGCGGTGATGCTGGAGAGCGACCGCGCCGCAGTGCTGCGCGAGATGATCTACGTCTGTCGGCCCGCCGGAATCCTCTCGATTCCGGGCGTCTATGGCGGGCTCGTCGACAAGATGCCGATGGGAGCCCTGATGAACAAGGGTCTGACCATCCGCACCGGCCAGACCCACGTGAACCGGTGGACGGACGACCTCGTCAAGCGCATCGACGACGGGCAGATCGATCCCTCCTTCGTCATCACGCACCGGGCCAAGCTCGAACAAGGGCCGGAGATGTACAAGACCTTCCGTGACAAGAAGGACAACTGCATCAAGGTGGTGCTCAGACCCTGATTGTGTCCCCGGCCCGTCTTGTTGACCGGGCTGGCTTGGCCCCACTGCGGCAGGGAGGACGTCCGCATGTCTCACCGCGACCAGAACCGCGCTTCCGGGCGCTCGACTCTGCCGAGTTATCTCGTCTCGGAGCCGCGTCGAAGACCCGATCCCGGGACCAGGGAACTCACCCGTGGGTTGGGTTGGTTCTCTGTCGGCCTTGGGCTGACCGAAGTGGTGTGTGCCGACGCCCTGGCTCGCTGGCTTGGGATGCCGCGCGTCGCTCCGGTCATCCGAGCCTACGGTGTGCGTGAACTCGTGCAGGGTGCCGGGATCCTGGGCTCGCATGATCCGACCCCTTGGGTGTCGGCCCGCGTCGCAGGAGACGCCCTCGATATCGCTACGGTTCTGCCTGGGCTCGATCCGCAGAATTCGCGCAAGGACAACGTGTTGATCGCCCTTGTGGCACTCGTCGGCGTCACAGCCGTCGATGTGATCTGTGCGCGGAGCCTTTCGGAAGCACCCCTTGCCCCGTCCGACAAGGTCCGGCGAGATTACCGCCGCCGGAGCGGCTTCCCACGGCGTCCCGAGGCGATGCGGGGCGCGGCCCGTGATTTCAAGCCGCCACCCGACATCATCGGCCCCGAGGCGATGCGTCCCTGGACGCTCACGAACGCCTGAACCCGTCCTACGGTCTACGGAATGCTGCCGCTCCGGGCCGAACGCAGCCCCGAGGGGCGGAGAACACGCACACGGTCACGCCCACCCACAGGTTCCTCCGTCATCCTGCTGACGGGCAAACAGCTCCCCCCAACCTCCACCCTGAAACGAGTTGATCTCGGCTGCAATGTAAGGAAGAAGAGAGCCTATCTTTTCCGAGTGCAGGCTCCGGGTGTTCTCATGAAATACTTATTAGTATCCAATGAGAGCTTTGGCCTTACCATCATCCGGCGGGTTTGATCGTGGGCGAACATCACAAGCACGCGTCGGTCGGGGTCGCGCAGGCAATCTTCGATGGGATGCCGTCCGCCGACCGGGCGAAGGTCGAGGCGGAGGCCGCGACCAAGGGCGTGAGCGCCCTAGAGATCGTGCGCCAATCCATCGACATTCTGATCGCCGATGCCAAACCGGCGACCGCTGGCGGCGGCGGAGCGGGCTCTGCGCGGTGAGGGCCGTCGCGTCATGGTTCGCTCGAGGCCGATGACCGGCCGCCCCGGTCTCGTCGCGGGGGCGCTCCTGCTGCTGGCGGCCCTGTCCGGCCCCGCGCGGGCGCAGCGGGTCGAGGACGGGTCCGACGCCGTCATCGGCAAGGCCGTGGCGGCGACGATTCTCGGCATGGTGGGAGAGCGTTTCGGCGCGCTCGACCCGAAGGTGACGGCGTTGCGCAAGGCGGAGGGCGGCTGGATCTGCGGCTCGGTCAACGTGAAGAACCGGGACGGGCTCTATATCGGCGAGCGCGGCTTCGTGGCCGATCCGTCGAGCGCGTTCTTCGGCCGCGTCCCGGAGGGGCCGGAACTCCTCAACCCGCGCGCCGAGGGCTTCCAGGCTCTCGAGCGGACCAGGCAGCTGTACTTTACCCATTGCCTGGATTGACCCTCGCCGCGAGGGACCACGGGGCGTCCCGAATCCGCCGGGACCGGCGACACCAAAGCCGGGCCTCGCCGTTATCCCCCCATGATGATGGACACGCCCCGCCTCGGTTTCTGCTGCAATTTCGTGCTCGACGACGATCCCGCCAGTTTCAAGACGCTGAAGGCCGCCCGCGAGGCGACGCTTCACATGAACCTGTCTCACACCACCATGAGTCATCTCGACAAGCTCGCGCCGTCGGCGCGGCGGGCCAAGCTCGAGAGCCTCGCCCGGCACAACCTCGCGGCGCTGGAACGGCAGATCGCCTGGGTGGCGGCGCGGCCGCCCCTGGAGCGCCTGCTGCGCATGGCGAGCAACGTCCTGCCCGGCTACACCCACGAGGTGGCGCGGGCGATCTATGCCGAGCCCGAGATGGTCGCCCTCGTGGAGGCCGGTCTCGCGCGGGTCGGCGAGCGCGCGCGCGAGGGCGGCGTGCGCCTCAGCTTCCATCCCGGGCCGTTCTGCGTCATCGCCTCGCGCAACCCCAATGCCGAGCGCAACGGCATCTCCGAACTCGAATACCATGCCGAGCTGATGGCGATGATGGGGTATGGCGCCGGCTGGCACCCGCATGGCGCCCATATCAACATCCATGTGGGCGCCCGCGACCCCGGCATCGACGGGTTTCGCGCCAGCCTGCCCAAGCTCTCGCAGACCGCGCGCGACCTGCTGACGGTGGAGAACGACGAGAACGCTTTCGGCCTCGACACGGTGCTGGACCTGGGCGACCGCGTTCCGGTGGTGCTCGACCTGCACCACCACTGGGTCCAGAGCGGCGGCGTCTATATCGAGCCCGATGACGAGCGGATCGCCCGCATCCGCGACTCCTGGCGCGGCGTGCGCCCGATCGCCCATATCAGCCTCTCGCGCGAGGCTTTGCTGGAGGGGCACGACCCGGACACGCTGCCCGATTACGCCGCCCTGGTGGGAGCCGGGCACAATTGGCGCGACATCGCGGCCCATTCGCACCTGATGGGCAACCGGGCGCTCAACGCCCTCGTGGCCCGGCACCTCGCCTGGGCCGATTTCGAGATCGAGGCGAAGGGCAAGAACCTGGCGTCCACCGGCATCGCCGCCGAGATCTTGCAGGTGGAGGGCTTCGCGGGCGCGAGCGCTGCGGCTTGAGGTGAGGCCTCGCCGCGCGGGGATTTGGCTCGTCCCATACCAGACCTCGATGAGCTTGACTCATCGAGGTCTGCCCGCGCGACGGCGCGGCGGCGGTCGTCTGCCGGATCTCACTGATCCTGACCTATAGGTCAGGATCAGTGAGGCTTGGTCTCAGCGGCGCGTCGGCTTCTGCATCTTGACGACGGTGCTCTTGGGGCGGCCGATCGGCTTCAGGGGAGCCTTGGCCTCCAGGGCGGCGCGGGCGAGGTCCTGGGGGCGCGGCGCGCCGTTCGCGATCCGCATCAGGGCTTCGGCCATCTCCTCGATGGTCTGGGCCGCCTCGCCCTCCAGCGTCTCCTCCGCCCGGATGCCGGGAAGTTCGGGCGCGATCTCCTCGGCGGCTTCGCGCAATTGTTCGATCAGCTCGGCCGGCGAGTAACGGGAGGGAGGTGCATATGCCATTCCGCGACCATGGCAGCAGCCGGCGGCCTCGACAACCGGCCCGCCGGACCGAGGGTCGATCTCGCGGGAAGGGCGGGTTTGCCGTGGACGGTCCCGGGCCGGGATCGCAGACTCATGGTTTCCATCGGTCGAATTCTGATGTCGAGGGCCTGATCACAGATTCGCTTCGGGCGGCAAAAGGATGTCGGCGGCGCGGCGGCAAGCGGATCGTCCGACTCCCATCCGATCTCGCCGGAGAAGCCGACCTGCGGTGTCGCCCGAAGCGGTTCTCCGGCCGGGTTGCGACGCTTTTACGCTCCACGGACCACCGACGTGCATTTCGGTTGCCTCATCAAGGACTTCATGCCTAACGTCGTTGCTTCGACGGGTCGGGTGACGAAGGATTTGACTCGTTGGGTGCAGATGACGCGACGGCTGAACCGGGCCTGCCGTACTTCTGCCTGACGACGTCGGGCTTGCCACCCGGAGAGGCCTTCGAGCGATGGCGCACGCTCCTGGCGCCGATGTACGAGGTCAGTCCGACGACGCGCTCCGCCGTCCTGCCTTTCGGCACCAACATCGCGTACCCGATCGACGACCTCGTCGCTCATCGCACCCTGCTCTCGACCCAGCGGCTCCAGCGCGATCGCCGACGTGTCGATGCCGGGTCCGACCAGTACACCGTCCAACTCTACCGGTCCGGCCGATTTCAGGGCACCGTCGCGGGAAAAGCGATCGCGGCCTCGGCCGGCACCGTGACCTTCATCGGCCGCCGTCACCTGCTCGATGGCATGCTCGACCGCGCCGATACGACCGGCATCGTCGTCCCCTGCGCCCGCCTCCATGGGTTGCCGCTGGAAGATCATGAGATGCTCTTCGATGCGGCCCGCAACCGGTTGCTCTCCGCCCGCATTCTGGACCTCTACCGCCGCTTGCCGACCACGCGCCTCGACGACGCCCCGGCTCTCGCCGTCGAGTTCGTCGGCTTCCTGCGCCGCCTGCTCGATCCCTCGCGGGCCAAGGACGTGCTCGAAGGCCGCGACCTCGACGGCGGCCTGATGGCGCTGGCCAGGATGATCGTGCAGGAAAACCTGTCCCGGTCCGATCTCTCGCCCGCCTTCATCGCCGGACAGATGCGGGTCTCGCGGGCCACGCTCTACCGGCTGTTCGAGCCGGAAGGGGGCGTGATGCACTTCGTGCAAGGCGAGCGCCTGAAGGCCATGCGCGACGTGCTGGCCGATCCGATGGAGACGCGCACCCTTGCCCGTCTGGCCGAGGTCTTCGGCTTCAGCAGTGCCTCGCAGCTCAGCCGCAGCTTCCGCAACCGCTTCGGCGCGCCACCCCAGGCCTGGCGGGGCGAGCGCCGGGTGGTCCAGCAGACCAGCGGTCAGGGGACGGTGCAGCACGTCTGGAAGTGGCTGCGCGAAACGCGTTGAGCTATACATACGGGTGTGCCGACGGGATCGACGCCGTAAGACGGCGGCCGCATCCCCCTCGCACCGGTCCGGCCTTCGGTTAGGCCCCGGCGGATACCCTGGACGATGCCTGCCGAGGGCGTTTCGTGCCCGGAAGCAGGTTGGCAGAAATCCATTCCTCACGGACAGGAGCCCCGTCCGGGTTGACGTGTGCCCTCTTATGTAACATCGTTTGCTACATGAGACGCGATAGCCGCCTGTCCGGCATTCTCCACGTATTGCTCCACATGGCCGAGGAGCCGGGCCCGGTGACCTCCGAGGTGCTGGCCGCCGCCATGCAGACCAATCCGGTCGTCGTGCGCCGCATCATGGCCGGACTGCGCGAGGCGGGCTTCGTCCGGTCCGAGCGCGGGCACGGTGGTGGCTGGACGATCGCGCGCGAACTGCACGAGATCACCCTTCGCGACATCTACGTCGCGCTCGGTTCGCCCGCACTCCTCGCCATCGGCAACCGCACGGAATCGCCGGGCTGCCTCGTCGAGCAGGCCGTGAACGCAGCCCTCGATACGGGCTTCCGCGAGGCCGAAGCGCTGCTGCTGGAGCAGTTCGGCCGCGTCACCCTCGCGGCCCTCAGTGCCGATTTCCATGCCCGTCTCGCCGCACGCGGCGGCACCCTTACCCTGGAGCAGGCCCATGGCATTTGACGTGATCATCGTGGGGGGCAGCTTCGCCGGCTTGTCGGCGGCGACTTATATCGCCCGCGGGCGACGCTCGGTCTGCGTGATCGATACGGGCAACCCGCGGAACCGCTTCGCGGCGGCCTCCCACGGCTTCTTCGGTCAGGACGGAAGCGACCCCCGGGCGATGATCGCGCAGGCGCGCGCGCAGCTCGCAGGGTACCCGCAGGTGACGTTCGTGGCGGGGGAGGTCGTGGACGCCCGCGCGGGCCAGGACTTCACCGTCGTCCTCGCGGGTGGAGAGACCCTGCACGCCGCCCGCCTCGTCCTGGCTCACGGTATCTCGGACGTTCTGCCGGACCTGCCCGGCCTTGCCGAGCGCTGGGGCAAGAGCGTCCTCCACTGCCCCTATTGTCATGGCTATGAATTCGCGGAGCGGAATCTGGGCGTGCTCGCGGTATCGCCGATGTCCGCCCACCAGGCTTTGCTGATCGCCGAATGGGGACCGACGACGCTCTACCTGAACGGCGGGGATAGGCCCGATGAGGCAACGCATGTCCGGCTCGTCCAACGGGGCATCGAGATCGAGCCGGCTCCGCTGGTCGCTCTCACGGGCGACGGCGATACGTTGTCGGGTGTGCGGCTCGTGGACGGCCGAACGGTCGGGGTCGATGCACTCTATGTCGCACCGCGTTCACGCTTGAACAGCCCGCTCGCGGAACGTCTGGGTTGCGCGCTGGACGAGGGACCGTTCGGTCCGGTCATCCGCACGGATTCCAGCAAACTGACGACGGTGGCGGGTGTCTACGCTGCGGGCGACATCGCCCGCGCCCCCCATAGCGTGAGTTGGGCCGTGGCGGACGGTGTGACGGCGGGCGTTTCCGTGCACCAGTCCCTCGTCTTCGCAAGCCTGGCTGCCTGACCCCGTGCGGATGCTGTCGCACCTGCTTTTCACCTAACCCCGCCGTAGAGCGGACGGACGGGTTCCGGCCCATGCCAGCCATGGAGACCGCCGTTCCAAACTGGAAAAGAACAACACGGTCACTCCATTGCGTGGATAGCCAGAGACCCTCTCGGCGAGGAGCTTTCAGCGCAAAGGGTGGGTCCTGGTTCGCCGCATGTGGGCTTTTCGCTCTCTGGGCATCGATCCGGCCCTTCATGCCAGCCCATCGTCATGGCCCCCGAGAAACCGAGCTCCCGGGAAACCGAGGGGAGCCAAAGGTCCTGAGCGGGACCGGTCGGGGCGGCGCGTGTCGTCCGCTCGCTCGGTCGCTCTGCTGCGTGGTGGCCGCGCCAAGGGCTTGCTTCACGGCGGAGGACACGCGGTCAATTTGAGAAAAGACCGCGACGATCCGGCGGTCTTAAGCGAACCTTTGCCTTGTTCTGGCCTCTGGGGGTAGGAGACGTCGCGTTCCGAGGGGCGATCACCCGTGACCATACGGCCTCAACCATACCACGACGGCTCCGCGACGGAGGCGTCCCGCCTCGACGGCGCCACCGGCCCGGAACGGCTGAGCCCGAAGGAGCAGGGGGTACTGAGCCTTGCCCTGCGCAAGGGAAGCGGCAACCCCGTCGACGATCTCCTCGCCGCCTCCGAGGCTCCCTCGCGCCAGATGGCGCTCCCGCTCTGGCTGCTGCTGGTCGGGCGCGACGCGGTTCACAAGCGGTGGGGCATCGTGACGGGGGCGGGGCTCGTCTGGACGGCGTTCGGCCTCGCGCTCGTGATCGACGCCTTCGACGGGGCCCTCCACATTCCCGACCGCTGGTTCGGTCTCCTCCTCGTGTTCGAGGCGGTGGGCTCGTTCGTCCGCGGCCTCGTCGCCAGCGGCGCCGCGCGTCGGCTGCGCCTCCTCAAGGCGGTGCTCCTCCTCGTGGTGGCGGTGCTGACGATGCTGGCCTCGCCCGCGAGCACGTTCCTGCTCGCCATGCTGTTCGGGGCCGCCTTCCTGTTCGATGGCCTGTCGCGCTTCGCACTCTCGAATGTGCTGCGCTTTCCGGGCTGGCGCCTGTCGGCGGCGCACGGGCTGTTGGGAGTCGCCCTCGGCATCGTCACGCTGCAACCCTGGCCCACTTGGTACGCCGGCACGGTCGGGTTCTGCATCGGCGCCTTCCTGATCCTGAGTGGGATCAAGGTGGCGATCCTCGGGCTGCGGTTGCGGCGCCCTCCCGTGGCGCCTGGACAAAACTTGGCTCCCGAGCCGCACTTAGTTCCTGAGCCGCCTTTGGCCGGGACCGGCCCGGAAGCGCTGACCGTCCATGTCTGGACGCCGACCGGAACGGCGTCGATCCCGGTCCGGCAGCGCCTGGTGCACCGCTACGTCATCTCGGTGAACGGGCACGGCCACATCTCCACCGGCCATGCCGCCCTGGAGCTCGGCGAGCCGGGCGAGGAGGGGGCGCTCTATGTGAGCCACTACCCCGCCGTGGAGATCGACCGCTCGCCCGACCATCTCCGCGCGACCCTGCGCGCCGGCCCGGAAAACGACGTGCCGGGCCGCTTCCTGCCGAGTTACCGCGAGGAGGCGGACGATTGGTGCGAGGCCACCGTGACGGTCACCCTCCACGGAATCGACGGCGCGCGCCTGAGGCGCTTCTGGGCCGCCTATCGTCGCGACACGACCTACAACCTCGTCGCGCGGAACTGCTCGACGACGGTGGCCTGTGCCCTCGACGCCGCCGTCGAGGGCGCGTTCAACCGGAACGGCAAGCCGTGGCGCACCCTCGCCCAGGCGGCGATGAGCCCGGAATTCTGGGCAGCCGCGCTCCTGCGCAACGGTGCGGGCGCGATGACATGGACGCCGGGTCTCGTGCTCGATTATTCGCGGGCGCTCAGCGCCCTGATCGATCCCGTCTCGCCGGTCCAGGCGATCGGCTGGAACGGCGTGAAGCGGCGGCTCCTGCGCAACTGGCGCGCCGAGGCGGTGGCGCGGATGCGGAGCCTCGCCCGACGGCGGTCCCCGGCCGCGTAGGCGGCAGGACGGGGGTGGGTCGGTCTGACATCCGATGGGGACGACTAGACCTCGGAAGGTTCGGGCGACCCTGGCGCGATGGGGATATGCAGATCCCCATGGTACCCAGCCACAGCGTCGTCGTTTCAGCGTACCGGAGCGACAAGAACCGCTTCCGCCGGTCGGTGACGACGGCCGGGTTCCATTCCTGCCGCTCGACGACCTCCACGTCGTCCGCCGCCATGGCACCGGCCGCCGGCCTTTCTCACGCACACGTCCTGGCGAACCGTATCGTATCAGGACGCGGATCAACGATGGCGGGTGGATAGAGCCGGCGCTTCCGCGTTTTTCCGGGATGTCGTTGATGGAGTGGTCGAAGTCTGACGGATGGTACCCGTCCTGAGTGTCCGAGATGGGTGGAGAGTGGACTCTGGCCTCTCGCCCCGAAGCGGACGTTCCGCCTCTAATACTGGGCGTGGAGGCTCAGCGAACGAGGAGCTGTGATGACAATTCGTACCTTAAGCCGTCTGGGCCGATTTTCCGAACATACGTGACCAGACGCCACCCACTATAGCGGATTTGTCAAGATCATGAATGTCCTGACTGTAGCGGCCGGTATAAAGCTCCACAATCATTCTATCTCTATCTCTACCGGAAACCTTAAATATAAATTTCACTGTATATGGGCGATTCGCCAAAATCTCAGAAACTTTCTCGATTGTGCAGTGAAGAAGTGGGAATCCTTCGGTCTTAACGGTTATAGTCTGGCCTAGGCTAAACTTAGGATCGAACTCGAACTCGGCAATTCCACTTTCCAAAGATAGGCTGACGATCCGTGCGGCGTGGTAGCGAGCACCAGGACCAACGATATGTGCAGCCTCGTCCGTGGCGAAGCTCTCAGACAATGGGCGGGGCTTCTCGAAGCAGATGAGCGCAGCAACCATCAGGACAACGATGTTGATGACAGCCCAATATGCGGAGACGACTGAGAACTCCCCCTCGCCGATGCGAGACCATTCTGGCACGATGTTCACTATGAGGCCGAGCGCGGTAACTGCGATCAAGATCGCAATAGAGAAAAAGGTGTAGGCGTCGAATTCTGAATCCTCGTTGCCCGAGCCTTTGGGTGTGACCTTGAATGGTACCCCAAATGGCTTGACAAGGCTTGAGATCACCACTGGCAGCATGCGGAATGTGGCGAATGCTCCTACAGCACTGGAAACCAGGGGCAGATAGCGGGTTGGCGTGAGCCATCCCATCAGTAGAAAGTAGGCCGCTAGCACAGGAACTTGATAGTAGATAATATCCTCAGTGCCCGTAAAGAAAAGCGGTGCCGTGCCGGTCCATAGGTAAACTGCGGGAACGAGAAGTATTACAAGACGGACCGTGTATTGCACGAGCCATGAGAGCGGAATGAACATAATACGCTGAAAAAGATTTAGTCCCGGCCCCCGAAGTGGCCCGTTATGCAGGTAGATCGTCTGGATTCCACCCCGGCACCAGCGGCCTCGCTGCACGAAGTAGCCCTTCAGATTTTCCGCGGCGAGGCCCATTGACAATCGTTCGTTGAGATAGCGGGTCTTATAGCCCTTATTGAGCATCGATAGGGTAGTCAGAAGGTCTTCCGTGATTGAGTCATGCGGGAACCCGCCGATAACCTCCACAGCTGCTCTACGAGCAATAGAGCATGACCCGCAGCAGAAGCTTACATTCCATGCATCGCGGCTTGCTGCCATCTCGTCGAAGAACAGTCGCTGCTCATCGGGCCAAACCTTCTCCAAGCTCAGATTTGATTGTACTGGATCCTTGTTGAAGAAGTGCTGCGGCGTCTGAACAATGCCAATGGTTGGATCCTGAAAGAACGGTACAGTGCGTCGCAGGAAGTTCCGGTATGGCACAAAATCTGCATCAAAGATGGCGATGTAATCCCCGCGCGAGACTTTCAGCCCGTTGTTCATGTTGCCCGCTTTCGCGTGCGAATTATCCGGCCGAGTGACGTGAATGACGCCCTTCTCCTGGCAGTACTCGCGCAACCAGCCCCTTCGTTTGTCATCTAAGACATAGATGGTGAGCTTGTCCTTTGGGTAATCGAGGGCTAAAGCGCCGATGATTGTCCGTTCGAGCACATCGAGCGGCTCATTGTAGGTCGGGATGAAAACGTCAACGGTGGGGAGGCTCGCCGGGTCCTGAGCAAAATAATCTCGTTCCATGCGGTCCGCTTCCGTACTGCGGTCCACATATCGCCCCATCGTCACCAAGAAGATGAGAATGTCGGCGAACGCCCCCAACTCAACACAGAATACGAACCACGTCCAGAAAAAACTAAAACTGTAATCCAGAGGGTGCGGCAAGACAGTCGCAGTGAAGCGCCACCAAAGGTAGCGCACCGCTATGGCTAGAACAAACGTGCAGGTGACTGCTCTAGTCCACGTTTTATTTCGCGGCCAGTTCAGTGTAAAGATGAAGAAAAAGGCAGCAACGAGTAGCGTCGGTGCGAGGACTAAGTAATACTGAACCACAGGCTCTTCACCCAATGCAGCATTGGAATATTATTGCTAGCGCGCGCGATGCGTACCTGTACGGTTCGGCCTACCTGACAGAAATTGGCATAATCCGTTTGCATCTCACTCTTTGCCAAGGCAACGCGAATGCGCGCACTCTTGCCGCGGCTGACTGGTGGAACAGCTGCAAGTGTGACCTCCTCGACCGCCGCACTTGCGCCTCGCACTGAGACAACCTTTCCTGGGATCACTTCCGATGTTCCAAGCAGGCGGACCTCTGCGTCCTCGCCGGGCTTGATTTCATCGTAATCCACCTCATTGACCAGGATATCTACGAAGAGATCGCGGCAATCGAGCAGGCGCATCAGCTCGTTGCCCGCAATGACGTTCGATCCAGCTACAACATTGTTGCGCCAAATTACTCCCTGGAAGGGCATTTGCACGGGGGAGTACGTAAACCGATCATTGCGAGTTCGTTCAATGACCAATTGTTTGCTCAGCTGCTGGATTCGAGCGCGCTCTGTTATCGCTTGCGCCTCTACGTTAGCCATCTGAATCATAATTTCATCGGTACGCTGCTGGCTGTACGGTACATCGTTCCGTCCTTCGCCCACGAAGGTGCCCCGCTTTAGTGCTTCCAGCTGGTACCCAAGGCGATCAAGTTCGGCCTTTGCGATAGTACCCTCGTTACTTGCTGAAATTGACGCAGCACGCGCTTGTTCGACGGAACTGTTCGCCACTACACCCGTTACACCTAAAGTCTGCTTACGACTTAAATCGGCGTCCGCCGACACTTTATTTGCTTGAGCTGTGCTAATCCGCTGCTGGCGAATAACAATCTCTTGCTGAATGCTTTGGATACTCGCCTTTTGATACTCTGCAAGTCGCGCTACAAGCTCCTTCTTCATCTCGGCTAGATGGCTCAACTGTGACTCTAGCGCCTTTAATTTTTCGCGCGACGCACCAAGATCAGCGTCTAGTTGAGCTTCGGCCGTCCGAGCAATGCGCATGTTGTGGATTTGAAAGACTTCAGTACCCTCCGGTAGCGACGTTCCCACTTTTGGAGGAGTATCGGAGATAACGCCTTCAATAGGCGCAGAGACGAGTGTGAAGCGAGCGTTCACCGTTCCATCAAGGCTGGTGTGCCCGGTTAATCTCGGGAGCACGGCAAGAATAGCGGCACCGAGTAAAAGGATTCCAACGAAAATGCGTACTGTTCGGCTGTTCCAGTTCATTTGCGATTCCTAAGGAAACCAATGATTACGTAGAACCGACTTCCCATTCGTTTAGGTGAATACTCAAATTTAAGCCAAACTCGATTTCTTGTCCTGTAGGTTCGGAGGCAGTCATCTGGCGTGGGATGGCGAGCAGTTCTTAGCGCCTGGAGAGCGCTGCCTGCCCGTTTCGCCCGTTCAGTTTTGATCGAGCAGCGGGTATGCCGCTTCGATATTATCGAGCAAGCTGCGGGATGCCTAGGGGCTGAGCACGGGTAGGACCGGAAGACGATGACGACTGCAAGCTTAATAGCCAACGTGTAGTTGCGCGTCGGCTTGTCGTCGCGCTGGGCGATGTGACGGAAGACCTAAAAACGCCTGCCTCGGAAAAAGTTCCTCAGTCATGTGGGCTTTGCCGCTGATAATTTTGAAGAACGGGCAGTCACTAATCCACCCAACCCGGCCGTACCTTCTGTTTCACCAAGCTGCCTGGAGGCGGACCTTCTCAACGTCTGCAAAGGGTCGAAAGCGGACCCTGCGGCAAGTACCAAACGTCAGATGTTCCCCACTAGATCGATGTAGCCCGGTTCAAGTTGTTGTTCCAAAGCTTTACCTCGTCCTGAGGCGCCCGCGTCAGCGGGCCTCGAAGGAGCCCTCCAGACACCGAAGCGGTCCCTGGATGCCTCCTTCGAAGCCGCTACGCGGCACCTCAGGATGAGTAAGATCTTGGACAAGCAAATGAAAATAGGCCCTCGGCATAGGCATCGAGGCTGAAGATGCGTCTGTGCAAGTCCATGCCGAACAACTGAGATTGCGCATCATCGGCCTATACCCTTGGCTCGGATGACAGGGAGAGCTGTGTGGTCCCGCCGCCCGGCCGTTCGCCTCAGTGCGCCGGGCGGGTCGCGGCCAGCGCGCGGGAGATCGCCAGCATCACCGCCAGTGTGTCTTCTTCGTCCTGCTCGGCGCCGTGATCGCTGAGCTTGACGATCACCGTGCCGGTCTGGCGGTTGATGTAGATGTACTGGCCATAGACGCCGATGGCGGAGATGTCGTCGTCGCCCTCCGGCACGTGCCACCATTGCGCAGAGTAGGGCCAGCCGTCGACATCCCTGCGGGCCGGGGTCTCGATCCGCTCGATCCAGCGCGGGGGAACGATGTTCGTGCCGCCGACGCGGCCATGGTCGGCCACCATCAGCCCCAGGCGGGCGAAGTCCCGCGCCACGGCGTTGATGCAGCAGAAGGCCTTCTCCGTTCCCCCCGGCCGGTCGAGATTCCAGGTCGCGTTCGCCTCTGCGCCCATGGGCTTCCAGATCGCGTCCGAGAGGAGGTCGGCCAGGGGCTTCTTCTGAACCTCCGCGAGGATCAGGCCGAGGATCTCGGTGTCGATGCTGCGGTATTGGCCCGTGCTGCCGGGCTTCGACGACAGGGTGGCGTGGTCGCGCACGAAATCGCGGATGTCGCGGGTGAGGTACATGCCGGCGGTCCCCACCAGGGGGTTCCACGGGTCGTAATTCTCCGGCACCGCGAGTCCGCTCGTCATGTCGAGGAGGTCGCGGACGGTGATGCGGCCGAAGGCCGGCTCGCCCCGCAGATACGGCAGCAGGGTCGCCACGTGGTCCGTCTCGGCGAGCTTGCCCTCGGCGATCGTCTGCCCGACCAGCAGCGAGACCACCGATTTCGCCACCGACCAGGACGGGAACAGCGTCGCCGGCCCCGAACCGTGGCGGTACCATTCATGGACGAGGACGCCGTCCTGGGTCACCAGCAGGGCGTTGGTGTGGGTCGCCTCCAGCATCTGCGCCAGGGGAACATTGTGTCCCTTCCAGGGGACATGGCCGAGAATCGCGCGGGGCCGGGCGGGCAGGGCGCGGGACGAGGGCCCGGCCGCCACCGGACGGCTCGCGAACCAGGTGCCGACGGAGGAGGGCTCGACGATGGCGAGGGCCGCCAGGGTGACCGGGTTCGGCACGCCGAGCAGCGGCCCGATGGCGGCAGCTATCCCACCCAGCGCCCCGGCGCAGATCAGCGCCCCGGCGAGCCAAGGCCGACGGAAGCGGGGCCGGAGGCGGTGCAATCTCGACATGACGCTCGGTACACCTCTTGGCCGGCCCCGGCCGCCGGCGGAGCCCCGTCCTTCAGTGAGGCGCGGTCTGGCCCGAAGCGAGGATCGTCACCCCGACGGCGATCACCGCGATCCCGATCATCATCGGCAGGGTGATCGGCTCCTGGAACAGGAGCGCGCCGCCGACCGCCGCGCCGACCATGCCGACCCCGGCCCAGATCGCGTAGACGATCCCGATCGGCAGCATGTTCATGCTGTTCGACATCAGCCAGAACGCCGTGCCGTAGCCCAGCACCACGACGATGGTCGGCAGCGGTTTGGTCAGGCCGTCGGCGGCCTTGAGGGCGAGGGTCGCCGTCACCTCGGCGCTGATGGCGAAGGCAAGGAGGAGGTAGGGGTTCATCTGCGAGGCGTCCGTGCGGGGGCAGGCTGAAAGCGGAATCCGTGGCCATCCGCATGGCGATGTCCGCGTCATGTCCGAGGCCGGTAGCGGAATCGCGCGGTACGGCCACGGATTTCAAAAGCACGGGGGCCGTTAATTTCGCGTGTCGGATGGCGCACGAAGGCCCGTCCGATGGCGGTCGAAACCGGGTGCGCGTGGCGGTGACGGTCTGCCGTTTTGGCACAACTGGTCCGGGCGGCCCGCGCCGAATTGGAAAGTCTGCCCGTCGATCGAGTCTTGCTCCGCTCGGGGTCTCACGGCACAGATTGGTCACAGACTGCGCGAGATTCTCCCTGGCCTTCCGGGACGGGAGAATCCGTGAGGAGCGTTCCGGCATGATCATCGTCACCACCGAAACCATTCCGGGTTGCACGGTCCGCGAAGTGCGAGGCCCCTGTTTCGGCGCCGTGGTCCGCAGCCGGGGCGCGGTCGGAAATTTCAGTGCCGGCCTGCGCTCCCTCGTCGGGGGCGAAGTCGGCGAATACAGCCGTTTGATCGAGGAAGCGCGCGGCCAGGCCATCGACCGCATGGCGCAGAACGCGGCTCAGCTCGGCGCGAACGCCGTCCTGACGATGCGGTTCGACTCCTCCGAAACCGACCAGAACATGATGGAGGTCGTCGCCTACGGCACCGCCGCCATCGTCGAGCGCAACGCCTGACCGCCGCATCCCGCCAGGTCGGGACGTTCATCCCTATCGCCTTGACAAACCTCGGGTTTCTGGCGGTGAGGCCCCATCACGTTCCTCTTCTCCCACGACGGAATCCGACACGATGCGCACGACCCTGACCGCATGTCTCTTCATCGCCCTCACGGGTGCCGCCCTTGCCCAGCAGGTGAACGAGCCGCCGATCCAGAGCCCGCAGGACGCCGCCTGCCGCGAGCAGGCCAGGGCGCAGGTGTTCAGCGCCGCCAACCCGAGCAATCTCAGCCTCTACGACCTCGGTTCGCAGATCTATCACGCCTGCATGGCCAGCTATCACACCACCGGCCCGAACCCGGACCGCAAGGAGCGCCGTTTCTGACACCGCACGCTTCCCGCGATTCCGGCCGCCTCCCGTTCCCTTCCGAAGGATCTCCGCAGCATGACGATGCCTGACCAAGAGATCCATGGCGGGCGGGAGACGAGCCGTCGCTCCGGCTTTCTCGTCCTCGCCGTGCTGCTGGCGCTCGCAGGTTCGGCGACGGCCGTGTCCGCCGCTCAGCCCTCGGCGAAGCTCTGCACGACCGAGAACTCCACTCCCGAGACGGCGGAATGCATGGAGAAAGCCCTGGAGGGCGCCGACAAGGCACTGAACGAAGCCTACCGGAAGGCGCTCTCGGTGATCGACGCGGACGATAGCGGCAAGGATGCCAAGGCCAAGACGGAGTGGAAGGCGCAACTCGCCGCGGCGCAGCGTGCCTGGATCGCGTTCCGCGACGCCGATTGCGGGGCTCTGATCGTCAGCGAGTGGAACAGCGGCAGCGGGACCACAACGGCGACCTACGCGTGCCTCTACGATAAGACCGTCCAGCGGACTGGCGACATCCTGAGCCGCTACCCGCTTCACTGAATCCGGGCCGACCTTTCGCTCAGCGATAATCGGTGGGCGTGAGGCCGTGCCGGGCCATCTTGTCGTAGAGGGTCTTGCGCGGCGTGCCGAGGGATTCGGCGGCGATGCGGACGTCGCCGCCGGCCATGATCAGCTCCTCGCGGATCAGGCCCCGCTCGAACCGGTCGACCTGCTCGGCCAGGGTTCCGGTGCTGGCGGCCTCCGGTGAGGGCGCGTCGTGCTGGCCGAGGCCGAGGGCGTGACGCTCGGCGAAATGGCCGAGCTCGCGCACGTTGCCGGGCCAGTCGTGCCGGCGCAGGTGCTCCCGCACGGCCGGCGTGATTGCCCGCGGCTCCCGCCCGAAGCGCGTCGCCGCGCGGGTCAGGAACTCCTGGAACAGCAGCATCACGTCCTCGCGCCGCTCGCGCAGGGGCGGAATCGCAATCGTGATGACGTTGAGGCGGTGGTAGAGGTCGTCTCGGAAGGTGCCCTGCGCCGCCGCCTGGCCGAGGTCGACCTTGGTCGCGGCCACCACGCGCATGTCGATGGCGCGGATCTCGTTGCTGCCCAACGGCTCCACCGCCCGCTCCTGCAGGACGCGCAGGAGTTTCACCTGCAGGCCCAATGGCATGCTCTCGATCTCGTCGAGGAACAGCGTGCCGCCCTGAGCGTACTCGATCCGGCCGACGCGGCGCTTGAGGGCGCCGGTGAAGGCACCGGCCTCATGGCCGAAGAGTTCGCTCTCGACGACGCTGTCGGGTAGCGCGCCGCAATTCATCGCCACGAAGTTCCGGCTCGCGCGCCGGCTCCAGCGGTGCAGGGCGCTCGCCACCACCTCCTTGCCCGAGCCGGTCTCGCCGAAGACGAGAACGTCCACATCGGCATCGGCGACATCCCGCACGAGACGGCGCAGGCGCACCATCTCCGGGGAAATGCCGAGGAAGGCCGGGTCCTCCTCCACCGCCGCGTCCAGCCGGGCGCGCAGGGTGCGGTTCTCGAGAACGAGCCGGCGCCGTTCCAGAGCGCGGCGCGCCGAGGCGACGAGGGATTCGGCCGGATAGGGTTTGGACAGGAAATCGTAGGCCCCGTCGCGCATGGCACTCACCGCCATGCGGATGTCGCCATGCCCGGTGATCAGGATGACCGGCAGTTCCGCATCGATGGCCTTGATCCGCCCGAACAGAGCGATGCCGTCGAGATCGGGCAGGCGCACGTCGGTAACCACAAGGCCGGGCGGATCGGCGAGGATGGCGGCCAGCGCCGGTCCGGCGGCCCCGAAGGTCTCCACCGTGAACCCATCGAGCTCAAGGCTCTGGCGGTTGGCGCGGCAGACATCCGCCTCGTCGTCGATGAAGACGACCCGTTCGGCCAACCCGCCCGCACCCTCTTCAACGCTCACGGTGTCGTCTCCACGGGGGCTTTGGCCAGTTCCATCCGAAACACCGCCCCGCCGGCCGGATCGTCCAAGGCGTTCAGGCTGCCGCCGCAATCCTCGACGATTCCGCGGGCGATGGCGAGCCCGAGCCCGAGCCCATCGGACTTGGTGGTGAAGAAGGCGTCGAAGAGCTGGGCCCGAATGGCCTCAGGCAAGCCCGGCCCGGTATCGCGCACCTCGACCGCCACACGCTCCCCGGGCAGGTTCCGCACCAGGATGGAGACACGCGGCTCGGTGTGTCCCGCCGCCGCGTCGAGGGCATTCTGTAGCAGGTTGACCACGACCTGCTCGAGGCGCGGCCCGTCACCGAGAACGCAGAGGCCAGGGGCCGGCGTCTCCGCCGTGAGCGCGATCCCGGCCGCCTTCGCCCGTGCCTCCACCAGTTCCAGGCTGTTGGCGAGGATATCGGCGAGGGGCACGGGCTCGCGTCGGGGCGATGCACGCCGGGCGAAACCCTTGAGCTGCCGCGTCAGGCCGCCGATCCGGTCGGTGAGGCGGCCGATGGCGAAAGCGTTCTCCGCCGCTTCCTCGCCCCGGCCCCGTCGGACCAGGATCGCCGCGTTGTCGGCGTAGGAGCGGATGGCGGCCAGCGGCTGATTGATCTCGTGCGCCATGCTGGCGGCGAACTGGCCCAAGGCCGCGAGCCGCCCGGCCTGAGCGAGTTCTCGGCCGAGGCGTTCGCGCTCGGCTTCCGCCTGCCGTCGCTCCTCCTCCGCCCTCCGTCGCTCTTCGATTTCCAGCCGCAGCATCCTGTTGGCGTCGGTGAGTTCCATCGTCCGCTCACGAACGCTCCTCTCTAACTCTTCCCGGCGCGTCGCGGCTTGAGCGAGGCGCTGGCGTGTCCGTCGCCGGCGGCCCGCCACGGTCGCGATCCCGATACAGGCCAGCCCGGTGCCGAGGGCGGCGATGATCCAGGCCTGCACCCGCTCGCGGTCCACGGCAGAACCCACCGGCGTCAGGGTATGGAGTCGCCAGTCGGTACCTGGAATGGGGGCGTCGAGGGCCAGGGCGGTTCGCGCCGGCCGCGACCCCTGCCCGACGCGGACGAGATCTTGCATCCCCCCGACGGGGTGGAGCGGAAGCGCCGTGAGCGGGGCGTCGCCGAATTCCAGCGCCGCGCGGATGCGCTTTCGCTCGTCCTCGCCGACCTCGCGGAGGGTCGCGAAGTTCCACGTGGGATCACTCGCCACGAGGACGATGCCCCTTGCATCCGCCACGAACACCCCATCCCCCGATTGCCGCCACGCGGCCTCGACGTCGTGGAATTCGATCTTCACCACCACCACGCCGCCGGATTCGTCGATCCGCCGCGAGAGGTAGAGGCCCGCCCGGCCGCTCACCGTACCCAGGGCGAATTGCGATCCGGCGCCGCCGGTCATAGCCTGCCGAAAGTAGGGCCTGAAAGCATAGTCCCGGCCGAGAAAGCTGCGCTCCGACCCTGCATTGCTCGCAGCCACCGTGATCCCGTCGGAGCGGATGACGTAGATCACCGCCGCGCCCGTGGCCGCCGCGATCTGAGCGAGCCGTCTGTTGACCCTGGTGACCAAGGGTTGCCCCGGCTCACGACCCGCGACTGCTGCGATCTCAGGATCCGCGGCCAGGGCCAGCGGAAGCGAGGCCTGCTTCTGCATTTCGGCCCTCAACGCGCCGACCTGCAGCGCCAGGGCGGCCTGGGCCGTACGGCGAAGGTCCGTCAGCGCCCAGCGCTCGGCCGCGCGCCCAGCGAGCCATGCCCCAACGAGAACCAGGATCAGGCAGGCGACCGGAACGAGGGTGCGATGCCACCGCGCGCGCCATCGCGGTTCGGTTCCGCCGCGGAGAGAAGAATTCTGATTCACGTGCTTCGCATCAGTGCGATTTCCCGGACGGAATTTGGCGACTGAGTGCGGGATTTCGCACCGGGGCCGCGAATGGGAACCTCGCCGACAAGAGAAATATGTCTGGAATCAATATCTTAAAGAAATATTTCAGGAGTTCCCAAGCTGGCACGCGGGTTGCCATTCCTAGACCGAAACGCAGGCCTGCGCTGTTCGCAGGGCTGCAAGCCGAAGGGGCGAGTGTCCCGACGCCAAGACCAAGAGACGACGATGCCCGGACAGAACCGGCGCACCGATCCGACCCAATTTTATCTATCTCCAGGGAGAAGCCCGCCATGGCCACCATACCGTCTCCGCTGACCGCGCCGCATGCGCCGGCAAAGCCGAAGCCCCTCTATCGCACGCTGTATTTCCAGGTGCTGGTCGCCGTGGCGATCGGCATCACCCTCGGCCACTTCTATCCGCAGGTCGGCGCGGACATGAAGCCGCTCGGTGACGCCTTCATCAAGCTCGTCAAGATGATCATCGCGCCGGTGATCTTCCTCACGGTCGTCTCCGGCATCGCCGGCATGACCAACCTGGAGAAGGTCGGCCGCGTCGGTGGCAAGGCGCTCATCTACTTCATCACCTTCTCGACCCTGGCCCTCATCGTCGGCCTGATCGTGGCGAACCTCGTCCAGCCGGGCGCAGGCATGCATATCGATCCGAAGACCCTCGATCCGAAGTCGATCGCGATGTACGCCGACAAGGCGAAGACGCAGTCGATCACCGACTTCCTCATGAACATCATCCCGACCACGGCGGTGGGTGCGTTCTCGGGCGGTGAAATCCTTCAGGTCCTGTTCTTCTCGGTGCTGTTCGGCTTCGGCCTCGCCTTCCTGGGTGATCGCGGCAAGCCGGTCCTCGACATCATCAAGGTGCTGTCGGAAGCCATCTTCGGCGTCGTCAACATCATCATGAAGGTCGCCCCCATCGGTGCCTTCGGCGCCATGGCCTTCACCATCGGCAAATACGGCATCGCCTCGCTCGCCAACCTCGCCTACCTCGTCGGCGCCTTCTACCTGACCTCGGCGATCTTCGTGCTCGGCGTGCTCGGCCTCGTCGCCCGCTATAACGGCTTCTCGATCATCAAGCTCATCCGCTACATCAAGGAGGAACTGATGCTGGTGCTCGGCACCTCGTCCTCCGAGTCGGCCCTGCCTTCGCTGCTCGAGAAGATGGAGCGCGCCGGCTGCTCGAAGCCCGTCGTCGGCCTCGTGGTCCCCACCGGCTACTCGTTCAACCTCGACGGCACCAACATCTACATGACCATGGCGGCCCTCTTCATCGCGCAGGCCACGGACACGCCGCTCACCTATGGCGAGCAGGGCCTCCTGCTCCTCGTAGCCATGCTCTCCTCCAAGGGTGCGGCCGGCGTCACTGGTTCGGGCTTCATCACCCTGGCGGCGACCCTCGCGGTGGTGCCCTCGGTGCCCGTCGTCGGCATGGCGCTGATCCTCGGCGTCGACCGATTCATGTCCGAGTGCCGCGCGCTCACCAACTTCATCGGCAATGCCGTGGCCTGCATCGTGGTCGCCCGCTGGGAAGGTGAAGTGGACGAGGTCAGACTCGCGGCGGCACTGGGCGGCAACCCGATGCCTCTGGCAGCGGAGATGCCGGTTCTCCAGGCTGCGGAGTAACGCCCGTACCGACTTCGAGCCGGGTGGCGATCCAGGCGGCTCGAAGTCGATCCGAAAGGGGCTGCCGGACCGCAATGGCCCGGCAGCCCCTTTCGCGTCGAGTATGGCCTTGGCTCCTCGATGCGATGGGTCACCCGAGGCCATTCCAGACGAGACACGTGCCCGAGATCGCCAGAAGCCCGTCCATCATGAACCGGAACGTCTCCGGGGCGAGGCGAAGCACGAAGGGCTTTGCCACGAACGCCCCCACCATGAGAGCCGCGCCCACGGCGAGGCCTCTGACGAAATCCGCGACCGGCAATGCGCCGGTTCCCTGGAAGGTCAGGATCTTGGTCAGGTAGATTGCCAGCGACGCAGCGGCCTCCGTGCCGATGAACGCACCCTTGGTCAGGCCGTAGCCGATGAAGACCGGAACCGAGGCCGGGCCGGTCGAGGCGACGATGCCGGTCAGGAAGCCGATAACTGCTCCTGCAACCGCCAGGTGGGGGAGCCGCACCCTGACGAGGCGGTCGGCCAGCCAGCGGCGTCCGGGGATCATAGCCAGAAGGAACGCGCCGATCGCCAGATCGACGGCCCGCGGCGGCAGGACCAGCATCGTGCGGGCGCCGAGCATTGCCGCGGGAATTCCAGTCGCCGCATAGGCGGCGACAGCCCGCCAGTCGACCTCTCGCCACCATGCCAGGATGCGGGAGAGGTTCGCCATCACGGCTGCGACCGCCATGATCGGGATGGCCTCCTTGGGCCCGTAGACATAAGCGAGGACCGGCACCAGCATGATCGAGGAGCCGGTGCCGATGATGCCGCTGACGACACCCGCCACGAGGCCGATGGAGAGGATGAGAAGCAGACCCATCGGCCGATTGTGCCCGGTCGAACCGGAAGTCCCTAGGGGCAATGCCTGACGTTGGATAACCTCGGCCTGCGAGCCTTTGCCGACGGAGGCCGGCTCGGATCACTTTCCCGCCAGCGAATGTTCCCCTGCCTCATGCTGACCAGTCGGACCGATCTTGCCGATCTCGGCACCTTCCTCGCCATCGCTCGTCATCTGAGCTTCCGGCGCGCGGGGCTGGAACTCGGTGTCAGTGCCTCCGCGCTCAGCCATGCCCTCAAGGCGATGGAGGCTCGCCTCGGCGTGCGGCTGATCAACCGCACCAGCCGGAGCGTCACCCTGACCGCAACGGGCGAAGAGCTTCTGGCGTCGCTCGATGCACCCTTCGCGGCGATCGGTTCGGCGCTCGATGGACTCAACCGCCACCGGGAGCCAGGGAACGCCGCGGGGCGCATTCGTCTCAATGTGCTCGAACATGCGAGCACGCTGCTGCTCGCGCCCGTGCTGCCCGTCTTCAGCGAGCGCCATCCGCAGATCGAGATCGACGTCCGCGTCTCCAACGATCTGCTCGACATCGTGGAGGCCGGGGCCGATGCGGGCATCCGATATGGCGGTACCGTCGCTCAGGATATGATTGCCCAGCGCCTGTCGGCCGACCTGCGCTGGGTGGTGGTCGGCGCACCCTGCTATCTCGATCGGCATGGAACGCCGGCGCATCCACATGATCTGTTGGCGCATCGGTGTCTGCGCATCCGCCTCGGTGACGAACGGCTCTACGGTTGGGAGTTCGAACGGGCCGGTGAGCCGCTTGCGCTCGACGTGCCCGGCGCCGTGACCATCGACAACACGCACTTCGCGCTGTCCCTCGCGACGGCAGGCGGGGGACTGGCCTACCTCCCCGAACCATGCGTCAGGTCGCCGGTCAGTCGCGGTGAACTGCGCGTCGTTCTGACGGATTGGGCCCCCGCGGGAGCCGGCTTCCACATTTACTATCCGGGACGTCGCCAGGTGCCGACCGGCCTGCGGCTCCTCATCGATCTGGTTCGCGAGCTTAGGCCGCTCGGTCTGTAGGCGCGATGTCGCCCAGCGATGAGCCATGCTCATCGGTCCGTTGAAGCAATGGCGGGTCATCGGAGTGACGCCGTTAGCCTACTTCTCGCTGATCGGTGAGCGGTAAGGCTCGCCATCACGGCCAGCCGGAGGCTTCCGACATGCTCACCACGCACCGTTTCACCGAAAAGGTCGTTTTCGTCACCGGTGCCGCCAGCGGCATCGGACGTGCCGCCGCCCTCGCTTTCGCGGCGGAGGGCGCTCGTGTGGCGATTGCCGACCGGAGTAAGGCGACCCTGGAAGACTTGCGGGCCGAGATTGAAGCGGCCGGCGGAGAAGTACTGGCGATCCGTTGCGACGTGTCTCTACCGGAAGAGGTGGAAGCGGCGATTGCCCGAACCGTCGAACGCTTCGGACGCCTCGACTGCGCCTTCAACAATGCCGGAGTCGAGAACAGGGCCACGCCGGTTCACGAGATCGAACTCGACGAATGGGATCGCATCCTCGGCATCAACCTGAGGGGAACCTTCCTCTGCATGAAGTACGAGCTGGCGCAGATGGTACGCCAGGGCGGCGGCGTGGTGGTCAACACCTCTTCCGGTGCCGGCATCCGCGGTGTCGCGGGCGGCGCGGCCTATGCCGCTTCCAAACACGCCATCATCGGTCTGACCCGCTCGGCGGCACTGGACTATGCCAGGAACAACATACGGGTGAACGCTATCCTGCCCGGCAACATCGAAACGCCGATGATGGACCGTTTCACGGGAGGCGACGTTCAGAAAGCGATCGACCTCGAACCAGTAGGGCGCCTCGGCAAGCCGGAGGAGATCGCGGAAGCGGTGCTCTGGATGTGCTCGGACCTCGGTGGGTTCGTGACCGGAGCCGCCACGGTGATCGACGGTGGCTGGTCGCTTTGACGGTCGATCCGGTGGAAACGGAGGAGCAGGCGAATGGACATTACACGCAGCGGGTCGCGACCGTCCGGCAGGGGACCGTCCGAATGGTTTACCGGGACCGTGCGGATCGACCCTCTTTTCTCCGCACTTGAGCCGGCGCGGGTCGCCGGAGCGAGCGTGACGTTCGAGCCGGGCGCCCGCACGGCCTGGCATACGCATCCGCTCGGCCAGACGCTCATCGTCACCTTCGGGGCAGGCTGGGTTCAGCGGGAGGGCGGCCCGATGGAGGCTGTCGCGCCGGGCGATGTCGTCTGGTTCGAGCCGGGTGAAAAACACTGGCACGGGGCAACGGCAACGACGGCCCTGACGCATATCGCGATCCAAGAGCAGCGCGACGGCCGGGCGGTGACGTGGTTGGAACAGGTCACCGACGAACACTATCGCGGGGTTTGACGCTCGCGCCAGGGCCGCCCCTCGACGGGCGGGTGTGGAGGCTCTCGTCCCGACGGGGCCTCATGTGGAGGGCGTCAGGGTAAAGACGTGGTCCGCTCCGGCAATGGTGGCCGGGCGGTGGGCGACGATGATCCGGGTCATGCGCAGGTCGCGCAAAGCCTCGGCAATGACGGCTTCCGTCGCTTCGTCGAGATGGCTCGTCGCCTCGTCGAGGAACAGGATCTCCGGTTTGCGATAGAGGGCGCGGGCCAGGATGACCCGCTGCTTCTGGCCGCCCGAGAGCGTAGAGCCCATATCGCCCACCAGGGTCTCGAACCCCATCGGGGTGCGCTTGATGTCGGCGAGGATGGCCGCGCGCGCGGCGCATTCCTCGATCCAGTCGGCATCGGGCCGCTCGTCGAAACTGGCGATGTTCTCGGCGATGGAGCCGGCGAAGAGACCGTCATTCTGCATCACGCCCGCGATCCGGCGGCGATAGCTGGCCGCCCCGAGGGTGCGGATCTCCTGCCCGTCGATGAGGACGCGCCCCTCGCTCGCGGGCAGCAGGCCCATCATGATCTTCATCAACGAGGTCTTGCCTGAGCCCGAAGGGCCGGTGATGGCGAAGCTCGTCCCTGCCATCACGTCGAGGCTGAGATCGCGGAAGATCCAGGGCTCATCCGCGCCGTAGCGCAGGGCGAGCCCCTTCACGGCGACACTCCCCGTCCCCTCCGCCGCCCGGATCACCGCCGGGGCGGCCGGTTCCAGGGTGGAGCCGGAACCCTCCTCGGGCTCGCTCATGACGATGTCCGACAACCGGTCGGTCTGGACATTGAGCATGCGCAACTGGAAGCCCGACTGGATCAGGTTGCCGATCCGCTGCGAGAACTGGTCGCGATAGGCAAGGAAGGCCACCAACATGCCGAGCGTCATCGACTGGTCGATGACCGCCCGCGCGCCGAGCACGAGCAGGAGCAGCCGGTCGAGACCGAACAGCAGCTCATTGGCCCGCCCGAAGATCAGATCGAGGCGCTGGAGCCGCAGCCGCGCATTCAGCGAGGTCACGAAGTGGTTCATCCAGGTGCCGCGCCGGCGCTCGCGCAGGTCGAGGAGCTTCACGCTCGCCATGCCGCGCACGGTCTCGATGAAGTGGCTCTGCTGGCGCGCTTCGGCAACGATCGCTTCCTCGGTGCCCTCGCGGTAGGAAGCGTAGGCGGCGATCCGCAGCGCTGCGGCGAGCGCCGTCGAGGCGACGACCACGAGGGAGAGCCAGCCGCCATAGACCACCAGCATGGCGAGCATGCCGATGGACATGATGCCGTCGAGCACGGCCTGGACGAGATCGGTGGTGAGCCCCTTCTGGATCGTCGCCAGGGAGCCGAAGCGCGAGATCACGTCGCCGACGTGCCGCTTCTCGAAATAGTCCAGTGGCAGGCGCGAGAGGTGGTCAAACAGGCTGCCCGACCATTGGTAGTTCAGTTTGGTACCGGTGAGCATGATCGCCCAGGTCCGCGCCACCGAGAGGACGAGCTGGACGACGAGCAGCAGGGCGAGCCCCACCGCCACCACCAGCAAAAGGTCGAGATCGGCGTTGACGATGACCTCGTCGATGACGATCTGCGATGCGATCGGCATCAGGATCGCGACGAGCTCGATGCCGAGGGACAGGGCCAGGATCTGGGCGAGGGCCGGGCGGATGCCGCCCATCGTGCGGAAGAGGTCGCCCAGCGCCAGCCCGCGCCGGCGCTTCTCGCGCACGAAGCTGGTGGTCGGGCTCGCCTCCAGGGCGACGCCCGTGAACTCGCGCGACGCCTCCGCGAAGGTGAGCTTGCGCCGCCCCCGGGCGGGATCGTGGATGACGATCCCCCTGCCGTTCACGGCGGTGAGCACGACGAAGTGGTTGAGCCCCCAATGCAGGATGCACGGCGTCTTGAGCTTGGGCAGATCCTTCAGCTCGGCCCGCAAGGCCCGCGTGGCGAGGCCCATCGAGCCCGCCAGATCGATGAGGTTGCGCAGGGTCATGCCCTTGAGCGATAGGGCATGCCGGAGGCGCAGGGCGCCGAGATCCACATGTCGGCCGTGATAGCCGAGCACCATGCCGAGGCAGGCCATGCCGCATTCGGCAGCCTCCGCCTGGAGCAGGACGGGCACGCGCCGGCCGAAGCCGAACTGGAGGGTGCTGAGCAGGCTCACGCTTTCATCCGCCCCGGGTCACGAGATCGACGCTGCGCTTCACCCGGTAGAGCGGGTCGAGGAGCCAGCGATAGAGAGGGCGTTTCTCCAGGGCGATATCGGCCTCGACCCGCATCCCGGCCTCCAGCCGCCGGCTCTCGCCATAGGCGATCACGCTGTTCTCGTCCGGCCGCACGATGATGCGGTAGATGCCGTCGCCGTTCTTCGCCCTGGTACCGGCGGCTTCCGGCAGGTCGGCGGCCTCCAGGGGCGCGCGGGTCACCTCCGTGACGGTGCCGCGATAGAGGCCGAAGCGCTGGAAGGGAAAGGCCGCGTAGCGCAGCATCACGGCCTCCCCCGTATCGATGAAGCCGATGGCTGAGGATTCCACGAACAGGTTCGCTTGGAGCCGGCCCTCGCTCGGTAGCAGGGTGAGGAGGGTGGCGCCCGCTGCCACGCCTTGGCCGGCCTGGACCCGGATCGAGGTGAGAATGCCCTTCTCGGGCGCCCGCACCTCGATGGCCCGGCGTGCCTCGCTCTCGGCCCGCTGCTGCTCCAATTGGGCGGCGGTGCGGTCCATCTCGGCGAGGTCGCGGGCGAGCTTGTCGTCGAAGGTAGCGAGCGTCGCCTGCAACTCGCCGACCTTGCCCATGAGCTGCAGACGCGAGTTGCGGAACTGGGCAAGCTGGGAACTCGCCTGCAGGTAGAGGTAATTCTGGTTCTGGAGGTCGGCTGAGCGGGCAAAGCCGTCGCTCACCGCCTTGGCGAGGACATCGACCCGCTCTTTCAGCGGTGGCACCAGCTTTTCCTGCAGCTGAACCTGCTCCTCCAATTGCCGCGACTGGGATTGCAGATTGTCGATCTGCTCGGCGAGGGAGCGCTTCTCGGTGGCCGCCATGGCCGACCGCAACCGAGATTGCGCCTCGATCGTCTCCTTCTGCCGGGCCAGCTGATCGATGATGCGCTGCTGGGTCGGACCGTTGGCCGACACGGCGTCGAGGTCCAGGGTGTAGAGCAGCTGGCCCTGAACGACCCTGTCGCCCTCCTTCACCCCCGAGACGCTGACGCGTCCTGCCACCGGGCTTGCCACGGTGATGAGACCGACATCCGGCGTGAGCATGCCGAAGGCGTGGATGCGCCGCGTATAAGTGCCGAAAACGACGTAGAGGAGCGCGGCGATCGTGATCAGGATCGTGATCGCAGTCATCAGCCGGATCGAGAGCGGCTGAACGATCTGGGCCTCGCCCAGCCAGGAATCCCGCCGCGCCTGGGCGACCTCTGCGCGGAAAAGCGGCGACGTCATCTGGTCCGGTGGTTTTCCTGGTCGAGAGACGGCGTGCTTCGGCTCTGCGGCTTCATATGCACGAAGGACGCGGCGGGCCTACAGGCCCGCCGCGCTCATTTACCGATCGGAAGGATGCGGAGAGTTCGTGGCGTGGTTCAATGGCCGCCGAGAAGACCGCCGACCGCGCCAAGAAGGCCACCGACGAGACCGCTGACCAATCCGCCTACCTGACCGACCACGCCGGAGACGGCGCCGAGTTCGCTGGAGAGGTCCAGTTCCAGGCCGAGGGAGAGGCCGCCGCCGACGGCGTCGAGTTCCTTGGCGTCGAGTTCGCGGATGGTGTCGAGGTTCTGGGTCATGTCATAGCTCCGGTATGAGGCCGCGCGTTCGTTTCGCGCCGGGCCTAGAGAAATCAGGACGCTGGTTCGAAGGCAGCGTTACTTGCCGCCGAGCAGTCCGCCGACAACGCCGCCTACGGCACCGAGAAGGCCGCCTACGAGACCGCTTACCAGCCCGCCGACCTGATCGACCGTGCCGGATACGGCACCGAGTTCGCTGGAGAGGTCGAGGTCAAGTCCCAGGGAGAGGCCGCCGCCGACAGCATCGAGCTCGGATGCTTCGAGGGGGCGAATAGTGTCATTGGCAGTCGACATATTTTCTCTCCAAGATGTGTTCGGCAGATCGATTGTTTTCTCGTCGTTCTATGTTTGAAAGCGTTCGGGATTGCTTTCTGTCATCCAGACTACACCTCTTGCCCGATCCATCAAGTCACTATCTCGACCCTTCGATCTTAGGGAGGAACGGATAGACCTATATTGGCGATTGATGATCTATATCTATATGCCTTCGGCGGCGGTGCATAATATCCTGTATCATATCGCCTGCGACAGGCGTTTTTGGCGATTGTTGATCGAAATCGGAGTCAAGGCTGGAATTTTGTATTGCAGTCCATAAGTGTTGGTAACAAAAGAGCTTTTTTCAGAGAATTGACATTTTGTCGCATGTGAATCGAAGAGACGGGCTCGGCTTGACTGTGGGGAAAATGCTTCTCCCAATGTTGGGGGCGATAGACGCAATGATCTCACGATCCTTCAAAATCAGGTGTACCGGATGAAGAATTCAATCGAGGCCTGAGCAAACGCTCCGCCTGTTCCATAATGCGTGCATGCCGCCATGAGTCGTTTCGATGGACGAAGCAAAAGGACAAGATGCGTCCAATTAGTGGAGTTCTAAACAAGCGGCTCTGTTTGCATCGGTTCGTTGCGTGTCATATCTCTGCATCGGAGGCTGCGACGTGTTGGACAGTGACAGATCGATTTTCTTCGAAATGACACACCACATTGCCGAAGTCTCCTTTGCCTGTTGCCGGAATATCCTGCGGCAGAGCTGGGAAGTTCTGACGCTTCGGTAAGGCACAATCCATTGAGCTGGCTGCAGCACGAGGGTTTCACATGCACCATGAAATCGTGAATGCGGGTTGAGCGGAGTGAGTTCGGTTGCACGCTCGAACTCGATGGCGAGATCGAGGCAGTGCTCCAGACCAGTACGGGGCTCGGCTGGGCCGGTATCGGGTTCTGCGACCTGATGCTCGGTAGCCATGGGACGGCGTCCATAGTCCAGCAGGGCATCCATTTCGCGCTCTCGTTGGCCCCGCAAAGCCAGCACTTCCTGTGGTCCGGGCAGAGCTATCATTTCTCCGAGGACAACATCGTGGTCCTCGAGCCGGGGGCGACCGTGATCGAGAACTGGACCGGTGCGTTTCGCACCATGGTCCTCAAGCTGGCTCCAGAGGCCGTCGAGCGCATTACCGATCTGTCCCTGGCCAAGACGCGCATCCGGACGCAGTTCTTCCCGTCGCGCTCTCAAGTCGCCGCGGGCCATCTCCTGCAGGCAGTCTCGGCCGACCTCGAGACCGGCTGCGCCAACGGTCCTCTGCTGGTAGAAAGCGTATCGGCGACGCTGCTGCAGCTGTTCTCAGGCACCGATGCGCCTCCACACCGCAATGGTCCGACCCTGACTTCGACGCAGGCCGCCATCCTTCGAGAGCTGATTCTCACCCACCTCACCGAACCGCTGAGCCTGCAGTACCTCGCGGATGCGGTCGGTATCAGCGTCGGTCATCTGGTCCGCGCTTTCCGTACGTCATTCGGGGTGACGCCCTACCAGTTCATCCTGCGCGAGCGGGTGAACCGTGCGCAGGACCTTATCGCCACCGGAACGATGAGTCTGAGCGAGATTGTCCCCCTGGCGGGGTTCAGCGATGCGAGCCAGATGTCGAAGACGTTCCGCCGTCTCACGGGACAACCGCCGCGCGCTTTCGTGCGCCGTGCGCGCGACAGCCGGTCCGCCGATGCGGTTGCCGATTAGGTCGGGCGTAGAACCCGCCTCTCCCGGTTGCGTGCCACTGTTCCGGGATGTGGCATCCGTGATGCCGAATCGCATGGGCTATCCGGCCTGAGGCTGCGCATCCCCGCCCATCGGCGTGGATCCCGAAACACGAATTCTCGATGTGCTCGCGGGAAAGCTGAGCTTACCGGGCCTTCAGCACCATCCGGCAGGCTGCGGGAAGGGCCGCCATGGTCATCGGCGGTCTGGGTTTCCCCGGCTTCGTGGATTTCGGCGGGTTCAGCACGGCGTCGCTGAACCAGTATGCGAGCTCCTCTCCGCAGCCGTCGCCGGATGGCGGCGGCGCTTGGTCTCCGCATTGGTCGTCCCCAGCCGGGCAGGAGAGGCGGATATGGTAGTGGTAATTGTGCCCGTACATCGGGCGCACCTTGTTGAGCCAGGAGCGGTCGCCCCCCGCCTCCCGGCACAAAGCCTTCTTGATCGCCGGGTTGACGAAGAGGCGCGCGACTTCGGGCTGTTGGGCCGTGAGGCGGATCAGCTTGAGGTGCTCCTGCGTCCAGACCTGCGGGTCGATGTCGAGGCGGTCCGCGCGGACCACGTTGGTGGCAGAGGTCTCCTCACGCTCCGCGCGGGTCATGCGGTGGTCGGGCATGGGCGTGAGCCAGACATCGGCGTCGAGGCCGAGCTGATGCGAGGCGTGGCCCGTGAGCATCGGGCCGCCACGAGGCTGGGACATGTCGCCCACGAGAAGCCCGTTCCATCCGACGCGAGGAGCCTTGGCGGCTAGGCGCTCAATGAAATCCACGAGATGCGGTGTGCCCCACATCCGATTCCGGGAGAGGCGCATGACTTGCCAGGTCGGTCCGTCATTGGGCAGGGCCTCGCCGCCGGAAAAGCATCCCTTCGCATAAGAGCCATAGGGCCGGGCGGGGCCGGGTGCCGGTGTCGTCGCCCGCCCGAACAGGGCTTTGGCCGGCGTCGACGGCGCATCGGGATCGGCCAGGGGTGGAAGGGGCTTGGGGTTTACGCTGCCCCTATCCTGGGCCTGTGCGGCCCCTCCACACAAGAGGAAGGCGAGGGCCGCGAGGCGGAATGGACGAGAGGTCAGGTGCATGGCGCCAACCTAGTCTATCGGCCGTCGGGCCGTCGAGAGCTCTCGACTATTCCGCCGGTGCGACCGCGATCTTGATCGAATCCGATTTCGCACCACTGACGACGACGAGAATAGGAGTGGTACCGAACTGGAACCGGACGCTCTTCGAGACGCCCGGACATCCGGGCCGCATCGTGCTCGCCACGGGCTTGCGCGTCGTCGCGCCGTCCTGGCTCACGTCGATCCAGGCATTGTCCGACAACGTCACCTGATACAGGCCGGGCGTGACGACGGGTGGGATCCGCAAGCTGCCGCCGAACGTGCCGGGCTTCGGTTCCCGCGAAGGCGTCAAGGGAAGATCGGCTCCCGCGACCGGCTTGAGCGCCAGAACGGCGCCCGGCATTTCCGCGGAGAGGGTCGCGCCGGAATCGAGCCGGGGGAGGGAGGGCGCCTCGAACCAGGCCTGCTCCCGCAGGATCGGCCAGTCGAACGTGGTACAGGCGGCAGGATCGGCATCCTGCTGCGCCCATGCCCGGTCGGCCGCGAGGCCCGCACCGGATGCGAGCACCAATCCGGCGATGATGGGGAGCATTCTGCGCATGGCCACTGTCCTGTGAACGGTCGAGGCCCCCTCGATCGTGGAAACGGTTGCGCCGCCGGAAAGGTTTCCCGCAGAGATGTACTTCGGCAGGGCGCCTATCCGAAGGGTCAAGCCAGGCGCCACGCCCCCCTTGCGGGGCGGGGCCGACGCGGGGGTCACTCCTCGTCCGGTTGTTCTACGTCCTCGGACACGGTTCGGCGCACGCCCCAGCCGCGCAACGTCTCGTTGAGCTCGTCGAGGACGAAATGGCGGGCGCTGTCCCGGTCGTAGCCCTCTTCGAGATAGGATTCGTATTCGGTGAAGACGTGGCGGGCGAAGGCGACGAGGGCGAGCCATGCCGCGGTCTCGGGGCTCGCATTCCGTAGGCCAGGACTGGCCAGCGCCCGGGCAAGGACGGAATCCGTCTCGAAGGCGGGAAGGCGCGGAGCAAGGATCCGAAGCGCTTTACCGACGGCTTCCGCACGGGTCATCGAGCCGACTCCCAGAACGTTCCTACTTGTCGTGATGCCCGGCGGCGATCCGATCCGTCAGGGCCATCAGGATGCCGGAGACGACGAAGACCATGTGGAGACCGACGAGCCAGTACAGCTCTCGGTCCGGTGTCGCCTTGATGTCCATGAAGGCTTTCAGCAGCGAGATCGCCGAGATAGCGACGATCGAAGACATCAGCTTCAGCTTCAGTCCGGTGAAGTCGATCGTCCCCATCCATTCGGGCCAGTCCTTATGGTCCGTATGATCGATCTTCGAGACGAAGTTCTCGTATCCCGAAAACATCACGATGATGAGCAAGGATGCGGTGAAGGACAGATCGACCAGAGTCAGCACGCCGAGAATGATCTGCGACTCAGTGGCGCTCCACATGTGCAAGACGAAGTAGGCGAGTTCCTGCAGCAGCTTGACCAGCAGCACGACGATGCCGATGCCCAGTGCGGCATAGAAGGGCGCCAGCAGCCAGCGACACGCGAAAAGTACGCGTTCGAAAACCTGTTCGACCATCTGTCCCAAAACCCCCGTCCGACCGGGCGGGGGTTTGCCATGTACCGCCAAGCTCGACAAGGTTTGGGCTTGGATAAGCCGGGCGCCTCAGGCGGCGATCCCGGTTCCGACCGGACAGGTCACTCCGGTGCCGCCTACACCGCAATAGCCAGCCGGGTTCTTGGCAAGGTATTGCTGATGGTAGCCCTCGGCGAAGTAGAACGTATCGAGCGGGACGATCTCCGTCGTGATCTCGCCGAACCCGCGTGCCTTCAAGGCCTCTCCGTAGACCTCCCGAACGCGTCGGGCGGTCTCGGCCTGCGCCTTGTTCGCCGTGTAGATTCCCGAACGGTACTGCGTGCCGACATCGTTGCCCTGGCGCATGCCCTGGGTTGGGTCATGGCTCTCGAAGAACGTCTTGAGCACTGCCTCCAGAGGGCGCACGGCCGGATCGTAGACGACGAGGACAACCTCGTTATGGCCGGTCATGCCCGAGCAGACCTCCTCGTAAGTCGGGTTGGGCGTGAAGCCGCCAGCGTACCCCACCGCCGTCACGACGATTCCGTCCGGCAATTGCCAAAACTTGCGCTCGGTGCCCCAGAAGCAGCCGAGTCCCAGGACGATCTGCTCGGTTCCCTCCGGATAAGGGCCTTTCAGCGGATTGCCGTTGACGAAATGGGTCTCGGTGGTGGGAATCGGCGTCGACCGGCCGGGCAACGCATCGGTGGCGCTCGGCATCTCGGGACGCTTGCGGAAGAACTGGAGCATCGGGGGCCTCCATGAGAGGGCGGGATGTCCCCTATATGGGGTGCCGGCCCCGTTCCTGAATGCCCCGTGTCGAAACGGCCATGCCGCCGGACGTCGATGTCAGGGCCGGCTGAGGAAGCCGATCGGCTCGCGGGGCGGCTGGCCGAGCCAGAGCAGGAAAGCCCCCAGGCCGAGGCCGAGGAGGCAGGCGGGGGCCAGGGTCAGCGGCAGGACGAGGGCTTGCCAAAGCCATGGCGCCACGCTCTCCACCGCGCCCTGAAGCGCGCTTCCGCGCTCCTTGAACAGTGTCATCAGCAGGTCGCTCAGGCTGGTGACGCGCACGCCGTTATTGGCGATCGAACGCGCGCCATCATAGACGAGGCCGACAAAGCCCGCCGCGAGGACGACGTATCCGAGGAGGCGGCTGAGAAAGCGGAGCATCGCGGCTTGCACACAAGCCGGCTCCCATGCCGGCCTTGCGGGATTACGGGCCGCCGTCGCGAGGCGCAAGGTGTCCGAGGCGCACGCCGTCCCGGCAATGAGTGCGCGAGGACTGCCATTGCGCCCCGAGACGCCTCCGTGGCACAGCCCGGCCCAGACATTTCCAGCGGACCAGCGCTTTGCCGACCGAGCCCGAAACTCCCACCGAACTGGTGATCTTCGATTGCGACGGCGTGCTGGTCGATAGCGAGCCCCTGAGTCTCGGGACGCTGACTGCCGGGCTCAATCGGATCGGAGTGGTCATCGATGTGGATACGGTGAGGGAGCGCTTCGCCGGCACATCCATGACGTCGATCATGGGGCATATCGAGCGCGATTACGGGATCGCCGCGCCCGACGGCTTCGTCGAGGCGGTGAAAGCCGAAACCCTTCGCGCCTTCGACCGCGACCTGCGCGCCATGGAGGGGATCGCGCTGGCGGTGCGGTCACTGGAGCTTCCGAGCTGCGTCGCGTCCAGCAGCGATCCGGCGCGGCTCGCCCATTCGCTCGGCCTCACCGGCCTGTTGCCCCTGTTCGAGGGCCGTATCTTCTCGGCGACCATGGTCTCCCGCGGCAAGCCGGCTCCCGACCTGTTCCTCCTTGCCGCTGCCGAGATGGGCTTCGCTCCTGGCCGATGCCTCGTGGTGGAGGATAGCGTGCCTGGCGTCACGGCGGCGCGCGCCGCGGGGATGCGCGTCCTGGGCTTCACCGGCGGAGGGCATTGGCTGCACGATTCCACGGGAGCGGACCTGATCGCGGCCGGTGCTGAACGGGTCTACGGGCATCATCGCGACCTTGCCGGCCTGATCGGGCGCGTGGCCGCCGCGTCCGCTTGACCGCGGCGCACTCCAAAAAACCACCCTCCGAAGAAATCGCCTGCGCTTCGTGGGTCCAGGCGTCATTCCTGCCACAAGACTGCATGCATTCGGAAGATGCATCCGTTGACGAAGCGACGTGTTGCTCTCATTTTAGAGGTGCGGCTCCAGACCGGATGGCTTGGTCCGTCGCGGTGATTTGAAGTGTGTAGCTTGCGCCGCGTCATCAAACGCTAAAGCACTGCGGAGCGCTCGCGCCTCGTGGTCCTTCATCGAAAGGATGACTTGCCGTGACTGATCGACCCTCGTTCCAAAGTCTCTTTTGTGCCTGCTCCCGCTGTCGATGCTGACCCACCCGTCAGATCCGATTGCTTTCAGCAGATGGCCGTTAGGCCGCGCCAGGAGACTTCGACACCATGCCCCACTTTCACCAGGACGACGCCCACAGGGCGTTGAACCGATTGCACACGCCTGATGCCCGGGCGGATCATCTCGAGGCCCGTGCCCGTAACCGCCTTCATACCGCCCCGCCGCCACGGGTGATCGAAATCGGCGACGTGACGGCCGGAATCGCCGTGCCCGAACGGGGCGGCGTCCGGTTCTTCTCGTCCGGCCGTGATTTCGACCCCCTCGACGGGCTCGTCTTCGCCAGCGTCGAGAAGGCCGCCAAGGCGGCTCGGGACCGTTTCGCGGCTCGTCGCGCGCCGCGCAGGAACGCCGCCTCGCCCCGCCTCGATCCTGTCCGGGCCGACGCGGCCTTCGACATCCACCGGACCGCGTACGGGCGCTGAGCCTTCGTTCCCCTCGAAGGCGGCCGTTCCGGCGCGGACGCCCGTCCCGGAACGGCCCTCTCACCCCTCGCCGGTTTTGCTAGGCGGGGTTGTGGCCTTGAGGCGCCTCCGGCGTTCGGCTCGGGCGAGTTCGGCCGCATTGGCAAATCCCGTCGCCATGGCGATATCCGCCGAGCTCAGCGCGCTCTCGCGGCGGAGCTGATGGGCCCGGTCGAGCCGCAGGGCGAGATAATGCTGGTGAAGACTGATGCCGATCCGGTTTCTGAAGAGTAGCTCGAGCTGACGGATCGACACGCGGGCGAGATCGGCCAGTCCCTGCCGCGAGAGCGGCGTTTCCAGATTGGCTTCCATCGCGGCGAGGACCCGGAGCAGCCGCGGGTCGCGCACCCCGATCCGCAGGCGGAGGTCCATCCTCTGCGGACTCAGGCCCTCGCGAATCTGGTTGTGCAAAAACCAGTCGCTGACGCCGTTGGCGAGGCCCGGACCGTGGTCGCGCTCGATCAGGTTGAGCATCAGGTCGAGGGCGGCGATGCCGCCCGAGCAGGTGATCCGATCGTCCTGGATCTCGAAGAGGGAGCGCACGACCTCGATATCCGGGTAGCGTTCCTCGAAGGCGGGAACATGCTCCCAGTGGAGCGTGCAACGGCGCCCCGTCAGCAGACCCGCACGGGCGAGCAGGTAAGGCCCTCCGGAAATGCCGCCGAGCGTGATCCCCCGCCGGGCGAGATGGCGAAGCCAAGCGGTCAGGGCTGGGTCGTCGAAGGCGGCGGGATTTCCCCCCGCACAGACGAAGACACGGTCGGCGTCGAGCTTGGTGTCGCCGACATCGACATCAGGCAGGATCGCAATTCCGTTGGAAGCCTGGACGGCGCCTCCGCCCGGTGCCGCATGCCACCAGCGGTAGACTTCGCTTTCCAGAAGGGTGTTGGCCGCCCGCATGGGCTCGACCGCGGCCGCGTAGGACATGAGCGGAAAGCCCGGCAGCAAGATGAAGCCGACGGTCAGCGGCGCCGGCTTTTCCGATGCCGTGGCGTCAAGGGCGAGATCGGGCAAGATTCGGGGACTTTGGCGCTAGAGGACGGCCGTTCATTTCTGCGCAAATTGTCCGAATGACGTCGCAAAATGCAAGGGGCGTTAGCCGGCGATACGCTACTCAAGGTGACACACGCCGCAACCAGCCCCGGAGCATGTCCCGCCATGCGCTATTCCCTCCTCAGCGTCCTGGGTCAGGCCCTGCGTGGCCAGCGTGATTGGAAGCCCCAATGGCGCGATGCCGCGCCCAAGGCCGAGTATGATGTCGTCATCGTCGGTGGCGGCGGCCACGGTCTCGCGACCGCCTATTATCTCGCCAAGGAGCACGGCATCACCAACGTCGCCGTGCTGGAGAAGAGCCATGTCGGCTCCGGCAATGTCGGGCGCAACACCACCATCGTCCGCTCTAATTATGGGCTCGCCGGCAACATCCCGTTCTACGAACGGTCGATGAAGCTCTGGGAGGGGCTGGAGCAGGACATCAACTACAACGCCATGGTGAGCCAGCGCGGCGTGCTGAATCTCTACCATTCGGATGCGCAGCGTGATGCCTATGCCCGGCGCGGCAACGCCATGCGGATGGCGGGTATCGATGCCGAACTCCTCGACCGCGAGGGGGTTCGGGGAATGGTGCCGTTCATCGATTTCGACAATGCGCGCTTTCCCGTGAAGGGCGGTCTCCTCCAGCGTCGGGGCGGCACCGTGCGCCACGACGCCGTGGCCTGGGGCTATGCCCGCGCGGCCAGTGACCGGGGCGTCGACATAGTCCAGAACTGCGCCGTCACCGGCATCCGCCGCGAGAATGGGCGGGTGGTCGGGGTCGAGACGAGCCGTGGCTTCATCCGGGCGAAGAAGGTTGCGCTCTCGGTGGCGGGCTCGACATCGCTGCTGGCCTCCATGGCCGATCTGCGCCTGCCGATCGAGAGCCACGTGCTCCAGGCCTTCGTCAGCGAGGGCGTGAAGCCTCTCATCGACACGGTGATGACCTTCGGGGCCGGACATTTCTACGTCAGCCAGTCGGACAAGGGCGGCCTCGTCTTCGGCGGCGACATCGACGGCTACAATTCCTACGCCCAGCGCGGCAACCTCGCGACGATCGAGGACGTGATGGAGGGCGGCATGGCCTTGTGGCCAGGCCTCGGGCGCCTGCGGCTGCTGCGGCACTGGGGCGGGATCATGGACATGTCCATGGATGGCAGCCCGATCATCGACCGTACTCCCGTCGACGGTCTCTATCTCAATGCGGGCTGGTGTTACGGCGGCTTCAAGGCGACCCCGGCGGCGGGGTTCTGTTTTGCCCATCTCATCGCCCGCGACACGTCGCATGGGGACGCCGCCGCCTACCGGCTCGACCGTTTCGCCACCGGCCATCTCATCGACGAGAAGGGCATGGGCGCCCAACCGAACCTGCATTGAGCGCGGATCTGGATTGAGGGAACGACGATCATGCGTATCCGATGCCCCCATTGCGGGCCCCGCGACAACGGCGAGTTCAGCTATCTCGGCGACGCCGCGCCGATCCGGCCCGACGGCATGGAAGCGCCTCCCGCCGCCATGCACGACTACGTCTACCTGCGTGACAACCCGGCCGGCCCCCATCGCGAGCTCTGGTATCACGGCGCCGGCTGCCGCTCCTGGCTCGTGGTCGATCGAGACACGCGCACCCACGAGATCACCGGGGTGTCCTCCGCCCGCGAGGTCGCGCTGAGCCGTCGGACAGGAGAGGTCGCATGACCACGCTCACCCTTCGGGATACCGCCTCCCCCAGCGGCGCCTCCCCGGCAACGGCCGTTGGGCAGGGCTTTCGTACCGCGACCGGCGGCATGATCGACCGGCGCCGCCCCCTGGACTTCACCTTCGACGGCCAGCGCTACAGCGGTTTTCAGGGCGATACCCTGGCCTCGGCGCTGTTGGCCAACGGCGTGCGCCTCGTCGCCCGGTCGTTCAAGTACCACCGCCCGCGCGGCATCCTCACCGCCGGTTCGGAAGAGCCTAACGCCCTCGTCGAACTGCGTTCGGGCGCACGCCGGGAGCCGAACACCCGCGCCACCGTGGCCGAACTCTACGAGGGGCTTGAGGCGTCGAGCCAGAATCGCTGGCCGTCGCTGAAATACGACGCCCTCTCGGTCAACGCCCTGGCGGCGCCGGTCTTCGCGGCGGGGTTCTACTACAAGACCTTCATGTGGCCGGCCGCTCTCTGGGAGAAGCTCTACGAGCCGATGATCCGCCGCGCCGCCGGCCTCGGCCGGGCCGCCCATGCGCCGGATCCCGATACTTACGACAAGGCCTTCGCGTTCTGCGACGTGCTGGTCATCGGGGCCGGACCGGCTGGGCTCGCCGCAGCCCTGGCCGCCGGACGGTCGGGCGCGCGTGTCATCCTCGTCGACGAGGATCACCGGACGGGCGGGCGCCTGCTTGCCGACCGGCGCGAGATCGCCGGCCGATCCGGTGCGGACTGGGCCACGGACACCCTCGCCGAACTGGCGAGCATGCCGGAGGTGCGCATTCTGAGCCGGACCACCCTGTTCGGGGTCTACGATCACGGAGCCTACGGGGCGGTCGAGCGCGTCGGCGATCATCTCGCCGTGCCCCCCGTCCATGCGCCGCGCCAGCGCCTGTGGCGGATCACGGCAAAGCAAGCCATTCTCGCTGCCGGAGCCATCGAGCGCCCTCACGTCTTCGGCGGCAACGACCGGCCCGGCGTGATGCTGGCCGGCGCGGTGCGGACCTACCTCAACCGATACGGCGTGCTCCCGGGCCGGGCCGTCGCAATCTTCACCTCGGGCGATGACGGCTGGCGCACCGTGGCCGATGTCGCCGCGGCGGGCGGACAGGTGGTGGCCGTGATCGATTCCCGCGCATCGGTGCCGGCCGAGCTGCGCCGGGCGGCCGAGGCCGTCGGCGCGCAGGTGATCTGTGATGGCTACGTCACCGGTACGAAGGGGCATCTCGGCCTGGAGGCGATCGAGGTGGTGGACACCTATGGCAGCCGCCAGACCATCGCCTGCGACTGCCTCGCCATGGCCAATGGCTGGAATCCGATCGTGCATCTAGATTCGCATCTGTCGCGGCGACCGGTCTGGGACGAGGCGATCCACGCCTTCGTGCCGGGTGCGCTTCCCTCGGGCATGGTGGCCGTCGGGGCGTCGAGCGGGGCCTTCACCCTTATCTCCTGCCTGGAGACCGGCGGCCGGGCCGGTGCGGAGGCCGCCTCAGCCTGCGGATTCGCCGGCGCCGCGCCCGAGACCCCGAAGACCGATCCCGAGAGCATCGCCCATACGCCGCTGTGGCGCGTGCCGGTATCGAGGGGCAAGGCCTTCGTCGATTTCCAGAACGACGTGGCCGCCTCCGATGTGGAGCTCGCCCATCGCGAGGGCTTTCGCGCGGTGGAGCTCCTGAAGCGCTACACCACCCTCGGCATGGCCACCGACCAGGGCAAGACCTCGAACCTCGCCGGGCTCGGCATCATGGCGGAGCTCACCGGCCAGCCGGTCGCGAGCGTCGGCACCACGATGTTCCGGCCGCCCTTCACCCCCGTCGCCATCGGCGCTTTCGCCGGGCATCACCGGGGCAAGGATTTCCGCGCGACCCGGCATGTCCCATCGCATGCCTGGTGCGAGGAGCAGGGCGCGGTCTTCGTGGAGACCGGCCTGTGGCTTCGTCCGGCCTATTTCCCCAAGGCCGGCGAGAGCGACTGGCTGGAAACGGTCAATCGCGAGGTGAATACCGTGCGCGCCCATGTCGGCATCTGCGACGTGACGACGTTGGGCAAGATCGACATCCAGGGCCGGGACGCCCTCGCTCTCATCGAGCGGGTCTGCGCCAATCCGTTCGGCACGCTACCCGTGGGCAAGGCGCGCTACGCCGTACTTCTACGTGAGGACGGCTTCGTCCTGGACGATGGCACCATCGCGCGGCTGGGCGAGAGCCATTTTGTGATGACGGCCTCCACGGCCAACGCTGCCAAGGTCATGCAGCACTTGGAATTCTGCCACCAATGGCTGTGGCCTGAGCTCGACGTGCAGATGGTCTCTGTGAGCGAGCAATGGGCGCAATATGCGGTAGCCGGACCGCGCGCTCGCGACACGTTGCGGGGCATCGTCGATCCCGGATTCGACCTGTCGAACGAGGCCTTCCCCTTCCTGGCCTGTGCCGACATCACGGTCGGAGGGGGCATCCCCGCGCGGCTGTTCCGCATCTCGTTCTCGGGCGAACTCGCCTACGAACTGGCTGTGCCGGCCGCCTATGGCGACGCCGCGTGGCGTGCGGTCATGACGGCCGGCTCGGCCCACGGCATCACGGCCTACGGCTCGGAGGCGCTCTCGGTGATGCGCATCGAGAAGGGCCACGCGGCCGGTGCCGAGATCAACGGCCAGACGACGGCGCGCGACATCGGCCTCGGCGGCATGCTCGCCAAAAAGAAGGACTATATCGGCCGCGTGATGAAGGAGCGCCCGGCCCTCGTCGATCCCGAGCGGCCGATCCTCGTGGGGTTCCGCCCGGTCGACCGCAGCCAGCGCCTGCGCGCGGGGGCACGGTTCCTCGCCGTCGGCGCCGCCCCGAGCCTCGCGGCCGATGAGGGTGTCATGACCTCCGTCGCCTATTCGCCGAGCCTCGGGCACTGGATCGGGCTCGGGTTGATCCGGCGCGGCGCCGAGCGCCATGGGACGCGCGTGCGCGCCTACGATCCGGTGCGCGACGGGGATGTCGAAGTCGAGATCTGCTCACCGGTCTTCGTCGACCCGAAAGAGGAGAAGCTGCGTGTCTGATGTTATCGAGACGACATGGCGGCCGAGGAGCGCCTGGGCGGGGATCGCGCCGGTCGGTCGGCACGGCCGCCCGGGCGGCGAGCCCGGTCTCACCCTGACCCTGCGCGACGAATTCGGGCTTGCCACCGTGATCGCGGTGAAGGGCCGGACCGACGCCCTGCAGCAGGTTCTGGGCGAGCGCTTCGGCTGGTCGCTGCCCGATACGGGGACTGCCAGCCTCACGGGAGAGCGGGGATTGGTCTGGTCCGGACCGGATCAATGGCTCGCTCTCTTCGAGACGCGCCAGGAGATGGCGGGCCTCGGCGAGGCGTTGCAGGGTATTGCCGCGGTCACCGACCAGAGCGACGCCCGGGCGATCGTCCGCGTGTCCGGGCCGGACGCCCGGGCGTTCCTCGCCAAGGGCCTCGCCATCGACCTTCATCCCCGTGCCTTCCAGCCGGGGCAGGTCGCCGTCACCGCCCTTGCGCATATGGGCGCGCAGATCTGGCAGCGGGACGCAGCCCCCATCTACGACCTCGCCGTGGCGCGCAGCTTCGCCGGCAGCGTCTGGTCGTGGCTGAGCCATGCCGCGGCTGAGTTCGGCTACGACGTTCGCAACGCGGCGCCGTGAGCGGAGCCGGCTGTTCCCCGGCCGGATGCTTCAGCTGCGCGGGTAGATGATGACCGACAGGTAGGTCATCGGGGTCTTAATCAGTTTGGCCGGCCCATGCGAGGCCGCCGAATCGAACAGGAGCGAGTCCCCTGGCTGCAGCATGTAATCGTGCTTGTCATGGCGATAGATGACTTCGCCGGTCAGCATGTAGATGAACTCGGTGCCGCCATGCCGAAACTCCGTATAGGACTCGGCATCGTTCTCCAGGGTGATGAGATAGGGCTCGACGACGATCTCGCCGCGCAGGCCCGCCCCGAGCAGTTCGTAGAGATGCCCGGCCTTCGTGCCGCGCCGTTCGATGACGACGCCCTGTCCGCGCTTGACGAAGGAGCAGTCGCGGCTCTCCTCGAAGGCCGAGAACAACACGGTGATGGGCACGTTCAACGCCTTCGCCACAGCGTTGATCGACGACAGCGACGGCGAAATCTGCCCGTTCTCCATTTTGGAGATCATGCCGGGTGATATCCCGGCCGCCGTGCCGAGATCGGCTACAGAGAGGTCGCGCTCGCGCCGGAACAGGCGGATCTGGTGGCCAAGTGCCCGCTCGAGTGTGCGCTTGTCGTCCACCGGTGCGTTAGAGGCGGTGTTCAGCATCCGGTTTCTGATCTCGCCCTCATCGCAACACGCATCGAGCACGACGCGGGGCTCAAGAGCCATCATGTCGGCACAAGATTCACGTCTAACACCGGAATACCGCATCGAACAGATTGCGCGATTGCCGGTGAGGCGATCCGACTCATGATTGTCGATGGCGGAATCTGTGCGGTTGGTTCCTTTGCCCGACACATCAGCCGATCAGGCGCGCCGAACCGCGAAACCCGTCCGTGTAAAAAAGATGGTGTGCGAGCAGACGCGTTGCTTCGGGGAAGACGTCCAGCCTGCCTCGAGTGAAGGCGGGCGCCCGTTTCCGGACGATCGCCCGCACAGGCCGTGGGTCAGGATGCCGAAGTGGTCGGGCGTGACGTGGAACCATAGGATGTCACCGCACCCAGGCGCGCGATCCGGTAAGCGTCGGGGATCGAGAGTGCCCAGACGAACACGCCGGCGGCGTGACGACCGATGACATCCACATCCGGCGACGCGAATTTCGTGGTCAGCCACGCCCCCACCAGAGTAAAGAACGCGAATCCCAAGCCGCGTTGTGCCTTTCCGAGCAGCACATGGCCCATGCCCGGCAGCAGGATGGCGGCCGCGAGGACCAGATAGGGGTTAGGCTGCGGCGCGCGCATGGGCTTCTTCGGATCCATGGACTGCATCTTCTCCGGTAAGGCTCCGGACGAGGCCGGTTGCTTGGGCGAGCAGAGGCCGCAACTGCTCCGGACCGATCTGCGTCATGGGGAAACGGTTCTCGCGCAGGAGCAGGTAGGCACCGCGTTCGCCCTGGCAGAGCTGGCTGACGATCCGGATCCCCCGAGGCGTGAGCAGCACTTCCTTCACGCGTGGCTCGGCGAGAATGGTCGCGATTGTGCCGGAGGCACGGGCAAGGAGGGGGGCGGCACCGAGCGATCCCCGCACCAGCGTCTCGCCCGGCCAGCCTTCCGGCACATTGTAGCGCGCCGGGAGATTGTCCGCCGGGGCATAGAATTCGGCACCCACCACGCGCCTGAGGATGTCGATCGTGCCGCGAACGCCTGTCGCATGATGCACCGAGACGCTGAGCCAGAGCTGCGGAAGGCGCCGGAAGGCAAGGGCTTCCGGGATGACCCTGATCTCGACCGGCATGTCCAGGAACCGGCCCGCGAGAGTTCCGAAGCCCGTCGGGTCGCGGCCATGGACCGGCTTCGCCAGAAGGTCTTCGCAGGGTCGGAGCATTCCGGCCCGTTCCGCCGAGGCCGTCCGGCCGCGCCGGTAGAGCGCGTAGCCGGCGGCACCCAGCATCGGGAGGACGAGGAGGTCGATCATTCCGGCCTCAATAGCCGCGCGGCTTTGGCCAGTGCATCGTGAACTGGTCGCCGCGCCTGACATACTTGTAGCGGTGCAGCACGAACCAGGCGGAGGCGATGATGTAGAAGGTCATCATCGCAACGAGCTGCGTCCCGTAGCCGAGAAACACCGCGACGTAGGTGACGCTGCACAGAAGCAGAAGCAGCAGACACGGCAGCGGATGGAGCGGATGGACGTAGCCTCTCTGAATGGTGCCCAGAGGCCATTTCCGCCTGAACAGCACGATGGAGAGCGCCATCAGCGTGTAGCCGAGCAGCCCGGATAGGATCGAGAAGGTGATGGTCTGGTCGAGCGGCGTCGAGACCGCGAACATGATCGCCACCGGCACGAAGAAGACGATCGACCGGTAAGGGGTGTGGTAGGCGGGGTGCACCGCACCGAACCAGGCCGGCATGTAACGGTCGCGCCCCATGGCGAACCAGGCCCGCGAGGCGTCGTTGATGCAGCCATTGGCCGAGGCGACGGTGGCGAACAGGGTGCCGAAGAACAGAAACACTTCGAGCCAGCGATTCCCCGTGAGACGCCCGGCATCGTAGAGCGGCGTCACGGCCTGGCCGAGATATTCCCAGGGCATCAGCCCAGAGCAGACGTACCAGGTGGCCGTCGCGGCGATCAGGAGGGTCATCATCCCCGTCATGGTGCCCAGCGGCAGGGCACGGGCGGGCGAGCGCACCTCCTCCGCGGCCTGCGTCGTTCCCTCAATGCCGAGGTAGAACCACAGGCCGAAATGCATGGCGGCGAGGATGCCGAGATTCCCGTAGGGCAGGCCGACCAAGAGGGCATCGTGCTGCAGCACTGCGCCCGGCGCCCAGGGTTGGGTCGCCACGAAGAGCACCACGATGGCGAGGAAGGCAGCGGCCGTGATCAGCAGGTTCATCGTCAACGATGCGAGCACGCCGCGATAGTTCAGGAAGGCGAGGGCCACGATGGTGAGCACCATGAACGCGCGCTTGTCGACGGTGCCCGCGACGCCGAGATTGGCCATGAACGCTTCGATCAGATCCCCGGTCACGATGGCGTTCGAGACCTCGAGCATCGTGTAGGCCATCACAAGGTAGAGGCCGACATTGAAGGCCGCGAGCGGCCCGATGATGTGCTTGGCCTGCGCGTACTGGCCGCCCGCGGCGGCCACCGTGGAGGTAATCTCGGAATCGATCATGGCCACGCAGGTGTAGAGTATCCCGGCGAGCCAGCAGGCGGTCAGCGCCGCGACCGGCCCCCCCTTCCCGACGGCGAAGTTCCAACCCATGAACTCGCCCACCAGCACGATCCCGACGCCGAGCGCCCAAACATGGCCGGGCCCGAGCACGCGCAAGAGCGCGATCTTCCTGGCGGGCACAGCGGCCGATACTGACGACACGTCTGGCAGCGAGACTTTCGGGGGCTGGAATCCAGGCGGAGTGGCGATCTGAACATCCTGCATCACGACCTCGCTGCCTGTTCGCCGACATCGGCATCAACGATCTCGCCCTCCTCGGACGAGAGGAGGTAGTCCTCTCCGAAGGCTCGGTTGGTGCGCACCAGATCGACGGCCATCCAGAGCGCAAGGGCTCCGGCGATCGCCCAGGCACTCCAGTTCATGATCTCGACCATGACGGATATCCTCGTAGGAAATGAACGGGCTGACTGTGACCGCGGCCAATGAGGCTCAGCGAGGCTCTACTGTCTTACTCGGGTCATCGTCGCTGAAGCGCTCGGCGATGACTTCGCGGTACTCATGGTCAGAGTAGCGGAACATGAAGACGAAGTAGGCCACGATGATCAGCGCCGTGAATGCCAGGGCCGTCCAGTTGAAGTTATAGTCGAATCGGGTCCCGATGATCGTCGCGGCCTTCTCTGGCGCGATGCCCAGCTTCTCCCACTGAGCCGCCATAACCGCGTTCTGTCCCAGTGATTCCCAGGATGGATTCGGATATTCCGTCGTGGTCGTGCCGCCGCCGGCCAGTTTGAGCCAAAGCGGCAGGTAGAGTGTGATGAACACAAGGATGAGCATCAGGATCGCATCGAAAATCTGCCCGATGATCGGCTGACTCGGCGGCTCGTAGGGAACCTTTTTCATTCGGTTGCTCCTTTGTGCTGCCGCGCTTTGCGGATCTGGTCAAGATAATAGATGTCGGTGCCGTAGATTGCGGACTTGTCTTCACTGTAGTGACGGATCATCGCGAAGGTGGATGCTGTGTTAAGGAAGAGCACGATGGCGCCAAGGATCGCCATCGGAATGAGCAGGTTGGTGCTCTCGAAAGCTTTCCACATGCTCCAGAACGTGAAGGCATAGATCAGCCAGACCGCGACCACGGCGAACGCGGCGGCTGCGCTGTCGCGTCTGAACATGGACGAGATGCGGGGATCCTGATTCACGGCATGTCCTCCTTCATAAATTTTCTTTTTGAGAACCCAGGGTTCCTTTCTGGAAAGATCCTGCCGAGAATAGGCCCTTGTCAATGCCTAAATTGGTGGCGCAGTGCACGCGTATTGAACTTTCTTGCCTGTCCCTTGAGAGAGTCAACTGTTTCTCAGCCGTCGCTTGATGGTGGAGAGGGGTGGGCGGTGACCTCGTCACTCGCTCGTGAGCCATCACTTTCTCTTATGATGAAGGGACACATTCTCCGTTCGTCAGGACTTGACGGCCTCACGCTTTTCGCGAAACCCTATTTCTTGAAGGGAATTTTTCGTCGTTCCGGCGAGCGGGTGTTCTCGTCGCTACAGGTTGCGTCGAACCTATTTGACGAGGATAGGCGTATCGTAACGACGCCTTGTTCTCAGCGATACAGTTCTTCAGAGCGGTAAACTTGCAGGGCGCTGTGCTGGCCAGGCGAATCTCGCTGCGAGCATTTGTCCTTTTCACAACGTGCCTCACAGAAAGGCGCCTCTGTTCGGGCGGCAGATGATCGGTCACCCCAATATTTCCCCGGAAGAATTTTTTGTGACCGATAGTTGACGGGTCGGTTGGAATGTGAGAGCAACGATCAACATGCTCGGTGGAAGCGGGAAAGTGCGATGTGCGGTATAGTCGGGTTGTACTTGAAGAACTCAAAGCTTGAGCCGCAGCTTGGCTCGCTTCTGTCCAAGATGCTCGCGACCATGACGGATCGCGGTCCCGATAGTGCTGGCTTCGCCGTTTACGGATCGGACAGTGACGGCGTGAAGCTCACCCTTCGTGGTGCGGATCAGGCAGCGCTGCGGAAGGCGATCTCCGGTCTGGAAGAGGCTTTCACGTTCACCTTCGACAAGATTGAACGCGACACTCATACCGTCATTTCCGTGCCCGCCGAGCGCGAGGGGCGGATCCGCGCGTGGCTCAAGAAGGAGGCGCCCGGCATCGACGTGGTCAGCGCCGGCCGGCGCATGGAGATCTACAAGGAGGTCGGGCTACCGGCCTCCGTGGCCGAGCGGTTCGATCTCGCCGGCATGACCGGCACCCACGGGATTGGTCATACGCGCATGGCCACGGAGAGCGCGGTCACCACCAATGGCGCGCACCCGTTCTCTACCGGCATCGACGAATGCCTGGTCCATAACGGCTCGCTGTCTAACCACAACGACATGCGCCGCCGCCTCGAGCGCGAGGGGCTCACCTTCGCTACCAAGAACGACACCGAGGTCGCCGCCGGCTACCTGAGTTGGCGCATGCGCGAGGGGGCGTCCCTCCAGCAGGCCCTGGAATCGAGCCTGTCGGATCTCGACGGTTTCTTCACTTTCGTGGTCGGGACCGAGACGGGCTTCGCCGTCGTGCGCGATCCGATCGCCTGCAAGCCTGCGGTGATGGCCGAGACCGACGATTACGTGGCGTTCGGCTCCGAATACCGGGCCCTCGTGGGGCTGCCCGGCATCGCCTCCGCCCGCGTCTTCGAGCCCGAACCCGCCAAGGTCTACGCCTGGGAGCGTCACTGATGTCGTCCTACGATCTCAACCAGGCGCCCCTGCGCGACCTCAACCGGGCATTACACGCCCTGCGCCCCGACACCAACGAGACCCATTGGACCATCACCGGTCCGGATGGTCGCCACGCCATAGCGGTGGGCCTCGATGCGCCGATCTCCGTCGAGATCGAGGGGAATGTCGGCTATTACTGCGCCGGCATGAATAAGCTCGCCAGCGTCGTGATCAACGGCAATGCGGGCGTGGGTGTCGCCGAGAACATGATGTCGGGCTTCGTCCATGTGCGCGGCGATGCCAGCCAGTCGGCCGGCGCCACGGCTCATGGCGGCCTGCTGGTGATCGACGGCAATGCAGGGGCTCGCTGCGGCATCTCGATGAAGGGCGTCGATATCGTCGTGAAGGGCTCGATCGGCCACATGTCGGCCTTCATGGCCCAGGCCGGAACCCTGACCGTTCTGGGCGATGCCGGCGAGGCTTTGGGCGATTCCCTCTACGAAGCGCGGCTCTACGTGCGCGGCTCGGTCAAGAGTCTGGGTGCCGATTGCATCGAGAAGGAGATGCGCGACGAGCACCGCGAACAGCTTTACGCCAAGCTCAAGGCCGCCGGACTGGCGGGCGAGGTGAGCCCGTCGGAATTCCGGCGCTACGGCTCCGCGCGCCGCCTCTATCATTTCAACGTCGACAACGCCGGAGCCTACTGATGGCCGAGACTCCCAAGGACCCGACCCTCAAGGATGCGCGCCCCTTGCCGCGCACCAAGCCCCGCTTTTCGGCGACCTACACGCCTGACGTGATGTCCGAGATCCGCCGCGCCGCCGCCACCGGCATCTATGACATCCGGGGGGCCGGGGCGAAGCGCAAGCTGCCGCATTTCGACGACCTCCTGTTCCTCGGCGCCTCCATCAGTCGCTACCCATTGGAGGGGTACCGCGAACGCTGTGGCACCGAGGTGGTGCTGGGCGCGCGTTTCGCTTCGAAGCCGATCCACCTCAAGACACCGATTACCATCGCTGGAATGAGCTTCGGCTCGCTCTCCGCCCAGGCCAAGGAAGCCCTCGGGCGCGGAGCCACGCTCGCCGGCACCTCGACCACCACCGGCGACGGCGGCATGACGCAGGAGGAGCGCGGGCATTCTCAGACGTTGGTCTATCAGTACCTGCCCTCGCGCTACGGCATGAACCCGGACGACTTGCGGAAGGCGGACGCGATCGAGATCGTCATCGGCCAGGGCGCCAAGCCCGGCGGCGGCGGCATGCTGCTCGGCCAGAAGATCACCGAGCGTGTCGCGGGCATGCGCTGCCTGCCCCCGGGCGTCGACCAGCGCTCGGCCTGCCGCCACCCGGATTGGACCGGGCCGGACGATCTCGAGATCAAGATCGAGGAACTGCGCGAGATCACCGATGGTGAGAAGCCGATCTACGTGAAGGTCGGCGCCTCGCGGCCCTATTACGACACAGCGCTCGCCGCCAAGTCCGGCGCCGACGTGGTTGTCCTCGACGGCATGCAGGGCGGGACAGCCGCGACGCAGGACGTGTTCATCGAGCATGTGGGCATTCCGATCCTGGCGGCGATCCGCCCCGCGGTGCAGGCGCTGCAGGATCTCGGTCTGCACCGGAAGGTGCAACTCGTCGTCTCGGGCGGTGTCCGCTCTGGAGCCGATGTGGCCAAGGCTCTGGCCCTGGGCGCGGATGCCGTCGCCATCGGCACGGCGGCGCTCATCGCGCTCGGCGACAACGATCCACGCTGGGAGGCCGATTACCAGGCCCTCGGCACCACCGCCGGCGCTTATGACGACTGGCACGAGGGCAAGGATCCCGCCGGCATCACGACGCAGGATCCCGAACTGGCCAAGCGCCTCGATCCGGTTCTGGCTGGCCGGCGTCTCGCCAATTACCTCGCGGTGATGACGCTGGAAGCGCAGACCATCGCGCGTGCCTGCGGCAAGAGCCACCTGCACAACCTCGAACCCGAAGACCTCGTGGCGCTCACCATCGAGGCTGCCGCCATGGCGCAGGTTCCGATGGCCGGCACCAGCTGGATTCCCGGAAAGACCGGCTTCTGACCACGCAAGGCCGCCCCTGAAGGGCGGCCTTTTCTCCACCGCATGGCCGCGATCGGCCGCACGACGCAACGCAGGGTGACGCCATGACCCCGGATCTCGAAGCCGTCGCAAAAGAGCGTGGCATCAAGTATTTCCTCGTATCCTACACGGACCTGTTCGGAACCCAGCGCGCCAAGCTCGTCCCGGCCGCCGCCATCGCCAGCACCTGTCGGAACGGCGCGGGGTTCGCAGGCTTCGCCACATGGCTCGACATGAGCCCGGCCGATGCCGACCTCCTGGCCGTCCCCGATGCGGCGGGCCTGATCCAGTTACCCTGGAAGCCTGAGGTCGGCTGGTTGCCCGCCGATCTCGTCATGGGCGGCAAGCCCGTGGAGCAGGGGCCGCGCAACATCCTCAAGCGTCTCATCAAGGACGCGGCGCGGGACGGCCTTCAGATGAAGACCGGCGTCGAGTGCGAGTTCTTCCTGATCACGCCCGACGGTTCCGAACCCGCCGATATGGCCGACCGGCAGATGAAGCCCTGTTACGACCAGTCGGCCCTCATGCGCCGCTACGACGTGATCACCGAGATCTGCGATGCGATGCTGACCCTCGGGTGGAAGCCGTACCAGAACGACCATGAGGACGCGAACGGCCAGTTCGAGATGAATTGGGACTACGACGACGCCCTCGTCACGGCCGACCGGCACGCTTTCTTCAAGTACATGACCCGCTCGATCGCCGAGAAGCACGGACTTCGGGCGACCTTCATGCCCAAGCCCTTCATGGACCTGACCGGCTCCGGCTGCCACGCCCACGTCTCACTGTGGAACGGGGAGCGCAACGTCTTCTCCGATCCGTCGGACGAGATCGGGATGTCGCGGGAGGGCTACCACTTCATCGGCGGCCTGATTCACTCGGCCGATGCGCTCGCTGCCATCACCAACCCTTGCGTCAATTCCTACAAGCGCATCAACGCCCCGCGCACCACATCCGGCGCGACCTGGGCCCCCAATACGGTGACCTATACGGGTAACAACCGCACCCACATGATCCGCATCCCCGATGGCGGGCGCTTCGAGTTCCGTCTCGCCGACGGCGCCGCGAACCCTTACCTGCTCCAGGCAGGTCTCCTCGCTGCCGGCCTCGATGGCCTGCGCAACCGGCGCGATCCGGGCAAGCGGCTCGACATCAACATGTACACGGACGGTCACATGGTCGAGGGCGTCAAGCGCCTGCCGCTCAACATGCTCGACGCCATGCGGGCGCTCGAACAGTCGGACGTCCTCGCTCAATCCCTCGGCAGCTTCGTGCCCAGCTACCTCAAGCTCAAGACCGAGGAATGGAACGCCTATTCGCGCCATCTGACGCAGTGGGAGCGCGACACCACGCTCGACTGCTGACGGAAGGCTCCCGGCCGGTTTCCGGGAGCCCATGAGTGCGAGGTGTCGTTTCGCTCCTCGACCCAACCGTCGTCCGAGAGCGGCCGTCCTGCGCCGCTTTCGACCTGGATCGCTCTTGATGATAAGCATGGTGAGGGACATATCGCAGCCGGTTGCCCGTCTTGGAATTTCGGCGCATGAACCGGCGGATCTCGGCTTTTCGGTCCGAATAAGACGAATGCGGGCAGGAAAGCTCTGTGGACCACGACGACAACAGTGCGGGCATCGAGGCCCACCGTCGTGCGGCCCTCGCACGCTATGGCATCCTCGATACCGAGGCCGAGGCTGATTTCGACGATATCGTGAAAGCGGCGTCGGCGGCCTGCAATGTGCCGATCTCGTTGATTTCCCTGCTCGATGGCGAACGGCAATGGTTCAAGGCCGAGACCGGTTTCGGCCAGAGGGAGACTCCGATCTCTTCCTCGATCTGCCGCTATGCCGTCCGTGAACAGGACGCGGTGTTCGAGATTTCCGACACGACCCGCGACGAGCGGACCGCCACGAACCCGCTTGTTACCGGCGATTCGCACGTTCGCTTCTATGCTGGCGTACCGCTGCAGACGGCGGACGGCGTGACCCTCGGAACGCTGTGCGTCCTCGACACCAAGCCGAACAGCCTCACCCCAGCGCAGATGCTCATCCTGCGCACGCTGGCCAAGCAGGTGATGGCCCTCCTCGATCTACGGCGGGCCCTACAGGACCGGCGCGAGAGCGACCGGCTCAACAAGGCGATCCTGGAGAGCGCTGTCGATTACGGCATCATCTCGATGGACCTGTCCGGCCAGGTCACGAGCTGGAACACCGGGGCGGAGCGCGTCCTCGGCTGGACCGAGGCGGAGATGTGCGGCGAGTACGCCCATGTCTTCTTCACAGTGGAGGACGTCGAGAACGGCTTGCCCGAGCAGGAGATGGGAGCGGCGCTGATGCATGGCCGGGCCAGCGACGAGCGCTGGCACAAGCGGAAGGATGGGTCCCTGTTCTGGGGGCTCGGCGAGATGATGCCGCTGAGGAACGAAGACGGGAATCCCGAGGGCTTCATCAAGATCCTGCGGGATCGCACGGAACAGCGTCTCGCGAGCCAGAAGCAGCACAACGACGCCGAGTTCATGCGCAGCGTCCTGGCCTCCTCGGCCGATTGCATCAAGGTCCTGGACCTCGACACGAGGCTCACCTTCATGAGCGAAGGCGGGATGCGCGTGATGGAAGTCAGCGACTTCAACGCGATCAAGAACTGTCCCTGGCCCGATTTCTGGCAAGATCAAGGTCACATCCAGGCTCGGGAGGCTGTCGCTGCCGCCAAGGCCGGGCGCACGGGCCATTTCCAGGGCCTCGCCAACACCATGGCGGGAAATCTCCGGTGGTGGGATGTGCAGGTTACGCCGATCCTCGACGCCGAAGGGCAGCCGGAGCGTTTGCTGTCGGTCTCGCGCGACATCACCGTCCAAAAGAATGCCGAGCAGCTGATCAGCGCCAGCGAGGCACGCTGGCGCGGCCTGTTTACCAGCATGCAGGAAGGCTTCTTTCTTGCCGAGCTTATCCGCGACGCGGCGGGACGGCCGCTGGATTACCGATTCCTGGAGATCAACCAGGCTTTTGCTCGGCAATCGGGCCTTCCCGATGACAGTGTCGGCCGGACCATCCGCGAACTCGTGCCCGATATCGAGCAATGGGTGATCGACCGCTATGCGACCGTCGTCGATACGGGCGAGCCAACCCTGTTCGAGATCACGGTCGCCGCTCTCGACCGCAGCTTCGAGGTTCGAGCTGGCCATGAGAGCGACCAGCGCTTCAGTTGTCTCTTTCTCGATGTCACCGAACGCGCACAGAACGAGACCCGCCGCCTCGCCATCGCGGAACTCGGTGACCGCCTTCGCCATTTGAGCGATCCTGTCACGATCTCCTTCACCGCGGCCGAGATCGTTGGCCGTACCCTCGGACTGTCCCATGCCGGCTACGGCGCGGTGGACCAGGATCGCGAGACCATCCTCATCGGCCGGGGCTGGTCCGCCCAGAATATTCCCCGTATCGACGGACTTCATCACTTCCGGGAATACGGCTCGTACATCGATGAGCTGAAGACCGGCGGGACAGTCCTGATTGAGGATGTCACCTCAGATCCGCGAACGGTGGCGGATGCAGCCTCGCTCATCCCCATTAGCATCCGATCGCTCTTGAACTTGCCCGTCATGGAGCACGGACGTTTCATGGCCTTGCTGTACGCGGCCAAGGACGTGCCCCATTCCTGGACGACCGAGGAAATCGGTTTCGTCCGCAACGTCGCCGACCGGACCCGCGCTGCGATCGCGCGGATCGAGGCGGAAGCGCAGCAGCGCGTGCTCAACCTCGAACTCAGCCATCGCATGAAGAACATGCTGGCGATGGTGCAATCCATCGCCACGCAGACCATGCGCAACGCCACCGACATCGCCACCGCGAAGGACGTGCTGGCGGGTCGTCTGATCGCTCTCGGCAAATCCCACGACCTGCTCCTCGGCGGCTCGCTCGGCGATACGCCCCTCAAGACGCTGATCGAGAGCACGCTGGAGCCTCACAAGGACAAGCCGGACCGGTTCGCCGTTCGTGGACCCGCGCTGAATGTCGGCGCCAAGGCCGCGATGTCGCTCGCTCTCATCCTCCACGAACTCGCGACGAACGCAGCCAAATACGGCGCGCTCTCCGCCGAGAAGGGCAGCATCACCATCGTCTGGGAGATCCGCCCGCATGAGAGCGACGGCAGCGACCGGGTGCTGCTGCGCTGGGTCGAAGCCGGCGGGCCTCCAGTGCAGCCGCCGACGCGGACGGGGTTCGGCACGCGGCTGATATCGCGCGGCTTGGCCGGCAATTTCGGCGGTGAGGTTTCCCTCGATTACCGCATGTCCGGCGTGGTCTGCACGCTCGAAGCTTCATTGAAGGGTTTGCAAGCCGTCGATACCCCGCCCGATTTCCACTAGGCGGCCGGCATCGCGCACCGACGCGCGCTAGGAGGTTGGAACCGGGGGTCAGTCTGCCCGGATCTGATTCCGGCCAGACCCATTGAAGTGGGGCGTGCAACTGCAACCGAACGATCCGGCTTCGGTCTTCCGCTGCGACGTCTCGCAGGTCAGAAGATGCTGCAACAGCGTCTCCAGGTCGTCCTTCTGGTAGGGCTTCTGCATCACCGGGACGGTGCGATAGGCGGGCTCGACTCCGGCCGCCCCGTAGCCTGTGGCGAAGAGGAACGGGATGCAGCGCTCGAACAGCTTGTCGGCTACGGGATAACTGCGCGCGTCGCCGAGATTCACGTCCAGGACAGCGAGATCGAATGTCTCCGCTTGCAGGTTCCTCAACGCCTGTTCGAGGCGCATGGCGATCACGACCTCGCAGCCGAGATCGAGCAGCATGTCCTCGGCGAGCATCGCCACCAGGCTTTCGTCTTCCACCAGCAGGACGCGGCGCCCCTCGAGCATGCTCATGAGCCGGGTCGCCCCGTCACGATCTCCTGCCCATGCCAGCCCAAGGGCGTCAGCGGGATATCGAGGCGACAGACAACTCCGGTTGGTGCGAAATCGATCGCGGCGTTGCCGTCGAACTCCAAGGGCAATTGTCGCTCGACAAGACGGGAACCGAAACCCCTGCGCGTCGGGGGAGCCACTTCCGGGCCACCCGTCTCCGTCCAGGTGAGGGAAAGGCGCTCGCGCGCCCCATCGGGTTTCAGCGTCCAAACGACGGTGACCCTGCCCTCGGGCACGGAAAGAGCACCGAACTTGGCGGCGTTCGTCATCAGCTCGTGCAACGCCATGGCCAGCGTCACGGCTACCTTGGGATGAAGACGGGTATCCGGGCCGGTGATCTGGAACCGGTTCGCGTCGGCCTCCGCCACCGCGTGGGGCGCGATCGCCCGCTCGACGACGCCGATGAGGCTGGCGCTCTCCCAGTTGGATTCGGTCAGGACGTTGTGAGCGTTCGACAAGGCCGTGACACGAGCGTCGAATACGGCGCGGGCCGGCTGGTCGGAAATGGCGCGGAAGGTCTGCGCCGCGATGGACTGGACGGTGGCCAGCGTGTTCTTCACCCGGTGGTTCAGTTCGTTGGTCAGCAGCCGCTGCCGCTCGGCTGCCGCCTTCTCCTCGGTGATGTCGCGGACCTCGATGATCGTGCCGATAATTTTGGCGGCGTCGTCACGGATCGGGCTCGCGGTGAACCCGACAGGGTAGAAATGCCCGTCCTTGTGGACGAACACCTCTTCGCCGCGCTCCTGGTTGTTCTCCGGGAAGGCACGGTCGATGGCGCATTCCTCCAGCGGGAACGGGCGGCCGTCGGGATAGGTGTGGTGGACGATGTCGTGAAGCGGGCAATCGCGCGCGAGCACTTCCCCGACGGTGAAGCCGGTGAGCAGTTCGGCGGCGCGGTTCATGTAGACGCAGTGCTGCCTGTCATCCATCAGGAAGATGGCCACCGACGCATTGTTCAGCACAGCGTTCAGACGGCGCTCGGTCTCGTGCAGCTGCGAGCCGCGGCGCAACGTCGGCAGGGATGTCGATGCTTCGGCGGAGGACAGGAAGGGCGGCCGGGTCGGCACGGAGCGGGCTCTCTGCGAAGATGGGCAACACCCGATGGTGCGCCGCAAGATCTTAACGGGTTCGCCATGGTCCGGCGAGGGGTATCCGGCTATCCTCGAAATCCTTGAAATCCTTGAAAACCTCAAGGGACGACAGGCGAAAGTGCGAGGAGCGCGGGTTTGTTCCGCCCAACCGCATTCGGTTGCACAGTCGATGTGCGCATGGGCAGGTGAGCCCCCGTTTGAGCCACTGCCGAATCCGGAACTTGCCGGAATGTCACTTTGCCAGGGCGACGTCGTGCCGATGCGAGACCGCTGGCTCGGAACATGATGGATCTCGTCAATTTCCTCTATGGCGCGCCGATCTGGCAGATGGCCTGCATCATCAGTTCCATCTCCGTGGGTGGCACGGTGTCGGCCCTCCTGATGGTCGACAGGGTTTGGAAGAAGGATCGTCGGCGGTCCCACAACGATATCGCCGGCTTCTTCATCGCCGTCGTCGGTGTCATCTACGCGATCTTGATCTCTTCCCTGGCGATCACCGTCATGACGCGGAAGGACCGTGCCGAAACCCTCGTTTTCGAGGAGGCGGATAAAGTCGCGAGACTGGCGCGGGAGGTGACGACCCTTCCCGAACCGAACCGTGCTGCCATCCGTGCTCATCTGGCGACTGACGTTCAGGTGGTGATCGAGGAGGAGTGGCCCCAGATGAGACGGGAGGCCCGGCCCGTCGCAGCAACTCGGGTGCTCCACTGCCTATGGCTCGATGCTGCAGCGCTGCCGCTGAAGGATCTGGCGGACGTTCTCACGGTGAAGGACTTTCGCAAGCACATCGACGATCTCTACGATCTCCATCGCGGACGAAGCGATCTGGCCATCAATGGCGTCGACCGGATCGTCTGGGCCGTCGTGCTTCTCGGCTCGATCTCGATGATCGCTTTCGCCGTCCTGTTCGGCGTCGAAAATTTCACGGCTCATCTCTTGATGAGCTGCCTCCTGTCCTTCTCCATCGCTCTGGCCATGACGATGATCGTCGCCATCGACTGGCCGTATTAGGGCTACGATTCCATCTCGGAGGCCCCTTTCCTCGAACTGAGATCGGGATTGAGAGAGGGGTCGGCCCCCTGACGCTCACGATGCGGATCGGAGTGGACGGACGCCATGCCGCAAGCCCGGTGGGGGATTAAGCCCTTGATCGGGAGGGCACGCGCCCGAGTTCGGGCTGATGCCAAATCGTCCCGCTTCCAATACCACCGCCGCTGCCCCGGTCATCCCGGGCCTGGGTACTGGCGGCCCATCCACTTTGGTCTGCCTGCATTTCCTCGGCGGAAGCGCGCGGGAATGGGGGCCGGTCGCAGCCTGTCTCGATGGCGTCGTTCGTCTGGTCGCGCTCGACCTACCGGGGTTCGGAGATGCGGCTGACGTCCCGGGCTACACGGTGGATGCGATGGCGGATTATGTGGCCGCCCGCATTACGGCCGCCGATCCCGGAGAACGATGGTATCTCGCCGGACATAGCATGGGCGCCAAGGTGGCCCTGGCCCTCGCCCGGCGCGCCGAGGACGGGGCGCCGGATCTGGCGGGGCTCGCCGGGCTGGTTCTTCTCGGCGGTTCGCCACCGAGTCCCGAGCCGATGTCCGACGACAAGCGGCAGGAGATGTTGGACTGGATTTCCGCGGATGCGGAGACCCGCCGTCGCAAGGCAGGAGAGTTCATCGACCAGAATACCGGTGCGCGCCTCGACGAACCGCGTCGAACCCGGGCGATCGAGGATGTGCTGCGTGCTGCTCCCGCCGCCTGGACGGCATGGCTTCGCGACGGCTCCCGAGAGGATTGGAGCCGCCGGATCGGCATCCTGCGCATACCGGCCGTGGTCGTGGGCGGAACCGAGGATGCCGATCTCGGCGCTACAGCGCAGGAGGCACTGACGCTTCCTCACCTGGCATCCGGCCGGCTCGTTGCCCTCGACGGTGCAGGACATCTCCTGCCCCTGGAGCGACCGGAGGCGGTGGCCGAGCTGATTACAGATCTCGTTGCGGAGGGGGCGGCGCGACGGTCTACCTCACCGGAGGTGCCGCAGCCCTACCGCGCGCTGATCGATTCCGAGCGGGTGAATAGCCGTCTGAGGGCGGCGCTCCTCGCTCGCGCCGAGCCCGATGCTTCGGAGTACCGGTCCACATGGTTCGATCCGATGGAACTCGCCCTCCTTCGCGCCGTCCTCGACCGGGTGCTCCCGCAGGGCGATGCCGGCCGGATCGACATCGCTGCGCGGATCGAGGCCCGGCTCGCTGCTGGAACCGGGGATGGTTGGCGCTTCGCCAAGCTGCCGGAGGACGGCGAGGCCTATCGTATCGCGCTGAGCATGCTCGATGCCGCCGCGAGATCCGTCCATGAAACGGGTTTTCTGTCCCTCGGCGGGGCCGATCAGGACGCCCTCCTGCACGCGGCCTCAGCCGGCGAGCGGCTCTCGCCCGAAGAACCGAGGCAGGGGTTCGACGCCGAAAGAATGAGCCTGTGGTTCGAGGATCTGCGCAGTGACGCGGTACGGATCTATCTGGCCCATCCCGCCAGCCTCGCGCGGATCGGCTTCGGCGGGATCGGTGCGGGTGGCGACGACACCGATCGTATGCCCGGCTTCGTACGGGTGGGGATCGGTGACCCTGAACCATGGGAATCTGCCGCCCTGGGTAAGACCGGCGGGGAGATCGGTCTGTGAAGCTCGATGCGATGCGTCGCTACGCAACCGATGACATCGTCGATGTGGTCGTGATCGGCACGGGGGCGGGCGGTGCGCCCGTGCTCGCCCGTCTCGCAGCGGCAGGGCTCACCGTCGTCGCCCTGGAGGCGGGGCCGAATTTCGATCCTACGCAGTTCGCGTTCGACGAAACGCTCGCGGATGAGATCTACTGGACCGAGGAGCGCCTCAGCGGCGGTTCGACACCGGAGGCCTTCGGCGCCAACAACAGCGGGACCGGGGTTGGTGGCTCCACCCTGCATTGGGGGGCTTTCACGCCGCGCGCCGACGAGCGCGACCTGCGTCTTCACTCCGAGACCGGGATGGGCGTGGATTGGCCGCTCGATTACGACGACCTGCTACCATTCTATGAGCGCGTCGAGGCGTTTATCGGCGTGTCCGGCTCCTCCCAGTACCCCTGGGATCCCGGCCGGCGCTATCCTCTCTCACCGGTCCCGCGCAATGCGCCGGCGCAGGTGATGGGCCAAGCCTGCGACCGGCTCGGCATTCGAACCGCCGACTCGCCTGCGGCCGTCGTCTCGCGCGACTTCTCCCAGGAGGGCGGCGGCCTGCGACGAGGCTGCATCAGTTGCGGCTACTGCCACCAGGGCTGTCGCACCGGCGCCAAGACCAGCATGGATGTGACCTACCTGCCGCATGCGGTCTCCAATGGCGCGGAAATCCGCCCCGATTGTCGCGTGCACGGGCTCGAGCGCGACCGTGAGGGCCGGATCACGTCGGTGATCTACCGGCATGGCGGCATCGATCATCGGCAGCGTTGCGCGGCAGTCTACCTCTGCGCCGGGGCCGTGGAGACGCCTCGGCTCCTCCTGCATCTCGGGCTCGCCAACGGCAGCGGTCAGGTCGGCCGCAACTATATGGGCCATGTGGCGACACAAGTCTGGGGGACGTTCGAAGCCGAGATGCGGATGAACCGCGGCTATCCCTCGTCGCTCATCAGCGAGGACATGGTCCGGCCCGATGATGCGGATTTCGCGGGCGGCTACCTGATGCAGAGTCTCGGCGTCCTGCCGGTCACCTGGGGCAACTCGGTGGCGCGGGGGCGCGGCCTTTGGGGGCGGGCGCTGACCGAACATCTCAATCGTTACAACCACATGGCGGGCATCGGGATCAACGGTGAGACCCTGCCCTGCGACGCCAACGTGCTGGTCCTCGCCGACGAGGTGGACGCGTTCGGGATGCGCAAGGCGCAGATCGATTTCGGCTATTCCTCCAACGAGGATCGGCTGAACGCCCATGCGACGCGGACCATGAAGGCGATCTGGGAAGCCGCCGGCGCCTCCGACATCTGGGTGCTGGAGCGCGTCGCGCACACGATCGGCACCTGCCGGATGGGCATGGATGGCGACAGCGCCGTGGTCGATCCCCATGGCCGGAGCTTCGAGATTCCGAACCTCTGGATCAGCGACGGATCGACCTTCCCGAGTTCGCTGGCCGCCAATCCGGCCCTGACCATCATGGCGCTGGCCCTCCGCTCGGCCGAGGCGTTCCTCGGGCATCCCTCCTGAGGATTCATCAGGAACGCCACCGCCATTCCCCGGTTGGATTCACCGCAACGCGACGAGGTTTCAAGCGCCATGACCACGAAGATCTCCACGACGAATGCCCGCGCGGATGCGCATGGCGAAATCCGCCTCGCCAAGGGCGAGCGGGTCGCCATGCGGATGTGGCGCCACGAGCCGCCGACGGACGACAAGCCGAGCGCCAGCCGACCCTACGAGACGGTGGGATACGTCATTTCCGGCCGCGCCGAACTCACGGTCGGCGGCGAGACCGTGACCCTGGAGCCCGGCGATTCCTGGCTCGTCCCGGCCGAGGCCGAGCACACCTACACGATCCTCGAAGAGTTCACGGCGGTCGAGGCCACCGCTCCGCCGGCCGCGTAAACGGCAATACCCGCCGAACCCAAGGCGGCGACGTGAGACCAGACATGAGAGGGGCCGGATCGATCGCGATCCGGCCCTTTTCGATATTTTGTTCCCGAAGAGAGACCCGCCCTACGCGCCGCCCCATTGCATGGTCAGGCCGCCATCCACCACGAGGGTATGGCCGGTGACGTAATCGGCGTCGTCCGAGGCGAGGTAGAGGATCGCCTTGGCGATCTCGTCGGGCTGGCCGGCGCGGTGCCACGGGATGCGTTCCAGGGAGGCTTCGAGCTTCTCGGGGTTCTCGAACCGGTCGCTGGTCATCGGCGTCTCGATCAGGCCGGGGGCGACGTTGTTGACGTTGATCTTGTCCTCGGCGAGCTCGCGCGACAGGCTCCGGCAGAGTGAGCCGACACCGGCCTTCGACATGCCGTAGGGCGCGCTTTCCGGCGTCGGCAGGTGCTGGGCCACCGACGAGACGATGACGATCTTCCCCCGCCCGCCATTCGCCCGCCGGACCTTGATGAAGGCACGGGCACAGAAGACCGGCCCCATCAGGTTGACCCGCAGGATCTGTTCGAGCTTGCCGTTATCCATCTCGGCCACCGGCATCCCGCTCATGGCCTGGCCGGCATTGTTGACGAGGATATCGAGAACGCCGAACTCGGCCGCCACCTTGGCGAAGGTCGCCTCGACGGAGGCCGGGTCACCGGCATCGTCCTGGATCACCAGGCTTCTGCGCCCGGCGGCCTCGACCCGGCGCGCGGTCTCCCGCGCGCCGTCCGCGTCGGTGTTGTAGGTGATCGCCACGTCCGCGCCTTCGCGCGCGAACAACTCGGCCGCAGCCTGTCCGATACCGGAATCCGCCCCGGTGATCAGAGCGCGTTTGCCCTGCAACTTCATGTCTGTCCCATCTGTGCGAGAAGGGGTGCGCGGCCATTGCGCGGCCGGCGATCACCCGTGATCTTCAGGACAATGGGCCGAGGAAAACGCGGTTCCCGGAATGCGGCATCGGCGGGGAGGGACGTCCCTCTCCGGGCTCAGGTGATGACGCTGGGCTCGCTGCGCCCCGTGATGCCGGCGATGTCGGCGATGTCGCGCGCCGCCTGGACGACAGGGGCGAGGACGACATCCGGCGCTAGGTCGAGCCGGTCCGGGTCGCTCTCGTAGCGCTCGATATAGACCCTCAGCGTCGCCCCCGCCGTGCCGGTGCCGGAGAGGCGGTAGACCACGCGCGCATCCTCGGCGAAGCTGATACGGATGCCCTGCTGCGCCGTCACGGAGCCGTCGACCGGGTCGACATAGCGAAAATCGTCCGCCGTGGAGACGGTGAGATCGCCGATCCGGCGGCCGGGCAGGCTCGCGACCTGCGCGCGCAACCCCTCCATGAGACGGTTGGCGCTCTCGGACTCGATCTCCTCGTAATCGTGGCGGGTGTAGTAATCGCGGCCGAACGAGGCCCAATGCTCGCGCACAATGGCGTCGGCGCGCTTGCCCGTCGCCGCCAGGATGTTCAGCCACAGCAGCACGGCCCAGAGCCCATCCTTCTCGCGGACGTGGTTCGAGCCGGTGCCGGCGCTCTCCTCACCGCAGAGGGTGATGAGGCCGGCATCGAGCAGGGTGCCGAAGAACTTCCACCCGGTCGGGGTCTCGTAGGCGGGAATGCCGAGCGATGCGGCGACCCGGTCGGCGGCACGGCTCGTGGGCATCGAACGGGCGATGCCCGCCAAGCCGGAGGCGTAGCCCGGCGCGCGATGGGCATGGGCGGAAAGGATCGCCAGGCTGTCGCTCGGGGTGACGAAGAGGCCGGGCGCCACGATCATGTTTCGGTCGCCGTCCCCGTCCGAGGCCGCGCCGAAATCCGGCGCGTCCGCGCTCAGCATCAGCTCGTAGAGCTCGTGGGCATGGACCGGGTTGGGGTCGGGGTGGTGGCCGCCGAAATCCTCCTCCGGCGTGCCGTTCACCACCGTGCCGGAAGGGGCGCCCAGCGCCCCTTCCAAGATGGCGACGGCGTAGGGACCGGTCACCGCGCTCATGGCATCGAACCGCATGCGGAAGCCGGAGGCGAACAGGCGGCGGATCGCATCGAAATCGACGAGTTCCTGCATCAGGGCCGCGTAATCGGCCACCGGGTCGATGACGGACACGACCATGCCGTCGATCCGAGCTTCGCCCACGCTATCGAGGTCGAGATCCGGCACGTCGGCGATGCGATACTCGGTGATCGCCTTCGTGCGCTCGTAAATGGCGGCGGTGACGGATTCCGGGGCCGGACCGCCATTGGCGGCGTTGAACTTGATCCCGAAATCTCCGTCCGGTCCGCCGGGATTGTGGCTCGCCGAGAGGACGATGCCGCCGATCGCGCCGTGCTTGCGGATGACGCAGGAGGCCGCCGGTGTGGAGAGGAGACCACCTTGGCCGACGAGAACCCGGGCGAAGCCGTTGGCGGCGGCAAGTTTCAGGGTCGTCTGCACCACCTCGCGGTTGAAGAAGCGGCCATCGCCGCCCACGACCAGGGTCGCGCCCTCGCGGTCGGGGATGATGTCGAAGATGGATTGGACGAAATTCTCGACGTAGCGGGGCTGCTGGAAGACCGGGACCTTCTTGCGAAGGCCCGACGTCCCGGGCTTCTGGTCAGAGAATGGCGAAGTCGGCACGTGCCTCGAAGTCATCCGCGAAAGCCCCTCGTTGTCGGCGGGGACAACACAACGGCTGGTCCGTTCCGGTCAACCACCCTGAATGGGTCGAGACGGAAACTTTCTTCGGAATCGTCTCGTCGCGCCTCCTTTGCCACGAAGGCGGGCGACGTCCCGTCGCGTCATCGCTTGGTGTTCGTCGCGACACCTTCGGAGAACGGGACCGTCAGGACGGTTTCGCCCGCTTCGTCGATGATTTCGAACGAGCGATCCAGAGCGTCGCTCAGGGTGGAGCCACTGACGAGGGCGTTGGCGACGATCTGCTTGACGCCGATCATGACCTCGTCGCGCAGGTCGTCCAGGCCGCCGAACTCGTCTCCGTCCGGATCGAGATGGAGCCCGTCGCGATCGCGCAGGTTCAGAAAGTATCGCGGCATGCCGATCTCCTACCGTAACGGCCAAGCCTAGACTGGGTGTGCCATGCGGCTGCCGCAAGGGAGATCGGGCAGGAAACCGCAGGCAAGAAAATGTACGCAAGCAACCACGGGCAGGAAACCGGACGCAGCCCCGCCTTTGGGGGCGGCGAGCCTGCTCAAAACATGGTCTGTCCATCCACCCGAAGGTAGCCGGCCTTGAATTCGGCAAGAGACCTCAGCCTGGGCCAGTCCAGGACCTTCAGGTTCTTGCCCTTGAGTTCGATCAGCCCCCGCCGTCTCAGCTCCTGCAACGAGCGGTTGACGTGGACGGTCGTCATTCCCGTCGTGTCCGCCAGTTCGTGCTGCGTCATGGGGAGATCGCAGCTATCCTCCGTGGCCAGGCCGACAGCCCGCAGCCGGACGAGGAACTCGCAGAAGAGATGCGCGATCCGCTCCAGAGCCGACCGGCAGCCGATATTCACCAGCCATTCGCGCAACGTCGCCTCGTCGATCAGGGCGGAGATGCGCATCGCCCGGGCGATCGCCGGATGGTTCTCGGTGATCTCTCTCAGGGTCGTGGCGGAAACGCGTGCGACCTTGCAGGGGGATAGGGTCGCGATCGTATGGTCGAGCCGGTTCAGCAGGGCGATGTCGAGATCGCAGGTATCGCCCGGAACGAGATAGGCCGTGATCTGTCGGGCGCCGTTGGCGCGTTGCTTGAACCGGCAACCGATCCCTTCGGTGATGAAGATGATATCGCTCGGCGGCTCGCCTTCGCGGACGAGGTTGGTGCGGGCGGGAACGTCGCGGGCGACGGACGCGAGCCGATGAAGCGCGTCCCTATCGGCGTCGCTCAGTTCCACGAAGCCTTCCAGCTTCTGGATCAGAGGATTGAACACGCTATCCGCCGTATTCGAGAATCTATTCCGCGACAATGGTCGATATCTCTATGCGATCAACATCGGCTTTCGCCAAAAGTAGCATTCTTCGAAACGCGTTTTCAATGATCTATGACAATTGAAGGACGCGAACCGCGATTATCTTAAGATAGTCGTTCTCGTACGAAAGTCGTAGTCATGTCCCGGATCGACGCTCGGTTCGAGCCGGACGGGCGCTGCCCCCACCTCCTGCTGTGACTGATCGATTCCCGAAACCGTGGATCGTCATGGCGAAAGGGACTTGCTCGACCGCCAGATCCATGGGGATGATCATTTGTCGCATGCTCTCGTCTTCTTTGACTATACGTCCTCGCAAAATTGCCAAAAGCTCCTGGTGGGCCACATAACCGTAAAGACGGCTCCGATAACAGCTGTAGGGAAGGTGAGGCATCGATCGCGAAAGTTCTAGTTCAGGCCACGGGGCGAGCGCCTCGATCATATCGAAGACGAGATGTCGATTCTAGGACGGTGATACGCAAAAGGAAGGCGGTGAATAAGGTCGGCCAGACACTTGGTACGGATCATGACCATCGCCGGAGGGGAGATCGACGCTCATCGAGGCCTGAACACGTTGGGGGGCGGTCCAGGGATCAACCCTCCGCGGCATCCTCGGCGATGAGGCGGCGGTACTCCGCCTCCGGTATGCCGTAGCTTTCGCCCGCGATGAGCTTGAGCTTGTCGCGATTGACGATCTCGATGTGAGACCTCCGGGCCCGGACCGTGCCGGCGCCTTCGAGGATATGGATCGTCGTCGTCACCCCGGGGCGATGGACGCCGAGCATGACGGACAGGAATTCGTGCGTGATGGGAAACTCATCGCCCGAGACACGGTCGTGGCACATCAGCAGCCAGCGAGCCAGCCGTTCTTCCAAAGTATAAGAACCGTGCGACAAGGCTGTCTGAGCGGTGAGAAGCTGGAAGATGTGAGCATAGCGCATCATCAACTTGCGGAAGGCAGGTCTTTCCTCGACTAGGTTGCGGAACGAGGCCTTGTCCACCTGCAGCGCTTCGCCGTCGATCTGCATGAAGGTTTCGTGGGGCGTGGATTCCACGTCGAACAGCAGCGGTAGGCCGCTGGCTCCCTCCGAGCCGATGATCCCCACCTCGATGCGCCTGCCTTCGCGGGTGCCGACCACCACCGAGGCCACGCCGCTCTCGATGAAACGCATATGGGTCAAGGGCTGGCCGGGTTGGATGAGGACGTCCTTCCGCTTCAGCGTGACCGGCTCGAGAACGGTTTCGATGGCCGCATAATCGTCGGGGTGCATCCGGGAGAGAAGGCTGTTGCGAACGTGTTTTTGAGAAGGAATGACCATGCAATTGCCCCGAAGAGTCGGCGTCCGGTTTACGCGCCGCTCATCAACCCCAAACGCCGAACGTACCATAGCAACTGCGTCACGGGTCCAACAAATGATAGGCGGTGATTTGTGGATTATGAGCGTTTTTGGCGTTCTTTGTGCGTAATTCGACATTCGGCATGATCGAGTCCCTGTCTCGGGATCTCTGACGCGCCCGATCGAGACGATCGGCATCCTTGGCCGCTCGCCTCGATTTCCTTTTTCGGCCGGGCCGGACGAAGGGATTGCAGGTGCGAATACGCTTTCGGGCGATGCCGCCCGGAGGGATCATGTTGCTGCCGGGCGAGATTCCGTCATCGCGGCGCGGGAATTGCAGCCGTGGTTTCACGGGGTGGGGAAGGGCCGGTTTCCAGGCGTGTCACGAATGATGGGAGATTCGTTTCGGCCGTCGGGCATGCGGATTGTCACGTCGACCGGCGTGCCGTGGCCCTCGGATTCATGGCCCTCGGATTCATGGCCCTGGGATTCTTGCATGGCCTGTATGAGGAATGTCGAATTGTCATGGCACTGCGATAAGCTTAACCGTTTGAAGCCTCTGGGGTTAAGGCGCCGCAGATACATGTCTATGGCCGAAAGATCATAGATCCGACTTTTGAAACGGAGATGTCAGTGCCTAATTTCCTCAAAGCACTCGTCATGACGGTGATTGCTTTTGTTTCGATTTACTATCTGACCGGTAATTCGACGATGGCAGTGACGCTATCTGTCATCCCTCTCCTGCTCGGACTGCTGGGAGTGATGCACGGGCTTGCCTATAGCTTCGCTGCACTCTGCCTGGTCTGTGCGGTAGCCTGGTCCGTTGCTCCCCAGGAGACCAAGACGATGGTACGGGCCGAGGTGGAGAAGACCGGCGTCAAGATCACCGCAAAGTAGCACCGATCGGGCCGGGCGAGGGGATGCGGCACGAGGGGCCTCGGTGCCCCCTCCGATGCCGTTGTCGGCGCGGCGCTTCCCCTCGCTTTGGCGCGTTCGACACCGATCTGGTAGGGTCACCGCAGGGCTCGCGTGCGAGATCGGTGCGGGATGGGTTCGATGCCGGGGGAAGAGGGCAGGGGCGGGGCGGCCACGCGTCTTTTGATCGTCGACGACCATCCGCTGTTCCGCGATGCGTTGGCGAGCGCCGTCAAGCTCGCCTTTCCCGAAGCGGCGATAGCGGAGGCCGAGGGGATCGTCAGCGCCATGGCGGCCCTGACGGCCGACAGTCGAATCGATCTCGTGCTGCTGGACCTGTCGATGCAGGGCGTCGTCGGATTCGATGGCCTGATCTCGATCCGCTCCCGTTTCCCGCGCGTTCCGATCCTCGTCGTGTCCGGCCTGGAAGATCCGCGCATCATGCGCGAGGCGCTGCGGCACGGCGCGGCCGGGTTCGTGCCGAAGGCGGTGGACAAGGCGACGCTGACCCGTGCCATCGCGGACGTTCTGGGTGGAGGCCTGTCGATCCCGGCGGCGCTTTCCGGGCCCGCGGCGGATCTGGCCACTCCGGCGACGCAGCTCGCGGAGCGGATCGCCCGCCTGACGCCGCAGCAATTACGGGTCCTCCTGATGATCCGGCAGGGAAAGCTGAACAAGCAGATCGCGCACGAGCTTCAGGTCGGGGATTCCACCGTCAAGGCGCATGTCTCCGAGATCCTGCGCAAGCTCGACGTCATCAGCCGCACCCAGATCGTGATCGAGACGGCCCTGCTCGATTTCGACCAGATCCGCGCCCCGCAGGCGGGGTGAGCGCGGATCGTCGCTCCTCGGCCGAACCGCGCCGTCCCGGGGCCGATCCTCACGGGAATGTGCCCGGGGGCGGGCGAAGGGCAGGGGGCCGGATGTTGCATCCATGGCGGGCATGGTCGATGACGGAGTGTGGTGCGACGACCGACGCACGGGGCGCGTCGCCACACCGATCGCGGCCACGCTCCGGTCCGTCGCGATCCCATCCCCCCCTCCATCCGTTGAAGCGAGTGCGATTATGAAGAACTCGACGTTGCGACTCGTCCTGCTTGCCGGGATGCTCACCGGATTGCCCATGACGGACGCCTCCGCCGCCGTGGGTGGCCGCATCGGCGCCTGCAAGCAGGAGCTGAAGGCCAAGGGCCTGAAGGGCGACGAGCGCAAGACGTTCATGAAGTCCTGCAGGGACGACGCGCTCAAGGCGTGCAAGGAGGAGTTGAAATCCGCCGGCGTGGACAAGGCCGACCGGCATGCCTTCATCAAATCCTGCCTGAAGGGCGACGACGCCTCCGGAGCGGCCACCGCCCCCACGGCCCCCGCAGCGAATGCGCCTGCCCCGAATGTACCCGCCCCGACGGCGCCCGGCTCGACCGTGCCCACCGGCACCGGCACCGGCTCCGGCATGATACCGGAGGCGACGCCCCCGGCTCCTAAGCCCTGAAGCGCCAGACGCTGCTGCGCTTGATCTCCGCATCCTCGAGGGAGCGGCTCACCGGCACCTCGTAGGTCGCGAGGATGTCGAGCCGGTCCCTCGGCAGGTAGGAACGGCCGGGATCGCCGATGAGGATGGTGGCGCCCTGCTCATGCAGGGCCGCCAGCCAGTCGGTGACCCGGCCGGCGATGTCGCTCTCGTAGAAGATGTCCGCGACGAGGATCGTCGTGACGCCGAGATCGGCCGGCCGCGAACCGATGAGATCGTCGAGGACGGGCGTGATCCGTTCGCCGACGCCGTTGGCTTCGGCATTGAGGCCGATGGCCGCGATGGCGAAGGCGTCGAGGTCGCTCGCGGTCGCATGGGTGGCGCCGGCCAGCGTCGCCGCGATCGCCACCAACCCGGAGCCGGAGGCGAAATCGAGGATCCGCTGCCCGGCCACGAGGTCCGGGCGGTCGAGGATATGCCGGGCCAGGGCTTGCCCGCCTGCCCAGGCGAAGGCCCAGAACGGCGGCGGCAGGCCGATGGAATCGAGTTCGTCCTCCGTCTTCTGCCAGAGATCGGTGGCCTCGTCGGCCACATGCAGCACGATCTCCGGTGCGTGGGGGACGGGCAGAAGCCGCGTATTGGCGCGGATGAAGCGAAGTGGATCGACCGAGGGCGTCATGAGCGGATGAGATCCGCGTAGAGGCCCGAGACCGCCCGCATCACCGCATCCTCCGTGAAGCCGCCCTCGACCACGCGCCGCCGCGCGGCCTCTCCCATTCGCGCCACGAGGAGCGGATCGGCGGCGAGCCGGATCATCGCGGCAGCGAGGCTCCGCGCATCGTCCGGCGGGACCAGCATGCCCTCGATTCCCTCGCGAACCAGCGTCCGGCAGCCGGGAACGTCGGTGGTGAGGAGGGCGCGCCCGCAGGACGCCGCCTCCAGCAACGTGCGCGGCAGGCCTTCGCCGCCCCGGGAGGGCAGGCATCCGACATGGTGCTCCGCCCACACTCCGCTCACGTTGCGGGTCGGGCCATGCCAGGTGATGCCGTCCCGGCTCCAGGAACGCAGGGTCTCTTGCGGGATCGCCCTCCGGTTCGAGGCGTCCGGAGCACCGTAGAGGGAGAGCTCCACCGCCGCGCCCTCCGCGCGTGCGAGGCGCGTCGCCTCCACGGCAGTGTCGATACCCTTCGACCACAGCATCCGCGCCACGACGGCGATGCGCAGGGGCGGGGAGGGCGGTTGCGGCGTCTCTGCGAGCAAGGCCGGGTCGATGCCGGCCCCGCCGACGATGGTGACGGCCGTGTCGGCCGGATCGAGGCCGAGGGCGATGGCGTCGTCCGGGTTTTCGAACAGGAACCGGGTCTGTTTCGAGGCGAGCGGTCCACGGATCAGCTGGCGCAGGGCGATGCGGGCCATGCGTCCCGCGACGTCGGCGCGCGCGCCCATCAAGCCGAGCCCGGTCAGGGCATAGACCCGGCCTGAGATACCCGCCATCGCCGCCGCCGTCCCGCCCACGAGGATCGAGCGCAGCGCGATGCAATGGACGATATCCGCCTTCAGCGCCTTCAGGATCGCCGCGAGCTGGCCCGCCGCATAACCCGCCGCCATGGGGTTGAGGCTGGAGCGCTCGGCCTCCAACTCGACCACGCGCGCCCCCGTCGCCTCGATCACCGCCCGGTGGTCGCGCACGCGGGTCACCACCGCCACGGACAGGCCCATCGCCACGGCGGCCCGCGCCATGGGCAGGAAGTGCGAGGCGAAGAACCAGTCCTCGGTGACGACGAAGACGAGCCGCTTCATCGGCGCGGAGGAGGGCGAAGGGGACGTGGCCATGAGAGAGGCTGTAGCACGCCGCCGCTCCGGGGCGAGGCGAATGGCAGGAGTGTTATGGCAAGTGGGAGACAGGATGAGCGAGGACGTGCTTGTCAGGCATCCCCCCGGCGAGACATCGCGCCGCCGGTCCGGCTCGGAACGCCGCCCGTGCCCGGCCGGTTGACGGTTCCTGACGATCGACGGGAGGCGGGTGATGGCGATGGATCGCGAAGAGGACGGCGTTGTCGCCGATCCGCGGGATGCGGCCATCGAGGCAGGCCTGACCTATGTGGATGCCGACCGTCCGGGGCTCACGCGCCGCAGGAGCGGAACGGGGTTCTCCTATCGCGATGCCAAGGGCAAGCCCGTCCGCGACCCGAAGATCCTGAAGCGGGTCCGGTCCCTCGCGGTCCCGCCCGCCTATACCGATGTCTGGATCTGCCCCCGCGCCGACGGCCATATCCAGGCCACGGGACGGGACGCCAAAGGGCGGAAGCAATATCGCTATCACCCCGATTTCCGGCAGGCGCGCGACTCGACCAAGTTCGAGCGCATCATGGCCTTCGCCGACGCCCTGCCCGCCATCCGGGCGCGGGTGGACGAGGATATGAGCCGCCGCAGGTTGTCCCGCGAGAAGGTGCTCGCCACCATCGTCCATCTCCTGGAGACGACGCTCATCCGAGTCGGCAACGACGATTATGCCCGCACCAACAAGAGCTACGGCCTCACCACCCTGCGCGATCCCCATGTGACCGTCGCTGGCGCGGAGCTGACGTTCCGCTTCAAGGGCAAGAGCGGCAAGATGTGGAACCTGTCGGTGAAGGACCGGCGCGTGGCCCGCATCGTCAAATCCTGCCAGGACCTGCCGGGCCAGGAACTGTTCCAGTATATCGACGACGCGGGCGAGACGCGCGACGTCACCTCGGCCGACGTGAACGCCTATCTTCGCGAGATCACCGGGCAGGAGATCACCGCCAAGGATTTCCGGACCTGGGCCGGCACGGTGCTGGCCGCCCTGGCCCTGCAGGAATTCGAGGCGTTCGACAGCGAGGCCAAGGCCAAGAAGAACCTGCGCGCGGCCATCGAGAGCGTATCGGCGCGGCTCGGCAACACGCCGACGATCTGCCGCAAATGCTACATCCACCCCGAAATCCTCGACGGTTATCTGGAGGGCGCGTTGCTGATCCAGGTGGCGGATGCGGTGGAAGACGAGTTGCGGGACGATATCGCACGGTTGAAGCCCGAAGAGGCTGCGGTTCTCGGATTGCTGCGGGCGCGTCTCGAAAAGGCGAAGGGCACCGTCTCAGTCAAGACGAAGGTGCCGGCCAAGGTAAAGGCCAAAAGTTCGACGAAGGCCAAGAGTTCGGCAAAGGCCAAGAGTTCAACGAAGGCCAAGGCCATGGGGGCTGCGACGGGCAAGGTGACGCCGTGCAAGGAACGTTCCGTCTCGGTGAAGCCCGAGGCCCGAGCGACGGCATAGGCCGGGACCGGACATCCCGTGGCCGAAATCTACCGGACGGTACCCGCCCTGAACGTCCGCGATGGGTGGAAGCGGACTCTGACGGTACGCCCCGAAGCAGACGTTTCGCCTCGACCGTGATTGCCGCTGCGCATGCGCCATAAGCAACATGTCTATATTGAAAACGGTAGCTGCCCCTTACAAAATCTCGGACAGCCCATATAACCTTACTTAAAGGCTCCCAGTTTTGTTTGGTAAAATCTCATTTATTCAACCGAAGGTCGCGTAAGTTTCAATGAGATAGCGTCGATGTGCTGTGACCCCCGTGCAACAACTAGTCAAAAGGGCGTCTCAGTTTATAATACTTCTAGATTTTTTGGCATCCAGATTGAAATGCCTATAAACGTCACTTCTCGCGCAGGGCAAATCAAGCTTGACGCCATATGTTTCTGAATTGTAACGGACGAAAAACCATAACAGGCTAGCTTTTGTTCGTGTCCAAATCTTTCAAAAACAATAAAAAAATCTTTCCGCTGGTTACTTCGGTTGCCATTGGTTTTGTGGCGCAATCCGGATCATTGAACGGTTTCGGGCCAAGTTCCGCTTTAGCACAGCTTGCGGCAGACTCCTCTCAGGAAGTGCAGCTCGACGAATTATCAGTGGTTGGCAATGGCGGTCCGGCAAGCAAAGTGGATGGTTACCTCGCCAGAAACAGTGTCAGCGCAACGCGCACTGACACGCCCCTGCGCGAGGTGCCACAAACAGTCGTTGTCGTGCCAGACCAGATCCTCAAGGACGTCGCCGCCACCCGCGTCGATGCGGCGCTCGATCTTGCCGGAGTCGGCCGAGCGAATAACTTCGCAGGTCTCGGGCTGACGGAATTTACGATCCGCGGCTTCTCTACGGGGGAGTACTATCGAAACGGCTTCCCCGTGAACCGTGGCTATCCAAACTCGCCTGATGTCGTCTCGATCGAGCGGATTGAGGTCCTGAAAGGCCCCTCGGCATTCCTCTATGGTCGTGGCGATCCAGGCGGCACCTTCAACATCGTTACCAAACAGCCTCAGGCCGAACGCTCTCTCGCCATCGGAACACAGTTCGGAAGCTTCAATCAGAAACGCACCACCTTCGATGCTACCGGTGCGCTCGATCAGGAGGGGCGCGTGCTCGCCCGCGTCACAGGTGCAGTCGAGGACAACGGCAGCTTCCGAGACTTCGTGCATAGCGACCGTTACTATCTCGCGCCCGTAATCGCGTGGAAGCCGTCGGCCGACACCACGATTACGCTCGAGGGCGAGGTGGTGAGCACCGCGGCGACCTTCGACCGAGGTATCGTGCCTATCAACGGCAACTTGCGTGCGGTGCCGCGCAGCCGCTTCATCGGCGAGCCCGGCATCCCGCCCGTCCGCAACGACAACGCGCTCGGGCAGCTCCGCATCGAGCACCGGCTCGATTCGAACTGGGTGGTGAGCGCGGGCGCGCAGGCGCTCGGCGGCCAGCTTTACGGCGATGGTGTCGGTGCTGTGAACGTGCTGGGCGACGGCCGCACCCTGCGGCGCACCTTCGAACACCGCGATTTGAGCTGGTCGGATCTCAACCTGCAGCTCAATCTTGCGGGCAAGTTCGAGACCGGACCTTTCCGCCACACCCTGCTGATGGGCTTCGAGTACGACAGCTATCGCTACCGGGAGATCTTCGATCGCTCGAATGTGAACGTCAATCCGTTCACCCTCGACCTTCTCGCGCCTCGCTACGGGCAATCTCCGCTGCCGCCGCTCGGCTCGATTACCAACTTCCTCCAAAACACTCAAAGCTACGGAGGCTATATCCAGGACCAGATCGATATAACTCCGCGGCTTCACGCCCTCCTCGGCGTGCGCGTGGAGGATCTTGGTCTCGTCTCGACCGATTATCGGACTGGCCGCACCACCAGCCTGCAGGGGACGGTCGCGACCCCGCGTTTCGGCCTCGTCTACGATCTCACCGACGCAATCGCATTGTACGGCAATTATGGTCGCTCTTTCCGCCCAAACACCGGCACTGACCGCAGCGGGAACCCCTTTGCCTTCGAGCAGGGTGAGGGATACGAGGCCGGCGCGAAGATCAGCCTGCTCGACGGAAGCCTGAGCGCTACGGCCGCCGTGTTCGACATCCGCAGGACCAATGTCCTCACCGTCGATCCAGGCGATTCGAACTTCAGTGTTGCGGCTGGCGAGGTACGCAGCCGTGGTTTCGATCTGACCGTCGCGGGCTATCTGACCCCCGGCTGGCGGGTATTCGGCACCTACACTCATGCCGATGCCGCTGTCACGCGCGACAACACATTGGCCGTCGGGACACGCATCGCAAACATCCCGGCCGATAGCGTCGCTCTACAAAGCGTGTACGAGTTTCAGAACGCCGATCTGCGCGGTCTCGGTCTTGGCGGCGGCATGACCTATGTCAGCCAGCGGGTGGCTGGGACCGCTCTTTCCACCTTCCGCCTGCCGGAATACACGATCTTCAACTTAATCTCGTATTACTGGATCACGCCTCAGGTGCGGGTCTACCTCAACGTCGACAACCTGTTCGACGCAAACTATTTTGATCGCGCTTGGCAAAACCGGTACGCCACTCCAGGCACACCCCGCACTATCATGGGCGGTGTCGCGGCCCGATTTTGACGTGAATCACCGGTGAGTAAAGATCCTCGCCGGAGGCTCGCAGTTAACTCAGGCCATGTGCGCTTCGCTGTTCCAGAAACTCGCGGCAGGACAGTCGCAAACCTACCCAACCGGCCGTACCATCAGTTCCACCAATCTGCCTGGAAGCGGACCTTCGGCTGCGTGGAAGCTCGGCAACGATTGGAGCACCTCGGGATCGCCGCGTTTCGAGATGATGGGGGTTCCACTGCGGTTAAATAAACGACGCTGAAAGCGGGCTCCTCCCGGCGGCGGTTACCCAACGTCGGATTTTTACCGCTGGCATCGACGCGAAAGCGCCCGTTCGGCGAATCCGGTCCTGCCTGCGTCTGGCGGGATTTTCTTCGGGGGCGCGGGTACGGCCGACGCGGCGAGCCGTCCCGTCACGGTTCCTCAGTGTCGCGCCATCGCTTCGATGATGGTCGAGCGGCCGTGCAGGCCGGTCTCGCTTTTGCCTTTCTCGGACTTGCCCTTGTCGCCCTTGCCTTGGCGCGGCATCTCGCTTTCGACGACGGGGGCCAGACCCAGTTGTCGTGCGAGGCAGACGAGGTCCTTCAGCCGGCCCGTCTGGGTCTTGCGACGAAGATTGAGCCGATGCGTCTCCACGGTGCGGACGCTGAGGCTGAGGCGTCGCGCCACCTCCTTGTTGCTGAAACCGGCACTGAGAAACCGCAGGATTTCCGCCTCGCGGGGGGTGAGCCCTTCCCCGGCATCCGCCGCATCGGACGTTTCGACATTGGAGGTCGAAACGTCCGCCTTGCCCGCCTGGGCCAGGCGGACGATGGTGGCGCTGATCTCCCGCGGGGTCGCCGATTGGGCGACCACCGCATCGATACCGGCCACGAGCAGATGGCGCAGGGTGTCGGCGGGCAGGCTCTGGAAGGCCGCCAGCACGCGCAGCCTCGGATGATTCTTCAGCACGGTGATCCGGGCGAGGTCGGCCTCGCTTGCGTTCTCTCGCAGGAAGACCAGGGCGACGACGCTCTCGATTCCCGGACCGTCGAGCGGCAGATCGGCCTCGCTCACCGTATGCAGGCTGGGCTCATGCTCCAGGAAGGCCCTCAGGACAGGCCCGAGCCCCACGGGTTCGTCGACGATCAAAACTCCAACGGCCTGGTTCATGCCGCTCCCCCCTCTGTCCCATCGCGATACATCGCGCCCGGGCTGGTCAAGAGCAGTTCAAATCCCATTCCATCGGTTTATTCGGCGCGATTCCGCGCCGTGCGATGAATACAAGGGCGCATATCGCGAAAACAGCCGCGAAAATCGCCTTATCTCGGTTAACGCGGGCGAATGCATGCTGGCCGACCGACCACGCCTGTCCCTATCAGGAACAGCCCGGTCCGAAATGGGATCGGCTCATTCCATGCCTCACTGACACCGACCCATAGGTTGGGGGCAGTGAGATCCGGGATCAGCCTGCCCGGGCGAGGACGAGGTCGGAGGCGGCGGAAATCACCCGGTTGCGGCCCGTAGTCTTGGCCTCGTAGAGGGCGATATCGGCGCGCTTGATCATGGCCTCGATCGTGTCGCCCTCGCTCCATTGGCTGACCCCGAAGCTGCAGGTCAGCCGGATCGGCGTGCGTGCTCCACGGATACGCATGCCTTCGACGAGGCGGCGCAGGCGTGACGCGAGAGCCTCGGCATCGGCCACCGGCCGGTGCGGAAGCACGATGCCGAACTCCTCGCCTCCGAGCCGCCCGACGATGCCCTCCTCCGCGATAGTCTTGCTGACGTTCTGGATCGCCGCATCGCCGACATCGTGGCCGTACTCATCGTTGATGCGCTTGAAATGGTCGATATCCACCAGGATCGCCGACATTTCGCCGTGGTTGCCGACGCGGTCGGCGGCGTCCCGCACCCGCTGGAGGAAGGCGCGCCGATTGAGGAGACCGGTGAGCGGATCGGTCTCGGCAAGGCGAATCAGCTCGCTTTGCATGGTCGTCAGCCGTTCCGCGGCACGCATGCGGGCATGCAGTTCCTCGGCGCCGGGCGGTTTCTCGATGAAATCGTCCGCTCCGCTGTCGAGGGCCTCGGCCAGATTGCGGGAGTTACGGGCCGAAGACATGGTGATCACGTAGAGCGGACGATTGGTCTCGGCGATCAGGCGCGCCGACCAGCACAGTTCGAGCCCGCTCAAGGGGCGGACTTCCAGGCTCGTGATCAGGACTCGCACAGTCGTCTCGTAAGTCATGAAGTCGAGTGCTGCCTGAGAATCGGTAAAGACGTCGACCGTATGGCCTTGCGGTTCCAGAAGTCCGGCGACGACCTTCAGGACAACACGGCTCGTGTCGACGATGACAATGTGCATGGCGTTGGTCACTCGCCCGATTTCTAGCGCTGTGTTTCAGCATGGCAGCCACAGATTAACATGTTGCCAAGACGGCATGCCCACATGAGTCCATCCGAGGCCCCGGCAGGCGGATGCCCTGCATCGCCCCCTGCGGGAGGGGCGTCGCAAGGCAGATCACCGACGCTCCGTCATCCCCGGTTGAATGCCGCGCCTCCGACTGGTAGCTAACGCGTCGGGCCGGCGTAGCACAGCGGTAGTGCAGCGGTTTTGTAAACCGAAGGTCGGGAGTTCAATCCTCTCCGCCGGCACCACGCTTTCGTGTGTAAGCGCAATAGGTTACGCTGTCTGACGGACTTAGGCTGGCCGGGTCTCACACGGCGGCCTCCCAGATGGCGCGTCCCCGGAAGGATCCCGGCACGGGAACCTGTCACCTGCGGCAAAGGCCCCACAGGATTGTGTCTCCCGTATCAAAGGGACGCGAGTCATTCTTCACATCGATGAAAAGCCTGTGGCCGTCACTGCTGGCGCAGTGGTCCAGGTGTCCCTTCGAACCAAGGATGTTGCGGAGGCGAAGCGACGCCACAGCGAGGCTGATGCCGAACTCAAGCGCTATTGGGAAACCGTCCGGATCGGGCCACAGCCGCTGACGCATAGAGGAGTGATGGCGCTGACAGGCGAAATGTACGCCGCAGTGAAGCAATGTCTCGGTGACGACAGAAGTCGATACCTCCTTAGGGTGGCCGAGGAAGCCGATCGGGTTGGGAGCGATCTCAAAACGGATCACATCAATTTCGAGACCCTGCGCGACGCCTTCCTAAGCACTCTCGAGGATGCCGGAACACCGGCAGAGTGGGCCAAGTTCGACGATCTCCGTGCCATCCCGATGGTGACGCTAGAGCTGCGTTCGAAGCTCAAGCGGACGCACTTCTGCAGCAAAAATCGCTTGTGACGGATGTAGCCAGTCGAGTTCTTCTGATGCGGGAGCTTTGTCGAGCAACGCGCCAAGCTGCAGACAGCGGCTTTCGAAACGCGAGCTGGGATTATAGTGTGGATAAGACAATTTCTCGCTTCCCTGCCTGGGATAGCGGCGGTCGTCGTCGGGTGAAGAGGCGGTCTGTTACAATCAGCGACATTTTTTCGGCCGGGGAGGCAGGGCCAAAACAGGAAGTTCAGCCTGCGACAGGCAAACGCTATCGCTGCATATTTGGATTCCTTTCTTCATATTTCGGAGACCGTGACGTCAATTCCTTATCAGATGATGACGTTCATGAATGGGCAACTCATCACCGCGACAAGCAAGGCGTCACCGCGCGATCAATTAACAGGAATGATTTATCCGAGTAAAAGATGTGTTCGGATGGGCCACAACCCGTGACGCAACGCGCTTGCTGCAACAATACCCAGCTAGCAACGTGCGTTTGCCTGAACAAAAGTTCGATTTCACGCAGCAAACTCACCTAAAATCGTTGAGGGCAATGCGATGCGATTGGCTGATTGAATCCGATCTTATGGAACAAATGCCCCAAGGAGCTACGGCACGGTCAAGTGCCGTGACGCGGGCGACGATTCGCGATGGGCGTGAAGCTTGCGAACCTGGGCTATGGCCCAGACCGCCTGTGTACTCCTCCACGCCCGAAGCTGGATCTCCAGCACCCAAGTCGCCAAAGCCGGACGAGCATCCGAAAACCGCCGAAACCGAAGCACAGCCTGATAAGCCAGTGTCAATCAGGATGATGTTCTGTAGGGGCGGACGAGGAGGTCAACCGTGTCTTTTCCTCAGCGATCGCCTTCAGCCGTTAGCCAGGAAGGGCGTCACGCCCGTGATCGTGGCGACCCAAGCAGCGCCAATCCTTACCCCTTGGACACTGAGGAGCATGCCACCTGGAAACGGGGTTGGGAAATGCCCGACCGAGAGATCGGGCAGGAGAAAGCTAAGGGCGATCAGGAGTGAGAGTTTGGCCCATCACCTGTCAAAACAATCTGGCTAGGTTCTTCCGCGCCTTGGGTTTGCCCCACCCTCAAGCCCACCACTGAACGAACGAGCTGCAGCACGTCGCAGCGCAGTTGATCGTTCTCGATGGTGGCATAGGCACGAAGCAGGTCGACAGCGCTGGCCTCGCGGAAGAAGCCGAAGGTATCGTTGTGCTCCTCGGCTTCATGATCGCCGAACAGCGTAGACATCGGCACTTCGAGGAACTGAGCGATCTGCTGTAGCCGGCCGCTGCTGACGCGGTTCGCTCCTTTTTCGTACTTCTGGATCTGCTGAAACGTGACGCCGACGTGCTGGCCTAGCTCAGTCTGCGACAATCCCTTCGCCTTTCGCAGCGTTGCGATGCGTAGGCCGACGGTACAATCAACGTCTGTCGTGGATTTTACAGTCATAGTGGCCACCCACTATATTAAGTAATGATTAAGCATGATGGCATTCCATATGAGGGCCACTGCGTATTTGTCTTTGCAACATAGGGAATCGGCACTCGGCTGATACGCTGTAAATTCCCAGTGTTGCAAGATCGCACTATCGCTGCTGACGCTTTCGAGGCTCTGTGTCGTTCAAATTCATCGCACGGGCCAACGACTTCCATGTTCAAGAAGCTTCTCCTCACCACTGCGGCCACCGCTCTCCTCGCTGGCGCCGCTTCGGCCGCCGACCTTCCGCGTCGCGCCGCTCCCCCGGTCTTCGTGCCGGTGCCGGTGTTCACCTGGACGGGTGCCTACTTCGGTATCAACGCCGGTTACGGCTTCGACGCCGGCAGCAACAGCGACCGCTACGCCCTGCCGGGTGGTTCGGTGCTGAACTCCTTCACCCGTACCCCGGTGGTCGTCTCCACCAACGGCGGCAACGATCTCGAAGGCTTCGTCGGCGGTGGTCAGGTCGGCTACAACTACCAGTTCACCCCGGGTTCGGGCGTGGTCGTCGGTGTTGAGGCGGACGCCCAGTACACCGACTTCGGCAACAAGAGCCGCACCGTGACCGGCACCATCAGCCCTGTCGCCGGCGCTCTCAACAGCCCCGTCGGTGTCCGCGTCCCGGGCAACGAGATGAACTTCTTCGGCACCGTCCGCGGTCGCCTCGGCTACGCGTTCGATCGCGTCCTGTTCTACGGCACCGGCGGCTTTGCCTATGGCGACGGTGGCACGGGTGGCGACGACTTCCGCACCGGCTACACCGCTGGTGGTGGTTTCGAGTACGCGATGCCTACCGACTCGTTCTTCAACTTCTTCAAGTCGTCCGCAGTGACGCTGAAGGTCGAAGGCCTGTACGTGAACCTCGAGAACGAAGGCCGGGCCGGCAATCGCTCGGTGTTCAACCCGGCCACCAACGTTCTTACGCTCAGCCGTTCGGTCACCGCTCGTGAGAGCGAGTTCGCCGTCGTCCGCGCTGGCCTGAACTACAAGTTCGGATCTTACTAAGGCGCTTCGCCTTATATCCTCTGACTGAGCATCCCCAGCCCGATCCAGCCGGCCGCTCGGCCAACAGACGCCCTAGGAGCTTCTCCTGGGGCGTTTTTCGTATGGGCATCAATCCTGGTCGTGCCGATGAGTGGATGTGGCTGGCCAGTAGGGCCGATGCGCGCATCGCGATGGCTTGGGTTGGCTCGCACACACTCTCGCCGAACTTCAGGAGGATCGTGGCTGTGGTGCAGGCCCTATGCCGCTGCACGCCGGAGTGAGCAAGCCTATGATCAAAATCCTGACGGCGATCCTGTCGGTCATCGTGGTCCTGGCGCTGGGCGCCTGCCTCACGGTTGTGACGCTTCCGTTCCGAGCCGTCCGTGGCCTGGTGCGCAGCCGAGCCGTGCCAGCATAGAGAAGCGAGTCTTTCTCCCGCACCTTAACGGTTTGTTGCCAACGTCCGGTTAGGAAGTCTCAATCTTTTGAGGATCTTCCCATGCGCGTGCTGCTGATTGAGGACGACGCTTCGATCGCCGCGAGCATCGAACTGATGCTCAAGTCGGAGAGCTTCAACACCTACACGACGGATCTCGGCGAGGAAGGAATCGACCTCGGCAAGCTCTACGACTACGACATCATCCTGCTCGACCTCACCCTTCCCGACATGTCGGGCTACGAGGTGCTCCGCAATCTGCGCGTGGCGAAGGTCAAGACACCGATCCTGATCCTCTCCGGCATGGCCAGCATCGAGGACAAGGTGAAGGGCCTTGGCTTCGGAGCCGACGATTACCTCACAAAGCCGTTCCATAAGGACGAACTCGTCGCCCGCATCCATGCGATCGTCCGCCGCTCGAAGGGCCATGCCCAATCGGTCATCACCACCGGTGACCTGACGGTGAACCTCGACGAGAAGATGGTGGCCATTGCCGGCAACCGGGTGAACCTCACCGGCAAGGAGTACCAGATTTTGGAGCTCCTCGCGCTGCGCAAGGGCACGACCCTTACGAAAGAGATGTTCCTCAACCACCTCTATGGCGGCATGGACGAGCCCGAGCTCAAGATCATCGACGTCTTCATCTGCAAGCTGCGCAAGAAGCTCGCCAACGCTTCCTCCGGTAAGAACTACATCGAGACCGTCTGGGGACGCGGCTACGTGCTCCACGATGGCGTAGCCGAGATGCAGGCTTTGGCCGGTTAGGGTCTCTCATCCGCGTTTTGTGAGCAGGCTTCAAAACCGCTGCGCGTCAAACGGCTGCGTCTGGCAGCCGATGGGGCCGCGCAGGTCCGTGAACTGTGCCGCCTCCGGTTGGGCCTACGCGGCCGGTGTTTCGCCCATGGTCGCAGATCCACCGCCCATGATCGCCTGTAGGAAACTCGCGGCACTGAACGAGTGAGTTGCCCGAGCTTCCGTTGGCATCGGCCTCGGTGTCACCGGCCCGGTCGAAGCTGGCGCACTCGATACACCGAATGTTTGCTGTGAAAGTCTGCGGGGCCGTTCGGCCGTTCGTCTTCACCGACGGAAACGTCCGTGCCATCGAGGGAGGGATCTGCAGGAGCGCTTTGCCGACCACGAGGAGAAGACCCGCTCGCTGGGCGGAAGGAGCGGAGTGGTGGCTCGCAAACATGCTTGATCCACGATCGAACTCCTCATGGAGGCGCTTGCCCGCCTCGAGGCTGCGTTACCGACGCGCAGGTGGCGGCGCGCTTCGCACGATGAGGCCCAACCGCGCCTTCGCCAAGAACGGGCTTGGAGTAATTTAGCAGGCGATCCTGCCACCTGAGGCTTTAACTAGCCGGTAGCAGCATTGCTCCTCGACGCAACCTACGATCGGCGGGGCGGCATTGACGCCGAGAGGATCAGGGCGCCGATGCGGGACAATGCCGACGGATCGAACGGGTGCCGGAGTTGAGGCCGATCCGCTCACCTACCCTGGATATGGGGCAATTCGCATCTAGCTCTAAGCCCGCGGCCGAGAGCCTTAACCTATGCATGCAAGACAGAATCGAGTTGCTGCCTGGCGCAACGCATTGGCTGCACCATGAGAAGGGTAGGACGCTAACAATGCGCCTATGACCTTTCTCAGCCAGTAGACGCCCTTCGTGTACCCCTCAGCGAGGCCCGCTGACCGAAAACAACCTGAACTGCTACCACGTGTTGCGAGGAGATCTTTATTCACTTGCTAGTGCATGCGCCCGTGCTGCTGTGCGACAGTAGCTTGACCGATGCTTGCTGCGGAACTCTCCTCCAGCCCTTCCCGTTTGCGTAGCCCACAGAGAGAAACAACTTCTGACGGGCGCAATATGGTAGGAACCGACGAGCTTCGTTTCGGACCACTCGGCCGTAGCTGCGCGCATCTGTGTGTCGACATGCAGCGTATGTTCGCTGAGCAAACCGATTGGTGCACGCCCTGGATGCCTCGCGTTCTGCCGAAGGTGGTGCAGATCGTGGAGGCTCATCCCAAAGAGACCCTGTTCACTCGTTTCGTGCCAGCCCAAATGCCGGGCAATGGGGAAGGAACGTGGAAGCGCTACTACGAGCGCTGGACTTCCATGACGATTGCGCACCTCGGAGTAGACAGGGTCAACCTTGTCCCAGAGCTTAGCCGTTTCGTGCCGCCTGCTGAGATGATCGACAAGCACGTCTACTCGCCATGGTTGGGCACAGACCTGCACGAACGTTTGCGCGGGCGGGGCATCGACACGCTCGTGGTTACAGGTGGTGAGACGGACGTGTGCGTGCTTAGTGCCGTGTTAGGCGCTGTCGATCGCGGCTACCGCATTGTCGTCGTCACAGACGGGCTCTGCAGCTCTTCGGACGAGGCGCATGATGCGATGCTCACCCTCTACCATGGCCGATATGGCCAGCAGGTCGAGACCGTCACGACTGATACCCTGCTTCGGGGGTGGGTGTAAGGAAGCGGGCTCGTGATAGCTCGGAAACCATGCGATGCGTTCTCTGGTCTTGCTTATCGGCCATAGCAAGACTTGGCCGCAATAGGCCTGATACTTCCTCTGCCCTCACATCCTAGATGTGCATATCAGGTGAGACATCCATGCTGCACGTTGTACTGCTCGGCGACTCTGTTTTTGATAACTCTGCTTACGTGGGCGGAGCGCCAGATGTGGTAGAGCAACTGCGAACAGTTCTGCCTGAGGGCTCACAGTCCACATTGCTGGCCGTCGATGGTCACGTGATCACGGACGTGCCGCGCCAGCTGAGCCGGCTTCCAGACAGCGCGACCCACCTCGTGGTGAGTGTGGGTGGTAACGACGCGCTGAGAGCGTCCGGTGTGATCGAGCATCCCACCCGATCAGTAGCTGAGGCTCTCTACCTGTTGGCTGAGGTAAGAGAACGCTTTCAGACCGCGTACAGCGCCATGCTGGACACGGTCCTGGCGGCGGCACGCCCCACGGCACTCTGCACGATCTACGACCCACGCTATCCAGACCCTCAACGACGACGGCTGATCACGACAGCCCTCACGCTGCTGAATGACGTAATCACGCGCGAGGCCTTCACGCGTGATCTCTCGCTGGTCGACCTGCGCGTTCTGTGCAACGAGGACGCTGACTTTGCCAACCCCATCGAGCCGTCGGTCAAAGGCGGGCAGAAGATTGCCAAGGCTATCGCGGCCTTTCTTCATGCGCGTCCTGAGATGCAAGGTGCCAGGGCCTTCGCCAGATAGCGGCGGATGCACAAAGCCCCTATCGCTAGCTTCGCCCGACCCCATGGACCCGAGATGCCGCACCATCCGATCCAAATCCTACTACCCCTCTCCGATAACCAAGGCCACGGCTTTCCCGGCTCCGATTACACGTGGGTGCTGATCGGAACTTACCAAGCAGTTCGGCGGGCTGACGGCGTTTACGCGTAGTCCGGCTGAGGGTCTTTGGGCTCATGTGCGGCCGGGCGAATTCACGCCAAAGGCAGGCAATCTAAACCACCTAACCGGATGGAGACTACCTATGTGCATGCGCGATTGATCAATTTGAATTTGGCTAAAGATGATATGAGGCGTCACCTAACTTGGGTGTCCTCCTCACTGCGGCGGCAACGGCGATGGGATAGAGATGAAGTAAATGGCGTATGCCACCAGCGCTGCGAACAAGATACCTGCCGCAATCAGGCCGAAGCGGTTACTTTTGACCGGTGACGGTTTTTTATCGATGGGAGCCATTGAACCTCCTGTTTCGCTAAAAGAACCCCGTTTTTGAAGTTTGGTTCAGTATCTCTTGAACATACTAGGTGATTCACGGATGCTCGTGTTCGGAACGGGCGGCCTCGAACTGGGCTGTGTGGACGGATTAATATCCTTGGGCTGTCGCTCTGATGGGCGACACGGCAGACAGCGTCGAGGATTACCGCAACCGCCTGGAGGGTCGCCTTCGTGCACTCGCCCGGACGCAGGCGCTGCTCACCCGAACAGCCAATGCCGGCGTGGATCTGGCCACCCTGGTCCGAGAAGAGATCAGGGGCCAGGCGGAGCACAACGACCAGTACCGTCTCTCCGGACCGGAACTCCTACTGGCTCCAAAGGCCGCGGAAGTCCTCACGCTGGCCGTCCATGAACTGGCGACCAATGCCCTGAAGTATGGGGCTCTGGCTGAGCCGCATGGCCGGGTCATCATCGCCTGGACGGGATTATTGTGGGACACTCTCTCGTTAGCTCGCCTAGCGAACGTCTGCTTCCGGCGACCATTGGAAGTTGCGTCTTCGACTAGGTTGGGTCGGGACCCGTCCGTCCGCTCCAAGACCGGGCTGGGTGGATTTGCGACTGTCAGCTTCCACGAAGCGGAGGTCACGTAGAGGGCGTACCGGAGCTGTCGGATCTCGGCAGCCCGAATCTTCGGCACGTTGGTGCGAAGCTATCGCAGGGGTTGGCAGAACTCAGCTGCGAGCCCATCAAACGCGGCGTGCAGGAAGGAGTCCAGCGGCTGATCTCCGCCCACCTGGATCCAGTCCTCAATGGCCAGGCGCATGGCGCCGAGCGAGGCCATCGCGAGGAGGCGTAAGGGCGTGCTGCGATCGGGACTCGGCCACCGCTCGACAAGCGTCGCATACAGGGCCTGCTCATGCAGGCCGTAGGTTGCCTGCTTGCGCACCCTGAGGGTTTCGCTGGACCGCAGGACGCGGTCGATGCTGATGAACTCCTGGGTCCGGAAGCCTGCGGATAGCGTCAGCATCGCATCGCGGACCGCATCCACCGGCACCTTGTCGGAAGGCTGGGCCAGGATCGCCTTGTGCAGGGATGCGCTGAACCCCCGCATCTGCCAATCCAGCAGGATCTCCTCCTTCGACTTAAAGTAGTAGAAGAAAGTCCGACGCGAGATGCCGGCCGCCTCGGCGATGGCATCCAGCGTCGTCGCCTCGTAGCCGTTCCGGCTGAACAGCTTAAGGCCTGTCTCCGCGATCCTCTCCAGCGTCTCCTGACGCTTACGCGCGCGCAGGCCACTCGGCTTTGATGACACGATTTCCATTCCGGCGTTTTCGCATGCGATTTCGCACATACAAAACTGCACTCAGTGCGAATATATCTTTGCACCGAGTGCGATTTAGCGTGTGGGGCGGGAAAGACTTGGATGTCTGGCTGGACATTGAAAGACCTTCCTTCCCAGTCGGGACGGGTTGCCATCGTGACGGGGACAAGTGGCCTCGGCTTCGAGAATGCGCTCGCACTCACGCGGGGCGGGAGCGAGGTTATCATCGCTGGGCGCAACTCGGACAAGGGCGGACAAGCCATCAAGTTGATACGGCAGAAGTCGCCTGACGCCAGGGTTCGCTTCGAAATCCTCGACCTGGCAAGCCTCGCTTCGATTGCTGCCTTCGCTCAGCGCATGGCGGGCGATCTCAACGGCGTCGACTTACTGATCAACAATGCCGCAGTGATGAATCCGCCGGTGCGCAAGGTCTCTGGCGACGGCTTCGAGTTGCAGTTCGCCACGAACTACCTCGGACACTTCGCGCTCACCGCCCATCTGCTGCCGTTGCTGCGCCGGGGGCGCACACCCCGCGTGGTCACGTTGTCCAGCGTGGCGGCCCGTAGCGGCCGCATCGACTTCGACGACCTGCAGACGGAGCGCACCTATCGCCCGATGGCGGCCTACGCTCAGTCCAAGCTCGCCTGCCTGATGTTCGCGCTCGAACTTCAGCGCCGCAGCGAAGCGAACGGCTGGGGGGTCACCAGCCTTGCGGCGCATCCCGGGATCTCGCGGACAGACCTGTTGCCGAACGGCTCAGGTCGCTGGAGCTTCGCCGGCATCATGCGGACCTACATGTGGTTCCTGTTCCAGCCGGCAGCGCAGGGGGCATTGCCAACCCTGTATGCCGCGTCCTCGCCATTTGCTTTGAGCGGGGGGTACTACGGTCCGATGCGACTGGGTGAGACCCGCGGCGCGCCGGGGCCCGCCGCCATTCCGGTCCAAGCTCGGGACGAGGCCGTTGCGGCTCGGTTATGGGCCGAATCCGAACGTCTGTCCGGCGCGGTGTTCCAGTAGATCCCGGTCGTCGGACGGACCTTCCCGATCATACGTAGCGAAGCGAAGGAGCCGCCGGATGCCTGGGCGTCCCACTGCCCGGCCAAACGGTGACCCTCCGTCGGGCACAGTAAGTCGCCTCGACCGGCCTAATTCCCAAGATCCCATGCCCGTGGCCTTCCTCGGCCATTCCAGAGCAGCTCCCACTTGGATGGAAACGATGTCGAACGGCTCGCTCACGTTCTGGATCGTCATCGCCGCCGCCAGTGCCGCGTTCGGTGCCCTGTACGGCATCCTGTTCCACGAGGGGCCGGCCGTACTCGGCGTTACGTATGGGACGTGCATCGGCGTCCTCGCCATCGCCTACGAGCGCGGTGCCCTGTTCCCGCGGTACACGACCTGCCTCCGGCGCCTGCCCTCTCTGGCCTACTTCGCCGCGGCGGAGATGAGCTTGCTCCTCGTGATCATCATAGGAATGGGCGTGATGGGCATCGTGGTCCGAGCCCTAGGCCTGACGGACAAGAGCTTGGCGGAGGTCGTGATACCTCGGCCCCAGGCTGTCATCTACGCGATGGCTGTGTCGGCGCTCCTGATCGGCGTGTTGCGCATGCGCGACCTCATCGGCCGCAGCACATTCACCAACCTGATCCTCGGTCGCTATCATCGCCCGCGCAGCGAGGAGCGCATCTTCCTGTTCCTCGATCTCGTCGGCTCGACCGCCTATGCGGAGAAGCACGGGGACTTCGCGGCGCAGGAACTGCTGAAGGACGTGTTCGAGACGATTGCCGAACCGGTTCGCCGACATCGCGGTCAGATCGACGACTACATTGGCGATCAGGTGATCATCTCCTGGCCACTGATGCGCGGCATCGAGCGGGCCAGGTGCATCGAATGCATCTTCGCGATCCAACGAATGCTCCGCGATGACCGCAACCGATGGACTAGGAGATTCGGACTCGTCCCGGAACTCCGCGCGGCGCTCCATGGCGGCAGTGTCGTCACGGCCGAGATAGGGATCGACCGGCACAAGATCGCCTACTTCGGCGACGTCATGAACGCAACCGCCCGACTGGAAGGTCTGTGCCGGGAGACAAGCCGGTCCGTGCTCGTCTCGGAAGCCGTGCTCTGCAGGATTCCCGTGCTTCCAGACGGCATCGAGGCGGAGGCCTTGGGGCAGCATGTTCTGAGGGGGCGTAGCGGGGAGATGGTCGTCCACGCGCTTAGCGAACGGCGGAAATTCTCGGTCGTTGGCGAGGTCGTCGGTCAACCCCATCATGGGCGCGGGGTTGCGGCGTCCCATCGCTTGTCTTGAACGCTCTCCGCCGAAGTGGATGCCGGTTCGGCGAAAAAGAGCGCGGCAAACAGAGGCTTAGAGATGTGTCCCGACCCAACGTGGTCGGGCGCAGCTCTAGATGTCCATCCCGACCCCGAATGCTTCCGACGAAGGCCACCAGGCTCCCGCCCGATCAACCTGCCGTCAAACACCGTGAGACGTTCATGCCCATCACCGCCGATGTCCCGCAACGCACGGACGCCTTCCCGGCACCGACCAATCGTAGCCTCAGCCGCCGCCGCTTCGGCACGATGGCCCTGGCGTCGGGTGCCGCAGCCTGGCTCTCGTCCCTGTCGGCCCAGGCGCTGCCGGCATCCGAGGAAGCCCGGGTCATCGACTTCGAATGGGTCGATCCGACACGCGACCGCGCGGTGCCGGCGCGGCTCTACTGGCCAGCCTCCGCGACCCGGAAGGGACCGGTCCCGCTCATCGTCTTCTCCCATGGGCTCGGCGGTTCGCGAAAAGGCTACAGCTACCTCGGCGAGGGGTGGTCGGCGCGCGGGATCGCGAGCCTGCACATCCAGCACGTCGGCAGCGACCAGACGCTTTGGGAGGGCAACCCGATACTGCTCCTCGACCGTCTCGATGGGGCAGCGGACGAGCAGGAAGCCATAGAGCGGACGCGGGACGTGAGCTTCGGCCTCGACCGCCTGCTCCATCGTGACAATCCCTTCCAAGCCGCCATCGACAGGAAACGCGTTGTCGCGGCCGGTCACTCATACGGGGCGAACACGACCCTGATCCTGACCGGCGCTCAGGTGATCCGCAACGGGAAGCCCATCGGGGGCCGGGACCCACGCTTCACGGCGAGTATCGTGATCTCAGCCCCGCCCTTCTACGGCGAGGCCGACCTCGCGGCAGTTCTCGCTTCCGCGGATGTCCCCTCCCTCCATGTGACCACGACCGAGGACACGATCCGCATCCCCGGCCGTTTCTCGCCGGTGCAGGACCGCATCGACGTCTTCAACGCCATCCCTACGGCACGAAAGGCCCTCGTCGTGTTCCAGGGCGGTTCGCATAGCGTCTTCACCGATCGATCCCTTAGGAACGGCGGGCCGCTGAACCCTCTGGTGAAGCGTGCGACGATGGAAGCCGGCATAGCCTTCCTCGACCTCGTTCATCGCTCCGATCGCGCTCCAATGGAGGAATGGAACGTGACCTGGAAGCCGATCCTGGCCGCTGCACCGGTGCCTTTTCCGGTCCCGACGAGACAAGCGGACCGTAGACGTCGCGCCTGAGGTTCGGACCACATTATTGCTCAATTAAGCGGCCGGCGCGACCTAATCCCACGGCTGGCGGACGTTACGGCGTTGATGGGTTCGAACTCATATGCGTTGCCGTCTACGTACTTGCATGCACCCACTTCGAGACGTCCGCTCAGCCCCTCGCGACCGTGATGATCTGCCGCCATGCCGGGACGCGGCGAGGCCGCTATCCCGTCCTGCTCTCGCCACTACTGCCCCGGCTTAATAGCCCGAATGATCCGTTGTGGAAAAAGGCAATACAGCTGATCTGGCGATCCGCCTACGTCGCGCGGAACGACGGCATACCAGGACCGTTCGTTCCATTGCAGCGTGCTATGGGCGAACCCGCCTGCTGATGCTGCTGGCCACTTTGATCGGACACCTGCCATGGCTCAGAGCCGCGACTTCGCACGTCCCGCTGCTCTCATGGCGTTGGGAGCCGCGGCTCTCGGTCTTACCGCCGTTGTGGTGAGTGCGAGAGCACGACAGGCGGAGCGGGACAACCCGCCGACCGGCCGGATCATCGACGTTGATGGCCTTCAAGTTCACTATGCCGAGGTGGGCGACGGCGAACCTCTGGTGCTCCTGCACGGCAACGGCAGCATGCTCCAAGATTTTATGTCGAGCGGCTTCGTCCAGGCAGCAGCCAAGCGCTATCGCGTCATCGCCTTTGATCGACCGGGCTATGGTTATACCGAGCGACCCCGCAGCACCATCTGGACACCCTCCGCCCAGGCAGATCTACTTCGCACGGCGCTGCAGCAAATTGGGGTCTCGCACTCCCTCGTGCTGGGCCACTCCTGGGGTGCCTCTGTCGCCATCGCCCTCGCGCTCGACCACCCGGACATGGTCCGGGGCCTTATCTTAGAGAGCGGGTACTACTACGGTTCAGTCCGTGCGGACGTCGTACTGATGTCCGGTCCCGCCTTGCCGCTCATCGGCGACATCCTGCGCTACACCGTTTCGCCTCCCGTCGCTCGTCTTCTCTGGCCGTCAATGATCCGGAAGCTGTTCAGCCCTGCACCGGTGGCCGCCACGTTCGAAGGCGTCCCCTCCGAGATGGCAATCCGTCCCTCACAGTTGCGGGCCAGCGCGGCCGAGTCTGCATTGATGATCCCAGATGCGCTGGCGGTCCAAAACCGCTACGCCGAACTCTCAATGCCGGTGGCCATTGTCGCCGGAGCTGGGGACAAGATGGTGGATCTTGCCACTCAAGCCGTGCGCCTGCATCGCGTGCTACAAAATAGCAGCCTGCATGTCGTGCAGGATTGCGGTCATATGGTGCATCATACCGCTCCCAGTGAAGTGATGTCAGCTGTGGAGACAGTTGCCGAGGCGGTCGAAGCGGCGCCGCGCCTCAAAACCGATGGGTAGCGGTTAGAGCGCGTTCCAGCAGGGAATAGGCGGTGGCTATCGATGCCGGGGCGGTATTCCAATGGAGTCGACTTGGTAGGTTAAGATTGTGAAGACGCAGTCGAATCCTTCCCACCGGTTAGACCGATGGCCTGCTATCTCCGCAAGGCCGTACGACCCGTTTAATGAGCTGCACCATGCTGCTGGAGTGGCGCCCTTTGGCTCACGAGATCTTCGTCTTGCTTCCGCCAATTTGGGCCAAAGTCCCTGGGAGAATTCGCGAACGCTGGCGGCAAAAGTATGCCTCGGCCTTACGCAGCAAACTCGCCTAAATGCGCTGAAGGCAACGGTTAGACGGATGCCTTCTCGGCCTTCGCGCCTTCCGGTCTCTCTTGCCTTTCCTTTTAGGGAAGGTTGCAACCGGCCGCTCGTCCTCGCCACGCTCCTTGAGTGAGAATGCGCAGCAAGGCATTCCAGGAGGCCGGACCGTGCAGCGCCTGACCGACATGCTCCGGCGGTTGGTCGAGAAAGCAATGGCGGCGGATGTTCGGTTCGCTCCTTTCATTGGGATCGGTTGCCCCGGAGAGATCCGCTCGGACGGCTTCCATCACCCGGAACGCGTTTGCTCTGCCCTGCCGGTCATTGCTGGCGCCGAAACCGTCATCGTTTTGCACAACGATGCGGTGGTCCAGGGCCTGAGCGAATTGCCTTACATGCGTGATGTTCAGCGCCGGGGCATCCTGACCATCGGCACAGGTCTGGGCAACGCCCGCTTCACCTGGGCTCAAGACGAGTAGGGTTCGACCCCCAACATACACTCTGCAGCCTTCCGAGCACTGAGAACGGCGTTTTCCTCAGGCCGATCGACCGCCTATGGCGCATTATGGCGATCACCGGCCTGGGCGCGCGAAGCGTAGCGGACGCGAAGCACCCTGTGAAGAAAGAACAGCTAGCGAGCGCGTTTGAATGAGACGCTTATTTCCAGAATATCATCATTATAATGAGCGCCTCAGGCGAATATATGGGGTGGTGGCATGCTCGAATACTGCAGCACGGCCAGGAACGCGTCAGCGGATCACCTCAATGGCGAGCGCCAAATCCTTCCGTAGCATCGCCATCCTCCGGACCGTTTTCCTCCCGCTCCAACCTGCAGTAATCGACCAGTAAACGCTGAAAGGGAGCGAGGTCGGTCGCCTCAGGGTAAGTGTTCTCACGTTTGATGGCCGCACGACATTTGGCGATCTCCTGGTCCGCCTCCCGGTCGACATCCGCCGTCTGCGCAGAGCTCAATGTCTGTAGCGATCCCAATCCCATTCGATCAGCAATTGCTACGCGGATCTCGTCACGCTTGGCCACCAGCTTGTTCACGATGCTCTACCTCCGCGCCATGACAGGCTTCTTCCCAGGTAATCGCACGATGCCAAATATGGCTCCCAGCGGATCAACATCTTTATGCGGGCAGGCATTTCCTTAGGCGGCTCAAGTGAATTCGCCTCCTTTGATATTGAAACTGGCGATGCACTCGAGATGCATGATTGAAGTTCCGCCTTTCCTCGAATCCAGGCGTTGCAGTATGCGGCCTTGAAGGCTGAAATCGGGTCAGTATCCATTGTCGACAAGAGCCCACGCTTCGGTCCGCTTTAGGGCTACGCTTGCGGCCGCCAGTGCGACCCCGTCGAATCACTTCCGGCCAATGCTCTGTATTGCAAGGTCGGTCTGAGTAGGGTCGGGCCTTGCTGGTCTTCTCTACCGCCGGAGCGGGTAGTTTGCGGGCATGCAGCTTTCAGAAAGGAAAGTGCCGGAATCTGCGGCCTGCAGCCCTGTTCGACCGAGCGTTCAGTCCCTACCGCTCCTGGCGAAGGCCCCGAGCGAGACGCGCGCCACCTCTCGCAGAGCCTCGCGATTGGCCCCCGACGACGCGATGACGCCCATGCCAGAGGCCACCGTCGACAGGAATCGCGCCAGTGCCGCAGGATCCGCGTCCTCCGGCAGATCGCCGTCGGCCTTTGCCTGAATGAAACGCCCGAGGAGTTCCGTCTCCGACTCGGCCCGGCGCGAGGCCAGCTCGAACGGGATGTTCTCCGAGCCGGCGCCGCAGGCGAGTCCGCCCTGGACGAGAAGGCAGCCGGGCGGATTGGCCGGGTCGGTATGGCTCTCGGCGATGCTGCTCAGGAAGCGCTCGGCCACGTCGCGCGCCGTGGCGCCGGCGAGCACGTAGCGCATGTGCTCCGACCGCCGCAGCGCGTAGCGATCGAGGGCGGCCATGAGGAGGCCCTCTTTGCTGCCGAAGGCTGCGTAGAGGCTCGGCGCCTTGATGCCCATCGCCTTCGTCAGCATGGCGAGACTGGCGCCGTCGTAGCCGTGACGCCAGAACACCTCCATCGCCTCGTCGAGGGCTTTGTCCCTATCGAAGGACCTGGGTCGCCCCATCACCATTGTCAGCTGACTCCAACTTTTATAACGAGTGGTAGATAAGTCTCTTGACGCCCGCCGTCCATGCCGACATGTGTAGCGAACTCTACAGATGTCGGAGTCGGCCGTGAACCCTTCGCCTCACGCTTCCCCTACCCGTTCCGGTTTTCGCCGCAGCCTCGCGGCCGGCGTTGCCTTCGCTCTTCTGGCGGGCGCCTTCGTTCAAACCCTCCCCAGCCTGACGGCGCACGGAACGGAGGCGGTCGCCGCACCGGCGCCGTCCGAGCCCGCGACGCCGGTGCCCGTCGCCACCGTCGCGCCTCGCCCGGTCGTGCTGTGGGACGAGTTCTCCGGCCGACTCGAAGCGGTTGACCGGGTCGACGTCCGGGCACGTGTTGGCGGAGCGATCCAGGCGACGCACTTCACCGAGGGCGAACTCGTCAGGCCCGGCGACCTGCTGGTGACCATCGACCCCGCACCCTACGCCACCGAAGTCCATCGCCTGGAGGCACAGGCCGCCGGCGCCGAGGCGCGTCTCGCCCTGACCGCAAGCGACTTCGAGCGTGGACAGCGGCTTTCCGACCAGCGCATCGTCACGGCCCGCGATCTCGATGTCCGCGCCAACGCGTTCAAGGAAGCCAAGGCGAGCCTCGACGCTGCCAAGGCGACGCTGGAGGCCGCCCGACTCAACCTCAGCTACACGGAGGTGAGGGCCGCAGTCGGCGGACGCGTTGGACGCCGTGAGATCACGCCGGGGAACCTCGTCGCCACTGGCGCGGGCGCTGCTGTGCTGACCACCCTCGTCTCCGTCGATCCCGTCTATGCCAGCTTCGACGCGGACGAGACCGTCGTCCTCAAGGCCCTGGCCTCACTGGCTGACCCCTCGGGCAAGCGCGGCAGCCTCGACCGCATCCCGGTCGAGATGCTCACCGCCGACGGGGCGCGGGCGCGTGGGCACCTCCAGTTCATCGACAACAAGGTCGATGCGCGAAGCGGCACCATCCGGGTCCGCGCAAGCTTCGGCAACAGCGACGGACATCTCATCCCGGGTCAGTTCGCTCGCATGCGCCTCGGCCAGGCCGCACCCGAATCGCTGCTGCTCGTGGACGAGCGGGCGGTCGGCACGGATCAGGACAAGAAGTTCGTGCTCGTTGTGGGGGCCGACGACCGCGCAGAGTTCCGTGCCGTCACCCTCGGCCGGTCCGTTGACGGACTGCGCGTCGTGAACTCCGGCCTGTCAGGCGGCGAGCGCATCGTCGTCAACGGCCTTCAGCGGCTCCGGCCCGGCATGCTCCTCCGGCCCGAGCCGGTCGCCATGGGCGCGCGGCCGCAGGACTCCGCAACGGCTCCGCGCCGAGTCGCGCAGAACTGACGGGCGGCGCAGGCCGCTCTTCCCGATCGGACTTCTACCCAGCGGCCGCCATGCGACCGCTCTCTCTCCCCGTGCGCCCAGGAGGGCGGCATGAACCTCTCGAAATTCTTCATCGACCGGCCGATCTTCGCAGGCGTGCTCTCGGTGCTCATGTTCATCATGGGCCTGATCTCGCTCTTCGCGATGCCGATCTCCGAGTATCCGGACGTGGTGCCACCCTCGGTCGTCGTGCGCGCGACCTTCCCAGGCGCTAACCCCAAGGTCATCGTCGAGACGGTGGCGACGCCGATCGAGGAGCAGATCAACGGCGTCGAGGGCATGCTTTACATGTCGAGCCAGGCCACGACCGACGGCATCATGACGCTCACCGTCACGTTCCGTCTCGGCACTGACCCCGACAAGGCCCAGCAGCTCGTACAGAACCGCGTCTCGCAGGCAGAGCCGCGCCTGCCGGCCATCGTGCGCCAGCTCGGCATCGTCACGGTGAAGTCCTCGCCGGACCTGACCATGGTGGTGCACCTCGTCTCGCCCAACGGGCGCTACGACATGACCTACCTGCGCAACTACGCGGTGCTGAACATCAAGGACCGGCTCGCCCGCCTCGACGGCGTCGGGCAGGTGCAGCTTTTCGGCTCTGGCGACTATTCGATGCGCATCTGGCTCGACCCGCAGAAGGTTGCCGAGCACGGGCTGTCGGCCGGCGACGTCGTGCGCGAGATCCAGGCGCAGAACGTGGAGGCGGCGGCCGGTGTCATTGGCGCCTCGCCGGCAATCCCGGGACTCGACCTCCAGCTTTCCCTCAACGCCGACGGGCGGCTTACCACTGAGGAGCAGTTCGGCGACATCGTCGTAAAGACCGGGGAGAGCGGTGAGATCACCCGCCTGCGCGACGTCGCCCGGATCGAGCTCGGAGCTTCCGACTACGCCCTGCGCTCCCTTCTCGACAACAAGTCCGCCGTCGCCCTGCCGATCTCCCAGTCGCCCGGCTCGAACGCGATTCAGATCTCCGACGAGGTCCGCCGGACCATGGCGGAGATCAAGCAGAACATGCCCGAGGGCGTCGACTACGAGATCGTCTATGATCCGACGCAGTTCGTGCGCGCCTCCATCGAGGCCGTGATCCACACTCTGCTGGAGGCCATCGCCCTCGTCGTCCTCGTGGTGATCCTGTTCCTGCAGACCTGGCGCGCTTCGATCATCCCGCTTCTCGCCGTGCCGGTCTCCATCGTCGGCACCTTCGCGGTCATGCACGTCTTCGGCTTCTCCATCAATGCGCTCAGCCTGTTCGGCCTCGTGCTCGCCATCGGCATCGTGGTCGACGACGCCATCGTGGTCGTCGAGAACGTCGAGCGGAACATCGAGAGCGGCCTGTCGCCGCGAGACGCCAGCTACCAGGCCATGCGCGAGGTCTCCGGACCCATCATCGCCATCGCCCTCGTGCTCGTGGCGGTATTCGTGCCGCTCGCCTTCATCAGCGGCCTGACGGGCCAGTTCTACAAGCAGTTCGCCCTCACCATCGCTATCTCGACCGTCATCTCGGCCGTCAATTCGCTGACCCTGTCGCCGGCACTCTCGGCGCTGCTGCTGAAAGACCACCACGCCCCCAAGGACCGCCTGACCCGCATCCTCGACGGGATGCTCGGCTGGTTTTTCCGGCGCTTCAACCGCGTCTTCGGCCGAGCCTCGGACGGGTACGGGCGAGGCGTCGGTTTCGTCGTCTCCCGCAAGGCGACAATGATGGTGCTCTACCTCGTCCTCGTCGGTCTGACCGTGGTGCTGTTCCGCCAGATCCCCGGCGGCTTCGTGCCGGGCCAGGACAAGCAGTACCTCGTCGGCTTCGCGCAGCTGCCGGACGGCGCGACCCTCGACCGGACCGAGGACGTGATCCGCCGTATGAGCGAGATTGCCCTGAAGGAGCCCGGCGTCGAAAGCGCTGTCGCCTTCCCAGGCCTCTCCATCAACGGCTTCACCAACAGTTCGAACTCAGGGATTGTGTTCTCCACCCTGAAGCCATTCGAGGAGCGCCGCTCGCCGGCCCTGAACGGCGGTGCCATCGCCCAGTCGCTCAACAAGAAGTTCGCGGCAATCCCCGAGGCCTTCATCGCGATGTTTCCGCCGCCGCCTGTGAACGGCCTCGGCACCATCGGCGGGTTCAAGATGCAGATCGAGGACCGGGCCGGCCTCGGCTACGAGGCGCTCAACGACGCGACCAAGGCCTTCCTGGCCAAGGCCGCCCAGGCCCCGGAGCTCGCGGGCCTCTTCTCGAGCTTCCAGATGAATGTGCCGCAGCTCTTCGCCGACATCGACCGGACGAAGGCTCGACAGCTGCGCATCCCTGTAACGGACGTGTTCGACACGCTGCAGATCTATCTTGGCTCGCTCTACGTCAACGACTTCAACCGGTTCGGCCGCACCTACTCGGTCCGGGTTCAGGCCGACGCGCCCTTCCGCGCCCGCTCGGACGACATCGGGGCGCTGAAGGTGCGGGCGGGCTCCGGCGAGATGGTGCCGCTCGCCGCACTGCTTCGCGTCCGGCAGACGGCCGGGCCGGAACGCGCGATGCGCTACAACGGCTTCCTCTCGGCCGACATCAACGCCGGTGCGGCACCGGGCTACTCCTCGGGCCAGGCCCAGGCCGCCGCCGCCCGCATCGCGGCCGAGACCCTGCCGCGCGGCTTCGCCTTCGAGTGGACGGACCTGACCTACCAGGAGTTCATCGCCGGCAATTCCGGGATGTGGGTATTCCCGCTGGCGCTGCTCCTCGTCTTCCTCGTGCTTGCCGCCCAGTACGAGAGCCTGGCCCTGCCGCTCGCCATTCTGCTGATCGTGCCGATGGGCCTGCTCGCGGCGATGTTTGGGGTCTGGCTTTCAGCGGGCGACAACAACGTCTTCACCCAGATCGGCCTCATCGTCCTCGTCGGCCTCTCGGCCAAGAACGCGATCCTGATCGTGGAATTTGCCCGCGAACTTGAATTCGCCGGCCGCACGCCGCTTCAAGCCGCCATCGAGGCGAGCCGCCTGCGTCTGCGCCCGATCCTGATGACCTCGATGGCCTTCATCATGGGCGTGCTGCCCCTGGTGACGGCCACTGGTGCCGGCTCGGAAATGCGCAGCGCCATGGGCGTTGCGGTGTTCTCCGGTATGATTGGCGTCACCGCCTTCGGCCTCTTCCTGACGCCGGTCTTCTACGTCCTCCTGCGTCGCCTCAGTGGCAACCGGCCGCTCAAGCAGCATGGCGGCAGCGCCCCGGTTGTTCATCAGGAGCGGATCACAGAGGCCGCATAATGGTTCCGTACCGACGGGCTGGTCTGCCTGAGCCGGCATGGATCTGCTGCTCTATGACCAAGAAGGGTGGATTTCTGCCGGTCCGCTTTTGGAATGCGGTTCGCCCAATCAGACATACGACCAAACGGCTGAGCCCACGCGGTCTTACTCTTCGGTGCCCTGCTTCTCGCATGGCATGGCTTCCACCGCTTCGTCACGGCGATCAGCGCTGTCGAGGGGACAGGCATCTCACGGCGGATGGATCGAGACGTCGATGCCAAAGCGACCTCGCAATAAGGGCTGTAATGCGCTCCCTGATCGCGTCAAATCCCGCGTCACGTCGCTCGGAAGCAGCGGGCGATGAGGCCCCGCAGAGCAAGTCGCAGGCTCGCGGTGCGCGCGATCGGGTCCACTGCCTGCGTGAATAGTCGCAAGATCAGGGTTCGGCGCTGCAGAGGGTTTGGCGCGAGGGCAACCGCATAGTTGCCCGCCTGCACCGCAAGAAAACTGGCTGGAACCCAGCCGGTTGGCTCGATCAGGACATCGAGGCCGTCGCCCACTGCGAAGGCGTGGCCCGGTGCGGTGAGACGCAGCCGGGCGGTCTCCATGCCGAGGGTCGCCAGAACCGCGTCGTAAGCGACCCCGCCCGACCTCACCCGCACGGGCTCTTCGATCCGGAACTCCTCCGCCCCGCGGGGACGCTCGAAGCAGACCAGGAAGGCGACGAAGCAGAACAGCATGGCGACGCCGGCCCAGATCAGGTTGAAATAGTCGAGGGATGAGATCTCGGTGGCCCCGGACGGGGAGACGAACGACCAGACAATCGCGCCGGCGGAGAGCAGGGTGATCGCTCCGAATCCTGCCGCCATGCGCCAACGCACCATGGACACCGAGCGATCGCCGCCCTTGTCGGTAACCTTGAACGGACGACCGAACGGCCGAATCGCGGCGGATGCCAGGGTGAGCGTGATGGCCAGGGCCGTCATGATGTGAGTGACCTCCATGAACAATGGGAGGGTGCGCCGTCCGGACACCCAGCTACTGTAGGTCCAGAGGGCGAAGAGCGTCGGCAGGCCGTAGCGAAGGAACGAGAGGTAGTCGGCCTGGAAGGCCGGCATATCGAAGAGCCAGTAGATCGACGGGGCCACCAGCATGAGCACGATGAACGGCTTGCACAGCCAGTTCAGCACTCCGTGGAAGTAGTGCAGCCGCTGCAGCAGGGTGTAATCGCCGCTGCGGAAGGGGCCGACCTTGAGCAGAGCAACCTGAATCGTGCCGAGGCACCAGCGCGTGCGCTGGGTGATGTATTCCGGTAGTCCCTCCGCCGACAACCCGGCACTAAGGCGCTCGTTGAGCCAATGGGTGCGATAACCGTGGCGCATCAGCGAGTAGGTGAGATTGATGTCCTCGCAGATCGCATCGTGCGGGAATCCCCCCATCTCCTCGACGCGGTCGCGCCGCACCAGGAACGAGGTGCCGACGCAGAAGGCGCAGCCCCAGGCATCCTTGGCCGGCTGGAACACGTCGAAGAAGATCCGCTGATCGTCGACCCAGGCCTCCGACGCCATCAGGTTGTGCTGGATGGGATCGGCGTTGAAGAAGAATTGCGGAGTCTGGACGACGGCCGCTCGTTCGTCATGGAAGAGGCCGACGGCGCGGCGCAGGATGTTGGGCGCTACCGCGAAATCCGCGTCGAGCACCAGGATGATCGGCGCGTTGGACCGGCTCGCAGTATGACGCAGGGCATTGTTCAGGTTGCCGGCCTTGGCACCCTGGTTGTCGTGCCGCGTGACGTAGTTCGCCCCGACCTCCTCGCAATAGGTCCGCAGCCAGTCGCGCCGGGTGTCGTCACAGACCCACACCGTGGCGTTCGGGTAATCCACCGCCAAGGCCGGGATGATCGACTTCTCGACCACGTCCAGGGGCTCGTTGTAGGTGCAGATGAAGATGTCGACGGCGGGCCAAGCACCGCTCACCGAGAGCCGCGCCTCCTCGCGGTCGGCCTCGGCGGACCGGTCCTCGAAGCGGAATAGGATGACGATGGACATCAGCGTGTAGAGGATCGCCACCATCTCGAAGGCGAAGAACAGGTAGGGCCAGAGCATGTCGAGCCCCGGCTCGAAGCTTGGAAGGGTGTCGTGCCAGCGCCAGGCGGCGTAGCAGACGATGAACACGGCCGTGGTTAGGCCGAACAGAATGCGGGCGGCGGCGCTCGTGCGGTCGAGCAGGCCCGCCATGACGAGGAGCCCGATGAGAATACCGAGATCGATGGTGAGGACGGACAGGACGTCCTGAGGCGCTTCGAACATGGGCGGGGTTACTCCACGTTCCGTCCGGTGAAGGGATTCCAGCCCACGGCCGCGAGGATGCCCCAGGCGGTGGCGCCAAGATGCGGCCGGCGGAAATAGAAAAAATCGGGCTCGGCACTGGCCGGACCGATGGCGATGCCGGTGGTGAGGCGGGCGATATCGGTGGCGAACAGGAAGCCGGATGGCGAGAGCTGCCCAGCGATGGTGGCGAGGAGGCGGTCGGCCTCGGCGCTTCGGCCGAGAAAACGGACGGTCAACGCGGCCTGGGCCGTGCCCTCGACCCAGAGGCCATCGAGGTCCTCGTTAAAATCGAAACCGCCCCGGATTGCGAGATGGCGTTCGGCGAAGTCGAGCGCCCTGCGCCAGATGTCGGGTGCATCGATCACCCCGATCAGGGGCCAGAGCTGCGTATCCAGGGCGATCTTGGCGATGGGCTGGAGCTTGCCGTCTGGCGTCGTGCCGAGACGAAACACCCCCGGATCGCGCGCGTAGACGGCGTCGAGGAAGCCCCGCGCCGTCGCCGCGATCCGAGCTTCCTCCGCTCCACCGTCTAGACGATGAAGCCAGGCCGCGACCGCGTGGATGTCGAGGTTGTGCTCAGTAGATTTCCACATCAGGCGTGTCTGATGCGGATCGAAACCATCGACGCCGCCGGTATACCCTTCGGGAGACCGCGGATCGCCGGTCTGTCCGGCGATCCACCCCAGCATCCGTCGAGCGCCGGCGCGGTAACCGCCGCCGGGTGCCACTGCGTCTAGGTTGAGAAGGGCGAGGGCGGCCCAGGCGACGTTCCCGGTAGCAGTGCCATCCTGATAGGCGTCCTCGGCCCAGAGATTCTGCTTCGCGTCCCACCACCCGGGCAGAGCCAACGAGCCGTCACCTACTGGACCGGCACGATAAGCATTGCGAATGCGGCCATCGGAGAAGCTGCGGTCCCGTGCCAGCGCGGCGAGGAGTGCGTCACCGATCCTGCGGGCCCGCCCAACCTCCCCACAGGCAATCAAAGCGATCGCCGCAACGGCATTGTCGTAGGTGAAGGCCGAACTCTTCAGGGGAGCGGGCAGCTCAATCTCATGCGGGCCCGGACGATAGCTCGAGACAAAAATCGGTCCGGTTCCCGTCGTGTCGACGGCCTCAGATAGAGAGTGACACAGCGTTCCCGCCAACGGCAAAGGGGCACGTTGGCCTCTACCTGGCGAGGACTCCGCCTCCATGGGCCGGAGCGAGACCAGGAGCAGCGCTGCCACGGTCAGAGCCAGCACAGATCCGCCGCGCGGATGCGGCCGGGTCAATGGGTGTTCTCGGCGCTGTGCTGGCGCGGCGCGGATTGTGCCGTCTTACCGTTCGCGGGGGCGGTCGAACCTTTCGAGAACAGGTCTTTGACCCCATTCGCCACTGCATCTGCCGCCTGCGTGACGCCGTTCGCCACAGAGGCCCATGCCTGCTTCGCCGCCGGCGAGTTCACACCACGGCTCACGAGATCGGAGGCTTGCACCGCCGTCCCGTTGACGGTCGTGGCCAGAGAAGCCCAGGCCGCCTTGATCTCCGGCCCCGTAACCCCAGACGCAACCGCCTTCCAGGCCACAGAAGCCGATGGAACCCAACCGTTCTCCCGGGTAATCGTGACCCACTGGCCCACCGAACACGGCGTGGTGCGGCGCGCGGCCTCGGTGGGGGAAGCGGTCTTGTCCGAGTTAGGCAGCGTGTCGCGGTCCAGGCTTACGAGCACATACATCTCGCGCCGCTCGGTTTGAGGGAACGGCACCGCGTATTGCTGATCGGTCTTGTCGCTGGTCTTCGGCAGAATCTCACTGACCCACCCGCGCTCGGGAATGCTGCTGCCCGCCGCCGAAATTCGCACCGGCGTTCCAACTGCCAGTTCTTGTGCTTGGCGATAGGAGAAGATCCCGACAGCGAAGGATTGATCGCAATCGACCAAAGTCGCCACCGAGTCGCCTGGGTTGACGTGACGCCCTTCCGCAACACCGAGTCCGAGGACGACACCACCGTTCATGGCCCGCATCTCCGCATCGGCAAGGCTGTCGAGGCGCTTGCGTTCCGCGACGAGCAACGCCTCTTGCGCCTTCAGACTTGTGGAGAGTTGTGCCTCCTCGATAGCAAGCCGCTGGGCATCAAATGCAAGATCCCGCCGCTTCTGAGTCAGCACCGCCAGGCTATTGGACTGGTTGCCTACGAAGACGCTCTTCTTGACCGCACTGAGCTCCGCCAACTTCTGGTTCAGCTTGGCCGTTTCTGCTTCCTTGTCGAAGCGAGCGGCTTCGAGCTTGTGCTGAGTCGGACGCAGGAGATCGAGGCTGGCGGTGTTGCGATCAACCATGGCCTGCTGGCGGTCGACCACCGCCTTGGTGGATTGACCCTCGGCATCTGCTGACCCCACGCGGGCGCGAGCTTCAGCCACTTCTCCGTCGAGCTTAGCGACAGTTTGTTCCACCTGACGCCTAATCTCGGCATCAAGAGCCGCTACGTAGGTCTCGTCGGACTCCCTCTTTTGCCGCGCTGCCAGGAGAGAGCCGCGCAACTCGTCAACTTTGCCATCAAGAGTAATCAGCGTCGTGCGGTCGATGCGAACGTTCTGAATGCGCGCCACCGGTGCTCCGGGGCCGAGGTGCTGCCCGATGGTGGCAGAGACCTTAGTCATCTCCCCGGCAATGGGCGCCGTCAGTAAGCTAATTGGCGCGTTGATGACGGCACGATCCGACTGATCAGCGAGGAGGGGCGGTAGGGTCGCCGTAGTCATCAGTAGGGCGAGGACGGTTGCGACCGAATATGCTGAGACTCGCACCATCCGTGTATGACTTGGTTTCTGGCCAACGAGGGACGCGGAGGCCGGCACGGGTCGCTGCATAGGACTCTCCTTAAGTAGATAGCATGAGTGACAGGCACGCCAAGGATCCAAGCAAATCTATACTTGGCTCCAAGCGACTAATGGCACAGCGATCCAGGCGTCCAACATGGGCGCAGACGCAATCGCGGAGTATTAGATGTGGTTTAGGCCCGAATGCTGCCTGGCGTTGGCTCATTCGATGAATTTAAGATGGCTAATAGTAAATTAACCAAATGGCAACCTGCGGCTAACTGGCATGCTCAACAGAAGTTTAGCCGTTTTATTTAGAGGGCTATCACGCACGACTGTACGGCTGGATCAACGCCTCTGATAAGGCGGATGATCGCTAGTTCTACTGACTAATCTCGTTAACCCAAGGCAAGAGCGCACTTTGTTGCAAGTGCGCCCAATTAGTTGCATTATAAATCTATGAGGCGACCTGTCTCCGCGCCGCCTTTGTGCGCTGCGCCAGGATTTCGGCATCAGCGAATTATTCAACGGCATCGCAACAAAAACCGTTCCTTAACTAATTCATTCACTTTTCTGAAAATTTATGGCGCGAATTGCCTACGTAGTCCGACTTGCCGGTGGTGGCGCAATATGTGCCACATGTACACTCTATAGGTTGAAGATATGCTCTGAGCGCCCGGGCCTTTCCAGTTAACTCGCTGAGAACAAGGGCAATCCAACTCGGCGGTCAATTTTGCGGTCGCTGGTAGGGGCGGCATTTCGCCTATGCATCCGATCAATACGCGATGCGGCCAGAATGCGGGGTGGCAATCTGCGCCTCACAGTGTCGCTAGAGCGCTCGCCGCCGAAGTGGATGCCGGTTCGGCGAAAAAGAGCGCGGCAAAACAGAGACTTAGAGATGTGTCCCGACCCAACGTGGTCGGGCGCAGCTCTAGGTTGCGGAGTGAACTTCACTAGACGACGCTAGGACGCCCAACGCTCCAGGATCGAGAGCGCGTCGCCGGTCGCGGCGAAGGTGGCAGTGTTATCGAAGATGCACCAGCTTTCGCATCCCCGCGTCGCGTCTGCGGCGAGGCGGTCAGCCATCGCGTCGAGGGCGTGCTGCTCGTAAGCGGAGTAGTAGATTTTCGGCGAGCCGTGAAGTCGATAGTAGCGTAGGCCTTGCCAGCCACCGGGCTCGTCTGCGCCCGGCATCGGTGCCGGATCTGCTGCCACACGGGCAATACGAAGTTTCGTCAACAGCGCATCAACACTTGGCGCCAGCCAGCTGTCATGCCGCGGCTCGCAAACGATGCTGCCGCCATGGGCGTGCCGAAATGCTCGCAGGAACGGGTCGCTCGTCCGATCGTCGAAGCGAAGGCTCGGCGGTAGCTGAAGCAGGAGCGGGCCGAGCTTCGGGCCGAGTCCAGCGATCTCATCCAGAAATCGCTGTAGCGGGGCGTCGGCATTCCCAAGCCGCAGCTCGTGCGTGATCATGCGCGGGACTTTCACGGCGAAGCGAAAATGCTCAGGCGTGGCCTCGGCCCATCGCTTGTAGGTGGCGAGACGATGAGGGCGATAGAACGACGTATTGATCTCCACGGCGGTGAGGCGCTGGGCATAGCGCTGTAGGTGGCTTCCAACGGCCGGAAACGCACCAGCGTAGGCTTTCGGCACATTCCACCCAGCAGTTCCAATGAAGGCCACGCTTTCGGGCTCACAATGCGTTCGAACAGCTTCATTAACATGGTCGGCGTGCCGAGGTTTCTCTGCCGTCATGGTAGGGCGTGCGGTTCCTGGGTCAGTTCGAGTGCGCCGGCGACAGCACCGAGCCAGCTCCTGATCGAGAAGGCACCCAACGCTCTGCGATCGTCTTCGAGTTCGTCCTAGCCAGTGTCGGTGACAAGCCGCTCGAGGTCGGAGAGGAGCAGGCCGAGGAGGTCGACGTCGATCTAGCCGTCGTCCGCTCGCGCGCTCTGGATGCAGCTCGATTGACGCCCCAGGTCGCTGGCACTGAATCTCGCCGAAGCCTTTACCGACGCTCGGCAGCTGTCCGTCGCTACGCCCTCGCTCAAGCGGCCGGGATCTGTGAGAGCTGCAATCAGCCTGCACCCTTCGTCACTCTGCGGGGAGAGCCCTACCTTGAGCCCCATCATACTCGGCGGTTCAGCGACGGCGGTCCAGACGATCGACGGTTCGTAGGAGTTGTCTGTCCAGGCTGCCACCGCGAGATCCACCACGGCCTGCACGGGCCCGTAAAGAACGAGCACTTGGTGGAAGCGATCCGGCAGAAGGAGAGGGACTCTGACACGTAAGGTCTGCAACGAACTCTTCTCTTAGTGAGGTGCCCCCCGAAGCTTAACAATCGTCTCGAGGTCGTCCTGGCTAATGCTGCGCAAGGCGTGGAGGAACCTGGCAAGTGCCTCCTCTAGAGTGTGCCCCTGGGTTTGTGCCGCTTCTTCCATCTTCGCGAGCTCGGTCTCGGAGAACCGCCGCCCGGTGAGATGCTCGAGCTCCTGAAAGGCAATAAGGTGACCGACTTGGTCCCGGATAAAGTTGTCGCTCGTCATAGGTTTCCTCGTCGTCATCGATCGGTCCTACACCTCTGCCATCGTAGACGTCGTGTTGATTTGATCGACGTTCTTACAATGGTTTCTGTGTGTTAGCGGGCCCAAAAATGCGCCATCCCTTCGGCTCGCAGGGCTCCAGCTCATATTGACTATCGATTGCGAGCTATTTTTACGGACGGTTGCCACATCGAGAAACGTGGCTCGCACGGGGCCAGCGAGCGATCCTATGGAACTCAGCCCTGTACCTTGGCTGCCGAGGAGAAAAGCACGATGGATTGGCGCGCGATGATCGTACCGGAGCACTCGCTTCTTGAAATACTTCTGCGTGGCTCTGTGATGTACCTGATGCTATTTATCATCATGCGCTTCGTTATGAAAAGGCAAGCTGGCGCTGTAGGTCTTGCCGACCTCCTTGTGATCGTATTGATTGCAGATGTGTCGCAGAATGCATTTTCTAATGAATACAAGTCTCTGACAGAAGGCATCCTGCTGGTTCTGACGATCGTGTTTTGGAACTATGCTATCGATTGGTTGAGCTTTCGATTGCCAATTTTCGAAAATTTCATCGTACCCAAGCGCCTGCGATTGGTGGCAGATGGCGAAATCTGTTGGAAGAACATGCGCCAAGCCATGATCACTCATGCGGAACTGATGAGCCAGCTCAGACATCAGGGGATCGATGACCCAGCATGCATCAAGGAAGCCTCGATCGAAGCCGATGGCCGTATCAGCATCATCCCGGCGGATGAAACCAAGGCCAAGCCACCGGACGATAAAGCCAGAGGCGCGATCTAGACCGAGCGCCACAAGCCGGGGTTTGCGGCAGACCAGTAGCCACCGAGCATGTCCGCTCTCCACGTTCCTGCACGAATTGTCGCAGCGGAGTTTGGGTTCGCTGCATTCAGGCGGAGCTGGATGGCTGCCCCGTCGCCCCAGCGGGCCAGGGAAGGCACTCGGTCCGAAACCGCCACGACCACCGGCCGAGTTGACGGCGGCCCTAGACGGTCAATTTTGGCGACCCTTCGCGCATCGCATCACACCACCTCCTAAGGACGATCGCGTTGTGCAACTCGATCGGACGGGCCCTGTCGGTAATCGGCGGGGCCTTTCCATGTCAGCAACGCCGGTGGGGCACGGCATGTGACAGGATGGGGCATGCTTGAGATCCAGAGCGGGTTGGCGTGTGAGCGAGTGCCGAACCGCACGGCGTGCCGGGCGAGGCGGGCCTAGATCATGGTCACTGAACAAGTCACGGCCAACCGCCATTCGACGGAGACCGCGCAAACCCAAGTGGATTGTGCCATGAACACTCGTATTACGTCTGCTGTTGCTGCTGTCGTCCTGAGCGTCAGCGCCGTTGCTTCGCCCGCCCTTGCCAAGACCTATCTCGCACGTGGCGAAGTTCCGGCCTATGAGGTGACCTCTTCCGCCCCGAGCCGTGTCACGGCCGATGACGATCTGACTACCGGATCGATCGGGTACAGCCGCGGTCGCACTTCCGCTCAGGAAGGCAATGCGGAGCAGAACAGCTTCCCGGTCTGGCAGTATGGCCGCACCTCGGGCGGTAACCGCTAAGCTTGCTGAGAACGGTTGTCGTTGGCGGCGGGGCGAGAGCCTCGCCGTTTTTGTGTGTGAGATCCGACGGGCCCGCTGGGTATCAACCTGTGTGAATGAAGGTGGCGACCCTAAGGTGGACACACTTTCTTCTGACCTGACGGGAGAAGTCGCCATGCTCGAACGGTCCGGGGAATTCTGGGAAGCGATCCCCGGCCTCGTAGAGGCGAGGGTGACATCCGTGTTTGGTCGGGCACCCAAAGCGCGAGAGCCTGTGATCGAATATATGCGAGACCTTGAAGTCGTTGCCCGGCAGGAATGTTCTCGCCGCCAAGCCGTGCAGGTGATCGCATCCGGTCGTCGCCTGCTTGGCGATGAGACCGATGTCGGTAACGGCTTGGGCCACTCGTTCGAGAAGGCGTTGATGGGGTAGGCGTAGCCGTCAATCGCTCTGTCGGTGGGACGCTCATGACAACCACCCCGCGAGGCCGGTCCATGCCTCGGTGATGTTGGCCTCGCGAGGGTCGGCCTTGTTGGGGCCAGTTCGCGGATAAATGCGATTTCGTGTGTTAGGGCCTCGGGGCCGCCGGCCTGGATTAATTCGTCACCCTTCCTGCGGATCGCGCGACAGAACGCCGTGGCGGTTCGCCTGCCCGGGACAGGACCCCGAGATCGTGCGCCGAAGCGCTTTGGGCCGCATCTTGGCCTTCGGGCGACAGGCCGAAATAAACGGCGCCAACTCCATCGCCTGTCCGTCCGACAGCACCACGTCTCCTCACCTGAAACGGGAAAACGTCAGACTTTGCAATCCGTTCGGGCGAGGCCAGGTCCGAGGACGGACCATGTTTCAGGGGGGGCAAGCCATGGCAGAGCGCCAGCCCGGACGTTTTGCGGAACGTTCCTTCAGACACATGTGTAAGTGGAACGGGACGACGAAGGCTGGGGCGGGTAGAAACCTTTATGGAAGCGATCAAGCATCGTCTCAGAGACCTGTACGAGGGCGATAGCGACAGGGCACACCGATTTCGCTACGGCCTGCTTGTCTTCGATATCGCGACGATCCTTTTCATTGTGGTGTCGTCGTTCATGCCAAGGGCGCCGGTCGTGGAGGGACTCGATGTCCTCGTCGGCCTTGCAGTGCTCACGGACTTCGTCGCCCGATTCTCCATCGAACGGCACCGCTGGCGGGAATTACTCCGTCCGACCACCTGGGCCGACATCGCCGCACTGGTCTCGTTCCTCGCCCCCATCGTCGGCGAAGGGGCCGGGTTTCTGCGTATCCTGCGAACCTTACGGCTGCTGAGGACCTATCAACTCCTTGACCGCTTGCGCTCCGATAGCGGGTTTTTCCGCCGCAACGAGGAGGTGATCCTCGCCGCCGCCAACCTTTCGGTGTTCGTCTTCGTGATGACGGGGTTGGTATACGCCACTCAGCACCGCACCAATCCGGCTATCGCCAACTACGTCGATGCCTTGTACTTCACCGTCACCTCACTCACCACCACCGGCTATGGCGACGTGACCTTGCCTGGCACGTCTGGTCGCTTACTGTCCGTCGTGGTGATGATATGCGGAGTGACGCTGTTTCTGCGCCTCGCTCAAGTTCTGTTTCGTCCCAACAAGGTAAGGCATCCTTGTCCGGCCTGCGCTTTACAAAGGCACGAGCCGGATGCGGTTCACTGCAAGGCCTGCGGGACCGTGCTGAGCATTCCCGATGAGGGAGAGTACTGACCGGAAGGCGGCGTGGTCGCGTAGATGCCGCACCGGTCCACCGGGCTCACATGTCAGACAAGTGCCCTGGACGCGAGGTGGAGCCCGAGCCCCAACAGCCCGAGATAGAAGCAGCGTCGGAAGACGGGCTCACTCACACGGCCGCGCACCCAACCACCCAGCTTCATGCCGAGGAGGGCAGGGACCAGGGCGAGCGCCGAGACACTGGCGATGCCGAGGTTCAGGATCCCGCTACCCGCCAGGGCGACGGCAAGCGCCACGGTGGACACCGTGAAGGATAGCCCAAGGGCCTGGATGAGATCCTCCCGATTGAAGCCCAGTGCGGCGAGAAACGGTGCGGCGGGAATCGAGGAGACACCCGTGGCGGCCGTCACCAATCCTGTCGTCGCCCCAGCCAGAGGTGCCAGCCAGCGCTCGGTCCTCGGTGGGACTCTCAGGCGGGGGGCCGCGAGCCCGAGGATCGCAGAAGCGATCAGGGCAAGGCCCAAAGCAACGATGGCCCCGCCTCCGAAATTTCCATGTAGGAGCGCAGCTGCCGCCAGGGTCCCAACGACACTCGCCGTGAGCATCGGCCAGAGGCGCCGCGCCAGCGTCCCGAAGCGCGGACCGGCCGCAAGCTGCCAGATGTTCGTCACGAAGGCCGGCACGACCAGGAGTGCGGCGGCCTGAGCCGGTGCCATGACCAAGCTGAGCAACCCCATGGCCACAGGCGGTAGGCCAAGCCCGACGACACCTTTGACGAACCCGGCAAGGAAGAAAGCGAAGGCTGCGACAGCGAGAGGGAACGGTTCGAGGGCGAGGGGCATGATGACCGGGAGATCCAAAGGCATGAGGCCCAGCCTGCCTCGCCCCTGACCCTGGCGCCGTCACGGCACAATATGGAAAACAGGAGCGTTGTGCACGCGACTTCACGCAGGGCGATGGGCTAGGGCAAGATGACGGAAGACACCCTTACGGAAGCGAGCTTGCACGCGTTCCTTGGTGCCTTTTACGCCAGAGTTCAACGCGATCCCCTCATCGGGCCGGTTTTTGCCCGTGTCATCGCCAATGACGATTGGCCCCGCCACTTGGCTGTCATTCAGGATTTCTGGTCCTCGGTGCTTCTGAAATCCGGCCGTTACAAGGGTAATCCCTTCGGCAAGCATCAGGGGCTCGGTGATCTGACGCCAGCCCATTTCGCCCGCTGGCTCGCGCTGTTCGAACAAGCGGCGAACGAGGAGTTCCCACCTGACATCGCGACGATCCTCGTGGAGCGTGCTCACCGCATCGGCGACAGCTTGCAAGCGGGTCTTTTTTTCCGTCCGGGGATCCCGCGGGCGGAGACCTGAATTCGCGGACCGCTGCAAAAGCGAGAGCTACCCTCAGCGTATTGCAACGAAGTGGTCGCTGACTGCTTAAAGGCCCGACTGGCTCTTCGACCCAAGGAATGAGAATGCGCGGCTCAGCACGAATGCATCATACAGGACCGCGTCGCGCCGCCGCCGCTGTGTCGGCCATTCTGCTTGGGATTTTGACGACGCCTGCTTTCGCCATCACGCCGGTGACGCCGGTGGGAGTGGAGAGCTGCGACGCGTTCCTCGATGCATATGCCCGGTGTGCTGCCAGCCCTGGAGTTCCGGAGGCGGCCCGCCCAGGCATTCGACAGGGCATCAACACGATGCGGGAGAGCTTCCGCGACACGGTCATGCGTAACGAGACGGCTCGGCCGACCGTGGCCTATCAATGTGCCCAGGCTCACGAGGCCGTACGCAAAAGCCTGATCGATGCCTTCAAATGCGATTTTCCGGCAGCGCCCTCAGCTTCGCAGGCTCTGTTGCAAACCCCACCGTCACCACCGAGAAGCACTGGTGCGCCCACCCGCACTGCGCCGCCGCCGACCCCCGAGGCTCAGGCGCTCGCCAAGGCCAATGCCTATACGGAGGCTCAGAACCATCTCGTCCGGTCCCACCCTCTCGAGCAGCAACTCGCCGATTATCGCCGCGACAATGAGCGGGTGCTCAAGCTCGGCACGAAGCTCGGAGCCAATGCGTGGTACCATTTCGGCATCGTGGATTTCGATGGAGTCATCGGCGAGTTGGAGAAGGCCATCGCCTTGCCTGGAGCGGTGTCCGAGATCGATGCCGAGGCCGCCCGATTGCTCGCGGCGCTGCGCGAGCTCAACCCCACGCTGAAGGCACTCACCCGCTATCAGACCACGCGAGAATTCAAGGAGGACGGCTATAAATTCGCACGGGAGCAGAACGCGGTCCTCGTCCCCCGTGTCGAGGCCGCCGCCAAAGCGATGGAAACTTACGGCTCCGCGCTGTTCGAGCGTGAGATTGCCCGGGACGAGCGGCGCCTGGCGACGCTTCCGGAAGACGCGCCGGCGCGCCGTCTTCTCTCGACGAGCCTTACCTTGCGACGCGCCGTGCGGCGCTTCGAGTCACTGGGACCGAAGGCAGATGTCGCGCCCTTTCTGGCGGCGCTGGGGGAGGTATCGAACGCCAACCGGCAGCTTGGCACGACCTTCGACGGCATGAGTCCGAAAGCCGACTCATCCTGCACGGGCTACACAGATACGGTCGCGAGCCTGATCGGGCATGGCCGGGATGTGGCACGTGACATTCGCGCGAAAGGCGACCCGAGCCAGCCGGCGCAACGCTTCAACGAGACCTACAATCGCTCGGTGCGGGATTTCGAATCGTGCCAGAAGAACGACGATCGCGTCCGTCCGGGCTGATGCCGCGCGGACAAGAATGGCTGTAGCGCCCGGACGTCTCACGTCTCGACCGTCACGTCAGAAAGCTTCTTCCACGACCTCAAGGTCGGGCCTCGTCTACCCGCGACGATGGCCGGCCCGGGACGAGGCCTGACGCAACGTGTTCGCCTACATGGAGGGCTACGCTCGACCAGACTCATCACCTCCAATCGGTGATGCGTGATGTCGGTGAACAGGTGGAAGCAACGCCGCGTCAGATCGTTGACAATCTTTCGTATTTTTAATCATAAAGCAGCATCAAAACATAAATAAAATTCAACTTTCATCAGAATCCATCGTAATAATCAAAGAAGACGCGATCTGGATCGTGCTTATCTCTCAGGGCACAAAGCCGCTCCCATTTTTCAGGGGTGAAGGCTTGGGGGATATTGCTTGGCTGTTCGACCGTGTTCGTCTCGCCGATATAATATCCGGTATTGAAAGGGCGCAAGGTCGTCGTGATACGGCGATGCCATTCGGTGTTGGCGTCATCGTCTTCGGCCTTCCACCACATGGTCCACGGGCCACCGTAAACCTTGGAGGAGACGGAATAGGCCATGTCCTTCTGCGCGGCCGGGACATTGGGGCCGCAGAAGATGGTCAACAAGAAGACGGATGTCGCGGAAGGCGCGCTCGGAAGCAGGTGCAGGATGGCCTGCACCAACTCTCCCGGAGAGTGATCGGAATAGGTCGCCTCCACGCGAGAGCGGGCACCTTCCGGCCAGAAGGATCCTGACGCATCGAACAGTTGCTCGAAGGTAACGGGCGTCGCGAACGACGACGAAAGCGGAGGGATCGGAGCGTGCTCCAGCGCCTGCAGCGCGGCCTCCGCGGCGTGCGGTGTCTGCTCGAACGCCGTCGCCGTGACCATGCAAAGCCAGCCGTCCCGAGCGGCGGCCTGTCCTCTCAACTCCGGTGGCGCCTGTACGACGAACAGGCTCAGTTCGACCGCGGGAGACAGGCTCGGGGCTATCGTGCCGAGCCAGGTTCCGATCGCCGGTGCGTCCTCAAGCCGATAGTAATAGGTGCTGCCATGCATGGCTTCGGGCAGCCGATGAAGCTTGAGAAAGTATTTCGTGACGATCCCGAAGAATCCGGAGCCTGCTCCTCGGGCGGCCCAGAAGAAATCCGTGTTCTCGGTCGCGCTCGCCTTGATCAAGTCGCCCTGTGCCGTGACGAGTTCGATCGCCTCGACGCTCTCGGCTCCGCTCCCCCAGACGGTGGGGTTCCAGGCCATGCCACCACCGAGCAGATAGCCGCTCGCTTTCACCTGAGGACAATGGCCGGTGGGGAAGGCCAGCCCAAGGGGATTGAGTGCTTTCTGAATGTCGCGATTGCTGATGATCGGCTGGATGACCGCCTTCAGATTATCGGCATCGATGGAGATGATTTTCGTGAAATTCGAGAGATCGATCAGGATGCCGCCGTGACGCAACGAGGGCTGGCACCAGTTATGGCCGCCGCCGCGGACGACGACCTTCAGGCCGCTCGCGCGGGCGAACCGCACGGCCGCGACGACATCGTCCTCGTCCACGGCTCTCACGACGGCCTGGGGGGCACGGTCCGGGATCAGCCTGTTCCAGAGATTCCCATGGATCGCCTCGATGAACTGCGCATCGCCCGCAGCGAAGACCTCACCTTTGCAGGCGTCCCTCAGACCAACGATATTCATGGCGTCACGCAGTATGAAGGAGGAGCCCGCCCGGATGGGAGCAATCCGGGCGGAGGATCTTGCTTTGATCGGCGTTCGAGAGTCGGATTCAGTAGGGGACTCTGTCCGCCTTCTGGGCATACTTCTTCCAGACTTCGACGGCTTCCGCGCGCATGATCTGCGTTGTCGGAATGGAACGCTCGGAGACATCCTTCTTGAGCTCGGCATAGATCATGCTGTCGTCGAAGCCGCCGTATTCCAGTGCGTCTTCCACCTGAGCGGCGTAGTAAACCCGCTTGATGCCGGCCCAGTACGCGGCCGCCATACACATCGGGCAGGGCTCGGCGCTGGTATAGAGCGTCGCGTCGCGAAGCTTGAACGTCCCTTGCGACTTGCAGGCCTTGCGAATGGCCTCGATCTCTCCGTGCCATGTCGGATCGTTTTCCGCGACGACGCGATTGGCGCCCTCGGCGATGATCTCGCCATCCTGAACGATGACGCAGCCGAAGACGCCACCGGCGCTCTCGACCAGGGAGGTCTTTTCGGACAACGCGATCGCCCGAGCCATGAAATCAGTGTGGTCGTGAGCCATTTCCAGTCTTCCTCGGTTGAGTGGTCAGCTTATGCTGTGACGAACGATGACGAATGATTAAAACAGGTGGGAGAAGAAGAACATTTCGAGCCCGTAGAGTGCGACCAGAATCGTCACGCCCAGCAACTCCTTGCGCCAGCGCTTGTGCGTATCCGGTTTCAGCCACCAGCCCAGGCCGAAAATCGCCACCGCCATTAGCGGCCATGAAACGAGCGAGACGCTGATGGCATTGCCGATGAAGGTGGAAACGGTCAGCGGCAATCCGTTCAGCAAGGGGCTGAGGAAGCGGATTTCCAGCATGACGACGGGAAACAGAACGAGCAGGACGAGGCAGGTCTGCTTCCAGGCGGGTGGCGGCGCGAGACGTTGCTCATTGGCGAACCACCCGGCGAACGGGTTGCTCATCCTGTGGCTCCGCCAGGTCGATACCTGGGGCGTCGCTTCGGCCAGGATCGCCTGTCTTTCCGGGGATTGCAGCCAGGCATCGAGGAAGGCCGGGCTTTCGAAGCGAACCAGCGTTGTCCAGTACGGGACTTCCGGCGACAGGGGCGCCTGGACGAGGGTACCCATATATCCTGGAAAGCGGGCCTGTCCCTGCTGAATACGTTCGGCCCAACGCCGAAACGCCTCTTCCTGCCCCGGCTTCACAACCGTCGTGATGACCTCCGTGACAGTCGTCGTGGAGTGATAATCCGGCGCCGCCTCATCGGCGTGTGGTCCCTTGCCGTCGCTTTCCAAGGCTGTGAGGCTTGCCAGGAGCGTAGCGCGCGCCTCGTCCTCGACCCATCGGGTCAGCGCTTCGGGCGAGCGGAACCGTTGGATGATCTGCCATTCGGCCGAGCCGGCGAAAGCCGGGATGATCTCGAGGCTGACGAAGTCATGGGATGCCGAGACGGCCCGGGTAAACTCGGCCTGCCACGTTGCGAAGCGAGCCTCCATGCCGGGCCGCACAGTGAGTTTCGTCGCGACGGCCTTCGTCGTCCCGGTTTTGATTGCGCGCGACGCATCCTGCCGTAAGTCTAGACCGTCACTTGCATTCGGTTTTTCGATAACATCTTGGTTGTACGCCACCGAACTCATCCTGCGAATCCCATATCGCCCAAATACATGACTGGTTCGGTAGCCCTGTAGGTCATTGACCTACAGAAATTCACTTCCATGCTCGATTCTTGAGCAGCGAATGGAATTTAAATACAGAGATGAACGAAAATCATGAGCTTATTGTAAACATTTCAATCTTTGGGGAAAGTTCAAGTCAAACGAAGCTGATTGCTTTGATTGAAGGTTACTGAATTGTTTTTGCGGCGTGGGGCGGCATGGGGAGGGTACCTGAACGAGGGTGGTGCGGCGTGAAGCCGTGAAGCGTCGGCGCTGGTGCGCCTTCGTCCAAATGCTCCAGGTCGCTCACGCCGGGTGGGCGACACAGTCTCCGATGGCAGACTCGGGGCGTCGAGCGTCGGGCGTCGTGCGGACCAAGGCTGTCCGGTTGCCCGGGCCGGCGGGCGAGGGCTCTATCCGGCGGCGTGTACGGGTCTGTGAGACCGTATGGCTTATGGCTCACGGGCCTTGGCCGCCCGCGCGAAACGGATTCGCCTGAGGGTCATTCAGAAGCGTACGTGGCGTCTTGGACGGATCATGGTCGCATGACGTTGATCTCGTGTAGGTCGGTGACCTACAGGGGGGCGTAACAATGAGGAATCATACCCTGGTTGGCCGCTTCGCTCGGGGTAGACATGTCCTTGTTTCGGTTGCTGATCGTCGACGACCACCCGATCGTGCTGGCCGGCCTGAAGCTGTTGCTCCAGGGCAATGACCGCTTTGACGTGAGCGGAGAGGCCAACTCGGCCCGGACGGCCCGTATCGAGGCCGAACGAGTGCAGCCCGACATCATCGTTACCGATCTCATCATGGGGGACGGTGACGGCATCGCCTTGATCGAGGATCTGCGCGCCATCCTGCCGGCGGCCAGGATCATCGTCTATTCCAGCCGCGACGAAACGGTCTGGGGGCCTCTTGTGATCTATGCCGGCGCGCATGGCTACGTGGCGAAATCCGAACCGCTCGAAACCGTCGCCGTGGCCCTCGACCGCGTGGTGGCGGGTGCGATCCATCTGAGCGAGCCGGTGCAACAGCTGCTGATCGGTGATCTCGCGCGTCGATGCGACCGTCGGACGGATATCGGCGCCCTATCAGGTCGCGAGCTTCAGGTTCTCCGGCTGATCGGCAGCGGTGCGACGCTGCAATCTCTGGCGAAGGAACTCGGGTTGAGCGTGAAGACCGTCGGTACCTATCGGGAGCGCCTGAAGGTCAAGCTCGGGCTGGACAGCGTGAGAATGCTCGAACGCTATGCGGCGGATCACCTCGCGGGGCGTCTCGATCCGTCATGAAAGGCAGGCCATCATGAAGAGTTGGCTGGCACGCTGGGACGTGTCCCCCGCCGAGCAGGCCGGCATGAGCTTCGGAGACATGCTGACCCTCGTCAATATTCGACGGGTCGAGATCGCCTGCATGCTGGGGCTGTTCACCAAGTCGATCGAGTTCGCCACCGGACTCAGGACCGTTCAGATCGCCGTTGAGATCGTGCTGGCGCTTTGCTTCCTGCTCGCCTCGCTGACGCTGCGACGCGGCGGTGGAACGTGGCTCCCGCGCGTCTTCGTCGTAATCTTCCTGGTTCTGACATTGCTCGATACTCAATGGGCGATCGCCGCGATGGGCGCCAAGGGGCGGCTGACGAGCGGATACCCCATGATGCTCCTGTCTCTGACCTTGCTGTTCGTGCTGCCGCCGCTCACCTTCGGGCTGACCTTGATCCCGCTGCTGCTCACCTATTGTTGGATCGTGCTCGGCACGGCGACGTTTCCCGCCGAGCAGGTCATCGCCATCGTCAATGCCGCGATCGTCTCGGTCATCGCCGTCGTCGCCGCAGCGCTGATCCATGCCGGACGTCGCAGCGATTACGAGCAGAAGCGCACCATCCGCCTGCAGAATGACCGGCTGATGGAGAGGAACGGCGAACTCGACACCCTGATGGCGATCACCGCCCATGACCTGCGCAGTCCCCTCTACGGGCTGCGCAACCTGTTCGATCTCGCCGTCCGGCGCGCAACGCGGGAGCCGGAATTGCCGCTCGTCGTCTTGCAGCAGGCGAGAGCGAGCATCGACGCGATGCTCGCTCTCGCGACCCGGCTGCTCGATGCGCACGCCGCCGAGCACCGGCCGCTCACGCGCCTCACCGACGAGGATGTGCGAGGGCATGTGCTGGCCGCCGCAGGCCGGACCAAGCCGCTCGCCCAATCCGCCGACGTCCGGATCGACGTGGATCTGCCGGATCGCCCGTTGGTCGCCACGCTCGACGCAGGAGCCCTGGCACAGATTCTCGACAATCTTCTCGGCAACGGCGTCCGCTACAGTCCGACGGGGGGCATCCTGACGGTCAGCGCCGCACAGGAGAGCGGAAACGTATCGATCCGGGTTCAGGATCGCGGACCGGGTATCGATCCTGCCCGTCACGATCTCCTGTTCAAGAAGTTCCATCAGTCCGTGGGGACGCGATCCGATGGACCGCCGAGCACGGGCATGGGGTTGTTCATCGTCGCGACGCTGTCCGAGCGCATGGGCGCGACGGTGCGTTGTGAACCCGGGACGAATGAGGGCGCGGTCTTCGTGGTAACGCTGTCCGCCGGCAAAGAATGAGCATCGGCGTTCCCACAGCGCCTGTCTCCGACCCCTGCGCCAAGTGGCTGTCGCATATAGTGGGAAACGACCGACTTACGGAGCGAGCCGGAAGGCAGGCTCCAGCAGGCCACGTATTCCGGCGGCCACCAGGAGGGTGCGCCCGTGCTCGGGATCGGCGTCGCGTTCCTCCTGGCTCATGCCCTCATAGGCGCTGGTGATCAGCAGGCGATCGAGATCTGGCCCGGCGAATGTGGGGCATGAGGGGCGGGTCACCGGCAGGGGAATCGTCCGCACGCGCTCGCCCTCCGGGCTGTAGGCATCGATGCAGGATGCCCCCCAGCGGGCGCACCAGATGCGGCCCTCGGCATCGACCGCAGCGCCATCGAGGCCGCCATCCCCGCCGCGATGATCGTAGAGCGTCGACGGCTCGCCCGTCGGCAGGCCGGTGTTGGGGTCGAGGCTGACGCGCTTCAGCAGACCCGCATCGGTGTCGGCGAAATAGCCGGTCGCGCCATCGGGCGAGAAGCAGATGGCGTTCGGGATGGTGAGCGACCCGTAGAGGCGCGTCACCCGGGTACCGGCGACATGGTAGATCGCGCCACGCCCCGGCTCGGCATCGCGGCCCATGGTGCTGATCCACAGAGCGCCGCAGGGATGCACACGGCCGTCGTTGGAGCGGGTGCCTGCATCCTCCACCTCCAGCGGACAGAGCAGCGTGAGCTTCCCGTCACTCAGCCCGCGCAGGTAAAGCCCGTACTCGGCGGCGAGGAGATGACGGGTTTCGTCCACCGCGGCGACGGCGCTCGCCATGAAAGGCAGATCGTGCAGGCGCGCGGTGCCGTCCGCGAGCGACCTCTCGAACAGCTGCCGCTCCAGAATGTCGACCCACCATGCCGTGCCGGTTCGCGGATCGTAGCAGGGGCCCTCGCCGAGATGGCAGCGGTGCGCGTCGAGGATCGTCATCGTGTCCATGCTCGTCCTTCCTTGGGGCAGCCGCTCGCGGCGACCGGCATGCCTGTCATGCCGAAATATCCCCCGAGAGTATCCCCCGGGTCGAAGCATCCCCAAGTCGGGGCTTTCCCAAGTCGGGGCTTTCCGAAGTCGGAGCCTCCAATGTGGAATCTTCGGGTTTCGTGTGGGAACGATGAGCCCCCTCAGCATCCAGGATCGGGGCCACGAAAGATGCAGCGGGGCACAGCTCGATCTGCGCATACGCCTGCGAGACCGGCATCGATGGTTCAACAGGTCTTCGCAGGCTATTCTGAAGGTCGTCGATATCCGTTGCGATCACTGTACAAGGTGCGTGATGCAACACTCGGGTCGATACAAGCGTCAGTGCTGCGAGGATACGCAAGCGGCCTGCATGCCGAGAGCCAGGAGGCGCGCGGAAGCGATGCCCGCGCGACGGAAACCGAGGCCTCCCGTCGCGTTAGATCGGCAGGCGCATCACATACCGCGCGATGGGTTGCTGAGAGGATTCGATGGAATACAGGCAGCTTGGCCGCTCCGGCCTTACCGTACCGGTGCTCAGCTTCGGCACGGGCACGTTCGGCGGGACAAACGAATTCTTTCAGCGCTGGGGCCAGACCGATGTCGCTGAGGCGACCCGCATGGTGGACCTTTGCCTGGATTCCGGTGTCAATTTCTTCGACACGGCCGACATCTACTCGGGAGGTGCCTCGGAGGAGATCCTGGGCCAGGCTCTGAAGGGCAAGCGCGAACGCGCGTTGATCTCCACCAAGGCGACTTTCCGCTTCAATGACGACCTGAACCAGGTCGGCTCCTCGCGCCATCATCTGGTCCGTGCCTGCGAGGCCAGCCTGAAGCGGCTCGGTACCGAGCATATCGACGTCTACTTCATGCACGGATTCGACGCACTCACCCCCGTGGAGGAGACGCTTCGGGCGCTCGACGATCTCACCCGCTCGGGCAAGATCGGCTATATCGGCGCCTCGAACTTTTCCGGCTGGCACCTGATGAAGGCGCTCGCCACATCCGAGCGCTATGGGCTCGCGCGCTACGTGGCCTATCAGGGCTACTATTCCCTGATCGGGCGGCATTACGAGTGGGAGCTGATGCCGCTCGGCATCGACCAGGGCGTGGGCCTGATGGTTTGGAGTCCGCTCGGCTGGGGCCGTCTGACCGGCAAAATTCGCCGTGGGCAGCCGAACCAGAGCGGCCGCATCGCCGCGGGCGGCGCCGAGGGCGGGCCGCCGGTGTCAGACGAGTACCTCTTTGGCGTGGTCGATGCCCTGGATGTTGTGGCGGCGGAGACCGGCAGGACGGTGGCGCAGGTCGCCTTGAACTGGCTGCTGACCCGGCCCACCGTATGCAACATCGTCGTTGGCGCCCGCACCGAGGAGCAGCTCAAGCAGAACCTTGCCGTTCTCGACTGGACGCTGACGCCCGAGCAGGTGGCCCGCCTCGATGCGGCGAGCCAAGAGACGCCGATCTATCCCTATTGGCACCAGAAGGGGTTCGACGAGCGCAACCCCAAGCCGACGACTTGGTAAAACGGCTCTTCGTCTATCGTCTTGAGCAGTGCGTTCGTTACGCGTGCACCTGCTCTCGCTTGGCAGCGCGGCCTGCGTGGTGTCGCATTCCGCCCGTCTCGACTGGAAAACGGCCTTATGCGTCGTTGCCGACCAACTCGGAGATCATGCGGGCTCATCGGTCGGGCTGACTTGAGGGCCCGCGGACGGCCACCACGCGGCCGCGCGGGCAGGCTTCAAACCATCGAACAATGGAGGCTACATCTCGAGCAAGGCAGGAAGCCGTTGCGTTGGATTACCAAAGTGCACGTGGCAGCCGCCGCTTCCAACGCTCGCCCGGCCGTAGAGCCGCTGCCTGCTGAGCGCGCCGTGCGGTCCGCGCTTGAGCCAAAGCAGGCCCACTGACGCCACCGGATGGCTGTATCGAGTCGGGGCTCGCGACAACCGGTGTATCGTCGGGCTCGTCGTCCGCATCGGCAAACGAAAGTGCCGAGTCGACCTGCGCCACGACCTTCTGCTTACGTTTGGTCGGTGGCTTCACGCGTTGCACGCGTGGCAGTCGCTCCTCTTCCGGCGCTTTGACGACCTCGGGAGCGTCCGGCTCATCGGGCATGGCAAACATCGGCACGAGACTCGGCAGGACACGCCGAGCGGGCGGCTCGGCGGGCGCCACTGACGGTGCAGGCTCGGGATGAGCGAGGCGCAGGGGCTGCATATCGGCCGGCTTGTCGGCCACAGCTGCCTGCAGGTCCCCCCACAGGTCGTCGCCGACGCGGGAACGTGCTGGGGCGTCGGGGAGCGAGGCGCGGGACGTACGGGTGTGCTTGATTTCGACCGTGAAAGGTCGCGCGCTACGGCGCTTCATGTATGAGATAATCCTGAGATCGACACGCTCAAGGACGCAAGACGCGTCGGCAGCGAATGCTTAGCATATGAGGAACAGATGATGCTTGTCCAGTGAGATACAAGCACAAGCCGTTTTATCTTAGATGAATGCATGTTGGCGCAACCGCCGGATCGATGCATCCGCAGTGCGATGATGGATGAAGACGCCTCCAGCCTGCTCCCAAAGGGGCCGGTATTTCTCCCGGTCATCCACGAGGGCGTCGCCAGGACGGCAATGTTCTCGTTTCAGCGCGGCACTCGTCGTGATCACCTCGACACAGGGGAAATACCGGGCCGCCCAGAGGCGTTTCTGTGGCTCAGCCCAGTTTCCCCGCGGAAGACCCGTGAGGATGATGGGCTCGAGGTGGCGAACCGCCTCATACAGTTCCATGGCATCCGGCATCAACGGTAGCTCACCGAAGAAGTTGTTGAGCGAGGCAAGCTCGCCCCAGAAACGCTTCAGGCCAAAACGCCGCTCGAATTCCGCCGGTGCCATCCCGAAGGCTTGCTTCGCGCCGGCATCGAAATCGGCCAGCACGCCATCGCAATCCAGGAACACCGTTGGCATGGACAGTATGGCCTCAGAAATCGTGTATCGTTGATCTGGAGGAAGAACAGGGACGTACGATCTTCGTCTGCGACCGGTCAGAGGCTTTTCGAGACGACACCGAAAGCCAGCAGGACATACGCACCGACGAAGAACCAGGTCCGGTACTTGACCACAGTGGGACCAATGGTCGGAAGGCGCAAATAGATGCTGGCGACGGCGAGGCCGATCAGCACCAGCGAGAGAAGGAAGGTCAGACGGCGTGGAGGCGAGAGGTGCAGCATAACCCGATCCTGGCGCCGTGTGGTTGAGGAGTCGTGAAGGAGTCGGCATCCGTGCCGGACGGCGTATTGGCGCGGTATCCTATGAAGAGCCCGTTCTTCGGCGAATGTTTCGACAACCGATCCCTCGGCGCGCCCGTCATCGCCTCCGGTCCGAGACGGACTCCTGCCAAACTATGTCGTGACCGGCGAGAGCAACGATAACGGCGCTCGCTGGCCGAATGTCAGCCTGTGCCGGCCGCCTGGAGTTGCACCCGACCACGTTGGGTCGGGTGCAACTCTAGGCCTTTGTTTTGCCGCGCTCTTTTTCGCCGAACCGGCATCCACTTCGGCGGTGAGCGCTCTAGGACTGGTTCTGCGCGGCAGACCTGTCGCCTTCGGCAAGGAGGAAAGGGAGCAGCACGGCAGTGAATGCCTCGGGGTGGGAGTAGTTGATCCCGTGGGCCGCACCGGGAATGACGGCAAGGCGTCCGTGCGGCAGGCTTTCGGCGAGGATCGTGACGAACGCGTAGGGGACGATGTAGTCACGGGCGCCCCAGACCACGAGCGTGGGCTGCATGATGCGGAGCGCCTTCTCTCCGATGCGGTTGCCGATCATGCTGTGCAAGGTCAGGATGTATCGGTTGATCCCGCCCCGCGCATAATCGCTCAGCGCCACCCAGGCCAGCGACCAGCGCTCGAACGGCGCGATGGCCAGGAACCCCGCAACCTGCCGGAAGAGGCTCCTTGCCTCCGGGTCTGGCGTGGGCCCCTGCAGAACCAGGCGGTCGACGAGGTGGGGGTGAACGATCGCCAGTTCGACCAGTATCTCGCAGCCGAGCGAGTTGCCGATAAAAGCCGCGCGCTTCAGGTCGAGGGCCTGCATCCAGGCGGCCAGCGCATCGGCGAGTTTGCGAACGGTGAGCACGTGCCGGGGCTTGTCGCTCAAGCCGAAGCCGGGCAGGTCGGGGGCGTAGACCTTCAGGTGAGGGCCAAGATGCCTCGCGAGCGGGACCATGTATCGGCTGGACATTCCCAGCCCATGGACCAGGATCACGGGCAGGCGATCATCCGGCACGGAATCGACGGAGACCCTGGCATGGATGATCCGGCCGTCGACACGGGTTCGCCTCGCCGCGAGCCGTCCCAAACCTGCGTGGCGAGCCTTGCCGGCACGCCGCCACGGTAGGGCGGCGACCATGGCCAAGCGGGCCAGGATGCCGCCAGCCGTTGTACCGATCCACCGCAGGGACACGCCCATATTCCCGTTTCTGCCGCATCCGCCCTCGAACTCGACGCCGAAGAGAACCGGCCCCGCGAGACGCGAGCGCTCGCGAGATCGTTTCAGAGGGCCGGGCTTTGGGTCATGCACCGGGACTTGAGGCCAGTCGAGTGCGGGCACGCAGCCTTGTGGACGCGTTGCTATGTCTGCGGTCGAACCGCGTCAAATGCCGTACCCGGACTGGTCGCGCAGACTTCAACTCGCGAGCCGCTGAGTCTGACGTTTCGCGGCATCGAAAGCCTGAAGATCGAGGGCGAGGGCGATGACCTTGCCGCTTGTCAGGCGCGTCGGGTCGATGAAGCTTCCGATGCCATGCTGCAAGTAAATTTCTTCAACTTCTGGGGTTCGCATGGCGCCACCCATGGTCCAGTTGGGAAAGGAACGGCCCTGAACGTTCCGTGCATCCAGAATGGTAGCACTTGTATGGCGCGGATCGCGGGCGATGCGCGTATAGGTGCTACTCACCTGCGCTTGGTCGCCCTCAAGAACCTGAATGAACCAGGTTTTATCGAATATGAGAAAACCGGTAATCCCATCACGGCTGTTGTTGCGTTGTGAGGCCGAGACGATGTCACGCAAATTCATAAGCATGGAGCGATCGTTGCCGGCAACAACGTTTCGGCTATAGTAAACAAGCTGATGTATCATTGCGGATTTTTGTCCATCACGTTTAGCATGGCACGATCAAACGAGCTCCCCTCGTGCCGTGCGGACAGACAACGTAGAAAAGAGCGGCTGGTTTGGCCCATGAGGCGGAGAAAATTCTTTGGGTTAATACATACCTTTTACATCAAAAAGGCTAGGCATCCGGGCGGATGCTGAGAGGCGTTGACGTTGTTGCCAAGCCGATCGTCCGTCTTTCACAGAGCGGCAGCATGGCCATCCGTTGAATGGGTGTTGTAAGGGAGCCCCCATCATCCTGTCGGTCGCAACGGGCTCTTCCCCGCGAGGGAGCAGAGCGTTGTCAGGATCGCACGAACATCGAGGACATGGTCTGCATGGTAGATAAGACGAGACCTGCGCAGTCACGCTTGGGGCTGGCCGCGACGGTGGCCTTCGCAATCCTGCTCGCAGGCGTCGGCACCCTGGGCTGGCGCTGGTACAGCTACGTCACGGCCGGACTAACGCCCTACGACGAGGTTGGCATCGAAGTGAATCGCCGCCTGCCAGAGTCGCTGCGGTCGTGGGGCTGCGAGCGCATCAAAGAACGCTTCCCGCGCTCGGTGCCACCCTATGGCTGCCAGCCCGGACAGATCTGATACGTATCGAATCTCGTCCGTTATCGACTGTCTGCGCGTTGAACAGCCTGTTCGAGTAGAAGACAGACGAAGGCTGCGATGTGGAGATCTGCGAGCGCGCTGGAATACCATTCGTCATCCTTGACGATTCGGCGGAAGCGCGTGCCTCCGGCGCAGGAGCGTTCCACCGCCCGCCTGCAAAGCAGATCTTGACTTGGCCACCTGAACCGAGTGGCTCAGCGCTGCTCGCTTGCCTTCCTGCTGACGGGCGGACAAGTCGCGGACCGCAAGGCAGGAGCCTTGCTCCTCGAGCGCTCGCCCCGGTGCCGGATCCTGCTCGCCGACAAAGGCTACGACAGCGATGCCATTCGCCGGCAGATCGAAGCGACAGGAGCCGCCCCCAACATCCCGCCAAAGTCCAACCGGCGCTGGAAGCCCTGCTTCTCGCCGGTCCTCTACCAAGGCTGCAACGCCGTCGAGCGCATGTTCGGCCGCATCAAGGACTTCCGTCGCAGCGCCACGCCATACGACGGGTCTGCAGCCCACTCACTCAAAGCTGTCTGCATCGCTGCAACCATCAGCTATTGGTTATGAGTCCAAATCCTAATTCGTCGAAAAATTGGCGCACCCGACACGATTCGAACGTGTGACCTTTGCCTTCGGAGGATTGATGTCATGGGTTTCCCCGTGATTGCCCGACTTTCCCCGTCATTGCTAAAGCTTTGACAGATATTGCGAATTTCACGGGCCGAGTTATCCAGCGACGATCTGAAATGGCGTGAGTTTTCCGCCACGTGCTTCCGCAGCGCTTCCGCGGAGGCAGTGAGGATCGTATGGCACGGATCACGAAGAGGGTCGTCGACGCCGCCGAGCCCCTGGGAAGGGACTACTTCATCTGGTGCGACGAGCTCCCCGGTTTCGGGCTCCGCGTTTTCGCTTCAGGGCGCCGCAGCTACCTCGTCCAGTATCGATCGAGCGGACGAAGCAGGCGCGTGACGATCGGCTTGCATGGGGTGCTGACAGCTGACGAAGCTCGCCGGGAAGCGAAGTCGCTCCTCGGTCGCGTGGCCAGAGGGGAGGACCCTGCGGAGGAGAGAAAGGCACGGCGTAGCGCGATGACCGTGGCCGAGCTCTGCGATGCCTATCTCGCTGCGACCGATAAAGGGCTGATTATGGGCAAGGGTAGGCAGCCCAAAAAGGCGTCTACCCTCTATGTCGACCGCGGCCGTATCGAACGACACATTCGCCCCTTGCTCGGATCACGCCTGGTCAAGGATCTGACCGTCTCAGATGTTCAGCGGTTCGTCAGGGACGTCCAGACGGGAAAGACCGCTGCCGTGGTCAAGACGGGCTTCCGCGGCAAGGCGGTGGTCGAAGGCGGACCAGGCACAGCCGCTCGTACCGTGGGGCTTCTCGGCGGGATCCTGACATATGCCGTCAGTGAAGGCATCATCCACCTCAACCCCGCGACGGGCGTGAAGCGGCCGGCGGACCTGAAGCGCACACGCCGGCTGAACGCCGAGGAGTACGGTGCTCTTGGGCAAGCCCTGAAGGCCGCCGAGGCTGAGGAGGCCGAGCGCTGGCAGGCCGTGGCAGGCGTCCGGCTCTTGGCGCTCACTGGGTGCAGGCTGGGCGAGATCGTCAAGCTGCGTTGGTCAGAGGTAGACGCTGCTGGCTCATGCCTTCGGCTCGAGGACACGAAGGAAGGCGCATCGGTCCGGCCTATCGGTTGTGCTGTGACAGCCCTCTTGGCGGCTCTGCCTCACACCACGGACTCGCCTTACGTGCTTCCAGCGACCCGCGGCAGCGGACCCTTCGTAAGCCTTCCGGACGCCCTTGAGCGAATCATGGACCGCGCCGGCTTGGCAGGCGTCAGCGCCCACACGCTCCGCCATTCCTTTGCCTCTACGGCCGCTGATCTCGGCTACAGCGATTCCACCATAGGGTCCATGATCGGCCACGCTGGTACTGGCGTCACCTCGCGATACATTCATCATTTGGACGTCGTGCTCTTGAACGCGGCGAACAGATCAAGTTTATACATAAGTCTTTCGTTAGAAGCGGGATAAATTCTATTTGATAAGACTTAGCCGCTTATCTTAATCAGCCTATATACGCAAATATTATTGCTAATCTGTAATCTTTGTCGCTTGTTTGCAGCTAGACAATTATAATGACGTATCAAAATTCGGTTTTGCAAGATCACGCTGACCGCTTTGCGCGTCCGATCAAAATCTCTAGTCTGATCGTGAAAAACCATGGAATTGAACTGCGTGAGGCTTTAGAGGAGAGTGCGGACGCACGAACGCCGAAAGCATCGAGAGAATTCCGGATGGCACTTCTGCAAGAACTCCGGCAACTAATTGCTCTGATTTCCGTGGAACAGCATCCAGAAATCAGCACTTTTGAAGAAGGAGAGGACACAAGTACTTGGATAAGAGCCCAAAAATTTGTCTTTTTTATTGGAGTCATGCAAACTGGTGAGTATTACGGCTTACGCCAAGAGGCCGCACAAGAACTTATAAATTTTGCCGGTTTATTGCGAAGCGCTAATGTTAAGTATGTACGCGGGACGGATTTCTCGGTTTTCGTAAGGAAAGTTTTCGAAGAATTAGTCGCGATTAAAAGACGTATAGAGTCGCGGCCTGCTCAAAATGCTGATCTTACTGTTATCTCTGACAACATCGCAGCATGGTTTTCTGCCAACTCTATCAGGCGGTTACACTTAATTCCTTGCTCTATCATACCCGACATGGCGAACAGTGTAGAGGTCGGCCCCGTAATATTTCAGCACATCGCGTCGTTCGACTTCGTCGCCTTCGGCGTCAATCCAGCAATGCCCGATATATTTGTAAGTCGTTTTCTCGAAACCATGGGACAACGAGCAGCGACGTGGGTAGCATCAATTGAAATCATAGACGTTGAACCTGTTCGATCATCGGAAACCGCCGGTATTATTGTTGATGTTGCGCTCGCAACTCTTCAGTTAGCAACCCCCCAAGAATTGATCGATAAATCAGCGAGAATTACTGGGAGATCCCTGCCTCCGTTCGTTGTTGCCCTGACTCGTCAAAACGGCGAAGTATCACCGACATTCTCTAATTATGAGTCCGGGAAGTTGCTGCGAGGGGAGGCATTTAACAATCTAACTTCTAGCGCACGACCATTTTTTGAATCCGCAGGCAGGCGTATTAACACACTACTATTGAGCTCGACAGAATGCCCTCAACTAGAACTAGCTTGGTGCAATGCTGCTTACTGGTTTCACGAAGCTTTGGCCGAGCCCCTCGCAACGGTAGCAATCGCCAAGCTCGAAACGTCTATTGAAAACCTCTTTGGTGCCGGCAATCCCCTTGAATCGACAAATCGGATATTGCAGGCCTTAGAAGGAGTCTTTGGCCTGAAACCCAATGATATCATTTCCGCGGGATCCTCCGTCAAAGTAAAGGATTTCGTTAAAGATGTCGTTACATCTCGATCGCGGATCCTGCATGGAACTTGGTCAACTCTTACGGAAGACTTACCGCTCGGGCGTACCGAAGTCGAGAAATTAGCACGCCAGCTTTTGATTAGTTTTACCCTGAAACTCGACGAATATGTTTTAACGCCATCCCCGCCCGATAAAACGAAAAATTTTCTCGACTGGATAACAGCCGAGCGGGCTGCTGGATCAAAAGCAAGCCCGTTAGACCATGCTACCTCCCCAACACAGAAGTCGCCTTAAAACTTTTTTGGGGCTCATGGATACAACGAGGGCCAGCTATCTCACTCCTTACTACTCATGGCTAGCACGACTTCTTGCCCTTCAGCGCTTCTTCAACGAGCCTGCGGATGGCTTCTGAGCGCGTCGGCTTGTCTGGCTGCCCAGCCGCCCATGCGTCAATCTGAGCACGCAGATCGACCGATAGTCGAATCGCCGACACCGGGTCCTGGCCAGTAGCGGGCCGACCGCGTCTTTTTTGAACTACGTCAATTGACATCAGCATCCACTAAACGTAGTACGAAAAGCGGGCCGAGGGGAAGGTTGCAACTTCCTCTCGCGCCCTGACCAGCAACGTCGAGTGAGGACGTCCCATGGCTAATCCCATCCATACCACGCCGACCTTATTACCTGCCACGCCCCGTGAGCGCCTGGGCTTATTAGGGACGCAACAATCGCGGCGATCCTTATTATCCATAGGGCCCCGGCACACTCCGGGTCCCGTCACCCTCGCCATCCGCACAGCTCGCGGGGCAAGTACCATCGACCTCTGGCAGGCGACCCACGATGACGAACAACGCGCCCTCCGGGACCTCGACCATCGGCTCGAAGGGGGCGCCACATGAAGCGTCCCCTCCGCACCGCAGGTCTCTTCCGTCAAGATGACCACACACTGGCTTCGGCGTTTCTCGCCATTGAGGAACGGATGAACCTCGCGCGCACCTCCATCATCGCAGCCGAGATGTTGTTTGTCGACGCTTGGGCCTGCGGGCCACAGTTCCTGCCCGAGGCGAAGAAGGCCGCCCTGGGCCTCAGCGGCAACTATCACCTGCTGGTCGTCACAGATGACCAGTTTCAAGCCGTCGAGCACCTAATTGGTCGCGCACGCGAAGATGTAGATGCACTTCTAAGCGCCTATTACGAGTGGCTCGAACTGCCGGTGCAATCCACCGTCTAAGCAACTCGCAGCTATAGAGGTGGAAGAAGGATTGGCACTCACCCCTTCTTCCACCCGACGGCGGTAGCCGCAGCGATCTTAGCCATGTGGTGACGGAAAATGCCGGCTCGTGTCGTGGAAACTATCGCCCACGATGCCCCTTGCACGCCACGAAAGAGTATGATCGCGCCAAGCGGGCTATCCACCTAGCCGCCTACTTCGGCGATGGGTCAGGATCGATTTACTTCGTACTTCCTCCGATCAAACCGTTCTAGGGATCGTCATGACTGAGATTGCAATGCCCTCTCTGCAGGGCGCGGCGGAGCTTTGCCTCAACCCGAGGTTCCGAAAGCCACGGTTTAACCCGGTTGAAGCATCCGACTACTTGGCCCAAGTCCACGGCACGCCGGTGGCGATCGCCACGCTCGCAAAAATGCGGTGCCTCGGCGGCGGCCCGAGCTTCGACAGGTTCGGTCGATCCATCTTCTACTCCCGAGCCGATCTCGACGCCTGGGTCAGCGGCCGTATGACCGGGACGCGCCGCTCGACCTCCGATCAGAGCGCCCGATGAAAGCGCGGCGTATCTCACCTTGTAAAAGGCGGGCGGCACAGGAGGTCCGCCCTTCGCTGCCGCCGGAGTTCGATGCCGTGATTGAGGGCGATCGCCGCTACTTCGCCCGGCGCCGCGATCGATCCTACCGGGTCCGGCATATGGCCGCGATCGAGATGCAGGTCAGCCGTGACGCCGGCCAGACGTTCGAGCCGTTATTCCCGGGCGCACGCTGGTTCACCGCCGTCCGGCAGGTCGCCCCCGGCTATCGTATCCGCGCCGTCTATCAGGCCTTCGCCAATGCGGACGTGGATCTGTCAGAAGCCACGTCCTGTCGCCTCTACGTAGAGGCATGCGGACCAGACGGCCGCCGGCTGGCCGAAGCGCTGGAGCGGGCAATCCACGACACGCCGGGGTGCCGGTGACAGAAGACAGCGACGACCTCACTGCATTGCTTCAGGCGATCCGCCTGTCAGGCAGGCCTTCAGGCGACGGTGACGCGGTATGACGGCAGGCCTTCATGAGGCGTCATCCACATCTCAAAGTGAGTTTGCGCCAGGCGCGTCCGGTGCTCTGCCGACCGCCCTCACCCCTCTCGTCGCCGAGCGGCGCTGGCTGGTGTGGAAGTGGGAGCTCAACGACAAGGGGAAGCCGACGAAGGTCCCATATCGCGCCGACGCTCCGAGCGTGAAGGGATCCAGCACCGACTCGCGAACCTGGGCCGATCATTCGACCGCAGCGGCGGCCGTTGCCGCCGGGCGCGCCGACGGTATCGGCTACGCCCTGCACGGCGGAAAAGTCGGGGCATTCGATCTCGATCACTGCCGGGATCGGGAGACGCAGGAGATCGCGCCGTGGGCGCTAAAGCTCTTGGCCCGGGCCAAGAGCTATGCCGAGGTGACGCCCTCGGGCGAAGGCATCAGGATCCTTGGTTTTGCCGAGGGCAGCAAGGTTCATCGCCGCCAGCGTGTGCCGATGACGGCCGAAGGCGCGGTGGAGACGTTTCGAGACGCGGAGCGGTTCATCACCGTAACCGGAGATGTTGTTCCGGACACGCCGGCCACCCTGGCCCAGCTCGATGCCGTGATAGACGAGACGGTCGCGGAGCTCGACGAGGCGAAGCGCGCCGAGAAGGAAGCCCGACGAGAGGCCGAACAGGACGCACGCCGCGAGAGCTTCAGCGAGCGCGCCGCAGCCCAGGCACGCTCGCGAAGCTACGACGCCGAGCGCGATCTTCCACGTGAGCTTGACGAGCTCGTGCGGTTCGGTCCGGCGGCCGGGGCCGATCGTAGCGCGGCGTTCCATCATGCCGTGTGCTGGCTGAAGGATTACGGCTGGAGCGTCGATCGCATTGAGGGCCTTCTGTCAGCTCATCCGAACGGCGTGGCGGAGAAATACGAAGGCCGCCTGCGCGGTGAGATCGAGCGGTGCTGGGACAAGGCCGAGGCGCCGCGCGAACGATCGAGGCCGGGCAACGGCAGGGGCTCTCAACAGAACGGCGACGGCAGCGCTCCGCGTGGCGAGAAGGATGCGCGTAAGCCGATTCCATTGCGCTGGCACCGGGACGCCAATCTGGATGCCGATCGGCCCTGGTTGGTGCGCGATCTCATCGCCGAGGTGGGCAAGGGTCTGCTGTCCGGCCAGTGGGGGTCCGCCAAGACTTTCATCGCCCTGGACCTCTCGGGCTGCGTGATGACCGGCGAGCCTTTCGCCGGCCGGAACGTGATGCGCCGGGGCGGCGTCCTGTTCATCGCGCCGGAAGGTGCCTTCGAGATCCCCATCCGTCTGAAGGGCCTCGTATCGGGGAAGGTCGCAGGTACGGCCATTTCACAGGCTGCGTCGGGCGAACGCCCGATCGATCCCGACGACATGCCATTCGCATGGATCGAGGAATGCCCGCGCTTGGTCGATCGCGACGCTGCGGACTTGCTTATGCTGACGGCCGACGCCGCTGTGCGCGAGCTGCACGAGCGTTATGATCTGCCGCTCGCCCTCATCATCGTAGATACGGTTGCGGCCGGTGCGGGCTTCGACGACGAGAACAGTGCGGCCGAAACGCAAAAGGTGATGAACGCGCTGGAGCGCTTGAGTCATCACACTGGAGCCTTTGTGCTCGGGGTCGACCATTTCGGCAAGGCCGTGGAGACCGGGACGCGCGGATCTAGCGCCAAGGAGGCAGCAGCGGACACGGTGCTCGCGGCCCTGGCCAGCCGTGACGAGGCCGGCAACACCAGCAACATGCGAATGGCGGTCCGCAAGGTTCGCGGGGCCCGGACGGGCCAGGAGACGCCTTATTCGCTAGAAGTGGTGCAGATCGGCGAGGATCGCTGGGGCGACCCCGTCACGACCTGCGTGGTTAACTGGGAGGCCGATCGCATTGCGGAGCCCATGGCTTCCAAGGCCAAAGACCCTTGGACTAGATCACTGAAGGTCCTGCGTAGCGCGATTCTCAATGCGCTTGCGGTGGCTGGGAGCCGAGTCCGCCCATTTGGAGGTGAGGGGCCGGAGGTTCTGGCGGCGCGCCAAGAGGACGTCAGGCAGGAGTTCTATGCCGCGTATCCGACCGAGGGGGACACCGAGGCCCAGCGTGCAGACGCCAGGAAGAAGGCTTTCAAGCGTGCGCTGCTCCAGGGCGTCGAGAACGGACTGATCGCCACTCGCGACGTGATGGCGGTGCCGCACGTCTGGCTCGTGGGTGAGCAAGCATGATCAAGAATCTCCCCAGGGGACAGGGACACGGGGGACACTCCCTAGTGGTCGTGTCCCCGTGTCCCTCATGTCCCCCTACACGGGACACCAGGGACATGAGGGGACAATGTCCCTTTTGTCCCGCATGTCCCCCTCGGGATCGTGCAGCCTCGTTCTCTTTAATCGGCGCGAGGGACCCACCAAGGCGGAAGCGAAGGTGCGGGCGAACCGCACCGAGCACACCATCCGGATATGGCGCCCGGACCACGACAACGGATTCCTCATCAACGCCGACTTCGCCGTAGTGGAAAACTTGAGCTCCCCCGATTAGGGGAGCGGGAAACCGCGGGGCCCGGACTAACTATTCTTTTGCGCTCCTAGTGATCGAATGAAAGCTCACGAGAAGGAGGTGAAACAAACCCCTCAAACCCTTAACTCGGTTTTTCGACGTTTCTCGTCCTTACCCGCGGCCGCCTTGGATTCAGTAGAAATTAATATGCGCTTGAATCAACAACGCGGAATGATCCGCCAATTTTAGCAAATATTGATCTGGCGCTGCACCTGCATGTACATTCGTGCAACTTCAATTCGACAATTGACGGTTTCGCGAGGCGCCATGTCCAACCGTACAGCCTACGAGGTCCGCATCGCGGCCCGTATCCCCAGCGAGATGCCAAGCCTCATCAGTGCCGCTGCATCCCGCGTGTTCATCTCTCCCTCCGCCTACGTGCGGCAGGCCCTGGCCGAGAAGCTGAAGCGTGACGGTTTCGGCCTGCCCTCTCAGGAAGCCGCGTCCGCTCAGCAGGCAGCCTGATCCGTTTCGCAGAGGAGATTTCCATCATGGCCAGAGCCAAGCCCCAGCCCAGCACTGGAACGCCCGATAACGATCTCGCCGGCTTGATCCGTACCCGCGAGAACCTACAGGCACGGCAGGTCACCCTGGCGGCGGACACCGAAAAGGCGATGGCCGAGCGTCGCGCGCTGCTCATCGCTGGCGTCGACGCGGCCGGCATCGCCGATGCTGAACGCCGTTGCCGCGAAGCCGAAAGCGCAGCCGCCGGGATCGCCGATGCGCTGTCGGAGGTGGATCGACTCATCGCCGAGGCGGAAGCGCGGATCGAGGAAGCGCGGCAGGCCGACGAGCGCAAGTCAGCGGCCGACCGCCTGGAGCGCGACAGCCACGCCATTGAATCGGCGGCCGCGAAGGTCCGAAAGGTCGTGGACGATCTCGCTAAGGCCAATGCCGCCCTGGCGTCCGCGATCAGCCCCGTGGCGGCTCCGTTGTTCGGCAAGCGTGACATGCACGGCCCACGAGACGGCGAAGCTCCCGAAACCATCGCTGCCTACATCACGGGGCACATGCTCGCCACCACCATCCCGACGATCGAGGTCTCAGAGGCGGGCAAGAACATGGGGTTCGGATGGGTTAGCCCGAAACCCATCGAAATCACGGATGGCGACGCCCCGGCCGTCCCGCTCCTTGTCGCCCCCATGCGCGAACTGGCCGAGCGCATCCGCAGCGGAGAGGCCACTACAGACCTGCGTGCTTACGTCGAACCCGAGCCCAACTTCGAGGTGCACCCCGGCGAAATCCGCATCTATGCGCTGACGCGCTTTAGCTGGAAGCGGCGGGCGGACAGCGTGCCCGACATTGTGGAAGTCTCCCACGCCAGTCTCCCCGAGCCGGTGGCGCGCCTCGCCATCGCGCAGGGCGTCGCTTCCGAGACCGAGCCGTACAACTGGCGCCAGCTGCGCGAGGCGAGCCGGGCACGGGGCAGTCAGGGCATCCCGGTCTCGCAGTTCCCCTTCATCGGGTTCGTGCTGTCCGATTGGGTGAAGGGTGAGACCGAAAAGGCCCGCAACGCTTGGCTCGCCGAGCACGACGTTGCCGCCTGATCGCCAATCGTCGAGGGAGACTGACCCTCCCTTGATGAGGCGCCCGCGGTGTTGGCCCGGATCTGATCCGTGCCGCGGGCGCCGCCCCCCTTCAAGCAGCAGGATGATGCCATGCCCGGCTACAGCCAGGATCAACTCAACCGAGCCCGTCAGCCGTTTCATGGCGAACAGGACCGCAACGATGCCGTTGCCGTCTTGGGGCACTTGCTAACTGAGCAGCGGGATGGCCACAGCGACGACCGCGCGACAGCTATTCGCACCATCACGGCAGCCGTTCAGAACTTCGATACCCGGGCGGCCCTCGGCGCACCCGCATCAAGCTTCGCCGAACCTAGCGGACTGCCGGCGGTGGCCAGTGTCGTTCCGCCCCCGCGCCCCAGCCCTACGCCGCTCAGCCCGACGCCCCCTCCGGCAACGCCCGCCCGGCCGAGCGCTTCAGTGACCTTGCAGGACGGCAGCGTCGCCGCCTCTCGAGCCAGCATGGAGCGTGAGCTGAAGCGCGTCGGCCTCGCCGCGTCGGACGGAAGCGCGGGGAAGATCGATGTCCTCGGGGTCAGCCCTTCATCGAGCATGACCCGCGAGCTGAAGCGTGCCGGGCTGATCCCGCGGTGAGGGCTTGCGCGGCCCTCCACCGCCCGACCCAACCCGGCACCCGACTGACCGCCCGAGGTGCCGGGGACCCTGGGGGGTCTGACCCGATACGGGTGGTCGGGGCCCCCAATGTTCCTAGCGCCAACCCTCAAAACTCGCTTAACAGTACGACTTAACCGGATTTGCCGTGACCGTCATTACTAAGGCTTCACTTGCTGACGAGATGAGGGTTAGTCGCGCCCGCGTCTCCCAATACGTGAAATCCGGTCTGCCTGTACGTTCTGACGGCAAATTAAACCGCGATGAAGCCCTTAACTGGCTTAAGCGGAATGCGGTCGGACTTTACTCAGGCGAGGACCGAGGAGTTAACCGGGCGGGGCGCCTCGCGAGGGCGGTTAAGCCGGCCCCGAAGGCGCTTGAACCCGCGCCGGAGCCGGAGCCCGATATGATCCCCGACGTCGACCCCTGGGTGGTCGCCGCCGAACTCGTGGCCCAGAGCGGCGCCGTCGCAGCGCGCGTGGCCGTCGAGGCCGGCGCATCTATGCAGGTCGCCTATGCCCTCGACCAAGCCGTGACGGTTCTCCTTTGGGGCATCGCCGACGCGCAGCTTGGCATCCCAGCGGCGGGCAGCGCCGAGTTCGAGCGGATGGTTGACGCCCGGATTGCCCATCCCGACTGGCCCGTCCTCGCCGATCAGGCCAGCGAGCCCGTGGACGAAGACGCATGGTCGGCTTTCGCCGATTCGCTTCCCTCCCTGAAACCCTCTCACCCCTGACAAGGATTCGAAATGCTCAACCTCTCCCCGGCTCCGACCGAACCCACCTGGATCGACCTCATGGAGGGTGTGCGCCTCCAGATCCGCCCCCGCTCGATCGTCCACATCCTCGTCAGCCGAGAGGCCGCCGGCAAGGCGTACATCGAGGAGCGCGATGCGGGCTTGCTGGACGAAGCCAGCGACCTGCGCGCCACGACCGCGATGGTGATCCGGTACGCCCGCGCCGTCATCGCCGATTGGTCCGGCATCGGCGACACGAACGGCGACCCAGCGCCGGTCACCCCGGAGAACGTCGACGCCCTGATGGCCCGTTGGGACGCCTACGAGCGCTTCGACCAGCTCGTGTTCACCCCAGCCCTCAACGCGAACGCCGGCCAGTCGGTCGACGCCGCAGCCTGACCCCAACCGCATAAAGGAGGCGGACCATGGCCAACAACATCGCGATCCGCCTGGGCGTAGAGGGCGGAGCAGACGTAAGGCGGGCATTCGAGGATGCGGGCGGCGCCGGCCGGCAGGCGTTCGATGGGGTTGCGGCCTCGATGGACAAGGCCGGGGTGGCAAGCGACCGCCTCTCTCAGAAGACCCGCGAAGCGCAAGCGGCGGCTCGTGCGGCGCAGGCCGCCGCGAGCGCATCGGCCGCGACCGGCCCCGCCTCCGGCTCCGGCCAGCCGGCGAACGCTCCCGGCTTCAGCCCGGCATCCCTGCGAGTGGCCGAGCGGGTGCGGGCGGAGGTGGACGCCGAGTATGCCCGCCAGATCAAGCTTGCCCGCACCGAAACGGGCATTAACACCGGGTATGCGGCCGGCCGGTATGACGACGCCGAGCGCGACCGCCTTCGCGCTCTCGCCGCCGCGAAGTATTCGCCCGCCTCCGATCCTGTGCCGGTCACCACCTCGCGCACCATCGCCGCCGGTTGGCGTGATTTCGAGGCGGCTGGCAGCGCCACCCTGAAAGAGATCGAGGCCGGCCGCACGGCCGCCATGCGGAATGCCGAGGCCAGTCGGCGGCTCGGAGCGCTCGGCCTGTCGCCGCAGACGGCGGCGAACCAGAACCGCCGTTTGCGCCAGGATGAAGCCACCAACCTGATGTATCAGGGCGGTGATATCGTGGCCCAGCTGGGCAGCGGCTCCGGCCTTGGCATGATCGCCATGCAGCAGGGGCCGCAGATCGCTCAGATCTTCGCGGGTCCGGGCGGCGCCAGCATCAAGGGCGCGGCGGCGCAGGCGAGCGAGGCGGTTTCGAGCTTTGTCTCCCGCATCGGCCTCGTCGGCGGCGCGATCGGCGTCACCACGGCGGCGGTCATCACCGGAGCGGCCGCATTTGCCAGCTACCGCTCTCAGCAGCGCGAGGTGGAGATCGCCACCTCCGGCATTGGTCGGGCGTCCGGCGCCACGGTCGGCGCGATCAACGCCATCGCCGATGCGCAGGCCGGCGCTGCGGGCCTCTCGCGCAGCGCCGCCCGCGATCTACAGGCGCAGTTCGCTGGCACCGGGCAGATCGGCACGGAGATGTATGCCGGCCTGCTGGCCAGCGTGCGCGATTACGCGAACGCGACCCGTCAGGATATACCGGAGGCGGGCGCGGCGCTCGCCGAGGCATTTGCTGACCCGACGCGCGGCGCCGAGAAGTTAAACGCGCAGCTCGGTTTTCTCGATGATACCGCGCTCCAGGCCATCAGCCGGCTTCAGGCGCAGGGCGACCGCCTCGGCGCGCAGAAGATGCTCCTCGACGCCTATTCCGGCAGCGTGGCGGGCGCCTCGCAGAAGCTCGGGTTCTTCGCCAGGCAGTGGCAGGACTTCAAGACCACCACCAGCAACGAAATCGACGGAATCGGTCGGTTCATCGACCGGGGCCTCGGAGGCGGTGACGCCGAAACCCGCCTCAAGACGCTCCAGGCGCAGCTGAAGCGCAACGAAGGCTCGAAGGGCGCGCTCGGCGGGCTGCTCGACCCGCTGTTCAACTACGACGCCGGCGTCATCAAGGAGCAGATCGCGAAGGTTCAGGCCGAGATCGACAAGGCCACGAAGGAGGGCGGCCAGACGCAGGCCAACCAGCGCTCGTTCGCGGTCGGTAACCTCGTCCGGTCCCTCAACCCGGAGCGGGAGGAGCTGAAGAAGCTCACCAGCGAGGGCGTGCTCCTCCGCAAGGCCATCACCGATCCGATCGCCTGGGGCCTGAAGACGGACCAGATCGACGCCGCCAGGCGCGCCTTTGGCGACGTGAGCACGGTCGTGAAGAACCTTGTCGAGGACATGGACAAGTTCGGCAGCCGGACCGTTGCCGCGCTCAACCGGACGGCCGACTTCAACCTGAAGACCGTCGGCTACGCCCCCGGGGCGCAGGCCGTGGCGGCGACGAACGACAAATACGACCAGCTCCTCCGCGACGCCAAGGAGGCCGACCGAGCTGGCATCGAGGCGGCTCGTCAGAAGGAGCTGGAGACCCTTCGCCAGTCCTCGCTGCTTCAGCCCGGCAACTACTCCACCAGCGTCCGCGACATACCGGAGCAGTACCGGGACCGCGTGTCGTCGGCCGCGAATAGTGCTGGTATCGACGCCAGCCTCCTCGCGTCCGTGTTCCGGCAGGAGTCGCGGTTCCGGCCGGAGGTGATCGACGGTCGGAAGCTCAGCCCTGCCGGCGCGGCCGGTCCATTCCAGTTCATGCCGGGAACAGCGACGCAGTACGGCGTGGATCCGCTCGACTTCACCAGCGCAGCCAATGGCGCGGCTCGGCTCCTCCGCGACCGTCTGAAGGCTCGAAACGGTGACGTTGCCCTCGCCCTTGCCGATTACAACTGGGGTCAGGGGAACGTCGATAGCGTGGGCCGTGACCCGTCCCGCTTCCCGAAGGAGACCCGCAACTACATCGCCGACGTGACCCGGCAGACGCCCGGCCTCACCGAGCGGGTCCAGGACCTCGATGCGAACGCCCGCGCGGTCCAGCTCGCCACCGACAACCTGAAGGCCAACACTGAGCTCTACGGGGTCAACGGCCAGAAGCTCGAGGCCACCACCCGCGCGAACGAAATGCTCTCGCAGCAGATGGCGCGGGGTATCCCTGTCACGGATTCGCTTCGGGCCAGCATCCTGCAGTTCGCCAACGACGCCGCGGGCGCGGCGCAGAAGCAGCGCCTCGTCCAGTTCGCAGGCGACAGCACATTCGACCGTGAGCAGTTGGGCCGGTCCACCAGCGAGCAATCGGCGTTCGCGGCCGGGCGGCGGGTCGTCGGTGACACCACCAGCGACGCGGCCCGCGCGGTCATCGAAACCACCCGCATGAACGACACCTTGCGGGAGACGAAGGGCATCGCGACCGACGCGTTTGGCGGCCTGCTCACCGACCTGCGCCAGGGTCGGGACATCATCGGGTCTATCTCGAACCTCACCGGGCGCTGGGCCGACAAGCTGCTTATGACGGCGGCGGACAAGTCGATTTCGGCCCTCTTCGCGGGGGGAGGTGGCGCCGGAGGCAGTGGCGGCATCACTTCCATGCTCGCCAGCGCGAAGTCGTTCTTCGGCTTCGACCAGGGAGGCTACACCGGGCCTGGAGGACGGCTGGAGGCGGCGGGCGTCGTCCACAAGGGCGAACTGGTCTGGAGCCAGGACGATATCCGCAGGGTCGGCGGCGTTGCCAGCGCCGAGGCGCTTCGGAAAGGCTTCCGAGGCTACGATCTCGGCGGCTTCGTCGGCGACATGCCGGGGCGCCCCGTGTTCCCGAGCGGCGGCACCGGCCAGCCCGCCCTCTTCATCGGAGTTGCCGCATGACCGCCAACGCCATGTTTGTGGTGGAGGACGGCATCGTCGTGTTCTCGGACGGTGCCGCCTATGACGAGATGGGCACCGTCCGCCAGATCCACGACAAGCAGCTCATCCGCGCCGACATCGACACCGTCATCACGTGCTCAAGCAGCGGTTCGGGTCTGTCTCTGCTCAATCTCGCCATGAGCTCGGATGCGCCGGGGAGCTTCGATGATGTGGCCGACCAGATGCCCGGATGGTCGAGGGAAGTGCATGCCATGATGATGGCGGCGTTTCCGGAGCGCGGCGAGGCCGAGAATTGGGCCATGTACCTCTACGGAGGGTGGTCGGAGCGCGCGCAGGCGTGGAGGGCGTTCCTCATCATCACTCTGTCAGGGGCGATGTTAGGGATGCGCTGTGAGGCATACACGCCCGTACCGCTTTCCTCCTACGTCAAGCCGGAAGCTTCACCGGAGGCGCTCGCGAAAGTCGGGTTGCCGGCCGATCTGAATACCCTGTCGGCGCCGGTCGATCCCCACGACCTGGGGCTCCGAATGATGATGGCCCTGCGCCACACTGAGCAAACCGAGATCCATGGGCCGGGCTCGCGTTCTGGCTACATCGTCGGCGGGTTCCTTCAGCACACTCATCTCCGGCGGGGTCGCGCCGAGACGCGGGTTGTCTACCGCTGGCCGGACGAAATCGGGCGACCTATCGATCCATCGGGCGACCCACCCTTCACGATCGAATATGGCACCGCGCCGTCCTCAACGTTCGAAGATTGACAACTTGGCTTTTCACAAACCTCGGCGAACCCGCGCCGTCTGCCTGCAGGCTTCAAGCTAATCGCGTCAACAGCACGCCCGCTCGGTCCAAGAAATGCTACTAAACGCTGCGTTAAAGCATCAGGCTTTGATGTTTCGCATTCCCAAATAACAAGCACTTCCCACCCGGCATCTAAAAGTAATTTTTGAGATCGCAAGTCTCGCGCGACGTTGCCCCTGAACTTTTCGGCCCAATACTCTAAGCGACTTTTTGGAACAGAAGCGTCTTTACAACCGAAATGTTGATGCCAGAAGCACCCATGTACAAATAAGGCCTTCCGGCAGCTCGGAAAGGCAAGATCTGGCTTTCCCGGCAGGTCCCGGCGGTGAAGGCGGAATCTATAGCCAAGTGAGTGCAAAAGCTTACGAATCCGAATCTCGGGCTTAGTATCCTTTGATCGGATTTTTGACATGCAGCGGCTACGCTGAGCAGGGGTCATGACGTCTGTCATCTGACGTTTCCCACTGTTTTCGCCGATTGGGGATGGAGCCGCGGCCTTGCTATCGATAGAAGCAATGCCATAGCGTTCCTAACGTTCCTGGAAGAGGGTGTCATCCGTGCTGCTGAGTTTGTTTTGCGGCGCTGGGGGCCTGGACCTTGGGTTCGAGAAAGCGGGCTATAAAGTTGGATTGGCGTTCGATAAGAAGGCCGACAGCGTTGCCTCTTACAACCACAATCGTAAGCCTGCCAACGCAGTCGCGTTGGTGGCGGACGTCAAAGAGCTTACGCTCGACCATTTAGACCAGCTATATGGAAAGCGGTTTGAACCTACAGGCTTGATTGGCGGGCCGCCGTGCCAGAGCTTTAGCCAAGCAAATCGCACAGTTCTAGAGAGTGATATAAGGCACACTCTGCCGCTGGTTTATTGCGATATCCTAGAGCGTCTTAATAATAGGAAGCCAGTTCAGTTCTTTGTAATGGAGAATGTAACAGGTTTATGCAGACGCGAGCATGCGGACCGGCTTTCCGCAATTATTCGTCGGATGGATAGCATCGGCTTTAATGTTGAGAAGCACATCCTAAATGCATCATTGTATCAAACACCTCAGAAGCGAGAGCGTCTTTTCCTGGTGGGAATAAATCGACATTTATTTAATGATCAGCGCTGGCTTCCACCTATTCCTACAACGTTGGACCAAGAAAGTGTAACTGTTCGTTACGCTATCGGTGGGCTACCTGAACCTGCCTATTTTGAACGGGGAGCAGATCCGGCCAAATTTCCAGCTCATCCTAACCATTGGTGCATGCAACCCAAATCTTCGAAGTTTCTAGCGCCCGGCGCACTTATTCCGGGGAATGGAAGCAAAAGAAGCTTCAAAACACTTGCTTGGGAGACGCCAAGCATCACTGTAGCTTATGGTAATAGAGAAGTTCACATACACCCCAATTGCCACAGGCGCCTTAGCGTCTATGAAGCAATGCTGCTACAAAGCTTTCCTAAAAACTATGAGCTTGTAGGGTCGCTGTCGTCTCAGTTCGCCCAGGTCAGCGAAGCAGTGCCCCCATTACTGGCACAAGCCGTGGCCGAATCTATCTCGAGACAGCTAAAACACCGGCCACAGAAGCAAGATAAACATCCTTTTCGTCCTCTTCCGTTCCTCCGGAAAGTTGTCGAGCCCCATATTTCTAAGACAACTCGACAACAACTTCGTCGACAGTCATAGGTCTTTGAGGGTGGGCCGCCAGCCAATCTCTCCAAGCTTGTTCATCGTAGTTGGCGGAACGTAACAAACTCTCTGTGTTCCTCAGAGCTTCGCTTCGTAGATCTGGCTCTGCTTCCATCGCGCGATCTAGATCTTGCAAGCGCTGAGCACGCTCGGCGAGCTTGACTGCGCGCTGTGGCTCTAAAGATGGCACAACGGTTACGCCACCGGCGTTGGCGGGGAAAGCCCGCTGCGCCTCCGGGCTAATACGAAAAGCCAGTGCCAGCATGTCAGGCTGATCGCCATGAACTCTATATGCGTAGGCGCTCGCGAGCTCGACAAGAGCGGGCAGATTCGGCTGTGCATGAAAAAATTGAAGCAGAAATTTGCCAAGTCCAATTGTGTATAGCTTCAAAAATGAGCTGTCAGTACTCGCCCAAGCTCCGGCAAGTGCGGCTAGCAAGCGCGTTGGGTCGGCACCGATGGCTTCCGCTAGCGCACCCCCGAACTGTTCGGCACTGGCCCGAAGATTCTCACTGATCGCCCGCTGAAACTCAAGCCCTGGTTGTCCGAGCAAATCCGGGTGAACTCGGGTCGTAATAAAAAGCAACCACGGCCTCTTCGCAACCATTTGATGCTTCAAAATGGCGTTCAGAGCATCAAAGGTACAAACATCTCTACCTGTCGGCTTGTAAGCAAGATGATCACAGGCATCAATATTGACGACGTCAAATATGTCGCGCAGTCGAAGTTGCTCGGCGGCCTGTGAGTTGTTGATTGCAATATCCTCAAGTCTATCTGGTAATATTACTGCATCCCCAGTGATGCGATTAGCCTGACGAAGAGCTGACTCAGCGCTAATCCATGCCCCCTGATCCTCGTTCAGTTCAGTGAGATCCCCCTGAGCAGCAACATAGCCCGAGTTAAACCCAAAGTATTCAATTCTCACATTTATGGCCGAGCACTTTTCTGCAAGCACGCGGACATCTAGAAGATCTGCTCCGGGAAGTGTGAAGTAGCGGAGGGTATCGCCCTGTGTCGCACGAGCTTTAATAAGCCGAACAGTAAGATCTGCCCATTGCCGATCGCGGACGACTTGCTTTACGGGATGGTGCCATGGAAGAAACCCACGCCTCTTGCTTGCGAGCCCCGAAGGCGCATCTATGTCCGCTCCAACTAATTGCCCGAAGATCGCACGAAGATCCTCTTCGTTTTCTGGCTCGCTCGTCCCATGATCTTGTGCGCTCATCATTGGGCAGGCATTTCAAAGAAGATCCGCAAAATTGCGTCAATCATGATCTGCTGCTCTTCATAGGATCGGTCGTCGAGTACTCCGAAGGCAGAAAGCACTTGGACAAGCGCTTTCGCACGGCTGTCTCGATCTGTTCGCACGGCAGATTGATGTACGGCCAAGCTGGGCATCTCGTGGCGCGAGTATGCTATATAACCCTGCTGGCGAGCCTCCTGGGCGCGGAAAACATCCGGGGAAATTGTTACCTCGGGGGGCGGCTCAGAACCACGGTGGCTCCGCCACACTGTTTCTGCATAGGTAGCCACCGCGCTTCTTAGATCGGCGGCTTCTTCGTCCCTACGATTTTCTCGCGCTCGACCGCTGAGGTCTTTGTGTTTGTTCGTTAATTGTCTAATGGCGCGATGGAGCCACAGCGTAACGAGTTGAACGTGGGGGTGTGAAAAATTGAAAGACTCACGATCTATATTTAGCGCAGCATCTAGTCCGCGCTGAATAAACAACTCGGAGGTTATCTGGCGAAGTCGCGTCTGCTCAGAAATTTGATATTTAAAAAACGTAGGATCAAACAATGCGCCGCTAGATCCACGAATTCTGATCAATACACCGTTGTTTTCCTTAGGAACTACTCGTCCGTTCCAAAACAAATATCCTTCGAGTTCCAAGCCTCCGCCAGTTACATTTCTATCTACCCGGTGAAGGTTTGGGGCGTAACGACCCACGAATAGCATAGTCTTTTCAAGTCCGCGGCGCTCTGTTCGTATAAACTTGAAGCGTATCGGGCGCTTCAGTTCAACACCGTCAAGGGTTACCTTGAACCCTCCAGCAGGATCAGCTGCACCGTCCAATAGATCAGGATTGCCTTTAACCTGCTCCTTGACAGCAAGTCGAACAGTTTTCCCGGGGGGCAGGTCTAATTCTTGCGCTTGTCCTCGGGTTTCATTCGATATCCAGAATAAGCGTACAGACGCGTCTGAAGTCAGCTCGAATGGATGCTTGTCGACATAGCCAACCGGAACCGAAAGAGCTAGTGTCCATATCGTTTCTAAATAGGTATCAAGGGTATTTGCCAAATCCGGCCGTTCAAATTTTGTAAACTCCCTTTCAACGGCATCCATAAGCTTGCCCATACGCGAGCCCGCAGGATCGGATGCCCCCCATGGTAGATTGGGGGGGCGGCTCAAAATATCGGCGCCATCCTCGCGGACGCCGAGATCAGCAATCCAACCAGAGTGATAGACCGGCGCTTCAGTTCGAATGGTCGCTGCAAATTCGAAGTCGCCTCTCGCAACAGCAGCTGCTTTTTCGTCTACGGATCTCCACCGGTCCGCGCTACGTAACAAGTCGCGGACTCGCGGCTTAACGTCATCCAAGACAACGTCAGTCCCATGTGCACTTGTATCGTTCGTGTGCTCACGGGTTATCAGAACATCTCCGCTGATAAAGCTGTCGTCGGCCTCAGACTCGTCGTCATCGGAGTCGTCCTCAGAGTAGGCTCGGAGACTTATTTCAGCGATTAGTCTGTAACTTTCGCCTTTCACCTTCGTTACTATGCGAAACTTGCGAGCAAGCTGGCTCACGGAAAACAGCCCGATGCCTATCTTGCCGATTAGCAGCCTGCCTTTTGGCGTCCGGTCAGCGTCATCTTTCGCTGTTACGCCAAGCTCCTGTCCTTCCTCGCGTCTTTTCGCACTTCCGCCGATGGAATGCAGTAAGCGCGAGAGCGTTTGATGGGACATGCCCGCCCCATCGTCGCGCACATATATTCGCGAAAAACGAGGGGCGTCGGTTAAGATTGAAACCTGATTCGCATCAGCATCCCAAGCGTTGGAGATGAGCTCTCTAAGTGCGGATGCTGGCTGCCGATAGATGCCGTCCGTAACGCGCGCAATGACACGCTCGCTCGCCTTAAGCCGGGTGCGGGCGACCAATCCCTCATTGCTCGCCTCGGCAAGCCACTGCGACAACGCGGCGTTATCAGCTAAGAGTGGCAGAGTGCCGTCCGCTACGCCCTGTGACGTCGCTGCGGCCGACGTATTCGGTGATTCATCAACCAAGAGTCTGCCCCACGTTCAGCGCAAACTAGGTGCATGAGCACGCTCGAGGCAAGCCTCTTGATCCTTGCATGCACGACTTCTGGCTCCCTGCTCTCGCGTCTAGAACCGGCGGGAAGGAGACCTCACTACCAGCACTGACACCCAGCATGCTCGGGGCCCATCTGCCTGGAATCGAGCTGAGATCTAAACGATAGGGATGGGCTGATTCGCCCCACTTGCTTCCGCAGCGCTTCCGCAGCCCGTTCTTCAACAAACGACAAAACAGCTAAGTCATTGAAAAAATTGGCGCACCCGACACGATTCGAACGTGTGACCTTTGCCTTCGGAGGGCAACGCTCTATCCAGCTGAGCTACGGGTGCTGACCGTGGATGACACCTAACCCAAGCCGTGGCCCCGCGCAACGGTGTCGGCGGTCAAAGCGGCGTTTCGCCATGCGAGACTCGGATAGCCATCCGGAGCAGCATTGGGCGCACACGTTCATGCATCTCACCGGCCCCCGATGCGCCGGCATGGTCCGATCCTCGACGAACCTCTCCCGTAACGGAGCCGGGCTTCAGTTGGCGCCGCGCACGAAGGCGTAGCGACCGACCGTGGCGGCTTCTCCGCGATAGCGCACGCCTTCGCCATGGGCTGGGGGTGTCTCAGCGCGGTCGAGGGCTTTGGTCGTGATATCCACCCGGTGATCGGGATAGCGTGGGGTCAGGGCGAGCAAGGAATGCCTCAGGCGAGCCAGTTCGGCCCGCAATGCGGCGTTCTCGCGTTCGATCTGCCCGAGATGGGCGACGCCTGCCGGCGGTAGACCGCCGAGGCGGCGACGCCAGCGGTAGAACGTGCCGACGGAGATATGAGCCGTCTCGCAGATGGCCGAAATGGGAGTCCCATTCTCGGCTTCCCTAAGGAGAAAGGCGACCTCCTGATCGGTGTGTCGGCATCGACGCATGTGTAGACCTTCGCGATCGAAGATGGGGTTTGGCTTCGAGCAAGATGCACCAGCAAGAAGCGCACCGTGGAATGGGAGGACAGGCCGGCGAATAGCTGACGGCGCAAATGCGAATTTTGACGTTTTGCATCGGATCCAGCCCATGTTGCAGGCGGTCCGATGACCTTTTGCGCATCCCAGGGGGGGCATGCAGCCTATTTGACCTTCCGTTCAGTCCTGAGGAATTGGAAACTTCGGGTCGTATCGGGGGAGGTTCGAAGCCCATGGTCGATGTCACGAGGCGTCATTTCATCGGGACCGCGGCGGCGCTCGCCGCCCCCGCAATCATCCGTCCGGCCTGGGCCGCCGACACGGTCAAGCTCGGATGCCTGTTCTCCTCCTCGGGCACGATGGCCAATATCGAAGGCCGCCTGAACCATGTGGTGCGCATGGCGGCCGATGGAATCAACGCCAAGGGCGGCGTCAACGGACGCCGGATCGAGGTGGTGACCTCGGACCCGGCTTCGGATTGGCCGCTCTACGCCCAGATCGGCCGGCAGATGCTGCAGCAGGAGAAGGTCGCCGCCCTGTTCGGCTGCTGGACCTCGGTCTCGCGCAAGTCTGTCCTACCGGTGGTGGAGCAGAATGACGGGCTGTTGTTCTATCCTCTTCACTTCGAAGGCGACGAGAATTCGAAGAACGTCGTCTATGTGAATTCACCGCCGGCGAGCTCGGTGCTGCCTGCGGTGGATTACCTAATGGGTGCCGAGGGCGTCGGGGCCAAACGCTTCTTCATGATCGGCTCCGATTACGTCTGGCCGCGCACGATCAACAAGCAACTCAAGGCCTATTGGGCATCGAAGGGCGTGGCGGCGACGGCCTGGCGCGAGGAATACGTGCCCCTGGGTTTCTCCAACTTCCAGACCCTGGTGAACCAGATTCGCAGCTTCGCCGCCGAGCCCGGCGGGCAACCGATCGTCGTGCTCACGGTGGTGGGCTCGTCGATTCCGGATTTCCTGCGCGAATTCGCCAACCAGGGCATCCGGGCCACCGATGTGCCGATCCTCGGCCTCGATATGGTGGAGGCCGATCTCGAAGGACTGGATACGGCGCCTCTCGTCGGCCACCTCAATTGCTGGGCCTATCTCCAGGCGGCGAAGGCGGAGGCCAATACCCGGTTCCTTGCGGATTGGGCTGCTTACGTGAAGGCCAAATCCGTGCCCTTCAGCGCCGACACCGTCATCGATCCGATGGTCTCGGCCTATGACAGCGTTCAGCTCTGGGCCCTGGCGGCGGCGAAGGCCGGGAGCTTCGACGTGCCCGAAGTGCGCAAGGCCTTCGCCGGCCTGAGCTTCGCCGATCCCTCCGGCTACACACTGACGATGACGGGAGAGAACAACTACGTCGCCCGCGGCGTCTTCATCGGCTCGGTCAACGAGAAGCAGGGCTTCGACATCCTCTGGCAATCGCCCGACGCCTCCAAACCCGTGCCGTTCAGCCCGTATGGTTGAGAGCCTGAAATCCTGGCTCTGCGGCGCGATCCTGCTCGTCGCCGGTCTGATGCAGCCGGCCTTCGGAGCGTCGCCTAGCTTCGAGCGCGCGGGCTTCGCCGTCGGTCTGTGCGGTGACGGGGCCGCGCAGAGCCGGGTGCTCGATGCGCTGATCCGGTCGAGCGGTGAGGTAACGGCCGAGGATCTCGCTTTCGCCGGCATCCTGCTGGGCGGCTTGCTTGAGAGACGCCTCGTCTGCCTCGGCGATACGGCTGTTCTGCTCGAGAAGGCCGGGGCACCGGACGGGCGCGAGGTTGTGAGCGGCGGCGTTCGTTCCACGAATGGCGGACGTTCGCCGGTGCTCGGCCTCCGGCAGCGCGGCCTCGTGGAGACCGCCCTCGGCATCTCGGCCCTCATCGCGGGCGAGACGGTGGAGCTTCGACGGAAGGGGTTGGCAGCCGTCGAGCGGCGCATGGCGGGCGTCCCCGATGCCGTGCTGGTGCGGGCGCAGGACAACGAGAGCGATGCCGGATTAAAGACGGCAATCGGCGTGGCGGCACAGGGAGCGGCTTTGTCCTCGCCCGATCCGGCGCGTCGCCTGGCGGCGATCCGGGCGGTGGCCGAGGCTCTCTCGGGTGCTGCCTTCTCGCGGCTCTCCGCCCTGAAGAGTGATCCGGCCTATCGCGCCGACCCCGCCTTCCGTGCGGCTTTGGAGGCCGCGATCGCCAAGGTCGAACGCGCTGTGTGGATCGGCAACGGCCTCGCGCTCCTCTACAACGGCTTGAGCTTCGCCAGCATCCTGTTCATGGCCGCCGCGGGGCTGGCGATCATTTTCGGACTGATGGGCGTGATCAACCTCGCACAGGGCGAGTTCATCATGGTCGGCGCCTATGCGGCCTATGCCGTGCAGGAGGCGTTCCGCCGCTTCGCTCCGGGCTTCCTCGACCTCTATCTCCTCGCGGCGATCCCCGTCGCCTTCTTCGCCGCCGCCATGGTGGGGATCGTCATCGAAGCGCTGATCCTGCGCCACCTCTATCGTCGACCGTTGATGAGCCTGCTCGCCACCTGGGCCGTGAGCCTGTTCCTCATCAATTTCGTGCGCGTGGTCTTCGGATCGCAGAACCTGCAATTCGCCATGCCGTCCTACGTGAGCGGCGGCGTGCCCCTCTATGCCGATTTCATCGTGACCTGGAACCGGCTCTTCGCCATCGCCTTCGCGGCGATCACCCTGGTGCTGACGCTCCTGATCCTGAAGCGCTCGCCGCTCGGCCTCGACATCCGTGCGGTGACGCAGAATCGCGACATGGCGGCCTGTCTCGGCATCCGCACCCGCCGGGTCGACCGCCTCGCCTTCGGCTTCGGCTCGGGACTGGCGGGGCTCGCCGGTGTGGCCCTGTGCCCGATCTACAGCGTCAATCCGGGCATGGGCGCGACCTTCATCGTCGACAGTTTCATGGTGGTGGTGCTCGGTGGCGTCGGTACCGTCATCGGCACCCTCGTGGCGGCCCTCGGCATCGGCGGGGCCAACGTCCTGATCGAGCCGTTCTACGGCGCGGTCGCTGCCAAGGTCATCGTGCTCGTGGGCATCATCCTCTTCCTCCAGCGCCGGCCCGAAGGGCTGTTCGCCGTCAGGCGGCGGCGATGAGCGAGGCCGTGGAACCCTCGCTGATGACACCATCTCAGCCCATGACACGATCTCGGCCCATGCCGGCGTCCCGTTGGCGTCTTCCGGCTTTGGGGGGAGATCCCTTGCTGGCGGCGGTGATCGGTCTCGTCCTCGCCGGCGCGCTCGCAATCCTCCTGCTGCAACCCGCCCCCTACCTCGTCAACATGGTCGGCCAACTCGCGGCCTTCGCGATCCTCGCCGTCTCCCTCGATCTGGTCTGGGGCTATCTCGGCATTCTCAGCCTGGGACATGGCCTGTTCTTCGCCATCGGCGGCTATGTCTGCGCGATGCACCTGCTCTCCCACGCCTATGCCGTCACCGGCGTGGCGCCGGACCTGATGCAGTTCATGGGTTGGAAGACCCTGCCGATCTATTGGTCCGGTCTCGCGAGCGCGCCGTATGCCTTGGTCGTGGCCCTGGTCCTGTCGGCCGCCATCGCTTTCCTGTTCGGCTATGCCTCGTTCCGCTCGCGGGTGAACGGCGTCTACTTCTCGATCATCAGTCAGGCCCTGGTCTATGTCGCCATGCTGCTGATGTTCCGCAACGATACCGGTCTCGGCGGGAATAACGGCATGACCGGATTCCCGCTCCTGTTCGGCTATCCCATCGGCGCGCCCGGCATGGTCACGGGTCTGGCCGTGGCGACGCTGCTGGCCCTGGCCCTGATCCTCGTGGTCACGCGTGCCCTTGTGGTCGGCCGTATCGGCCGGCGCATGCTGGCCTGCCGCGACGACGAGGCCCGCCTGCGCACCCTCGGCTACAGCACGACGCGCCTGAAGCTCTGGATCTGGTGCCTCTCCGCGACGATCGCCGCCATCGCCGGGATCCTCTACGTGCCTCAGGTCGGCATCATCAACCCGCGCGTGCTGAGCCCTGATCTCTCCATCGAGATCGCAGTCTGGGTCGCCATCGGCGGGATGGGAAGGCTCGGCGGCGCGGTGATCGGCGCCGTGGCGGTCAACGCCCTCAAGTTCTGGCTGAGCGCCGCGATGCCGGAGGTGTGGCCCTTCATCCTGTCGGGGCTCGTCCTCGTCGTGGTGCTGGGGCTGCCGAACGGCCTCCTCGACCTCGCGGCCCTGCGCCTGAAGCCGACCTGGCTGCGGCGCGGCGGGAGGCTCGGATGAGCGCCCTGACCATCGACAATCTGAGCGTCGTGTTCGGGCGGTTCCGCGCCCTGGACGAGCTGTCACTGGCCATCGATCCTGGTGAGGTCCGGGCGGTGATCGGTCCGAACGGCGCTGGCAAGACCACCCTTCTCGACGCCATCACGGGCATCGCCAAACCGACCTCGGGCCGCATCATGCTCGGCGACGACCTCGACCTGACCCGCCGCTCGGAAGCCGAGATCGCCCGTGCGGGCGTGCGTCGCAAGTTCCAGAAGCCCAGCGTCTTTCCTGCCCTGACCGTGCGCGAAAACCTCGAGATCGGCTGTGGCCTCGACTGCCCGATCTCCGAGCGATCCGACCGCATCGCGGTATCCCTCGCCGAGACCGGGTTGGAAACGCGTGCGGACACCCTCGCCGGTTCCCTGGCGCACGGGGAGAAGCAATGGTTGGAGATCGGCATGGTCCTGGCTTCGCAGCCGAAGCTGGTCCTCCTCGACGAGCCGGTAGCAGGATTGTCCGATGCCGAGACTGCACGCACCGCCGATCTCATCCGATCCCTGCGCCGGCCCGACCGAGCCATCCTGGTGATCGAGCACGACATGGCTTTCGTGGAGGCGATCGCCGACCGGGTGACCGTGCTTCACGAGGGCCGCACCCTGTTCGAGGGCGGGATGGAGGGTGCGCGCGCCGATTCACGGGTCATCGAGGTGTTCCTCGGCCGATGAGCGACGTGTCCCCCTCCCTGTCGCCGGTTCCGCTCGGCTTGTCCGTCACCGGCCTCGACCAGCATTACGGCAGCGCGCAAGTCCTGCGGAACGTCGACCTGTCCATCGAGCCGGGTTCCTGCATGGCGGTGCTGGGCCGCAACGGCGCCGGCAAGACAACGCTGTTGCGCTGTCTTGCCGGCCTGATTCCGGTGAGCCGTGGCTGCATCATCCTCGGCGAGACCGACATCACCGACATGTCTCCCGACCGGCGAGCGCGGGCGGGCCTCGCCATCGTGCCGCAAGGGCGCGAGATCTTCGCCGACCTCACCGTGGCCGAGAACCTGCGTGTCGCCGCCCGGGCACATGGGCTGGACCGCACCGACGCCGTGGATGAAGCGGTCGCCTTGTTCCCGGCCCTGCGCGACCTGTGGAACCGGCCCGGCGGCAATCTTTCGGGCGGTCAGCAGCAGCAACTCGCCATCGCCCGCGCGCTGAGCACACGCCCCCGCCTCATCCTCCTCGACGAGCCCACGGAAGGCATTCAACCCTCCATCGTCTCGGCGATCGAGGCCGTGATCGAAGAGCTCAAAGGCCGGATCACCGTGCTTCTCGTGGAGCAATATCTCGAATTCGCGGTTCGCCTCGCCGATTCCTTCGTCGTGCTCTCGCGCGGCAACGTGGTCGAACGGGGCACGCGCGACACCTTGGACCACGCCACCCTGTCCCGGCACATCGCGGTCTGACCAGCCGCCATCAGACCTTCGGAAGGATCCCTCATGTCGACGCATCACGAGATTCCCGCGACCCCCGACACGATGGTGCTCGGCTATTTCGACGCCGCTCTGCCGCCGGTCCTGGAGGTCGAGTCCGGCGACACCGTCACGCTCCATTCGTTTCCGGCCGGCGGCAAGGAATCGCTCCATCCCGATCCGGCCCGGGTGCCGGCCGATTACCTCGCCGCCCTCGATACCCTCGCCTCCGGCCCCGGGCCGCATTTCGTCACCGGTCCGGTCCATGTCCGCGGGGCGGAACCCGGCGACGTGCTCCAAGTCGACATCCTCGATCTGAAGTTCCGCATGGATTGGGGCTTCGTGGCGATCCTTCCGCTGCTCGGCACCCTGCCGGACGAGTTCACCGACTACGAGACGATCCATCCCGACATCGACGTCGCCCGCGGCGTCGCGATCCTGCCCTGGGGCGCCGAGTTGCCCCTCGATCCGTTCTTCGGAATCATGGGCACGGCGCCTCCCGCAGCCTGGGGAAGGGTCGGTTCTCCGGTTCCCCGCGCCTTCGGCGGGAACATGGACAACAAGGAACTCAAGGTCGGCACGTCGCTGTATCTGCCAGTCTTCAACCCGGGCGCGGGCTTCTATGCCGGCGACGGCCACGGCGTGCAGGGTGACGGCGAGGTCTGCATCACCGCTCTCGAGACCGGCCTATCGGGGACCTTTCGGCTGACCGTGCGCAAGGATCTCGGCTATGCGTGGCCGTTTGCCGAGACCCCGACCGATCTCATGACGATCGGCCTGCATGAAAGCCTCGACGAGGCCATGCGCCAGGCGGTACGCGAGATGGTCCGCCATGTCTGCGCACGCAGCGGCCTGACCCGCAATCAGGCCTACATGCTGTGCTCGCTCGCCGGGAACCTCCGGATCACGCAAACGGTCGACGGCAACAAGGGGGTGCACATGCTACTGCCCAAGAGCGCCCTGGCAGGACCTGCCTGAGCCGGGACGCCCCCGGAGCTCATCGGACCGATCGGCCGGTCACTCGATACGAAATGCTCCGGACATGGGGTGGGTCGCGTCGCACTACCCGGGCGCTCGGACGGACTCAGGACGATGCCTGCCCGCAGGATGTGTTTGAAAAGACGGAACCCATCCCGTCCTTCGCAGGACCGCAGACCAAGCCCTACCCTTCGACCACATCCGCCTTGTGCGGGCGGAGTTCCGGAGCGCCCTGGTCGATCTCGGCCTCGACCGGGGCCGTGCGGCTCTCCACGCGGGTGCTGTCGACGAAGATGCGGGCTTCGCCTTCCTTCAGCCCGAGGCTGCGCAGGGCGTAGAGCGTCATGCCGAAGGCCAGTTCGCGCTCGGCCATGAGGACGAGGCCGACGCCCTGTTCCTCGAAATAGTGCCGCTCGCCATCGTTATGGGTGCGCACCAGCGTGTCGATGCCGGGATTGGCCTCGCGGGCGAGTTCGACGAGGCGGCGCGCCGTATGCGGCTCGGGCGATGCGATCACGATGAGCTTCGCCTGGCCGATATCGGCGGCTTCGAGGATACCCGGCGCCGTGGCGTCCCCGAACACCGCTTCGACACCGTCCTTGCGCAGGTCGAGGACGCGGCGGCGGTCGCGGTCGATCACCAGATAGGGAAGGTCCCAGGTGGCGAAGGCCTTGGCGATGGTGCTTCCGACACGGCCATAGCCGATGACGATGGCATGCCCGCGATGAGGCTTCGCCTCCTCGGTCACCGCCATCGCCGCAGCGCCGCGACGCTCGAACCGGGCCGCGAGTTCCGGCCGCTCGGCGAAGAAGCGCGTCGCCCGCTCCGCCAGGACGAAGAAGAGCGGGTTGAGCGTGATCGACAGGATCGCGCCGCCGAGGATGAGGTCGCGTCCTTCCGTAGGCAGGAGCTTCAGCGACAATCCGAGGCTGACGAGGATGAAGGAGAACTCGCCGATCTGCGCGAGACTGGCCGCGATGGTGAGCGCGGTGCCGATGGGATGCTTGAAGGCCAGCACGATGGCCACGGCGGCGAGCGATTTGCCGAGGAGGATGATGCCGAGGACGGCCAGCACCGAAAGCGGCTCGCGCAGGAGGATGCCCGGATCGAACAACATGCCCACGGAGACGAAGAACAGCACCGCGAACGCGTCCTGCAGGGGCAGGGAATCGGCCGCCGCCTGATGGCTGAGGTCGGATTCGGCCAGCACCATGCCGGCGAAGAAGGCGCCGAGCGCGAAGGAGACCCCGAAGAGCTCCGCCGATCCGAAGGCGATGCCCAGCGCCAAAGCGAGGACCGCGAGGGTGAAGAGTTCGCGCGAGCCGGTGCGGGCCGCCTGATCGAGGAGCCAGGGCACGACGCGGCGTCCGCCCACCAGCATCACCAGGGCGAATACCGCGACCTTGGCCAGCGTCAGGGCCAGGGTGAGCCAGATGTTGCCGTCGGCGACATGGTGGGCCGCGCCGTCGCCGGTTCCCCCGAGGGATGGTGCGAGGGCGGGGAGCAGGACCAGGGCGAGGACCATCGCCAGATCCTCGACGATGAGCCACCCCACCGCGATGCGGCCCTTGTCGCTGTCGAGGAGCCGACGCTCCTCCAGGGCACGCAGCAGCACCACGGTGCTCGCCACCGAGAGGGCCAGGCCGAAGACGAGGCCCGCGCCGATGCCCCAGCCCCAGAGATGCGCCAGCAGCCCACCCATGGCGGTAGCGGCCACGATCTGCACGATCGCGCCCGGCAGGGCGATGGTGCGCACCGCCATCAGGTCTTTGATCGAGAAATGCAGGCCGACCCCGAACATCAGCAGGATCACGCCGATTTCGGCGAGCTGGCTCGCGAGTTGGCTGTTGCCGACGAAGCCGGGTGTGTACGGCCCAACCAGAACCCCGGCCAGGAGATAGCCGACGAGGGGAGGAAGCCGCAGGCGTTGGGCCAGCATCCCACAGGCGAAGGCCAGGACGAGACCGAGGGCGATGATGGCAATCAGCTCTGTCGCGTGCGGCACGGGGCTGTCGTGTCCTCGTTTGGAAGATTTCGCGAAAACGGTGAGGGCAACGGCTGCCGAGGGCAAGCGCCGAATGGCGCTAGATAACCGCAGACGGGTTGACAGTCCGTGCCTGAGAGCACGCACCATGCCGGACAGCGCGTCTGCGGCTCTCCCTCACCGACTTCGTCCGCTGAAAGACGGTCGGGGACCGTGCATGAAACTCTCTGGGCGGCGGAAGGTTGTCGCAGGGAATTGAATTCACTTTCCGCTCTACAGGACGAACCGCCGATGGCCGAACCACATCATGACCCTGCGGGAGCGGGGGGGGCTGGGCAATCCGGCTCCACCCTGTGGACGCTGGGGCTCGTGACCGCGCTCGTCGGTCTCGTCGTCCTGCCGCGGAAGGGCACGCGGCCATCCCCGTCCGGGTCATCGTCGGACAGGTCTCCCTCCGCCCCGCGCACGAGCGAGCCCTCCCCCTCCCATGAGGGAAGGGACGCCAAGCACGTCGCCAGGACGGAGACCGAACGCGGGCGGCAGGCGTCGACACCGTCCGAAATCCCCGCCAAGGGTTGGAAGGATATCGGTCTTCGGGTTTTCCACGATATCGGCGAGAACAACCTCGTCTCGGTGGCCGCTGGCGTGACCTTCTACGTTCTGCTGGCGATCTTCCCGGCCATTGCCGCCCTGGTCGCCTGCTACGGTCTGGTGGCGGAGGTATCGACGATCAACGATCACCTGCAGAACCTCCAGGGCGTGATCCCGTCCGGTGCTCTCGACATCATCGGCGAACAGGTGAAGCGCATCGCTGAGAAGGGTGACACCACCCTGGGTCTCACTTTCTTCACCGGTCTCGCCCTGTCGATCTGGAGCGCCAATGGCGGGATGAAAGCGGTCTTCCAGGCCCTCAACATCGTCTACGAGGAGCGCGAGACCCGGAACTTCTTCTGGCTCAACCTGCGCTCGCTCACCTTCACGGCGGGGGCGCTGCTCTTCATCGTGCTGGCCCTGGTGGGCATCGTCGTGGTGCCGGCGGTGATCAACATCGTCGGTCTCAGCGCGGAGGCCTGGTACATCTCGCTCCTGCGCTGGCCGGTGCTGCTGCTCGCGGTGCTGGCCGGCCTCGCTGTGCTCTATCGCTATGGTCCGAGCCGCGACGCGCCGCGCTGGCGCTGGGTGACCTGGGGCAGCGCCATCGCGGGCGTGCTCTGGCTCGCGGGGTCGCTGGGCTTTTCCTGGTACGTCTCGAATTTCGGCAAATACAACGAGACTTACGGCTCCCTCGGCGCGGTCGTGGGCTTCATGACCTGGATCTGGATCTCGACGACCATCGTCCTCGTCGGCGCCGAGATCAATGCGGAGATGGAGCACCAGACCGAGGCCGACACCACTATCGGACACGAGGAGCCCTTGGGAGCTCGCGACGCCCGCATGGCGGATACGGTGGGCGCCGCGAGTTGAGTTCCGCTCAGCCCTTGTAGCTGATCCGGTAGATGATGCCGTGCTGGTCGTCGCCGAGGAAAAGGCTTCCATCCTTGGCGACCGCCAGACCGAAGGGCCGGGCGAAACGCGACCAGCCGCTCGGGCCGCCTTCGGTGAGGAAGCCCGACACGAACGGGGTGATCGTCGTCGGCAGGCCCTTTTCGAAATGCACGCGCAGGACTTCGTAGCCACTCGGCGGCTTGCGATTCCATGATCCGTGCATGGTGACGAAGGCATCGCCTTTGTACTCGGCCGGGAATTGCGCGCCGTCGTAGAAGGCGAATTGCATCGAAGAGGCGTGCGCCGTCCAAGTGAGAAGCGGCCGCTCGCTGTCCTTGTCCCACTGCTCCAGCGAGCTTTTCGGGACCTCACGGTAGAGGTTCTTGATCCCGGCACCGAAGATGTAGGGCCAGCCATACTTCTTGCCCGGCTCGATCCGGTTCAGCTCCTCCGGCGTTGCGTCGTTTCCGAGCCAGTCGACGCCGTCGTCCCAGCCATAGAGGGCCTTCGTCCCAGGCTCCCAGGCGAAACCGATGGTGTTGCGCAGGCCCGAAGCGACGATCTCCCGGCCCGACCCATCCGGTTTCATCCGAACCATGGTGGCGTTCTCGGGGTTGCGCTCCTCGCATTCGTTGCAGGTGGAACCGAGGCTGGCATAGAGCCAGCCGTCCGGCCCGAAGCCGATGGTGCGGTTTGGATGCTGGCCGGCATCGGGAAGGTCGGCGACGAGCCTCGTCTCGGGGCCGAGACTGCCATCGGCCTTCATCGGCGCGGAGAAGATCTCTTTCACCGTCACGTAGAACAGAGTGCCGTCATGGATGGCGAGCCCGTGCACATCCGGCTTCTTCAGGACGACTTGGCGCTTGGCCGCGTCGGTCGCATCAATGCGGGTGACCGTGCCGGCGTCGCGGTCGCTGACATACAGCGCCCCGTCCGGCGCCACGACGATGACGCGGGGCGCGCCGAGATCGCGGGCGAAGGCCTCGATCTTGAACCCTGCGGGGAGTTTCAGAGCGGCGATCCGCTCCGGTGTCGCCTCCAGCGGCGCGGCCTTCACCACATGGGCCTCGATCGTCGCCGTGCCGGGGTTCTGCAGCGCCTGGGCAAAGGCCGGGAGCGGGGCGGCGGAGAGGGCGAGGGTCAGGGCGAGGCAGGTCGAGCGGCGGACCGGGATCATGCGGTAGGATTCCGAAACTGTGGAGGACGAGGCTGAAACGCGGTCTTGGAATCCGCCGTTCCGGCACGCGACACTTCCACCCGGCCCTTCAGCGCGCCCGCGATTTGAAGTAGTGTCGCCGAATGGATCGCGGCATCGCCATCGGAATTCTTCGAGAGAACGAGGCGGAGCTACGCCTACGCGGCGTCCGTCATGCTGCGCTGTTCGGGTCGACGGCGCGGGGAGAGGCAATCGGTTCAAGCGACGTCGACGTCATGGTCGTTCTCGACCGAGAGACCATTCGTGACGTCGACGATTATGTTGGCCTGGTGTACTTCATCGAGGCGCTTTTTCCGGTCGCAGTGGACGTCGCCAGCCGTGATGCTCTGAAACCGCATATCCGTCTGCGGGCCGAACGAGATGCCGTTCATGCGTTCTGAACGCGTCCGCGATGCGATCATCGACATCATCGACAATATCGACGCCGCTCAGCACTTCACGGCTGGAATGACGTTCGATACGTTCATCGCTGACCAACGTACGGTCTACGCTGTCATCCGCTGTCTCGAGATCATCTCCGAGGCCAGTCGCCGCCTCGATCCGGAAACGAAGCTGCGCAACCCGTACATTCCCTGGCAATCGATCGCCAATGTCGGCAACGTCTATCGACATCCCTATCACAAGGTAGAGCTGGATCTGGTCTGGGCTGCCGTCCAAGAGCGGCTCGGCGAAGTACGTCATGCCTGCATCGCCGAACGCGACGCTTTTTCTGCCTCCTGAGCGCGCTCGCTCTCGTCTCCTGAACTTGGCCTTTTTCTCACGATGAACGCTGTCTCTCCATCCGCCCCCGTCGGCCCCGGCGATCAGATCATCCTGGTGGACGGGTCGTCCTTCATTTTCCGGGCCTACTTCCAGTCGATCAACCAGGACCAGAAGTACAACACCCGGCCCTCGGACGGGCTGCCCACGGGGGCGGTCCGGCTGTTCTGCACCAAGATTGCCCAGTTCGTTCAGGACGGGGCAGCGGGGATCAAGCCGACGCATCTGGCCATCGTGTTCGATAAGTCCGAGGGCTCGTTCCGCAAGGAGCTCTTCCCCGACTACAAGGGCCACCGCCCCGACGCGCCGGACGACCTCAAGCGCCAGATGCCGCTGATGCGCGAGGCCGTGCGCGCCTTCGGCCTCAAACCCATCGAGCTGGAGCGCTACGAGGCCGACGACCTCATCGCCACCTATTCGCGCCAGGCCGAGGCGCGCGGGGCCGGCGTCATCATCGTGTCCTCCGACAAGGACTTGATGCAGCTGGTGGGGCCGCTGGTGCGGTTCTACGATTTCGAATCCGGCGTGAAGGGCAAGCCCGGGCATCGGCCCGAGCGCAACCTCGACCTCGACGCCATCATCGCCAAATGGGAAGGCCTGCAGCCGAACCAGATCGGTGACGCCCTGGCGCTCATCGGCGACACGTCCGACAACGTGCCCGGCGTGCCCGGCATCGGCCTCAAGACGGCCGCCGCCCTGATCAAGGAATACGGCAGCCTCGACGCGCTGCTGGAGCGGGCGGGCGAGATCAAGCAGCCCAAGCGCCGCGAGACCCTTCTCGCCAGCATCGACCAGGCGAAGCTCTCTCGGAGGCTGGTGGCGCTGGAAGAGAACGTGCCGCTCCCCATCGCCCTCGACGACCTGCGCCTGCCAGCGCCCGACCCCGAGAAGCTCGTCGGCTTCCTCAAGGCGATGGAGTTCAACACCCTGACCCGCCGCATCGCCTCGATGCTGCATGTGGACCCCGAGAAGGTGAAGCCCGATCCGGCCCTGCTGCCGGGGTCGGACGGCGCCGACGCGCCCCCGTTCGAGGCCGCGGCACAAGGCGGCGAGGTCGATCCCTTTGCCGACCTGAACCTGCCGGAAGGCGAAGCGAAGCCGCGCGGCCCCTCAGAACCGACGCCCTCCGGCCTCGTTGCCCTGCGCGCGGCCGAGGCGACGAACCCCATCGACACGACAGGTTACGAGACGATCACCAGCCTCGACCAATTGGCGGCCTGGATCGCCGAGGCACGCGAGGCCGGAGTGGTGGCGGTGGATACCGAGACCGACTCCCTCGACGCCAACAACGCCAACCTCGTCGGCGTCTCCCTGGCGGTGGCGCCGGGGCGGGCGGCCTACATCCCCCTCGCCCATCTGGAACCGGTGGCTGCATCCGAGGCGAGCGACCTGTTCGGCGATGCCAAGGCGGCCACGGGGCAGTTCAGCCCGGTCGGCGGACAGATCCCGATCAATGCCGCCCTGACGGCGCTGAAGCCGCTCCTCGAAGATCCGGGCGTCCTGAAGGTCGGCCAGAACATCAAGTACGACTGGCTGGTGTTCCGGCGCCAAAGCGTCGCCATCGAGATCGCGCCGTTCGATGACACGATGCTGATCTCCTACGTGCTCGATGCCGGCAAGGGCGGGCACGGTATGGATGAACTCGCCCGTCGCCATCTCGGCCATCAGCCGATCACCTTCTCGGACGTGGCCGGCACCGGCAAGGCGAAGGTCACCTTCGACAGGGTGCCTCTGGACAAGGCCACCGCCTACGCCGCCGAGGATGCGGACGTGACCCTGCGCCTGTGGCGGATGATGAAGCCGCGCCTCGTCGCCGAGCGCCGGGTGACGGTCTACGAGACCCTGGAACGCCCCCTCATCCCGGTCATCGCCCGGATGGAAGCGGCGGGCATCCGCGTCGACCGCAACATGCTGAGCCGGCTCTCGGGTGATTTCTCGCAGATCCTCGTGCGATTGGAGGAAGAGATCCAGGAGGATGCCGGCGAGCGCTTCCAGGTCTCGTCGCCGAAGCAGATCGGCGACATCCTGTTCGGCAAGATGGGCCTGCCCGGCGCCAAGAAGACGCCGTCCGGCCAGTGGGCGACGCCCGCCACCCTGCTGGAGGAACTGGCTCAGGCCGGGCACGAACTGCCCAAAAAGATCTTGGAATGGCGCCAGCTCGCCAAGCTGAAATCCACCTATACGGATTCGCTGCAGCAGCATGCCGACCGGGAGACCGACCGGGTCCACACCTCGTTCTCGCTGGCAGCCACCACCACCGGCCGGCTCTCCTCCTCGGAGCCGAACCTGCAGAACATCCCGATCCGCACCGAGGAGGGCCGGCGCATCCGCCGTGCCTTCGTGGCGCCGGAGGGCAGGAAGCTCATCTCGGCCGATTACAGCCAGATCGAGCTGCGCATCCTCGCCCACATCGCCGATATCCCGCAGCTGCGCCAAGCTTTCGAAGACGGCGTCGACATTCACGCGGCCACCGCCAGCGCCATGTTCGGCGTGCCGTTGAAGGACATGACCTCGGACCTGCGCCGGCGCGCTAAGACGATCAATTTCGGCATCATCTACGGCATCTCGGCCTTCGGGCTCGCCGACCGCCTCGGCATCGGCCGCGAGGAGGCCTCGGCCTTCATCAAGCAGTATTTCGAGCGCTTCCCCGGGATCCGCGCCTATATCGACGACACCAAGAAGCTCTGCCGCGACCTCGGCTACGTCACCACCCTGTTCGGCCGCGTCTGCCACTATCCGCAGATCCGCTCGAACAACCCGAACGAGCGGGCGAGCGTGGAGCGCCAGGCGATCAACGCTCCGATCCAGGGCTCGGCCGCCGACATCATCCGCCGGGCCATGGTCCGGATGGAGCAGGCGCTGCGGGCGGAAAAACTCAACGTGACCATGCTGCTGCAGGTGCACGACGAACTGGTATTCGAAGCACCCGAGGACGAGGTGGAGAAGGCGCTGCCGGTGATCCGCCGGGTGATGGTCGAGGCGCCCGCACCCGCGCTGACCCTGCGCGTGCCGCTGGTAGTGGAGGCGCAGGCGGCGGGGAACTGGGAGGAGGCGCATTGAACGTTGTGCTGCTCTCTCACCTTATTCCAAGGCGGAGCCCTCCAGTTCGTGCGGTGGATTCTGGGACTCTCCTTCTAGGCCGCTTCGCGGTGCCTCAGGACGAGGTGATCGGGTAGGAGGGCGAACGATAGCCATGTCACAAATAGGTGAAGCATGCCGCACCGCACCACAGCCATGCCCTTCAAGCAGGAACCGTCACGTTAACGAAACGTTCATGCCGGACGAAACGGTCTTTCAACCAAACGCCGTAAGGGCGTGTGAGGACAACCTCCGCCATGATCAACACCAAGCTTCTCGCCGCCCTCGGCTTCACCGTCGCGGCGATCACGACCCCGGCGCTCGCGCAGGAGCCCCTCGGTATCCGTGTCGCGCCCCAGTTCGACGCCAACGCCCCTGAGGCCCGCGACACTTCCTCGTTCCGCGCCGCCGCCCTGCGCTCGGATGCCGTCAGCATCGAGTCGAGCCGCATCGCCCTCGAGCGCTCGCGCAACCCGAACGTCCGCAACTACGCCAAGAACGTGCTGGTCGAGCGTGAGGCCACCACCAAGGCACTGCTGCCCGAGGGCACTTCGCTGACCGCCGGCGGCACCGTCGTCTCCGACAGCCAGCCCTTCGAGACCCGCTTCGACAACCCGGTCGGCGTCGTCCTCGCCCCGGTGACGATCTCGGCCACCATCGCGTCACGGATCGTCGGCGGCGTGCTCGGCGGCGTCGGCCTCGTCGACAACACCCCCGGTGAGCCCGGCCGTCGCGTCGCCATCGGCCCGGACGGTCAGGCCCGGATCGACCGCCTGAAGAATGCCCGCACCGGCCGTGAATTCGACCGTACCTTCGTGCAGCAGCAGGCCCGTTCGGATGCCCGCACCCTCGGCCTCTACGAGTCCTACTCGCGCAACGGCGACAACGCACAGGGACGCGAATTCGCCAACCAGGCGCTGCCCTACATCGCCAACCAGCACGGCCACTCGGCCGTCCTCGCCAACCGTATCGGCGGCTGAATGATTCACTCCTGAAACAGGAAAGGGCCGCCCGGTGGGGCGGCCCTTTTCGTTTGCGCCCAATCCACCCTCTCCCCTCTGCGGGAGAGGGTGCCTGCGGAGCAGGCGGGAGAGGGGGCGACCTCTCCGGAGATGGCGCTCCCCTCTCCCGACCCGCTTCGCGGCCCACCCTCCCCCGCAGAGGGGGGAGGGAAAGCGTTCCGTCAGATCGTCTGCTGGCCGACCTCGTCCTCGGGACGCGTACCCCGGCGTCGGCGGGCGCCGCGCTCCAGGAGCGACCGACCGATGGCACGGAACGGCGCGGTGAGGCGGCGGGCATCGTCGGCCCGTTCCATGAAACGCTCGCCGTTGCGGATCTCCTTGTCGAGGCGGGCCATGGTGCGGGCGAGGGCCGGGTCGTCATCGTCGAGCCACACCTCGACGGTGCGGGCGAAGGCGATGACCACGCCCTGCAGCTTCAGCCGGCCCAGAGGCCCTTCGGTGTTGATGCCGGCCGCAGCCAGCATGAAGCGGTGCGAGTTCAGCGCCACGCCGTTTAGCGCGACGAGGGAGAGCGGATCGCCGCGTAGGGCGTAGGAGATCCGGCGCAGGGCGTCCTTGTAGGGGGTCATCGCATCGAGGCGGCGCATCAGCACGTCGAACAGACGCTCGCGGGTGGGCTCCTCGGCGAGGTCGGAGGAATCGCCTTCCAGCACCTTGCGGTCGATGATCCGCGAAAGGCCACCGAGTACCGCGCCCTTGGAGGGGAACAGGTCGCGGAATTCGGCGAGGGACAGGCCGGCCTCGCGGGCGATGTCGCCGATTTCGATGTCGTTCCAGGGCTGGACGGCGGCGAGCCGCATCAGCGCCTCGACGGCAGCCTCACGCGGGGAGTGCTGCGGGGCGGCGACGGCGATGTCCGTCCCAGCGGTCTCGTTGCCGCCGGTCTCATTACCACCCTCGGGCTTCGCACCTGTGGTGTTTGCCATGGTCGTTCGATCCTCGTGTCTGTTCCCTATCATGTAGGTTGTGCAGGCGGATCGGTTAGGGGGCGGCTCAGCCAGAGAGCTCGCCTGCCCGCAGCTTCGCGGCGGCGACCGCTTCGCGCATCAGGTCCGGCACACCGCCCTCGCGCATCAGCACGGAGAGGGCCGCCGCGGTGGTGCCGCCCGGTGACGTCACGTCGCGCCGCAACTGTCCCGCATCGTGAGGGCTGGTGGACAGGAGCGCCCCGGCCCCTGACACCGTGGCGCGGGCAAGCCGTGCCGACATGTCGGCCGGCAGCCCAGCCGCCACACCCGCCTCGGCCATCGCCTCTGCCAGGAGGAAGACATAGGCCGGGCCGGAACCGGATAAAGCCGTCAGAGTGTCGATCAACGCTTCGTTGTCGAGCCATTCCACGCCCCCGACAGCCTTGAGCAAGGCATCGGCCTGGTCACGCTGATCCGGGGAGACGTTGGCATTCGCCACCGCGCCGGTGACCCCGCGGCCGATGCTCGCCGGAAGGTTCGGCATCGCCCGGACAATGGCGCGCGCGGAGGGCAGGCGGCCCTGCAGGTCGCCGATGGTCTTGCCCGCCAGGATAGAGACGACGAGCGTATGGGGTGTGATCATCCCATCGAGGAGGCCGGCCGCACCCTCCAGCCCCTGCGGCTTGATCGCGAGGATCAGCGCATCGTTGGTCGGCAGGTCACTCGGGTTCAGGGCGATGCCATGGCTCTCGCAGAGCCGCACCATCTCGGGCGAGGCATGCGGATCGACGACGCATGTCCTGGCGGCATCGAGTCCGCCCGCGAGCCAGCCCGCCAGCATCGCGCCACCCATCTTGCCCGCCCCAACCAGGGTGAGGGAGGCGGGCAGGGCGGAGGAAGATGGAATGCTCACGCCTCGCCTTCGGTCTCGAACAAGACCGCATCCAGGGATTCACGGGCGGACTTGCCCGCCCAGAGCACGAACTGGAACGCCTGATAGTAGCGCTCGCAGGCATCCACGGCGGATTTCAACATCATCGCGCACTGGCTCTGGGTCGGCGCGGCACCGTCGGTGAGCAGCAGAGAATGCCGGAACATCACCACGCTGTCGGTGGACCACAGGTCGAAATGACCGACCCAGAGCTGCTCGTTGACGAGGGAGATGAGGGTGAGGATCTCGGTGCGGCGGTGAGCCGGCACCTTCAGGTCGAAGGCGCTGGCCACATGGAGGGCCTCCACATCCTCGATCCAGGTGAAGGCGACGTGATAGTCGGACCAGCGGCCGGCCACGGCCACCGACATCTCGTCGGTCTCGGCCCGGTCGAAGATCCAATCGCGAAGGGAAGCGAGCCGCTCGACGATGTCGAGGGGGTGCTCGTTCCGGTCGAGGCCTTCGATGTGAAGTTGGGTCATAGCGGTCCAGCTAGGCGTCCCGAAAGGGGCGCCGATAATGGTGAACGACAATCAATCCCCTTCCGGATTTCCCATCCCCAAGCTGAATCCGCGCACAGGCAAGACACAGCGTGATCGAGAGGAAGCTTAAGGGTCGAAGGTCGGGTCCGGGGGCGAAGCGAATCAGTGCTTCACTCACTATAGACCGTGGCGGACTCGCGTTTCAAAGCGCTCCCGATGACCGGTGAACAGGAAAGCGGATTTCCACCGTTCCTTCCTGTGCACAAGCTTAGACCGGACTCGGGGTCCGCGAATCAGACCGATGTCGCTGGCGGAGGCGGCGGCTCCTGCGTGCCGAGCCGGCCCTCCAGCACGGCGACGCGGGCTGCGAGAGCATCGTTCTGGGTGCGGAGAGCCGAAACCAGATCGCGCAGCACGTCCACCTCTTCGCGGGTGGCGATGTCCATGTCACGGATCAGCCGCTCGACCTGCGCCTTGAACACGGTCTCCGCCTCACGCTTCACGCCCTGCGCCGCACCGGCGGCATCGGTCATGAGTCGGGCGAAATCGTCGAACAAGCGGTTGGAGCCGCGGCCCGCGCCGTCCTTAGAGCCTTGCATCGTCGTCTCCCGAGATCGAGGCCCGCGTCGGACATCGCGCCGGCACCTGAGGTAAGCAGATAAGAATCGAAGGCGTGCGAGGCAATCCGAAGGCAAGGCGCACGGCCGAGGAATTCGCGGTCCGGCCCGCCAAAACCACGTTCGATCCGCCACGATGGGACCGCAAACCGGTCGCCATGGTCACCGCCGATTCGACGGACCGGCAAGGATGCGCATGGTCACCCGACGCGATTGGACCTTCGGCACAGCCGCCTGGGCAGCGGGACATCTTCTCGCCGGGGGGAGACCGGCGCTTGCCGCGGCTTCGTTTCCGGAGAATCTTGCCGACAGGTTCGCGCAGATCGAGGCGACGAGCGGCGGACGGCTCGGGATCGGTCTTCTCGATACCGGCAGTGGCACCCAGGCGGCGCATCGCGGGGCGGAGCGCTTCCCGATGTGCAGTACGTTCAAGGTTCTCGCGGCCGGTGCTGTGCTGGCGCGGATCGACCAGGGCGAGGACAGTCTCGACCGGCGGCTGCGTTACGCGGCGAGCGAGGTCGTGCCCTACTCGCCCATGAGCGGACCGAGGGCGGATGGCGAGGGCATGACCCTCGCCGAACTCTGCGAGGCCGCCGTTACGCTCAGCGACAACACTGCCGCCAACCTGCTCCTCGGGACGATGGGTGGCCCGGCCGGACTCACCGCCCAGATCCGCGCGTTCAGCGACGCGACGACCCGCCTCGACCGTATCGAGCCGGATCTGAACGAGGCCGTGCCCGGCGACCCGCGTGACACCACTACGCCGCTGGCCATGGCCCAGACGCTCCGGCGCCTCGTCCTCGCGGATGCGCTCTCGCCCTCATCGAGAGCCCTTCTCACCGCCTGGCTCGTGGGTTGCCGCACCGGCGATGCGCGGCTGCGCGCCGGCCTGCCGAAGGAGTGGCGCATCGGCGACAAGACCGGATCCGGCGAGAACGACACGGCCAACGACATTGCCGTGATCTGGCCGCCGCGCCGGGCTCCCCTCGTCCTGACGGTCTACCTGACCGGGGCGAAGACGTCGCCGGAGGCGCGCAGCGCCACCATCGCCTCGGTGGCCAGGGCCGTCGCCGCCGCCGCGGAACGAGATGGCGGTTGACGCGCACCGATCTGTGTAAGTGTCCCTTAAGTGGTTGTCTGCCAAGGCTTAACCGACAAGCGGTGGCACCGAGACGAGGGCTCCGCCGCCGCTTTACCAGCGTGTCGGAGGGGTGAATGATGATCGAGGGCCTCAAGCACCGCATCCGCGCCGCGGGACGCGGGTCCCGATCGCCCAATGAGGCAACGCTTGCCGCACTTGCTTTTGGGATGGCCGCCTTGAGCACATCCGCCAACCCGGCCTCCGCCGACGAGCGACCGCATTACGACGGCTTCCGTCAGGGCACGTATCTCTCCTACCTCAACGCGGGGGAGGATGGCGCCGAGATCACGCGCTCGCCGCGCCTCGGCCTGTCCTTCGGGGATGAGGTGCGCCCGGTCCTGATGGATACCGGCTCCACCGGCATCGTCGTCTCGGCGAGCCGGATCCCCGGCTTCGAGACGATGCCGTCGCGGCCCGGACGGCTCACCTACAGCAGTTCCGGGCGGATCATGATCGGACGCTGGGTGACGCTGCCCGTCACGCTCGTCGGCGGCAACGGGGCCAGCGTGACCACCTCACCGCTCCCCGTCCTGGCGGTCACCGAGATCGCGTGCACGAACAACGCCCGCGCCTGCACGCCGGAGACGATGCCGGGCCACGTGGCTATGTTGGGCATCGGCTTCGGACGGGAGGGCGACTCGCAGAGCCAGAGCACGCCCGACACCAACCCGCTCCTCAACCTCGCCCCTGACGGCAGGAGCCCCGCACGGCGCGGCTACGTGGTGACGCGGGACGGCATCCATGCGGGTCTCACCGGAGCCAATACGCGCGGCGGCATCCGCTTCGTGAAGCTCGATCCCCACCCCGACATTCCCGGCGAATGGCAGGGCGTCCCGGTCTGCATCACGGTGAACGGCCAGGCACCCGGCGCCTGCGGCCGGGCGCTCGTCGATACGGGCGTGTCGGCGATGTACCTGACCTTGCCGACAGGGGCCGTGGACGGTGCCGTCACTTCCGATGACGAAGGCCGAAGCCAGTTCCTGCCCGGCACCCGCCTCGGCTTCACCTTTCCCGGACGAGGCTCCGAACCGGCGGCGGCCTACGACATCGTCATCGGCGACGAGTCCCGACTCTCGCCGGGCAAAGTGACCCTCAACACCCGTCGCCCGGAGCCCTTCGTCAATACCGGCCTGCGCTTCCTCAATGGCTTCGACGTGCTTTACGACGCCGATGGCGGCTATTTCGGGTTTCACAGGCGGTAGAGCATAGTCGACGCAAGCGTCTTTGCGATGACATTTGCCGAATGTGTCCCGGATACCGGACCGAAACAGACGTTTACAATTCTGATCTCGGTATCCCCTTCGAATCCCTCCGCCGAGGCGTCATAAACGGCCACCGGATGGACGAGACATGACGCAGACGAATTCCGCCACGCCCCATATCCTCGTGGTCGAGGACGACCGCGAGATCAGCGCCCTGGTGGCGCGCTACCTCCGCGCCAACGAATGCCGGGTGAGCCTCGCAGGGGACGGGCGCGAGATGGACAAGGCGCTGGCGGATGCGCGCGTCGACCTCATCGTGCTCGACCTGATGCTGCCGGGCGAGGACGGGTTGAGCCTGTGCCGGCGCCTGCGCGCGGGGTCCTCGATCCCGATCCTGATGCTCACCGCCAAGGCCGAGGAGATCGACCGGATCGTCGGGCTCGAGATCGGGGCTGACGATTACCTCGCCAAACCGTTCAACCCGCGCGAGCTTCTCGCCCGCATTCGCGCGATCCTGCGGCGGGGCGCGAGCGCCGAGGCTGCCGGCGACGATGGCGCCCGCCGGCTGCGCTTCCTCGACTGGACCCTCGACGTGTCCCTGCGTCAGCTCCTCAGCCCGGACGACGCCCGCATCACCATCACGGGGGCGGAATTCGACCTGCTGCACGTGCTCTGCCTGAGACCCGGCCGGGTGCTCTCGCGCGACCAGCTCCTCGACCTGACCCAGGGACGGGCCGCTGGCCCATACGAGCGGAGCATCGACGTTCTCATCAGCCGCATCCGCCAGAAGATCGAGGCCGACCCTCGCAACCCGGAGATCATCCGCACCATCCGCTCCGGCGGCTACCTGTTCACCCCTGTGGTGACGCGATCATGAGCGCGACCACGAAGGGCCGGTGGGGGCGCCTCCTCGGCTTTCCGCCCCGCAGTATCGCCGGCCAGATCGCGATGCTCAGCGTGGCCGCCATCGTCGTCAGCCATGCGGTCGCGACCCTGGCCTTCCTGATGCTGCGCGAACCCTGGAACCCGGACAACCATCCGGGCGTAGCCGCGACACGGCTGGCCACCATCGTTCGCCTGCTCGATGCCGCTCCGCCGGGGGATCGGCCGCGCCTGCTGCAGGATGCGGCACGCAGCCTGCCCGGCCTGCAGATCGAAGCGGCCCCGCCGGAAACTCCCGCCCCCGGCACTCGGGACGGGCAGGCCGACCATCCCATAGTCCAGCGCATGCGCGACGGGTTCGGACGGCCCCTCACGATCACCGATCTCTCGTCTCCGGGGAAAGTGCCGGAGACGGCCAGTGGCATCCGGATCGGCATCACGACGCCGTCCGGTGCGAGCCTGCGCGCGACCCTGCCGGATGACGTCCGGTCTCCGTTCGGCCCCGGCCCGATCATCTTCACCTTCGTCCTCCTCGGCATCACCCTGTCGCTCATGTCGATCTGGGCGACGCGGGCCTTGACCGCTCCGCTGGCGAAACTCGCCGAGGCCGCCGATGCCTTCGGCACGGGCATGAACCTCGTGGCGCTGCCCCGGAACGGGCCGAAGGAGGTGATGGCCGTGTCCCGCGCCCTCGACACGATGCGCGGCCGCGTCCGCCGCCTCATCGACGATCGAACCCAGATGCTGGCGGCGATCAGCCACGATCTGCGCACCCCGATCACCCGTTTGCGGCTGCGGGCCGAATTCATCGAGGACGATCACGCACGCACCATGACCCTGCGCGATCTCGACCAGATGAACGGGCTGGTGGACGCCGCCCTGTCCTTCGTCCGGGACGGTCAGGCCGGGGGCACCCAGACTCTCGTCGACCTCGCTTCCCTGGTCCAGACCGTGTGCGACGGCTTCGCCGATGTCGGCGCGGACGTGCGTGTGGAACAGACGCGGCACGTCCTCGTGCGCGGCCGGGCGGACGAGCTCCAGCGGGCCATCGTCAACCTCGTCGATAATGCGGTGAAGTATGGCGGCGCGGCGCGGCTGACGATGCACCCGTCGGATCAGGGCGTGGCTCTCGAAGTGTCCGATGACGGTCCCGGCATTCCGGAGGCCGAGCGCGACGCCATGGTGCAGCCCTTCGTACGCGGAGACCGGGCCCGGAATCTCAACGAGGCCAGCGGCTTCGGCCTCGGTCTGTCGATCGTTCTCGCCATCGTGGAGGGGCATGGCGGCCGGCTGACCCTGTCGAACAAGCCCCCCCGCGGCCTCGTGGCCCGTATCGACCTGCCCCTCGCCGTCGCTCAGGGAGGGCAGCTGCGCGCGTCTCCATCAACGAACCCTGGGACCGTCGCCCCGGTCATTTCCTGATTTTGGCATTCGACTGTTTCGGAACGTGGGTTCGAAACATCGCGAAACTCTTGTGCCGGGCGCGGGAAAGGTCCGCTTAACCCTGGGTGTCGCTCTCTCGACACCCGTCGCGAGCTCCCCGCGACGGCATTCGACCGAGGCGACCGCGCCATGACATCTGTCAGTTCCACTCAGACCTCCGCCACGTTCCAGGCCCAGCGTCCGCCGCCGTCCAGAGGCAATCCGGTCGCGCAGGCCATCGCCAGCGAGGTCTCCACCGGCGGCATCAGCGCCACCGACGGCACCGCTCTCACCGACGCCCTCGATTCCATCGATTCGAGCCTCAAGAGCGAGAGCTCCAACGCGACCGGCAGAACGAGCACACGCCTCGACCCGTCGCAGATCGAGGACACGATCGGCAGCCTCATCGAGGATCAGGTCTCCAGCGGCGACCTCACCACCGATCAGGCCGAGACCCTGAAGACGCTGTTCGAAGCCAACGCGTCGGGCAGGGGAGGCGTTGGGGACGCAGGTGGCGCGGGCGCTCGACCAGCCGGCCCGCCGCCATCCGAGGTTGAGGCACAAGGCGCGTCATCCTCGACAGACATGTCGGCCGGCGTCAGCGAGCTTCTCGACAGCTTCATGACGACGCTCCAGGAATCGCAGACGAGTGCGTCCGGTTACGCCGCCTCCGGTGCCAAGGCGTCCGGCGCGAGCGCCAGCGCCCTGTTGTTCGACTTCAACACGTAAGGGCGGTCCCTCCCGGTGCCCGGCATCCACGCCCAGGCACCGGGGGGCTACACGCCGGGGGTCTCCCTTAGAACTCCATGTCGAGTTCTTCGATCTCGTTGGGCTCGGCGGCGGCCGCCTCGCTCCATTCCACCATCAGGGGCCAGGCCAGGATGGTGTCGCGATAGGCCGCGACGTTGCGGGGCAGCGAGACGTCGTAGGTCTGGAACCGCGTGCAGACCGGCGCGAACATGGCATCGGCGAGGCTCGGGCGCGTGCCGAACAGGAACGGACCGCCGTAGCGCGCCAGGCAATCCTCGACGATGGTGATGACGCGCTCGATATCGCCCCTGGCTCCGTTGAAGATCTTGAAATTGGTGTGGCGGGCCTTGAGGTTCATCGGCAGGGCCGAGCGCAGGTTGATGAACCCACCATGCATCTCGCCCGAGATCGAACGGCAGCGCGCCCGCGCCACCGGATCCTTCGGCAGGAAGCCCGCATCGGGGTAGGTCTCGTTGAGATACTGGGAGAGGGCCAGGGTATCCCAGACCTCGATCTCGCCATGGACGAGGCGGGGCACGAGGAAGGAGGGCGACAGGTGTAGAAGCTCGGCCCGTGAGGATTCGTCGTCACCGGACAGGACCTCGACCTCGAAATCGAGCCCGGCCATGCGGCAGACCAGCCATCCCCGGAGCGACCAGGATGAGTAGTTCCGGCTCGAAATCGTGAGCGTGGCGACTGGCATGTCCATCCCCTGTCTTCTCATCCCCGACCGTCCATAAGGTTTTCGGCCCGAGCTGTGCAGGGGGCATCCAAGTCTCGTGCCGCATCGAACCGGCCCTCTCCGAAGGAGAAAAACCTTTCCTGTCTCGTCGATGGGACAGTGATGCATTCTCACAACATTTATTACAGATCGTACCTGCAGCCGATTGCGTTGCGCGCAACCGTGGCTCAGCCTAGCGGGCTGTGACCACCGTCGGAGGCGATCCCGGCGGTTGAGCACAACGAAGCGAATGACCCGCTATCCGATCGTTCGCGCAGGAGTTCGAGCGTCATGCTCTACGATGCCTTCGAAGTGCAGTCCGACCTTGCCCAGCGCACGCGCTCCTGGGGGAAGCTCGTCCACGACGCCGTATCGCCCTGGGTCGGGTCGCGAAACGCGGCGCCGATGAACTGGTGGTCGGCCGGCGCCCGGATGATGATGCGCGCGGGCCTGACCTTCGCCCGCCCCGCCTTCGGCATCGACAGCGTCCGGGTCGGCAACCGCGAGGTGTCGGTGAGCGAGGAGGCGACGTTCTCGACCCCGTTCGGGACGCTTCTGCGCTTCAGGAAGGACATCGATTCCGAGCAGCCCAAGGTGCTCGTCGTCGCGCCGCTCTCGGGCCATTTCGCCACGTTGCTGCGCGGCACGGTGCGGACCCTGCTGGCCGACCACGACGTCTACATCACCGATTGGCACAATGCCCGCGACGTGCCGCTCGCCGACGGTCCGTTCGGGTTCGACGATTACGTGGATCACCTGGTGCAGTTCCTCGGCGTGATGGGCGAGGGCTCGCATGTGGTGGCGGTCTGTCAGCCGGCGGTCCAGGCGCTCGCCGCCGCCGCCGTCATGGCCCAGTCGAAAGACATCGCGCATCCGCGCAGCATGACGCTCATGGCCGGGCCGGTGGATTGCCGCATCAGCCCGACCTCGGTGAACAAGCTCGCCACCTCGAAGCCGATCGCGTGGTTCGAAAAGAACCTCATCGCCACCGTACCCCAGCGTCATGCGGGGGCCGGCCGTCGGGTCTATCCCGGATTCATGCAGGTCTCGGCCTTCGTCTCGATGAACGCCAAGCGCCACCAGCAGAGCCATGCCGACCTGTTCTGGCATTTCGCCAACGGCGAGGCCGACAAGGCCAACCAGATCGAGACGTTCTACGACGAGTATTTTGCCGTCCTCGACCTCGCGGCCGAGTTCTACATCGAAACCGTCCAGACGGTGTTCCAGGATTACACCCTCGCCAAGAACGAACTGACCTATCGCGGAAATCCCATCGACATGCGGTCCATCCGCAAGACCGCGCTGATGACCGTAGAGGGCGAGCGCGACGATATCTGCGCCGTCGGGCAGACCATGGCGGCGCACGACCTGTGCGGCAGCCTCCCCCCGCACATGAAGAGCCACCACCTGCAGGCGGGCGTCGGCCATTACGGCGTCTTCACCGGCCGCAAGTGGGAGGGCCAGACTTACCCGCTCGTGCGCAACTTCATCCAGTCGCACGCATGAGGATGCGGGTCCGGCTCAGGATTTAACCGAGAGCGGTTGGAACTCGTGTCCGCTTGGTGTATGAGCCTGCCCCAAGTGAGTTTTCAGCGTCGATTCGAGACCGTCACACACAGGTCCCTCCCTGGAGCGATCCAGGGTATGGGGCTATTGGCGGTTTGCCCTCGTCGGACAGGCGGGGGCGTTCGGAGAGGGCGCCGTCCGACAAACATACGTCTCTAAAGGATCAAGTCCGTTGCAGGTACTCGTTCGCGATAACAACGTCGACCAGGCACTCCGCGTTCTCAAGAAGAAGATGCAGCGCGAGGGCATCTTCCGCGAGATGAAGCAGCGCAAGGCCTACGAGAAGCCCTCCGTGCGCAAGGCTCGCGAGAAGGCCGAGGCCGTGCGCCGCGCCCGCAAGCAGGCCCGCAAGACCGCGATCCGTGAGGGCCTGATCGCCGCTCCGAAGCCGAAGCCCCGTTTCGGCGCCGGTGCGCCGCGTCGTCCGGGCGGTTCGCCTTTCGCTCCGAGCGCCGCTCCCTCGGCCAACGTCGCCTCGTAAGACCGACCGGCGGCCGATCCCGTATCGGCCCCGAACGCGGTTACTGGCGCTACCGTCCCATCTCTCAGAATGCCCGGGCGCCGATGCGGCCGGGCATTCTGTCGTTTCAGGCGATCCCCACGGCGGCGGAGGCGTGCTCGGCTTCCATCAGGACATCGAGGGCGCGCCAGGGCTTCTGCATGTAAATGGCCTGTTCGGGCAGGCGACCGGTGCTGCGCTCGTCGTAGCCCGAGGTCAGGACCATCCGAACATCGGGCCAGCGCCGCTCCACGGTCCGCGCCAGGGCGATGCCGTCCATGGCCCCGCCGAGGCGCACATCGGCGAACAGCAGGGCGACGTTCATGCCCTTGCGCTCGAGAACGCCGATGGCCGCCTCGGCGCTGTCACAGGCAATCACGTCGAGATCGGTTTCCTCGAGAATGGCGGCGGCGAGGTCGCGAACCGCCGCGTCGTCCTCAACCACGAGGGCAACGGGGCCGTCGATCTGGGCTGGCGATACGGTGTCGGCGGTCGAGTGGATGGTATGATTCATGAGGTCTCCTTCTTGGAATGGGGGCGGGCGCGATCGCGGCCCCACAGGGCGTCATGCGCCCGGTCGATGATTCGATTGTTCGAAGGCTGCGCCGCCTCGCCGGGATCGGCAAGAGTGCCAGCCGCCGCCACGGCCATGCGCCTCTCGCTCCATAAAAAGCGGAACCGCCTCAAAGCGGGCTTGGTGGCAGCCTAAGATCCGAGAATGCGCGAAATCGAGCGTCTCTGCACATCGTCTACGCAGACGCACAAGGTTCAGGCATACCGCAACGCATTAACGATCTGTTCACCGCAAAAGATCGAATGTTACAGTTCAACGACCGTCAAGCTGGATCATGGAACGGTTTCTGTTTCCCGATCCGGGGAGGGGTGCCGAAACAGGGGGTTGTTGCTCAGTCATGTGCCGCTTTCTCGCCTATAGCGGTGATCCGGTCTTCCTGACCGATCTCGTCTGCGCGCCGACGCACTCGCTGGTGCATCAGTCGCTGCACGCCACCGAGGCGAAGACGGAGACCAACGGCGACGGTTTCGGCATCGGCTGGTACGGCGAACGGACCGATCCGGGCCAGTATCGCGACGTCTGCCCGGCCTGGTCGGACGAGAACCTCGTCAACCTCTGCCAGCAAGTCCGCGCGCGGATGTTCTTCGCCCATGTCCGCGCCTCCACCGGCACGGCCACCACGCGGGCGAACTGCCATCCCTTCGCCCATGGCCGGCACCTGTTCATGCATAACGGCCAGATCGGCGGTTATCATCGCATCAAGCGGCGGATCGAGGCCCTGATCCCGGACGCGCTCTACGAAGCGCGGCGCGGCACCACCGATTCCGAGGCGATCTTCCTCCTGGCGCTGGCCAACGGCCTCGCCGAAGACCCGATCGGCGCCATGGCCGAAACCCTCTCCACGGTCCGCGACCTGATGCAGGCGGCCGGAATCACCGAGGCCCTGCGCTTCACCTCCGTCGTCACCGACGGCGAGACCCTGACGGCCTATCGCTGGGCCTGCGACGGCCGCCCGCCGAGCCTCTATTACCGCCAGACCGAAACCGGCCTCGTAGTGGTCTCCGAGCCCATCGACGATTGCAAGGAGGGCTGGATCGTGATCCCGCGCGGCGGCACGCTGCAGGCGACGCGCGGTGGCACGGTGACGGTGAAGGGCGCCGACGAGGCGCGGGTCCGCATCGCCGCCTGAGACCGCTCCCGAGGGTTGCGGCACGGAGGGTTGCGGCGTCGGCGCGAAGGGCGGACAACCCATGCTCCTTCGAGAGCGTGAGCCGCCGATGACCGACACGGACGTGACCCTTCACATCGCCGGGGCCTGGACGCCCGGTTCCGACGCGCGGACGATCCCCGTCCTCAACCCCGCCACCGGCGACGCCATCGGCACCGTGGCGGTGGCGACGCGCAACGATCTCGACCGTGCCCTGGAAGCCGCCCGTCGCGGATTCGCCGAATGGCGCAGGGTCGCGGCCTTCGATCGCGCCAAGGTGATGCGGCGGGCCGCCGATCTGCTCCGTTCGCGCGTCGACGACATCGCCCGGACGATGACGCTGGAACAGGGCAAGCCGCTGGCCGAAGCGCGGGTGGAGACGCTTGCCGCCGCCGACGTCATCGACTGGTTCGCCGAGGAAGGGAAACGCGCCTACGGCCGCATCATCCCCGCCCGCGTGTCGGGCGTGACCCAGATGGTTCTGCGCGAGCCGGTGGGTCCCGTGGCCGCCTTCACGCCCTGGAACTTCCCGATCAACCAGGCCGTCCGCAAGCTGTCGGCGGCGCTCTGCGCCGGCTGCTCGGTGATCCTGAAGGGGCCGGAAGATACGCCGGCGAGTTGCGCCGAACTCGTCCGCGCCTTCCTTGATGCCGGGGTGCCGGGTGACGTGCTGTCCCTGGTCTTCGGCGATCCGGCCGAGATCTCGTCCTACCTGATCCCGCATCCGGTCATCGCCAAGATCTCGTTCACCGGCTCCACTCCGGTGGGCAAGGAGCTCGCGGCTTTGGCCGGGCGCCACATGAAGCGCATCACCATGGAACTCGGGGGCCACGCCCCCGCCCTGGTCTTCGCCGACGCGGATGTGGAGAAGGCCGTCTCGGTGCTCGGCGCCAACAAATTCCGCAATGCCGGGCAGGTCTGCGTCGCGCCGACCCGCTTCCTCATCCACGATTCCGTCTACGACCGCTTCGTCGAGGGGTTCATGGCGCATGCACAGGGCATCAGGGTCGGCGACGGGCTCGATCCCGAGACCCAGATGGGGCCGTTGATCCATGCCCGCCGGCGCGAGGCGATGGAATCCCTGGTGGCCGATGCCGTAGCGCAGGGCGCGGAGCTCCGCACCGGCGGCAAGCGCATCGGCAACCGCGGCCATTTCTTCGAACCGACCGTGCTCGCCGAGACCCCGCTCACCGCGCGGATCATGAACGAGGAGCCGTTCGGCCCCGTGGCCCTGGTCCAGCGCTTCTCCGACGACGAGGCCGCCTTCGCCGAGGCCAACCGGCTGCCCTATGGTCTCGCCGCCTACGCCTATACGCGCTCGGCCACCCGCGCGACGGAGATCGCCGCTCGGGTCGAGAGCGGCATGCTCGGCATCAACCATCACGGCCTCGCCTTCCCCGAAACTCCCTTCGGCGGCATCAAGGATTCCGGCTACGGCAGCGAGGGCGGCTCGGAAGCGATCGAGGCCTATCTGACGACGAAGTTCGTCAGCCAGGCGAGCGCCTGAGCGCCCGCATTCGGTGGGCTCGACAAGCAAAACGCTCCATGGGGCAGACCCCATGGAGCGCTGATGCACGCCTTTGCTCCGGCCCCGCTCACGGGGGGCGGCCTTAGCGGGTCGCGGGGTCGACGATCTCGGCGACGATGCGCCGGGTCGCGGGAGCACGCGAGGTCAGGGACGGCGTGGTGGTCAGCTCGGAGGCCGGACGCACGGCGGCCGTGACGCGGGCCTGCTCCCGATAGAGCGTGGGGGTGACGGTGATGCGCTCGTCAGCGGTCGCGGTACCGACCAGGGTGGCGGAGGCGAGAGCGGCGAGGACAAGGCTACGAACGGTCATAATATTGATCCCTCTGATGTTTCGGGGCCGATGCCCCGTTTCGTGAGACCGATATATTTTGCGGCGCAACATTCATCAAACAGATAGCATCGATATCCGATATCGACCGTATCAATGCGATGCTTCCAATTGGACCGTGCGGCCGTTTACGTCTTCAGCCGTTTCGATCCGCAAACGTCGCTGGAAAGCATGAGACAGGATGGGATGTCTCACCCTGTCTCGTCATCGGCTGGGCTTGTCACTTCACCAAGGGTTTCAGACCTATGTCCCGAAGCCGAGGCGCCTCTGATCGGCAGCCGATGGACGCCGACCGCCAGCGATGAGGTGGAGCTTCGACGTCGTTCTCGGCCCTGCCGTCAGTAGCGGGGGGCATCGACGCGTGCACCCCAGATATTGAGCGTGCGGATCGATGGCTTAGACGGAGCGTCCACGGCCTCTGCGCTCGCCTTGGCGGATGCGTAGGACCGCTTCGGCACGATGGAAGCGGTGTTCGGCGAGTTGGTGGCGGGTGCGGTCAAGGTCGCTTGGGTACCGGGGACGGTGAAGCGATGCCCCCAGGCGTCGAACGACCTCGCCGGCTCGGCCTTGGCAGGAACGATGGCAGCGGCGACGAGTGTGAGGATGGCGCCGGTGATGAAGGTGGAGCGAGTGGTCATGATACGACGTCCTGTTCGGTGAGCGTTCGTCGGGGGAGGTTTCCGATGACCCGACGCTTCGGCCCGTTGCAATAACGTTGATATAAACGTAGCGCTGTGGCCTGCGGTGCGCGTCCGCACATAGGTTGATATCAATTATATTCCGAGGAGGTCTCGTTTGGCAGGGGCTGTACAAAACCCGCAGGACCATTATCTCGTTGGTATCAACACTCCAGGGAAATCTCGCATGGCCGGACATCCGGTCCTCACTCCAAAGATCGCGGCCGGGGTCGAACAAGCCTGCTTCAGCTTCGCGGCTCAGAAGGCGGCACGCGCCATTGGCCGGCGCTATGACGCGGCGCTCCGCCCGACCGGTCTCTCGAACTGGCAGTTTACGCTGCTGATGATGCTCGTCCGAGACGAGGCTCCGACCATCGGCGTGCTGGCACAGGCCCTAGCGATGGATCGCACGACCATCACCGCGAACGTGAAGCCCCTGGAACGACGCGGGCTGCTAAGAATCGAGGCCGATGCGGACGACAGGCGCGTGAGACGCATCCTGCTTACCGACGAAGGTCGCACAGTCCTGGCACAGGCGTACCCGCTCTGGGAGAAGGCGCAAGCCGCTTGCGCCGAACATCTCGGCGCGATCGATCAGACCATTTACCGTGCCGCCGTGGCCGCGCTGACGATGTGACCCGGCCCGGCAGGGCACTCGGGGCCTATCGCGCCCGGAGACCTTGCCACTTTGCTCGAAACATTCGCGAGGTGCGAGAAACCGGTGCTCTTCAGTAACGCACCGTCGCCCGCACGCCGAACACCGCGGCATTCTTGATCCGGGCGCCATCGGGATCGCGCGGATTGGGCACGCCGCCGCCCGGGCGAAAGATGTACTGGATGTCCGGCTGAACCGTGACGCCGGGTCCGAGGACGGCCTGATAGGTCGCCTCGATCACGGCCTCGCTGCTCCGACGGGGTCCACTCGCGCCGCCGAAGCGGATCACATCGGTGTCGAACCCGCGGGCACTGTCCGAGATGCGGGCCAGGGCGAAGGCGACGCCGATCGTGTCGTCTGACCGTCCCTTGAAGAGGCCCTTATAGGCAATGCCCATATCGGCGTAGAAATCCACGATGTTGCGGTCGGAGGGCGAACCGGACAGGCGCAGGAACACACTGGCACCGTCATTCGGGTCATCGGGCTCGCGGTAGATGGTCTGGTCGATGATGCCGTAGAGGCCGCTATCGCCGCGAAAGCGCCGGGCGATGCCGGTGGTGGACGGATCGGCCAGTGAGCGCCCGGCCTCGTCGAAACGCTGGCTGTCGAACCGGCCAAAATGATGCCAGCCCCCCAGCGTCACCGTGCCGGGATCGCCCTCATCACCCTGCGCGATGTTGTACGCATAGGCGGCCTCCGCGATGACGAGGGCGGGATCGCTGGTGCGGAAATTCGTGCCGGTGCGGTTGCGGCGCTGAGGATCGAGATCGCTGGGGTAAGGCCCTGCTGGATCGCCGTCGAAGACGCCGACCTGCAGCGAGAAATTTTGGTTCGGGACGTATTTCGCCCGGATCGCCGGCACCGCCAGCGGGTAGATCGGACCGCCGCTCGGCAGCACCTCCGCCATGATGTTGGGCCAGCCGAAGGTGGAATTGATGAACAGCGTGCCGGTCTGAGTCACGGCGAATTCGGTATCGGCCGCGATCTGACCGACCTTCAATCCGAACTGTCCGTCGAACAGCTTCTGTTCCAGCCAGATTTCGTAGAGCCGCGAAGAGGGCAGTGCCTCGATGGCGCTCACGGTGATGAAATTGTTGACGTAGTAGCGCGACAGGCCGGTGCCGTGGATGAGGTAGAGATTGGTGTGGAAGGTCGCCCCTTGCCAACCTGCCAGCTTCTCGAGGTCGGCATCGAACTGGATATCCAGGCGCCCTTCGACGATCGCACCGCGCCGTACACCGCCCGTCGCGTTGCCGAAGCTCTCGCCGATATAGGTGAGGCTGTACTCGATGCCTTTGGTCTTCAGAAAGGAACGCAGGCCATAGGGGTCGCCATACGGGCCGAGCTGGTCCTGTATCGAGGTGTTGAGGTTGGCCGAAGGCTTGGCCGAGGTCACCGACTGCGCCACCGACGTCTGCGGATCGCCGCCGGCGCCGCGCGGTGAGCCGATATCGAGCCCCTCCAGCGCCAGACGCGCCTGCCGTGCCGCAATCTCGGCAGCGGTCTGGGCGTGGGCGCCAGACACGGCAAGGCCGGACATCAGGGCTGCGACGGTCGCAAGAGGAAACGAGCGGAGCATCATTCCTCGGAAAAGCGTGTCCCAGGGCGACCGACCCCCGCTCGCGCTCTATCATGCAGAGCGTGACAGAGCTGTAACCGATACGAGGGAGCGATGTGGCCGCAGGGATTCCCTATCCCGGTGTGTCGCGCTTCCCACATCCGCTTCAGAGCAGTGCTCTGTGAGGAGCGCCTTACTTGCCGGTCCAGTTCGGCGGGCGCTTGGCCAGGAACGCCTCCATGCCCTCGCGGAAATCGGCGCTCGTGTAGCACATGAGGATGAGATCGTCGTCGGGCCGTTCCGATGCCTCCTCCTCGGCGGCGAGGCGGCGCAGACCTTCCTTCGTGGCGCGTAGGGTCAGCGGTGCATGGCCGGCAAGCTGCGTCGCGAGTTCCGTCGCCCTGGCGGCGAGAGCGGCGGCATCTTCCACGACTTCGCCGACGAGACCGGCCGAAAGCGCCTCCTCCGCGCCGAACAACCGAGCGGTGAAGATCATGTCCTTCACCCGTGCGGGACCGATGAGGCCGGACAGGCGGTGAAGGTTCGACATGGACAGGCAATTGCCGAGCGTCCGCGCAATGGGAAAGCCGAACCGGGCATCTCGTGTGGCGATGCGTAGGTCGCAGGAAGCCGCGATGGCGGCACCGCCGCCGGTACAAGCGCCGGCGACAGCGGCGATGACCGGCACGCGCAGACGCTCGAGCGTGCCGAGGACCTTGTCCATGAAGCGCTCGTATCCAAGGGCGTCCTCCGGGCTGGAGAAGTCCCGGAACTGGGCGATATCGGTGCCGGCGGCGAAGGCCTTCTCACCGGCGCCGGTAATGACGAGAACCTTGATCCGTTCGTCCGCCTCGATCCGTCCGCACAGGTCGATGAGGCCCTGATACATCGCGAAGGTCAGGGCGTTTCGTGCCTGTGGCCGGTTGAGGACGATGCGGGCGATGCCGGCATCGTCGGTTTCGAACAGGATCTCGTCGGTGGCGCTCATGCGGGGTTCCCATGCCGGACCGGCCGTTCATCGGCCTCTTCGACACAGGTCTTGCCCATCCGTGCCGCTTTGGGCAACCGCAGGGAGACCGGACAGGCGGCCTTCGATGCCCTCGGCTCCGATCAGAACAGCGCCGGGACGAACATATCCTGCGGAACTGGCTGGCGGGCGTAATCCTCGTGGCGCATGCGCTCGGGCAGATGCACCGGCGGGTGCTCCACGTCACCATAGGGGATCTGCGTGAGGAGATGGCTGATGCAGTTGAGGCGGGCCTTCTTCTTGTCTACGGCCTCGACCACCCACCACGGCGCCTCGGGAATGTGCGTGCGGGCGAGCATCACTTCCTTCGCCTTGGTATAATCCTCCCAACGGCGACGGGATTCGACGTCCATCGGTGAGAGCTTCCACTGTTTCAGGGGATCGTGGATGCGCATGTTGAAGCGCAGTTCCTGCTCCTGATCGGTGATCGAGAACCAGTATTTCAGCACGATGATGCCGGACCGCACCAGCATGCGCTCGAATTCCGGCGCGGACTGGAAGAACTCTTCGTACTGGTCCGGGGTGCAGAACCCCATCACGCGCTCGACGCCGGCGCGATTGTACCAAGAGCGGTCGAACAGCACGATCTCGCCGCCCGCCGGCAGATGCGCGACGTAGCGCTGGAAATACCATTGCGTGCGCTCGCGCTCGCTGGGAGCCGGAAGCGCGGCAACGCGACAGACGCGCGGATTGAGACGCTGGGTGATGCGCTTGATGGCCCCGCCCTTACCAGCCGAATCTCGCCCTTCGAAGATCACGACCACGCGGAGCTTCTGGGCCTGGACCCAATCCTGCAGACGAACCAGCTCGTGTTGGAGCCGAAACAGCTCACGGAAATAGACTCGCCGGTCCATGCTGGGCGGACGCGGGCTTGCATCGATTTCGCTAACCAGTCGCTCAAGGCGCTCGTCTTCTAGTTCCATCTCCAATTCTTCATCGAAGTCGTCGGCCATCTCTCGACGAATAGCCTCGATATCGAAAGGACGAGTCCCGGCGCGCGTGCCGTCCATAACATTGCCTTCCTGATGAATGGGAATGATCCAGGCCCTTGGATCACAACTGCATGACAGTAAGGAGACCTCCTCGGCGACGGCAACGAGCTCCCTAGAGCCTGTATTGGCCTGCCTTCTCATGCGGGATTGTCGAGGGCATTTTTGGCCGGGAGGACGGCGACGCAAGCGAGCCGTCTGGTTGCGACATCCAGGGCGTTCGGCACGTTGTCGGTGCGGGCCGCCCCAATGGCGAAGCCCACCGAAGATTCATTCAACGTCTCGGCGCTGTTCCAGCACGACATCCTTCGACAAGCTCAAGATGAGGGCAGCTCTGATCCGGCGGCTTCTCGATGGCGGGGTGGCGCGTGCCCTGGATCAGGCACCAATCCTGGCGGCGCTCGACCGTGAGGCACCGTCGAATTTGGCTGAGTGCAGGCTGGACCATCTCTTTTTGCCGTCATCAGGGGCAGCCAGCGCAACGCGATCCTGCACGTTCGCTGAAGCCAGGACATGCCCTTCGGCATCGATCAACGCCACGCGTTTGTGCCCGGCCAGCTTCTGGGTGCCGTCGTAGCCGCGCAGCCCTGCACGCCAATGCAGGTGACGCTTTTCTCCGGGCTAAGACGAAACTTCGCGGCTACACACAACCTGTCTGTTTCAAACATTCGCCCGGTTTCGGATTTCATCCGTTCTCCGCCGCCACTCCAGACGGCGTACTATCCCCGCGTGCCCCAGCGCACGCCCATCCGGCTCGGGGCGGCCGCATCGGGGCCGATCGGGGGACCGCTCGGCCGGGCGACCGGCGGGGAGGACGGCTCTGCGGCCTCCTCCTCTGAAGCGGTGAAGGCCTCCTTCGAGAACTGGCCCGCCTTGCGGAAGGTCCAGAGGTAGCCGGGCACGATGGCGGCCATCGCGGTGGGCAGGATGCCGAGCCCGTCCAGCGTGCGGCCTTCCGCCTTGGCGGCTTCCGAGACCACGTTGTCGGTCTGGAGCAGCGTGACCTGGTCGCGGGTGAGCTTGAGGCTGTCCGGCAGCAGGCCGAGGCTCAGCGTGTCCACGGTCTCGATCACGCGGGCCTGCAGCATGGCGATGGGCTTGGGCAGGTCGACGACGAGGCGGCGGCGGCGGGTGGTCTTCAGCATATAGCGGACGAGGCCGTCGAGGGTCTCGACCTCCGGGCCGCCGAGTTCGTAGACGCGGCCGGCCTCGGCCTGCCCGTCCACCGCGCGGGCCACGGCCTCGGCCACATCGCCGACGAAGACCGGCTGGAAGCGCGTCTCGGCTCCGGCGAGGGGGAGGACCGGGAGCACGCGGGCGAGCGACGCGAAACGGTTGAAGAAGCTGTCTCCGGGGCCGAAGACCAGGGAGGGACGCAGGACCACAGCCCGGGGCTGGGCCGCCAGCACCTTCGCCTCGCCCAGCGCCTTCGAGCGCGCGTAGAGAGAGTCGGAATGCGGGTCCGCCCCGATGGCCGAGACGTGGACCAGGGGCGCGCCGATTGCGGCGGCGGCACGGGCGATCTCGCCCGCCCCTTCAGCCTGAAGCGTGAGGAATCCCTGCCTGCCGGTCTCCTGGAGGATGCCGACGAGGTTCACCACCGCGTCGGCTCCCTCCACCGCCCTGGCGATGGAATCCGGGTAGCGCAGGTTCGCCTGCACGGCGACGATCTGCCCGACCTTGCCGAGAGGCTGCAGGAACAGGGCGAGGTCCGGCCGCCGGACCGCGACCCGGATACGGTAGCCGCGCTTGGCCAGCGCCCGCACCACATGGCGTCCGAGGAAGCCCGAACCGCCGAAGACGGTGACCAGCTGCGATGACGGACGCGGCAATGACGGTCCGGCGAAAGGAGAGGTCGAAGCGTCGAAGCCGGTCATCGCCTGGTTCCCACCTGTCATCCGAGATGCCCTGCCACGCCCTGTCCGGGCCGGGGCCGAGTCTCTGTCCGTCACCACTGAACGCGGGATTACCATCGCTCGCGCATCGATAGCTAGGGCCGTTGACCGCAGCGCGGGAGGCCCAGGCGGCGATGAAACATTCGGCGAGGGAAAACCCCCGATACCCCGTCGTTCACGGAGGGGCCGGCGGTCGGCACCCTGTGGCGAAGGTCGGCTCCGCGACGCGTCCGATGCACCCCGGGTGATCGTCTCACCGAGGGGGGGCGACGGGGAGGAAATAGAATGTTCTCGCTGAACGGCTGCGTATCGAAAGATTGTCCTTGTCTGCGGCAAGAAAATGTATTTCCATTCCTTTGACTATAGGGCCGGTTTGTAAGAGATTTCATCTATCAAAGATGAAGCACAAGCAGTGAATGATAATGTGCTTGCTGCAATAATGTATTCAACTGAGGCTTTCGCTCCAGATGAATGCCTGGTTTCTCACATTCGCGGATAGAACTATGACCCGCCCGAGCCATCGCCCTCCGGAGCCGATCCGTTTTGCCTATTGGGTGCCGAACGTGTCCGGTGGCCTTGTCATCAGCAAGATCGAACAACGCACGAGCTGGGAAGCGGATTACAATCGCCGCCTCGCACAGATCGCCGAGGAGGCGGGGTTCGACTACGCCCTGACGCAGATTCGCTTCACCGCCGGTTACGGCGCCGAGTACCAGCATGAATCGGTGGCGTTCAGCCACGCCTTGCTGGCTGTGACCACGAAGCTCAAGGTCATCGCCGCGCTCCTGCCCGGCCCCTGGAACCCGACCATCGCCGCCAAGCAGATCGCGACGATCAGCCAACTCACCAACGGGCGCATCGCCATCAACGTCGTGTCGGGCTGGTTCTCCGGTGAGTTCCGCGCCATCGGCGAGCCCTGGCTCGACCATGACGAGCGTTATCGCCGCTCGGAGGAGTTCATCCGCTCCTTGCGCGGAATCTGGACGCAGGACGACTTCACCTTCCGCGGCGATTTCTACCGCTACACCAACTACACCCTGAAGCCGAAGCCGGCCGACCCGCAGCCCGAGATCTTCCAGGGTGGCTCGTCCCGCGCGGCGCGCGACATGGCGGCCCGCGTCTCCGATTGGTACTTCACCAACGGCAACACGCCGGAGGGGATCCGCGCACAGGTGGACGACATCCAGGCCAAGGCCTCGGCCAACGGCCATTCGGTGAAGGTCGGCGTCAACGCCTTCGTCATCGCCCGCGACACCGAGGAAGAGGCTCGCGCCGTCCTCCAGGAGATCATCGACAACGCCGATCCCGATGCGGTGAAGGCCTTCGGCCACGAGGTGAAGAACGCCGGCAAGGCCTCTCCGGAAGGGGAGGGCAACTGGGCGAAATCGAGCTTCGAGGACCTCGTCCAGTATAATGACGGCTTCAAGACCAACTTGATCGGCACGCCCGACCAGATTGCCGAGCGTATCGTGGCCCTGAAGGATGCCGGCGTCGACCTCGCGCTCCTCGCCTTCCTGCACTTCCAGGAGGAGGTCGCCTATTTCGGCGCGCACATCATCCCGAAGGTGAGGGCGCTCGAAGCTGCGCGCGAGCGCCGGGCCGAGGCCGCCTGAGCGGCCTTTCCAGCGCCAGCTGACGACAGCCGCGCATCCCCTCTCCCCGCCTGCGGGGAGAGGGCCGCGACGACCTCATCGTCGGCGCGGCGAGGCGGCAGCCGCCGGTGAGGGGACTCGTCCGGAGGAGCCTCTTTCGGAATCGCCCCCTCACCCTCGCTTCGGCCTCGCCTCCGCTTGCCTCGCCCCCGACGAGGGGGGCTCGACCCTCTCCCCGCAGGCGGGGAGAGGGGGGCGGCTGAGATCTTCAAACGCCCGTTCAAACCAGCCCATCGTCTGCCCGGTACCCTGGAGCCATCCATGAACATCGCCGTCAGCGCCCAGTCGCTCGAAACCGCCCGGGGCGCGCCGCCGGTTCCCCGTCCGGCATCCCCCGCCCACGTCATCCGCGACGATGCCGAGGCGATCCGCGTCGCCCATTCCCTCGCCAGGGAGTTCCGCGAGGGCGCGTCCGAACGCGACCAGACCAACCGGCGGCCCTATGCCGAGCTCGACGCGTTCTCGCAGAGCGGGCTGTGGTCGATCAACGTGCCCAAGGCCTTCGGCGGGCCGGAGGTGTCCTACAAGACACTGGCGCAAGTCGTCGCCATCATCTCGGCCGCCGACCCCTCGATCGGCCAGATCTCGCAGAACCACCTCGGCATCGTAGCGGCGATCCGTACGGTGTCCGACCCGGAGCAACAGGCGCTGCTGTTCGGCGAGGTCCTGAAGGGCACCCGCTTCGGCAATGCCTTCTCGGAGATCGGCACGCCGCGCGCCACCGACTTCAAGACCCATTTCGTCGACGACGGCGACCACGTCATCGTGCGCGGCAAGAAGTTCTATTCGACGGGGGCATTGCTCGCCCATCTCGTCCCCATCGTCGCCCTCGATGGCGAGGGGCGCGCCTGGTACGCCATCGCCGACAGGGGCGCCCCCGGCCTCACCGTCATCGACGACTGGTCGGCCTTCGGCCAGCGGACCACGGCGAGCGGCACCGTCCTAATCGACGACGTCCGGGTGCCCAAGAGCCATCTCGTCCCGGCCTGGAAGGGCTACGAGCAGCCGCGCTCCGACGGGGCGATCTTCCAGATCATCCAGGCGGCGGTGGATGCCGGTATCGCCCGCGAGGCCATCGACGACACCATCGCCTTCGTCCGCACCAAGACCCGCCCCTGGGTCGATAGCGGCCAGGACCGCGCCTCCGACGATCCCTATACGATCCAGGCGATCGGCGAGCTGACGATCCGGCTCCATGCGGCCGAAGCCATCCTCGACAGAGCCGGCCTCGCCCTCGACGAAGCAGTGGCCAACCCGAGCGCGGAGACGGTGGCTGCGGCCCAGCTCGCCGTCGCCGAATCGAAGGTGCTCACCACCGAGATCGCCGTGCAGGCGAGCAGCAAGCTGTTCGAGCTCGCCGGCACCCGCTCGACCCTGGCCGAGAGCAACCTCGACCGGCACTGGCGCAACGCCCGCACCCACACCCTCCACGACCCGGTGCGCTGGAAATACGCGATCATCGGCAACCACGCCCTCAACGGCGTGAACCCGCCGTTCCACGCCTGGAGCTGACGGAAGGAGTCGGACGAAGGGTGCTCGTGCCTGAACCCAGCACTTCGTCGTGAAATGGTGACCCGTCCGCTTTCCAACGACGAACGAAGGAAGCGGACGTTCTCCCCGAAATGGCCGAGCTCTGTTTTGCGCAGGAAGCGAATGGCAGCAGCCACCCTACGGCCTCGCGCCCGAGGGAGCGCCCGCCGAGGTACAAAGGGCCAGCCACAGGGGTACTCTCATGGCTCATCGAGAAATGCCTCGAGAGCGCCGAATGGTCAGACCTCAGCGCCTCCACTCGCAGGCGGCATACGGTGTACCGCGCGATGCAGGAAACCGCCGGTTCGAAGCCTCTGACAACCATAGATCGATGGGGGGATTCTCGCTGGCCGGGATAAGCGCCGCGACAAGCCGCACGCCGCCAACACATTCCTGAAGGCCATGCGTGGCCTCTTCGGTTGGGCCACGGTTCGGGGCCTTGTCCCGGTCGCCCCGACCCTCAACGCCAAGCTGCTGACGGGCGCGAATGATGAGGTGGGCTTCTTTGGCTGGACAGACGACGAACTAGCCCGGTTCGAAGCGAAGTGGCCGGTCGGCACCCGCCAGCGCCTCGCCTTCGACCTGTCGCTCCATACGGGCTTCAGGCGCAGCGATGCGGTGAAGATCGGTCGCCAACACGTCCGGAGCAGGGAGCCATCGAAGACTGGAGACGTCGTCCCGCGGCCAATCCTCCGGATGCTGGCCGAGTCGATCGCAGCGACGCCGACCGGAGATCTCACCTGCATCATCAGCGAGCAGGGCCGGGCCTTCACGAAAGAATCGTACGGGAACTGATTCAACAAGATCTTTCGTGATGCCGGCGAGCGGGGTCAACGCGCGGTTTACGGAACTCCGGCGCGCCGTGCTGCCAAAGCTGGAGCTACGGTGGCCCAGCGCAATGCTCTCTATGGGTGGACGCCCGGAAGCCGGGAAAGCGCGGTCTACACACGCACCGCCGAAAAAGTCCGGCTAGCCCACTCGGCGCTCATTTATCCCTCACCTGCTACCCTGGTGCGGAAGCCGATCGGGATAATCCAGCGAAACTACGGGCTTAAAAAAATAGATGGTGCCCAGGGACGGAGTCGAACCGCCGACACTGCGATTTTCAGTCGCATGCTCTACCAACTGAGCTACCTGGGCCCCCGCCGAAGCGCTTGGCGCCGTCGACTGGAGCGGGGGTATAGTGAGGTGGCGGGGCCCTGTCCAGCCTCCTTTGCGCGCTTCGTGCGATGGAATCGGCTCAGGACGAACGCGGCGGGTCCTCGTCCTCGGTTTCGTCCTCATCGGTGGGGATCGCGTAGCGGTCGGTGAGCCAGCGACCAAGGTCGATATCGGCGCAGCGGGCCGAGCAGAAGGGCTGGAATTCCGGCTGTGCGGGCTTGCGGCAGATCGGGCACGGCTCCGGCTTCGGCTTGATGGGACCGGCCCGGCTCATGCCATCGCCCCCCAGCCTTGCCGCACGGGAAAGCCCTCGCCTTCGAGAAGGCTGATCGTCTCGTAGAGCGGCAGGCCGATGACGGCGCTGTGCGAGCCGACGAGCTTGACCACGAAGGTACCGGCGAGACCCTGGATGGCGTAGCCGCCCGCTTTGCCCCGCCACTCGTCCGAGGCGATGTAGCGCTCGATGTCGCGGCCCGAGAGACGCTTGAACCGCACCCGCGTCTCCACCACGCGCTCGCGGCGGCTTCCCTTGGGCGAGAGCACGCAGACCGCCGTGTAGACACGATGCTGGCGCCCGGAGAGCAGGCGCAGGCAATCGGTGGCCTCGTCGGCCAGTTCCGCCTTCGGCAGGACGCGCCGTCCCACGGCCACCACCGTATCGGCCGCGACGATGTAGCTGTCGCGCATGTCGTCGCGGCGGCGGGCGGCGTCCCCCGCCACGTCGAGCTTGGCCCTGGCGAGGCGTCGTGCGAGCTCGCGCGGCGCTTCCGATTTGTGGGGGGTCTCGTCGACATCGGCGGGAAGCAGGGCGTCGGGCTCGATGCCCGCTTGCTGCAGCAGCGCCAGCCGGCGCGGTGAGGCGGAGGCGAGAACGAGGCGAGGGCCCCGGCGCGGCGTCTCGCCGGAGGCGTCATTCATCGTGGCGTGCGTGCCGCCCTGCGCGGAAGAGATATCCATTGGTGCTTTTTGACAATCCGCAGGCTGGGGGAGGAGGCGGGCCGACCCGGTCGCGAGCGGCCCGCTCGGAGTGCCGGATCGACATGCCGGACCGGCCGGTACGCTATCGGAAAGCCCGCTCCTTGGAAACGCAAACCGTCGCGCCGCGCCCTGGCCAGGCCGTGGACAAAGCGGGCCGCTCTGATATGGTCCACTCCGCTGGACGAGTGGAGGCTGTCGAGGCCTTCCCGCAACCGGCATGCGGGCGTAGTTCAGTGGTAGAACGTCAGCTTCCCAAGCTGAATGTCGTCGGTTCGATCCCGATCGCCCGCTCCAACTAACTCGTTGAAGCGTCAGATTTTCTGGCCCCCTTCTGCTGATCTCGCGTTCCTCATGTTCGCCGTCGCGTTCCCCAAGGCCTGTTCAGGCCCCGTTCTTCACGGCCCGATGCGCGACCCGAAGATTCGCTGCTGCCCGTGATTTTCCGCCTGCGCCGCGCGAGTAGCGCTGCGTCGTCGATGTCCGTGCGTGCGCCGCAGCCGACCCGATGTGGTCGAGATCTGCGCCAGCATCCTCAGCTTCCGTGATCGCTCCTGACCTGGCGTCCACGTTCCAGACATGGTCCGGCACTCCTGCGGCCTTCGCGACGATTCGCCATTCGCGCCCTTAGCGGACTCGGCGAAGGGCCGGCCGGCTGTCTCGTCTAAGATTAACGGACCGACGCGGCGATCAGCCGGCACCTTGTCCGGTAAGGTCACTACGAGGGGGCAGAGCTTCAGATCGTGAGCGGCGAAGACGCCCGCCTTCGCCGTCGCCTTCCTCACCACGAGGTCGGTCGCGATATTAGACCAAGTCAGGCCGTTCACCCACCGGCGCCCGCTCAGGACGATATGCGGTGGATCGCAGGCCGCGGCGTCGACGGCCTGGTCGGTGTTCGCGTCGAGGGCCGGGGTGAACACGAGCCGGTCCACCGCTCGTAAGCCACCCGACGGGCCATCAGGGCGTCGATGTTCTCCGGGGTGACCGGGGCGGGGTCGCCGCACGCGTCGCCGATGCCGGACCAGTCGGCGATGGCGGCACGGGCGTACCGGGTCAGGCTGAGGGACGAGCGCTTTATGCGCCCTGTCCCATGACGAGCGACACCGGCTGTCCGCGACAGGTCTCGACAGCAGTGAACCCGCGGGAGCGCAGTTCAACCTCCATGTCGTGACAATCCCACAAATGCCCGCCACTCCGGGCCAGCCGCAGGGCCGCCAGTGCGGCTCCGATGGGCTCTGCCGGCGGGGCATAGAGCCCCACGACCAGATATCCCTTCGGTCGGAGAGCAGCCGTCAGTCGATCGAGCGCTGTCCGGGCCGCGTCCTGCGAAAGGAAGGGCGCCGGGAGCCATGTCAGCGAGTAGCCCGCTACTTCATCGAAACGGGTCACATCCTGCAGGCGAAGTTCGATGCGGCTGCCAAAAGGGCTCGCCGCCACGTTCTGGCGGGCCAAATCGAGGGCGGGCTTCCAGATGTCCAAACCAACGACATGCAGCGAAGGCCATTGCGCAGCCGCCTCCAGGGCGATGCCGGCGACACCGGTGCCGACGTCCAGGAAACGCCCGCCAAGCGCGGCCGCGAGCGCTGGACGCTCCGCCGCCAAGGCTGCCAAGCGCCGTACGACGCCGCGCGAGGCTTGGCCTTGGGCCTGCAGCATCGCAGGATCGCTGACCTGCCAGAGCGGAGGCCTGTCCGGATGCTCGAGCAGATCCCGTGCTTCCTCCAGCGCGTGGGTGGCGGATGTCAGCAGAGCGGACATCCGCTCCTGATCGAGCTCATCCAGGCCTCCCGGCACCAAGGCGGCGACCGCATCGAGCAGACGGCGCTCTACCTCCGGATGAACCTTTGCCGCTCCTTGCCGCACGCGTAAGACCGCACCGATCACGGCGAGCCCCCTTGCCTCATCTCCCATTTGCCGCAGCTTGCGTTCGACAGCATGGACGTTCATCGGGGACCACCAGTGCGACGATCGCGACACTTGGTCGTGACCTGTGAATGAGAAGGATCTCGCATGATTGCGACCGATCCGATGTGCCTGGATCAAGATCGATTCATGCGCGCGGAGATGACCGGCCGGCGATCATTCGGCGTTTCACAGACGACAAGCGCGCTTGAGCCGGCAGTACTGATGAAAATTCTGATGATGCCGATATGATGCTATGCATTTGCTTGACGATGCATGAAACTATCCGTTCTCGGCTCCCGGTATCACACAGGATGGCGCCAAGACCTGGGACAATCGTGTCGATGACCGGGCATCCAGGAACCGCCATCCTGCCGATATCCTCACCGCGAACGCCGTCCGTCGGCGCGGCGCATGGCTGCGCTACGATGACAGGCCGTGAGCTTGGTGGATCATCTGTGCAGCCCGCTCTCCGATAATGGCGCAGGGCGCTTGAGTATTCCCCGTGGTCACACGCGGCATGACCGAGGCATCTGCGATACGCAGGGATTCGATCCCGTAAACCTTCAGCGATGCATCGACGACCGACATCGCGTCACGGCCCATCTTGGCCGTGCAGCTCTGGTGCCAGTAGGTGACCGCGGCATCACGGACGAAGTCTTCGCGCGCGTCACCCTTGAGGTCGCCGGGCATGGCCTCGTCGCGGACAAAAGGCCGGAACGCGTGAGCATTTCCCAATTGGCGGCAGAGATCGACGCATCTGAGGGCCGTTGCCATATCCGCGGGCTCGGACATCATGTTGGCCTCGATCGCCATCGGCACCGAGGGGTCGGCGCTCGTCAGACGCAGCCGGCCGCGGCTCGCCGGATGCGCGAGACCGGCGAACATCGTCCAGCCATGCGCCGGCACACCGCGCGCCGCGGTCCGCTCGCTTGGGACGGGAAATTCGACTTGGCAGAACAACACGTCCGGCGCATCGAGTTCCGGACGACTCTTCCAGTACAGGGTGGCCTCGCTGCCGCTGTTACGCGGGGCGATCGGCTCTTCGTAATTCCAGATGCATCCGAAGGACACGTGGTCTTGAAGGTTTTGCCCGACGCCCGGCAGATGCTGCAGCACCGGTATTCCCATACGGGTCAGTTCCGCCTGATCTCCGATGCCCGAATGCATCAGGACCTTGGGCGTCTGGATCGCGCCCAGTGACAGCACGACCTCGGACCGGGCGTGGATCGTGAGGGCCTGCCCGGCGCGAACCACCTCGACACCAACGGCGCGCCGATTCTCGATCAGCACTCGCCGAACGGTCGTGTCGGTCAAGACCGTCAGGTTGGGGCGGTCGAGCCAGGGGCGGATATAGGCCCGGTAAAGCGACTGGCGCCGGCCGTCGCGGACCAGCATGTCCGAGATAGAGGCGCCGCCCGGCCCCTCCATCATCAGGCCGTTCGGGTGCTCGAAGGTCGGGATACCGATCTCGCGGGCGGCATCGAGCATCGCGTATGCAATGGGACTGGGATCAGAGGCGGGCTGGACCCAGACCGGACCCGATTGGCCGCGATAGGTGGGATCGGGCGTCCCCTGCCAATTCTCGATCCGACGGTAGATCTCGATGACGTTGTCGTAACCCCAGCCAGGATCGCCTGCCTCTTCGGCGAAGAAATCCCAGTCGCTGCGATGCCCGCGCGCCCACACCATGACGTTGATGCTGGAGCCACCCCCGAGACCTTTGCCCATCGACATCGACAGGGCACGACCGTTCAGATGCGGGTTCGGTTGCGCCTGGAAACCCCAATCCCGCTCGCTGCCCAGATTGGCGGGCCATTGAGCGGGGTCGAGCACAGCCTCCGCGTCATCGCTGCCGCCGGCTTCGATCAACAGCACCTGCGCTTCGGAGTTCTCCGCGAGCCGCCGTGCGACGACGGAGCCCGACGCGCCAGCGCCGCACACGATGAAATCGTAGTGCGGCTTCAACTCGGCGATCAGGCGCCCTTGGTTCTCCCGCGCACGACGAGACAAATCCCGGTCTTCATCAAAGGGGTGGCTCACCATTTCATGCCTCCTTCTTCCGTAAAACTGTGGTCACTAGGGACAAAGACAGTCTCCCCCGGTCTTCGGTGGCTTCCGCTGCGAAATGCTGAAGTTGCTGGGGTCCGGCTTCGGGAGACGGTGCACCCGTCTGAGGCTCTTAGCTGAACCGCTACAGGGAAGCGTCGCTATATCAAATCTATCAGATTTAGCAAATATGCCAATTTTGCGCGGGGACGGCTTCCCTGCTAGGGCTCGTTTTTTGCTGCCGACGGCGCCGTTCGCGTCGGCGGGATCGGCAGGTGGACACAGTGAAGGCGATGGAGAAGGACATCCTCACCACGGCCCAGACGGCCAAGCTGCTCGGCGTTTCAGTCCGCACAGCTCAGCTGCTCATCGAGGGGGGCTCGGTTCCGTCTTGGAAGACGCCGGGTGGGCATCGCCGTGTGTATCGGACGGATATCGAAGCGCTCATCGAGGGTGGTGGATGTGGCACGCCCTCGGCCTCCGCCACTGTGATCGTCATCACACCGGGAGATCGGATTCGATCCTACGAGGAAGTGTTCGCCGCCGTCCCCGAATGCGAGGCTGAGATCTTCGAAGATCTTCATGCCGCGCTGTTCGCGCTCGGCTCGGCCCGTCCCCATGCCATCGTGGTCGATCTTGCGGATGGGGATGTCGAGCGGTCCGGCCTCCTGCACAGTCTCGTGGCCAACCCCTCCTTAGGTCACAGCCACATTCTGGCCGTGGGTGCCTCCGTGCAGGCGAGGAAGACAGATGGGCTCGATCGGGTGATCGCCATCGATACCCCCGAACAGGCGGTAGCGGCCGTCCGCCGGTCGTTGGCTGATACGGGGCAGACGGCACTGCCGCCCGGGGCCTTGCCCTTCCCAGTCGCCCTTAACGAGGGCCAGAGGCTTGTGGCGTTGGAACGATCCGGGCTCCTGGGCACGGCGCCCGAGGAGACCTTCGATCGCCTGACATGGCTTGCCAGCCAGACACTGAAAGCACCGATCTCGCTGCTGACCCTGCTCACGCCGACGCAGCAATGGTTCAAGTCACGCCTTGGGCTCGACCTTCCGGAGACGCCGCGGAGTTGGGCGTTCTGCAACTATACGATTCTGCAAAAAGGGGTCTTCTCAGTGGAGGATCTCGCAAAGGACCCTCGGTTCAACAATAATCCGGCCGTTGCGGGCGATCCTGGGTTCCGCTTCTACGCGGGCGTTCCCGTCCTCGACAACGAAGGTTTCCCCGTCGGCGCGCTGTGCGTGATCGACTACAAGCAGCGCGTGCTCGATGAGCGTGAGGCGCAGGCTCTGTCGGCGCTTGCCGCTCTGGCCTCCTCCGAGGTCCGCCTGCGGGCGACCGAGCGGCAATTGCGAGAAGCGCTCCGAAGGGAGGGACGGCATGACTCGGCCCGAGGCCGCGCTCCTGCTGCGCAGCATGCGGTGAAACCTCACGCTCGATCTCGGGCTTGAGGGCGCAAGGCGGGGCATAGGTTAGGTTGCCCGCCTTTCTTCAAATCTCCCCTTTGGTGCAGCGTCCCGCGTCTTCGTCGAGCGACCCGTTAGGCCGTCTGCGGCTCAATCCGGCCGGGTGATCGAAGCAATTCCGCCGTTGCTGAGCATGACGATTCCGCGGCGCGATCTTATTCCTGCGTGTCTGGCGCAGCGGCCCATTTCAGAAGCGCGTCCAGCATCGGGCACAACGATTGCCCCCACTCCGTGAAGCTATACTCGACTTTCGGCGGGAACTGATGGTGGACGAGGCGTGTCACGATTCCGTCTGCTTCCAACCCTCGTAACCGCTGAACCAGCATCTTTTGTGAAATCGCCGGGATCGCGCGCTCGAGATCGGAGAACCGGAGACGCTGAATGACGAGCGCTCGCGCAAGACCAGCCAACCTGCCGGACGGTGTGGAATTCGTCGCGGCGGACCTGCTGTCATCCGCCGGATGCTCCGACTTGGCCCGGGCAGCGATTGCGGCGTTCGGGGGTGTCGACATCATCGTCAACGTACTCGGCGGCTCGAGCGCCCCGGGCGGCGGCTTTTCGGCGCTCGACGACGAGACCTGGGACAGGGAGATACAACAGAACCTGATGGCGGCGGTCCGCCTCGACCGAGCCCTTGTCCCTGCCATGGTCGAGCGTGGGCACGGAATCGTCGTGCATGTCACGTCGATCCAGCGCCAGCTCCCCCTGCCGGAATCCACCACCGCCTACGCCGCTGCGAAAGGCGCGCTCTCCACCTACAGCAAGGCCTTGTCCAGGGAGGTCACGCCCAAGGGGGGCAGGGTCGTTCGCATCTCTCCGGGATGGGTCGAGACCGAAGCATCGATCCAGCTGGCGGAACGCCTCGCGGCCGAAGCGGGGACGGATTATGAAGGGGGCAAGCAGATCATCATGAACAGCATTGGCGGCATCCCACTCGGACGCCCCGCAAAGCCCCAGGAAGTCGCGAGTCTGATCCTGTTCCTCGTATCACCCCATGCGTTCTCGATCAGCGGGACCGAATACGTCATCGATGGGGGCACGATACCGACCGTGTGAGGAAGGCGCGACGCCCCGACCGAAGAAGACGCGCAAGTCTTGCCGAAGGACCGGCCTTGCCAGATCTCCCGGCTCCAAGAGTGCTCACGAAACTCCCGGCCACGGTCGGCCCTCGCTCGGAGCACGACGGCGCAAAGGCAGTTCTGTGAGAGATACTGAGACGCCGTTGTGCATCGGGCCGTCATGCGAGCCTAATCTCGCGCGACGACTTGGCTGCGCCGCTCTGTGACCTTCATCACGGACGATCCGGCCCATGAAGAGCCATAGGGCGAGGCGTCGTGCCGACACGAGGCTGCAGGACGGATCGGACGATGACGGCGAAACAGAGCAATGCCTTCGGCGGGAGTACCCGTTCCGGTGCGAAGAAGACCCCGGGGGCGACGTTGCGCGCCGAACGCCGTCCTCACAGATCCGGTCCGAGGTTCGACCGTCGACGTATCGCTTGTCTGCGAAGTCTGGTCCCGAACGTGCGCCCGGCCTCGCGACTTCAGGGGGCGCTGTCGTGAGCACGCCACACAGGCTCACCCGCATCCTGGCGGCCAATCCTTTCTTCGCCGAACTGGGCCAGGAAGCCATCCAAAGCATCGCCGGCCTGTGCAGGACGGTGAGCGTCGCGCGAAACGGGGTACTTTTCCAGAAGGGCGATCCGGGCGATGCTCTCTACGCGATCCGTCGCGGGCAGATCCGCATCGCCGCTTGCAGCGAGGAGGGGCGGTCCGTGACGCTGAATCTCCTCGGGGCCGGTGATGTCTTCGGCGAGATTGCCCTTCTGGACGGCCATGCCCGCACCGCAGAGGCTGTCGCACTCGAGGCGACGGATCTCTTCGTCATCGAGCGGCGGGACTTCCTCGGCCTTCTCACGCATGACGCAACCCTGGCGGTCCGGATCATCGAATTCCTGTGCCAAAGACTGCGCTGGATGAGCGAGCGGATGGAGGAAGCCACGCTGCTTCCTCTCGACGCTCGATTGGCACGCCGACTGATCATGTTGTCCGAGGATTACGGTGCCGAGATTCAGGTGACGCAGCAAGAGCTTGCGGCTTATGTTGGCGCGGCGCGGGAAAGCGTGAACCGCGTTCTTCAGGATTGGCGTCGGTCCGGCATCATCGATCTTGGGCGTTCACGCGTGAATGTGAAGTTCGCACAGCGTCTGGCGGCCCTCGGTGGGCCGTCCCGGATCTGAGGCGGCAGAAGGGATCCAAATCATGAAAAACCCGGCACGAGTCGCGGCGGCACTCGCGGCCAGCATCGTCCCCGGTATCGCCCTTGCCCAAACGCGCTGCACGGAAACGACACGCTTCGATCCGCCCCTGCGGGTCCTGCATTGCACGGATGGTCTTTCACTGGAAACCGAGCGGTCGGCCACGCTGCGGCCGATCGATCGGAACGGCGACGGGCAACTGGAAGGCGCCGAGATCGGCGGCCGCGCCGTTCTGGTGACCCTGCCGCCCCGTTCGCGTCCCCGGAAGGGCGGCTTCCAGATCCTCACGCCCCACGCGATTGCCTCCGTGCGCGGCACGGTCTACGCCGTCGATGTGACCGACGCCAAAACGGCGGTGTTCGTGGCTCGCGGCCATGTCGTCGTCGCACGTCGTAACGCGCCGGGCGTTTCCGTCACGCTGGCCCCGGGTGAGGGCGTCGATGTCGACGGGGACCAGGGGCCCCTGGACGTGCGGCGGTGGCCGCAGGAACGCGTCAGAGGTTTGCTGGAACGCTTCGGGCAGTGAAAGCAGCGGGCCTGATGCAGGGGCGTGAGCCGATCTCGAAATGCCGTCGGGTGACCCGGCGCTTCGTCCTCCTTGCGTTGGTGACCGCTTTTGGCTGGAGCGGCTGGCTCGCCCATCTGCACATCGCCGGGCGGGCGACGCCTCTCGACCATCTCGAGGCGGCCATGACGGACCTGCGCATGCGGCTGGCCGGTCGGCGCGCCCCCCCCGAAGAGATCGCGATCGTCGCCATCGACGACGAGATCGTCCGCCGGGACGGAGGCTTCCCCATCTCGCGCGCGACGATGGCGCGGCTGATCGAGACGATCGCCGCCGCCCGCCCGCGCGCGCTCGCCGTGGATGTTCTGTTCCTGGAAGACGGGCGCCAGCCGGAGGCGGATCGTGCCCTCGCCGCTGCCCTTGCCAAAGTGCCCGCCGTGTTGGCGGCGGCGGCCGTGTTCAACGACGTGACGATCGAGGACGGTATTCCGGTCGCCACCGCCGTGCACCGGCCGATACCGGGGATCGGCGCGACCGCGCTGTCGGGGATCGTCAATGTGTCCGAGGACGCTGCGGGCGTGCCGCGGCACCTTCCCCTGGTTGCGATGACGGATGAGGGCGTGGCCACGGCTTTCGTCCTGCGCGCGGCGGCCCTGGCCGCCCGGACCGATCCGGTCCTGCGCGAGGGACAGGTCCGGATCGGCTCTAACGTCATCCCGCTCGATCTCGGCTATCATCTTCCTCTTCGTCCCTATGGGCCGCGGCGCACGATCCGGACCCTCAGCGCCGCCGCGCTCCTCGATGGTACGGCGGCAGTGGCAACTCTGAGCGACCATATCGTCGTGATCGGCGCGACGGCACTCGGAGGCAGCGACACCTTTGCCACGGCCTTCGATCCGGTGATGCCCGGCGTCGAACTGCTGGCGACCGGCATCGCCCACCTGACCACGGGGGACAGCTTGGTGCGCGATGCCCGCGTGCGGCGGCTCGACGCCCTGGCGGCCGTGACTCTCGCGGGCGCCGCCGTGCTTCTGATTGCGCTGGCGCCGCCTGGCCCGGCGACCATTCTCGTGCTGATCTTGCTGGCTGCGTGGTTTGCCGTGGGCACCGTCGCCTTCAGCCATGGCATCTGGTTGAGCGCCGCCCTGCCAGTCGCAGCGGTCGGACTGCCGATGCTTCTGTGTGCGGTGGCGCGGCAGATACTGGATCGCCACCGAGGCGTGCGGCTGGCGCAATCGGAGCAGGCCCTGCGCCAGCTTCAACCCGCAGCCCTCGCGGATCGTCTCGCCTGGGACCCGACTTATCTCGCTGAGCCCCTCGCGCGCGAGATCCCGGTGCTCTTCATCGATCTCACCGGATTCACTCGCCAGAGCGAGCGCCTTGGCCCGGTGCGCACCCGCAACATCCTCAAGGCGTTCCACGATCTCGTGGACGAGACGGCCTCGTCACACGGAGGTCTCGTCGTCAACTTCATGGGCGACGGCGCGATGGTCGTGTTCGGCGCATTGGACCCCGATCCGGCGCGAGCAGAAAACGCCGTGCGGGCAACCGAAGACCTCATCCGACGCACCCGGGATTGGATCGCACGCGACCTTGAACTGGCAGGCGCAGGACGCGCGCTCGATGTGCGCATCGGCGCTCATTACGGGCCGGTCATTCTCTCGCGCCTCGGAAGCGACACCAATCAGCACATCACGGCGACAGGCGATACGGTCAACGTCGCAAGCCGCCTGCTGGCGGTGGCCTCCGAGAGAACGTCACGCCTCGCCGTGAGCGCCGATCTGCTGAAAGCCGCCGGCATCGATACACCGGATGACATTTTCGACGAGCAACAGATTGCGGCCATCCGTGGACGCGCTCAGCCGATAGAGGTTTGGCTGCGGCACGATCCACCTCCGCCGTGATATTCTTCGAGTCGAGGCGAACGCTCAGGTATTCGTGACCCAGATCACAGAGATCAATCATCATCGAGGGCAGAGTGCTTCCACCCCAACAGGGAGAAGCACGATGAAGACAAATTCGACGAAGATGATGATTGCAGCCGGTCTCGCGCTCGCGACTTTGGCTGCCGGTAGTCTCAGTGCGGATGCCCGCGGGTTCAGACACGGCGGCTTTCACGGCGGCTTCGGCCATCATGGAGGCTTCGGTCACCGCGGGTTCGGGCACGGGCGGTTCGGGTACGGGCGGTTCGGGCATGATCGACGTTTCTACCACCGCGGGCTCCGCCAGCGCTTCGGCGGGCTCCCCTGGGTCGCTCCCGCAAGCGGCTACTTTCTCAGCTCCGATTTCGGCGATTGCCGCACCGTCTACACGCCCTTGTTCGACGGTTACGAGCGCGTCTGCGGCTGATCGGGCGCCAAGCTCTTCAGGTTTGGAACCGTAGAACGGCCGCCGCCGTACGCACGGCGGCGGCCCGGACACGCTCTTCGCCACATCACGCCTTGCGGGGACGACGGGGCGCGTATCGGCACGCTGGCCTCGGCCGTTGCGGAGATCTCGCGAGCCTCGTGAAAGACAACGCCATCGCGTTGAAAACAAATCGGGTCATGGTCCGGCACCGTATCGGCGGGGACAGCTCTACTTGGACAGGGGAGCCGCAATGGCACAGACATGGGATCGAAAGACATTCAGCGGCTTCATTGCGCGCGCGATACTGACGATCATCTTCACAGCTGCGGCCGGCATGAAGTTTGCCGCACTGCCCTTCGAGGTCGCGGGCTTCGAGCGCTTCGGCTACTCGCTCTGGTTCATGTACGTGATCGGGGCTCTGCAACTGCTCGGCGCGGTATTGCTCTGGGTTCGCGGCTTCACCGCAGCCGGAGCGACACTGCTCGCCATCCTGATGGCCGGCGCCGTCGGCAGCCACTGGTATGCGGGTGATCCTGCCGCGACGATGCTTCCTCCGCTCGTGCTGCTGATTGCGCTTGCCGGGCTCGCCTATGCCCGTCATGCGGAGTTTGCCGCCATGCCCTTGATGAACGCGTCGCGACCCGAACGCCGCTGGTCCTAATCTTGACTTGATCTGGTCTTTTCCGAGAGCGCTTCGCATCATCCGTTCTTGATGCACTTGCGCGAGAAGCAGGATCGCAAGCCTTCCCGTTGGCCGAGCCTTCCCGTTGGCATTGAGCAAAGGCGAAAAGGATCGCGAAGTCGTATGGCCAGAGACGAAGAGGATCGAGTTCTCATCGCCGGTGGCGGCATCGCGGGCCTCGCCATGCGGCGGGCGCTGCGACGGCGCGGGCTGCCTTCGCTCACCCTGGAGCGGCGTGGAGAGCCGGCGGATGCGGGCCTCGCCATCAACCTGCCGGGCAATGCGGTCCAGGCTCTCGGCCAACTTGGCCTGGGCGACGCCCTGCGCAGGGTCGGCGCACCCATTCACCGGCGCGAATACCGCACCGAGAGCGGGCGCCTCCTCTTCGCCGTCGACGAGACGGCGTTCTGGGGCGAGGCGGCACGGCCTCATTGTCTCCGTCGCGCCGACCTGCTGCGCCTTCTGACGCTCGACCTCGAGCCGGACGACATCCGAAGCGGATGCGAGGTCGCCGCCGTCAGGCAGGGGCCGCACGGTGTCACCGCCGAATGCCTGGACGGAAGTGTCGAAACCGGGGGGCTGCTCGTCGGCGCGGACGGGGTGCATTCGCGGGTCCGACGCAGCGTGTTCGGCGATCGTGCGCCCGACGCGGCGATGCTGGCCCCGGCGAGCTGGCGCTTCATGGCACCGAATCCAGGCCTCGACGCCTGGACACTCTGGGCGGGATCGGGCGGATTGTTCCTGCTCATCCCCGTCGGCCGGGGCGAGGTCTATGGCTGGGTCTCCGTCGTCAAGGCTGCCGGACAGGGGCGGGACTTGGCCGCCTCGCGTGCTGCCTTCGCGTCGTTCCCGCGTCTCGTCCGCGACACCCTCGATGTGGTTCTGGCCGAGCCGGGCGGGCTCTATCACTCCCCCCTCGAAGAGGTTCGGATTCCGAGCTGGAACCGGGACCGGGTGGTGCTGGTCGGAGATGCCGCGCACGCGACCGCGCCGGTCTGGGCCCAGGGCGCCGCCCTCGCCCTGGAAGACGCGCTCGTGCTGAGCGCTCTGCTGGCGGAGAGAACGGACTGGGGCACGGTGGGTGCACACTACGAAGCGCTGCGCCGGCCTCGCGTGGCCCATGTCCAGGCCATGACCGATCGCCTGTCCCGCACCGCGCGGATGCCGGGCTGGGCCAGAAACCTCCTGCTTCCCGTGATCGGCCCGCGCAGCTACCGCGCCACGTACTCCCCGCTTCGCACCCCAGTGTCAGCCTGAGGCTGGCTCCGGCGATCCCATCCTTCCCCTGATGAGGGGTCGTACCCCCGACCGCGGGAACCAGGAGAACGTTCCCGGACGCTGGTCCTCGGGACAGACGAATATGCCGGCTCGCTAACGACCGTGATCGGTGCGAACCAGGCAATGCCGATCCTATGCGGGGATGAGCCACGCTAGACGGCGCATGGCTCGGCTCGCACGAGAAGGACCGTTCATGAAAAAACGATGGCCCGAAGGCTGGAGTGAGTGTCCGGATGGATCGGTTGCGGAAGGAAACCTGTAGCCGCAGTTTCCGATCGACCCGACGATGGTGTTTCGCAATCCGACTGCTTTGCGGACTTCGCCGAACCATCGGGTCGGGAAGCGGTCGCAGTTGAACGAAGCCCGCTCACTCAAAATCTTTCGGTGAACATGGATTAAAGCGCGCCCTGCCGCGTAGCTTCACTCCGCGAGATCGGATTGCAAAACAAGTTGATTGTTAACGCATGGCCACTTTTAGAGGTTTCGGTTCAGGGCATAGCCTCTTGACAACGATCAATAGGGGCGATCCTATGATTTTAGGTCTATCTTTTCTGTGTGAGCGAAAGCGTTAGCTGCCCAGGCCGCGCAGAGGCCGTCCTCGAGGATACGCTTCGTCGGAACACATCTGATCTGAACATCGCTGTGACGACCGCCCGAAGAACGAAGGCGGCGCGCGTAGGGGAGAAACGATGAGTGACGCATCCGACGGCGTGCGGCGGACAAGGTCCATCGTGCCTGCGCCGCAGAGCTTCGTGGCCGGCATCGCGCTGGTTCTGCTTGGGATGTTTGGCATCTGGGCCGCAAGCGATCTGCCACGGGGCACCCTGGGGTCCATGGGACCGGGCATGCTGCCGCACTGGGTCGCGATCGGTGTCGCCATCTGCGGCGGCGTGCTGGCCTTGACGGGGCTCGTCCGTGAAGGCGCGGGCCTCCAGACCTTCGGCTTGCGCGGCCCGGTCACCGTCGTGCTGGCGATCCTTGCCTTCGCGGTCACGATCCGTCCCGTCTCCCTCGGCCCCGTTGCCGGTCCCGGCCTCGGCTTGATCGTCGCGGGGCCGCTCGCGGTGATCATCGGGGGCTACGCCACACCCGAAGCGCGATTTCGCGAACTTCTGATCCTGGCCCTGCTTCTCACCGCCGGTTGCATGATGCTGTTCGGGGACCTGCTCAACCTGCCGATCCCCATCTTTCCCACCGTCCTCATCGAGGCGGCGAGCGGCACGATCCCATCGCGCGTGATGCTGAGGCTCGGGGCCGGCGCCCTCGCCCTTGCGGGACTCGGCCTGCTCGCCATGCAGCGCCGCTCCACCCACCGAGGTCGGATCGACGTCGCGCCGCACACGATGTCGATCTGATCGGGAGCGCGGCACGTGACGGATCTCCTCGCCAATCTCGGCCTCGGCTTTGCCGTCGCGCTGAGCCTGCAGAACGTGACGCTATGCTTCTTGGGCTGTCTCGTCGGCACCCTGATCGGCGTGCTGCCCGGCGTCGGCCCGATCGCCACCATCGCGATGCTCCTGCCGATCACCTTTGGGCTCGATCCCGTCGGCGCCCTGATCATGCTCGCGGGGATCTATTACGGGGCGCAATACGGCGGCTCCACTACCGCGATCCTGGTCAACATCCCCGGTGAGGCGACGTCGGTCGTCACCACCCTCGACGGGCACCAGATGGCCCGTCAGGGGCGGGCCGGAGTAGCCCTCGGCATCGCCGCCATCGGCTCGTTCTTTGCCGGCACCGTCGCCACGCTGCTGATCGCGGCGCTCGGCGCACCGCTGACGCGCCTCGCGCTGATCTTCGGGCCTGCGGAGTACTTCGCCCTGATGGTGATGGGGCTCGCCTTCGCCGTCGTCCTCGCGCACGGCTCCGTGCTCAAGGCCGTGGCCATGATCCTGGTCGGAATCCTGCTCGCCGCCGTGGGCACCGACCTCGAGACCGGCCAGGAGCGCATGACCTTCGGCCTCGTCTTCCTCACTGACGGCGTCGATTTCTCGGTCCTGGCGATGGGCCTGTTCGGGGTCGCCGAGATCCTGCGTAACCTCGACCAGACCGAGACCCGTGAGATCGCCCGGGCGCGGATCGGCCGCCTGCTGCCCAGTCTCGCGGACCTTCGGCAGGCCGCACCCTCGGCTCTGCGCGGGACGGCGATCGGGTCGATCCTGGGCATCCTGCCCGGCAATGGCGCCGTCCTCGGCCCCTTCGCCTCCTACACGATCGAGAAGCGGCTCGCTCGCGATCCGAGCCGTTTCGGGCGCGGCGCCATCGAAGGGGTCGCTGGTCCGGAGAGCGCCAACAATGCCGGAGCTCAGACGGCCTTCATCCCGCTCCTTACCCTCGGCATTCCGCCGAATGCCGTGATGGCGCTGATGGTCGGCGCGATGACGATCCACGGCATCGTTCCGGGCCCCGGCGTGATGACCAAGAACCCCAACCTGTTCTGGGGCATGATCGCGTCGATGTGGATCGGCAACCTCATGCTCCTCGTCATCAACCTGCCCCTCGTCGGCATCTGGGTGCGCCTGTTGAAGGTGCCCTACCGGCTGATGTTCCCCGCGATCCTGATGTTCTGCTCGATCGGCATCTACTCGATCAATTCCCTGCCCACCGACGTGATGCTGATCGCGGCCTTCGGAGTGTTCGGATACGGGCTGATCAAGTTCGGCTTCGAGCCCGCGCCGCTGCTACTCGGCTTCGTCCTGGGCAAGCTGATGGAGGAATACCTGCGCCGTGCCCTCACCCTGTCGCGCGGCGACGCCCTGGTGTTCCTCGAGCGCCCGGTCAGCGCGGTGCTGTTCCTCGTCGCCTTCACCATCCTGGCGGCGGCGCTGCTGCCGTCGCTGCGGCGAAGCCGGGACGAGGTGTTCACGGAGGCCTGACGGCGCGGACGCCCCGGCGTCCTTCGACGGCGGACACGATAACCAGAAACGAAAAGGATGAGGAACATGAGAAGGGCTCTCGCCATCGGCCTCCTGTCGGCGCTCGCCGCCGTCAGCGCTGCAGCCGATACCTATCCCCAGCGCCCGATCACCATGGTGGTGCCTTTCGCGGCCGGTGGACCGACCGACGTGGTGGCGCGGATCGTCGCCGAACCCATGTCCCGCGCGCTCGGCCAGCAGGTCGTCATCGAGAACGTCACCGGAGCCGGCGGCACCACCGGCATCACCCGTGCATCACAGGCCTCGCCCGACGGCTACACCATCATGATGGGCCACATGGGCACGCATGGCGCGGCACCGGCCCTGTTCAAGGGCCTGAAATACGATCCGGCCAAGAGCTTCGATCCCATCGGCCTCGCCGCCGGCACGCCGATTGTCATCGTCGCCAAGAAGGGCTTCCCGGCGCAGGACCTCAAAAGCTTCATCGAGGCGATCAAGGCGGGCGGCCCCTCGATAAACCAGGCCCATGCGGGCGTCGGCTCGGTTTCGCATTCGACGGGCGTGCTCTTCGACTCGCTCACCGGCGCCAAACCCACGCTCGTCGTCTATCGCGGCACGGGGCCTGCGCTGAACGACCTGATGGCGAACCAGGTCGACTTCATGACGGATCAGATCGTCAACGTCGCCCCGCAGATCGCCGGCGGCACGATCAAGGCCTATGCCATCGCGACGCCCGAGCGCTCCCCGAGCCTGCCCGACGTGCCGACGACGAAGGAGGCCGGCCTGCCGGGCTACGAGGTCAGCGCCTGGAACGCCGTGTTCGCGCCGAAAGGCCTGCCGGCGGATGTCCGGGCCAAGCTCGTGGCGGCTCTCGCGACGGCGCTCAAGGACCCGGGCACGACGAAGCGCATCCTCGATCTCGGCGGCACGGTGCCGAAGGATGCCGAGGCCGGCCCGGACGCTCTGCAGGCGCTTGTCGAACGCGAGGTGGCGCGGTGGACTCCCGTGCTCCGCTCCGCCGTCGAAGCCAATCCCTGAACCCGCGATCAGAGCCGGTATCTCCTTGGGGGGATTGCCGGCTCTGCCGATTATCCGAGGTGCCCGTCTGCGCATGTGCAGGCGGGACAATGGGCACCTGCCGAGTGCTCGATCGCTTCGCCGAGCCGGAGCAGCAGAGGCGTTTTCGACGTGGAATCCTACCTCACCTCCTCCTTCCTGTTGTCGCTCCTGCAGATCGTCTGGATCGACATCATCCTGTCGGGCGACAATGCGGTGGTCATTGCCATGGCCTGCCGCGGCCTGCCCGAGCGGCAGCGGCGGATCGGCGTATTCGCGGGCGCTTTCGCGGCGGCTCTGCTGCGGATCTTCTTCGCCGTCATCATCTCGCAATTGCTGGCGGTGCCCCTGCTGAAGGTGGCCGGTGGCCTCATCCTGCTGCATATCGCGGTCAAGCTCGTGCGCGGCGAGGAGGAGGATGAGAGCGCCATCAAGGAGCATTCCAGCCTGCCCAAGGCGATCTGGACGATCGTGGTGGCCGACGCCGTGATGAGCTTCGACAACGTCGTCGCGGTGGCGGGCGCCGCCAAGGGACACGACGAACTCTTCATCATCGGCCTGGCTCTCTCGGTACCGCTGCTTGTGGTCGGCGCCAGCCTGATCACCCGGCTGATCGACCGGTTCCCGATCCTGATTTGGTTCGGCGGCGGGCTGTTGGGTTGGGTGGCCGGCGAGATGATCGCGACGGATCGGCTCGTTCAAGAGCACATGGTCGCGCTCATGCCCCCAACCCTGCAGGGCTTGGTCCCGCACGCGACAGGTGTGCTCGGCGCTACCCTCGTCATTGCCATCGGCCTCCGTCTCAAGCGCAGATCCGACAGGGCCGTCGCCCAGCAACAGGCTGCGGCCGTGGGCAGGGCAGAGGCGGACATGCTCGGGACTTGAAAGACGCACGAGAAAGAAAGAGCTTCGCGTCACCTCTCCGGTGCATCGCACGACTGTCTCCGGCGTCAGCAGGACAGATCGCCGATATGAGAAAAGCCTCGTCTTCAAGGGGCAGGGCTGATGCGTTTGGCCGTAAGGCAAAGGTTACGGTAGCTCAGGTGGTCAACGTTACCGGCTTGGGCGGGGTGTTGTTGTTTTCAATCACCAACCGCCGGTTCGCTCAACGGTAAGGTCGGGTGGTTTGCCGTCAGTCGGCTATCGTTCGATCAGATCCGCATGCGGTCGATGAGGACCTTGAGACCTCCGGAGACGTGCCGCCGGCTGGGATAGTAAAGGAACAGGTCTCCCTTTATGGGGCACCATTCCTCCAGGCACAGGACCAGTGTCCCGGCGTCGAGGTACGGCCTGGCGCGATCCTCCCAGACGTAGGCGAGGCCGCCTCCCTTGGCGGCCACCTCGATCATCAGTTGCTGGTCGTCGAGGGTGATAGGACCATCGACCTCGACCTCGATGGCCTCGCCGTCGCGCTCGAACCGCCAGTTGAAGATTTTGCCACTGGGGAAGCGGTATCGGATGCCGGTATGCCGTGCGAGGTCCCGTGGATGCTCTGGACGAGAGTTCTTGCTCAGGTAATCCGGCGAAGCCACCACGACGAGACGCTGCACCGGGCCAATCCGGATGGCAACCATGTCGCGGGATAGCACTTCGCCGAACCGGATGCCGGCGTCAAAACCTTCCTCGACGATGTCGACCAAGCGGTCTGTGGACACGACGTCCAGGTGCAGACCCGGATTTCCCTCGGTCAGCGGAACCAGGACGTCGCGCAGCAGGAAGGGGGCAATCGAGGTGGGCAGGTTGATCCTGACCATGCCGAACGGCGTCTCCCGGAAGGTGTTCAGGCTCTCCTGAGCCCTCGCGATCTGGTCGAAGGCGGGTGCGAGTTCGGCGAGAAAGCGTTCGCCTGCGTCGGTCAAAGCAACGGATCGGGTCGTGCGCTGTAGCAACCGAACGCCGATGCGTTCCTCAAGGCTGCGGATTGCATGGCTGACAGCGGAGGAAGCGACGCCACGCTCAGTTGCGGCTTTCCGGAAGCTGCGATGCTTGGCAACGGCCAGGAAGGTCGACATCTCACCGAGCTCGCTCGCGCGCATTGTTCACTTCCATTCATCACCGCGCGCAGAAACTAGCAGGTTATCGCAGCAGTCGCCCGTCCTTAGGTTCGAGACACCAGCCCATCCGCGATCCGCGGGAATGGCGCCCACGACAGGAAACAACCCATGACGCGCATCGTACGCTTCCATGAAATCGGGGGCCCCGAGGTCCTCAAGGTCGAGGACGTGGCGGTACCGGCGCCGAAGGCCGGCGAGGTCCAGATCCGGGTCAAGGCGATGGGTCTGAACCGCGCCGAGGTGATGTTCCGGACCGGCCAGTACGTCACCGAGCCGACCTTCCCAGCCATCCTCGGGTACGAGGCCGCCGGCACCGTCGAAGCTCTCGGACCGGACGTCGATGGCCTCGCGCTGGGCGATGCCGTCAGTGTAATTCCCTGCTTCATGCTGGGGGAGTACGGCCTGCACGGCGAACTCGTGAACGCACCGGCCACCGGTGTAGTGAAGCACCCGGAGACGCTGTCCTGGGAGGAGGCGGCCGCCGCCTGGATGATGTTCACGACCGCCTACGGCGCGCTGATCGACATCGCGGACGTGAAGGCCGGCGAGACGGTGCTGATCCGCGCTGCGTCCAGCAGCGTCGGGCTCGCCGCCATTCAGATCACAAAGGCGCTTGGCGCCATCCCCGTTGCGTTGACCCGGCGCAGCAACAAGCGCGACGAACTCCTGGCCCATGGTGCCGCCCATGTCATCGCCACGGAGGAGCAGGACCTCGTCGCCGAGGTGAGGCGGATCACGGACGGCAAGGGCGCTCGCGTCGCCTTCGACCCGGTCGGCGGACCGGAGGTCGGTAAGATCCTTGAGGCGTTGAGCTCCCTCGGGATCTTCTTTCAGTACGGCGCGCTCGACACCACGCCCATCACGATCCCGGTCCTGTCGCTGCTCGGCAAGAACCTCACCGTGCGTGGCTACCAACTCTTCGAGATCACCCAGGACCCAGAGCGTCTTCGGAAGGCCAAAGTGTATATCGTCGAGGGCCTCGCGTCAGGGGCACTCAAGCCAGTCATCGCGAAAACCTTCAAACTCGATGGCATCGCCGAGGCGCATCGGTTCATGGAAAGCAACGATCCGCCGAAGTGGATGCCGGTTCGGCGAAAAAGAGCGCGGCAAACAGAGGCTTAGAGATGTGTCCCGACCCAACGTGGTCGGGCGCAGCTCTAGCCGCGGCGCGAGGGCTCGGTAGGGCCGCCGATGGGGGACGCGTCCGCTTGCGGACGTCCAGGATGATTGCGACGACTGGGCTAACCATCCAGCAGCCCAATTCGGCCCGGGCTCGTTCTGCCAGCTTATTCATCTGCCGATTACTCAAGGAGGCCAGCCTCGTGATCGAGCTATGGCGGAGGCGCTACAACAGCATCCGTCCACACTCGTCGGTCGGCTGCCACCCGCCAGCGCCAGAGGTCGTCATCTGGTCAGAAGAGCCAAGCAGCTCAGCGCCGTTCACTCGCCCCGCCACCGTCACACGACCGATGATGCGCTAACTTTGTACTTGGGCCACCAGATGGGGCAGGCCGTGGCGTAATGGTGCCGATTACGGAGGATACCCCCATATTCAAGTTGGGCGGCGCATCCTAGCACCGTCGAAAATGGCCAGTACTTCACTACCGAGCGGACCGACTTCTAAGTCGCGCTGTCTTGGTGGCAGCGCATTACGATGTCTGGGAAGGCTGGCGTCGCCTACGTCCCGCCGGCCTACGCAAACGGGGCCTGCGCCGACGATCGCATCGTGTGCGAAATGGTTCCTCGCCGCTTCGTTTCCTATACAGGCCAACGACTGCAACGTTCAGGCATCATTGAACAATGGCGAGGGATATTCGGCCGCGTGGATGCCGATATGATCGCGTGCAGCAACGCAGATTGCCGCGATTTGCCAAACGAATAGCGCAAAGTAGATAATCTTTGCGCTTTCGTCAAAATGTTCAAATTCAGCCAGCAGGCAAAATTTGATAAGTCCCAAGCAAAGCGGCAATGCCGTTTTGCTTGGGACTGGGTCCTCTTCAGCCATTCACCAACGGTAGCGCAGCGTCGCCAGCACGGTTTGACGATTGCCGTAGAAGCAGCCGGTCGCGGCGATGCAGGTCGATACGTAGGTCTTATCGAACAGGTTCGTCGCATTGACGGCGAGATCCACGCCTTTCAGCGCTGGATAGCGGTAGCCGAAATCATACCGAACGGCCGCGTCGACCAGGGTGACGACCGGGATATGATAGAGGTTGGCGTTGTCCCCCACCGAGGCGCCTATGTAGCGCACGCCTGCCCCGAGACCGAGCCCGGCCCAATCGCCCGTTCGGAACGTGTAGTCGAGCCAAGCCGATGCCTGGTGCTGGGGCACGAAGGGGAGTTCGTTCCCGATGATGCTTGCCCCGGCCGCGTTCGCATTCGCCTTGGTGATCTCGCTGTTCATGGCGGCGTAGGAGGCGATCAGGTCGAGACTCTCGGTCAGGCTTGCCTTGACCTCCAGTTCCACGCCGCGGACGCGGGCCTCGCCGGTCTGTGCATTGAACCGGAAATCCGTCGGGTCCGGTGTCAGAACGTTCTTCTGCGTCAGATCGAATACCGTTCCCGTCATGAGGAGGTTCGTACCGGGCGGCTGAAACTTGATGCCGCCTTCGATCTGCTCACCCTCCGTCGGTGCGAAGGGCTGACCGGCGCGGTTCGTCCCGGCCGTCGGCTGGAACGAGGTGGCGTAGCTGATGTAAGGCGCCAATCCGCCATCCAGCAGATAGCTCAGCCCGACGCGGCCCGTGAAGGCAGCGTCATCCTGTTTCACTCGCGTGAGCGCGCCGGTCGCGGCATTCGTCGTGCGGGTCACCGCGTCGGCCCAATCCTGACGCCCGCTGACGGTCAGGCGGAAGCCGCCGAAGCGGATCTCGTCCTGCGCGTAGAGTCCGGTCTGGTTTCGTCCCTGGGTGATCCGCGTCCCGAGCGGGGGACGTGTGACCGTGCCTGCATAGACCGGGGCGAACACGTCGACGGATGGCACGATCCGGAGCTGGGACTCATCGTACCGGGCATCCTCGCGCAGGTAGTCCGCGCCGAGGAGAAGCGTATGCGCGAAGGGGCCGGTGGAGAAGCGGGCTTCGGCCTGGTTGTCGATGTTGAACAGGTCGGACCTCTCCGGGAAGGCCCAGGCGTAGCGGGAGAGCGTGCTGTTATCGGCGCCGAGGCCGATTGCCTGCACACGCTGGGTATTGGCGTCGACATGCGAGTAACGCAGGTTCTGCCGGACGGTCCAGACGTCGTTGAAGCGATGTTCGAACGCGTATCCGATGAAGCCTTGCTGCAGCTTGAACCGGTCGTAATTCGGCTCTCCGATGAAGCGTTTCGTAGGGATGCGGCCCTTCGGGTTCGCGTAGAGTGTGCCCAGGGCGGGCAAGCCCTGAGGCGCTCCCCCGCCGGGCGAATCGATGTTGAGATATTGTGACAGGATCGTCAGGGACGTATCGGCATCCGGCCGCAGAGTGAGGCTCGGCGCGATGAAGACGCGGTCTTCCTCGAGATAGTCGAGCTGCGTTCCCGTGGTGCGGGCCAGACCGGTCAGCCGATAGAGGATCCTGCCTTCAGGATCGATCGGCCCGGACAGGTCGAAGGCGGCTTGCGCACGCCCGAAACTACCGGTCTGGAGTTGGATTTCACGAAGAGGTGTCGCCGTCGGACGCTTGCTCACGAGGTTGAGTAGGCCCCCTGGGGAATTCTGACCATACAGTCCCGACGATGGCCCCTTCAGCAACTCGACACGCTCGAGACCATAGGATTCGACACGCGGTTGCGAGTAGCCCCGGGCTCCGAAGGGCAACCGCAATCCATCGAGGTAGCGGCCCGGCACGAAGCCGCGGACGTAGAGCCAATCATAGCGCACATCCGTGCCGTACTGGTTCATCACGCCGGGCGTGTAGAGCAGGGCCTGACTGACGCTCTGGGCCTGACGGTCCTCGATCTCCTTCCGCCCAACCACGTTGATGGCCTGAGGGGTCTCCAGGATCGGCGTTCCGGTTTTGGTCGCGGTGGCGCTGCGGCGGGCGACATAGCCGTGGACGGGACCGATGGCGTTCTCGCCCGACACCTCCAGCATGTCGAGGGCAACGGCCCCGGCCTGATCCGGGGCGACGATACCGGCCTGTGCCACCACGCGCAGGAGGGTGGCGGATCGCTCGGCGGTGAACTGGGGCGTCAGTCCCGTGCCGGCCAGGAGCCGCCGCAACCCTTCGGCACGGTCGTAGCGTCCGACGACTGCGATCGAGCGCAGATGTCGGGTGGCGCTGCTGTCATAGATCAACTGAACGCCACTGGCCGCGCCATAGGCCGCGAGCGCTTCGTCGAGGGGCATGGCGGGAAGGGCGAAGTCGATCGCCGCGTCCTGGGCCGGCATGAGTGCCGATGCCTGGACGAGATGTAACCGACCCATCGTTGCAGACGGGCCGGCATGCTCGATCGCCGCCGAAGCCGGAGCCGGCATGACGGCGACCAATGTCGCGAGACCGCTCAATCCAATGGCCATCCGGTACTGGTCCCGTCCCCGGTCTTGTCTGCTACGCCGCACCGTCATCAGCCCCATCGTCTCAAGGCGGCTTGCCACCGCTGTGCGACGGGTCGTGATCGCCCGTCTGATTCCTGAGACGCTGCGGAGCCCGTCACCCCGCAAGAAAAGTCCGTGACGGGTCAGCGCAGGATGACGAGCCGGTCGCCGAGCCTGAATTCGGAGAGAGCGAGGGCGGTGCGGATGTTCGTGAGTGCCTCCTCCGGACGGGACAGGTGGAAGATGCCCGTCACCCGCCGGGCGGAGGCCGCCGAACTGCCCAGCACGATCCGACCGGGGCGATAGCGGTTGAGATCATTGACGACCTGAGACAACGGCGTGTCGCGGAAGACGAGAAGGCCGCGCCGCCACGCCGCTGTCGTCGCCGTGTCGATGGAATGAATGTCCCGCGCCCCACGCTTCGTGCCGACCCCCTGGCCGGCGGCCAGAACCGTCGGCGGCGCGCCCGGTTCCGCCACCACTTCGACAGAGCCCGAGAGGCAGGAGAGTTCGGCGTCCGTCCCGCCGGTCCAGCCGGTAAGCCCCTCGGCCGGACGGCAGCGAACGACGAACTCCGTCGCCATCCCGGGACGCGTGGCCACATGCGCCGGACCGACCGTCAGGGAGATCGGACGCGCATTGGCGGGGACCGTGACGGCGACGGCCCCCGCATGCAGGACGAGGGTGCCGGGTTCGGCCGTCCCGGAATCGAGGGCGGTTTCGGCATCAAGCTCGATCCGGACCCCTCCTGGCAGATCGATCGTCCGCACCTCTCCGGTGCCGGTTCGGAAATCCGCGCTCAGTTCGGGCCAGTTCGCCAGGAAGGCAGCCCCACTCGCGGCGATGGAGGCCGAGGCGATGCCCAGCCCCGCACCCCGGAGTATCCGGCGACGGGCGATGTCACGTGGTGCCTCGCGGACAAGGGCAGGGGCGACCTGCTTCGGGAGCGCGATACCGGCTTGGCGCCACAGCTTTGAGGCCGCGATGAAAGCGGCATCGTGCTCGGGCCGCGTGCGCCAGGCGGTAAGGGCCTCCGCATCGGCATGCGTTGCCGTCCCGGACGTCAACCGCACGATCCAGGCACGAGCCTCCCGTTCGACGGCCGCCGCGTCGCCGGATCCGAGTTCCCGGTCGTGATCCCCGGCCATCATAGCCTTCGTGCCTTCTCCTCGTGGACACGCCGCAAGAGCATTCCCAGACTGCGGCGTGCAAGGGTTACTCTCCCGGAGCGACGGCTTAGACAGCCTATCCCGCCGCATGCTCGGAGCCTTCGCCGGTTATTGGCATGACTCTGCAACACAGCCCCTCGGTTGCGGGCCGTTACGTTGGAAGACGCCTCCGCCCGTGCCGCCCCGCAATCAGCTTCCATGGTGACCGATCCGTAGGCGCTCGGCGCAATGGTCCAGTGCCATCCGAACCTCCGATTCGACCGTGCGGAGTGAAACACCGAGATGCGTGGCTATGGCCGCATGGCTCATGCCCTCGATCCGGCTGAGACGGAATGCGGTCGCCCGGCGAGGCGGCAACTCGGACAGCGCCTGCGTCAGACGGCGGAGATCGGCACGTGCCTTGGCATCCCGGTCCGGTCCCGGTGCGTCATCCGGCACCGAAAGATGGGCGGCAATGTCCTCCGCGCTGAGCAGGCGTGCCCGACGTGCCTCGGCTCGCCGATGATCGATCGCCAAGTTCGCCGCGACCTTGAACAGGAATGCGCGTTCGTTCTGCAGCGGGGGATCGTCCAGGGCGACGTGGGCCACCCGAAGAAACGTCTCGTGCGCGAGATCGGAGGCTTCGTGAACACCCACCTTCCGACCGAGAAACCGCAAAAGTGCCTCGCGATGGGTGCGATAAAGTATGCCTAGCCGGGACTCCTGTTCGGACTGCGTTCGGGAAACGCGGAGCATTTCGAGTGCCGAGTTAAAGCATCCTGGAACAGATGCGCGTAAAGGATCGGATTGCAAAATTCCGATACACACACAAGAGGCAATTCACACAGAGCAGTGATGTGATCAATATTAGAATTGATACAATTAAATAATCAATCCGCCGCCATACGGGTAGCGTACGCAGCTACGACATCGATGCGCTCCTCGATCGTCTCACCGAGGAGGCTCATTGTACGGAGCGCAAATGGATTTGCGGTAATTACTCCGTGTGCCCCCGAGTGATGTCATACAGTGACGCATCGCCTTACCTCCTGCGCTCACTTCTCGGAGGCAGATCCTCCGTCCCGCCCAACACCATTGTCCTTTCGTTGTACGTCGAAACAGGCTGCGGTGAGGCGTCCTTGCAACCGGATGCCTGACACTGCTTCGATGCCGCATTGCCCCTGCCGACATCGCAGGAACGATCGAAATCACTGGTCGAAGCCAACGCGATCATGCCCGCGCTACAGCGGCCGAATCTCTTCGCGGCACGCTCAAGCTTCCTGACACTCGAACATCAGCGCAGCCGACTCGAATTCATTGAGGTGCGCCGTGCAAGACCGAAGGCGCCGATGAAAGCGTCGAGATAAGACCCATCCCATGTCACATCCGGCCTTGGCGCGTCGTCACCCACACTGACCAGTTACGTGGGGAGAGTGCGATGACCAAAGCTATTCGGCTGCTGGCTGGCCTTCTTGGCGCAGGATTGATCGGCAACGGCCTCTCCATGCTCGCCGCACCCGAGGCTTGGTATTCCGCCGTGCCGGGCGTGACCTCGACAGGCCCGTTCAATCAGCACTTCCTGCGAGATATCGGCCTGATCTTCGTGCTGATCGGGTCGGGATTTGTGTACGGTGTCGTGAGACCCGGCTCGCGTGTCCTGCTCTGGACCATGGGTGCGACCTGGCTCTCGGGCCATGCGCTGTTCCATGTCTGGGAGGTGGCCGTCGGCATTTGCGGGCCGGAGGTTCTGCCTCGCGACTTCCCCGCGGTGACACTTCCTGCGCTTATTGCGGTCGCCCTCAGCATCTGGTCGTTCCGCCATGCCGACCATTGACGATCCGACCCTCGTCTTCGAGCAGGAGCGGGTGCGGCTCGTCCGGCTCGCCTACCGCATGCTCGGGTCCATCGGCGAGGCCGAGGATGTCGTACAGGACGCCTGGCTCCGCTGGCGGCGCGTCGACCATGCCGAGGTCGGCTCGGCCGGTGCCTTCCTGTCACGCACGGTCACGCGGCTCTGCCTGGACGTCATGAAGTCCGCGCGGGTACGGCGCGAGACCTATTTCGGGACCTGGTTGCCCGAGCCCGTCGCCATGGCCCCGGACGAAGACCCGGGCGACGACCTGACACTCACGCTGATGTTGGCCCTGGAGCGGCTCTCGCCGCTGGAGCGGGCCGCGTTTCTCCTGCACGATGTCTTCGCGGTCCCGCTCGCGGACGTCGCGGTCACGCTCCGGCGTGAGCCGCCGGCGGTTCGTCAACTCGCCGCGAGGGCCAGGAAGCACGTGCAGTCCGCCCGCCCGCGCTTTCCGGTCGAGAGGGAAGAGGGTGCGCGGATCGCGAAAGCCTTCTTCGAAGCATCGGCGACAGGCGACGTCGCGGCCCTGCGCAGCATGCTCGCCGATGCCGTCGTCGTGCACTCGGACGGCGGCGGAAAGGTGCATGCATTCCCGCGGCCCATCGTCGGCATCGACAAGGTCACGCGCATGTTCGAGGGCGCCGCACGCAAGTCGTGGATCCAGCATGCCCAAAAGCTGCAGGACCTTTGGATCGATGGCCTGCCGGGCTATGTCAGCCTGGAGCCGGGCGGAATGCTCCAGACCGTCGCCTTGGATATTCAGGCCGGACTGATCGTCGGCATCTACTTCACCCGCAATCCGGACAAGCTCCAGCGGATGGCCATGCGGTTCGGAGGGATGCCGGGAGCGCCGGTGTCTCACTGAGCCTCAACGGCGGGCGATTGCCAGTTCCTTGCGGCAGGCGATCGAGAACGCGCAGAGCGGATCGAGGTCCCGGGCATGGCGGATGTCCGAGAAAGCGGCGAGATCCTTTTTGGGAGCGAAGTAGGTCTCGCCGATGCGCTGCATGACACGCTCAGCCTCTTCGAGTGTCTCCGGCTCTCCGAAGAGCCGGATCTTGTTCACGATGGCATAGAGGTTGACCAGCTTGGCCGGGTCGTCGAGGTCATGCTCGAAGGCGTCGCCGAACAGGGTCGAGGCCTCGCGGATGAACTCGCCGTAGAGTGCCTCCCGTCGCGCGCGGTCCTGCACCAGGAGCGTCGCGCGCTCCTGGCTGTGCTGCGTCAACCATGTGGTCGCGAAGGAGGCCATCGCGCCGATGGCCGACCCCGCAAGCGCGGACAGCGCCGAGATATAGGCCGCATCCACCGGCGGGGAGCCTCAGGCCACGCGCTTCGGCTGCGCCGCCAGCCAGTCGCCGTAGCGCCGCTGCGAGAGCCACGCGTCGCCGGTGGGCGTCAGCCAAGGCCCTCCAAGGACCACCCCGAAATACGCGGCCGTGTCGTCCGTGATGACGTCGCGTGTCTCGCCGATGCCGTCGAAGTGGTGCTTCACCAGCTCGGCCATCGGCAGCCGGTCAGGGCCGGCGATCTCGATCATGCCGTTCCGGGGCGGCGCCAGGGCAATTTCGGCGACCTTCGCGGCCACGTCGGCCGATGCGATCGGCTGGATCGACGCGGAGGTGACGCGCGCAACGCCGTCGACGATGGCGGCCTCCGCAATCGCCGCGACGAATTCGAAGAACTGCGTGGCACGGACAAGCGTCCACGGCACGCCCGCCGAGGCGATCAGTTCTTCCTGGGCGAGCTTGGCGCGGAAGTAGCCGCTGTCGAGCAAGAGTTCGGTCCCGACGACCGAGAGCGCGACATGGTGGGAGACGCCGGCATTCTTCTCGGCCTCCGCGAGGTTCCGTCCGGCACGAACGAAGAAGTCCATTGCCGCGTCGTCGGCGAAGGACGGTGAGTTGGCGACGTCGACCACCACGCCGGCGCCCCGCAACGCATCCGCGAGGCCTTCGCCCGTGACGGCGTTGACGCCGGTATTCGGCGAGGCCGCAAGGACCTGGTGGCCGGCGGCTTTGAGAATGGTGACGACCTGCGAGCCGATCAGCCCCGTGCCGCCGATGACGACGATCTTCATGTGACGCTCCATCTTGTCTCCAGTCCCATCGGGACCGGTCGCCGTCATGACGAGGAATGCCCCTCGCGGTGTGACATCGGCGCGGACGATCGATGCGTCCGACTCGGGACCGGCGAGGGCTCGCCATGTGGGATGCTCGCGACGGGCGCAGCCTCGGAGAAAAAGCGTCCCGGTTCGGGCGTGCCGGGACAGCGTGATCCCATGGAAACCGCTCCTCGCGACGGATCCCGAGGAGCGGCGATTGCCGATGGATCATGCGTGCGCGTACCCCGGTTCGAACGGACGACCGGGTCGGCACTGACCCCATGCCTTCAGTAGTCCCAGAACACGGGAACCCACCGAAAGGCGTCGCCATCGACCGCGACCCGACCGACCGACGGGAACGGCAGGTGCGTGGCGATCAACTGCTCACCGGTCGCCGCCAGCTCCCGCAGAAGCCGGACACGAACGCGAGCCGCCTCCTCGGGATCGTGTTCGAAGCCATTGTGCCAGTCTGGGTGCTCGAACCCGACCGTGAACACGGCGTCGCCGGCGAATGTCAGCCGGTCGCCGCCGGATGCCAGGCGGACCACGCTGTGCCCGGGAGTGTGGCCACCGGTGCGATGGACGACCACCCCCGGCGCGACCTCGTGCTCTTCATCGAACAGCCGCAACTGGCTTCGGTACTCCTGCGCGAACCGCTTGGCGGCCGCCCGAAGCGCGTCCGGGAACCCCTGTGGCATGTCGACATGAGTAAAGTCGGGCGCTTCCCAGAATTTGACCTCGGCGGCCGCCACATGGATCCGCAGGTCCGGGCGCAGCCGCTCCTTCACTCCCTCGACGAGGAGCCCGCCGACATGGTCCATGTGCATGTGGGTCAGCACCACGTCGGTCACGGACGCGAGATCAATACCGGCGGCCTCCAATCGCCTGACCAGTTGCCCGGCCCGCGGCAGGTTGAGGTTCGGGTCCAGCCCCAATCCGGCGTCGATGAGAATGGTCTGGCCGCCACTGCGGACAACCACCACGTTCAGCGACCAGTCGAACGCGTCCGGCGGCAGGAACATGTCGTTCAGCCAAGTCGCCCTCTCGGCCGCCTCGACGTTGTGTCCCAACATCTTGGTCGGGAGCGGCAGCACTCCGTCGCTGACGACCAGCACGTCGATCTCACCGATCCGCACCGCGTAGCGCGAGGGCACCAACTCCTCAGCCCCCACAGGTGGAGCGCCAGCATATCCCGGATCGGTTCGTCCGGTATTGGTTGTCACTGCAGTCGTCATCGTCATCCCTTTCGTGGGACGCGCTTGCATCTGGCTCGTTAGGATCAAGAAACGCGCGTCATGCCACAAGGACGAGACTGGGTCGGCAGATGTGACATGAGCGATGAGGCCTCGAACTCATCGCTTCTGGATGAACGGTTCTCCTCGATACTTCCCCTCTGGAGCGGACGGTCCCTCTTCCGACCAATAAGAAGCTTCGAAGCTGGTACCGAGCGTCGGGTTTCCACGTATGGGCGCGTCTCATTCCCCGCAGAGGAGTCGGGGGCTCGTCCGCACGCGAGGGCGACGAGAGGCTTCCGTGAGAAACTCGCTGCCCGGATCTTCTATCGCTGCGTGGATTCCAAGGAAAACCGCTTCGAGATTTCGGTGCGCACATGTTCGGGGAACAGGCGTACGCGTTCCGGCAAATTCCGTCCCGCCAGACTCACTGTCCTCGATGCCCCGCCCGTGGTGGCCCACGGTCCGCGAACCCGGACGAGCAGGCCCCCTTCGACGTCACGGGCGGCGATGAGGCTCGGGAGGTGCCCGCCCCGGCCAGGGTCAGTCGAAGCGTCGTCGCGACGTCGCTCGCCCGGATGGCGGGACGGATGCCGACCTGTTCCCTGCATCCCTTGCCGTCGTTGAGAAGGATGCCCATCACGCCGGGCCGCTGGCGTGCGAGGACAGCGTCGTGTTCCGCCAAGGCCGCCGACGGCGGCGCCCTCCGCTTCGCGGCAGCGGCGCTCCGCACCGGCGATGCCGGCCGCGTCGGTGCCGGCGATGAGAAGCACACGGCGCTCGACATTGATTTGTCGGTGTCCGCGGCGAGGGCAGCCTACGGCTCTCTCGTCGAAGCGGCGCCGAACCTTCCGAACCGCCGGCCGTTGCTGATCGACTTCAGCCGCACGGACGGACACATGACCCTCACGAAACTCGCTCTCACGACTACGCTGGCTGTCCTGTTGACCGCGCCGGCTTTCGCCGAGCAGCTGGCTCCCACCGGCGGGGCTGGGAACACTGGCGTCATGACGCCATCCATGGAGCCGGGTCCGGTGCCGCGGGCAAGCGGTGCGAGGGGCCGTCCTGCCGATGCTATTCCGGGCAATCCGAGCCCGGCTTCCGTTCCTGGCAACACGCCGGACGTGAATATCGGCGGCACGCTCACCAGCAGCCCGCCCGGCACCGGTGGGACTTCGGGCGGACCATCTCTTAGCGGGCAGTAGATTGAAGCTTGACCATGTGACGGTGCGACACCAGACCCAGGCATACCAGCCGGAACACGCCCGCTCGCAGCGCATTCTAAGCTCACTTCTCCCAATTCAACGCGTCCAGATGGGCCTGACAAATGTACAATCACATTGAACGTGATCGTCTTGCTACGCCTGCAACCTTGGAACCAGTGGTGCGCGGCTCTAACTCCTTGACCGAGATTGGGCGTAGAGAGCCAACCACTAATAGCGGGACGATCCAGCCTACGTCGGCACCTCCGGCTCCATATGTCAGAGCTGTGTCTCCGTCGGTTTTTGAGAGTTTCGGCTCATTCTCCTGAGAAGGCTTTCCCGCAACCAGATCCGTGGCGTCGGCCATACCACCGCGTGGCCGCCGTCACGGATGGGCTACGACCAATCGCCGTGTCGCGGGCTGTCGTAGCCCATCCGTTTGCCTTCCATGCGCGGACGAGCGTGTGAATGCAGTATGGAGGACTAGCGATAACCGGCGATACGTCATTCGGCCTCCCTAGCAGGAGGCAGCTTGACCGCGATCCCGCGAGCAAGGCCGCCCATGCGGATTTGCTCGACGATGATAAAAAGAAGCGTATCCTCTTTCTCGTCCCGCACGGGGCAAGGGAGGAAATAATGTCTGCAAACTGGAAATCAGTTAAAGACGACCTGGACTGGAGCCTGAACCAAGGACAGGATGTAAAAGGTCGCGCTGAGTTGAGGGAGGCCTTCAGCAAGGGCGATGCAAAAGAAATAGGGCACGTGATCGAAGCGTTTAAAATGGGCCAGCGCGACAGTCATAAGCTTGCAAACCTAGCGCGGTGTGCCCAGGAGGACGACAAGAGGCTGTACAATATTGGCCGGAAACTGATCGAGCTGAAGCCTTCATAAAAACCCAGTTGAGAAAGCGGATCGTAACACGAAGAACAGCTTAGGGTCATTGAAGCTGCCTTCACACGCCGACTGGAGGGGTAATGGCTTTGCCCATCCTCGCAATTTCTAGTTTCACGCCTCGCCTTGTTCCCCAATCGCGGATGGCCGGCACTGACCTGTTCGCGCGGAGCGAAGGCGGCTACACCCGTCAGCTTTATGGCCCAGCTCGCGATATCGGTCCCTTCGGGGGGGGGGCGCGAGACGGCCTCGACCTCGTGAATCCGAGGCGGGGGCGGGGCCATCGACAGGGGTCACGATATGCGGTCCAGCCGAAGATTGTCTGAACGCTGGTTGACGCTCGGGCTTTGGCTCATCGCCTTCCTCTTCGGCTGGTTCCTGATCGGCCTCGGCGCCCTCGTTGTCGGTGACCTGCCCCAGGTCGAGCACCGCTATACCCTCGAACAGTTCCTCGACGGACCGGCCGATGGCGCGGCGGCCGAGTCCCTCAAGCGGATCCGTCGCGAGCAGGACGACATCCGGCGCCGGACGGAGCAGGAGCAGCTCGCCCTCGATGCCGCGCGTTCGGCCTCGGAGGCTGCGCGCGAGACCTTCGCCAATTGGCTGAAGACCCGCGACGCCACGCAGCGCGTCGACCAGGATCCGGACCTCATCGCGCGCACGCAGGCGCTCGATGCGCTGAAGGGGGCGGAACGGACCATCGAGGAGCGGCTGGAAGGGCTGGCGAAGGCGCGGCTCGCCCTTTCCGAGCAGGAAGAACCGCTGACGCAAGCGGAGAGCGACCTGCGCGCGGCGGCTCAGGTCAAGCTCGACGCCGTCGAGCGGGAGCAGGAGCTACGCGTCTTCGGATATCGCCTCGCCTTGACCCTGCCGCTGCTGGGGCTGGCCGGGTGGCTGTTGCTGAAGCGGCGGCGGGGCCGCAACTGGCCCTTCGTCTGGGGCTTCGCCTTTGCGGCGACCTTCGCGTTCTTCGTCGAGCTCGTTCCGTATCTGCCGAGCTATGGCGGCTACGTGCAATACGGCGTCGGCGTCCTCGTGACCCTCGTCGCCGGCCGTGCGGCGATCGGTGCCCTGCAATCCTATAACGAGCGGCAGAAGCTGGCGGAAACGCGACCGACCGAGGAGCGCCGGGGCGAAATCGCCACGGATCAGGCGTTGGAGCGGCTCGCCAAGAAGTCCTGCCCGGGCTGCGAACGACCGATCGCCCTCGACGACCCGAACCTGAACTTCTGCCCTCATTGCGGCCTCGGCGCCTTCGAACGCTGCCCGACCTGCGACCACCGCAAGAGCACCTTCGAGCGCTTCTGCCGGGCCTGCGGAACGCCGTCCGCTCATGAGGTGCGCCCTGTCGCCACCTGACGGTGACACCCCAAGGGGCGTTAGATAAGCGGCGGACCGTCGGACCGCGGCCGACGGCCGGGCCGGATGGGGGACGTGGCGCGTGCGGGCGGGGAACGGCCCGGTTCCGCTTGGGAACACTGAACGATTGCAACCCGCTAACTGCCGCGCTTAAAGAGTTTTTAATGCTGATCTGTCTGTCTGATGTCTCCCCGACGGTCAGGAACGCGGTCCCGGCGTGACGCCGAGAACGATCAGCGTGAGATGAGATGAAGAAGCTCAGCCTGAGCCTGATGTCGCTGAAATCGCTCTATGCCGTGGTGGCCGGAGCATCGGCGCTCGTGGGCATCCTCGTCGTTTCGGGCAGTCTCGCGGTCTCCAACCTGAGCCGTGATGAGGCGCGCAAGCCGCTGGAGGCCGCCCAAGCCTCCCAGCGCTTCGCCGCCGCCCTCGATCGCGGGGTCTACAACGTCGTCCAGGATCTCAAGACGCTCGCCGTCACCCTGAAACAGACGTCCCAGCGCCTCGATGCGGATGAGCTTCAGCCGGTGCTGAGCGCATGGCTCAGGTTGCGTCCCGATTACGCCGAGCTCAACCTGGTGGGCCCGAATGGCCGCGTGAAGGTCGCCGGCAACGATCTCGGTTTCGGCCGGGACGTATCCGGCCGGTCCTGGTTCCTGCGCGCCAGGGCCTCCCAGGCCATCGTCGCCGTGCCGTCTCCGGGGGCGAACGGACGGACGGTGTTCGACATCGCGCTCCCGGTTCCGGGCCCTGCGGCCGGCGGAGAGGGCATTCTCGTCGCCCGCCTGAACGAGGCGTGGATCGGCGAGATTCAGGACAGGGTGCTGGCCGCCTCTGCCCCGGCGAGCGGCCCCGTGACGAACGGCGTCATGGGCCTGTCCATTCTCGCTCCCGATGCGCGGCCGAGTTCGGGCCTCATGGCCCAACAGGCTTCTGGTGCCCGGGAGGTCGTGGAACAGGCGACGCCGAGCGCAGGATTTCGTGATCTCGCCCCCTCGGGCTGGCTCGCTGTCGCACGCGTGACGAATGCCGGAGCGCCGCGGAGCATCGAGGCCTCCCTTCCCGATAACGGGAGCGTGGTGCTATGGCTGGCCGTCTGTCTTCTGACGGCCTGCGGCGGCTGGATCGTCGGCGATCGCATCGTGCGGCGGCTCAAGCTGATCGGCGAGAGCGAGCAGGGCGTCTCGTCGCCCTCGCGCATCGCGGAATTGTCGGAACACGAAGAGCGCCTCGTGGCACGGGAGCGCAGCGGTGTCCGCGCACTCCAGGAGACGCGCTCGGCCCTCTCGCGCATCCGGGAGCGCTTCCGCACCTTCGAATCCATGTCGGGCTGGACCTATTGGGAGATCGACACCGAGGCCGGCAGCGTCACCTGGAGCGACCCCGCCACGCACGCGAACCATGCGGTTCCGGACCGCGCCGTCGCCCTCACCGATCTCAAGAGCGGAATCGCCCCGGACGATCGCGACCTGATGGATTTCACGATGCGGTCGGCGCTGGACCAGCCCGGCCCGCATGACGTCGTCCTGCGCACCACCGGAAGCCTGGCGGAGAATGGCCAGCGGCGCCTCTTCGTCCGTTTCATCCGTGCCGAGGACGAGACGCAGTCGGCCAAGCCCACGATCCTGCATGCGCTGAGCCGCGAATTCGTCGGCGAGACCGTCAAAGACCCGAATTTCGTCGGTGGCGCGGAGGCGGAGGGCAGCGCGTCTCCGGTCGAGCGGCGTCGCCGGGAGACCGATGGTCCCGTGGAATCCCGGACCGGTACCGTCCTGCGCAAGGTGGTGGATGGGGTGATCCACGACTTCAACAACGTGCTCACCGTGGTCATCGCCAATCTGGCGACCCTTCAACGGCGTCATGATCTTCCCTCGAACCAGGCACGCCTGATCGATGCCGCCCTGGCGGGCGCCCAACGCGGATCGAGCCTGACCCGGCGCCTCGTCAACTTCGTGCGCCGCGACGATTCCGGCCTGCAGGAAACCGACGTGGCCGTGACGCTGACCGCCTTCGTCCCGTTCCTGGGCGCCAACGTGCTGCACCAGACCTCGGTGGAGACCCGGATCCGTCCGGGCCTCGCCAAGGTCCTGTGCAGCGAGAAGGTTCTGGAGGCCGTCCTTCTCAACCTCGCCTTCCATGTCCGCGACATCGGCTCGGAAGGGTTCGCCATCGGTGCCGACGAGAAGGTGCTCTCCGACGACGAGGGGATCGCACTCGCCTCCGGCCGTTACGTGCGGATCATCCTGGCCAGCGGCACGCCAGGTCGCCATGCCACGACCATACCCTCCAGCGACAGCGAGGCGACCAAGGCAGTGGCAGCTCTCCTCACCCAGGTCGGAGGTGGTTTCAGGCTTCTGGCGGATGGCAGCAGTGCCACCGGCTTCCTCGCGGAAGTCTGGCTCCGCGCCGGGGATGCGCCCTCCGAAACCGAGGCGCAGGAAGCCGGCGCGCAGATGCCCGCCCTTCGGGTGCTCCTCGTCGACAGCGACAGCCTCGTGCGCCAGAGCTTCGCCGATGCGCTCACCGATCTCGGTCACGATGTCGTCCAGGCGGGCTCAGCCGAGCATGCTCTGGCCCTCGTCGACGAAGCGGCGACCTTCGATGTCATGATCGCCGATTGGGCCATGCCCGTGGTGAGCGGTCTCCAATTGGCCGTGACCATGACCAATCGCCATCCCCAGATCCGCGTCATTCTCGCGAGCCCGGGGGGGCAGTTGCCAGCGAGCGCCCGCGCGTTCCTGCATATCGAGAAGCCATTCCGCTATCCGGCCCTGGCGGCGGTCATGCGCGAGGCCGCCCGCAAGAACGCGGCGGTCGCGGCCTGAGAAGGCGCGGGACGCCTCGTCCCGCGAGCTCGGACCGACAATCGCGGCTTCGTGGCTGGACTGGCGTGGGACGCACGTCCCGCCGGCCGACGATCCTGGATCGCGATCGATGATCGCGGCATCCGCCTCGGCTGTCGCCGCGCCCCCGTCGCCGGATGAGCCGGCCTGTCACGGACGTATTGGCTTGAGCGTTCTCGTCCCGTTGCGACACAAGATCGCGCGTCTCCGAGTAAGTTTCCAGCAAGCTTACGAAGAATGGTGGCTTCCCGCCCGCCGTTAGCTCTCAGTTAACGTTGACGGAACATAAAAGAAAACGCGTCGATGATAACGGTACCCGTTGAGGGATGCATCCGGGCGCGCCGGGACAACAGGGTCGTGCCCCCATGAAGTGCTTTGCAACTCTCGCTACTGTCCTCGTCCCCGCTTTGCTCGTCGGGATGTCGGCTCAGGCGGCGGATTGGTACACGGGCGCCGAGCCCGTGGCGCGGGACGACGCCTGGACCACGGCCGTGGATGCCTCGGCGGCCGTCACCTCGAACAGTTCGGCTTTCGGTTCGGTGACGGGGACCTTTGCCACGGAAGGCACTCTGCTTCAGAGCGGCCCGCGTATTCGCGTCGAGGCGGTCGCCGGAACCTACAGCTATCCCGGCCAGGGCGTCGCCCAGCGGGTCAACGGCTACCAGCAGGAAGGCGCGCTCAGCGCCGGCTACGAGTGGATCTGGCGCGACGCGGCCTTGGCCGGCTTCGTCGGCTTCAATGTGAGAAGCAACCAGCTCTCGATTCTCGACCCGGACAACCCCGTGATCGGAACCGGAGTCGGGGCCAAGCTCGCCGCGAATTTCTACGCTCGGCCCACCGAGAATACCATGGTCTCGGCCTATGGCTCCTACTCGACGCAGTTCAGCGCCTATTACACGCGCTTCCGCGCCGGCTACATGGTCGCCGACGGAATCTATATCGGGCCCGAGGCCATGGTCCTGGGCGACAATTTCTTCAGCCAGTACCGCATCGGCGCCCATGTCACCGGCTTCTCCATCGGCCCGATCAAGATGGCCGTGGGCGTCGGCTACGTGAAGGACCGGATCCAGGGCAGCGGCTACTATTCCAGTGTGGAGGCCCGGGCCGCGTTCTGAGGCCGTGCCTGCCGTGCTTCGTTTCGACGCGTCACACCATTCCGCGCTTCTTCGGCGTAGCAACCGCCCAATTGCATCCTAAACGACATATTAAGACCGAGATTTCTCGATTTTCAGCGTAGCAAGACAATCGCAACCGGTTGGCCGCAAAATGGCCGAGTCCGATGCCTGACGCTGCCGTGGATGTCGGATGCTGGAAGTTAAGCATTCTTCCTCACGACAGCTTCATGCACCCGCGCGATAATTGCTTGTGCCGACCGATTGCCCGCCCCCAGAGGGATACTCGTTTTGAGATCTGCATTGCGCTGGATCGTGTGGATGGTGTCCGCGGTCGCCGTTCTCGCTCTGCTGAGTCAGCCGATCAGCACGCAGGATCAGCTCGCGATGAGCCTGTGCGCCATGGTGGCGATGAGCATCCTATGGATTTTCTTCGACAATCCGCCGGCGCGGTTCGTCTTCCTGGCTCTCGGGAGCCTCGTGGTCCTGCGCTACATGTTCTGGCGCGTCACGAACACGTTGCCGTCCCCGTCCGATCCGGTGAGCTTCGGGTTCGGCCTCGTCCTGCTGCTGGGCGAACTCTATTGCGTCTTCATCCTCTTCATCAGCCTCATCATCAACGCCGATCCGCTGCGCCGCGCCACGCCGCCCCTGGGCCCGCCCGAGGACCTGCCCACCGTCGACATCTTCGTTCCGAGCTACAACGAGGATGCGGGGATTCTCTCCACGACCCTGTCCGCCGCCAAGCTCATCGACTACCCGGCTCACAAGCTCCATGTCTGGCTGCTCGATGACGGCGGCACCGACCAGAAATGCGCCGATCCCGACCCCGCGAAAGCGCAGGAGGCGATACAGCGGCGCAGCGAGCTTCAATCCCTGTGCAAGGCGCTCGGCGTCACCTATCTGACCCGGCCGCGCAACCAGCACGCCAAGGCCGGCAACCTCAATAACGGTCTCAAGCATTCGCAGGGCGAGATCATCGTCGTCCTCGATGCCGACCACGTGCCGTTCCGCTCCTTCCTGCGGGAGACGATCGGCCATTTCGCGGCCGACCCGCGCCTGTTTCTGGTTCAGACCCCGCACGCCTTCCTCAATCCGGACCCGATCGAGCGGAACCTGCGCACCTTCGACCGCATGCCGTCCGAGAACGAGATGTTCTACTCGGTGACGCAGCGCGGCCTCGACAAGTGGAACGGGTCGTTCTTCTGCGGCTCTGCCGCCCTCCTGCGCCGGCGCGCGCTGGACGAGGCCGGCGGTTTCTCCGGCGTCACGATCACCGAGGATTGCGAGACCGCCTTCGAGCTGCATTCGCGCGGCTGGAACAGCATCTACGTGGACACGCCCCTCATCGCCGGCCTGCAGCCCGACACGCTGGTGGCCTTCATCGGCCAGCGCTCGCGCTGGTGCCAGGGCATGTTCCAGATCCTGATGCTCAAGAACCCGCTGTTCAAGCGCGGGCTCCACCCGATCCAGAAGCTCGCCTACCTGTCGAGCATGACGTTCTGGTTCTTTCCGGTGCCGCGCATGATCTTCATGTTCGCGCCCATGCTGCACATCTTCTTCGACCTGAAGATCTTCGTCGCCAGCGTCGATGAGTCGATCGCCTATACGGCGACCTATATCGTCATCAACCTGATGATGCAGAACTACGTCTACGGTAAGTTTCGCTGGCCCTTCGTCTCGGAGCTCTACGAATACGTCCAGGGCCTGTATCTCTTCCGGGCCATCATTTCGGTGATCGTTTCGCCGCGCAAGCCGACCTTCAACGTCACGGCCAAGGGAGCCGCCCTCGATCAGGACCACCTCTCGCCCATGGCGTGGCCCTATTTCGCGGTCTACTTCATCCTGCTCATCGGCTGCGGCACGGCCCTCTACCGCTACCTGTTCGAGCCTGGCGTCACCAACCTGATGCTGGTCGTGGGCCTCTGGAACTTCTTCAACCTCCTCACCGCCGGCGTGGCCCTCGGCGTGGCGGCGGAGCGCAGGACCACCGAAGCGAGCCCCTCGCTGGCGATCAACCGGCATGGCCGCCTCGTCTTCGGGGGGCGCGCTCTCGATGTCGCCATCGAACGCGCCTCTGCTTTGGGCTGCACGATCCGTTTCGGCGCCGAGGCGCTGCCGCCGGGAGCTGGGAGTACGCACCGCACCGGCCAGCTCTCCGTCGTCCCCATCGACGGTGCTCCGGTGCAGGTACCGCTGCCGGTGGAGATCGGCGAAATGACCCAATCGGGCGACGAGATGGTGCTCAACCTCCAATTCCAGCCCCTCGATCCCAAGGGATACGGGGCGCTGGCGGGCCTGATGTACGGCGATGCCGGTGCGCTCCTGCGCTTCCAGCAGAGCCGCCGCCGGCACAAGAACATCCTTTCCGGCACGCTGCAGCTGATCTGGTGGGGCCTGGTCGAGCCGTTCCGCGCGGCGAGCTACGCCTTCAAGAGCGGACATGCCTCTACGGCGGAGACCGTGGCCAAGGCAGGCCCGGTCCTGCCGAAACAAGGCGCGCAAGCCCCCCTCCTGGTGCAGCAGCCGGCCCCTTTCACCGCACCCGCCGACACGCAGCCCACCCCGCCCGGCCCGTCCGACAATCCCCTCGTCGTCCGCCAAGGATCGAGCCGCATTCCCGGCAGCGAGGCCGCGACGGACTGGGTCCGGTTGATGCTGGAATTCGAGAACGACCGCCTTCTCGAAAGCTCGGGCAAGCAAGCGAGCCGTGGGTCGCACGACCCGCTCGTGCGGACGTGAGGCAGATCACCATGTCGACCTTTCGCGTCCTCGCCTGTCTTGGCGCCCTCGGCCTGATCCTGCAGACGCCGGCCGGCCAAGCCCAGAGCTTCCTCGGATCGGGGCCGACCGAGCGCTTCTCGGTGCCGCCCGTGGGCGATGCCATGCGCCGCCCGGACGCCCCGCCGCCCGCAACCCGCCCCGCCGCGCCCCCCGAGGAGGCCCAGCGCGAGCCTGTCGGCAGGATCGCCCCGGCGCGTCGCCTCGCGGCCACCACCGACGGGTTCCGGATGGAGGGGGAGGAGGCGACGCTGCGCTTCCCGGTCTATCTGACGGAAGCACAGACGCGGGGCCGCCCGCGCCTGCGCATTTCCTACCTCTCGGCCATCTCTGTCGCGCCCGAAGCCTCGGAACTGACCGTGAGCGTCAACGGCGCGGTGGTCGGACGCACCAACATCCAGGCGCCGGGCGCGGTGAAGGTGGTGGAATTCGAGATTCCGGAGGGAAGCCTCAAGCTCGGCTACAACGCCGTCTCCCTGCAGGCCAGCCAGCGCCACCGGGTCGATTGCTCGCTCAACGCCACCTACGAACTCTGGACGCAGATCGATCCGTCGCGCTCCGGGCTCGTGGTCGCGCCGGTCGCTGCCGCCAGCCTCGAACTCAAGGATCTTCCCGCCCTCGAGCCCGACCATAGCGGCGCCCTGCCGGTGCGGGTGGTCGCCAACGACAAGCCGAACCTGCCCCGGCTCGAGCGCATGATCCACGCGGTGGAGGCGGTGGGCCTGATCGGTCGCATCGCCCGGCCGGTGGTGGAGTTCGGCCCGCCCATGTCGGGCCGGTCGGGTCTCAACCTCATCGTCGGGACGGCGGCGGAATTGCGGGAGATGCCCGATCTCGAATCGATCGGCTCCACCGGCGGGCCGAGGCTGGTGGTCCTGCCGCCGCGCCCGGACCGGGTACCGACCCTGGTCGTCACGGGCACCAGCTATGCCGAGATCGAGGAAGCCATCGCCGCCCTCGCGCGGGGAGGGGAGGTCTACGGCACTCCCGCCGGCCTGAAGGCGGCGTCCCTGGCGCGCGGCACGATCTTGGACGGGGACGAGACGGTCTCGCTGCAGAGCCTCGGCGTCTCGACCCGCGAATTCTCGGGGCGGCTGCTGCGCACCGCCTTCGACGTCTACCTGCCGGCGGATTTCCTGCCGGCGGACTACGGCAAGGTCATGCTGAACCTGGCGGGCGCCTACGCGTCCGGCCTGACCTCGGACGCCCGCATCCTCGTGGATCTCAACGGCAGCAACGCTGCCAGCGTGCCGCTGGCCCAGACCCGCGGCGAAGTGTTCGAGAATAACACGATCCCGCTGCCCCTGGCGAAGTGGCGTCCGGGCCTCAACCGCGTCGCGATCATGGCCCAAGTTCCCGCCCCGGCGGACGAGACGTGCGGCCTCAACGCCACGGATTCGAAGCGGGAGCGCTTCCTCATCCTCGACCGCGCGAGCCTGTCGATTCCCACCCTGGCGCACGCGGCCAGGATTCCCGATCTCGCCGCGACGACGAGCGGGGCCCTGGCCTTCGTCAAGTCCGAACGCCGTCCGCGTCTGGTCCTACCCACCCTCGACAAGGATACGGTGGCGGCCGCCGCGACCCTCGCCGCCAGACTGGCGGGCGCCGCCGGGCGGATGATCGATTTCGAACTCGCCGGCGACATGCAGAGCGGCTCTCCCGGGCCGACCCTCGTCGTCGCCCCGGTGCGGTCCCTGTCTCCCTCGACGCTGTCGGGGCTGGGCCTCGACCCGGACCAGATCAGGACGATCTGGCAGGCGCGCGCAGAAACGGCGCGGGCGCCCGGCCAGTCCGGCTCGGTGCCGGCCCCGACCCTGGACCGGCTTCGCCGCAATCTGCCGCCGCGCTGCAGCCTGCCCGAACTGACCTTGCGCGCGCCGGCCCCCAGCCCGACCATTGCCTCCGCCGCGCCCGCCGAGGCGCGACGTTCGCCCCAGGCTAGGCTGTCGGACGGTGATCTCGTCACGAAATGGGACGAGACCCTTCGCGCGCGCCATCCCGTCCTCGAAGCTGCGGACGGCGTCGTCGAGCGGGGGAGGGCCTTGCTCAACTCCGTCGTGGGTGACCCCCGCGCCTTGTTCAGCGCGGCGCCATCGACGCCCGCCACGGTCACGGTTCCCCCCGGCGCCAGCCTGATCATGGCCCAGGGCTTTCCGACGACGGCGGCGGCGCAGAACGGCTTCGACGGGTCGGTGACCGTGATCACCGCCCCCAATGCCCTGCTGCTCAAGGCATCGGCGGCCTGCCTCATCGATCCCGAGGTCTGGTCGCGGATCGATGGGCGCTTCGCCTTCCTCGATGCCTCGGACGGATCCCTCGAGACGGTGGCTCCCCGGAACGTGGAGCTCGTCGAGACGAAGACGCGCTCACTCTCCAACATTCGCCTCGTCACCGCCGGCTGGCTCTCGATGAACCCGGCGATCTATGTGGCGCTGACCCTTGGGCTCGCCCTGCTCCTCGGCCTGACGACGACGTCCCTTGTCCGCAATATCGGCCGGAAAAACGGATGACCCGCACCGTGCATCCCATTCTCGGCCTGGTTTTCGGCGCGGCACTGGCCGTCGCGAGCCCCTGGATCGTTCCCGCGAGGGCGCAGGACGGCGCCTCGCCGGTTCCACCCGCCACCGCGATGCCCGGTGCCCCCACCGCGAAAGGCGAAGCCATGCCGGGAGCCTCGAAGCCGGCGGTTCTCGCCGATTCCCTGAAGAATCCCGATGCCTGGCGCTCCTACCGGTCCCGCTTCATCACCGAGGCGGGCCGCGTGGTGGACACCGCCAACGGTATGATCAGCCACAGCGAAGGGCAGGGATACGGCATGCTCCTCGCGGTCGCCGCCAATGACCGGACCACGTTCGAACGGCTCTGGGGATGGACCCGCGCCAACCTGATGGTCCGCTCGGACGAGCTGCTGGCCTGGCGCTGGGAGCCCGGCAAACGACCGGCGGTGGCCGATCTCAACGACGCGTCCGACGGCGACATCCTCGTGGCCTGGGCCCTCACCGAAGCGGCCGAGGCCTGGGACGAGGCCTCGTACCGGGTGGCCGCGCGGCGCATCGCCGTGGAGGTCGCGCGCAAGACCATCCTGTTCAAGGACAAGAACGGGGCGCTGCTGCTGCCGGCGGTCTCCGGCTTCTCCGCAGCCGAACGCGCGGACGGGCCGCTGATCAACCTCTCCTACTGGGTGTTCCCGGCCTTCGCCCGGCTCCCCATCGTGGCCCCCGAATTCGACTGGGCGGCCCTGACCGCCAGCGGGCTCAACCTGATCCGCCGCTCCCGCTTCGGGACGGCGAAGCTGCCGACCGAATGGATCTCCCTGAAGGGCGAGGAGCCGCGTCCGGCGGATGGATTCCCGCCGCTCTTCTCCTACAACGCCATTCGCATTCCCCTCTACATGGTCTGGGCGGGTGTGGGACGCCCGAGCGATTACGACCCCTTCGTCGCGCTCTGGTCCGGCCCCGACCGGGAGCGCCTGCCCATCGTCGACACCTCCGACGGCCGGACGGTCGAGTCCCTGAGCGAGAGCGGCTATACCGCCCTCTCGGGGCTACTCCTGTGCGACCGGAAGGGCATGCCGCTGCCCGACGGGTTCGGACGGCCGCAGGGGAACGAGAACTACTATCCGACCACGCTGCACCTCCTGTCGATGGTGGCGCTGCAGATGAGGAACCTGTCATGTCCGGCACGGTGATCCGCGGATGGGGGAGGCCGGCGACCGCTCGCGCCACGGGAGCGGCGCGGGGTTTCGCCTTGCTCTGCGGCGTCTCCCTCGCCGGGTTCTGCCTCGTCGCTCCGTTGGCGGCGCAGACCGAGAGCCCGGACGACGCGGCGCGTGCGCCCGCGATCATCGCGGTGCCCGGCAGTTCCGCCGCCGCCGGCATGGTCGATGAGAGCGCCCTGCGCTACTACGCGTCGCAGAAGCAGACGGCGCGGATGAAGGCCGAGGCGGCGCGGCTGAAGCAGCTCTATCCCGGCTGGGTCGAACCCACCGACCTCGACACCCTGCAGCCGAGCCCGCCTGAGGAGGCGCCGCTCTGGGACCTGTTCACTGCCGGGCGTTTCGACGACCTCGATGCGGCGATCGCGGCCCGCCGCGCCGCCGACCCGAACTGGCGCCCCTCCGACGAACTGTCGCGCAAGCTCCTGCGGGCCAGTTTCCGCAGCCGCCTGAAAGCCCTGACCACCGCGCGCAAGACGGCGGATATCGTTACCCTCTACCGGGCCGACCCGAGCGCCCTCGATCCGAGCGACGTGGAAAGCTACTGGACCACGGCGGAAGCCCTGGCCTCCGAAGGGGGAGCGGCCGGATCGGACGAGGCCCTGGCCCTCTACAAGACCGTGCTCGACACCAGCAACGACACCAGCGTGCGGTTGGCCACGATCCAGAAGGCGATGTCGACCTTGCCAATGGTCCTGGCGGAGAAGCTCATCGCCATCGGGCGCACGGATGCCGAGGGAGGCTCCGAGTTCAAGGCGATCGCCAACGACATCACCCGCGCCCGCATCGTCGCGGATCTCCACGGCGCTCCGGCCCAGGAGCCGAGCGCGGCGGACATGGCCGCGTTCCAGGCCTATGCCCGCGCCTCCGGCGATGCGAGCCAGACCGGATTGCTCGGCTGGTACACGTACAACCACCGCCAGTTCCGCGCGGCCCTCGACTGGTTCAAGCTCGCCATCAGCCGCGGCGGCGATGCCATGATCGCCCATGGCCTCGCCCATACCCTGCGCGAGCTCGGGATGCTGCGGGAGGCCGAGGAGGTCGCCTATGCCTGGCGCGACAAGTATGTCGGCAACAGCATCCTGTTCATCGACCTCATGGGCCGCAGGCTGACGCAGGCCAATCCCAGCTTCATCGATCTGGAGCGGATCAACCGCTATGCGAAGGTGACCCTGGCCACGGCGTCGGGGGAGGGGGCCGAGGCCCTCGGCTGGTACGCCTACAATTCGTGCCAGTTCGAGGCCGCGCTGGAATGGTTCCAGCACGCGGTCGCTTGGCTTCCGAGCGAGTCCGCGGTGACCGGCTATGCCCTGTCGCTGCAGCGCCTGAAGCGCAAGCAGGATTACCTCACCATCGTGAACCGCTACGACGGCCTGTTCCCCAAAGTAGTGGATCTCCTGTTCCGCGAGGGGCCGGCCGGACCACCCCTGGCCTGCGCCGCGACAGCGGACGCAGCCCCGTCCCAGGGGGGGCGCCCGGCACCGGCCGCCTCCGCCGCTCCCGCCCCGGCCGCGCCGGCCCGCAACACGGCAGCCTATGGCCGGGTGCCCAAACCCGATGCGTCGGGGGACGGCCAGGCCAAGCCCCTGCCGGTCCAGCGCAGCGAATTCCCCCTCGCGGTGTCGGCGGAGAACCCCCTGCGCTACGCTCCGCCCTCCCTGGCGCGGGTGGTCGCGGATCGGCAGGATGGCGCCTTCCTGGCCGAGCCGCCCGCCTCGAAGACCATGCCGCTCGTCGCGCGCCGGGTATCGGGAGCGGGGCCGATGCCCTACGAGAGCTATGGCTTCAACCTGTTGCCGGGCTATGACGGCTCCGAGCGGCCCTCCACCCTGTCGGAGCCGGGCGAGGGCACCCTATGGCGGGCGCAGCAGGCCTCGCGGAACCGTGGCCCGCAGGAGCGTGCTGCGTCGGAGGCCGACCGCTTCACCTTGCCTAATTCGCAGGCCGTCAATCGCGGCTACGATCAGCCCGATACCGCGCCGAGCTCGATGCAACGTCCATGATCCGCTCCCATCGGTTGGTCTCCTCCCTGCGATCCGGCGTTTTCGCTGCCCTGGTCCTCCTGCCGTGGGCCTTCACGACACGGGCCGCTCTCGCGCAATCCGTGGTCGAGATCCCCGGCGCGGGCCGCGTCTCGGATGTAGCGCAGACCTCCTTTCGCGATGGCTTCGCCCAGCGCGTGACCTTTGCCGGTGGCCCGCGCAACTACGCCGAGATCAGCGTCCGCAACGGAGCCGATGCGGGGGGGCGCTTCGGCTCCGCCCTGACCATGGCGAAGCCGACCCGCCTCGGCATCGCCGCGGAACTCCTGGCGCGCTTTCCCGGGGAGGGCATGCGCGTCTCCACCGTTCCCAAGCGGAACGCCTATGGCCCCGTGGGCCTCGCGGTGGGCAGCAACTGCCTCTACGCCTGGCAATGGATCGATCTCGCTCCGCGATCCGGCGGGCGATCGGCCCCTGACAGTCTCTTCGGCGGAAGCACCGAGCGCGCGGCGTCCCTCCGGGTCAGCCTGTGCCGGACGGCTACCGCGACCCTCGCGGATCTCGTCTCCGGCGTCGAACGCATGAACCTCTCCCTCGGTGCCGGACGCGAGGGCGGCCGACCGCACGTATCCACCCGCGCGGCGCCCAAGCCCCGGCGCGAGGCACCGTCCGCCCGCGCTTCGAAGGAGCCCGCGAAGGCGGCGGCGCAGCCGCCCGGTGCCATGGAACGGCCGAGCGCACGAAACCAGAAAGTCGATGACGGCCGGCGCGTCCCGGTTCCGGTCGTGGAGCGCACTTCCCCCACGATCCCGTTACCGCCCGCCGCGGGCACCGCCGTTCCGCTGCCGGCCGGTCCCGCCACGGGCGCCCCGCGCTACATCACCGATCCGGCCCCCGCCCTTGCGCCAACGGCTCCCGTTGCCGCGCCGAAACCCGCTGCCCCCACGAGCGTGGAGACGGAAGACCGCCTGTCCCCCGATCTGCCGATCCGGGCCTATCGCCCGCCGCCGTAGCGCCGACGCCGCATCTGGTTACCCAACTCTTCGCCCATCGTCGGCGACGTGTTCCTGGCGTCTCCCGGTGTGGGGATGTGCGAGGGCGCGACTGGAGCGGTCGCTCGCCGACGCGGAGAAGGCGGATCCGGTTCGCCGGCCGTGCTTCGATGACAATCTTCACGCCATGCCTGGGCGCCTGCTGCCAGTGGTGTCCAATCCCGGGAGGCAGGCCGAGATCATGCATCCATAGCAGCGGCATCTTCCTGCGACCGGGCGGCGATCGATGTCTCATCGATTGCCACATTCGCGTTTGACAACCCTGACGGATACTCCTTCTGCTCTTTTGAAAGGTTGCGAATTTTTCTATAAATTATCCAAGATCTTAAATTATTGCGCATCATGGGGGCCGCTTTTCCGATGCAGCATTTCGACAAGGGGCACCTGCCCGAGCCCGGTCCTCATTATGCCGACCATTTGGCCATCCAGGCCGTCATGATCTGCCGCGTGGTCATGGAGACAATCGTAATCGGAATTATTCTATTTGGATTGTCGGGATTACTAAACGTTTAATTGTGCGTCATCTTCAATTTAAGAATGATGTACTCAAGATGCTTGGTTTCCCGCGAGCAGGATCGCGGATGGAAGGTCGGTTGGCTTAGCGTCGCGACTCATGGGCGTCGCAGGCCTTCGAGACGCGAATGCCTCGCAGGCTTCGATCCTGCCGCCGTGCTTGTGCCTGTGGCGACTGATCCTGGACTGGCGGCCTCTGCATCCTCACACCGAACCACGATCTGCGGTCCTTGCTGGTGCATCTCCGGCGCTCGACCCGTTGCAGGGTCTCGAGCGACTGCTTTAAGCCATGGAACGTGCCGTTTCGAGAACGAATGGCATCGCTGTCGCCATCTTGAAGGATAAGCATCTCAACGACGAGGGGGTGGGAAATATTCGTCCGCGAAGGCGGGGAAATTCAAAAAACTGTTTTCTTGCGGAGAAGTAAAGCATCTCGGTAAGACACCGGGGTCGGTCGGTGCCTATGCTTGGTCAAGCCGCAGATCCGCAGGCGCTGTCTGGATCTGTGTGGGGCTTCATCTTGTAATAGGCTCGCACCGGACGTGCTTTTCTCACCCTGGAGACGAAGATGAATCACGACACTCCGGGCGGAGCATCCCCCTCGCGTCGGACGATTCTCCGTGCCGGCTTAGGAGTGGCAGCGAGCCTGTCGCTCGGATCGCCGGCGGTGCACGCCGCCGAGCGCACCGTCCGCCTGAGCTACCAGCGCTCCTCGACCCTGCTCACCATCCTGAAGGCGAAGGGCACCCTGGACGAGCGTCTGAAGCCCCTCGGCTTCGCGCCGTCCTGGCATCTGTTCACCAGCGTGATCGAGCCGATGAATGCGGGGGCCGTCGATCTGCACGCGGACGTGGCGGATGCCATCCCGATCTTCACTCAGGCCGCCAACGCTCAGCTCACCTTCTACGCGCGCGAGATCGGTGTTCCTTCCGCCGAGGCGATCATCGTACCGGCCGAATCGCCCATCCGCTCCATCGCCGACCTGAAGGGCCGGACGGTCGGCGTATCGCGTGGGTCGGGCTGCCATTTCATCCTGGCGGCGGCGCTGAAGAAGGCCGGTCTCGGCTTCCCCGATATCAAGCCGGCCTATCTCCAGGCGCCCGAGGGGCTCGTCGCGTTCAACCAGGGCAGTCTCGATGCCTGGGTCATCTGGGACCCCTTTCTTGCCATCGCGCAGTCCAAGCGGCCGGTGCGCGTGCTGGCCGACGCCACCGGCCTGTCGAGCTATCACCGCTATTTCCTCGCCAATGACCGTTTCGTGGCCGAGAACCCGCAGGTCGTCGCCACGGTCTACGAGGCCCTGAAGGAAGCCGGCCGGTGGGCGAAGGCCGAGCCGGACGCCGCGGTGGCGCTGCTGGCCCCGATCTGGGGCGACCTGTCCCCCGACATCGTCGCGACGGTGAACCGCCGCCGGACCTACGAAGTCACTCCCGTGACCCGTGCCGAACTCGGCGAGCAGCAGGAGATCGCCGATACGTTCTATGAGGCCAAGCTGATCCCCCGCAAGCTCGACGCCACCGGGGTGGCGATCTGGCAGCCGCCCGCCGCGCGGGCGGGGTGACGCGCATGAGCGATGCGCCCCGTTTCGGGATCTGGGCGGCCGTCCACGGCTCGCGCGCGTCCCACCACGATCCGGACGAGCCGGACGATGCCAGCTGGACCCGTAACCGGGCCCTGGTGCTGGAGGCCGAGGCGTTGGGCTTCGACTCGGTCCTGGTGGCCCAGCACACGGCGAATCCCTATGACGACGAGCGCGACCAGCTGGAGGCCTGGACCGCCTCCGCTGCGCTGGCCGCCCTGACCCGCCGCATCGAGATCATCGCGGCGATCAAGCCGGGGCTCTACCACCCGGTCGTGCTCGCCAAGATGGCCCTGCAGATCGAGCATGTGAGCGAGGGTCGCTTCGCCCTCAACCTCGTGAATGCCTGGAACAAGGCCGAATTCGAGCGGGCGGGCCTGCCTTTCCCGGCCCATGACGACCGCTATGCCTATGGACGGGAATGGATCGGCCTCGTGGACCGTCTCATGCGGGGCGAACGCGTGACCCATGCGGGCCGGCATTTCCAGGTCGAGGATTACCAGTTGCGCCCGGCCGGGACCTTTCGGCCACGGCCGACGGTCTATCTCGGCGGCGAATCCGAGCCGGCCCGCGCCCTGGCGGCGGAGCGGGCGGATGTCTGGTTCATCAACGGACAGCCGCTCGACGATGTCAGGGCCCTGATCGCGGATGTCGCGCGCCGGCCCGCCGCCAACGGGCCGCTGCGCTACGGCCTCTCCGCCTTCGTGATCGCCCGCGAGACGGATGCCGAGGCTGAGGCCGAGCATGCCCGGCTCCTCGTCCTGGCGCGGCGCGACGAGGGGCTACGGAATGCCACGAGGGCCCGTACCGACGCCGCCAGCGTGATGTTCGCCAAGACCGATGCGGCGGCGACCCGTCATGTCGGCACCAATGGCGGCACGGCGGCCGGGCTCGTCGGCAGCTACGAGACCGTCGCCGCGCGCATCCGCGCCTTTCATGACGCCGGCATCGACCTGTTCATGCTGCAATTCCAGCCGTTCGAGGCCGAGATGCGGCGCTTTGCGAAGGAGATCCTGCCGCGCGTGCGGTGAGCCCGCGACACGAAGGATAAGGACCGGTGGCATCGACTGCCCCGGATCGTCGTCGCGATGCCCCCTTTTGCATGAGGCCGATCATCTATATGTTGGGAGGTCAAGCAGGAGGGTCTCACCGTGCCAAAGGTTTCACAGGCGCAGGCCAAGCTGAACCGGCAACGGGTGGTCGAGGTCGCCGCGGCCATGTTCCGCGAGCGTGGGCTGCATGGCGTCGGCGTCGCCGACATCATGGCCTCGGCGGGCCTGACGCATGGCGGCTTCTACGGCCAGTTCGCCAGCAAGGAGGCGCTGGCGGTCGAGGCTTTCGACTTGGCCGCCAACCAGAACTGGCGCCCTGACGATCTCGACGGATGGATGGCGAGTTACCTGACTCTCGGCCACGTTCGGAACCCGGGCCTCGGCTGTCCACTGGCGTGTCTGGCCAATGACGTGTCGCGTGAAGCGCCAGGTTCTCCGCTGCGGGCGCGGTTCCTTCACGGGGCCCGAGGCCTGATCGAGCGCATGACCGGCCTGCTTCCCGCGGCCCTGGCGAAGCGGCGGCGCCAGCGGGCCTTGGCGAGCCTGTCGCTCATGATCGGAGCCGTCGCCCTGGCCCGCGCCATCGACGACGATGAGCTCAGCGAGGAGGTGCTGGCGGCGGCCCGCGGCGTCCTCACCACGGGCAAGGTCGGCTGAGGGGCGAGGTTCAGCCCTTCCAGGCCTTGAGCGCCGCGAAGGGGCTGGAGGCCGGATCGGGCTGGGGCGGGTTGAGCACCGGCTCCACCTGGGAGACGGCATCGGCCAGGGAGAAGGCCGATCCGGCATTCAGCTTGCCGCCGGCCGCATCCTTGTGGCCACCGCCACGGAACTTGCGCGCACCGTCCAGCGCCGTTTCGTTGTTCGAGCGGAACGACAGCGAGCCCGTGCGCTGGACATTGACGACGCGGGTCGCCCTGCCGCTCTCCATCACGAGGTCGGACACGCGCTGGAACATGCCCGAATCGAGGCCGAAGGACAGCATCGTCCCATCCGAGAGTCGCTGGAACAGGGCATCCGACCGGGCGAGCGCTCGGGCCATCCGCATGCGGGTGGTGAGGGTCGGGTCGTCCTGAGGCTCGTCGGCGAGGAGCGCGTCCACGAGTCGACGCCGGGTCGCGGCGATCTCGGCCTCGACGCGGGCCGGCGATGCCCCTTCGCGCAACAGGGCGGAGACCGCCCGCAGCAGCGCGCTGATGAAGCGGTCATGCCAGGGATGGCCCACCGGGATCAGGGTCGCGACGTTGTCCCAGAAGATCTCGTCCAGGGCGAGGCCGCCCCGGAAGGTCGGGCGCTCCTTCTTCCATAGATCGAGGGCATCGACGGCAGCGACAAGCGTCTCGAGTTCCTCGGTTGTCCCGGCCTCCACCTCACGCGAGGCGTAGAGCTCCCGATGCTCGTAGGCGAGGCGGGTGGCACAGCGGTCCTCGTCGATGAGCACGACCACGTTCGGGTCGGCGAGTTCGACCTTGGTGAGGCCGGGTCTCTCCGGCACGGGCGCGAGAGTGAGGCCCTGGTCGCGCAGCTGGTCGAGGGAGGAGGCATGGTGGTCGAGCACGATCAGCCGGTGCCGCGCGGCCTCGTCGCGACGCAGGTTCATGGAAGTGAACCGGGTGATGAAGGTGACGGCCACGGCCTCCAGGCCGAGATCCGTCATGATCAGGCATTCGGGCGCCTGGGCGCGGGAGAGCCGCTTCAATTCCGCGTCGACCACCGGGCCGACATCGGCATAGCGCGGGATATGGACGATCCGCGACACGTCGAGGAAGGCACCGACGATGGTCGAGGCTCCGTAGCCGTCGAGGTCGTGGTGGGTCAGCTGGGTGACGGTCAAGGTTCGTCCTCGTGGCTCGGGTCTTCCGCTCGCCTTATGGGCCAGACGGGCGGGCTCGGCGAGCCATACCACCGGGGATCGGGTAAAATTCCCCGGCGGCGGCAGGTTACGCCGCGCGGCGCGGAATTTCCGGCTCCTGCCGGGCGAGGGGCGCGGCCTCCGCCTGCATCCATTCCGCCCGCTGGCGCGGCAGGGCACCGGGATATTCCGTCTGCAGGAAGAAGATCATCTTCTCGCGCACCTCGCAGCGCAGGTCCCATGCCTGCGGCGCGTTGCGGGCGCTCACCAGCATCCTGATCTCGATGACGCTCTCCTTGGCGTCGGAGACCTGGAGATTGACGACGTTGCGGTCCCACAGACGCGACTGCGCCGCAATCTCGGAAAGCTTTGCCCGCATCGCTTCCACCGGTGCGCGGTGGTCGACATAGAGGAAGACGCTGCCGATGAGTGAGGCGCCCTCGCGGGTCCAGTTCTGGAACGGCTTCTGGATGAAGTAGGTCAGCGGCAGGACGAGGCGGCGCCAGTCCCAGAGCCGGATGACCACATAGGTGGAGTTGATCTCCTCGACCCAGCCCCACTCGTTCTCCACGATCACCGCGTCCTCGATCCGGATCGGCTGCGTGATCGCGATCTGGATGCCCGCCACGAGGTTCGAGAGGACCGGTTGCATCGCGAGGCCCAGGATCAGCCCCGCCGCCCCGGCCGAGGCGAGAAGACTGACGCCGTATTGCCGGACTGGCTCGAAGGTCATCAGCGCGATGGAGATGGTCAGCAGCGCGACGAGCGTCACGCCGGCACGTTCCAGGATGCGCATCTGAGTGAAGTGCTTGCGCGCGAGAAGGTTGTCCTCCGCGTCGAGCTTGAACCGGCGCAGGTAGATCACTGTCGCGATATGCAGGGCGGTGGCGCAGCACCAGCCGGCCAGCGCCACGAGCGCGACGACGAGGATCTGGTTGAGGACGATCCGCACGTCCCATGAGAGGGGTGCGGCAGACGAAGCCGCCGTGACGGAAACGATCAGCAGCGCGAGACGGCTCGGCCCATGCGTCCGCGAGACCAGGGACCGCCAGAACAGGCTCCGATCCGCCACTGCGCGCTGCATGGCGCGGAACACGACGCCATGGAGCGGGAGGACCACGGCACAGCATCCGGCGACGAGAGCAAGGGTCTGCGCCCACCAGGGCAGCCACGTGAGCCAGCGGATCGCATCGCCTGCGAGCGATTGGATGATCGGCATCGGACCTCCTGTATCAGCGAAGCCAATGATCCCGTTGGATGGCGGTTCCGCGCCGCACGGGCAGCCCCGTGCGGTGCACAACCGTGCGATACCGAAGGGACATCCGAGGCCGGAAATTCATATTTCCGCTCGATTTCAGGCGGCGCGATCGATGTCCCTACGCGCCGCGCCGAGGCGCATAAAACCGTTAGGATTCGTGAATCGGTCGGGCCGGCCTTCATCATCCCCGCGCGGGGCACCGTTCTCGTTCAGCATCCATCCAGATTTGTAAATGTAGTGTGGATCTACGGCTCAGCTTGTTCTGGCTGTGCTTCCGCATAAGATGTCTTTCGACACATCGAATCGCGCGAGAGACGCTGCTTTTACAAGCTTAAAGGTTTCTGAATACATTTTTCAGAACGCGTTAAAGCGCTCGTCACTAGGACCGACACCGACATAACGGTGGAGAACCATGACGATCGACGCCAGCGATATCCACGGCCCTTTCGACGTGCTGGACGTGGGGAAACGGGGTTCCCGTGACCACGCCTGCGGCGGCGAAGCGTCGTCTGCGGAAGCGGAAGCCATGGCCGGCCCCGGTCCGGGCGTCGCGCAGGTCGGCATGGACCGATGGGGCATGGACCGAGCCGGCATGGACACGGAGTCCCGGCGGCGGATCGGCCGAAACCTCCGCATTCTCTACGGCAACGTCCTGGATCTGCCGCTCCCCGACCGTTTCGAGACCCTTCTCGCCGAACTCGCGGCCAAGCCTGCTTCGCGGGAGACCTCATGATGAGCTGCCATACCCATCCTGTCGGCACGCCCTCGGGCGCCGATACCGAGATGCGTGAGCTTCTGCTCGGCGCGATTCCGGCCCTGAGAGCGTTCGCCTATTCGTTGACCTACGATCTCGATCGCAGCGACGACCTCGTTCAGGACACGCTGGTCCGTGCCTGGACCAAGGCGGACAGCTTCACGCGGGGCACGAACCTGACGGCTTGGCTGTTCACCATCCTGCGCAACCTGTTCTATTCCGAGCAACGCAAGCGCAAGCGCGAGGTGGAGGATGCCGACGGCGTCCATGCCGCGCGGCTCACCAGCCTGCCCGAGCAGGAGATCCGGGTGGAGATGCGGGAGTTCCAGGCCGCCCTCGACCTGCTGCCGCTGAGCCAGCGCGAGGCCCTCGTCCTCGTCGGCGCGCAGAGCTTCACCTACGAGGAGGCCGCCGAGATCTGCGGTGTCGCCGTGGGAACGATGAAAAGCCGTGTCAGCCGCGCCCGTGGCCGGCTGATCGAAACACTGGGCATGAACGGCACCGAGGATATCGGGGCCGACGCGCTCACACGGGCGGCCTTGGGCGGTCCCTGATCCTGCCCGCGCCGCAAAACGCGGTTCCTGATAGCGGGCCTCGATGACGTCTTCTCATCGGGGCCCGGCTGCGCGAGTGTGCGGCAGTGGACACTCGCGCGCCTCGTTGAGGCTTGGTCTTACTTGCATTCCTCGCGGGCGCGCTTCATCGCGTCACCGAAGCCCGCCAACGCGTATTCGTCGCTGGTGGAGGTGCCGCGCATGGACGTCGTCTTGACCTGAACCTTGGCCAGTTTGGCCATCTCGCCGACGAGGCGGGCCTCTTCGGACGGGTTCTGAAGCCAGGCATTCTCGTCCTTCACGACCAAGCCGTATTGCGAACTGCCGAGGCTGAGGATCGGATCGGAGGCGGCCGTGGCATTGGCCTTTGCCTGGCTGGCGGCCGGTTTGGGCGGGAAGCCGAACATGACCGCGACCTCGTTCTGCACGTTGTCACCCTTGCGGATGGTGACGAACAAGTAGGCGGTGTCGCGTTTGAGCGTTTTCGGTGTGCGGGCCTGGGGCTGAGCGATGGCGTAGCAGGTGCGTGATTTGCCCTGGCCGTTGGCGAAGACGTTCCAGTCCCCGAAGATGGCGACCGGCGTCGCCTGCTGCATGCCCGGCGCGCTGACCGCTTTCTTCTTCTCTCGCCCGCGCCCCCGTGATTTGGCCGGAGCCTCGGCTGCGGTGGCGGCCTCCTGCTGCGCCAGTGCCGGCGAGGGAGCGGTGAGAGAGGCCGGGCCGAGGGTCGCCAGGACAGCCGCCGAGGCGCTGACGGCGAGGAGGCGGCGGAGAGGATGCTGCATCGTGTTCAGGTTCTCGAATACGAAAGAAGGCCCGCCGACAGCGTGGAGGGCAAATCTGCGCCGCGAAGGACGGACTGGCAGCCAAAGCGGCTGTCCCGACACAGGCTGTAAAATTGTGCGGAATTGCGGCGAGACGCCATCAGGCGTTCACGCCGGGCCGGATCGACCAGCGGCTCCGCGCGAATGGGGTCGGCGCGTTGGGACGATTCAGGCCGGGTGCGCCTCCGGTGCGAAGGTCGGTCCCGCGAGGATGGCGCCCATTGCCATCTCCACCCGCGGCGGCTCGGCGATGGCCGCCAGATCGGCGATCGAGGCTGCCATATGCGGTGCGGTGGCATTGGCTTCCATCACGTCGCGGACGGGCAGGGCGCGGGGCTTCGGGTCGTTGTAGGGCGTGTTGTAGCATTTGCGGATCGATGCCCAGAACGCAGCCCGGTCCGCCTCGGGCAGGCGGGCCAGAACGGTATCGATCAGCGTGGTGGCTTCCGCCGCGAGGGCGGCGGTGTCTTCGGGATTCATCCAACTCTCGACGGGCATCGACATCTCCGGCGTGCGTGGGTCCGAGCTTTAGGCAGGATCACATAGCTCGACCGTGAACGCATCCGCTCCGGCCGAGCTTTTTTGTCGCCCTGTGAATCACGCTGTCGCGGCTGGCGCGTCGAGCAGCGCCAGCCAGCGCGTGGCCTGCGTCCTCACGTTGTCCGGCGCGGTGCCGCCATAGCTGGTGCGGCTGGAAACGGAGTTTTCCACGCCCAGCACCGCATAGACCGCATCGGTGATCCTCGGCTCGGCCGCCTGCATCTCGGACAACGCCAATTCCTCCAGCCCGATCCCCTTGGCGGATGCAGCGCCGACGAGGCGGCCGGTGACGTGATGCGCCTCGCGGAACGGTAGGCCGAGTTCACGCACCAGCCAATCGGCGAGGTCCGTGGCGGTGGCGTAGCCGGAGCCGGCGGCGCGGGCGAGCACCTCGGCATTGGGCTCCAGGTCGCGGACCATGCCGGTCATGGCGGCCAGACACAGGGAGAGGGCCTGCAGCGCGTCGAACGTGCCTTCCTTGTCCTCCTGCATGTCCTTCGAATAGGCCAGCGGCAGGCCCTTCATCACGATCAGCAGGCCGGTCAGCGCGCCTATGACGCGGCCGGACTTGGCGCGGACGAGCTCGGCCGCATCCGGGTTGCGCTTCTGTGGCATGATCGACGAGCCGGTCGTGTAGCCGTCCGACAATTTCACGAAGTTGAACTGGGCCGAGGTCCAGACCACGAGTTCCTCGGCGAAGCGCGACAGGTGCACGGCGCAGATCGAGGCGGCGGAGAGTGATTCCAGGGCGAAGTCGCGGTCGGCTACCGAGTCGAGGGAGTTGGCGGTGGGCCGGTCGAACCCGAGCGCCGCCGCCGTGGCGTGCCGGTCGATGGGGAAGGAGGTGCCGGCCAGCGCCGCGGCTCCGAGCGGGCACTCGTTGAGCCGCGCGCGGGCATCGCGGAACCGGCCACGGTCGCGGGCCAGCATCTCCACATAGGCCAGGCAATGGTGCCCGAACGTGACGGGCTGGGCCGATTGCAGATGGGTGAAGCCCGGCATCACCGTGGCGGCGTGCGCCAGCGCCTTCTCGGCCAGAGCCCGCTGCAGGCCGGCGGCCTGCTCGTCGAGGTTGTCGAGGGTGTCGCGCACCCAGAGCTTCATGTCGGTGGCGACCTGGTCGTTGCGCGAGCGGGCCGTGTGCAGGCGCCCGGCCGCGGGGCCGACGATCTCGGTGAGCCGGCTCTCGACGGACATGTGGATGTCCTCGAGCTCACGCTTGAACACGAAGCCGCCGCCCTCGATTTCCGCGCGCACGGCCTTGAGACCGTCCTCGATCGCTGCCACATCGGCCAATGGCAGGATGCCCGCCTTGCCCAGCATCGCCACATGCGCCAGCGAGCCGCGGATGTCCTGGGGTGCGAGGCGCTTGTCGAATCCGATGGAGGCGTTGATCTCCTCCATGATCTCGGCGGGGCCGCTCGCGAAGCGCCCGCCCCACATCCGGTTGCTCATGTCGACACTGTTCCTCTCGGCCGCCCCATCCACCCGTCGGGCGACGCAACGATGATGCCCGGAGCCAAGGCGACCCTGGCTGCGGGAGCCGTCGTCGCCGTCCTGATCGCGGGCGGTCTCGCCGTATACGGGACGCGTCCGACCGGCGGCAACAGCGAGGCTGTGGCCGAGCCGTGCCGTGGCGCCGTGGAGACGATCGCGCGCATCGCGCCCCATGCCCGTGGCGAGGTGGCGGCCATGGAAGTCTCCAAGGTTCCGCGCGCCGCGCCGGACCTCGTGTTCAAGGGGCCGGACGGCGCCGACCGGACGCTCGCCCAGTTGCAGGGGCGGCTCGCGCTGGTGAACCTGTGGGCGACATGGTGCGCGCCCTGCAAGGCCGAGATGCCGGCCCTCGACCGGCTCGAGCAGATGCTGGGGGGGACGGACTTCACCGTCGCGGCGATCAATGTGGACACGCGCAATCTCGAGAAGCCGCCGCAATGGCTGAAGGAGAATGGGATCACGAACCTCGCCTACTACGCCGATCCCGGTGGGCGGGTGCTGCCGGCCATGCAGAAGGCGACCGGTTCGCTCGGCCTGCCCACGACGATGCTGGTGGACGCCAAGGGCTGTATCCTCGGCGTGATGAAGGGACCGGCCGATTGGGGCAGCGAGGATGCCAAGCGGCTGATACGCAGGGCGCTCGGCCGCGCGCCGGATTGAACTCAGGCCGAGATGAGACAAGGCCGAGGTGAGACCGAACTGAGCGCCCGATCATGGCGTCGGCTGATGCTCCGCTCTTATCAGGGTTGGCTCCCTGCAGCCTCGGCCCCGTTCAATCCAAGAACGGACATTGAACGACCAAGCAATCACTGGTGGCGAAGGGGCGATCGGTGATTATTGGAGTTACGGTATGTTAATAAGCTCAGTGTTCCCTAGAATCGAGAATTTCAAGGGCGCTGCTGCGATGTTGTTGAGATCGGTATCCGTTCAGACAAGGCTTGTAGCCAGCTTCGGGGTTATATTTTTATTATCCCTTTTGCTCGCAGGGGCATCACTATATTTCCTTCACTCAGTCAACGATATCGGGCGGGAAATGCGGGACGATCACCTGCCGAACACCGAGATGCTCGGCAAGATCCAGGTTCTTGCCCTGCGGCAGCGGGTGAGCGGCGGGCGTCTGATCAATGCGGATACGCCAGAGCTACGCGCCAGCGCTGCCGCCACGGTCAAACTGCGTGCCGATGAGATGCGCGACGTCCAGGCCGCCTACATGCCTCGCTTGGACACGGACGAGGAGAGGGCGCTGTACAAGGCGTTCGAGACTCAATGGGTCGCTTACTCGACGTTGCAGGACACCATCATCATGCAGGCGCAAACCGGGAACCTGGCCGAGGCCCAGCGCACCTACAACACGACCATGTCGACGGGTATGAGCGCGGTGCTGGCCGAGCTTCAGAAGCTCGTCACCTACGAAGCGCGCGCCGCGCGCGAGAGCGGCACTCATGCGCAGACGGCTTATGACGGTGCCGTGATGGCGACCATCGTCCTCGTCGCCATCGCCGCACTCATGGCCTCGGGGGCCGCCATCATGCTGGTTATCACCGTGATCCGCCCCCTGCGCCGGATGACCTCGGCAATGGATGTTCTCGCTCGGGGGGGCACGGACATCGACGTCCCCGGCGTCGATCGCATGGACGAAGTGGGCGCGATGGCAAAATCTGTCCTGGTGTTCAAGGACAACATCATCCGTACCCGTGCCCTGGAGGTGGAAACGGAAGCCGCGCGCGCCGGTGCCGAGGCCCATCGCAGGGCGGTCATGCTCGACATGGCCGATCGGTTCGAGGCCGCGGTCGGCGGCATCGCCACTCAGGTCAGCGCCGCCGCCACGGAGTTGCAGGCCACGGCGGGCAGCATGAGCGCCACGGCCACGATGACCGCCCGACGCTCCGGTAATGCCGCGGCCGCGGCGGACACGGCCGCCGCCAACGTCACCACGGTGGCCTCCGCCGCCGAGGAGCTCGGCTCGTCGGTCCAGGAGATCGGCCGCCAGATGCAAGGCTCCGCCAGCCTGTCCCAGCGTGCCGTCAGCGAAGCGGCCGAGACCGCCGCGCTCGTTCGCGATCTCAGCGAGTCCACCGCCCGCATCGGCGATGTGGTGTCCCTGATCTCGACGATCGCGGGCCAGACCAACCTGCTGGCGCTGAATGCAACCATCGAGGCTGCGCGCGCGGGCGAGGCGGGGAGGGGCTTTGCGGTGGTCGCCTCAGAAGTGAAGGCACTGGCGAACCAGACCGCCAAGGCCACCGAGGAGATCACCGGTCAGATCGCGCGCGTCCAGGCTTCCACCGGCATGGCGGTCTCGGCGATTGCCGGCATCACCCAGCGCATCCGTGAGATCGACGACGTGTCCGCTTCCATCGCCGCGGCCGTGGAGGAGCAGGGCGCGGCGACCCAGGAGATCGTCCGCAACGTCACCGAAGCCTCGGCCGGGACCAGGGAGGTCACCCACAACGTCAGTGCCGTGGCCTCGGCCGCCGAGGAGACGGGGGCCGCCTCGGCCCAGGTTCTCGCCTCGGCCTCGGAATTGTCACTGCAGTTCAACCAACTCGATGCCGCGATGTCGCAATTCCTCTCCACGGTCCGGGCCGCATGACAGCGGGCGCCTGATCCGCCGTAAACCTTTCCGGTCCTGGATCATTATGCCTTCGTCGCATCGGGATCGGCAGGTGCCATAGCACGGCGGCTCTCGTCGGCGACGGCTGGGAGTGAGAACGATGCGCCTCGTCGGAATCTTCATGGCGGGGCTACTCGGCCTCGCGCCCGCCTGCGCCGCCGAGGCGCCGGCCTATCTCCTCGTCGGCCTCGACGGCAAAACCTTCTTCCTGCCCGAAGGCGGCCGGAACGGCCCCAATGGAAGCGATGCGCTGGCCATCGTCGATGTGAGCGACGAGGCCCGCCCCCGCCTCGCTCATGTCCTGCCTCTCGACAATTCCGTCTACGGGCCGCCCACCAACCTGCAGATCGCCCCGGACGGACGGCTCGGCCTCGTGGCGAGTTCGGTTCTCATGCGGCAGGAGGGCGAGGCCTGGTACGCGCAGGCGGACGACCGGCTCCACGTGATCGACCTCCTCGCGAACCCGCCGCGTCTGGTGGAGACCATCCGCGTCGGGCGCCAGCCCTCGGGCCTCGCCATCGCGCGAACAGGCGATGTCGCCCTCGTGGCCAACCGCGAGGGCCGCAGCGTCACGATCCTGTCGATCGCCGGGACGAACGTGCGCGCCGTGTCCACCGTGGATGTCGGCGACGAGGCAGCGGCTTTGGCCATCGCCCCGGACGGGCGCCGCGCGTTCGTGGCCAAGAACAAGGCCGCCAAGGTGGGTGTCCTCGCCCTCGACGGCGCCAAAGCCACCTACGATCCCGCCCTCGACCTTCCCGTCGGTCCCGGCATCTATGGCCTGGAGGTCACGCCCGACGGGCGTTTGGCACTCGCCGCCAATACCGGCCCCGAGCCCAGCGACGGGCACGCCGACAGCGTCAGCGTGATCCGAGCCGATGCGCCGCGCCCGGTGGTGATCGATCATCTCGGCATCGGCGATACGCCCGAAACCCTGACGATCTCGCCCGATGGCCGGCACGCGGCGGTGGCCGTGGTGCGCGGATCGAGCGCTCCGGCGAGCGGCCCCGGCTACACCCCGACCGGGGCGGTGGCGCTGCTCACCATCGATCCGTCGGGGCTCGTCCGCCGCACGGGAGAGGCCGAGGCGGGGGCGGTGACGCAAGGCATCGCCTTCAGTCCATCGGGATCGCATATCTATATCGGCAATTACGTGGACCGAACCATCGGCGTCTACCGCATCGACGGAGATGCAGTTCACGATACGGGGTTCAGGCTGAGTCTTCCCGGCCAACCGGCCTCGATGCGGGGGCGGGCAGGACAGTAACACCGGGACTGCCGTGTGCGGCTCACCTTGCCTGCGCGAGTCGATCCGGAGAACCAGCCGGTCGGACGAGATTAATCCCCGTATCGCCGGTGATTTAATTCTGGAACCCGTCTGATTCGTCACCGGTTTTTCGGGTTCGATACAGAGAGAGGCGCGCAAGCCGAAAGCACAGGCTGTGCTGGCACGCCGCCGACACGATGCGGGGAGGAATGATGCGAGATCGATACGAGGGTTCAGAGCGATCGAGACGTCACGGTCGCATCATCGCCGTTGCTCTCGGTCTGTCGTTCCTTGTCGGCCTGTCTGGAGCACGGGCCGCCGTCACCGGAACGGGGGGCGGACCTGAAACCACCGTCACGGCGCCTCATACGTCGACCACCGGCCAGACCGTTCCGCCGGGTGCGGCCGGCGCCCCCATCGTCGATCCGAACGAGCGGACCAACCGGCAGAAGCAGCTGGACCGCGTCCTGAACGGGATCTGCCGGGGCTGTTGATCCGAGAGGATCAGGCCCGGCGCAGGCGCAGGCCGAAGGCCCGTAGGGTTCCCAGCAGCAAGGCGGCGTAGACGAGGGCACCGACGAGCCCGAGAAGCCCGAGCACCACGATCTCGCGGAAATGCGGCAGGGCCGGTACCGACCGTTCCACAATCGGCAGGCCGTAGATCGCCGTGGCGGCGAGGGCGGCGCAGGCGACGACCACGCCGATGATCGTTACGCCGAGGCCCCGGCTCGGTGCCGTCCAACCCCGGCGCCAGGCAAGCCCCACGAGGAGCGCGAGGTTCAGCCATTGACCGATGGCGGTGGCGAGCGCCAGGCCGGTCACGCCGTAGGGGCCGGTGAGCACGATCTTGAGCGCGACGTTGAGGGCGATGGAGGCGAGCGAGGCGATGAGCGGCGTCATCGTGTCCTGGCGTGCGTAGAAACTCGCCACCGCGCTGCGCACCAGCACCACGGCGGGCAGGGCGAGGCCGTAGGCGGCGAGTACCGAAGCGGCGCGGGCGGCATCCTCGGCGCTGAACGCTCCGCGCTGGAACAGCGCCGTCATCATCAGGCCCGGCAGGGTGAGGAAGGCGATGGTGAAGGGGGCCGACAGGGCCAGCGAGAAGCCCGCCGCCCGGTTCTGCGCCGCATGCGCCCCCGCAACGTCGCCCTTGGCGATCCGCCGGCTCATCTCCGGAAGCAGCACCGTTCCCGCCGCGATGGCGATGACGCCGAAGGGCAGCTGGTACAGCCGGTCGGCGTAGTAGAGGGCCGAGACCGCTCCGGTGGGCAGGAAACTCGCGATGATCGTGTCGGCGAAGGAGGCGATCTGGAAGCCGGCCGCGCCGATCACCGCCGGACCGAGCACCTTGAAGAACCGCGTCATCGCCGGATCGCGCAAGGTCGGCCTCCCCCATTTCGGAGCGATGCCCGCGCGCCGGCAGGCGAGCCAGACGAGGCCGAATTGCAGCACGCCCGAGACGGAGACGCCCCAGGCGGCGGCATAGGCGGCGTTCGGGAAGAACCCCGCCAGCGCCAGGGCCACCAGCATCGACAGGTTGAGGAGAACCGGCGCTCCCGCCGCCACGGCGAAGCGGCGATGGGCATTGAGGATGCCCGACAGCAGGGTCACCAGGGTGATGAACAGGAGATAGGGAAAGGTGATCCGCGTCAGCGCGACGGCGAGATCGAAGCGCAGGGGATCGTCCGAGAAGCCCGGCGCCAGGGCCCGCACCACCCAGGGCATCGCCGACCAGGCGAGGGCGAGCAGCACGATCTGCGTCAGTAGCAGAAGGGTGAAGACGCGGGTGGCGAAGCGCCTGGCCGCGCCTTCCTCGCCGGTCTCCGAAAGGCCGGCATAGGCCGGGACGAAAGCGGTGTTGAACGCCCCCTCGCCGAAGATGGCGCGGAAATGGTTCGGCAGGCGGAAGGCGACGACGAAGGCGTCTGCCACCGGCCCCGCCCCGAGCACGGCCGCCATCACCACGTCGCGGGCAAAGCCGGTGACGCGGGAGACCAGCGTCCAGCCGCCGACGGAGAGGATGCTGCGGATCATGCGAATCGACCGGAGAGAGGGAAACGGAACGCTTCGTCGATGCGCGTTCTTCCCTCCCCCTTGTGGGGAGGGAGCGAGGGTGGGGGTGGTTCCGCCGGGCTCCGCAGCGGGTCGCCCAGCCACCCCCACCTCCAACTCCTCCCCACAAGGGGGAGGAGTGCCGCGCTCCGACGGTCTCGTCAGACTTAATGGATGCGAGCAGTTCCGTAAGGCAACGCCGCGGGCCAGAAGACCCGCGGCGCGACCGTGAGAGCGGAGCTTACTTCGAGGCTTCGCCGTAGAGCTTCTCGACGTATTCCCAGTTCACCAGGTTCTCGATGAACGCCTTGAGGTAGTCGGGACGGCGGTTGCGGTAGTCGATGTAGTAGGAGTGCTCCCACACGTCGACGCCGAGGATCGGCTTGGCGCCGTGGACCAGCGGGTTCTCGCCGTTGGGGGTCTTCAGGATCGCGAGCTTGCCGTCCTTGACCGCGAGCCAGGCCCAGCCCGAGCCGAACTGGCTGACACCCGCCTGAATGAAGTCCGCCTTGAACTTGTCGAAGCCGCCGAGATCCTCGTCGATCTTCGCGGCCAGGGCCGCCGGGGCCGCGCCGCCGCCATTGGGCTTCATCCAGTTCCAGAAATGGAGGTGGTTGAAGTGCTGGCCGGCATTGTTGAACAGCGGCTGGTTGGTGCCGTAGGACGCCGTGACGATCTCCTCGACGGTCTTGCCTTCGAGACCCGTGCCTTCGAGCAGCTTGTTGCCGGTATCGACATAGGCCTTGTGGTGCTTGTCGTGGTGGAACTCGAGGGTCTCCTTCGACATGTAGGGGCCGAGCGCGTCGTAGGCGTAGGGCAGTTCGGGCAGGGTGAAGGTCATCGGCAGGTCTCCCGGGTCTGGTGGCACAGGATGGCGGGTCTCGCTCCGAGGGATGCGAGGGTCGCGCCGTCATCCGGCCAACGCGTTCGTACCTAAGTCGCTCCTCCGCCAAGGGCAACGGGCGTCCGGTATCGAACGGTGAACGGGGATTTCTCCACGGATCGATTTTGCAAAACCCGGGCCGGGCCTTACTGTGCGCGCCGCACTTCCTACGTGCAGGCGTCATCTAGAGAGTTCCATGATCCTCGCGCTGTTCGCGCTCGCCGTCGTCATGATCGTCGGCGGCATTGCTTCCGTGGTCCAGGGCTTTCCCTATGTCAGGCTGGAAAGCGGATGGACGATGACCATCGCGGGCGCCGCCACGGCCTCGTCGGGCGCGCTCCTCCTCGGCCTTGCTGTGGTCGCCACCTACCTGAAGCGGCTGGAGCGGGTCCTGTTGGAGCAGGCCGCCGGCCTCGGCGCGGAGGGGGCCGTCCTGCCCGAAGGGCGGGGCCGCATCGACCCGACGGGGCTGGACGCCACCGACGCCGCGGAGGAGCCGGCACCGTCCGGGCGTCAGCGCCCCAGCGCGCTGGGACTGTCCGAGCCGAGGCTCGCATCGCCACCTCATTTCACCGACGAGGCCTCGCCCCTCGGCAGCGACCCGGCATCGCCGCTCCTGCCGGATCTCCTGCCCGAACCGCCGCCTCCTCCCGTCGAGGAAGCGCGGAAGGACCAGGTCCGCACGGGAGGGCCCGAGACGGAAGCCGATGCCGTGCCGGCGCGGCAGATCAAGCCGAACAAGCCGCCCCGGGCGGTGAAGCCGATGGCGATGGTCGATACGGTCATCCCCGCGCCGGAGCCCGCGCCCCCGGTCGTGGAAGCGCCCGCCGCCGTCGTCGTGCCGCCTTCGCCGCCGCGCGACGCCGATCGGGACGAGCCGCTCGGGCTGCGGTCGTCGGTGGTCGACGAGCCGGAGCCCGTTGCGGAGCGTGCTTCACCCGAGGAGGTCGAACCGGCCGCCGGCCCCGCCAAGGGCGGTCTGACCGTCGTGGGCACCTACGCGTCCGGCGGCAACACTTACGTGATGTATTCCAACGGCTCTATCGAGGCGGATACGCCACGTGGCCAGTTCACCTTCGACTCCCTGGATGAACTGAAGGCCTTCGTCGAGGCGGGCGGCGAAGATGGGGCTGCCCGCGGAGCGGCGTGACATCCGGTCAGGCCAAGGGGTTCAGCCCCTCGGTCCGGGCGGGCAGCGGCGCCGTCATGGTCAGGCGGAACCCTTCGGGCGGATAGCTCGCAGCGATGTCGGCGCGGACCTGGGCCGTGAGCACGCGCTGCAGCAGGCGTGAGCCGAAACCCTGGCGGGTCGGCGGTCGTACCGGCGGCCCATCGGATTCCGACCATTCGAGATGCAGCGTCTTGCCGCCTGCATCCTCCATGACGCTCCAGGTGATGGCGACCCGTCCCTCCTGCGTCGAGAGCGCGCCGTGTTTCGCCGCGTTGGTGGTCAATTCGTGGATCGCCATGCCGATCGGGACCGCGATCTCGGAGGCGAGGTCCACCGGCGGCCCGTCGAGTGCGATGCGCTTGATACCCGGCCCGTCCGACGCACCGTCGCCATAGGGCCTGAGCTCGTTCTCGAGAAGGTTGCGCAGGGACGCGGTCTGCCAGGTATCCTCGGTGAGGACCGAATGGGTATGGGCCAGCGACATGATCCGCCCCACGAAAGCCTCGTAGAAGCTCTCGATGCTCGACGCCGTGCGGGCGGTCGAGCCGACGATGGCCTGGACGGTCGCCAGCGTGTTCTTCACCCGGTGGTGCAATTCGCGGATCAGTAGCGCCTGCCGCTCCTCGGCGATCCTGCGTTCGGTGACGTCGGCGACGACGCCGATGAGGCGGCGGGGAAGGCGATGGGGGGCATCGCTCTCGAAGCGCCCGGCCATGTCGATGATGCGCCACGCACCGTCATGCGCGCGCTGGATTCGGCCGCTGGCCTGCAGCGTGGAATCCTCACGCAAAGCCGTCGAGATCGCCTGGCGGAATGCGGGGCGGTCATCGGGATGGAGAACGGTGCTGAGGAATTCGCGCTTGCCCAGAGCTCCCTCTTCGGGGTGTCGCCCGAAGATCGCGAACATACGCTCGTTCTCCCAGACGGCCTGGTCGTCCAGCATGTGCCATTCGAAAATGCCGAGTTCGGCCAGCGACGTGGCGATACGCAGGCGCTCCTCGCTCTCGCGGAGGGCGTCGCGCGCCTCCACCCGCGTCGTCACATCCTGCAGTACGCCGACGACGATTCCGGACCGGCCGCCCACGGCACCGATCGCCTGCCCCCTGGCGCTGATCCGGATCTCGACGTCGTCGCCCGCCCGACGCAGGCGGGCTTCGATGGCGAAGGGAGTGCCGTCGCTCATCGCGGCGCGGACGGTCGTCTTCACTCTTTCCACTTCGGGCGCGTCCATCAGCTCGGCGACCTGCGGCCAGGTTAGCGACGTGCCGGGCGGGAAGCCGAGGATATGGGCCGCGCGCCGCGACACCCTGAGGAGCCCATCGACCAGATCGATCCGCCATTCTCCGAGACCGGCGGCGGTAAGGGCGGCGCGGTTCTCCTCCGAGCGCACGATATCGTCGGCATCGACCCGTTCCACCACGAAGGTGCGGAGGACGCCCTCGTTCGTGGCTGAGGATGGCCGGATGCGGACGTCGAGGGGGGTGCCGCTCTCGGTGGTCCAGCGCCGGATGCCGGTGGAGAGCAGGCCGGAATCGTCTCCGAACACACTGACGGGCCGGCCTGTCAGGGCTCCAGTCTCGTATCCCAGGAGGTTCGTCAGGAACCGGTTGGCATCGTAGATGCGATTCGTGGCGTGATCGACGATCACCAGGCCGATCCCGGCCTCCTCGAAGCCGCGCCGATATGGGTCGGCCGGGGAGCGCGCATCCCCAAGCACTGGCGATCCTCGATCAGATCCGCTGCCCACTCCGCACCCTCACTCGGCGGCGCCCCAGGACTCGTATGGGGCATCAAGACTCGCTCCGGTAGCCCCGGATGCTCGTTGCCGTGGCATCTGAAGACGCAACGCTCTGCGCCGCAAGGGCTTACGACGAAAAAGCTGTGCCGGAGCGCACCCGTCACCGGTGGCCGAATTTCGATCGCGCCCGAGCTCGGCGCGGCCGCATCGCTCCCGACCGATCAGCCGACGCGACGAAATTCCAGGTAGGTCGGGCCCCGGCCCGCCGCGATTGCCTTGGCTTCGTAGCGGGTGCCGGGCCATTCCGCGAAGGGGCGTTTCCAGTCGGTGGCGGCTTCGGCGGTCCAGCTGAGAGCGTCGCAACGCGCGGCGCGGACCAGGGTCCAGCCGGCATAATCGTCGATGTCGCTGGCGAAGCGGAAGACGCCACCGGGCTTCAGGACCCGGGCGATCTCGGCGAGTGTCTCGTCCGAGACGAACCGCCGCTTGCGTTGGCGGCGCTTCGGCCAGGGATCGGGATAGAGCAGGTAGACGCGGGCGAGGCCCGCATCGGGAATGGCGGCGAGGAGCTGAGTGGCGTCTTCGTCCCAGATCCGGACGTTGCCAAGTTCGCCGTCATCGACGGCCCTCAGCAGCTTGACGACGCCGTTGACGAAAGGCTCCGCGCCGATGATGCCGACCTGCGGGTAAAGCGTGGCCTGGGCGGCGAGATGCTCGCCACCGCCGAACCCGATTTCCAGCCAGACCTCGTCGACCGGATTTGGAAAGAGCGCGGGCAGATCGAGCCTCGCGCCTGCTTTCGGCAACGCCACGCGCAGGCGCGGCAGCAGTTCGGCCAGCCGCTGCTCTTGTCCGGCACGCAGGCGCTTGCCTTTGCGCCGGCCGTAGAAGGCGCGGTCCGCGCCCTCGCTTCCGGCCCCGCCCTCGTCGGGCGGGAGATCATCCCGCCCGTACGTCACGGGTCAGGACAAGACCGACTTGAGCTTGTCGGCGAGGTCGGTGCGCTCCCACGAGAAGCCGCCGTCATCCTCGGGCTTGCGGCCGAAATGGCCGTAGGCGGAAGTGCGGGCATAGATCGGCTTGTTGAGGCCGAGTGCGATGCGGATGCCGCGGGGCGAGAGGTCGAGAGCGTCCATCAGCACGGTCTCGAGCTTGGCCTCGTCCACCGTCCCGGTTCCGTGCAGGTCCACGTAGATCGAGAGGGGCTTGGCGACGCCGATGGCGTAGGCGAGCTGGATCGTGGCGCGAGTGGCGAGACCGGCGGCCACCACGTTCTTGGCGAGGTAGCGCGCGGCGTAGGCCGCCGAACGGTCGACCTTCGTCGGATCCTTGCCCGAGAAGGCGCCGCCGCCGTGCGGTGCCGCGCCGCCATAGGTGTCGACGATGATCTTGCGACCGGTGAGGCCCGCATCCCCGTCGGGACCGCCGATGACGAACTTTCCGGTGGGATTGACGTGCCAGACGGTCTCTTCGCCGACCCAGCCCTGGGGCAGGGCCGCCAGGATGTAAGGCTCGACGATGTCGCGCACGTCGGCGGAATCGAGGGTTTCGTCGAGATGCTGGGTGGAGAGTACGATCTGCGTGATCCCGACCGGGCGGCCGTTCTGGTAGCGCACCGTCACCTGGCTCTTGGCATCGGGGCCGAGCTTGGCCGCATCACCCTGCTTCGCCTTGCGGGCGTCGGCGAGGTCCTTGAGGATCTTGTGGGCGTAGTAGATCGGCGCCGGCATCAGCTCGGGCGTCTCGTCCGAGGCGTAGCCGAACATGATGCCCTGGTCGCCGGCGCCCTCGTCCTTGTTGCCGGACGAATCCACGCCCTGCGCGATATCGGCGGACTGGGCGTGCAGGTGGATCGCGATGTCGTTGTTCTTCCAGTGGAAGCCCGACTGCTCGTAGCCGATGTCCTTCACCGCTTCGCGGGTGAGGTGCTCCAGGTGCTCGAAGGTCACGGAATCCGGTCCGCGCACCTCGCCGGCGATGACGATGCGGTTGGTGGTGGCAAGGGTCTCGACCCCAAGGCGGGCCTCCGGCATCGCCGCCAGATAGGCATCGACGATGGTGTCCGAGATCCGGTCACAGACCTTGTCCGGATGGCCTTCGGAGACCGACTCGCTGGTGAACAGGTAGTTGGAACGCGGCATCTGGGCCCCCCGGTTTCGGGTTCGCCTCGGCAGCGTTAGACCCGGTATTCGGAACGGAGAGCTTCTGGCACTCCCACTTCGACCGGTCAAGACGACAAACCGAACGTATCCGCTAAAACGAACAAAACATACTTTAGATCAGCCGTTTAGTTTCTCGTCGAGGGCGTGGATCGCGGCAGCGAATTCCCGGCGGCTGGCGTCGGAGAAATGCTCCGTCACGTGCTTGGCGACGACATCGACGAGGCCGACCCATTGGGCCTGCGGACCCTCCTGCCTCACGAAAGCCCGCTGCGGTGCCTCGCTCAACCCCTGAGCCGGAACATCGTCGCTGCGCTCCATGCCATCGAAGAAATATTCGATCGGTATACCGGTCATCCGGCTGAGAATCTCGAGATGGATCGCGCTGATGCGATTGATACCCTTCTCGTATTTTTGAAGCTGCGCTGCCGACATGCCGAAGCTCTGGGCGACGCGCTTCTGGGTCAGGGCCGATTTCTTCCTCTGCTCGGAAATGCGCAGGCCGACATGGACATCGCGTGCATCGGTCTTTTGTCCAGCCATGTCGGATCCCGTGCAGTCTCATGAATCCTGTCGCGAGCCGTGCACTTGGGCAGATCGTCGTCGCTCAGGGCGCTCGCAGCTACTGTTTCTTCCACGTTCGCAGGTTCAACCCAACCCGAAAAAGCACGGCGCGGTGTGCTATTCCGAGCGGTCACCTTGTCCAGGATATGGACGATACGTCGAGAATGGAGAGGTGGCGTCCCCGGCAGGTCTCGAACCTGCGACCCCAGGTTTCATCCCACTTCGGCTTCCGCCGCCGCTCCGTGCAGGAGCGTTCGTGGTCTGGACTATCCCTTCGCCATGGACCGGTGGGGATTGACCCGTCGCGATCTTTAGGCGCCGCCCGTCTAGTCTCTACACCTTCCCCGGATGGGTCCGGGGCTTGGCTCGGGATCGGCCGGGCCAGCACGCGTGCTGGCCTTGGGCGTTCCCCGAATTTGAGCGGATCCGCCGCGCGGTTTCCCATCGCGGCGCCCAATTGAAGTTTAGGAAACCTGTGCTCTGTCCAGCTGAGCTACGGAGACTCACCACGTGTTCCCCTAGCATCATCGGGCGGGCAGGCCAACCGGTACGGACGAGGGCAGCAGGCTAATCGGTCGAAGCGATAAGCCTGGCTTTACCCCTCGTCGCCGGCGGCCGGCTTCCGGCCGGTCCCCTCAGGCGACTTTGCGCCGGAGCCACCGGCGGGCCTTCTGCGCGCGGGCAAACCATTCCGGATGGCCGCGCAGCCAGATCTTCGAGGCTTCGGTTCCCGCGATCAGGCGCTTCACCAGATGGCCGCGCAGGGTCACGACCTCGAAGAGCTCGCTCAGATCCCGGGTCTGAACCCCGAAATCCGACTTGTAGGGCATCACGCCGACCGTGAAATCGAAATAGCCGAGTCCCTCGGCGCGGGCCCAGCGCAGGGTTTCCGCGACGATGTGGAGGCCCGGTGAGGTGTTGCGCCAGGCCTCGCCCGCCATGGTCAGGAGGATGCCATGGAAGGTGCCGCCATGGACGAGGCCGTAGGCGCAGGCGATCCATTCTCCGTCGACCGCCAATCCGAACAGGCGGACCGGTCCGCCGGTCAGGCCTCGATGCGCGCCGTCGCGGTAGAACGCTTCGACATCGGGCCGGGAGAGAAGGTTGAACCGGCCTATCTCGGCGAAACGCGAGCGGCGCTGCTCGACCAGCGCATCGAAGATCCGGTCGACCTCGCCGGCGCTTCGCGCCTCCACGAAGGTGACGGCGCCGGCACGCTCCAGCCGGCGGCGCAGCTTGGCCATGTCCTTCAGGGTGCTGGGACGACACAGGCGCGACAGCAGCGTCTCGGCATCGCCCTCGATGGCGACGCCCGAGGCCTGCATGTCCATCCGGCGGTTGCCGGGCAGGAAGGCGAACGGGTTCGGCCGGCCATTCACATCGTCGGGGATCCGGCTGATCTGGATCAGGTCGGTCCGGGGAAGCACGTCCCGGATCGCCGTCCAGGCCTGGGGCATCTCGTCGGCGGAGAGGTCGATCCCGGGGGCGAGGATCGGCGCCGCGTAGTCGCAGACCCCGAGATCGAGCCAGGTGATCGCGCGGTGGCCGCGCCGGCGCAGGCGCGCCAGGGGGACCAGCATGACCGGATGTCCGTTGGCGTCGACCACCTCGACAATAATCGGCTCGGCCTTGGATTCGGTGCTCAGACGCTCCGCCACCGCCGTCGCCCAATCGAGACGCTGATAGGCCGTGGCGGTCCCGTCGGTCTCTAGCCGGCTCCAGAGATCGGCGACCGTCGCCATCGTCGTATGCAGGCGGGCGCTGTAGCGGCGGGCGGAGACGGGGAGCGTCGGTGCGGGACGTTCCGGGATCACGCTCATGACTGGGATGTCCTGGCTATCGTGGTATGGCGGACCGCTTCCGCCTGGGCGGCGGACATGCCGCGATGGATGGCGCGAGGGGCCTCGCCGAGAGAGTCGAGGGTCATCGCCCGGGCCTCGCTTCGAGATCGCCGCCGAGGCCGGGCTGCATCGGGTGACGGGCTGAGCTCCAGGGCTTCAGCATCCACAGGCAGCCCGCCAGGACCACGACTTCCGAACCCAGGACGCCGAAGAGCGACCAAGCCGGTTGGGCGATCAGGAGCAGGCCGATGACGGCGACGGCGCCGATTCCCACGCTCACGCCCGCGATGACCGCCAGGGGACGGAATTCCTGCATCGTCTCCATCAGCACCCTCATCGGCGCATGAATGAGGGAGACCGTGACGATGGCCCAGGCCGCCACCGCGATCAGCGTCATCGGCGCCGCCGTGAACTGGCCGGCAAACAGCTTGTGCTCGATGAGTTCGAGCGCCCAGAGGATGATGGCGCCGTAGGCGATACAGCCGAGCCCGAGGAGGCCGGAGCAGATGAAGGCGAAGCGGCGGGCGAGGGTAAATTCGCCTCGGGCGAGATGGCCCGCCACCTCGGGCTGCACCATGTTGATGAGGGCGGATGCCGAGAGCCGCAGGGGGGAGAACAGCACGAAGGTGGCGGCCATCGGCGCATAGGCAGCCGGCCCCGCGATGGCGGCCACGAGTAGGCTCTGCCCCTGGCCCTGGACGTTGGCGGTGGTGACGTTGACCAGCGACCACGAGAGGGTCGGGATCATGGCCCCGTAGCGGCGGCGCACCGAGCGGCCGAGGCTGAGCCGGATGGGCTCCCGCAGCAGCGCGAGCGAGGCGACGATGCCGAGACCGTTGGCGCAGGCCAGGGCGAACAGGGTCTCGTCGAGGCCGGGCGCGCCCTGGAAATGGATCATCGCCACGGTAAAGGCGGTGCCCGAGAGGGCGAAGACCACGTCTCCCAGCCCCGAGATCGCCGGCCGGTGCTTAGCGAAGAGCGCGAGGCGAAGATAGCTGCGCAGCGACCAGAGGCCGACGAAGAGGCTCCCCGCGAGGGCGTTGATGTCCGAAGTGGCCATCAGCGCCGCGCAGACCCCGGCCCCGATCGCCGCGGAGAGGATGACCGCCACCGTACCGAAGGTCACATCGAAACCACGCGCCGCGCGTCGTCCGGCGCGCGGCGGAATGGTGATGGTGGCCGGCACGCCTGCCAGCGACCGGATGTAGGTGAGCGCCAGTCCACCCACGAGAAAGAGAATGGCGAAGCGCCCGTAATCGTGCGGGCTCAGGCTTCGCGCGAGGACGATGTTGATCCCGAAATGGAAGGCGCTCTGGGTGACTTCGCCCCCCAGCATGAGGATGAAGCGGCGCGCGAGGCGGCTCAGACCGTGCATGGCGATTCAGCTTGCCGCGACGGTGTTGGCATCGGCGCCCGTGCGACCGCCGATGCGGGCACGGATCATCGCCACCAGCCCTTCCGCGGCGGCTTCCTCGCCGAACAGCGACGCGTAGCGGGCACGGGCGGCCGCCGGGAATTCCTGCCAGGAAGCTGGATCGGTGACGATGCGCTCCAGAGCGGAAGCCAGGCTCGGCGCATCGTCAGGCGTGACGACCCAGCCACTTGACCCCTCCTCGACCACTTCCGTCAGCCCGCCGATGCGGGATACGACGGGCGGGCGGCCATAGGCCATGGCCTCGATCGCCACGCGGCCGAGGGATTCCGGCAGGCGCGATGGCACCGTCACCACGTCCGCCCAGCGATAGAGATCGGATGGATCGTCGACGAAGGGGGACAGGCGGATGATCGAGCCGAGCCCCGCATCGGCGATCTGGCGGCCCAGCGCCTCTTCCCGTTCCGTATCCTCGAAGGCGCTGCCGACGATGCGGACCTCGATCCGCCCGCGCACCTCCGGTGGAAGGGCGCGGATCGCCTCGACCAGGATTTCCTGGCCCTTGATGCGGCTGATCCGGCCCAGCATCAGCAGGCGCAGGGGACGCGAGCCGTCATAGGTGGAGGCCGGTGGCGTCTCGGGCCCCGCGATACCGTTATAGACCACCCGCATGGCGACCTTGGAGGTCAGCGAGAAGGCCTTTGCGGTGGCGCGGGAGTTGAACACGATGTCGGCCCCGCTCCAGCGGATCAGCCCGCGCAGCAGCTTCAGGGTGGCGCCCTGCGGGATCTCGTGGACATGCACGATGGCACGACCCGGGCAGAGCCGGGCGGCGAGGAGATAATCCGCCACCACCGAGGTGTTGATATAGACGAGGTCGCTCGCGCGCAGCCGCCGCCAGGCGCGCAGCATCGCTACAGGAAGCGTCAGCAGGCCGAGGGTGGCGAGGCGCGGCAAGTCGCGGCGCCGGAGAATCCAGAGCGGCTCGAAGACGATCCGCGAGGCAACGCCTTCGAGGGCACCCACGATGGGGCCGGTGCGGGGCAGGACGACGTCGATGACGGCAGCTGGATAGGCCGCGCGGATGATCCGCACGCTCTCAACGAAGCTGCGGTCGGACCCATAGAGCTCGTATCCCTGGTGGACGCAGGTGATGCGCATGCCGACTCGACCTCAATCCCAACCTCAACTGCCCCAAGATGACATGCCACGATGTTTTCAATCGTTACCGAGCAAGAACCTCGCCCAGTGTAATCATGGCGCATGGTTGCCTGGAGATGATTCTCATGTCCCGTCTCGGGACCGTTGGGGGCTAAAGGAGACTCGGATGCCGTCGCACAAGCCCTCTCTGCTGATCCTGGGGACGCGTGGCATTCCCGCATCCCATGGCGGCTTTGAAACCTTCGCCGAGAAGCTCGCACTCTTTCTCGTGAAGCGTGGCTGGCACGTGGCGGTCTATTGCCAGGACGAGGTCGAGGCGGTGACGGAGCGTTTCCGCACGACCACCTGGCAAGGCGTCGAGCTCATCCATGTGGCCGTCTCCACCAGCGGCCCGCGGGCGACCCTGGATTTCGACTGGCACTGCGTGCGCGACGCCGCCAGGCGGGGCGGCGTCAGCCTCGTCCTCGGCTATAACGGGGCGGTCTTCCTGCCGTATCTGCGCTTCTCCGGCGCGAAGATCATCACCAATATGGACGGCATCGAGTGGAAGCGGCCGAAATGGTCCATGGCGGTGCGCGCCTGGTTCTGGACCAATGAATGGATCGCCGCCTGGGCTTCGCACCGCCTCGTGGCGGACCACCCCGCCATCGCCGACCATGTGGCCACGCGCCGACCGCGATCCGCCATCGCCACCATTCCGTATGGCGGCGATCCGATTTCGGCGGCGCCGACCGGGCTCATCGAGGTCATGGGTCTGAAGCCGGGGCGGTACATGACCTCGATCGCCCGGATCGAGCCCGACAACAACATCCTCACCATGGTCGATGCCTTCTCGCGCAAGGTGCGGGGCATGCGGCTCGTGGTCCTCGGTACGCTCTCCGACAGCAATCCCTATCACCGCGCCGTGAGGGAAGCGGCCAGCGACGAGGTCCTTTTTCCCGGCGCCATCTATGAATCCGAGACGATCAGATCCCTGCGCTTCCATGCGCGGGCCTATCTGCACGGGCATACGGTGGGCGGTACCAACCCGTCCCTGGTGGAGGCTCTGTGGGCGGGCAATGCGGTGATCGCCCATGACAATCCGTTCAACCGGGGGACAGCCGGTGAGGAGCAGTTCTACTTCGCCGACGCGGATGCCTGCGAGCGGCACATCGAAACCCTGATCGCGGACGACGGCGCGGCGAGAAGGGCAGGTGTCGCCTCGCTCGCCCGTGCCGCCGACCGCTTCGAATGGTCGGAGATCCTGAAGCAGTACGAGGCCGAGGCCATGGCGCTCGGAGGCTTCGCCGCACCGGCGGGCCAGGAGTCGAAGCACGCCGGCACCTCGTCCGCCCATCTCCCTCCGGCCCCTATGCCGATGGCGGTGGGAGGCCAGAGCCGAGATCGCGCTTCGTGAGGCCAGCGCCGACACGCAGGGCGATCCTCGCGGCCGCGGCATGGACGGCGGCACGGGTCCCGGCCGCCGCCGCCCCGGCGCCGCTCCGCCTGAGGCGCGGCGTCAACACCTGGCCCTGGTTCTCCCTGACGCGGGAATTTCCGCCCCCCCGCACGGATTACGGGACGCCTCCGTTCCAAGAGGGCCGGCCCGTCCCGACCGGCCGCGACCTCGCCCGTCTGCGAGCGGCCGGGTTCGATTTCCTGCGCCTGCCCGTCGATCCCGGCCCCTTCGCTGCAGCCTCGCCGGAGGAGCGCGAGCGCCTCATGGCCGAGCTCAGGGCTGCGGTGGAAGCGGCGTTGCGCGCGGATCTCGCGGTCCTGGTCAATGTCCAAGCCAACGGTGCGACCCATCACTGGAACCCTCAGAATTTCTACGGTGATCCCGGCGCGCCGCTCTTTCCCGCCTATCGCCGCTTCGTTTCCGACCTCGCCCGCATGCTGGAGGGGATCGCCCCCGAGCGGCTGGCGCTGGAGCCCGTCAACGAGCCGCCGCAGGATTGCGGCGCGGCATCGTGGCTGACGATCCAGGACGATCTCCTCGGCGAGGCCCGCCGGGTCGCCCCGCGCCTGACCCTCGTGGCCTGCGGCGCCTGCGGCAGCATGATCACCGGGCTCACCGCCCTCGCCCCCGCGCCGCTTGCCCGCTTCGCGCCGCTCCTGTTCACCTTCCACTATTACGAGCCCTACCTGTTCAGCCATCAGGGGGCGCCCTGGATGCGGGAGCCGGTCTACCGCGCGCTCAACGCGGTGCCCTGGCCCGCCTCCGCCGGCAGCCTCGAGACGACGCTCACCGCCGTGCGGACCCGGATGGCCGGTGATGCCGGTCTGTCGGCGGAGGCGAAGCGCGACGCCTACGCCCTGACCGAGGCCAAGCTCGGCGAGTACTTCGCCGCCCAGCCGGACAAACGATACCTCGCCCGCCACCTCGCCATGGTGGGGGAATGGGCCCGCCGCCACGGCATAGCGCCAGCGAATATCGTCCTCGGAGAGTTCGGCGCCCTGCGCAGCGATGCGCGCTACGTCGCCGCTCAAGCGGACGACCGGGCGCGCTACGTCCGCGACGTGCGGGAGGCAGCCGAGGCCGAGGGCTTCCCCTGGGCGTTCTGGAACCTGTTCGACGGGATGGGGCTGATGGACGATGCCAGCAAGCGCTTCGATCCGGCCATCGTCACCGCCCTCGGTCTGCGCGTTCCGGCGGACGATCGCTGACCGCGTGGAACAGGCCGAGGAGGAGGATGGCGAATTTGGCCAGGAGCGTGGTCTTGCCGCCGATCCCCTCGAACGTGTTCACCAGGATGACGAAGGCGATCACGGGCAGGAACGTGCCGGTGCGGCAATGCCGAACCAGTTCCATCATGTAGAGCGTCACCGCGGCAGTGAGCAGGACCGTCATGAAGATGCCCTGGTAGACGAGGGTTCGGACGATGGGGTTCTCGATGCCCCATTCGAGCCCGCTCACGCGCCGTAGCGAATCCACGAGACTCATATCCGGGCCGACCAGCAATTCGCGAAACGGAATGCTGGCGACGAGGTCGAGCATCTCCACGCGGGCATTGGCGCTTCCGCCATCCGCCATGAACCGGCCGAGCAGCGCGTCGAAGAACCCGCCGGCCGCGAGGCCGCCGATGCCGAGGGGCACGAGGGTGAACAGGAAGATCCCCGCCGCTGCCGCCAGGAGCGGAATCCGGCCCGCGCTCAGCACCTTGTGCAGGGCGAAGAGACCGTAGCCGCCGCCGAAGATCAACGTGACCACCATGGCCGAGCGCCCGCCGAAGGCGACGAGGGCGGCGAGTTGCAGCCCGATCATCGCGAGGCGTTGTGGAACCGTCATGCGTCCGCCTCCCCCGATGAGGGCGAGGACGTAGCAGGCCGTGAGGGTGGCGTTGCCGAGGGGGTGCCCCTGAAGTGCTGCCGAGCGCGTATCCGTGGCGAAGACCTGACCGTCCAACCGATAGGGAAAGAACAGCGTCTTCGTCGCGAATTCGGTGAGTCCGAGCAGGGCGTTGACGAGCATCACCGAATGCACCGTCAGTTCGAGGCGTCTCCAGGTCAGCGCGTCGCGATCGGCCAGCAGCACGGCGAAGAGGCCGGGGAGCAGGAATGTGTCCAGCGCTCCCGCCATGCCGGGCCCGCTACGCAGGACGATGTGCAGGAAAAGCCCAATGCTGCAGACGGCGAGCAGCATCCCCGCCGGCCGCACCTGCACGGCATAGACGAGGTAGCTCGCCGGGTTGCCCGACTTCAGCGCGGCCCAACCGAACAAGACGAGGACCAGATAGGTCGAGGGGTGGATCTTCTGCGGGGCCGCACCCGTGAGCCCGTCGTAATTGATGCCGACATTCCACAGCATGCCGCCCGATACGCCGAGGATCAGCACGGTGAGGGCGATCAGGCCGAACGGCATCGGGCTGCGCGACACCGCTCCGGTCTCCCTCCGCGGTCGAGCCGGGTAATGGACCGCGCTCCTCATGCTCAGCCCGTCACGCCGCCGCAGCGTAGCGGTCGACGAAGAGGCTGCCCGAGACCGGACGGCCCAGCACTTCCGAGACGTCGAGGATGTCGAGGAGGTCGCGCTGACGCGTGGCGCCGTTCTTCGCCACGATCAGCAACCGGTCGCTGGCCGAGGCCAGGGGCCCGATACGCAGATTTCCGGTGAGCACGCCGCCATCGATGAGGATGAGGTCGAAGCTCGATTTGGCAGCCGCGAGGAACTGCTCGATATTGGCCCGGCTCAGAGCCTCGCGCGAGGCCCTGGCGGTATCGCCGATGCCGATCCGCGCGGCACCACTCTCGGGATCCGACTTGGCCGCTGCCGCCATCCCGGCCTCGCCACGCAGGACCTCGATGAGGCCGGGGCCGTAGGCCTTCTGCTCCGGCGTCGCTTCGAGATCCGCATCCACGAGGAGAACCCGCTCGCCGCGCGCGGTCGCCACGGCCGCGAGCAGGTGAAGTGTCGAGCGCCGGTCCGCCGCATCGGAGGCCGCCGAGGTGACGAGCACGCTCAACGCCTGGCCCGGCGGGTGGATCTGGCCGCGCACGCTGGACAGCCGGTCGAGGGTGAGGCTCGCGGCGACGCTGGCCGGACGCTCGCTTCCCGCCTTGAACTCCGGATAGGTGGCGACCACGGACGTGTGCGAGAGCCGTTCCATCTGGCGCCGGGAGAGGACGGTGGGGTCGAGATACTCACGCACGAAGGCGAGGCCGGCCCCTAGGCCGAGGCCGCTGACGAGCCCGCCGACGAACAGGAGGAGGCGCAGGGGCCAGCTCCGCTCGGCGGGCGGACGGGCCCAGCTGATGACGCGGGCATTGGTGGTGTCGATGCCGGTCTGTTCCTGGATCTCGCGCGAACGGCTGAGGAAGTTGCCGTAGACGGCCCGGCTGGTATCCACCTCGCGTTCGAGTTCACGCAGGCGCACGGAGGCTTCGCCGGTGACGATGGAGCCCCGCTTCAACTCGTCGAGATTCGAGGTCAGCGCTTTCTCATTGGCGACGGCGCGCTGGTAATCCGTCTCGGCCGAGCGGGCGATGCGGCTCAGCTCCGTCTCGGTCAGGCGCTTGACGTCCTGCATCTGGGTCCGCACCGACTCGATGAAGGGGTGACGGTTGCCGAGCTGGGTGCGAAGATCCGCTTCCTTGCTCGCGAGCTCCGCATATTGGCTGCGCAGCCGCTCGATCACCGCGGACTGGATCGCTTCCGGGGCTGTGTCCGGTCCGAACGCGGTACCGCGCGCATCCTTGATCTGCTGCAGCCGGGTGCGCGCCTCCGCCGTGCGGGCGCGGGCGGCGACGATGCGGTTGTTGCTCTCGGCCAATTGCTGTTCGCTGATGAGCTGGCCGCTCGCCGTGATCAACCCGTTCTCGGCCTTGAACTTCTCGACCTTGTTCTCGGCGACGTTCACGCGCTTGCGCAGGTCGTCGAGGCGCGCGCCCAATTCGGCCGAGGCCCGCGCGGCCGCATCCGCACGGGAGGAGGTCTGGTCCTTGAGGTAGGCGCTGGCGATGGCGTTGACGATCCGGGCGGCCTTGTCCGGGTTGCCGGCGGTGACGACGACATCCACCACGAAGACCTTGTCGGCGCGCTTCACCGATAGCTTGCGCCGCAGGGCGCGGACGGCCCGGGCCTCGGCGGCGGCATCGGTGCTCGGGGCGGAACTTTCGCCCTGGAGGGTGCGCAGGGTCCAGCTGATGAAGCCGCTGCCGACGCCGCCGAAATCCGGGTCATCGAGCAATCCGGCCTCGCGGGCCGCCCGGGTCAGGACCGAATCGGATTCGATCACGCGCGCCTGGCTCTCGACCTGGATGACGCCGCCATCCGGCGCCATCGCCACCGGATTGACGTCGTTGGTGACGATCTGCTTGTCGCGCGGATCGATCAGGATCTGGGCGGTGGCCGCATAGAGCGGCGGCGCGAGGAAGCCGTAGGCCACCGCGATGAAGGTGAGCAGAGCGGCGGTTCCGAGCACCCAAGCCCGGCGCACGTACAGGATGCGCCAGAGATCCCCGATCTCGGCGCTCTTGTCGGGCTCGGACGGGGGGGGCCGGTCGATGCTCGATCGACCGATCCAATCCGCCGCCGCGATGTGTCTGTCCATCTGTGCCATCGGATGCTCGGGCCGTGACCGGGATACAGCCCGTCCTTCAGATATAGGCATGATCTGATTTTACTGACGATTCACCAACACCTGGGGATTTCACCGATCTTCGCCCCTTCCCTCCAATATATGGTTAGTGAAACATTAACATCTCCCTCCCGCGGCCCCTTCGCGCCGATGGCGGTGAAGGGTTTCTCAATCGTGATGCCGTAACCTTGCAAAATGAGGAAACGTCCAGGGTCGGACCGATCCCACCGGCCCGCGGCCATCGGCCTCGGCTTTCGACTGTCTGGGGATCGACGATGCGCCTGCGACTGAGGCTGGATGGACGCGCCCCCCGCCGCTGGCATCTCTGCCTTTTGCAACGGCTCGCAGCACTTCCCGGACTCGAGGTGGAGGTCGACCGCTCGCCGGGGCCGGGGGGCCTGTCGGACAATGCCGCGCTGCTGTTCCGCCTCGAAGCCCTGCTGAACCGGCTGTCCCTCGGCGGTCTGTCCGCCCCCGTTCCGGGGAGCGCATTGGCTGCTTATCCCGAACCCACGGCGGCTGCGTCCTGCATCCTCGATCTCTGCGGCGATGCGGAGGGCGGCCCGGACCTTCCGGTCTGGCGCCTCGGCTTCGACGGGGTGGCGGGCGAGGGCGCGCTTCTCGCCGCGCTTCTCGCCGGCCGCTCTCCCGTCGCGGCCCTCTCCACGGATGGCAGGATCATCGCCTCCGGGCGCTTCGGCGCTGAGGATCGCGGCACCATGCTCACCGCGTTCGAGGATGGGCTGATCCGCAGCATGACGCTCATCGTCGGCGCGCTGTCGGGCGCCCGGCCGCTTCTCCGGGACGGCGTCCCAGTGTCGCCCGAGGCTCCCGCCCTGACCGTGAAGACGATCGGCACCCGCGCCGCGAAAATGGCGGCGCGGCTCGTCGTCCGGCGTCTCTATTACCTCTGCTACCGCGCCCCGCACTGGCGCGTCGGCTGGCGCAGGTTGGCCGGCCCCGATCTCATCGATCTGCGCGCCCATCCTTCATCGGGCTGGCGCGACCTGGCGGATGACGGCCTGCGCTTCTACGCCGATCCCTTCGGGATCGAGCACGAGGGCCGCACGATCCTCTTCGTCGAGGATTTCCCGCACGCGACGGGCAAGGCGCTGATCTCGGCGGTGGCCTTCGATGCGAACGGCCCGGTCGGAACGCCGGTCCCGGTGCTGGAGGAGCCGCATCACCTGTCCTACCCGTTCGTGTTCGAGCGCGAGGGGGCGTTCTGGATGATCCCGGAGAGCTGCGCCAACGGCACGGTCGACCTCTACCGGGCCACGGCCTTTCCGGGCGGCTGGGTCAAGGAAGCGACGCTGCTCAGCGGCATCACCGTCAGCGATCCGACCCTGCTGGAGCGGGACGGCCGCTGGTGGATGTTCGCGACGGTGCGCGATCAGGCCGCCGATGTCGGCGGGGGGACGGTGCTCGGCTCCTACCACGACAGCCTGCATCTCTGGTCGGCCCCGGATTTCCGCGGCCCCTGGACGCCGCATGCGCGCAACCCGGTGCTCATCGACATCGCCTCCGCGCGGCCGGCGGGACGAATCGTCGAGCGGGACGGCGCCCTGATCCGCCCGGTCCAGGATTGCCGCCTGGGTTATGGCGAGGCGCTGGCGCTGGCGCGGATCGACCGCCTCGACGACGAGGGTTACGCGCAGACCGTGGAGACGATCCTTCGCTCGGGCCCGCTCTTTCCCGGCACCCGTCTTCACACCCTCAACCGCACCTCGACCTTCGAATTCATCGACGGCTCGGCCCGCTCCCCCCGCTGGCGCAGGGGGCGATAGCCCGCCTCAGACGGTCTTGGTGCGCCCGATCGCCGGTCCGCGCGGCTTTGCGAAGGCCGTGCGCAGCAGGTGGAGGGCATGCAGGCCGTAGCGGCCGACGCGGTTGCGCAGGCGCCGCAGGGTCCATACGGCGCCGCTGCCGATTGTGATCTGGCGGGCATAGAGGCTCGCCTGAAGGCATTGCCGGTCGGAGGTCTGCTTGATCGGGTCGGCGTAGAATTCGGCGATCTTGTCCTTGCCCATTCCCGGCGTGGCGAACCAGCGCGGCAGATGCTCGGAGCAGAGCCGGTCGACATCGGTCAGCACCTTTCCGATCCCGGTCCCGGGGATCGGACATGGGGTCAGGAAGGCGTCTCCCAGGAGCACGACCCCGTCGCGTTCCGCATCGGCCGCCTGGACGACATCGATGGGGCGCATCTCTACGGGGCCCGTGACGGTGAGGTCCGGGCAGAGGCGGGCGAGGCCGGGCATGGCCTGCCTCATCAGTGCCTCGGGCGATTTGCGGAACTCCTTCACCCAGGGATCGGAGAGCGCGCGATAGACGAAGAGATTGGCCCGCATCGTCGCGCCGATGGGAAAGAGCGTGACATAGGCCACCGCATTGTCCGCGCCCTCGCCGTAATAGGTGAGGGATTCGAAGCCGAAGGACGAGGGCGGGGCCGCCATGTCGAAGCCGAAGCACAGGGAGTGCTTCTCGCTGATCATGGTCCTGCCGATGCCGACCTTGCGCCGAAGCACATCACCGAGGCCGGTGGCCAGAAGCACCAGCCGCGCAGTGCGCACGCTGCCATCGGCGAGGGTGACCGTCTGTCGTTCCGGGCCGGTCTCGATCTCCGCCACGCGCCCGATCACCAGGGGCGACGAGGCGGGCAGGGCGCCGCGCAGGTCGTTGATGAGGGGCGTGTAATGGACACCGTATTCGCGCACGGCATGGCGCGAGACCAGATGGCCGAAGCGCGTGACGCAGACCTCGTCCACCGGCGTCGTCACGGCCCGCGCCAGTTCGCCGAAGCCGAGCTTCTCGAACAGGTCCATCTGCGGCACGCCGAGCTTCTCCGCCCGGAAATCGGGGGGATAGACCGCGTGGGTGTCGATGATCGCCGTGTCGTACCCGGCATTGGCGAGCGCGATGGTCGCGGTGGTTCCGGCGAGGCCTGCGCCGATGACGATGACGTCGTGGTGGATCTCAGACATTCAGAACCTCCCGCCCGAGCCCGAATGGGCCACCTGTCCTCCGCCCTGTGTCCTCATCGTGCCATCCCGAGACGAAGGCGAGGCGCATGCGGAGCGGGACGACCCTTCACAGCAGGGGATATGCCGCCCGCTTCGTCCCGTTCAAGGTGCGCCGTCTCTCTAAAGAATCCGTGCGGTTGAAACCGCCATTTCGCGAGAGGCCATTCAGACCGCCGCATGGAGTCAGGCCGGCAAGTCGAGCCGAGCGCGAAGACCATGGAAGGTCCCGCGATCGAGGCGGAGCGAGCCGCCATAGAGTTCTGCCAGTTCCGTAGTAATCGACAGGCCGAACCCGTGGCCGGGTACTGTCTCGTCCAGACGTTTGCCGCGCCCGAGGACCCCGGCCGCCGCATCCGCGTCGAGACCCGGCCCGTCATCCTCCACGGTGACGGTGACGCCTCGTTCGGAGAAAGAGGCGGCGATCCGAACCCGCGCCCGGCACCAGCGGCAGGCGTTGTCGATGAGGTTGCCGATCATTTCGTCGACATCTTGGCCGTCGCACGCCACGGCCATGCCATCCGGTACCTCCACGGCGAAGGCGATGCCCTTGTCGGCGTAGAGCCGCGCGAAGGTGGCCCGTAGATCGGCTATGGGCGCCTGCAGCGCCGTCCTCTCGCGGGTGGCCCCGCCGAGGGCCGCCGTGCGGGCGCGGCGCAGATGATGGCGGATCTGCCCATCCATGCTGGAGACGAGGGTCGCCAGCCGGCCGTCGGGGTCGCGCTCCCCATCCCGAAGCGCCATGGTCAGGGTCGCGAGCGGCGTCTTCAATCCGTGGGCGAGGTTGGCCACATGGGTGCGCGCCCGTTCGAGATTCGCCGCGTTCTCGCCGAGAAGCGCGTTCACCTCGCGCACCAGGGGGCGGATCTCCGCCGGCTGCGCCTCCGGCACCTGTGCGCGCTTGCCCGCGCGAACCTCCGCGAGGTCTCGGCGCAGGCGTTCCAACGGTCGCAGGCCGAGGCGCACCTGCGCGACGAGGCCGGCGAGGAGGCAGAGGCCGAGCACGGCGAGGATCAGCGCCAGGGTAAGGCTCGCCTCCCGGACGGGGCCGCGCAGGGCCGCCATGGGCGCGGAGGCGACGATCGTCGCCGGGCCGATCCCCGCCGCATCCGGAAGGGTGAGAATGCGCAGGATCACCGGGTTGCCCCAGGGATCGACGGCGTCGGCCGGGCGGGGGCGGTCGCGGCGTCGACCCCCCCCGTCCGGGCGGTCGTCTTCGGGGACGGTGAGGTCGCGGCCTTCCAGGGAGCCGGAGCGGAGGATCGCGTCGCCCTGCCGGACCTGCCAGGACCAGCCCGACCGGTCGCGGTCGAAGGGCGGGCCGTCGAGGTTGCGCCCGAGAGCGAGGCGGCCGTCGCGGCCCCGCTCGAGGCTCGATGCGATGGCGACTATCTGACTGTCGAGGCGGCTGTCGAGCTGGCCCCGCACGAAGCGGTGCAGGATGAAGCCGATGGCGATTCCCGCCACCATGAGGGCCACGGTGACGAGGACGAGGGCGGCGAGGATCAGGCGCCGTTGCAGGGATCCGCGATGCGCATGAGGCGGCCCGTGGGGAGCCGGCCCGTGGGGAGGATGTGGCGGGGTCACGCCGCTTCTCCCGGCAGGAGCTGGTAGCCGTGGCCGCGCACGCCCTCGATCCGGGCCGGCGCGATCTTGCGGCGCAGGCGCGTGATGATGACCTCCACCGAGTTCGAATCCACCTCCGCGTCGCCGTCATAGACCCGCTCGATCAGCTGGCCACGGGGCACGACCCCGTCCTTGCGCAGGATCAGGCAGGAGAGCACCCGCCATTCGAGGCCGGTCAGCTTCAGGGGCAGGCCATCCCGCTCGAACGTGCCGAGGCCGGCATCGTAGGTGAGATTCCCGCAGACGATCCGGTTGGCCCCGTGCGCCGAGGCGCGGCGCACCAGGGCCCGCAGGCGGATGACGAGTTCCTCCACCCGGAACGGCTTCACGAGATAGTCGTCCGCCCCCGCCTTGAAGCCCGCGACCTTGTCGCTCCAGCCGTCCCGCGCGGTGAGGATCAGCACCGGCACGGTCCGCCCGGCGGCCCGCCAGGCCTGGAGCACCGAGACGCCGTCGCGCTTGGGCAGGCCGAGATCGAGCACCACGGCGTCGTAGATCTCCGTTTCGCCGAGATGCTGGCCGTCCTCGCCGTTGACCGCGTGGTCGAGGGCGAAGTTCTCGGCGCGCAGGGCCTTGGCGATCTCGGCCGCGAGCGCCGCATCGTCCTCCACCAGAAGGAGCTTCATCGGAATCCGTATCCTTGGGGATGCAGGGGCAGCCCCGGCGCCTACGCGCCGCGCTTTAACCGGGGCTGAACCGCGCGGTTCAGATCGGGTTGGAGGGGCGAGCCTAGAACGGCGTCAACCCGAGAGGGGATCCGCTTTTCCAGGACATCGACACCATGACGACCGAGAAGACCATCGACGGAACCGCCACCGAGATGCCGAGCCCCGCCGCCCCGCGCCGCTCGCGCCGCGGCTGGATCGTCGGCGCCATCGCGGCTCCCCTCGCTTTCGGGGCCGTCGGCCTTTCCCTGGCGCAGAATTCCGGCGTGACCCTCACCCCCGTCGCGCCGGTCACCGTCGCACAGCTCGCCCCTTCCGCCGCCATCGCGGCCAAGGGCGAGGTGGCGGAGATCTTCGGCAACAAGTTCATCCTGCAGGACGGCTCCGGCCGTGCCCTGGTCGAGACCGGCAAGCAGGGCGAGGGCGGCACCCTCGTCACCAAGGGTGAGGCAGTCACGGTGCAGGGCCGCTTCGAGAACGGCTTCCTCCACGCCACCCTCCTCACCCGAGCCGATGGCAAGACGGTGGTGCTCGGTCCGGCGCAGGGCCCGAAGCCCGGTGGCCTCGACTGGGCGAAGGACAAGGTCGGCCTCGGCCCCGAGGTCGATGCACCTGTGCTCACCGCGAAGGTCGAGGCGGCCGGCTATTCCGACATCCGCGTCACGGGACGCGGTCCGCGCCATCTCGACATGGCGGCCAAGGGCCAGGACGGCCGCGAGCGCCTGCTCCATGTCGGGTTCGACGGCGACATCCGCGAGAAGCGCAGCTTCTGACACCACGTGCCGCCGCCGGTGGCTTCTTCCTCGCCGATGGAAGAAGGCCGCCGGGGSGAGCCGTTCCGTCCAGGATGGGTCGCCGGCGGCGAGCGTGCGGCTGCGTTCACGGAGATTTCAGGCGGCGGCCAGGAACCATCGTTTCGGCTCGCTACTTGCCGCTGCGATCGACGCAAGGTCGCGGCTCGCCGGCCATGGACGCGCGACGATCGATCCCCCCAACACGACATTTCCGCCAAGGATCGATCGGATGACGAGCCACACGGCCGCCGACCAGACTCGCGTGCGTGCCCCGTCGCAGCGGACGCTGCGCGGGCTCGACGCCCTCAACTTCTTCCTCGCCGATGTCCGCGACGGGCTCGGCCCCTATCTCGCCATCTACCTCATCGCCGTGCGCGGTCCCGACCAGGGTTGGGACGAGGCGACGACGGGAATGATCATGACGATCGCCGGCATCGCCGGACTGATCGCGCAGACGCCGGCCGGGGCTCTGATCGACCGGACCAACCACAAGCGCGCCATCGTCATTGCCGGGGCGCTGGCTGTCACGGCGAGCTGCCTGCTCCTTCCCTTCGTCACCAATTTCTACCTGGTGGCCGCGACCCAGTCCGTGGCCGGCATCGCCGGGGCGGTGTTCCCGCCGGCGCTCGCGGCGATCACCCTCGGCGTGGTGGGGCCGAAGATGTTCTCCAAGCGCATCGGCCGCAACGAGGGCTTCAACCATGCAGGCAACGCGGTCTCGGCGGCCATTGCCGGTTCGACGGCCTATTTCTTCGGACCCATCGTGGTGTTCTGGCTCATGGCCGTGCTCGCGGTCCTGAGCGTCGGCGCCATGCTGATGGTGCCGGCCAAGGACATCGACGACGATCTCGCGCGCGGCCTCGACGAATCGGCGGAGGAGGGCGGTGAGCAAACCTCCGGAATCCGGGCCTTGCTGCAGAACCGCACCCTGATGCTGTTCGCATTACTGGCGGCGATCTTCCATTTGTCCAACGCGGCGATGCTGACCTCGGTGGGCCAGCTGCTGACCAAGCTGTCCGGCAAGGAGAGCGCGACCTCGCTCATTTCGGTCTGCATCGTGGCCGCACAGTTCGTCATGGTGCCGGTGGCGGTCTTCGTCGGTGCCAAAGCCGACGCGATCGGGCGCAAGCCAATCTTCCTCGTGGCCTTCGGCGTGCTCGCCATCCGGGGCGTGCTCTACACCTTCTCGGACAACCCGTTCTACCTCGTCGCTGTCCAGCTCCTCGACGGGATCGGGGCCGGCATCTACGGCGCGCTCTTCCCCATCGTCGTCGCCGACCTCACCCGAGGCACCGGCCGGTTCAACGTCTCGCAGGGGGCCGTCGCGACGACACAGGGACTCGGCGCTTCGTTCTCGGCGACGCTGGCCGGTCTCATCATCGTGTCGGCGGGATATTCGACGGCGTTCCTGGTCCTGGCCGGCATCGCGGCGGCGGGGTTCGTCCTCTACCTCGTCGCCATGCCGGAGACCTACGGGTTCGAGCCGCCGAAAACCGCCTCGAAGCCACCGAGCGGCGGCGGGCCGGAGCCGATGGTGGTCTCCCCCGCCTGACGGGGCGACCGATCTCGAACGGGATCGGCAGCGCCGCTTCTTCCATCGGCGCATGGCCAGAGAAGGGCCTCCTCCGTACCAAGCTGGGGCTCGTCCGAAACGACCGGTACCGGCCCCGTGGCGCCGGTCTTCCGCCGCATACAGGATCTCGTCCGCCCATGTTCGCACTTCCCATGACGCCGCATCTGGTGATCTGGATCATCGCCGGACTGGCGACGCTCGGGGTCATTACCCGGCCTTTCGCCTGGCCGGAGGCGGTCTGGGCCGCGCTCGGCGCCGGGGCGCTGCTGGTGCTGGGCCTGATCTCGCCGGACGCGGCCTGGGACGGCGTGCGCAAGGGGACGGATGTCTACCTGTTTCTCGTCGGCATGATGCTGCTTGCCGAGATCGCCAGGAAGGAGGGGCTCTTCGACTGGCTCGCCGGCATCGCCGTGCGCCAAGCCAGAGGATCGGCGACGCGCCTGTTCCTCCTCGTCTACCTCGTCGGCATCGTGGTCACGGTTTTCCTCTCGAACGATGCCTGCGCCGTGGTGCTGACGCCGGCGGTCTATGCGGCGGCCAAGGCGGCGGAGGCCGAGCCTCTGCCCTACCTCTTCATCTGCGCCTTCATCGCCAACGCGGCGAGCTTCGTGCTGCCGATCTCGAACCCGGCCAACCTCGTCGTCTACGCTACGCATATGCCGCCGCTCATGGAATGGCTCGCCCGGTTCGCCCTGCCTTCGGCCCTGGCCATCGTCGCCACCTACATCGTTCTGCGCCTGACCCAGAACTCGGTCCTGCGGCGGCAATTGATTGCGAAGGACGTCGCGGCGACACCGCTTTCGGGCACAGGCAAAGTCGCCGGTCTCGGCATCGTCGCCACCGCCGGGGCGCTCATCGCCGCCTCGGCCTACGATCTCGAACTCGGCCTACCGACCTTCATCGCCGGGCTCGCCACGACGCTCCTCGTCCTTGCGATCAAGCGCGGTGGAGCGGTCGAGATCATCAAGGACGTGTCCTGGGGCGTACTGCCCCTGGTGGCCGGCCTGTTCGTTCTAGTCGAGGCCTTGGAGAAGACCGGCGTGCTGACCATGGTCGCCGATCATCTCAAGCGCGCGGCCGAGATCTCGCCGGATGCGGCCGCCTGGGGCGGCGGCACGCTCGTGGCGGTACTCTCCAATCTCGTCAACAACCTGCCGGCCGGCCTGATCGCGGGGGCGGCCGTGCAGCAGGCCGACGTCTCCGAGAAAGTCGCCGGGGCGATCCTCATCGGCATCGATCTCGGCCCCAACCTGTCGGTCACCGGATCCCTCGCCACCATCCTGTGGCTCACCGCCATCCGTCGCGAAGGCGAGAATGTCGGCTTCTGGCGCTTCCTCACGCTCGGCCTCCTGGTGATGCCTCCGGCCCTGATCCTGGCGCTGGCCGGCCTCCTCCTCCTGCCGTGATCTCCTCCGTTCGAAAACGCTCCGACCTGAGCTCGGCCCTGCTCCATCGCTTCATCCTGGCCATCGACCATTTCGGCGGGCTCGGAATGCGAGAGCACCGTGCGGGTAAGGCACGGATCGCGGGCGCCACGCTGACGGTCACCGGAATCGGTCTCATCGCGGCGTTCCGACGGGCCATCCACCGGGATTTGTCGGCGTTGCCCCTGCGGGTCATTGCCAGGGTTCGCTTTTTGGTCTCCGGACGTGCTATGCCCCGATAATCCCGCCTGAAGCCGGTCCCGTGCGAAGGGTGTGTGGATCACCCTCCCTTGCCGCCGATCGTGGGTTTTCCCATCCGCTGGCACCCGCCGAGATCGTCGATGTCACGCGCCGCGCGAGCGGGCGCGAGCGGCGACTTCGCCGATGCAGCCCTTGCCAGGGCCGGATGATGCGATCGAAGGATGGTACGCGGGGCGAGGGGAGCGAGGAAGGACGACGATGAGCGACGAAACTGACGCCCGGACCCGTTCCGAAGAGCGCGCCGAGCGCGCCGAACGGATGGCCAAGGAAGGCGCCGAGGCGATGGCGGAGCATCTGCAATCGGTGAAGGCCATCGACGAGCGCACCGTGAAGCTTCGCGCGCTTCGCCTCGCCAAGGAAGCCGCCGATGCCGAGGCGAAGGCCGCCGCTCCCGCGCCGGCCCCCAAGCGCAAGCGCTCCGCGAGCTGAGCCAGAGAGCCTCACCAGGAAACCGACCCATGGCATTCGATCGGACCCGTCGCGCCAGCGACCCCCGCCAGGCGGCGGAAGCCGCCTTCAAGGCCGCCACCACCAAGGCGCCCGACGCCCCCAAACCCGCCGAACGCGCCCCCGCCGCGCCGCTCAGCCCGCCCGGCGCCCGCGAGATGGTGTCCCTGCGCCTCGACAGAGCCGTGCTGGAGCATTTCCAGAAGGACGGCCCCGGCTGGCAGGACCGGATCAACGCTGCGCTGAAGGGCATCGTCGGACTGTAGAGGCCGACCGAACTCAGACGGTCCGGCCCGCCTTCGGCAGGCGCTTCTCTTCCTCGCCTATTCTCCCACGCCGAACAGCTTCTCGAGAAAGTTCCTGTCGTCCTGGCTTGGCCCGCGAGCGCGCTGGTTGGCAGCGACGCGGGGCGGCGGGGCAGCGGATTGCGGCTCGCCGAGGAGGGCGCCGATGAGGCCCCCCGGCGCACTTCCGGTGGTGGCGGGAACCTCCGCGGGGGCGCGGTTTCGCCAATGGTTCGCGCCCGGCAACATCGTTGGAGTCTGGCCCTTGAGGGCCACCGTCATGTAGGTCTTCCAGATCTCGCCGGGCAGGTTACCGCCGGAGACCTTCTTGGTGGATTCCCCGTCGTCGTTGCCGAGCCAGACGCCGGTGACGAGGCTCGACGAGTAGCCGATGAACCAGGCATCGCGGAAATCCTGGCTGGTGCCGGTCTTTCCGGCGAGGTCCCATCCGGGAACTTCGGCCTTCCTCGCGGTGCCCGAGACGAAGGTCTCATGCATCATCGCGTTCATCATCGAGACGGTTTCGGCATTCATCACCCGGCCGAGATTGGTGTCTTTGCGCTGGTAGAGCGCCTTGCCCGTCGTGCTCTTCACGTTGGCGATGACGTAGGGGTTCACGCCGGTGCCGCCATTGGCGAAGGCGGCGTAGGCGCCCACCATTTCCAGCGGGGTCACTTCCGAGGTGCCGAGCGCCAGTGAGCCGTTGGCCTGTAGCGGCGAGGAGATGCCGAGGCGCTGGGCCGCCTGAACCACCGCCTTCGGCCCGACTTCCTGGCCGAGGCGCACGGCCACGGTGTTGAGCGAGAGCGCCAGCGCCTCGCGCAAGGGAACCGGCCCGCGATAGTCGCGCGAATAGTTCTCAGGATTCCAGCCCTTGATGCTGATCGGCGCGTCGTCGCGCACGGTGTCCGGGGTCAGGCCCCGCTCCACGGCGGCAAGATAGACGAAGGGCTTGAACGAGGAGCCCGGCTGGCGCTTGGCGGTGGTGGCCCGGTTGAACTGGCTCTGCGCATAGTCACGCCCGCCGATGAGCGCCCGGATCGCACCGTCCGGCTTCATCGAGACCACGGCTCCTTGGGCGACGTTATAGCGCGAGCCCTTCTGGTTCAGCTCGTCCACGAGCGCCTTCTCGGCCGCGCTCTGGAGGCGGGTGTCGACGGTGGTGGTGACGACGATATCGGTGTCGAATTTGGGCAGGAAGTCGTCGAGGACGTCCATGACGAGATCGGCCACGTAATTGGCCGAGCCGCCGCCACGGCTGCTCGCCGGCCGCGCCGGAGTCGCCAGCGCCAGCTTCACCTCGGCGGGCTTGGCGAAGCCGAGTTCCTCCATGGCCGCGAGAACCTGGGCCGCACGCGCCTGGGCGGCGGGCAGGTTGCGGTTGGGGGCGAGGCGCGAGGGAGCCTGGACGAGGCCGCCGAGCATGGCGGCTTCTGCCAGCGTCACCGCCTTGGCGGGCTTGCCGAAATAGCGCTGGGCGGCGGCCTCGATGCCATAGGCGCCTGCGCCGAAATAGACCCGGTTCAGGTAGAGTTCGAGGATCTCGTCCTTGGTGTAGCGATGCTCCAGCCACAGGGCGAGGATCGCCTCCTGGATTTTTCGCGAGGCCGAGCGTTCCGGCGTCAGGAACAGGTTCTTGGCGAGCTGCTGCGTCAGGGTCGATCCGCCCTGCGAGACGCCGCGGCGGGTGACGTTCTGGGCCACGGCGCGGGCGATGCCCACCGGGTCGACGCCGAAATGGCTGTAGAAGCGCCGGTCCTCGATCGCCACGAAGGCGCGCGGCAGATAGGGCGGCAACTCGCCGATGCTCACCACTCGTCCGCCGGTCTCGCCGCGATTGGCCAGGAGCGAGCCGTCGCTGGCGAGGATGGCGATGTTGGGGGGGCGCTTCGGAACGGCGAGCTGGTCGATCGGCGGCAGTTGCGAGGCGTGGTAGGCGACCAGCCCCGCGATGGCGATGACGCCCCACAGGCCGAGCACGAGCGTGCCGTAGAAGAGACCGCCCAGGAACGAGCGCCGGCGCGGCTTCCGGGCCGGTGTCTTGGCCCGCGCCGAGGGGCGCCGGGGGCCTTCGCCCTGGCCGTTGCTGCTCGTCGCGCGTCTTCCCACACCGCCTCCGGCGCGATCGTCGCCGCTGAGCCGCAGGTCGAGGTCGCCCCGCCCACCGATGCGCCCTTCCGGCACGTCGAAGTTCGGCTCCTCCCGCCCGCGTCCCTTGCGTCCGTTCGCCATGCGTTTCGTCTGAACCTGTGAGCATCCCGCGATCCGAGAGGCTCAGGTACCGCATGGTAAATACGGCGGGTTTAAGGGTTCCTAACCCGGATCATTTTACGGATTCTCCACCATAGGAAAATCTTATCACCTTCCTATAGCGTTCCCAGGGCGTCCGAGAAGCTTTGCGGCATTCGGTCGGGCACACTTCGGAGAAGCGACGATGAGCCTGCGACTGCCCGGGGCGTGAACCTCGCTGGTGCTGCTGCCGTTCGTACGGCCGACGACGCTCGACCTGTCGTCCTTCGTGGCGTCACCGCCGCGTGATCCAGGCTTATATCAAGTGCCGATGAGCCCACCTCATCGAGACGCGACCACGCGGCGGCCGGCCAGCGGGCCGTGGTGAGTACGGCCATGGGGCGGGCTCACCGAGGTAAAGGTTTGGCATGAGAGAATCTGTCCCACCGCGCATCGGTCGAGGCGGCATTGGTCGCCACATCACGATGCGCGCCAAGCATCTGAACGGTGCCGCCTTTTCAAAGCGGGGGTGGTTCTGCCCGGTTGCTGCCTCACGAATCCGTGTTTGCGTGTGCGAATGGCGTCAATGCTCCGTTCATGCTTGAAGGGCCATGACGCATCTCGTGAGCTTCACGGAGGAAAACGATGCGAACGAGTTCAAAACTGGTTCTCCTGGCCGTCGCTGCCGTCGCGGGCTTCGCCTCGGCAGCCCAGGCTGCGCCATTGCCGCCGTCATCAGTCCAGCTCGAGCAGCCTGCTCTTGTCGAGAAGGCGCAGTTCTACAGCCGCGAAGGGTACCAGCGCTATCGGTACCGGAAGCAGGTTCGGCGCGAATGGGCGCGTGAACGGCGTTACGACGCCCACCTGCGCCGGCAGGAACACAATTATCGTCGGCGAGCCTATCGCTACGGTTACTAGAATTAGCGTCACGCTCCGACGATAATTCACTCCCCGAATTGGTCCCGCCCGGTGTAAGCCGTGGCGGGATCTTTCGTTTGTATGGGTTCTCCTCGAGAGCGACTGTCCTCAGTACGGCAAGGAAGAGCCGATTCTAGGCTTGCACAGATCAAGCGTATAAACCAGTTTGGTTGCGCTTGTTGGTGGAGGATGCCATGTTTTATAAATTCTTTGCCATTGCAATTGCAGGCTTTTGCGCAATTCTAGGCTCTTATCCCGAAGCATCCAAAGCCGAAGACAATGAATTTGGGCCGACCATACAGCAAAAATATCTCGGTACCTTGGCCAGGTATGTTTATATAAGACATCAATCTGCGAGAAGAATGTACATATCTAACTCGGACGTGATTGTTGTCGTCAACTTCATTGTCGGAAGGGACGGGAACGTCGTGGAATCAAATGTCGTCAACTCATCTGGGTCGCCCGATTTCGACAGGATGGCTTTGTTGACTGTAAAAACGGGTTCAAGATTTCCACCGTTTCCAAAAGAAGTAAAAGCGAACTCATTAAAAGTAACGGTGCCGCTGAAATATGCACGTAATGTCTTTAACTGATGTTCGTTCAAAAAATTCCACAGCCTTCCTGTTACACGGTTCCGTTTGCCGTGAGTTTAGACCGACCCCCGCGAGACAGGTGACTTATCCGCCGCTGATCGAGATGGCGACGCCGGGCTGTTCATCGTGAAGCGCCATTGCCGATATCCGTTTTCGCACCGACTGCCATAGACCCGTTTGAGGGCTTCCGAGCGAACACCGCCGCTTGCGTCTTCGCGGCGCGCCTCGCGCTCTGCCGCTGGACCGGACCGGACCGGCTCGGCCCGCTCCGAGCTCGAGCTCCAACGAAATCGAGCGCGATGACTTCGGCGGTCTCACTTCGGGAGGTTCCCAAACCCGGGTTCTGCGAAGGATTCTATGGGTGCGGTTTGTAGGATCCTCAATAACCTCGCGGCGCAAAGGTGACGAGGCGAGAGCGTATTTTCCGAAACGATCGGTTTCCATCGTTTCTGTTTCATCGAGAGCAGAGATGCTCGATAACCCATTCGAGGCGGACATGCCGGCATTCTTCAAGACCCGGCGCCGGGAGCGAGCGTATAGCCCGACCGATCTGGTGGACCGGCGGGAACGGTGCTGCGGATCGGATGCCTGCCTCGCAAACCGCAAGAGACGTCAATCGGATTAAGCAGAAGGGAAACGGGCGATGAGCTGGCACAGTGCGGACGACCCGGTTCCGGGCGATCACTTTTCCTGCGATGCGATCAAGACCCTGATCGTCCCTCGTTCGCGGGATCTCGGCTCGTTCTCCGTCCGGCGGGCTCTGCCGTCGACGGAGTGCCGGATGGTCGGCCCGTTCATCTTCTTCGACCAGATGGGGCCGTCCGAGTTCCTCCTCGGCCAGGGCATGGACGTGCGGCCCCATCCGCATATCGGCCTCTCCACCGTCACCTACCTGTTCGACGGCGAGATCATGCACCGGGACAGCCTGGGCACCGAACTGCCGATCCGTCCGGGCGAGCTCAACTGGATGACGGCCGGTCGCGGCATCACCCATTCGGAGCGGACCGGCGCCGGGCTGCGCCGGACCGGCTCGAAGCTGTTCGGCATCCAGGCTTGGGTCGCGCTCAGCGACAAGGACGAGGAGACCGCCCCCGCCTTCGAACATTACGATGCGGATGCGCTGCCGGTCCTCACCGGCGAGGGCAAGATCGTCCGGCTGATCGCCGGCGAGGCCTTCGGCGCCAGATCGCCCGTGCGGACCTCGAGCCCGATGGTCTATGCCGACGTGATGCTGGAGGCGGGCGCCGTGCTGCCCCTCGACCCGACCTATGACGAGCGCGCGATCTACACCGTCTCCGGCGACATCGACATTGCCGGCGACGGGTTCGGCCCCGGCCAGCTCCTCGTCTTCAATCCCGGCGACCGCATCAGCGTGCGTGCCACCGAGGCCGCACGCTTCATGGTCCTGGGCGGCGAGCCCATGGACGGGCCGCGCCATCTCTGGTGGAACTTCGTCTCCTCGCGCCCCGAGCGGATCGAGCAGGCCAAGGAGGATTGGCGCCAGGCCCGTTTCGATACCGTGCCCGGCGAATCCGAGTTCATCCCTTTGCCGGAATCACCCCCGCCCGTGCGCTACCCCTGATGCGTGAAGACGGGGCGGGGCCGATGGGGCCTCGCCCGCGAATCCCCTCCGAGAGGACATATCGACGTCATGGCAGTTGAAGCATCCGGTGCCGCGAGCGAACTCGTTCAGGTCGTGGCGCTTCTCGCCGCCGGCGTCGTCGCGGTGCCCGTGTTCAAGCGGATCGGCCTCGGCTCCGTCCTCGGCTACCTCGTGGCGGGGCTCGCCATCGGCCCGTTCGGCCTCGGCCTGTTCTCGGATGCGCACGCCATCCTGCATGTGGCCGAACTCGGCGTGGTGATGTTCCTGTTCATCATCGGGCTGGAGATGGAGCCGTCGCGGCTCTGGGGCATGCGGCGCGAGATCTTCGGCCTCGGCCTCGCCCAGGTCGGCGTCTGCATCGTTGCGCTCATGCTCGTCGGCATCGCCATGGGGTTCTCGCCTGCGATCTCCTTTGTGGCCGGCACCGGCTTCGTCCTCACCTCCACCGCCATCGTCATGCAGCTTCTCGAAGAGCGCGGGTCGCTCTCGACGCCGAAGGGACAGCGCATCGTGGCGATCCTCCTGCTCGAGGACCTCGCCATCGTGCCGCTCCTCGCCATCGTGGCACTTCTGGCCCCCGGCGGGCAGGCGACCGGCACGATGGACCGCGTCTATGGCATCGGTATCGCCCTTGGGTCCGTGGCCGCCCTGGTGGCGGCCGGGCGCTGGCTGCTCAACCCGCTGTTCCGCCTGCTGGCCGCGGCCAAGGCCCGCGAGGTGATGACGGCGGCGGCCCTCCTCGTCGTGCTCGGCTCGGCTCTGGCCATGCAGCTCGGCGGGCTGTCCATGGCCATGGGTGCGTTCCTGGCGGGCGTCCTGCTCTCGGAATCGAGCTTCCGACACCAGCTCGAGGCCGATATCGAGCCGTTCCGGGGCATCCTGCTCGGCCTGTTCTTCCTCGGCGTGGGCATGTCCCTCGACCTCACGGTCATCGCCGCGAATGGGGCGCTCATCCTCATGGGCGTCGCCGCCTACATGGTGGTGAAAAGCGTCGTCATCTACGCCATCGCCCGTCTCCTGCGCGCTTCGCATCCCGAGGCAATGGAGCGTGCGGCCCTGATGGCCCAGGGCGGCGAGTTCGCCTTCGTGCTCTATGCCGCCGCCGCGAGCGCGGGCATCATCGACGGCACCACCAACGCCATCCTTACGGCGACGATCATCCTGTCCATGGCCGTCACGCCGCTGATGGTGATCGCCTTCGACCGCTTCGGTCCCAAGGCCTCGGTCTCGACGGAGGGCGTCGAGGTGCCGGAAAATCTCGTGGGCAGCGCCCTCATCATCGGGTTCGGCCGATTCGGGCAGGTGGTGAGCCAACCGCTGATCTCGCGCGGCTGCTCGGTCTCGATCATCGACACCAACCCCGCCTATATCCGCGTCGCCGAACAATTCGGCTTCAAGGTCTATTACGGCGACGGTACGCGCCTCGACATCCTGCACGCGGCCGGGGCCGCCACGGCACGGGCGATCCTGATCTGCATCGACGACCGCGAGGCCGCGCGGCGGATCGCCGAACTGGCGAGGGCCGAGTTCCCCCTCGTTCCCGTTCTTGCCCGCGCCCGCGACCGCGAGCACGCGATCGAGCTCATCCATGCCGGAGTCGCCTACCAGCTTCGCGAGACGCTCGAATCGGCCCTGGCCTTCGGCGAGCAGGCACTCCTGGCCATCGGTGACGAGCCGGATTCTGCCAGCGCGGTCATGGCCGAAGTCCGCCGCCGCGACGCCGAGCGGCTCGACATGGAGACCGTGGGCGGGATCTATGCCGGGCGCGACCTGATCCGGGGGAATGCGGTGGAGGCTTGAGGCGCGGCGCTCATTGTCGCCGGGCGTGCGTCATACCTCTGGCGGTGCACCGGGATTGCCTTCGTGGCGGTCCCGCTGCGCCGCCGCGCGGGCGAGGAGCAGCAACGTCACCGGGGTCGTCACGGTGAGGAACACGCCGATCAGGGCGTCACGCAGAACGAGGCGGCCCTCGATCAGGGACAGGAGCAGCATCGAGCTCATGAGAATCAGCGCCATGCCCAGCGTCGCTCCCAGGGTGGGGGCATGGACGCGCTCGTAGAACGTCCGGAGGCGAATGAGGCCGAAGGCGCCGGTGAGCGAGAAACCCGCGCCGACGATCGCCAGCGCCACCACCAGCCACGCGGCCCAGACTGGAAGTTCAGCGTCGTTCACTGGATCACCTCGCCCTGCATCAGGAACTTCGCCAGCGCCACGGTGGCGGTGAAGCCGATCATGCCGAGGATGAGGGCGGCCTCGAAATAGAGGCCGCTGCCGGTGCGCATGCCGTGGACCACCACCGCCAGCATGCCGTTGAGGTAGAGGGTGTCGAGACCGAGGATCCGGTCCTGGGCGCGGGGGCCGCGCAGCATCCGCCATGCGGCGAGCGCCATGGCGAGAACCAGCATCCCCTGGGCGAAGCCGAGGCCCCAGTCGAGAACGGTGTTGGCGCTCATGGGAAGAACCTCACGGGACGAAGAAGATCATGGGGCGAAGATCCGCATCAGGGGGCGCTCGTAGCGGTCCTTCACCCGCCGCACCCATTCCTCGCCATCGGTGTAGTCGAGCACGTGAATGAGCAGGCAGCCCGTGTCGGAATCGTACTGGACCCAGAGGGTGCCGGGCGTGCCGGTGAGGATGATCGATAGGATCGCGAGACCGAACGGCTCGCGCATGTCGAGGGGAATCGTGACGAAGCCGGTCCGCCGCTCGCCGCCGCGAAGCCCGAGGATGATGCGGGCGACATCGATGTTCGAGCGCACCATGTCGTAGAGCACGATCACGGCGAGCCGCGCGAGGGTGCCGGGCGCCCGCACCCGCACCGAGGGAGGACGGAGCGCCAGCATGACGGCAGGAACCGTGAGGCCGACCAGCAGCGCCAGCAGGACATTGCCCGGTGAGAGCGGCGCGTTCAGGAGCAGCCAGGTCGCGGCGAGGCAGGCCGACAGGATGGGGTAGGGCAGGAGGCGGCTCACGATCCACCGCCTTCCCGGGTCGGCCCGAGGACGGCCCGAACGTATTCCTGCGGCTGGGCCAGCCAGCGCACGGTCTCGTCGGCATAGGCGAGGGCTGGGCCGCCCCAGAGGGCGAGCGCCACACAGGCGGCGAGCAGGCCGGCCAGAGCGGCGAATTCCGAAAGGCGCAGGACCGGCGGCGGGTCGTCGCTCGGAACCCAGAGGTTCTTGATCCCGAGCCGCACCATCGGCATCAGCGTGGCGAAGCTCGACAGGGTCAGCGCTGTGATGAGCCACCAGGCGGACGCGGTCGTCGTGCCCGTGGTGAGCCCCGTGAAGATCGCGAGCTTGCCGACGAAACCGGAGAGCGGGGGAACCCCGGCCAACATCAGCGTGCAGACGAGGAAGCCGCTCCCGAGGAGCGCCACCGCAGCGGGGATCGCCCGGCCGATCTCGGTGGCGTCGGCATCGTCGAACGGGTCGCGGTACTCGTCGGCGAAGACGGCCTGGGCGGCCTCCAGCGGGTCGCGGCCGCGCTGGAGGATCTCGGCGAGCAGGAACAGGGCGCCCGCCGCGAGGGTGGAGCCGAGGAGGTAGTACAGGGCCCCCGAGAGCGCCCTGTCATTGCCGCTCCCCAAGGCCGCCAGCACCGTGCCCGACGAGATCATCACCGCATAGCCCGCCGCCCGCGTGAGGTCGCGCGCGGCGAGGATGCCGATGGCGCCATAGGCCATCGTCGCGAGACCGGCGGCGAGAATCCAGGTCTGTCCGAACCCCTCCGACAGTCCCGCCCCGAACAGAAGCAGGCTCAGGCGCACCACCACGTAGATGCCGACCTTGCTCAGGATCGCGAGGATCGCGGCCGCCGGCGCACTCGCTGCCGCGTAGGTGGTGGGCAGCCAGAACCCGAGCGGCCAAGCGCTGCACTTGATCAGGAAGGCGATGCCGAGGATCGCGCAGCCGATCTCGAACAATGCGAGTTCCCCCGCCTCCGGCGCCGCGAGCCGCCGGGCGAGGTCGGCCATGTTGAGGGTTCCCATCGTGCCGTAGATGAGGCTGACGCCGACGAGGAAGAACAGCGAGGCGACGAGATTGACCGCGATGTAGCCGAGGCCGGCCCGGATCCGCGTCTCGCCCGATCCGTGCAGGACGAGACCGTAGGAGGCGGCCAGCATCACCTCGAAGAACACGAACAGGTTGAACAGGTCTCCGGTGAGGAAAGCGCCGTTCACGCCCATCAGCAGCAGGAGGAACAGGCCGTGGAAGCGCGGACCCGCCCGGCCCCAGCGGGCGAAGGAGAAGACCAGGGCGCACAGGCCCAGCACGCTGCCGAGCGCCAGCATCAGGGCCGAGAGCCGGTCGGCCACCAGCACGATCCCGTAGGGTGCGGCCCAGTTGCCGAGGCGGTAGATCTGCGCCGCCTCGCTCGCGCGCCAGACGAGGATGAGGGATATGCCGAGGAGGGCCAGGACCGTGGCGAGGCTGAGAGCCCCTTTCAGCCGGCTCCGGCGCTCGTCCATGAGGAACATCGCCCCGGCCACCGCGATCGGCAGAACGATGGGCAGGACGACGAGATGGTCGGTCCAGTCGCTGACCAGGGGGGCATTCAGAACCGTGGCGTTCATGGATGCGGGTTCTCTGGATTCGGCTCCGCCAGATGCGGCTCGCGGCCGTCCACATGGTCGCTGCCGGTGATGCCGCGGGCGGCGAGCAGCACGACAAGGAAGAGCGCGGTGAGCGCGAAGCCGATCACCAGGGCGGTGAGGACCAGGGCCTGCGGCACCGGGTCGTCCACGGAGACGATGTCGGCCCCAGCCCCGAGCACCGGCGGCGCGCCCACCGTCAGCCGGCCCATGGCGAAGATGAACAGGTTGACGGCGTAGCTCAGCAGCGAGATGCCCAGCACGACCTGGAAGGTGCGGGGACGCAGCATCAGCCAGATGCCCGAGGCGGCGAAGACGCCGATCCCCAGGGACAGCACGATCTCCATCAGGCGGGCTCCTTCTCGACGACCCGCTCCACCCCCGCCTCGGCGGGGCGGGTGCGCCGCAGGGATTGGTGAGCCAGGGCGACGAGCATCAGCGCGCTCGCGCCCACCACCAGCACCATGATCCCGAGATCGAACAGCAGCGCGCTCGCCATCGGGACCTTGCCGAGCAGAGGCGGCTTCCAATAGGCGAAATAGGCGGTGAGGAACGGACGCCCGAACAGCCAGGAACCGGCGCCGACCGAGACGGAGACCAGCAGGCCGATGCCGATCCACGAGATCGGCTGGATCCGCAGCCGTTCCTCCACCCACTGCGCGCCCTGAGCCATGTATTGCAGCATGAAGGCGATGGTGAGCGCGATGCCCGCCGCGAAGCCGCCGCCCGGCAGGTCGTGGCCGCGCAGGAACAGATGCAGCGCGAGGAGGACGATGAAGGGGAACAGCCACGTCATCACCACGCGGGGGACGAGGAGCGCATCGGCGGTGGTGTCGCCGAGCTCGCGGCCCTCGCGGGCATCGTCATAGGCGTCGTGGTTCACCTGCTGCTTGGGAGGCCCCAGACTGTCGGAGGCGGGGCGGAAGCGGCGAAGGAGCGCGAACACCGTCAGGCCGACGATGCCCAGCACGCAGATTTCGCCCAACGTGTCGAAGGCCCGGAAATCCACCAGCAATACGTTGACGACGTTGCGTCCGCCCGCCTGCGGGTAGGCCTCCTCGATGAACCAGCGGGCGATCCCGTCGACGGCGGGCCGGGTCATCACCGCGTAGGCCAACCCGGCGAGCCCGAGGCCGGCAAAGGCGGCGATGCCGAGATCGATCATCCGTCGACGGCGGGACCGCGTCTTCTCCCAAGCCGGCGCCGGAATTGCCGCGTCGCGCTTGGGCAGCCAGCGCAGGCCCAGCAGCAGCAGCACGGTGGTGACGATCTCCACCAGGATCTGCGTCACCGCGAGATCCGGGGCGGAGAGCCAGAGGAAGGTGAGGCTGCTCACGAGGCCCGCCCCGCCGACGAAGATGGCGGCGGAGAGCCGGTGGTACTTCGCCCGCTCCGCCGCGCCGATGGCGCAGGCCGCACCCACGAGCCACATCAGCGCGAAGGCCGGGTCGAATTCCGTGGTCTTGCCCGGCGCGAACAGGTCGAGCCCCCGTGCGGCTCCCGTCACCAATGCGGCCAGGAGCACGGTGAGGAAAAGAATGCGCAACTGCGCCTGGAGGCGCTCGGCACCGAGCCCGGCTTCCAGGCGGCGCGCGCCGTTCACGAGGCCGGTCATGGTCCGCTCGAACAGCCAGCCGCCGTCGATCCGGTCCATCAGCCAGGGGCCGCCGCGGGGATTGGTGTTGATTCGCCGCCCGAACGCAACATAGAGCGCGATGCCGCCCAGCAGCGCCACCATGCTGAGTGCAAGCGGCGCGTTGAAGCCGTGCCAGATGGCGAGGTCGTAATCGGGGGTCCGCTCGCCGAGGACCGCCCGGACGGCGCCTGCGAGGAGGGGACCGATCGTCAGGTTCGGCACGAGGCCGATGGCGACGCAGACGAGGACGAGCAGCTCGATCGGGATGCGCATCCAGCGGACCGGCTCGTGGGGCGCGTGCGGCAGGTCGTGCGGGGCGGGTCCGAAGAAGGCCTGCCGGATGAAGCGCACGGAATACAGCATGGTGAAGGCGCTCGCCAACGTCGCCAGCACCGGCAAGGCGAAATTGAGCAGGTGGCCGTCCGCGTTGTCGACCGCCTCAGCCAGGAACATCTCCTTCGACAGGAAGCCGTTGAGGAGCGGCACACCCGCCATCGCGGCGGCGGCGACCATCGCCAGCGTCGCCGTATAGGGCATGGCCTGCCACAGGCCGCTGAGGCGGCGCATGTCGCGCGTCCCGGTCTCGTGGTCGATGATGCCCACCGCCATGAACAGCGAGGCCTTGAACGTTGCGTGGTTCACCGTGTGGAAGATCGCCGCCACGACGGCCAGCGGCGAATCGAGGCCGAGGAGCAGGGTGATCAGCCCGAGATGGCTGATGGTGGAATAGGCGAGCAGACCCTTGAGGTCGTGCTGGAAGATCGCGCTCCACGCGCCCACCAGCATCGTGATCATGCCGGCGGTGCCGACGATCCAGTACCAGGCCTCGGTGTTCGCCAGCACCGGCCAGAACCGGATCATCAGGAAGATGCCGGCCTTCACCATGGTGGCTGAATGCAGGTAGGCGCTGATCGGCGTCGGTGCCGCCATGGCGCGCGGCAGCCAGATGTGGAACGGGAACTGCGCCGACTTGGTGAGCGCGCCGGCCAGCACCAGAACCAGGGCCGGCACGTAGAGCGGATTGTTGCGGATCGCGTCGCCCGAGGCGAGCACCGCCGAGAGGTCGTAGCTGCCGACGATCTGCCCGATGAGCACCAGACCGACGAACAGGCAGAGGCCGCCGGCCGCCGTGATGGTCAGCGCCATCCGCGCGCCGTCCCGTGCGGAGGCGTTGTCGGACCAGTAGCCGATGAGCAGGAACGAGACGATGCTCGTCAATTCCCAGAAGACGAAGAGTTGGATCAGGTTGCCCGAGAGCACGATGCCCAGCATCGCACCGACGAAGGCGAGGAAATACGAGAACAGACGCGGCACCGGGTCCGCTTCCGCCATGTAGTAGCGCGCATAGAGGACCACGAGCGCGCCGATCCCGAGCACCAGGACGGCGAACAGCCAGGATAGCCCGTCGAGCCGCAGCACGAGGCGGACGCCCAACGTCGGCAGCCAGTCGACCGCCCAGATGACGGGGTCCGGGCCTGCGATGGCGGGGTAAAGGAGCCCGATGCAGGCGAGGCAGGTCACCATCACGACACCCGCAACGATCGCGGCGGCGTTGCGTGCGTGGCCCGGCAGGCAGATCGCCACGACGCTGCCGAGGAAGGGCAGGATGGCGGCGATGGCGAGGAGCAGGTGGGGCGGCATCGGCTCGGGCAATACCCTCGTTGGGCGGGAGCGCCCTCCATGGGGTGCGGGGGCGTCCGGCGAAACCAGGAGCGGGGCGCTCGCGCGGGTCGAGTGCGGTATAGGACGCAACATCAGACGTGGCGAGGGCGGAGAGCGCCAAGATTCCGTAGAATCCCCGCGACATCTCTCCGGTCATGGTCTGGCCCTGCCGAGATAGAGCCTTGCTCGTTCAATGCCCGATATCGCGAGGACAGGTATGTCAGGTCGAAGGATGGCCTTCCATCCGCGCCCGGAACGTGGCGGCCTCCGCGCGCAGCCATTCGGTCGTGGCTTGTACGCTGGGTTTCGAGAGGCCTGCCTCGCTGGTGATGAGATGGTAGATATGGCCGTCCAGAACCGGCCCGAACGGCTGGACGAGTTGGCCCGCCGCCAGTTCCGCTTCCACGAGGGCGAGGCTCATCAGGGCGACCCCCTGGCCCGCGACCGCGGCCTGGATCGCGTGCCCCTCGTCGGAGAAGCGGATCTGGCCGGGCCGGGATGGACAAGGCAATCCCGCGCGATCGAACCAGGTTTCCCAGGTCGGGTTCAGCGGATGCTTCCTTCGCCAACGGAAATGGATGAGCGGCGCGGCTTCAGGATCGTCGCCCGTTAGGTCGTCGAAGGCGATCTTGCGGAGGAGAGGGTTGACCACAGGCGCGAAACGATCGGCGAACATCGCCTCGGCGGAGAGGCCCGGATAGGGGCCGCGCCCGTAGCGAATGGCGAGGTCCGAGCCGGCGGCATCGAGATCGATGGCGTCATCCGAGGCCAGCAGATGCAGGTCGATATCCGGATGGAGAGCCCGGAAGCCGGACACCCTCGGGACCAGCCATTTCGCCGTGAACGCGCTCGTGGCGGTGATGGTGATCTGTACGCGGCTCCGCACTCGCGTCAGGCGGGCAATGGCGGCTTCGAAGGCATCGAACCCCTCGCGCAGGACAGGGTATAGCTGGAGACCGGCCTCGGTCAGCATCACCTGGCGGACCCGTCTCTCGAAGAGGCTCAGTCCGATATTCTCTTCGAGGCCGCGGATCTGGTGACTGATCGCGGTTGGCGTCACCGCGAGCTCGGCCGCCGCAAGCTTGAAACTCCCGTGTCGTGCCGCGGCTTCGAAAGCACGCAGAGCGCCGAGCGGCGGTAGGCGGCGTCGCAGACCGAGATGAGATCCGCTCATCCATCACCCGAGGATTTGGAGTTTGTCGCGCTCCGGATTCGAGCCCACCTCTCCGCCATCGGAGCGGCTGGGGCAAGATGGGTTCATGCCGCTTTCCCGTCCATCGAAAGCGAGACGACCATGCTGGAACGCATCATCACGCAGCCCGACAATTATGAGCCTTTCCTGCTGTCGCAGGGCATTCGGTATGGCGGCCTTCTCTTCGTCTCCGGCCAGGCCGGGGCGGATGATGACGGGCGGATCGTCGACGGTGGCTTCATGGCGCAGGGCGAGCAGGCCTTCTCCAACCTCCGCAGGGTGTTGGAGGCTGGCGGATCGAGCCTGAAGGACGTGGTGAAGGTGACGATCTTCGTCACCGACATGGACCACTTCCGGGACGTCGTGGCATTGCGCGGCCGGTACTTCACCGCGCCCTATCCCGCCGACACCATCGCCGAGGTCAAGGCGCTCTACGATCCCCGGGCCATGATCGAGATCGAGGCCATCGCGGCCGTCAGCGTCAGGAGTGCTTGAGGTGGATGCGCTGGCGACGATGCCGGATCCCGACGCCCTGCGCCGTCTCCTGACGCCGTCGGCCATCGGACCGATGGCGCTTCGGAACAGAATGGCGGTCGCCCCGATGACGCGGGTCAGCGCCGGGTCGGATGGCCGTGCGACGCAACGCATGGCGGATTACTATGCCGCCTTCGCGACCGGTGGCTTCGGCCTCGTCATCACCGAGGGCCTCTACACCGACACGGCGCATTCTCAGGGTTACCTGTTCCAGCCGGGTCTTACCGACACCGGACAGTGCGATGCCTGGAAGCCGATCGTCGAGGGCGTGCATGGGCACGGTGCGAGGATCATCGCACAGCTGATGCATGCCGGGGCCCTCTCACAGGGGAACGCGTTCCGGACCGGGACCAGGGGACCTTCGGCGGTGAGGCCCAAGGGCCGGCAGATGATCTTCTATCGCGGAAGCGGTGAGTATCCGATCCCCGATGCCATGTCGGAACCGGACGTCAGGGCCGTCGTGATCGGCTTTGCCGAGGCGGCGGTTCGGGCACGGGATACGGGCTTCGACGGTGTCGAGATCCACGCGGCGAACGGCTACCTCCTGGACCAGTTCCTCAGCGAGGGAACCAACCTGCGCCAGGATCGCTACGGCGGCGACGTCGTCCGGCGGATGCGCCTCATCGTCGAAGTCGTGGATGCCGTCCGGAAGGCTGTCGGGCTCGATTTCGTGGTGGGCCTCCGCATCTCCCAGGGCAAGGTCAACGACCTCACGCATAAATGGAGCGGGGGCGAGGACGAGGCCGCTGCCATCTTCGGTACGCTCGGCGGCCTGGCCATCGATTATCTGCACACGACAGAGCATGAGGCGTGGCAGCCCGCCTTCGAGGCGACGGCAAGTCTGGCGGCTCTGGCCAAGCGCCACGGCCGTCGACCCGTGATTGCCAATGGTGGTCTTCATCGGCCATCGCGGGCGGCCGGTCTCATGGCTGCTGGCGAAGCGGACTTCGTGTCTCTCGGACGCGGAGCTCTCGCCAATCCGGACTGGCCGCGCCGCGTAGCGGGAGGACTTTCCCTCGATGAGTTCGACGGCGCGCTCCTATCCCCCATCGCCGATCTCGAGAATGCCGAGGCCTATCGGCGGCGCTCCGCCGCCACCCCCGACTGAGACCGAAACGACCCTGGGCACCGGTGTCCCTCGATGGTCGGCCTATTCCCGTCGGCGCGATACCGGCTTGCTGAGATAGGCGGAGCCCGCGAGGAGGAAGCGCCACGGGGTATCCGCCCCGCGCGTGATGCCGATGCGACGGTCGGCCAGGATCTCCGGCGTCGCGTCCCGTCGCTCCAGCTCGAAGGGCGGCCGGTCGAGGGGAAGGCCGTCCTGCAGGTTCGTCACCGCCAGGGCCTGACACAGGCGGCCCGGTCCCGCGCAGAGAAGGCGGAGGGCGTCGAGCCCGCGCCGCTCCCGCATGGTCTCGATCCCCTCCTTCGGCTCGATTGCGCGGATCAGTACCGCGCTCCCCGGTTCGCAGACGAGGTTGAGGCACCAATGCATGCCGTAGGAGCGGTAGACATAGGCATGGCCCGGCGGCCCGAACATGCTGGCATTGCGCCGGGTCGGCCCGTTGAAACTATGGGAGGCGGGGTCGCTCCGGTCATAGGCCTCGGTCTCGACGACGAGCCCGCCGATCCCGGAGACGAGGAGACGGCATCCGATCAGGTCGGAGGCCACCGCCGCCGCCGGCCTCGCATAGAAATCCGCCCCGAAGCTCACGGCTTGCCCGAGGCTCACGGTTTGGCGGAACCGCCATCCAGCACGCGGGCGATGCCGTCCGGCCCGAGTTTCAGGGCCACGCGGATTGCGCGTTCGACGAAGGCCTGAGGCGTCAGCCCGCCGAGTTTGGCCGCTCGCGACACGTCGAGGCCGAGGCCGAGATCGATCGCCACCGGCGTCGTGCGGGGGGCAGGGGCCGGCGCTTCCGCCGCCACGCCCGGAGGAGGCACCACCGCCGGGACGGCGGGGGACGGAACCGGTTCGCCGGCCGGAGCGAGACCGAGGGCCTGCCGCCGGCCCTGCGCCGCCAGCCTGTCGGCGCGCTCGTTGCCGACATTGCCGGTATGGCCCCGCACCCAGGTCCATTTCACGTCGCGGGCGGCGTTGAGGGCGTCGAGCTCCTGCATCAACTCGACGTTCTTCACCGGCCCGGTGCTGGTGCGCCAGCCCTTCGCCTTCCAGCCGCGCATCCATTCGGTCACCGACTTGATGACGTACTGGCTGTCGCAGCGCATCTCGATCGCCGACCCGGCGGGGAAATGCGACAGGGCCTTGATCGCCGCTGTCAGTTCCATCCGGTTGTTGGTGGTAGCGCGGTCGCCGCCGCAGAGCTCGATCTTGCCCTCCGGCCCCTCGATCACGACGCCCCAGCCCCCCGGGCCCGGGTTCGGATCACAGCCGCCATCGGCATAGGCGACGGCGCGGGCGAGGGCGGGCTTCGTGGTCGTCATGACGCTGATCTCATGTCCGGGGCAGCGGGGCCCCTAGCACGAGGCGCAGGGTCAGGGCGATTGCGGGGGCGCACCTGCGGGCCGGATCTCGTAATGGATCGGCTTGAAAGCATTGTTGTTCGATTGCAGAGCCGAGCAGGCGGTGAGCCCGATAATGAGGTCGGTCTCGGCCTCGAAGGTCACACGGTCGCCGGCCCGGCTCAGGGGCGGCTCGACCTTTAATTCCCCGGTCTCGCCGTTCACCACGACGTTCATGAACACGTTGAAGGCCACCGGGATCCGGTCCGGCTCGATGCCATAGGGCGCGAGCGCGGCGGCGAGGTTGCCGAAACAGCCGCGGTGCGGATGCGTGTCGCCGTAAATGATGCGGAAGGTGTCCGCAGAGCAGGGGGTCAGCAGGAAATCGTGCCGCCCCACCGTATCCTCGACAATGCGCAGCAGAACGTTGGAGCGGTTCGAGTAGATCGGGTCGCCCGTCGTCAGGTAGATGCGGCTGGCGTAATCGAGGGTCCGGCCCGACGAGATCACCTCCTCGCGGTCGGCCGCGGAGAAGGCCAGAAGATCGGCGACCTGCTCGCCGTTCGGGTCGATCACGGTGAGGCGGTCGCCCTTGGCGAGCACGAAGGCGACGCCACTGCGGGGCGCGATCTCGTGGCGTCGGACCGGGGGGAGGGCGATGTCAGGCGGCATCGCGGCCATCCCGAAGAGCGGAGTCGCCGGCCCTGGTCCCAGTCTCGCGCCCCCTGAACGGGCAGACCCAATCTCCTTCGACGGCGCGGCCGCTGTATTGGCGCGCTTCCGATGTCTCGCCATGCCGCGCCAGCATCGGGTTGATCGAGCCGGCAAGGGCTTCATCGCGGGCGAGAATGGCCGAGCGCAGACCCTCGTAACGGCCCTCCGCCCGCAACTGCTCGAACTGAGCGCGGACGTTGAAGACGAGGACGGGGTGGGAAAAGCGGCGGGCCGGACGGCTCGCGCCCGGATGCATGCCGACGAGGAAGAACGCCTCCCCGCCGAAGGACAGGGAGAAATGCGGGTCGTCCGGGTCGGCCTGCACCCGCTTGTCGTAGCGCTGGCCGAGAAAGACGTCCTTGTCGGAGAGGGATTGCACACGCGCCCACAGGTGCCGCTCGAACTCCTCTTCGCTCTGGCGCTGAGACGCTTCGAAGACGACGGCGAAGCTCTGGAACAGTTTCGGGTCGGCCCGGTAGCGGCAGATGAAGGCCAGAAGCGCCGGATAGATCCGCGTATCGTCCCAGCCGGAGGCGATGTCGCGGGCCACGAGAACCTTCAGTTGCCCCTTGGCGAGAGCCGATTTCGCACCGACGCAGGGGAAAGGCTGACTCTTGATGAAGGCGTGAAATTCCTGAGCGAGCGGATGCCCGGCATCGTCGGTGGGAAACAGCATGGTGCTCCGGATCGTCTCTGGTCTGAGCTCCGCAAGCGGACCCGGAGGCCCGCGCTGCGAGGACATGGCCAACCAATCGCGGCAGGGGAGGTTCCGACTCTCGTTAAGCTAGAACGTCGCTGTCCACAGAGTTTCCGGAATCACCAACAGATGAGACCCAGGATCTCGATAAATTAGGATAATCTAGGTCGGTCTTCTTTCGTACATTGTCATGGAGATAAAGGGGGCGTTGTCATGGGACACCTTGACGCTCTCTTGCTACCGCTCCGGCCGTTTGTCGCGCGCTGCTAAATATAGGCGGAAGCCAGCTCCGGTGAATGCGACAGGGCATGGGCAAGCACCTCCAGCGATTGCGTGATCTCGGCGCGGCCGGCGAGTCCTCCAAGGCAGATCCGCACCGCTTCAGGCGCTTCTCCTGCGGCGAGGAAGGCGTCGCTCGCCACAGCGCCGATTCCGGCTGCGCGCGCCTGGCTCGCGAAGGCCGAACGGGTCCAGCCTTCGGGCAGGGACAGCCAGAGGTGGAAGCCGGCGGGGTCGGCGGTCACGCCGTGCCGCCCCAGCATCCCGGCGGCGATGCCCTGGCGAACCCGGGATTCCGAGCGGACGAAGGCCAGGATCGCCTCTGCGGTGCCGTCATTGATCCAGCGCGTCGCGAGAGCCGTGGTGATGGGGGAGGCCATCACCGTCGATGCGCGCAGGGCGGACGTCAGTTGGAGTGCCGCGCGGGCACTGGGGGCCAGCATGTAGGCGAGCCGCAGGCCGGCACCGAGGCACTTGGCGAGGCCGGCCACGTGATAGGTGATCTCCGGCGCAAGGCGGTAGAAACTCGCCAGCGGAATCATCGGCACGAAACCGTAGGCGTCGTCTTCGATGATCGCCACGTTGTAGCGTCGCGCCACGGTGACGATGGCCTCGCGTCGCTCCGGCGAGATCGTGATCGTGGTCGGGTTCTGCAGGGTCGGGTTGAGGTAGAGCGCCTTCGGCGCATGACGGGTGCAGGTGGCCGCGAAGGCCGCGGCGTCGATCCCTTCGCCATCCATGGGCAGGCCGACGAGGCGCAGGTTGAGATGAGCGGCGAGCGCCCGCGCGCCGGGATAGGTCAGCGCCTCGCAGCAGATCGTGTCGCCGGGTTGCGCCACGAGACTCATCACGGCGCCGATGGCAGCATGGGCGCCGGGGCAGATCAGGAGTCGGTCGCGGGGCGCGTCGAGGCCGCGGCGGCGCAGCCATTCCACCGCCGCGTCCTTGTCGTCGGGCGTCCCGCCGAAACCCTGGTAGCGCAGCAGATTGGCGAGATTCTCCGAGACCGAGGCGAGGCCGCCCCTCATCCGCTCGAGCAAAGCGGGGTCGTCGGGTTCCGGCGGCAGGTTCATGGTGAAATCGACGGGGCCGTGCCGGCGCTCCGGTGCCGCCCTCGGCTGCGTGACGCGGAGCGCCGGTTCGGCGACGAAGGTCCCCTGGCCGACCCTCGCCTCAACGAGCCCCCGGCGCTGCGCCTCCACATAGCCGCGCGCCACGGTGGTGAAGTTCAGGTCCAGCCGCTCGGCGAGGACGCGCTGGGGCGGGAGACGCTCCGCGACGGCGAGACGCCCGGTCCGAATATCGTCGGCAATGGCCTCGACGATGGCGAGGTAATGCGGCTTGCCCCAGCGCCGGAGGTCCGGCGTCCATCCCTCCGGCGAGACGAGGAGAGGCAAGGTTGGCCGGGCGGACTTGGCCGATCGCTGGCTGTTGGTCATCGCGAAACCGATCAATATCCATTCAATTCGACATTGTATGGAAAGCAACCGCCATGCCGTGATATACCGCGAGGTCCTGGGTTTGAATTTCCGGTCAATGCATTCAAATAGATCGTGAGTATAGTGTCCATTGTGTCGAGTATGTATGCATCCAATGCTCGCTTTTTAAGCGATCGGCACGCTGGTCGGAGCCTTCGCATTCGGCGGATATTGACCGCATGATTGACTGTATCCGTCAGCGCGGATTTGGCTGGATCGAACTCCACCGGGCGCTGGCATGCGGTTTGCCATCTCCTCATCAGCCGTCGCTGCTCGTGATCGCGGCGGATATCGAGATGACGGGGAGTATTTGCGATGCCAGCCGTGACCGCCGAGCACCATAAGAAGGGCGATTACTTCGTGGATTACGAAGAGAAGGTCTTCGAGGACGTGAAGGCCGAGCCGGGCCAGAAGGCCCTCGTCACCTTCCACACCGTGGCCTTCGAGGGCTCCATCGGCTTCGTGAACCTGCTCCAGGCGACGCGGTTGCTGCGCAAGGGCTTCGAGACCTCCGTCCTGCTCTACGGGCCGGGCGTGACGCTCGGCGTCCAGCGCGGCTTCCCGACGCTCGGCGACGAGGCCTTTCCCGGCCACATGAACATGAACAACCAGATCGTGAAGTTCCTCTCCGAGGGCGGTAAGGTCTATGCCTGCCGGTTCGCGCTGCAGGCGCTCTACGGCCATGGCGAGCCCTCGCTGATCGAGGGCATCCGCCCCATCGCCCCCACCGACGTCCTCGACCTGGTGCTGCTGCACAAGCGCGACAACGCTGTGGTCATCGACACCTGGACGGTCTGAGGCCGTTCTGACCCTCCCCCTCTGTGGTGGAGGCGGGAGAGGGGCGACCTCTCCAGAGATGGCGCTCCCCTCTCCCGACCCACTTCGTGGGCCACCCTCTCCCGCAGAGGGGAGAGGGAATGCTCGCGGACCATGGCGAACAGGGAACAGGCCGATGTCCGAGTCACGCATCGTGCGCGCCGCCGCCGTCCAGGTTTCCCCGGATCTGGAGCGGCCGGGCGGGACGCTGGAGAAAGTGCTCGCCGCGACAGACGAAGCGGCGGGCAGGGGCGCGCGGTTCATCGTATTCCCCGAGACCTTCGTGCCGTACTACCCGTACTTCTCCTTCATCGCCCCGCCGGCGGCGCAGGGGCCCGAACATTTGCGCCTCTACGAGGGCGCGGTGACCGTGCCGGGGCCGGTGACGCAGGCGGTCTCGGCCGCCGCGCGCCGGCATGGCGCGGTGATCGTGCTCGGCATCAACGAGCGCGACCACGGCTCGCTCTACAACGCGCAGCTCATCTTCGACGCCGATGGGACGCTGCTGCTCAAGCGCCGCAAGATCACGCCGACCTACCACGAGCGCATGATCTGGGGTCAGGGGGACGGTGCCGGCCTCACCGTGGTCGAGACGGCGGTGGGCCGGGTCGGGGCGCTCGCCTGCTGGGAGCATTACAACCCGCTCGCCCGCTACGCCCTGATGGCGCAGCACGAGGAGATCCACGCGGCCCAGTTCCCGGGCTCCATGGTCGGGCAGATCTTCGCCGACCAGATGGAGGTGACGATCCGGCACCACGCCCTGGAGGCGGCCGCCTTCGTCGTCAACGCCACCGGCTGGCTCACCGAGGCGCAGATCGTCAAGATCTCTCCCGACGAGCGGATGCGCGGGGCCCTGCGCGGCGGCAATTGCACCGCCATCGTCTCGCCGGAAGGCAAGCACCTCGTTCCGCCGATGACGGAGGGCGAGGGCATCCTCGTCGCCGACATGGACATGGCGCTGGTCACCAAGCGCAAGCGGATGATGGATTCGGTCGGCCATTACGCCCGCCCCGAACTCCTCAGCCTCAACCATGACGCGCGTCCCGCCCGCACGGTGGTGACCAAACCCGCATCGGACATCCCGCATCCCCGGAGCACCGACCATGAGCGACTCTCCGCTGCTGACCTCCCAGGCCGCTTCCTCGCCGGTGCCGTCCCCGGTCTACCAGGGGATGCCGACGGAGCACCTGATCAACGCCCTCCAATCCTACGGAGTCAGGTTGGCTGACACCCGCGCCGGGGTCGCCAGCCGCCGGGGCGGGGCCGGGCCCTCCGACCACAAGGCGATGACCATCGCCGGCCGCACCGTGATGGTGCCGGTCCATACGGCGGGCGCCTTCGATTCGCCCTATCTTGTGCGCCGCCCCGATGCCGACGGGTCGAGCCTCATCGAGCATGACGGCACGGTGATCGGTCGGGTGACGTTTCCGGGCAAGCCCCGGTTCTACGGGCTCCAGACCCTCGACGGGGTGCCCTATTCGAAGATCGCCGTGCTGCACGGGCGCGACGTGCTCGCCACCACGGTGCTGCAGACCTGCATCCGCTACCAGAGCCGCACCAAGACCTGCCGGTTCTGCTCCATCGGACAGTCGCTCGCGGCCGGGCGAACCGTCGCCCACAAGACGCCGCAGCAACTCGCGGAGGTCGCCCGCGCCGCCGTGCTCCTCGACGGCGTCAAGCACATGGTGATGACCACGGGCACGCCCAACGCCACCGACCGGGGGGCGGCGGTGCTCTGCGAGAGCGCCTTCGCGGTGAAAGCGGCGGTGGACCTGCCGATCCAGGCCCAATGCGAGCCTCCCGATGACGACCGCTGGTTCGCCCGGCTGAAGGCGTCGGGCGTCGATGCGCTCGGCCTGCATCTCGAGGCGGTGACCCCGGAGGTCCGGGCGCGAATCATGCCCGGCAAGGCGAGCGTGTCGCTGGACCGCTATTTCGACGCTTTCGCCGCCGCCGTTCCGGTCTTCGGCAAGGGCCAGGTCTCGACCTATATCCTCGCCGGGCTCGGAGACACGGCGGAGGCGATCCTCGCCATGTCCGAGCGCCTGATCGGCATGGGAGTCTACCCGTTCGTGGTGCCGTTCGTACCGATTTCCGGCACGCCGCTGGAGGACCATCCCGCCCCCTCGCCGGATTTCATGCATTCCGTGCTCAAGCCGCTCGCGGCGATGCTGGCGGGGGCGGGGTTGCGTTCCACCGACATCAAGGCCGGGTGCGGCCGCTGCGGCGCCTGCTCGGCGCTGTCCACCTACGAGCGGTGAGGCGGGGCGATGTTCGAGCCCGTCCCCGCCTACCGGTCCAGCCATTTCCGGATCAAGTTCGCCACCGCGCCCTGGGAGCGGGACGGAACGGCCGCCCTGCGTCGCCAGGTCTTCTGCGTCGAGCAGAGGATCTTCGAGGGCGACGACCGCGATGCCGTCGACGCGGCGGCGATCCCGATCTGTGCCCTCTCGACCCTGGGCGGCACTCCGGACGCGGTGGTCGGCACCGTGCGCATCCACGAGACTCCCGACCGGCCCGGCGAATGGTGGGGCTCGCGCCTCGCGGTGGCGCGGGATCACCGCCGAATCGGTGCCCTCGGCGCCGGCCTGATCCACGTGGCGGTGGCCTCCGCCCATGCGCGCGGATGCACGCGCTTTCTCGCCCATGTGCAGAGTGCCAACGCGATCCTGTTCGAGGCTTTGCACTGGACGAGTCTCGCCGAGATCGAGCTTCATGGACGGCCGCATCACCTGATGCAGGCCGATCTTGCCCATTACCCAGCCATGGCGGACCCGGAGCGCGGCCTCGTCACGCTCCTGAAACAGGCGGCGTGAGCATGGGCCAGATACAGTCCCTTGCCGAGATCGCGCGACATCTCCGAGACGGGCGCGGCCTCGCCCATAAACGCGACATCGACGCGGTGATCGGGCGGCTCGGCCTAGGCGACCGTGCGCTCGCCGTGCCCCTGGGCGACGATTGCGCCGCGATTCCCGATGGCGACGGCTACCTCCTCCTCGCCATCGAAGGGTTCATGGACGGGTTCGTGGCCGCCGATCCGTATTTCGCCGGCTTCTGCGGGGTGATGGTCAATGTCAGCGACATCGCGGCCATGGGCGGACGCCCGATCGCCGTGGTCGACGCCCTGTGGAGCCGCGACCAGGCCCATGCAGACCCCATGCTCAGGGGCTTGCGGGCGGGGGCGGAGACCTTCGGCGTGCCCATCGTCGGCGGCCACAGCAACACCCGCAACGCGGGCGAGCATCTCGCCGTGGCCATCCTGGGCCGTGCGAAGACATTGCTCACCAGCTTCGACGCCCGGCCCGGCGACAGCCTCGTGGCGGCGATCGACCTGCGCGGCGCCTTTCGCGGTCCGCACCCCTATTGGGACGCGGCCAGTGCCGCGCCGGCCCTTCGCCTGCGCGGCGATCTCGAACTGTTGAGTAGCATCGCCCAGGACGGGCTCGCCAAGGCTGCCAAGGACATCAGCATGGCCGGCCTCGTCGGCACGGCGCTGATGCTGCTCGAATGCTCCCGCGTCGGCGCGTCGATCTGCCTGGACCGCATCCCGCGCCCCGAGGGGATCGACCTCGTTCGCTGGCTCACCGCCTTCCCGAGCTTCGGCTACCTGCTCAGCGTTCCGCCCGGGAATATCGAGGCGGTGCTGGAGCGCTTTACGCAGCGGGGGATCGCGGCCGCCGCCATCGGCGGCATCGATTCGAGCCGTGTCGCCACCCTTGCCGACGGTGAGGACGAGGCCGTCATCTGGGATTTCGCGGCCGGTCCCCTCATCGGCTGCGGGCAAGGGGAGTGACGCGAATGGGTGAGCCGCTTCGCATCGCCATCCTGGCGCATTCCACCAATCCGCGCGGCGGGGTGGTCCATGCCCTGGCCCTCGGCGAGGCGCTCGTCGCCCTCGGCCACGAGGCCGTGGTCCATGCGCCGGACCCTTCGGGCAGCGGCTTCTTCCGCCGGGCCGCCTGCCCGGTGACCTCGGTCGCCGCGCGGCCGGTCTCGGGCTCCACGGTGGAGCTCGTGCGCATCCGCATCGAGGATTACCTGCGCCATTTCGCATCGCCGGCGGCCTGCGACTACGATGTCTTCCATGCGCAGGACGCCATCAGCGGCAATGCGCTTGCCACCCTCGCGCGCCGCCGCCTGATCCCCGGCTTCGTGCGGACGGTCCATCATGTCGACCTCTTCTCCGACCCCCAGCTCGCCTATTGGCACGACCGGGCGATCTTCGACGCCACCGCCCTCCTGTGTGTGAGCAGCCTCTGGCAGGGCGCACTGACGCGGGATTACGGTCTCGACGCGCTCAATGTCGGCAACGGTGTCGATACCGGCGCCTTCGGTCCCGCGCCGGGGGAGGGGGATGCGGCGCTCCGTGCGCACTGGGGCCTCGGTGACGGTCCCGTGCTCCTTAGCGTCGGTGGGTTCGAGGAGCGCAAGAACACCCTCGCCATCATCGAGGCCTTCGCGCGTTTGAGGGGTGAGCGACCGGACGCGCAGCTTCTCGTCGTCGGCGGTGCCTCGCTCCTCGACCATTCCGGCTACCAGGCCCGGTGCCGGGCCGCGCTCGACCGGAACGGCCTCACCCTCGGCCCCGGCCGGGCGGTGGTGGAGACGGGACCGGTGCCTCAGGCGGCGATGCCGGCCTTCTATCGCCTGGCCGACGCACTGGTCTTCCCCTCGCTGAGGGAAGGCTTCGGCCTCTGCGTGCTGGAGGCGATGGCGAGCGGAACGCCCACCCTCGTGTCCGACCGGCCACCCTTCACGGAATATCTGACGACCGGAGACACCGTGTTCGTCGATCCCGAGGACGAGGGTGCGATCCTCGAGGGCCTGCGCGCAATCCTCGAACCGTCCCTCCGCGGCCGGTTGGCGAGAGCAGGGATCGCTGTCGCCGAGGCCCATTCCTGGCGCGCCTGCGCCGAGAAGCACGAGTCCGCCTATGCGGCGCTCGCCGCCCGCAAGCAGGAGATGTCGGATGCCTGAAATGCATTTCCACGTGCGCTGGCCGGATGGCCGGCGCGAGGCCTGCTACTCGCCCTCCCTCGTCATCAAGGAGCATTTCGGAGTCGGCGAGACCTACGCCCTCGACGAGTTCGTCGCCCGCAGTCGGACGGCGCTGACCATCGCCAGCCAGCGGGTGGAGGCGCGCTACGGGTTTCCCTGCAGCCTCGCCCTCGGGCAGCTCGCGCGGATCGAGGCCGGTGCCAGGGCGCTCGCCGCGTTGCCCGATGCCCGCGTGCGGGTCGAGGCCTTCGAGGAATAGCGGACCGAGCCTGAAGGACGCCCCATGGACCAGATCCTGACGCCCCCCTCGCACCATTCCGTCATCGTCGTCGGCGGTGGCCAAGCCGGATTGTCGATGAGCTATCAGCTCCGGCAGCACGGCATCGACCACATCGTGTTCGAGAAGAACACCATCGCGCATGCCTGGAAGACGCAGCGCTGGGACAGTTTCTGCCTCGTCACGCCGAACTGGCAATGCCAGCTGCCGGGCTTCCCCTATCCGGGTGCCGAGCCGCATGGATTCATGCCGAAGGACGAGATCGTCCGGTACATCGAGGCCTATGCCCGGGCGATCGAAGCCCCCGTGGCAGAGGGGGTGACCGTCACGTCGATCCGCCGCCGCGCGGACGGCGGGTTCGCCGTGGCCACGAGCGGTGGCGATCACACGGCCGACCAGGTGGTGATGGCGATCAGCGGCTATCACGTGCCGTCGATCCCGGCCTTCTCCGCGCGGCTGCCCGCCGGATTGCGGCAGATCCACTCCTCGACCTATCGCAATCCGTGTCAGATGCCGGACGGTGCGGTGCTGGTGGTGGGCTCCGGCCAGTCCGGCTGCCAGATCGCAGAGGATCTTCATCTGACGGGCCGCAAGGTCCATCTCGTGGTCGGCAGTGCGCCGCGCTGCCCGCGCGTCTATCGTGGGCGCGACGCCGTCGATTGGCTCGCCGATATGGGCCAGTACGACCTCTCCGTGGAGAACCACCCGCTGAAGGAGGAGGTCCGGCGCAAGGCCAACCACTACCTCACCGGCCGCGACGGCGGCCGCGACATCGACCTGCGCCGCTTCGCCCTGGAAGGCATGAGCCTGCATGGCCGCCTCGACGCCATCGACGGGCCGGTGCTGCGCTTCGCCGACGATTTGAGCCGGAACCTCGACAACGCGGATGCGGTCTATACCGGCATCCAGGGCGCCATCGACAGGCACATCACCGCCAAGGGGATCGCCGCTCCCGAACAGGCGCACTACACCCCGCTCTGGGTGCCGGGACCTCACGCGCCGAGCCTCGATGCCGAGGCGGCCGGCATCGGCAGCGTGATCTGGGCGACGGGCTTCCGCGCCGATTACAGCTTCATCGACGCCCCCGCCTTCGACGGGCGCGGCCTGCCGATCCATACGCGCGGCGTGACCCCGGTGGATGGGCTCTACTTCATCGGCCTGCCCTGGCTCCACACCTGGGGCTCCGGCCGCTTCTCCGGCATCGCGCGGGATACGGAGTATTTGGCGGAGCGGGTGGTGGAGAGGGGGGCGAAACGCTCTGTCGGGGAGCCCCTTTCGATGGCGAGTTGAGGCAACAAAAACCGCCTCCGTCGAGTCACCCGGACCATTGCGTACGGTCCGGGTGACTCAGTATCTACTTACAGTTCGACTGTTGGATCACCCGATGATCTTATCGATGGTGATCGGCAGATCGCGGATACGCTTGCCGGTGGCGTGGTAGACCGCGTTGGCAATCGCGGCGGCGGTGCCGACGATGCCGATTTCGCCGAGGCCCTTCACGCCCATCGGGTTGGCTTTGTCTTCCTCCTCCACGAAAATCACGTCGATATCGTGGATGTCGGCATTCACCGGCACGTGATACTCGCCGAGATTGTGGTTCATGAACCGGCCGACCGCGTGGTCGAGCATCGATTCTTCCTCCAGGGCTGATCCGATCCCCATCACCACGCCACCGAGGATTTGGCTGCGCGCGGTCTTGGGGTTGATGATCTTGCCCGCCGCGATGGCGGACACGATCCGCGTGAGCCGGACCTGGCCGAGTTCCTCGTCGATCTTCACCTCGGCGAAGATGGCCGAATGCGTGTAGGAGGCGAACTCCTTCGCGTGCCCGGCATCGGGCCCCGCGCTCTCCGTGGCCTCGACCTTGTCGACGCCCGCAGCCGCCATGGCCTCCACCAGCGAGACGCTGCGCGACGGATCGCCCGCCACTTCGATCCGCCCGCCGGTGAAGACGACGCGTTCGAGATCGACATTGGCAAGGGGTGAATCGTCCATGGCGCGGGCCATGGCGAAGACATCCGCCGCGATCTTTCGGCAGGCCTTCATCACCGCCGTGCCGGACGAGGCCGCCGTCCACGAACCGCCTGCGACGGGGGCTTCCGCCAGATCCGTGTCGCCGAGCTTCGTCGTCACGTCCTCCATGGGCAGGCCGAGGGCATCGGCCGCGATCTGGGTGAGGATCGTGTAGGTGCCGGTGCCGATATCCCCGGTGGAATTGCCGACCACGAGCTTGCCATCGGCGGTGAGCGTCGCCTGTGCCGAGGATTTCTGCATCAGGGCTTCCCACACGCCCGTGGCCATGCCCCAGCCGACGAGTTCCTTGCCGTCGCGCATGGAGCGCGGCTCGGGATTGCGCTCCGACCAGCCAAACAGCTCTGCGCCCTGCTCGTAGCAGGCGCGCAGAGATTTCGAACCGAAGGGCTTGCCCTCGGTCGGGTCCCTATCGGTGTAGTTCTTCAGGCGCAGGGCGATCGGGTCCTGCTTCGTCGCGTAGGCGAGTTCGTCCATGGCGATTTCGAGGGCGAAGACCCCGGTCACCGCCCCAGGCGCGCGCATGTCGGACGGCGTGAACGTGTCGATCTGCGTCAGTCTGTAGTCGAGGGCGACATTTTCGCAGCCGCCGTAGAGGATCGCCGACCAGTTGACGACGACCTCCTGGTAATCCTCGAACCGCGAGGTGCCGGACAGGGCTTCGTGACGGAGCGAGAGCAGCTTGCCCTCTTCGTCGGAGCCCAGCGAGATCGTCTGGCGCACGTCGGGGCGATAGCTCATCGTGAACATCTGGTCGCGGGTCAGCACCACGCGCACCGAGCGCTCCAGTTCGCGCGCGGCCATCACCGCGAGGAAGAGCTGGTATTGCGGGCGCAGGCCGAGGCCGAAGCCACCCCCGAGATACGGGTTGAGCACCCGCACCTTGTCCTTGTCCATGCCGAACACGCCGGCGATGTAGCCCTGGCTGTTCGAGACGCCCTGGATCTTGTCGTAGACGGTGATCCGGCCATCGCCCTCCCACACCACCGTGGACGCGTGCGGCTCCATCGGGTTGTGATGCTCGACGGCGAGCGTGTAGTCGTTTCGCAGCTGCACCGGCGCGGACGCGAAGGCGCCCTCGGCATCACCCCAGGGCTCCGGCGGCGGCTTGATTCCCGCGCGCTTCATCGGCGGTACGTAGCCGAACTCGCGCTGGCGCTCGACATCGGTGAGGGGCTCCTCGACCTCGTAGGCGACCTTGATCAGCGACGCGGCATAGCGGGCAGTGTCGAAATCCTCTGCGACGACCAGCGCGACGGGCTGCCCGCTGTAGAGGATCTTGTCATCGTAGAGGGCGCGGAACGGCGAGCCGGGGGGCGCCACGGCGTCCTGATAATTGTAGTCGAGCCACGCCGTGCGTGGCCGGTTCTCGTGCGTGAAGACTTTGACCACACCGGGGACGGCTTCCGCCGCCGCTGTGTCGATGGCGGTGATGCGGCCCTTGGCGATGCCGCCGGAGACGACGTAGCCATGGGCGAGGTCGGCCGCGGTGAATTCGCCCGCGTATTTCGCGAGGCCAGTGACCTTGGCAGGGCCGTCGACGCGGCTGCGTGCGGTGCCGACGAAGCTGTCCGTGCCGGTGGAGGAAATGCTGTTTGCCATGTCTGGACGGGTCCTCAGGCGATGCGCTTGTCGGATTGCGACTGCGGCGTGCCGGCCGCGGCCTGGCTCAGGCCGCGGATGATGGCGCGCCGGGCGAGTTCGACTTTGAAGCCGTTCTCGGATTGCGGCTGAGCCTGACGGATGACGATGTCGGCGGCGGCCTCGAACGTCTCACGGGTGGCGGGCTTGCCCTTCAGGGAGCTTTCCGCCTCCGCATTGCGCCAGGGCTTGTGCGCGACGCCGCCGAGGGCGAAGCGCGCCTCGGTGATCGTGTCGCCATCGCGCTTCATCACGGCGGCCACCGAGACCAGGGCGAAGGCGTAGGAGAGCCTGTCGCGCAGCTTCAGGTAGGTGTGGTGGGCGCCGAAATCCTCGTCCGGCAGATCGACGGACAGCACGATCTCGTCGGCCGCGAGGGTGGTGTCCCGCTGCGGTTCGTCCCCCGGCAGACGGTGAAACTCGCCGAGGGGAATGATCCGCTCGCCAGCTGGCCCGGTGACCCGTACCGTCGCGTTGAGCGCCGACAGGGCCACGCACATGTCGGACGGGTGGGTGGCGATGCACGTGTCACTCGTACCGAAGATGGCGTGGATGCGGTTGACCCCGCCGATCGCCTGGCAGCCGGTGCCGGGATCGCGTTTGTTGCAGGGCATCGCGTCGTCATAGAAGTAATAGCAGCGGGTACGCTGGAGCAGGTTGCCGCCGGTGGTGGCGGCATTGCGCAACTGGCCCGAGGCACCGGCCAGAATCGCGCTCGACAGGAGCGGATAGCGGCTCTTGATCCGATCGTCATAGGCCACGGTCGCGTTGGTCACCAGGGCGCCGATGCCGAGACCGCCGTCGCGCTCCTCAATGGCCTCCAAGGGCAGGCGGGTGATGTCGACGAGGCGCTCCGGCCGCTCGACATTGTATTTCATCAGGTCGACGAGGTTGGTGCCGCCGGCGATGAAGCGCGCATTGGCGGCCGAGCCGATGGCCCTCACCGCCTCCTCGACCGTGGTCGGGCGGACGTAATCGAAGCGGTTCATCGGGCGGCTCCCGCGTGCATCACGTCTTCGATGGCGTCGACGATGTTGGTGTAGGCTCCGCAGCGGCAGATGTTGCCGCTCATGGCCTCGCGGATCTCCTCACGCGACGTGGCGTGACCTTCCGAGATCATGCCGGCGGCCGAGCAGAGCTGACCGGGGGTGCAGTATCCGCACTGGAAGGCGTCGCGCTCCACGAAGGCGGCCTGGAGCGGATGCATCGCGCCGTCCTGGCCGGCGTGTCTGGCCAGCCCCTCGACGGTGACGATCTCGGCGCCGTCCTTCATCACGGCGAGCGCGAGGCAGGAATTAATGCGCGTGCCGTTCACCAGCACGGTGCAGGCGCCGCACTGGCCGTGGTCGCAGCCCTTCTTGGTGCCGGTGAGGTCGAGCTCCTCGCGCAGCAGATCGAGGAGTGTGGTCCAAGGAGCCACCTGGAGCTCACGCACCTCGCCGTTGATGGTCAGGCTGATGCCGATGGCGGCTGGCGCCCCGGGTGATCCGCTGTCGATGAGCATGGGCATGTCCTGAGGGATCGGGACCGGTGAGATGCCGGCCGGGTTTCTCGAATGGCGATGCTGCCGCGGGGGGAAGATCTTCCGCGCCCCACGCCCGCCCACTCAATAACCGTTCCAAATTGAGCCTGTTCCCCGGTAGGGTGTTTCCGCTGGTGAGATGGATGTCGGGCGCCACCGGGCTGGTTCGAGGCGCCGCCGCCGGATGAGCACCGATTCGCCGGATCTGATAGTTCGAACGGGCGTGCAGGCTCAGATGCGCCGTCGGCTCAGCGATGCAGATGCCGTCGTCGATATTCCGCAGGCGTTGTCCCGACGCGCCGCATGAAGGCCCGCCGGAGGGTGTCGGCGTCGAGGAAACCGCAGGCGCTCGCGACCTGCTTGAGAACGATGTCGTCCGTTTCCAGAAGACGCCGGACAGCCTCGATCCGGACGTTCTCCACGTAGGCGGCGGGTGTCAGTCCCGTCTCGGTCCGGAACAGGCGCGCGAAATGGCGCGGACTCATCCCTGCACGCGCCGCGAGCTTCTCGACCGCGTGATCCTCCGCGGGATACGCAGCCACCCAGCGCTGCACCTCCTGCAAGGCCGATCGGCCGGCCGGTGCACTGAGCCCGCGTCGGCTGAACTGCATCTGCCCGCCGCCGCGTCGAAAAAACATCACGAGTTGGCTGGCGACCCGGCGCGCGATCTCCGCGCCAAGATCTTCTTCAACGAGCGCCAGCGCGAGGTCCAGTCCCGCGGTGACCCCGGCCGCCGTCCTCAGCGGACCGTCGAAGAGGCAGATCGCATCGGGCTCGACCGACGCCTCGGGGTAGCGCGCCGCCAGCACTTCCGCCACGGCCCAATGCGTCGTCACTCTCCGACGGTCCAGCAGGCCGGCCTGACCGAGGAGGAACGCCCCGCTGCAGACCGAACCGTAGCGCCGGCACTGCGTCGCGACTTTCGCGAGCCAGTCCAAGAGGCCGTTGTCGACGCCCGCCTCGTGCATGCGAGGCGCTCCCGCGACCAGCAAGGTGTCGAAGCGAGCCGGGTCAGTGCCGGGAGCGACGAGATCCGCCACGAGACGCCGTCCCGACGACGTCAGAATCGTATCTGCGGCCGTTCCGACGATGGCGAGATCGTAGACATCCTCGCCGCTCTGGACGTTCGCCTCGGCAAAGACGTCGAGCGGGCCGGCCACGTCGAGCAATTGGACCCCGGGAAGGGCGAGGATGGCGACGAGTCGGGGCACCATTGGGGCTCCGTGGCTGAGGATGCATGAATGATGGCAGGAAATGCCGCTACACGATGATTGATGCCATCAAGGATGTCTCGTAGCTCGTTGGGAGGCTCAGCACAAAGGAAACCCGCTCATGAGCATTCCCACCTTGGCCACCATTCCGGACAGCAAATTGGCCCGTGCCGTCACTGAGTTCGTCCGGGACACGGAAACCGAACTCCTCTTCAATCATTCGAGCCGGGTCTACCAATTCGGCGCCTTGGCAGGCATCCGCCGCGATCTGAGCTTCGACCGCGAACTTCTCTACGCGGGAGCGATGTTCCACGACGTTGGCCTGATGCCGGACCACAGCAGCGCGGAGGAGCGCTTCGAGGTCGACGGCGCCAATGCGGCGCGCGACTTCCTGGCAGCGCACGGAGTACCGGAGGCGGATGTCTATACGGTCTGGACCGCCATCGCGCTGCATACGACGCCGGGCATTCCGGTCCACATGCATCCGGTGGTGGCACTCGTCACGGCCGGCGTCGAGATGGATGTGCTCGGTCTGACCTACGAAGAGTATTCGGACGCCGAGCGTGAGGCGGTTGTGTCGGCTTTCCCTCGGACGCCCGACTTCAAAGAGGATATCATCCAAGCCTTCTACGACGGCATCCGACACAAGCCGGGTACGACGTTCGGCAATGTTAAGGCGGACGTCATCGCCGACAAGGAGCCCGGCTTCCACAAGGGCAACTTCTGCGAATTGATCCGTCGCTCGCGCTGGCCCACCGGCGCCCATGCCCCGGGATGCGGCTGCGCTGATCGTGGCTGAAGCGTGGACCCTCGCGGCGAGCGGGTACGTTCTCTTCCCGTGTCGCACCTGAAGGTCCGATAGTCGCGTCGTTCGGTGAGGGATCGGGTGGGGCGCCGCAAACCGCATCCCGACGAGCGGGGTCCCGGCATATCATTCGTCAGATGCCGATCATGCGAGCCCAAACGCTCCTCGATGACCGGAACACGGTTCCGGAATCGTGGGCCCCCTGAACCTTCCTGCATGTCGAAAGTCGTCCAGCCCGGTTTGCAGCCCTGAGCGGCAATGTCGGTGGTTTGCGCCCACCCATCCCCTCGGCTAACCCTGTCGCCATCCCCGCTTGCCACAAGGACGCGCGATGGCCGCCCTCGACCCGGTTCTCAACGATATCGACCGCGACCTCGACAATGCCTTGGAGCGGCTGTTTGCCTTCCTGCGGATCCCTTCGATCTCCACCGATCCAGCCTATGCCGGGCATTGCCGCGATGCGGCGCAGTGGCTCGAGGGCAATCTGACGGCGCTCGGGTTCGAGACGGCCATCCACGAGACATCACTGCATCCGGTGGTGCTGGCGCATGCGCCGAAACCGGGCAAGCCGCACGTGCTGTTCTACGGCCATTACGACGTGCAGCCGGTGGACCCGCTGAACCTCTGGGCGACGCCGCCCTTCGAGCCGCGCATCTCGGTGAACGCCAACGGCGAGAAACAGATCGTGGCGCGCGGCGCCTCGGACGACAAGGGTCAGGTCATGACCTTCGTCGAAGCCTGCCGCGCCTTCATCGCCATGGAGGGCGAGCTACCCTGTGGCGTCACTCTGCTGATCGAGGGCGCCGAGGAGAACGGCTCTCAAGGATTGCCGGAATGGGTCGCGGCCAACCGGGAGAGGCTCGCGGCGGATATTGTCCTCGTCTGTGACACGAGCATGTGGAACCCGACCACGCCGGCCATCACCACGTCGCTGCGGGGCCTCGCCTATTTCGAGGTGAAGGTCACCTGCGCCGACCGTGACCTGCATTCGGGCTTCTTCGGCGGCGCGGCGCGCAACCCGATCCACGTCCTGTCGAAGATCATCGCCGACCTGCACGACGCGGATGGAAGGGTGGCCCTGCCGGGCTTCTACGACGGCGTGCGCGAGACGCCCGCGGACATCCTGGAGCAATGGCGCGGGCTCGACTTTACAGCTGGCAAGTTCCTCGGCCCCATCGGCCTGTCGGAGCCGGCGGGTGAGCGCGGCCGCATGCTGATCGAGCTGATCCAGTCGCGCCCGGCCTGCGACGTCAACGGCATCATCGGCGGCTATACCGGCGAGGGCACCAAGACGGTCATCGCGGGAGAGGCCAGCGCCAAGGTCTCGTTCCGCCTCGTGGACGACCAGGACCCGGAACAGCTCGCCCGGACCTTCGAGGCCTTCGTGCGCGAAAGAATCCCGTCGGACTGCTCGGTGGAGGTGATCTGCTACAAGGGCAGCCGCGCCATCAGCCTGCCCTTCGACATGCCCGAACTGGACATCGCGAGGGGGGCACTCGCCGAGGAATGGGGCGTTCCCGCTGTCACCATCGGAGCGGGCGGCTCGATCCCCATCGTCGGCGACTTCAAGCGGCTGCTCGATCGCAACACGCTCCTCATCGGCTTCGGCCTGGATGACGACCGCATCCATTCGCCCAACGAGAAGTACGATCTCAGGAGCTTCCACAAAGGCACGCGCTCCTGGGCGCGCATCCTGGCGGCATTCGGGGCGAAGGAAGCGTAGGCGAGAGACTGCCCCATCTACTTCGCGAAGCGGGGCGAGACAGCGCCCCGCTCTCCGCGCGACGCGAGGCGTCAGCCTCGCATCTTGGCGTCGATCCAGCCCCAGAGTGCGCGGATCTCCCCGGCGGCCTGTCCCTGGGGCGCGTATTCGGTGACGCCAAGCCCCGCCGCCACGGCGTCCTGGTGGTCGACGCGCTGGACGATCCCCGGTTCTGCCAGGACGCCGAGGCCGCGCAGCTGCGCCGCATAGGCGTCGGTGCGCGCCGAGGGCGGAGGCGGGCATTGATTTAGTACGAGCGCCAGACGGCTCCGCATGCCGAGGCCGACGAGGGCCTGCAAGGTCGGCCGGGCGGCCACGAGGTCGAGCCGCGACGGGCGGACCGGCACCAGGACGAGGTCGGCGGCGCGGAGCGCGGGGGTGGCGCCGGTTGCGGCGCCGGCGGTATCGATCAAGACCAGCGTCGTCCCGTTCTCTGACGTCTGGTCGAGGATGTCGGGCAATTGCCCGATCTCCCAGGCCTGTATGCGGTCGACCGTGATGCCGTTCTGGCGGCGCAGGGCGCCCCATGCCATCAGCGAGCCCTGCGGATCGAGGTCGTAGGCAACGACGCGCTCGCCGGATTCCGCGGCCGCGACGGCGAGCGACGCCGCCAGGGTCGTCTTGCCGGTCCCGCCCTTCTGAACGGCCACGGCCATGACGCGCATCCGCCGGTCTTCGGCGGAGGAGACGGTCGTCACGCCGGGAAGCCGGACGACCTGGGGTGACGATGGGCAAGCATCCGCATTCTCTCCCTCGTTCCGGAGCGACCCGCTCCCACCCGAAGCGGGAAGCGCGGCCGACCGCTTTCTCCGGGTCTCAGAACCGTCCGCGGCGCTGCGCGTCGAGGCTCCACGGACCGGCGCCCGCGGCGGCGAGGTAGAGGAAGAGGAAGCAGAACAGAATGGACGCGTCGCCGCCATTGAGGGCCGGGAACGGGCTCTTTGGCGCATGGGCGATGAAATAGGCGAAGGCCATCTGGCCGGAGAGGATGAACGCCACCGGCCGCGTGAACAGGCCGAGGATGATCATCGCACCGCCGACGATTTCGAGGATCGCCGCGAACCAGAAGAGCGTGAACAGGGCCGGTGCGCTGCCGCCGCCCATGCGCACGGGGAACCCGAACAGCTTCTGCGTGCCGTGTTCCAGGAACAGCACCCCGGCGACGATGCGCAGGATGCTGAGGAGCCGGGGGGCCCAGGTGGCCGAGATCGCGTTGAGGTTCATGCGGGCGACAGTCTCCGACGGGGCGGCCGCTTTTACGGCCAAGCCTGCGCAATCAGCACGAAACCGGGGCCTGCGTCGACTCGTCCTGCGCGAAAAAAGGCAACCCGGCCCGATGAGCCGCGATGCCTTTACCAGTTCGCGTCGATGCTGCGCCGGCTACGGCTCCTTGAAGCCGTAATCAGGCACGCCTTCCTCGTTGCCGTAATACTTGTAGGGCAGGAACTTGCCCGAGAGGTTCATCTTCACCCGGTCGCCTTTGTTGTTGGGCTCGCGCTCCATCGTCATGTTGAAGTCGATGGCCGACATGATGCCGTCGCCGAACTCCTCCTGGATCAGCTCCTTCCAGGTGGTGCCGTAGACCATCACCAACTCATAGAACCGGTAGATCAGCGGGTCGGTGGGCGGCATCTGCGCGATGGACCCGCGATAGGGCGCCTCGTTGAGCATCCGCTCCTCCGATTCCGTGAGGCCGAACAGCTCCGCCGCCTTCTTCGCCTGGGCTTTCGGCAGCTTCATCTGCCCCATGCAGGCGGCGGTGATGAGGATCGGCGAGATTCCACCGATCTCGTCCTGGATATGCTTCCAGGTCCAGCCCTTCTCGCGCTTGATGTCGAGGAGCTTTTCGGTGAGGTCTTCGCGCTTCATATGAGTTCTCCGATGGATCGAGACACGGGGGTGAGGGGCGGCGCGTGAGTCTGCGAGGCGCGGATCTACGACGCGGCAGGGACAGCAATCGGCTTCGGCTCGGCCGCACCAGGCCGCACCACGGGCGGGTGGCGCTGGTCGTAGCCGGCGGGCATGGCGTCCCGCAGGCTCTTCGAGCGGCTGACGAGGAAGTCCATCAGGTGGTTGCGCAGGGCGTAGTAGCCCGGCGCGTGATGGAGGTTCGCGCGCTCGCGGCGCTTGGGCAGCGGGTTCTCGACGATCTCCGCCACCTTGGCCTCGGGACCGTTGGTCATCAGCACGATGCGGTCGGCGAGGTAGATCGACTCGTCGACATCGTGGGTGATCATGAAGACGGTCTGGCCGGTCTCGATGCAGATGCGGCGCACCTCGTCCTGCAGCGTGCCCCGCGTGAGCGCGTCCAGCGCCGAGAACGGCTCATCCATGAGCAGGATCTTGGGCTCGATGGCGAGTGCCCTGGCGATGCCGACACGCTGCTTCATGCCGCCGGAGAGTTCCGAGGGGCGCTTATGCTCGGAGCCGGCGAGGCCCACCGTAGCGATGGCCTTGCGGGCACGCTCTTCCACCTCGGCGCGGGACGCCTTGCGCCAGCGCGAGGAGACCGCGTAGGCGACGTTCCCGAGCACCGTTCGCCAGGGCAGCAGGGCGTGGCCCTGGAAGATCACGGCCCGGTCGAGGCTGGTTCCCTCGATCGCCTGCCCGTCGACGATGACGACGCCCTCGCTCGGCGCCTCCAGCCCGGCCAGGATGTTGAGCACCGTGGTTTTGCCGCAGCCGGAATGGCCGATCATGCAGACGAACTCGCCCCGCCGCATGGGCAGCCACAGGTTCTCGAACACGGTGTTCTGCTTGCCGCCGGGCGCGGGATAGCGCCGGGCGATCCCCTCGATGGAGATGAATTTTTCGGAGGACGACATGCGGCTGGTCCCGGCGGCGGGGTCGGGAGCGGCACTTGCGAAGCGCCGCGCGAAGGGAATGAGCTTGCTCATGGGCGCGACCTCACTCGGGGAAGGTGACGAGACGCTGAGCGCGCGCCAGCAACTGGTCGAGGATCATGCCCACGAGGCCGATGACCAGGATCGAGACGATCACATTGGTGATCGAGAGGTTGTTCCACTCGTTCCAGACGAAGTAGCCGATGCCGGTTCCACCCACGAGCATCTCGGCCGCCACGATGACGAGCCAGGCGATGCCGATGGAGATGCGCATGCCGGTGAGGATGGTGGGCGCGGCCGCCGGCAGGATCACCGTGAAGGCGCGCCGGATCGGCCCGACCTCCAGGGTCCGGGCGACGTTCAGCCATTCCTTGCGCGTCCCGGCGACGCCGAAGGCGGTGTTGATCAGCATCGGCCAGAGCGAGCAGATGAAGATCACGAAGATCGCCGACAGGCTCGAATCCTTGATCGTGTAGAGGGCGAGGGGCATCCAGGCGAGGGGCGAGACCGGCTTCAGCAGCTGGATGAAGGGGTCGAGCGCCCGTCCCATCAGCGGCGACATGCCGATGAGGAAGCCGATCGGGATGGCCACCAGCACCGCGAGTCCGTAGCCCAGCGCCACCCGGCCGATGGAATAGGCGAGCTGGATGCCGAGCCCCTTGTCGTTCGGGCCACGGTCGTAGAACGGGTCTCTGAGGTGCTTCCAGGCGGTGGCGGCGACGTCGAGCGGACCCGGCATCGCGGATTTGCCGGTGGTGGCGCTCGCACCCATAAGGGCTGCATATTCCGGGTCCATGGCCTCGGTCTTGGCGACCCCGCCCACCGCGATCTGCCAGAGCAGCAGGAAGGCGGCGAGGACGGCCAGGGAAACGATGCCGGCGCGGAGCGAGAGGGAGGCCTTCATGGCTCAGCCCGCCCGCTTGATCGCGAAGGAGTTCAGATACTCCTCGGGCTTGGCCGGATCGAAGGCCTTGCCCATCACCGAGAAGGATTTCGACGTGGCGGTCGGCGGGGTGAGGCCGGCCTCCTTCATCAATCTCGCGGCGTCGGTGGCGAGATAGACCTTCTCGGCCACTGCTTTGTAATCGACATCGCCCTTGATCTGACCCCAGCGCTTCATCTGTGTCATGATCCAGACCGCGAAGGACGACCACGGGAAGGCGTCGAAATCGACGCGGTCCGGCACCTTGCGAACATTGCCGAGGCCGTCGGCGAAGGTTCCGGTGAGCACCTGCTCCACCACCGTCACCGGCTGGTTGAGGTAGTTGGCCGGCGCGATCTGCGCGGCGATCTCCTTGCGGTTCTCGATCTTCGAGGCATAGGCCGTCGCCTCGATCACCGCGCGGAGCAGGGCGGCGTAGGTGTTCGGGGTCTGGGTGACGAAATCCTGCGAGGCCGCGAAGGCGCAGCACGGGTGCCGGTCCCAGATCTCCTTCGACAGGATGTGGATGAAGCCGACGCCGTCATAGACTGCGCGCTGGTTGACCGGGTCGGGGGCGAGGAACCCGTCGATGTTGTCGGCCCGCAGGTTGGCGACCATGTCCGGCGGCGGGACGGCGCGGATCTGCACATCGGTATCGGGGTCGATCCCGGCTTCCGCGAGGTAGTAGCGCAGCAGGTAATTGTGCATCGAATAGTCGAAGGGCACCGCGAGCTTGAAGCCCTTCCAGCTCTTCGGGTCGCGCCTGTCCTTGTGCTTCATCGCCAGGGTGATCGCCTGGCCGTTGACGTTCTCCACCGCCGGCATCGTGTAGGGGACGGGGTTCGATCCGACGCCGAGGGAGATGGCGATGGGCATCGGCGCCAGCATGTGGGCGGCGTCGTATTCCTTGTTTAGGGTCTTGTCGCGGATCACCGCCCAGCCGGCGGTCTTCACCACCTCCACGTTCAGCCCCTGCTTCTCGTAGAAACCCATGGGTTTCGCCATGATGATCGGCGTGGCGCAGGTGATCGGGATGAAACCGACCTTGAGGTCGGTCTTCTCGGGCTTCGCCCCTTGCGCGAAGGCCTCGGCCACGAATTTCGTGGGCAAGAACTGGCTCACGGCGGCCAGCGCCGTCGCCGAGCCGACGCTCCTTAGGAAGGCGCGCCGCTGGGCATCCTCGGGGAACAGGGCCCGCATCACCGCGCCTTCGATGGCCCGGGTGATCGCGGCGTCGCCGGACGGAGCTTCGGCATCGTGCGCGGCTTGATCGCGATGGTTTCCGCAGGAGCAGCCCCCGCGCTTCAAGGTCAGCCGGGCGTTGAACGGATCGTCGAAGAGCGCCATGACGCGGACCTTTCTGCGGAGACTGTCTCTTCATGGCAAACGCTGTGCCATCCATGGTTCCATTAAAAATCACAACCGGAACAATGGTTTGAGAGATAGACGAGTATTACGAAATATCGTCGATTACGGTTTTTCGTGACGCATGCTACGAGATATCGTGATGGAAAACTCAGTCGCGCCGCCTGCTTCGGCCTATGGCCCCGCCTTCGACAGGGCGGCGGAGGCGATGCTGGTGCTCGATCCGGTGGCCGACGAGATCCGGGACGCCAACCCAGCCGCCGCGCGGCTGCTCGGCTACGATCTCGATGTCCTGCGGGGCATGCGCGTCACCGGCCTTCATCCCGACCAGGTGCCGACGCTGATCGTCTTCACCCAGGCCGTGCAGGCGCGGGGGCGCGACTGGACTCACGCCCTCTCGCCGAGGCACGCGGAGGGGCACGGCCTCCATGTGGAATATAGCGGGACGATCCTGCCGGGCGAGCCGGCGCTCCTCCTCGTCAGCCTTTTCGACCTCGACGAGCGACGCCGCCGCCTCGTGGATACGGAGGCCGATGCGCATATGCGCGCCGGCCTGACCGAGTGGCAGCGGATGGAGCGGATCTTTCGCGATATCGAGCGCGAGAACCAGCTGATCCTGCGCGCGGCCGGCGAGGGCATCTACGGGGTCAATGCCGAAGGCATCACCACCTTCATCAACCCGGCGGCGGAGCGCATGCTGGGCTGGGACGCGGCCGACCTCGTCGGGCGCGACATGCATGCCACCGTCCATCACAGCCACCCGGATGGCTGCCATTACCCGCATGAGGATTGCCCGATCTATGCCGCCTTCCGCGATGGGGCCGTGCATCAGGTGGATACCGAGGTGTTCTGGCGCCGGGACGGCACCCCGATCTTCGTGGAATACACGTCGACGCCGATCCGCGACCGGGGCCGGCTCCTCGGCGCGGTCATCGTGTTCCGCGACATCAGCCAGCGGCGGGAGGCCGACGAGCGCCTGCGCCAGGCCCTGGCGGAGGTTGATTCCCTGCGCCAGCGCCTGGAACTCGAGAACGCCTATCTGCGCGAGGAAATCCGCGAGGGCGGGCACCACCAGGGCATCATCGGCCGTTCGCCGGCCATCGAGGCGACCCTCCGGCAGATCGACCTCGTGGCCGGCACCGACGCCACCGTCCTCGTCACCGGCGAATCCGGCACCGGCAAGGAGCTCATCGCCCGCGCCATCCACGAGGCGAGCCGCCGCCGGGACCGGCCGCTGATCCGGGTGAATTGCGCGGCGATCCCGCGTGAACTGTTCGAAAGCGAGTTCTTCGGCCACGCAAGGGGTGCCTTCACCGGGGCTCTGCGCGACCGGGTCGGGCGCTTCGAACTCGCCGATGGCGGCACCCTGTTCCTCGACGAGGTCGGCGAAATTCCCATCGACCTGCAGGGCAAGCTCCTGCGCGTGCTGCAGGAGCGCCAATTCGAGCGGATCGGCGAGGAACGGACCCGCCTCGTCGACGTCCGTCTCGTGGCCGCCACCAACCGCGACCTCAAGGCCGAGGTGAAGCGGGGGCGCTTTCGCGAGGATCTCTATTTCCGCCTCAACGTGTTTCCCATCGCGGCCGTGCCCCTGCGCGAGCGGCCGGAGGATATTCCCCTCATCGCCCAGCACTTCCTGAAGGGCGTGGCCCGGCGGCTCGCCATGCCCGACCTGCGTCTCACGGAAGGCGATGTCCGCCGCCTCGCGCGCTACGACTGGCCCGGAAATGTCCGCGAGCTGGAGAACATCGTCGAGCGGGCAGCGATCCTGGCCGTGCGCGGGCGGTTGCGGTTCGACCTGCCCGAGGCCGAGAGCCCTGGTCCCCTCGAGGGCAGGCGCCCGCAGGGCGAGGTCTCACCTGGCCTCACCCCCGCCACCGAGGCCGAGCGAAGGGCGCGCGACCGGGCCGATATCTCCGCCGCCCTGGTCTTGAGCAAGGGCCGCGTCTTTGGGGCCGGAGGGGCGGCCGAACTGCTCGGCGTCAAGCCGACGACGCTCGCCTCCCGCATCAAAGTGCATGGCCTGACGGGTGTAGGCCGCTCTAACGACAAAGCTCGGTTCTAGTCGATCAACTCGTCCTGCGTGTATCTCGGATGGTTCGAGTTGTTGATGTAGGATATTGAATCGAATTTTCTCGATTGTGAAAGCTTCGCTTGAAGAGTCGCCAGCATAAAAGTGCTCAACACAAAAAGGGATGTGATGAGCGAGAGGCGGTCGGAGGCGCGATACAAGGTCATCCTGCCAGCTCTTTGCTGGGGGCGGCATCGGCAGAATTTTTATGCGGTCACCGACGATCTCTCCTCGGACGGCATTCGTTTCAAGTCATCGGTCGTGCCCGCCGTCGATGAGCGACTGACCTGCAGTATCCGCCATGCCGGATCCCTCGAAGCCATCGTCGTTCGAGCGGAGGCCGCTTCCTTCGCCATCCGCGTTCTCAGCGCCGACCATCCCCTCGGGCTCGTGGTGCAGAGCCTCCTCAGCGTCGCCAAATCGCAGAATCCACAGCCTCTGGTGACACGCATCCATCCGCGTATCGTGCCGGAGATCCAGGACGTGCTGGTCACGACCGAGGCCGGATCGATGCTTCCCGGCCGTGTCATCAACATCTCGGCATCGGGTGTGGCCGTTTCCATGGAGGAGCCCCTCGACGTCGGCACGCTGATCGTCATCGGAAACACCAGAGCCAAGGTCGCCCGTCGGTTCGACAACGGCATCGGCGCGTCCTTTCTCTCGCCGCTCCACGAAGACGCGGTCGGCCCGCATGTCGTGCTCTGATCGCGGTCTCAGGGCTGTGCGGCGGCGCCGTTCGACCAGGGTGCTGCCGCGAACCGGCTTGTCAGGAAGGCGATGAGCGCAAGCACGCGGGCCGGGCGCGGGTCTCCCGGCGGCGTGACCAGATGCAGGGCGATGGGCGGAAGCTCCCATCCATGCAGCACCCGTTCGAGTCGCCCGGCCCGAAGATCCTCCCAGACCATGAAATCCGGTTGGACTGCGAGGCCGAGCCCGGCGCGAAGGGCGGGAGTCAGGGCGTCGGCATTGTTGGCCCGCAGCGGCCCGGCGGGAAGGATGACCGCCTCCTCGCCCTCGCGGCTCGTGAAGATCCAGCGGTCCGGGCTCGGCAGATAGGCGTAGCCGAGGCAGGCGTGGCGGGCGAGATCGCGCGGATGCTCCGGCCTGCCATGCCGGTCGAGATAATCCGGCGACGCAACGAGGGCGCGGTTCACAAGGCAGAGGCGCCGCGCCCGCAGGGAGGAATCCGCCAGCGCGGCGATGCGCAGGCCGATATCGAAGCCCCCGCCCACGAGATCCACGAGGGCATCGCTGAAATGGAGGTCCACCGAGACCTCCGGATACTGACTCAGGAAATCCGGAAGGATCGGGGCCACGTGGAGGATCCCGAACGACATGGGGGCGGCCAGCCTCACCATGCCGCGCGGAACCGATGACGAGGCCGTGGCCTGGGCTTCCGCCGCTTCGCCCTCCGCGAGGATGCGCGCGGCGCCGTCCCGCGCCGCATGGCCCATCTCCGTCAGGGCGATCTTGCGCGAGGTCCGGTGGAACAGGCGGCCGCCGATCCGGGCTTCCAGGCGGGTGACCGCCTTGGAGACCGTGGCCTTCGACAGCCCGAGTTCATCCGCCGCCCGCCCGAAGGACCCTCTCTCGGCGACCTTCGCGAAGATCGCCCAGGCTTCGAAATCCGGCAGTTTCATATGCGCATTTCCAGAAACGATAGGTTTCCATCGTTTCTGTTTTCATGCGGCATGCCAAGCCCCAGATTGTCGTCATCACAAAGCGGCGCGGTGGCCATCCACCGGCCAGCGCGTCCGGGAGACACGATCATGTCCGATAACGGCCTGCACCACGTCACCGCCTATGCCGGCGACATCCAGCGCAACCTCGATTTCTATCGCCGCGTTCTTGGCCTGCGCCTGGTGAAGAAGACCGTCAATTTCGACGATCCCTCGACCTATCACCTCTATTACGGCGACGATGCCGGCCGCCCCGGCACGATCCTGACGTTCTTTCCCGTCGCCCATGCCGCGCGGGGACGGGTCGGGATCGGCGAGACGCAGGAGACCGCCTTCCGCGTTCCCCGCGCCTCCATCGGCTGGTGGACCCACCGGCTGATCGAGAAGGGCGTCGACCACGACGCGCTGGTCCAGCTCTTCGGCGAGCCGGTCCTTCGCCTGCGCGATCCCGACGGGATGGTGCTGGCCCTGGTCGGGGTCGACGAGGCCACCGAGGGGGCGCCTTCCTGGACCGGTGCCGAGGTTCCGGCCGAGCACGCCATCCGAGGCTTCCACGGCGTCACCCTGCTCCTCAACGAGGCGGAGCCGACGGCGCGGATCCTCACCGGGGTGTTCGGCTTCGCCGAGGCCGGGCGCGACGGGGCGATGACCCGCTACGCCAATGGCAACGGCGTCGGTGGGTTCGTCACCCTCCGGGCAGTGGGCGAGTTCCTGCGCGGCCGGCCCGGTGCCGGCTCGGTACATCACATCGCCTTCCGGGCGAAGGACGATGCCGAGCAGGCCGCCATGGTGGCCGATCTCACCGGCACCCATGGCCTGCAGGTGACCGAGCAGCGGGACCGCGCCTATTTCCGCTCAGTTTACTTCCGCGAGCCCGGCGGCGTGCTGTTCGAGATCGCCACCGACATCCCGGGCTTTGCCGTCGACGAGCCGGCCGAGACGCTGGGCGAGGCGCTCAAGCTCCCCGCCTTCCTCGAAGCGCACCGCGCGCGGATCGAGGAGGTTCTCCCCGTCATCGCCTGACACGGCCGCCCCTCCGCGAGGAGGGGCGGTTCCCACGCACTTTTCGCGAGGCCGTCATGACCAAGCTGTCCTTCACTCACCGTTTCGAGCCCGCGACCGTGGCCGGCTCGCCTCCGCTCCTGCTGCTCCACGGCACCGGCGGCGACGAGAGCGACCTGCTGCCCCTGGGTCGCGCCGTCTCGCCGGGCTCCGCCCTGCTGTCGCCGCGCGGAGCCGTCCTGGAGAACGGCATGCCGCGCTTCTTCCGCCGACTCGCCGAGGGTGTCTTCGACGAGGCCGACCTCCGGCGTCGTGCGCGGGAGCTCGCGGATTTCATCGCGGAGGCCCGTGAGGCCTACGGAATCGCCGCTCCGGTGGCGCTTGGCTTCTCCAACGGCGCCAACATCGCCGCCGCCCTTCTCCTGCTTCATCCGGGCGTGCTGGCAGGAGCGGCGCTGCTCCGGCCGATGATGCCGCTGGCGGAGCCGCCCGTTCCCGACCTGACCGGCACGCCCGTGCTGATGCTGTCGGGCATGGCCGATCCGATCGTGCCGGCCGAGAACGCCGCGCGTCTCGCCGGAATCCTCGGCCGGGCCGGGGCGGATGTGACGCACGACATCCAGCCGGCCGGGCACGGGCTCGGCCAGGCCGACGTCACGGCGGTTCAGGCGTGGATGGCCCGGATGGTCGAGGGAGAGCGCGCGGAAGCGAGGCTGCTTCGGTAGACCGCCTCGATCCCGTCGAGATGCCGGTCGAGGGTCAGCGGATCGGCCCAGAACAGGTCGTAGGCCGCATCCGACATCCGGCGCGCCTCCGCGTCGTCGGAAAGACGCATGAGGGCGGCGGCGAGGGAATCCGGTTTGCCGGACGCGAACCAGAGACCGTTGACGCCGTCCTCCACCGCTTCCCGTCCGGCGCAGATGTCGCTGACGATCACCGGCGTCCCCGCCGCCAGGGATTCGAGCACGGTGAGGGGCTGGCCCTCGTACCAGACCGAGGGGAAGACGAGGGCGCGGGCCGCGCGCATCAGCGCCTTGACCTCGGCCGGGTTCTTCCAGCCGAGGAAGCTGGCCTCCGGATAGTCCGCCTCGAGCTGCGCCCGCTGCGGGCCGTCGCCGATGAACACGGCCGTCTGCCCGGCGAGGCGGGCGGCCTCGGCGAAGACGTTCGCGCCCTTCTCGGGCGAGACCCGCCCGACGAAGACGATATCGCCCAGCGGCCGCTCTGCCTTCCGCCCGAGGGGCTCCGCATCCACGGGGTTCGAGACCTCGAAATAGCGTGTCCGTTTCGGCAGGTAGGGGGCGAGAACGGTCTTCTGCAGCCGACTGATGGTGATGACGGTGGCCGCGCTGCCCACCAGCCCCGACCCCCGCATCAAGGCATGGCGGCCGACCCGCATCAGTTTGCGGGCATAGCTCCGGGAATCGCAATTGTAGGCGATGCAGGCGGGCGAGAGCGGGGTCCGGTGGCAGGCGGCCGAGATCGGGTAATCGTAGAAGCCGCCATTGGGGCAGGCGAGATAGTATTCGTGCATGGTGAACACCACCGGCACCCTCGTCGCCTTGAGCACCGGCCCGATGGAGGGCGACAGGGCCTTGGCCCAGCCATGGACGTGGACGACGCTGTCTTCCGGATCGTAACCGGAGAGGAGCGCTTGGAGGCGGAGAGCCGCTGGCCGGTTCCAGAGCCATTGCACGCCGAAACTGGCGAGCGAAGTCGTGAGCGCCACGTCGGTCTGGCCAAGCACGATCACCTCGATCCCGGCGGCCGCCAGACGCGGATCGGCCGGGCCGACGGCTGCGAAGAACACGACGCGGTGGCCGCGCCTCGCGAGGCCGAGGGCGCTCTCGATGGCGACTTTCGCCTGCCCACCGTTGATGAAGGCGTGATCGGCGACGATGATGACATTCATGACCGCATCGGACCGGGTGATGGTCATTTACGCGCGATGACGAAAGCGAAGCTCGTGAAGGTCCGCCAGTCGCGGCTCCGGGCGAGGCGGGTGAATGCGTCGTCGATCTGGCGCAGGCCGGGCAGCTTCTGGAAGTAGCTGTAGCCGTAGAACGGCAGCACGACGATCTCGCGAAAGCCGATCTCCTTCAGGAGCGGCACGATCACCGCCTCGCTGCCCCGGCAGTAATTGTAATGCGCCGGGAATTTCGGGTTGCCGCCATCGTCCCTGCGGTCCGGGAACAGGGTGTGGAGCACGGCGCGCGACAGGGCCTCCGGCATGAGCTGGTTGGCGACGAAGGGCGGGGCGAACAGGGTGGGAAAGAAGCTGAGCGCTGCGCCGCCCGGGGTTAGAAGGCCATGGATGTTGCGCCACATCTGCGCCACGTCCGGCACATGCTCCATCACCATCGAGCAATAGGCGAAGTCGAACCGGTTTCGGCCGATGGTGTCGAGGGTGGAAGGCGAGGCGATGTCGCAGCAGAGTTTCGAGAATTCGGGAGGAGCGAGATCGAGCTCCTTCTGCGAGATGTCGTTGATCGTCACCTTGATCCCGTGACGCAGCAGTTCGGGCGGCTGGAAGACCGGGTCGCGCCCGCCGCCGATCTCGAAATGGTCGCGAAGGTCGTACTCGTTTGTGAGGGCGACGATCGTGTTCTTGTAGTTCTCCCAGCTCCAGTTCCAGTCGGGCGAATAGCCGAGGTCGTGCGCGATGGCGCGAATGTCGCGCGGGGCCACCAGCGTGCGTGTCGCCGACGCCTTGGGGGTGGTCGGATCCGGGTTCGCACTCGTCATGCTCATCGCGATGCGCGCCTTCTGAAGCGGTCGAGCCGCGTTGCAGCAGTGAGGGCTGCCTGTCTGACAACGAGCCTAAAGCGTACCCGGTTACGGAGATCTCACGGTCTTCCGGGCGGTCAATGAATTTCGAAGGCAGCCTTAACGGCCCATGGCCTTAATCGCGCCATCATGGACCGTTGTTCAGGGTGGGCCGGTCGTCTCGGCGCGGTAACTCACCCGCGTCTTCCGACGATGGCCTTCCGAAGGATGCCACGCCTTGCTTCTCCCCGCGCGACGCCATCGTCTTCGTGACGAGCCAGACCGGGGTGACGCCTGATGCTACCGCCGCACCGCTGGTTCTGGATGCTCATTCTCGTCGCCTGCAGCGGCGCCGGGCTCCTCTACGACCTTCTGTTCGCCAACGGCGCCTCGCCGCTGGCCGGGGTGATCTATGGCCTCGCGGTGGGGGCGACCACCCTCGCCTTCGACCGTGGCCTGATCTTCGGCGGCCTTCAGGCGCGCCTGCGCCAGTTGCCGGCGAAGATCTACGTGCTCACGGCCGAGCTCGCCTATGTCCTGATGATCGCCAGCGGCATCGCGCTCGGGGGCCTCGTCGTCTGGGCCCTGGGCCTGACCGGGGACGCGCTCAAGGACGCCGTCAAGATCACGCCTCGGGTCCTCGCCTACTCGCTGGCGGTGTCGGCGATGCTCGTCTTCGTCATCCGCATGCGCGATCTCATCGGCGGCGAGGTGTTCGTGAACTTTCTCGTCGGCCGCTATCACAAGCCGGTGCGCGAGGACCGCATCTTCCTCTTCCTCGACGTCGTCGGCTCCACCGCCTTCGCCGAGACCCATGGCGACCTGAAGGCCCAGGCCTATCTCGGCGCGGTCTTCGCCGCCCTCGCCGAGCCCGTGCGCCGCAACCACGGCTCCACCGACGATTACATCGGCGACATGGCCATGATCACCTGGCCGATGGAGCGGGGCCTCAAGGACGGGCGCTGCGTCGCCTGCGTGTTCGACGTCCTCGACAGGATCGAGGCCGAGGCGTCGATCTGGCAGGCCCGATTCGGCGTCGTACCCCGTTTGCGGGCGGCGCTGCATGGCGGATCCATCGTCACGGCCGAAGTCGGGGTCGACCGGCACAAGATCGCGTATTTCGGCGACACGGTGAACGTGACTTCGCGGATCGAGGCCCTGTGCCGGCCCCTGGGCACCGAGATCCTGATTTCGGACGATCTCCTCGCCCGCCTTCCGCGCCTGCCCGAGGGCATCCACGCCCGCTCGCTCGGCGCCCACGCCCTGCGTGGCCGGGGCCAGCCCCTGGCCGTCTCGACTCTGGAGCGGGTGGTTCCGGCGCTCGAGGAGACCGAGGGCGGACGGAGCGTGGCCGCGCCCTTGTCCGCGCCCTTGGCGGCGTCCGCGTGAGCGAGCCGGCCGCCGACCGTTCGATCGTCGTCTACATCGACGCCGATGCCTGCCCGGTGAAGGACGAGACCTACCGGGTCGCCGGCCGCTACGGCCTGCATGTCTACGTGGTGGCGAACAGCTTCATCACCCTGCCGCGGGAACCCTGGATCGAGCGCGTCGTCGTGAGCGATCGTTTCGACGCCGCCGACGATTGGATCGCGGAGCGCGCCCGGCCGGGGGCCGTCGTCGTCACCTCGGACGTGCCTCTGGCGAGCCGATGCGTGAAGGCGGGTGCCGAGGTGCTCGCGCCGACCGGGAAGCCCTTCAGCGAGAGCGGGATCGGCCTCGCCCTCGCCACCCGCAACCTGATGCAGGACCTGCGCGAGGCGGGCACGGTCACGGGCGGTCCGCGACCGTTCTCGGCCCGGGACCGCTCCGCCTATCTCGGCGCGCTGGATCGGACCGTGATGCGGCTCAAGCGGGGCGGCTTCGGCTGAGGTTCGCCCTGTCCCGAGCCGCGTCCGGGATTCGTTTCGGCTTCGTCACGAGCCGTTCCCCATGGCCTCGCCGAAGGACTGGACCAGCCTATCCTCCAGCCGACCCTTCATGTCCGAGAGGATCGCCATGGCGACGGCGTTCGGCATGGCCGGCTTGTAGGCGCGTTTCTCGGTCAGCGCCGAGTAGATGTCGCAGATCGTCATCAGCCGCACGGTATCGCCGATGGAATCCCCGCTGAGGCGGTCGGGATAGCCCGAACCGTCGAGCATCTCGTGATGATGCCGCACGGCGCCGAGGGTGAGGGCATCGCAGCCGGCCGCTTTCAGCTTCTCGTAGCCGATGACCGGGTGCGTGCGCATGACCGTCATCTCTCCCTCGTCGAGCCGGCCCGGCTTGTTGAGGATCGCCAGCGGAATCCGGGCTTTCCCCAGATCGTGGAGCAAAGCGGCGCGGACGAAGTGATTGCGGTCGCTGGCCGAGAAGCCGAGGTGAAGCGAAAACTTGGCGGCAACGCCTGCCACCAGCAGGCAATGCTGGTAGGTGGCGTCATCATGCGTCCAGACCCGGTCGAGCCAACGGGTCAATCCGCCGTCGCGAACCGCTTCGATGATCGGTTCGAGGCTGGCATCGACCTGTGCCAGAGCGACCGGGCCGTTCGACCGGGCGCCATCGAACAGGCGGGTCAGGACTTCGGTGGCCCGTGCCACGCCGCGCTCGATGCTCCGCACCGGCCTGTCCGCACGGTCTTGGATCACCTGCGTCATCATCGTGCGGGCGACCATGGCGGGGGGCGTGTGCGCCGAGAGGCAGCACGTCGCGCCGAGGTTCTTGGCGTCGCGTAGGCCGTTCTCGCTCGTGTTGCGCAAGAGGCAGATGATGGGAACGTCCGCGCCGTTGAGCTTCGCGAAGGCCCGGCGCATGGCGGTCACGGCGTCGCGCCGAGCGAGGGTCACATCGGATATCGCACCAATCGTCTCACGCGTGATGTCGAAGGCCGCATCGAACCGGACGACCTTGCAATCCGCTACGAGGCTCAGTTCGCCGCGCAAGATTTCGCTGCTGTCCGGCCGGTCTGTGATTAATAGGACTGTCCCATCCAGCATTCGCACTAAGCCCGAGATCCGGCGATACCCGCGGGTTCGTGATAATTTGCAAACATGGAAAGAAGCTTAATCCAGTCATGATGCATAATGATAAAAGTACAAAGTGACATTCGACAGGGCGTGACCTACTGAGCGTGCAACTTGAGATGTGTCGAAATGGAGGTTGCAGCTTCATTCGCCGCTCTCATACCTTCTTCATAGGCTCCACCGGCGGTTCCCCATTGCAGACGGGACAGCGCCTCACCGGCGAACCAGATCTTGTTGCCCAGCGATGCCTGAAGTTGCGTCCGTGCCGGAGCATGTCCGGGCGGGACCACGGCCCATGAACCGAGCGACCAGGGGTCGTGGCGCCATTCGCTGATGGCCGGAATGGAAAGATCATGCTGGGCGCGATGGCCGACATGGTCCGCCAGGACAGCGCGCACGAGGCGCCGGACGGAATCCGGGTTCCGGCCCCGGGCATCCAGGGCCTGGGTCATCGGCGTGTCGAGTTCGAACAGATGAAACGGCGTCCCATCCACACGTGTGAGCAGTCCGGGAGGCTTGTGGCGTCCGCCCGTCAAGGCGGCGAGCCGGTCGCGCCCTAGGAAGGGTGCGGACGGCCAGTGCAGCACGGCGTGTTCGTAGATCCCGCTGGAGAACCCGTCGATGGCCGCGCGAGTCTTGGGCGGCAGGGACGGGGTGAAGAGCGGTGCTGCGCGCAGCACCATCATCGGGATCGTCACGATCACCGCCGCGGCCCGCCGCACCGATCCGTCCGCCACCTCCACGGTGACACCGGTTCCCGACCAGTCGATGCGCACGACCGGCGTGTTCAGGGCGATGGGAAGCCCCTGCGCCAGACGGGCGAGATAGCCGCCGAAGCCGCCGGCGATGAAGTAATTGTCGCCGTATTCCATGCTGGGGAAGTCGTGGAGGGAGATCTCCGTGAGGGGGCGCCCGGAGACGAGGCCGTGGACGAGGGCGATGCGTTCCGCCCAAGGGCCCAGACCGGGCGGGAGGGCACTGGACGCCGGGCGGTCGGGGCCTTCGAGGCCGGCCTGGCTGGTCAGGGCGCGATCGGCTACCGAGAAGGCACGGGCATGGGCCGCGACTTCCGCCCGGCGTCCTTTCCGGCCCGATACGAGCAGGTGTCCCTCCTGCGCGGCGACCCGCAGGGGCTCGCCACGCGCCTTGCCCAGGCGAACCAGCGGATTGATCGGTCCGGCATGGAGCCAATGCCCGCCCAGATCCACCGGGTGGCCGCGCAGCATCGTGGTGATCAGCCGACCGCCGATCCGATCGCGCGCCTCCAGCACCGCCACCGAGATGCCCCGCTCCGTAAGGGTCCGCGCCGCGGCGATGCCGGCGGCGCCCGCGCCGACCACGATCACATCCGCGTGGTCGGGCAGCGGTGCCAGGCGCGGCGCGATGCTCTGCCGCAAATGGCTATGGGCGGGACGGGGTGTGGGGACCATGCGGAGGGTTGTTTCCGGGAAATGTCCGTGATCGGCGAAGCGGGGGAGAGTGCGTGGTGATTCTCTACCAGCCGTTACGGTGGGAGAACATTGCACGGACTCGTGTGAGGCTCGTCCTTCATGTCGCATCGTTGGAGAGGCCATGCCGCACCGCGAAAGACCGGCCGGGGTTGCGCCGCAGCGCGGGCGACGCCAGAACCCGGCGCTGACGGCCGGGCCTGTCCGGGCACCCGTCTTCCCTCGTGCGGAACAAGGATTCGGCCGCCATGCTCATTCAGGCTGCCTACGCTGCCCTCAGGCAGGTGCTTTCGCCGCCTCTGCGCGCCATCCTGTGGAAGTCGCTCGCCCTGACGATCGGGCTTCTCATCCTGATCTGGGCCGGCCTCACCAAGGCGATCGACTGGTTCCTGGCGAACCATCATCTCTCGGCAAGTTATCCGTTCCTGGATACCCTGGCGGTCTTCTTCGCCGGCGCCGGCCTGTTCATCGGCCTCGCCTATGTCATGCCGGCGGTCTCGATCCTGGTCGCGGGCTACTTCCTCGACGATGCGGCGGCCATCGTGGAGCGCACCGATTTTCCGGGTGACGCCCCGGGCACGGCACTGCCGATCGGCTCGGCGATGCTCTACGCCTTGCGCTTCGCGGGGCTCGCCCTGCTGGTCAACCTCGTGGCGCTGATCCTGTTCTTCGTGCCGGGCGTGAACCTCGTGGCGTTCTTCCTCGCCAACACCTACCTGCTCGGACGCGAGTATTTCGAACTCGCCGCCGGGCGCTTCCGGCCCATGGCGGAAGCGGGGGAGATGCGCCGGCATTTCGGCATGACCACCATGACAGCCGGCGCCATGCTGGCGGGGCTGATGGTGGTGCCCGTCCTCAACCTGCTGACGCCGCTCTTCGGCATCGCCCTCATGGTGCATGTCCATAAGGGATTGAGCCGGAAGGCTGCCTTGACCGGACCGGATCCGCGCAAGCGGCTCGGATAATGCCCCGTTCAGGGCAGGTCGTCGCCAAAATCCGAGGTCGAGATCGGAGTTGTAGGGCCTGCCCTTGGCCGAAGGCTCTCGGCTACTCAATGTTCCGACCTGCCTCGTCGACCACACAGATGGCGGTCTCTTCAAGGGGGATGTAAAATCCGGGAAGGGTGCGTCATGGGTGATCCGTCCTGATGTTGTGGCGATGCAACCACGCCCACGATCCCACATCTCGATAGGAGCAGCCGCCTTCAGCGGACCCGCGGCCGGACCCCAATCACCGCGTCTGTCTAAGTATTGGCTTCGGGCCTCGGGATTGGCATGGAAATTTTGACGGTCATGTCACTTGCTTTGGGTTCACTTCCCGGCCTTCGCCAGCTTGAGGAAGTTGCCGATGGTGCAGATCATCGCTCATGCGTCCCAGATCTTGTCGAGGCCTCGGAGTAGGAACCGGCGCGAGCCTCGGGTCTGCTTGATCTGCCCAAACACGCGCTCGACTACCTGCTTGCTGCGGCCGCCCGCCGCTTAAACCGTGCTGTCATCGCACGCATCGGGGACGTCTTCGTCAGCTTCCGGCGACCGGCCCCATCCGTCTCGCCGTGACACCCCCGCCCCGGAGCCAGATGGGCTGTGATCCGCGGCTCCTGCAGCCCGACGAGGTTCGCCTCCTTGGCATCGCCAGCATCCTCAATCGTGCAGCGACGACAGGAACTGACGCAGCTCGGGCGTCTTCGGAGCGCCGAACACCTCCGCGGGCGGGCCGATCTCGTGGACCAGCCCTTGATGCATGAAGATCACCCGGTCGGCGACCTTGCGGGCGAAGTTCATCTCGTGGGTGACCATCAGGAGGGTCATGCCCTCCTCGGCCAGCGATTCCACCACCCGAAGGACCTCGCCGACGAGTTCAGGGTCCAGCGCGCTGGTGATCTCGTCGCAGAGCATGATCGCCGGGTCCATGGCCAGCGCCCGGGCGATGGCCACGCGCTGCTGCTGGCCTCCGGAGAGTTTGTCCGGCATTGCGTCGAACTTCTCCGCCAGACCCACGCGGGCGAGGAGCTGGCGGGCGCGGGCCTCGTTCTCGGGGCCCCCGCGCTTCTTCACGAGGTGCGGCGCCAGCATGACGTTGCGCCCCACCGAGAGGTGCGGGAACAGGTTGAAGTTCTGGAAGATCATGCCGACGCCCTGGCGAAGCTCACGCATGGCCTTGGCGTTGTCGTAGAGCAGGTGCTTTCCGTCGACGATCAGCGAGCCGTGCTGGAACACCTCCAGGCCGTTGATGCAGCGCAGGAGCGTGCTCTTGCCGGAGCCGCTCTTGCCGATGATCGCCAGCACCTCGCCGCGCGCCACGTCGAGGTCGATGCCGCGCAGGACCTCGTGGGTGCCGTAGGATTTGCGCAATGCCGTGATCCGCAGGATCGGGGCGCCGACCCGGGTGTGGGGCGTACCGGCGAGGCCGCCCGTCGGCAGCGGCTCGGGAACGGCATTCATGCGAGTTTCCTTTCGAGGACACGGGCATAGAGGCTGATGGGGAAGCACAGGGCGAAGTACATCGCCGCCACGCAGGCATAGGTCAGCATCGGCTCGTAAGTGACGTTGGCGATCATGCCGCCGGCCTTCGTGAGTTCCACGAAGCCGATCACCGAGGCGAGCGCCGTGCCCTTCACCACCTGGACCAGGAAGCCCACCGTGGGCGCTACCGCGATCCGCAAGGCCTGGGGCAGGATGATGTGGCGGAACTGCTGGCCGAAGCTCAGCGCCAGACTGGCGGAGGCTTCCCACTGCCCGCGCGGGATCGCGGCGACGCAGCCGCGCCAGATCTCGGTCAGGTAGGCGGAGGCGTAGAGGGTCAGCGCCACGCAGGCCGCGAGCCAGGCGGAGGTGTTCACCCCCACCATCGCAAGGCCGAAATACAGAAGGAACAGCTGCATCAGCAGGGGCGTGCCCTGGAAGAGCTGCACAAAGGCGCCCACGCCGCGCTCAAGGACGCGTCGTCCCGAGAGCCGCAGGAGCAGGAGGCCAAGGCCGACGATCGTGCCCCCGAGGAAGGCGATCAGGGAGAGCGCCACGGTCCAGCGCGCGGCGAGGAGCAGGTTACGGACGATGTCCCAGAGGGTGAATTCCGGCATGGCGACCTCCCTAACGGCCGAACAGGAAGCGCGGCCCGGCCCAGTTGAGCAGGTTGCGTACGAGGATCGCGAGGGCGAGGTAGATCAGGGTGCCGACGATGTAGGCTTCGAAGGCCCGGAAGTTCCGGCTCTGAATCAGGTTGGTGGCGTAGCTCAGTTCCTCCGTCGAGATCTGGCCGCAGACGGCCGATCCCAGCATGACGATGACGATCTGGCTCACCAGGGCAGGCCAGACCTTCTTGAGGGCCGGGGGCAGCACTACCCGGGTGAAGACCTGCGCCCGGGTCAAAGCGAGGCTCTCTGCGGCCTCGATCTGCCCGCGCGGCGTCGCCTCGATGCCGGAGCGCAGGATCTCGGTGGCGTAGGCCCCGAGGTTGATGGTCATGGCGAGGATCGAGGCCAGGGCTGGCGACAGCCGGATGCCGAGTTCCGGCAGGCCGAAGAAGATGAAGAACAGCTGTACGATGAAGGGCGTGTTGCGGATCAGCTCGACATAGGCGCCGGCGAGCCAGCGCAGCGGACGCGGCCCGCTGGCCCGCGCCCAGGCGCAGAGAATGCCGATCATTCCCCCCAGCAGGGTGGCGACCGCCGTCAGGCCGATGGTCCAGGCCGCCCCCCGCACGAGCAGGGGCCACTGGGCGAGAATGCTCGCGAAGTCGAGTTGCAGCGGCATGGACGGTCGGGGACCCTGGCAGGCGGCGTGAGCGAGAGCCGGCCCAGCGGGACGGCCCTCGGCGGACGGGCGAGTTTCAGAGCGGCAGGTTCTCTAGGGCGGGTTCTACAGGGGGAGGTCGCCGGTCCCGCGCTTCAGCCATTTCTGCGAGAGGGCTTCGAGGGTGCCGTCCGCCTTGGCGGCCAGGACGATCTCGTTGACCTTCTTCAAGAGGGCGTCCTCGCCCTTGGCGATGCCGACGAAGCAGGGGCTGTCACGTAGCAGCAGCTTGTACTCGATGCCGAGATTAGGGCTCTTGCGGCTGAGCACGCCGATATTCGAGACGCTGGTGGCGATGACCTGGGTCTGCCCGGCCGCGAAGGCGGCGGTGGTGGCGGCCTGATCCTCGAAGCGCTGGATCTGGGTGGAGGCGGGGGCGACCTTGCCCAGCATCTCGTCCTCCATGGCGCCGCGCGTCACCGCCACGGACTTGCCCGCGAGGTCGTCGAAGCTCTTGATGGGAAGGGATTTCAGCGCGAACACGCCCTGGTAGAAGGGCGCATAGGCGGCGCTGAAATCGATGATCTTCACCCGCTCCTCGTTCTTGCCGAGCGTCGAGACGATGAGGTCGATCTTCTTCGTCTGGAGGTAGGGGATGCGGTTGGCGCTCACCACCGGCACCAGTTCCACCGTGGCGCCGAGCTTGGCCCCGATGAGGTTGGCGACATCGATGTCGAGGCCGATCGGCTTCAGGTCGAGGCCGACGAAGCCGTAGGGCGGGTAATCGGCCGGCACGCCGATCTTCACGACCTTGGACTTCTCGATCTGCCCGAGCGCCTCCTGGGCCTGAACGCTCCCCATCGACAGCAGGGCGGAACTCAGGCCGAGGGCGAGGAGGAGGCTGCGTTTGGTCAGGGACATCGGCAAATCAAACTCTCTTGGGGAAACGAGCTTTCTTGCAGAGACCGCCGCTGCGAAGACCGCCGCGGGGCATCGGCGATTGCGGGGGCCTCTGCATTCGCGAGGCCTGTGCAATTCTTGTGCACTTGGCAGCGCGGTCGGGGGACAGGGCGTGACGACCGTCAAGCCGCGAGCCCGGACACGTCCTTCGCCGCCGCCCCGGTCAGCGCCGTGAGGAGCAGGTCGACGCCGTCGAGGAGGTCGGCGGTGTCCATGGCCTCGTGCGGGTTGTGCGATCCGTTGGCGTTGCGCACGAACACCATCGCGGCGGGCACGCCGGATCCGGCGAAGACTGCGGCGTCGTGACCCGCCCCGCTCGGGACGCGCTCCACCGGCGCGCCCCGCGCCGCGCCGGCCGCCTCCAGCCGTGCGATCCAGCCCGCATCCATGGCGGCCGGGGCCGACGTGAGGGCCGCGTCGAAGTCGAAGCTGACGCCCCGGCTCGCGGCGATGCCCCGGCAGGCCTCCTGGAACAGCTGGTCGAACCGCGCCAGCGTGTCCGAATCCTGGCTTCGGATCTCGAAGCTGAACGTGACTTCGCCGGGTATGACCGAGACGGCGTGCGATTGTACGGATGTCGTGCAGATGCCCGCCGTCATCACGAGGTCGACGCCCATCTGGAGCAGCACGCGCCAATGCTCGTCCATGCTCGACAGGAGTTCGGCCACCGCGAGGAGCGCGTCCTTGCGCAGCCAGCGCGGCACCGCCCCGGAATGCCCGGCCTCGCCGACGCAGCGAATGCGGTGGCGGCGGATGTTGCCGCGAATGCCCGTGACCACCGCCGAGGGCCAGCCCCGCGCGATCATCACCGGCCCCTGCTCGATATGGAGTTCGAGATAGGCGGCGATCTCGTGCGGCCGCAGCAATGCTTCGCCCCGCGAGACCGCATCGACATCGACGCCGCTGCGGGCCATGGCCTCGCCGAGGGTGCCTCGGCCGGCGCGATGGGGCAGGGCCAGGGCCGAGGCGGGCAGCCGGCCGAGGAGGGCCAGCGAGCCCGTATAGGCCTTGCCGTACCAGGCGCTCTCCTCCCCGCGCAGGGCCAGGACTCGCAGGGGCGGCGCCAGTCCGGCCCGGCCGCGCAGGCGGTCGAGCACCAGCAGGCCGGCGACGACCCCGGCGAGACCGTCGAAATTGCCGCCCTGCGGCACCGAATCGAGGTGCGAGCCGATCACGACCGGGGGCTCCGAGCGCGCATCCTCGGGCAGTCGCAGCCAGAGGTTCTGGAAGCGATCGCGCTCCGCCGCGAGGCCGAGTTCGGCGGCGAAGCCCTCGATGGCCCGCATCGCCGCCTCTTCGCCCGGGCCGTAGGCCTCGCGGGTGACGCCGAGCCCGTCGCGCGAGAGATCCGCCACCGCGTCGAGGATGCGGTTCGCCAGGTGTAGGGGCCGGCTCACGCGCCGACTCCGCCATGGGCGAGGGACCACGCGACCGGGTCCACCGTGAAGGCGTCGAGCATCGCTCCGGCCTCCGGACTGAGCTCCCCGGCCTCCCGCAGGGCGGCGAGGAGGTCGCGCCACGTCGTGAGGGCGTGGAGGGCCAGGGCATGCTCGGCCCAGCGCGCGGCGGAATCGGGATAGATCCCGTAATCGACCACGACGAGGACGTCGGCGATCGCGGTTCCGGCCTCGCGCAGAGTCCGGGCCGCCGCGATCTTGGAGCGGCCGTCCGTGGTGACATCGTCGACGAGGAGAAGGCGGGCCTCGTGGGGCAGGCGTCCTTCCAGGCGGGCTTCCTGGCCCCAGCCCATCGGCTTCTTGCGCAGGTAGAGAAGCGGCAGGCGCAGGCGCTCGGCGATCCAGGCCGCGAAGGCGATGCCGGAACTCTCTGCCCCAATGATCGCGTTGACGCCGCTCTCGGCGACAGTCCCGGCGAGGCGCGCGGCCGCGTGATCCATCGCCAGAGTCCGCAGGGCCACATCCGACATCAGCAGGCGGGTGTCGACATAGACCGGGCTCGCCCAGCTGGAGGTGTAGATGAAGGGCTGGCCGGTGGTGAGGCGCACGGCACCGACCTGCACCTGCGCCTGGGCCACCCGCGCGGAGGACGCGGCCGGCTGGAAGGTTGAGGACATCGCGACGTTTTCCGGGAGTGTCGGGGGAAGCGAGGCCGCAACCTAGGCAGGGGCTCGGGGCCCGAGAAGTTCAATCTCCGGCGTCGAGGCATCGCATTCCGCGACGGCTCGGCCGACCGTCGGCCCGCGATGGCGCCGGTTTTGCCTGCCGACACGGCGAACTTCGTCAAGCCGGAAAGCCCCTTCGTGCCGTCGCCGCGCCACTTCCTTCGCCAGCTCGATCTCGGGACGCTGGAGCTGTTCGTGCTGATCTGCGAGACCGGCAGCATCGCGCGGGCGGCCGAGCGCGGGCAGATCGCGGCCTCCGCCCTGAGCCGCCGCGTCGCCGAACTCGAAGCGGTGATCGGCCATCCGCTGCTGGCCCGCCATGCCCGCGGCGTCCGGCCGACCTTCCTCGGCGATCAGCTGCGCCAGCACGCCCTGACGATCCTGCTGAACGTAGAGCAGTTGCGCAGCGACCTCTCCGAATTCGCCGGCGGGGTGCGTGGGCGCGTCCGCCTCAGCGCCAGCGCCTCGGCGGTGGAGCAGTTCCTGCCCGGCGACATGGCCCGCTTCGCGCGGACGCATCCCGACATCCGTATCGACCTGCGCCAGCGCAGCAGCCGCAGCGTGGCGCAGGACGTGATCGAGGGCGAGGCCGATCTCGGCATCTGCGGCGCCTGCGAGCCCGGCCTTCCCTTGTCGGCGCGGCCCTACCGCACCGAGCGCCTCGTCCTGGTGATGCCGCAAGGGCATGCGCTGGGTGTCCGCAGCCACGTGGCCTACGCCGAATCCCTGGATTTCGAGCAGGTCGGCATGCGCGGCAGCAGCACGGTGCAGATCCACCTCAACCGGGTCGCCCGCGAGGCCCGGCGCGCACTGCGTCAGCGGGTCGAGGTCGACAGCCTCTCGGCCATGTGCCGGATGATCGAGTGCGGCATGGGCATCGGCGTGATGGCCGAAGGTGCCTTCCAGGCCCTGGGCGAGCGCCACCTGCACGCGGCCGAGCTCACCGATGCCTGGGCGGTGAGCTCCCTCAACCTCTATGCCGTCGATTTCGCAGCCCTGTCGGGGCCGGCAATGCGGTTCGTCGAGGGGCTTCTCGCGCCGGAAGCCGTCGCCGATACCAAGCTTCAGTGAGCCATGATCCATGAGTCAGGCTCGCTGAGGCCCTGCGGACGAAAGCCCCTGCGCGGCCGCGTGGGTAAATCTCGATAATTCAAGCTAACGGAATGGGTGTTATTGTAAATCAGCTCGCTCTTGCTTCCGAGTTTTGCTCGTTACGACTGCATGCTGCGATATGATTTACAATATGATGGCTATAATTTGTAATCTGTAAAACATTAATTAACATTTGGCTGATAAGGGCGCCTTTTATAAGTACAGATACGATAATTAGTGCGTATATCAGTTTTTTGACTAGAACAGTCCAATAATTCGCAGTAGGGAGGGGCGCCCCAGAAGGCATGGTGCCGACGACCCCATGCCCCCCCAGGGCCTCGCATTGCATTGGCTCCCGATGTGGAGCCTTCCACGAACCTGAACGAAGGGCGGCCTCGCGATGCGGCGGAGCCGTGGGGATGAGTCATGACGCTGCCGAACTCGACGACCGACGTGACCGACCTGAACAAGGCGACTGGCATCGTCACGACGGSGAGCCGTGCCGGCACGTTGAAGACGGGCGACACCGTCACCTTCACGCTGGAAACGGAAACGACCGTCACTGTCACGGGCGCGCCGCGGCTGACCCTGAGCAACGGCGCAACCGCCACCTATGCCGGCCTCGACGGGCAAGGGCGCGCGACCTTCACCTATACGATCGCGGCCGGGGAGGACGACGCGAGCCTCACCGTCACCGGCCTCGATCTCGACGGCGGATCGCTGGACAGGCCCGGCCAACTCGGCTTCGTGGCGGCACAGAATGTAGCGGTCGGCTCTGACCCTATGAGTGTGGCGGTCGCCGACGTGAACGAGGATGGCAAGCTCGACATCCTCACCGCGAATATCGGCAGCAGCACGGTTTCGGTGCGGCTGGGCGACGGGGCCGGCGGCTTCAGCGGCGCGACCAACGTAGCCGTCGGCTTCGCACCTATCGGCATGACGGTCGCCGACGTGAACGGAGATGGCAAGCTCGACATCCTTACCGCGAATATGGCCGAGAATAGCGTCTCGGTGCGACTGGGCGACGGGGCCGGCGGGTTCAGCGGCACGACCGACGTAGCCGTCGGCTCCGAGCCTATGAGCGTGACTGTCGCCGACGTGGACGGCGACGGCGATCTCGACATCCTCACCGCGAACAGCGGCAACAGAACGGTTTCGGTGCGGCTGGGTGACGGGGACGGTGGCTTCAGCGGCACGACCGAAATAGCCGTCGGCGCCGACCCCTTCAGCGTGACGGTTGCCGACGTGAACGGCGACGGCAAGCTCGACATCCTCACCGCGAACGGCGGCAACGGTACCGTCTCGGTGCGTCTGGGCGACGGGGCTGGCGGCTTCAGCGGCACGACCAACGTAGCCGTCGGCTCCGACCCCTTCAGCGTGACGGTCGCCGACGTGGACGGCGACGGCGATCTCGACATCCTCACCGCGAACAACGCCAGCGGCACCGTCTCGGTGCGTCTGGGCGACGGGGTCGGCGGCTTCAGCGGCACGACCGACATAGCCGTCGGCGCCACCCCATTCAGCGTGACGGTCGCCGACGTGAGCGGCGACGGCCATCTCGACATCCTCACCGCGAACGGCGACAGCGGCACCGTCTCGGTGCGGTTGGGCGACGGGGCCGGCGGCTTCAGCGGCACGACCGACATAACCGTCGGCGGCCAGCCTCGCAGCGCGACGGTGGCCGACGTGAACGGCGACGGCCGGCTCGACATCCTCACCGCGAACACCGGCGGCAGCAACTCAGCCTCCGTGCTGCTCAACACCTCGATCACCGCGCTGTCCTTCGACCCGGCCAGCGTCTCCAGCGCAACCACGGGCGCCGATACCGACCTGGCCATAGACACCACCGCCCCGGACCTGACCGGCACGCAGACCGTGCTCGCCGACGGCACGGAGGACGTCGCCTACACGGTGACCGAGGCGCAGTTGCTCGAAGGCTGGGCCGATGCGGGCACCGCGATGCTGACCGTGTCGGGCCTGACCTCGTCCAGCGGCACGGTCACGGCGAACCCGGACGGCTCCTTCACCATCACGCCGGTAGCGAACGCCACGGGTCCGGTGACGCTGACCTACGGCGTCAGCGACGGCACCAACGCCCCGGCCCCCGCGACCCGCAGCTTCTCGCTCACGGCGGTGACCGACGCGCCGCTGCTCACCGGCAGCCAAGCGACGCTCCTGGCCGGCACGGAAGACACCGCCTTCACCGTGACGGCGGACGACCTGCTGCAGGGCTTCAGCGATGCCGACGGCACGACGCCCGTCCTCTCCGACCTCAGTGTCGATCACGGCACCATCGTGAGCGACGGGGCGGACGGCTACACCGTCACCCCGGCCGCCGACTACAGCGGCCCGATCGTCATCAGCTACAACGTCGGAGACGGCACAACCTCGATCCCCGCCACCCTGAGCACCACCCTCGCGGCCGTGAACGACGCGCCGTCGTTCACCGGCGTCGGGACGGGCACGGTTCTCACCCCGGTCGGCGCCGGCGAGTCGCAAGACATCGGCCGAAGCGTCACGGTGCAGGCGGACGGCAAGATCGTCGTCGCTGGCTATGGCACCGGCAACGGGACCGGCACCGACATTGCGGTGGTGCGCTACAACACGGACGGCAGCCTCGACACCAGCTTTGGCACGGGCGGCAAGATCCTGACCCCGGTCGGCACCGGCACGTCGAGCGACGCCGGCTACAGCGTCACAGTGCAGGCTGACGGCAAGATCGTCGTCGCGGGCTATGGCGACGGCAGCGGTGGCACCGACTTCGCGGTGGTGCGCTACAACGCGGACGGCAGCCTCGACACCACCTTCGGCGCGGGCGGCAAGATCCTGACCCCGGTCGGCACCGGCACGTCGTTTGACTTTGGCCAGAGCGTCACGCTCCAGGCTGACGGCAAGATCGTCGTCGCGGGCCAAGCTGTCGGCAGCGGTACCGGCCCCGACTTCGCGGTGGTGCGCTACAACGCGGACGGCAGCCTCGACACCACCTTCGGCACGGGCGGCAAGATCGTCACCCCGGTCGGCAACGGCACGGCGACCGACGCCGGCCACAGCGTCACGGTCCAGGCGGACGGTAAGATCGTCGTCGCGGGCTACAGTCCCAGCGGGACCGGCGAAGACTTCGCGGTGGTGCGCTACAATGCCAATGGCAGCCTCGACACCGGCTTCGGCACGGGCGGCAAGATCGTCACTCCGGTCGGCACCGGGACGTCGTCAGACATCGGCTACAGCGTCAAAGTTCAGGCGGACGGAAAGATCGTCGTGGCGGGCTACAGTTCCGGCGGCGGGATTGACTACGACTTTGCGGTGGTGCGCTACAACGCCAATGGCACCCTCGACACCGGCTTCGGCACGGGCGGCAAGATCGTCACTCCGGTCGGCACTGGGACGTCGACCGACCTTGCCTACAGCATCACGGTCCAGGCGGATGGCAGGATCGTCGTCGCGGGCACCGGCATTGATAGCGGCAGCGGGACCGGCAACGACATCGCGGTTGTGCGCTACAACGCCAATGGCACCCTCGACACCGGCTTCGGCACGGGCGGCAAGATACTCACCCCGGTCGGCCCCGGCAGTTCGGGCGACAGCGGCTTTAGCGTCACGGTCCAGGCGGACGGCAAGATCGTCGTCACGGGCTATGGCCAGGGTAGCGGCACCGGCTACGACGTCGCGGTGGTGCGCTACAACGCGGATGGCAGCCTCGACACCACGTTCGGCCTGCAAAGCACGCTCGGCGGCACGGCGGCGTTCACCGAGAACGGCAGCAGCGTTCGCCTCGACAGCGACGTCAACCTCTCCGATACCGAACTCGACGCGCTGCAGGACGGTCTGGGCGATTATGCCGGCGCCACGCTGACGCTGGCCCGTCAGGGCGGGGCGGACGCGAGCGACACGTTCGGCTTCGATGCCTCGGCCTTCACGGTCTCGGGCAACGACCTGCTCGACACGAACGGGACGGTCTTCGCCACCTTCACCGACACGGAGGGCACGCTCACCGTCACCTTCACCGGCACGGAGGTGGCCACCTCGGATCTCGCCGAGGCGGTGGCGCGCGCCGTCACCTATGCCAACACCTCCGAGGCGCCCGCCTCTTCGGTCACGCTCGCCTGGACCTTCTCGGACGGCAATACCGGCGCCCAGGGCCCCAATGGGGTCGCCACCACCACCACCACCGGCACCACCACCGGCACCACCACCGTCACGATCACAGCGGTGAACGACGCGCCGCTGCTCACCGACAGCCCGGCCTTCCTCGCGGGCGGCAGGGAAGACACCGCCTTCACGGTGACGGCGGCCGACCTGCTGCAGGGCTTCGCCGATCCCGAGGGCACCACCCTCGTCCTGTCCAACCTCAGCGTCGATCACGGAACCATCGTGAGCGACGGGGCGGGCGGCTACACCGTCACCCCGGCCGCGAACTACAGCGGCCAGATCACGATCAGCTACAGCGTCGGCGATGGTGTGGCCAGCACGCCCGCGACCCTGAGCACGGTGATCGCGCCGATGAACGACGCACCGTCGTTCAGCGGCGTCGGGACCGGCGTGGTTCTCACCCCGGTCGGCGCCGGCACGTCGAACGACTTCGGTAACAGCGTCACGCTCCAGGCGGACGGCAAGATCGTCGTCGCCGGCTATGGCGCCGGCAGCGAGACCGGCCGCGACTTCGCGGTGGTGCGCTACAACACGGACGGCAGCCTCGACACCACCTTCGGCACGGGCGGCAAGATCCTCACGCCGATCGGCACCGGCACGTTGGCCGACATTGCCTACAGCGTCACGGTGCAGGCGGACGGCAAGATCGTCGTCGCGGGCCAAGGAGGGGGCAGCGGTAGCACCCCCGACTTCGCGGTGGTGCGCTACAATGCGGACGGTAGCCTCGACACCACCTTCGGCACGGGCGGTAAGATCCTCACCCCGACCAGCGCCGGCTCGCTGAACGATTACGGTAACAGCGTCACGGTGCAGGCGGACGGCAAGATCGTCGTCGCGGGCCAAGGAGAGACCAGCGGGGCCGGTGACGACGTCGTGGTGGTGCGCTACAACGTGGACGGTACCCTCGACACCGGCTTCGGCACGGGCGGCAAGATCGTCACCCCGGTCGGCACCGGCACGTCGGGCGACGTCGGCAACAGCGTCAAGGTTCAAGCGGACGGCAAGATCGTCGTCGCCGGCTATGGCACCGGCAGCGGGACCGGAATCGACTTCGCGGTGGTGCGCTACAACGCGGACGGCACCCTCGACACCACCTTCGGCACGGGCGGGACCGGCAAGATCCTCACCCCGGTCGGCACCGGCACGTCGGGCGACACCGGCACCAGCGTCATGATCCAGGCGGACGGCAAGATCGTCGTCGCCGGCTATGGCACCGGCAGTGGGACCGGAATCGACGTCGCGGTGGTGCGCTACAACGCCAACGGCAGCCTCGACACCACCTTCGGCACAGGAGGAAAGATCCTCACCCCGGTCGGCGCCGGCACGTCGGCCGACCTTGCCTACAGCGTCACGGTTCAGGCGGACGGCAAGATCGTCGTCGCGGGCTTAGGCACCGGCAACGGGACTGGTAACGACGTCGCGGTGGTGCGCTACAACGCCAATGGAAGCCTCGACACGACTTTCGGCCCGAACGGGACCGGCACGATCCTCACCCCGGTCGTTCCCGGCTCGGATGCTGGTAAAAGCGTCATCGTCCAAGCGGACGGGAAGATCGTCCTCGCGGGCTATGGCGAGGGTAATGGCACCGCATACGACTTCGCGGTGGTGCGCTACAACGCGGATGGCAGTCTCGACACCACGTTCAACGCCCCGAGCTCGCTCGGCGGCACGGTGGCGTTCTTCGAGAACGGCGCCGCCGTCATCCTCGACAGCGACGTCACCCTCTCCGATACCGAACTCGACGCGCTGCAAAGCGGCGTCGGCGACTATGCCGGCGCCACGCTGACCCTTGCCCGCCAGGGCGGGGCGAATGCGCAGGACACGTTCGGCTTCGGCGCCTCGACCTTCACGGTCTCGGGCAACGACCTGCTCGACACGAACGGGGCGACCTTCGCCACCTTCACCGACACGGCCGGCACCCTCACCGTCACCTTCACCGGCACGAACGTGGCCACCTCGG
>NZ_LMMP01000011.1 GCF_001422815.1 Methylobacterium sp. Leaf91 | reverse complement strand
ACGGCATGGCAATCCTCCCTCATAAGCCCGTCCAGTGAATCACACGCCAGCCAGATCGCCTACCCCAAGCGATTCAACCCGCCAGGGCACGGCTCTAGGGTCGCAGCACCCACCTCATGTCGTCCTTATCGATCAGGCAGGGCAGGTCATGTTTCAAGCTGGTGCTTGGACTCGGACACTGTCCGACATAGCCGTCTTCGATGACATGTTCGTTGCCGCCAATGTCTGTTCCGGCGTCGAAATTGGCTCAGAGCACCGCGAAAACCTCCATGAGCTGATTATCGGTGAGCAAGGCGTAGCTCTGAACGCCATCCTTCGAAGCCATGTTTCCGCTATTGAGAATCATAATGGTAACCTTCGCGCCTTGGGCGAAAGAGTTCCGCGTGATGCGCGGGGGCCGTTCGGTTTGGACGCCTTTTGCGATCTTCCGGCGCAGCCCGACATCGACACTGTGCTTGAAGATGCCGAACGTAGTTTCGCGGCGGCCATGGCTGAGGCCGCGGTTCGCGAACGGCCGATATTCGCTCCGCTCGCACTTCCGACCTTCGACCTCGAAGGCATTGAGGCCGTGTTGGCTCGCGACCTTCCAGGGCTAGAAGCTGCCGCTGCCGAACGTGCGCAGGCTCACCTGTCGGCGTTAGGCAAGGGCGCCGAGGCATGGGTTGCCGAAGGCATGATGAAGATTGCGGACGGGGCCGCCAGTGGCGATCTCGAAGCATGCCCTTTCTGCGCTCAGAACCTAAGTGGTTCTCCTTTGATTGCCCACTATCAAGCGTATTTCAGCGATGCATACGCTGAGCTGAAAGCGGCGATAACGGCAGCAGGCAAAGCGGTTCGTGCCACGCACCCCGACGAGGTGCCTGCGGACTTCGAGCGCCACGTGCGAGTGGCGTCGGAGACGCGAGAGTTCTGGTCCGACTTTGTGAGAGTTCCCACTTTTCAGCTCGATACGGCGGCAATCTCACGGGCTTGGAGAGAGGCGCGCGAGGGCATGTTAACTGCGCTCCGCGCAAAATACGCAGCGCCGCTGGAGCCCACTTCGCTATCACCCACCGTCCGGGCTGCGGTTTCATCCTACGAGGAGTATAGGGCGGTCGTGGATATAGTATCGGCAGCCCTACAGGAGACCAACGGCGAAATTGAGCTTGTTAGGGAGAAGGCCGCTTTAGCAAACCTTTCAACGTTGGAGGCGGCTCTACCTCGCCTTTACGCGGTGCGGTCACGGCACACGCCTGAAGTTGCCGCCGCATGTAATGCCTACTTGGCCGAGAAGGTGGCCAAAGACGTGACCGTAAGGTTACGTACCGACGCGCGTACCGCGCTCGATGCCTATCGCAATGCGGTCTTCCCAGCTTACGAGACTGCCATCAATACCTACCTGAGCCGGTTTGGTGCCGGTTTCAGATTGGGCAGTGTGAGGCAAGCCAACAACCGGGGCGGCTCAACCTGCACATATAACGTGTTGATCAATACGATTGCGGTCTCGGTTCCCTCATCGAGCGGACCATCTTTCCGCAACACACTGAGCGCCGGCGACCGCAACGTGCTCGCCCTAGCCTTCTTCTTTGCATCGCTTCACAACGATAGTGATATTGGCAGAAAAATCGTCGTTATTGATGATCCGATGACAAGCCTTGACGAGCACCGCAACCTGCACACTCTGAACGAGATGAAGCGCCTGCTCGGTCGTGTCGACCAGATGATCGTTCTGTCACACTCGAAGCCCTTTTTATGCCCGCTGTGGGAAAGCACTACGACGAACGACCGGGCCGCTATCAAGATTGGCCGCATTCGCACCCAGCAAAACGAGGACGCCTCCGACCTCACCGAATGGAATGTCCACGCTGATTGCATTTCTGAGCACGACCATCGTCATGGATTGGTGCGCTCCTATCTGCAAAACAGTGCAAGTGCCGACGAGCGCGCTGTTGCAGAGGCCCTACGCCTCATCCTTGAGGCGTTTGTCCGCGTCGCTTATCCCGCGGACTTCAAACCCGGGGACGCGTTGGGTGCGTTCGTGAACGTTAGCCGTCAGCGCTTGGGGACTCGTGGGCAAATTATGAACCAAGTGGATACCGACGAGCTGCGTGAGATCCTGGAGTACGCCAACCAATTTCATCACGACACGAAAACGACCCGTGGAACGGTCTTTATAAATGGCACCGAACTGGCCGACTTGGCTACTCGAACCCTTGCGTTCACTCGCAGAACCTAACGACTGCGAACCTGCCCCGTTATGAGTTGGGGCAGCTAAGGCAGCTTTAACCGTCATCACTGTCCCTGCCACCATATCGAAGTGATGACATTTGATCCTGCGTGCTACGCCATTTGAACCTGCGGGCTGCCGGGGGGCTCCGTGGACCCGGCTTCTCCACCCGGGTCAGCGGGTCGTGAGGGCGGCGATCAGCTTGTGGGTCGTGCTGGTCAAGGCGGAGAACGCCGCGAAATCGATGCTGTTGATGACGACGAAGACCCCGACATCGCGCCCCGGTGCGAAGGCGACGTAGCTCATGAAGCCGGCGCCTCCGCCGCTCTTGGCCAGCATCGCCGGTTCGTTCCCCTTGGCCGCCAGGGCCACCCAGCCGAGGGCCAGACCCGCCATGGGCGACGCTTCGTCGAAGCCGATCGCCGCCGGCATCGATTGGCGCTGGCGGTAGACCGCGTGGCTCAGGGCGAGCGCGCCGCTCGTGGCGGTGACGTTGTGCCGGAGCCAGCGGGCCATGTCGTTGCCGGTGCTGTAGAGCCCGCCGCTTCCCCCCGTCGCCTGGGTGTCGACGCAGGTGGCCGGGCCGCCGAGGCCCGAACCGATCATCAGCCGGGCGCATTGCTCCGGTGTCGGCGAGAGAACCGTATCCAGCATTCCGAGGGGCGCGGTGACGTGGCCGCGCAGCACGTTCGCATAGGACGCGCCGCCTGCCGTCCCGACCGCATCGGCCAGGAGGTCGAACCCCACATTCGAATAGGACGTGACGGTGCCGGGGGCCCAAGGCAGCGAATATTGGCCGAGCCAGGACCAGCGGTCGTCGCGGGTCGGCCAGGCGCGGGGATTCGTGCCTTCGGGAGCGTGTCCCATCTCGCGCGGTAGGGCGCCCGAATAGGTCGCGAGGTCGAGGAGGGTGATGGGGCGCCCTTCGAAGGCCGGAACCTTCATCTGCGGCGCGAAGCTCTGCAGCGGATCGGCGAGGGAGAGCTTCCTCTCCGTAGCGAGGGAGGCGAGCACCTCCGTGGTGAAGACCTTGGTGATGGAGTTGAGCCGTACGAGACTGGTTCCGTCGGGCGTGATGCCGTTGCCCTTCTCGGTCTCGCCGTAGCCGCGGATGAAGGTCCCGTCCCCACGCACGACCACCAGGATCATGCCGGGCGCCCCGGATTCGAGGAACAGGACGTCACCGGTCAAGTCCGTCGCCGCCGCGATCACCGGATCGTCGGCGCTCGCTGCATGTGTCGTCGTCGCGAGCGACAGGGCGAGGGCGAGGGCAACGAATCGCTTGATCACGGCGTGGCTCCGATTCTGGTCGGAACTCTACACGCATCGCACGTGGTGCAAGCCTATCGGGCGTGGGGGCCACCGCGTCGATTCACAGATGTTTGGTCGTGACACTGTTCCCAGGGGCGTTCGCGCATCCGGGAGCCTTTGTTTCAGCCCTCGCCTCCCTTGCCACGATCGCCGGCCAGGGTGGCGCTCTCGCGCCGGAGCGGGCGACCGACGGGGCAGACCTCAGCATCCTCCCGGTGAAATGGAAGCCGCGCCTTGTCCGATGAAGGCCGACCGATTGTCAGATCGCCAGCTTGTCCGGCTCTGGCGTTGCCGCGACCGCTTCAAGCCTGTGCAGCCGCAAAGCCTCGCCCACCATCAGCAGGGCCGGCCCGTCGTAGCCCGATGCCTCCACCCGGTCCGCCAGGTCGGCGGCTGTGCCCGACACGACGGCTTGGTTGGGGCGCGTGGCGTTGAAGACGAGGAGCGCGGGGGTGGCCGGGGCCAGACCCTCGGCAACGGCGCGTTCGAGAAGCTCGCGCAGGGTCTTTTTCGGCATGTAGACCACGGTGGTGACGCTCGGATCGGCGAGCGCCCCCCAGTTCAGGTCCGCCGGCAGGGCACCGCGCCGGTCGTGGCCGGTGACGAATTGCAGGCGTCGCGCCGAGTCGCGGTTGGTCAACGAGACGCCCAGCGATGCGGCCGCCCCCTGCGCCGCCGAGATGCCCGGCACTACGCTCACGGGGATTCCCGCCTGATGGCAGGCGTCGATCTCCTCGCCGGCTCGGCCGAAGACGAGGGGATCGCCGGATTTCAGGCGCACCACCTGCTTGCCGGATTTGGCGAGCTGCACCATCAGCGCGTTGATGTCGTCCTGGCGGCAGGAGGGGCCGTGCCCGGTCTTGCCGACCAGCATGGTGCGCGCCTCGCGACGGGCATAATCGAGGATCTCGGGTGCCACGAGATCGTCGTAGAGGATCACGTCGGCGTTGCGGAGCGCCCGCAGGGCCTTCAGCGTCAGGAGTTCGGCATCACCCGGCCCCGAGCCAACGAGTGTCACCGCCCCACCCTTCGGTGCGGCGTCCGTCTGGCCGAGAAGCTCGGCGAGGTCCGCCTCGGTGGGAACCCGGTCCGGCTCGGCGAAGGCGCGATCCGTGAATCGCTCCCAGAAGGCGCGGCGGTCGGAGAAGGCGTGGAAGCGGCTCGTGACCTCCTCGCGCCAGTCGCGGGCGGCACCAATCCAGGCCTTGAACCCGCGCGGGAGCATGCCCTCGATCCGGGCGCGCACCGTCTGCCCGAAGACAGGAGCCGCGCCCTCCGTCGAGATGCCCACCACCATGGGCGAGCGGTTGACGATGGCACCGAACTTCACGTCGCAGAGATGCGGCCGGTCGACGGCGTTGACGATGGCGCCGGTCGCCCGCGCCGCGGCCACGAAGGCGATGCAATCGGCCTCGTCCTCCATGGCGCCGATGCAGAAGGCCGCGCCCTGGAGGTCGGAGGGGTGCCACTGGCGTTCATGCAGGGTGACGCTGCCGGCGACGATCTCGCCCGGTACCGCGCGCAACTCGTCGCTGGGTTCGGGTGCGTAGACGTCGACATCGGCCCCGGCGGCGGCGAGCAGCTTCACCTTCCACGGCGCGCCGCCATTGGACCCGGCCAGCACCGCGCGCTTGCCCTGCAGCGGCACGAAGACCGGCAGGACCGCCAGCGGTTCGAGACCGGCATGTCCGGCGCCCTCACGGGCGGCGATTCCGGCGGGTCGGGTTTCCCGGGGCTGGCGGGGCGTGCTCATCCGATGAAAATGAGCTTATGCGGCGTCGCGCGCAAGCGCCTGCGGCAGCAGCTTGCGGATCTCTGGGATGCATGAGCCGCAATTCGTGCCCGCCTTGCAGGCGGCACCCACCGCCTCGACGCTGTGGGCGCCGGCCGCGATGGTGGCGGTGATGACATCGAGGCCGATACCGTGGCAGGCGCAGACGGTTGGCCCGGCCGACGCCGTCTCGGCCCGGCCTGAGAGCAACGCGCGTCGGGCGGAGGGTTCGAGATCGGGCGCGGCGAAATACGTCTTCTCCGATTCCCAGCCCGGCTTCGCGTCGCCGGGTGTCAGGGCCAGACAGGCGACGAGACGCTCCCCGTCATAGGCGGCGAAACGGTAGCGGCCACGGGCGTGGTCGGCATATTCGGCGATCTCGAGGCCCTGGAACATCCCCCTCAGCATCAGCGCGACTTCGCGCGAACTCTCCTGGGTGGCGAAGTGCAGCCCGGATCCGCCCTGGATCGTGGCACGCGCCCACCACCAACCGGCGGGAAGCGACCGCTGCTCGCGGGTCAGCAGGAAGCCGCGGCTGCGATAGACGGCCGGCGCGATGGCGGACGGCGTCGCCTTCAACTCGGGCTGCCCGGAGACCGGATCGGGGATGCCGCGCGCGAGGGCGCCGACCCGCCCCTCCGACGCGGTGGCCCCGCTCCAGTGGAAGGCCGCGAAGAGGTCGCCCCGGCGCATACCCTCCCCCACCATCACCTCCAGTACCGCCGCGCCATGCGCGGTGGAGACCGTGGCGAGGCCGCCATGGGTCACGCCCATCGCGGTTGCGTCATCGGGGTGGATCTCGACGAAGGGCACGTCGCGATGAGCCGAGAGGCGCTGGCTCTTCCCGGTGCGCGTCATCGTGTGCCAGTGATCGCGGACCCGTCCGGTATTGAGCACGAAGGGGAAGTCCGCGCTCACGGCCTGGGCCAGCGCCGGGGGCTGCACGGCGACGAAACGGGCGCGCTTGTCGAAGGTGAAGAACTGCCCGTCGGCGAAGAGCCTCTGCCGGCCCTGCTTTCCCCCACGCTTCGTCAGGGGCCATTGCACGGGCGCCGCCCCGGCATAGGCGGTATCGGAGATGTCGCTCACCGCGCCGATGTCGAAGTCGCGGCTGCCGTTATTCTCGAAGGCCGAGAGCGAGGCATGTTCGCGGAAGATCGCGGCGGCGTTCGGATAGGCGAAGGCCTCGCCGTGGCCAAGGCGCTTGGCGACGTCGCTGATGATCGCCCAATCCGCCCGCGCCTCGCCGGGAGACTTGAGGAAGCTGCGCTGACGCGAGATGCGCCGCTCGGAATTGGTGACGGTGCCGTCCTTCTCGCCCCAGGCCTGGGCCGGCAGCAGCACGGTCTTCCGGCCCGTCGTCATGGCGGTGTCGCTGTCGGAAACGGCCTCGGAGACGACGTAGAGATCGAGCCCCTTGATCGCTTCGCGGATCGCGTCGGCACGGGGCATCGACACGACGGGGTTGGTGCCCATCACCCAGAGGGCCTTGATCCTGCCGCGCTCCACCGCCTCGAACAGGGCGACGGCCTTCATGCCCTCGCCGGTGATGATGTTGGGCGCCGACCAGAAGCGGCGGACCCGGTCCACCTCCTCGGGCGCGAAATGCATGTGGGCGGCGAGCATGTTGGCGAGCCCGCCGACCTCGCGGCCACCCATGGCGTTGGGCTGGCCGGTGAGGGAGAGCGGCCCCGCGCCGGGCTGGCCGATGCGGCCGGTGGCGAGGTGGCAATTGATGATGGCGTTGCCCTTGTCGGTCCCCTGAGCCGACTGGTTCACCCCTTGCGAAAAGCCGGTGACGACGCGCTTCGTACGCGCGAACAGGGTAAAGAATTGCCCGACATCCGCCTCCGACAGCCCAGTGGCGGCGGCCGTCGCGGCGATGTCCGGCGCGATCGAACGGGCGCGCTCCAGGGCCCCGTCGAGGCCGGTCGTGTGGTCGAGGACGAAGCGGTAGTCGAAAGCACCTGCGCTCGCGAGATGGACCAGGAGGCCGGAGAACAGGGCGGTGTCGGTGCCCGGCTTCAGGCCGAGGAAGAGGTCTGCCTCCTCCCCCGTCTGTGTCCGGCGCGGGTCGATCACCACGAGCTTGGTGCCGCGCTTGGCGCGGGCATCGACCATGCGGCGGAACAGGATCGGGTGGCACCAGGCGGTGTTGGACCCCACCAGCACGATGAGATCGGCCTCGTCGAGATCCTCGTAGCAGCCCGGCACCGTGTCCGAACCGAAGGCGCGGCGGTGGGCCGCCACCGCGCTCGACATGCAGAGGCGCGAGTTGGTGTCCACATGGGGCGTGCCGAGGAAGCCCTTCGCGAGCTTGTTGGCGACGTAGTAATCCTCGGTGAGGAGCTGGCCGGACAGGTAAAAGGCGATCGAATCCGGGCCGTACTGCTCGGCGACCTTCCGTAGCCCGCCGGCCACGGTGCCGAGGGCCGATTCCCAGCTCGACCGTACCCCATCGACGACGGGATGCAGCAGGCGGTTGTCGAGGGACAGGGTCTCGCCGAGGGCGGAGCCCTTGGAGCAGAGGCGGCCGAAATTGGCCGGGTGCTCGGTATCGCCGGCAATCCCCGCGCCGCCTGCCCCGTCCGGCGTGGCGATCACACCGCAGCCGACGCCGCAATACGGGCAGGTGGTCTTCACGGCGGCGGCGGGTGCCTGGACGTGCGCGTTCATGGCGAAATCCTCGGCGGGTTCCAGGGTTCGAAGGACAGCAAAAGTCGGGCCGGCTGTGCGCATCTCCCTCCCCCCTTGTGGGGAGGAGTTGGAGGTGGGGGTGGTTGGGCGACCCTCAGAGGGCAGAGGCCAGCGGCGCCACCCCCACTCCTAGCCTCTCCCCACAAGGGGGAGAGGGACATGCTCTGCCAGCAAGATCAGGTGTTTGAATTCGATAGCCCGCAAAGGAGGGCTCTTCCCGTTTTCAGTACACGTCGGCCTGATACCGCCCGGTCTTCTTCAGATGGGCGAGGTAGGCCACGGCCTCGTCGGGATTCTTGCCGCCGAACTGACCGGCGACGTCGATGATCGCCCGCTCCACATCCTTGGCCATGCGCTTGGCATCGCCGCAGACGTAGAAATGGGCGCCGCCTTCGAGCCATTTCCACAGGTCAGCGCCGTTCTCGCGCATGCGGTCCTGCACATAGGTCTTCTCGGTGCCGTCCCGCGACCAGGCGAGGGACAGGCGGGTGAGCACCTTGCCGTCCTTCAGCGCGTTCAGCTCGTCCTTGTAGAAGAAGTCGCTGGCCTGGCGCTGATGGCCGTAGAACAGCCAGTTGCGTCCCGGCGCCTGGGTCGCGGCGCGCTCGCGCAGGAAGGCGCGGAACGGTGCGATGCCGGTGCCCGGCCCGCACATGATGACGTCCTTCGACAGATCCTCCGGCAGGGCGAAGCCGTGCGCCTTCTGCAGGTAGACCTTGACCGTGGTCTTCTCGGCAATGCGTTCGCCGAGATGGGTCGAGGCGACACCCAGACGGAGCCGTGAGCGGTGGTTGTAGCGCACCGCGTCGACCGTGAGCGAGACCCGGCCCGGATCGGCCTTCGGCGATGAGGAGATCGAGTAGAGGCGGGGCTGCAGCTCGTCGAGGGCTTCCAGGAAGACCTCCGCGTCGGGCCGGGCGCCGGGAAACTTGTGAAGCGCGCCGAGCACGTCGAGATAGGCGGCGTCGCCGTCCGGGTCCTCGCCCGCCGAGAGCGCCCGCGCCTTCTTGCGCGCCTCCCCCGAGGTGAGGAGGGAGAGGAGCTGGTAGAGCCCATCCGGGGCGGCGCCCAGCGAGTAATCCTTGATCAGCCGGTTCCGCAGGGTCTGGCCGCCGATCATGCGCTCGGGCCGGGTGCCGAGTTCGGCGATGATCGCATCCACCAGGGCCGGCGGGTTCGAGGGGAAGAGCCCGAGGGAATCGCCGACCACGTACTCGATGTGCGTGCCCGTGAGATCGATCTCGACATGCCAGGTCTCCTTCTCGCCGCCCGGCTCGTTGAGGCGGGTGCGGGACAGGAACACGGCCTCCACCGGGTTCTCGCGGCAATAGCCGAGCGGTCCGAGGGGCGCCTCCGCCTTGGCCTCGCCCTCCCCCGCTTCGGCCGCTTTCGCGCCGCCGCTCGCGCCGAATTCCTCATCCAACTTCTTGAGCATGCGGAGGGTGTCTTTGCCCCCCGGCTGGCACAGGTTGAGGCGCTCTTCCTTCTTCAGGAACAGGGCGTTGGCGTAATCCGCGCAATTGTAGCCGCACTGGCCGCAATCCTGCTGCGCCATGGCGGCCATGAGCTTCTGCGCCTCCGGCCGCTCCTTGGCCAACTCCATCCGGTCGGGCAGCGGCATCGACGGATCGTGCCAGGGCGCGTCGTCATTGTCGGCGAGCTTCGGCCCGCCACCCGTATCGCCGGGGGCGAGGGCCGTCGCGCCCTCCACGGCGGGGCCGAGCAGGGCGGCGAAATAGCCGGACAGCCAGGAACGCTGGTCCGGGTTGAACGGGGCGTTCTCGGGGATGAGAACGAGCGGGGGGATGACGTGCTCGCTCATGCTGCGGCCTTCAGGACGGGTTGATCTTCGGCGAGGCTGCGGAGGCTCTCCGGGCCGGTGCGTGCGGTGAAGGCCTGGAAGCTCTCGGCCTGGCTCTCGCGGCGGGCGAGGTAACTGCGCAGCAGCGCCTCGATCCGGGACGGACAATCCTCCGCCTTCACCGCCTTCCAGATCTCGGTGCCGATCTTCGGGCTGTCGCCGAAGCCTCCGCCGACGACGATGTCGTAGCCCTCGACGGTGTCGCCCTCCTCCGAGACGACGACCTTCGCGCCGATGAGGCCGATATCGCCGATGTAATGCTGGGCGCAGCTATGGTGGCAGCCGGTGACGTGGACGTTCACGGGCACGTCGAGTTCCGGCAGGTGGGCCTCCATGTAATCGGCGATGACGAGCGCGTGGCCCTTCGTGTCCGAGGCGGCGAACTTGCAGCCCTTGTTGCCGGTGCAGGCCACGAGGCCGGCGCGGATGCTGGAGGCTTCCGTGGTGAGGCCAAGCGCTGCCACGCGGGCCTGGACCTCGGCCACCTTGGCATCGGGCACGCCGGAGAACAGGAAGTTCTGCCACACCGTCATGCGGATGGCGCCGTCGCCGCATTCCGACGAGATCTTTGCCAATTCCCGCATCTGGTCGGAGGTCATCTTGCCCACGGGCAGGATCACCCCGATCCAGTTCAGGCCCGGCTGGACCTGTTTGTGGACGCCCACATGGGAGAAGCGGTCCATGGGCCCACGCGGGGCGAGATGGGCGGGGTCGACGCGGTCGAGCTTGTAGCCGAGCTCGTCTTCCACGGCGGCGAGGTACTTGTCGAAGCCCCAGGCATCGAGGACGTACTTCATCCGGCTCTTGTTGCGGTTGGTCCGGTCGCCGTTCTTGATGAAGACCCGCAAGATCGCGTCGGCGACCTTGTTGCAGGCCTCGGGCTTCAGCACCACACCGGTATCGCGGGCGAGATCGCGGTGGCCGGAAATGCCACCGAGCACGAGGCGCATCCAGATTCCGGGCTCCACGGCCGCGCCGTCGAGAACCTTCACCGCCTGGAAGCCGATATCGTTGGTCTCCTCCAGCACCGGCATCACGCCGCCGCCGTCGAAGGCGACGTTGAACTTGCGCGGCAGGCCGTAGAGCGAACGGTCGTTGATGATCCAATTGTGCCAGGACTTGGCCAGGGGCCGCGTGTCGAGGAGTTCCTGGGCGTCGATCCCGGCCACCGGCGAGCCGGTGACGTTGCGGATGTTGTCCGCGCCCGAGCCGCGCGCCGTGAGGCCGAGGTCGATCAGCCCGTCGAGGAAGGGCTGGCCATGCTCCGCCGTGATCTCGCGGACCTGGAGGTTGGCGCGGGTGGTGACGTGGCTGTAGCCGCCGCCATGGGCATCGGCGAGATCCGCGATACCGGCGAATTGCCAATGCTGCAGGATGCCGTTGGGGATGCGCAGGCGGCACATGAAATCGCCGCTGGCCGGGGCGAGCCAGAACAGGCCGTGATAGCGCCAGCGGAAATTGTCCTCCGGCTTCGGGGCCTTGCCGGTGGCGGCTTCCGCGATGAGGCGGTTGTGGCCGTCGAACGGGTTCTCCGCCCGCTTCCACTTCTCCTGGTCGCAGAGCTTGCCGCCGGCCTTCACCGTGGCGTCCTGGGCCTTGATGTGGATGGCGTCCGGGCCGGTCGGCTCGGAGGGCGCGGCGGCACCCTGCCCGAGGGCGAGGCCGCCGGTGATGCGCGCGGCTGCGATGCCCGAGGCGAAGCCTTCCAGGTAGCGCTTCTGCTCGGCGTTGAAGTCGTCGGCCATGGAAGCCTCCATCATGCTGCCAGGGATTGGGAATCGGGGGCGTGGACGCGCCCGAACATCAGGTCGTCTCGGTGATCGGCGATGGGTTCGCCGGTGCGGATCAGCGTCTTGCACCAGCCCTGTTCGGCGATGTCGCCGACGAAGACGGCGCCGAGGAGCTTGCCGTCGCCGATGATCAGCTTGCGGTAGAGGCCGAGGCCGGGATCCGACATCACCACCGTCTCGGCATGTTCGGGCGCTTCGATCTCGCCGGCCGAGAAGACCGGCAGGCCCGAGACCTTGAGGCTGGTGGCCAGCGAGGTGCCAAGATAGGCGGCTTCCTCGCCGACGAGGTGGCGGCTCAGCACTTCGGCCTGGTCGTAGGCGGGCTCGACGAGGCCGTAGACCATGCCGCGATGCTCGGCGCATTCGCCGAGAGCGAAGATGCGCGGATCGGAGCTCGTCATCCGGTCGTCGACCTTGATGCCGCGCCCGACTTCGAGCCCGGCGCCCTGGGCGAGGACGGCATTGGGGCGTACCCCCACCGACATCACCACGAGGTCGGCCGGCAGCACCGTGCCGTCCGACAGGACGAGGCGCTCGACCCGGCCGTCGCCCTCCACATGGGCGGTATCGGCCTTGAGGAGGACGCGGATTCCGCGGGATTCCATGGCGCGCTTCACCAGGCCGGCGGCGTGGTGGTCGAGCTGGCGCTCCATCAGCCGGTCCATGACGTGGAGCAGGGTCGTGTCGACCCCGAGCCGGGCGAGGCCGACGGCGGCCTCCAGCCCGAGCAGGCCGCCGCCGATGACGATGGCTTTTGCGCCGGTGACCGCCGCTTTCCGGATGGCCGCCACGTCCGCGAGATCGCGAAACGTGATGATGCCGGGCAGGTCCATGCCGGGCTTCGGCAGCCGGATCGGGAGCGAACCCACCGCGAGGACGAGCTTGTCGAAGGGCAGGACATGGGTCTCGCCGACCATGACGAGGGCGTTCTCCCGGTCGACCTGCGTCACCGGCGCGCCGGTGATGAGGCGGATGCCGTGCGCCTCGTACCAGTCAAGACCACGAAAGGCGCAGGCGGCCTCGTCGACCTCACCGCCCAGCAGCGACGAGAGCAGCACGCGGTTATACGCCGCCTGCGGCTCGGCACCGACGACGGTGACGTCGTAGCGACCGGGCGCGCGCTCGGTCAGCCGCTCCAGAAAGCGCAACGACGCCATGCCGTTGCCGATCACCACCAGACGCTCCTTCATGACCTGCGTCCGATCCTCACGCCGCCATGGCGGGCTTGGCGTGGCGGGCATAGAGGAACTCGAGCACGGCGGCGCGGGCATGGGTGTAGGTCGCGTCCTCCACCAGATCGAGGCGGCGGCGGGGCCGCTCGAGATCGACCTTCAGGATCTCGCCGACCGTGGCCGAGGGGCCGTTGGTCATCATCACGATCCGGTCGGAGAGCAGCACCGCCTCGTCGACATCGTGGGTGATCATGATGACGGCGTTCTTCAGCCGCGCATGGATGTCCATGAGCGAGTCCTGCAGATGGGCGCGGGTGAGCGCGTCCAGCGCCCCGAACGGCTCGTCGAGGAGGAGCACCTTCGGCTCCATGGCCAGCGCCCGGGCGATGCCGACGCGCTGCTTCATGCCGCCCGAGATCTCGTTGGGGCGGCGGTCCGCGGCATGGGTCATGTTCACGAGGGCGAGGTTGTGGTCGATCCATTCGCACCGCTCGGCCCGGGTCTTCTTGCCCTTCAGCACCTTCTCGACGGCCAAAGCCACGTTCTCGCGCACGGTGAGCCAGGGCAGCAGGGAATGGTTCTGGAACACCACGGCGCGGTCCGGGCCGGGGCTGTTCACCTCCTTCTCTTCCAGGAGGACGCCGCCGGTGGAGGCCTTGAGCAGCCCGGCGACGATGTTGAGCACCGTCGACTTGCCGCAGCCGGAATGGCCGATCAGCGAGACGAACTCGCCCTTGTCGATCTTCACGCTCACGTCGCGCAGCACTTCGTTGGTGCGCCCGGAGCGGGTGAAGCTGATGCCGACATTCTCGATGCTGAGATAGCTCATGGGTCTCGTGTCCCTCTGCGAGAGGCGGTCGGGGCACGGCGCGACGGGAAGACCCCGGCGCGCCGCGCGGAGGCGTTCAGGCGGTGGCGCCGCGGGTAACGAGGGTGCCGATGAAAGCCACGAACCGGTCGAGGAAGAACCCGATCACCCCGACATAGACGAGGGCGACGATGATCTCGGAGATGTGCGACGAGTTCCAGGCGTCCCAGATGAAGAAGCCGATGCCGACGCCGCCGATGAGCATCTCGGCCGCCACGATGGCGAGCCAGGACAGGCCGACGCCGATGCGAAGTCCGGTGAAGATGTAGGGAGCCGCCGAGGGCAGCATGATCTTCACGAAGAATTCGAGCGGGTTAAGGCGCAGCACCGCCGCCACGTTGCGGTAATCCTGAGGGATGTTGCGGATGCCCACCGCCGTGTTGATGATGATCGGCCAGATCGAGGTGATGAAGATCACGAAGATGGCCGAGGGCTGGCCGTCGCGGAACGCCGCGAGGGAGAGCGGCAGCCAGGCCAGCGGCGGGATCGTGCGCAGCACCTGGAAGATCGGGTCGAGGCCGCGCATGGCCCAGTCCGACTGGCCGATCAGGGTGCCGACCATGATGCCCACGACGGTGGCCAGGGCGAAGCCGAAGGCGACGCGCTGGATGCTGGCATAGATGTGCCAGAACAGGCCCTTGTCGGTGCCGCCATTGTCGTAGAACGGGTGGGCGATGATGTCCCACGCCTCGGTGACGACGCGCGAAGGCGGCGGCAGGCCGGCGGTGGGCCGCGAGCACAGCAGCTCCCAGATCACCAGGAAGGCGATCAGCACCACGATCGGCGGGATCAGGTTGACGGCGATCTGGCGGAACGTCGCCAGGGTCACGAAGGGCTTGCGCGGGGCCTTGGCCGCCGGCTTCGCGGCGGTCCCCGTCACGGCGATGGTGGAGGTGTTGGCCATCACGCGATCCTCTTGATGCCGAGGCTGGACAGGTAGGCGGCGGGATCGGCGGGATCGAAGACCTTCCCGTCGAAGAAGGTCTCCTTGCCGCGCGACGTGGAGCTCGGGATCGCGGTGACGCCCAGCGCCTTGGCGGCGTCGCGCCAGATATCCTCGCGGTTCACCTTGGCGATGAGCGCCTTGGTGTCGGTCTGCGCGTCGAACTTGCCCCAGCGGATGTCCTCGGTGAGGAACCAGAGGTCGTGGCTCTGGTAGGGGTAGGAGGCGTTGTCGGCGAAGAACTTCATGACGTAGGGGCTGTTCTCGACCACGCGGCCGTCGCCGTAATCGATGGTGCCCTTCATGCGGCCGGCGACGTCGCCGACGGGGATGTTGATCCACTGGCGCTTGGCGACGATGGCGGCGAACTCATCCCGGTTCTCGGGCTTGTCGCACCACATCTGCGCTTCCAGCACGGCCATGGTCAGAGCCTTGGCGGCGATGGGGTTCTTCTCGACCCAGGAGGCGCGCATGGCGAACGCCTTCTCCGGATGGTCCTTCCACAACTCGCCGGTGGTCAGCGCGGTGTAGCCGAGGCCCTGCTGCACGAGCTGCGCGTTCCACGGCTCGCCGACGCAGAAGCAATCCATCGTGCCGACCTTCATGTTCGCCACCATCTGGGGCGGCGGCACGACGATGGTCTCGATGTCCTTGTCGGGGTCGATCCCGCCAGCGGCGAGCCAGTAGCGGATCCAGAGGTCATGGGTGCCGCCGGGGAAGGTCATGGCCGCCTTCACCGACTTGCCGGCGGCTTTCTTCTTGTCGATCGCGGCCTTGAACACCTTGGAATCGAGGGCGACCTTGGCGTCCAGATACTCCTTGGCCACCGAGACGCACTGGCCGTTGGTATTGAGCCGGGCCAGGATCTGCATCGGCACGGGGACGTTGTTCTGCGTCACCCGACCGGCGCTGATGAGGTAGGGCATCGGCGTCAGGATGTGCGCGCCGTCGATGCCGTTGCCCTCGGAGCCGAGCACGAGGTTGTCGCGGGTAGTGCCCCAGCTCGCCTGTTTCAGCACCTCGACGTCGGGCATGCCGTGCTTGGCGAAGAACCCCTTTTCCTTGGCGACGAAGAGCGGGCCGGCATCGGTGAGCGCGATGAAGCCGAGCTTGGCGCCCTTCACCTCGGGGCCCGCCCCCTGCGCGAAAGCACCGCCGGGCAGCGCAGTGCGCGCCAGGGCTGCCAGCGACAAGGTCGCGGCGGCGCCCTTCAAGAGGCTGCGGCGGCTGTTCTGAAACCCGTCAGTCATGGAAAACTCGATCCCTCGAAGCTTAAGCAGTCGACCCGAAGACGAAAAAAAACCGCCGCCCAAACGCAACCGAAGGCAGCCGCGAAAGCGCGCCAACGGGTTACTTGGGTCAGCGGCTCTGCCGACATTCGTGCCCGTCGCCGTTGACGAGCGGGATAGGCACAGCAGGTTCCGTGCCAAACGCCGCTCAGCCTGTAACGGCTCTAAGGCCGAAGGCGGTTCGGAGGGCGCGAGGAGGCATACGGCCCGGCCGCGGCGGCGGGGCGTGCGTTGCACAATCGTGAGGCTTGTCGTGCCGCCAAAAGCGGCGTCCGGCCCCGATCAGCCGCTCAGAGCGGCATCGAACAGGTCCGGGCGGTAGATCGCGCGAGCGGCGGAGCGAAGCTCGTCGGAGGCGACAAGCTGTCCGGCGCGCTCCGCCTCACCGATGAACCAATCCGCATGGGCGGGGTCGGGCCGGTGCGCCCGCTCGCCGAACAGGCTGAAATGCGGGTCCCGCCGCCGGCGTCCGTCGGTATCGACCACCACGTCCCCCGTGAGCGCCCGTTCGAGAATCGGCGCCGGTACATTCAGGTAGCCATCGCGCGAAAGGAGGGAGGCGAGTTCGGCGCTGTTGTCGAGATCGGCGCACCAGCGCCCGGCGCGGTCGAGGGCCCGCACCAGGGAGGCGCAGCGCGACGCCTCGGATTCCGGAAGGGCCAGAACCTTTTCCGGGCAATCGGGCAGGAGCTCGCTGCCGAGGACCGCGATGCGGCCATACCCCTCCGCCACGGCGACGCTGTTCCAGGGGCTGCCGACGCAGAACCCGTCGATCAGTTCGCGCCGCAGCGCCTCGGCGATCTGCGGCGGCGGGATCACGACGAGGCGCGTCTGCGTGTCGAGGTCGAGGCCGCCGCGCTCGGCGAAGATCCGGAGCTGGTAGGTGTGGCTGGAGAACGGATGCACCGTTCCCAGCGTCAACGGCCTCCCCTCCCGCTCCCGCCGCAGGGCGATGCGCGCGAAAGCGGCGGCCACTGTGTCCACCTCGTCGTCCGCCGCCTCCATCGCCTCCCACAGGGGGCGGGACACCGTGATCGCGTTGCCGTTGAGGTTGAGCGCCATGGGCACGCAAAGCCGGGTCTGCGGCCCGCTCAGCCCGAGCGCGCTGGCGATGGCGAGGGGCGCCAGCATATGCGCGCCGTCGAGATGGCCCACCGCCAGCTTGTCGCGCAGGGTCGCCCAGGAGGGCTCGCGCACGAGGTCGAGGGTGAGCCCCTCGGCCCGTGCGAATCCGAGCTCCGCCGCCGCGATCAGGCTCGCGGCATCCACGAGGGGGACGTATCCGAGCGCGAGCCTCATCCGAACAGGTCCGCCGTGGTGACGATGGCGCGGGCGATGTCGGCGATTTTGCTCTTCTCGTTCATGGCCTTGCGCCGCATCAGCTTGTAGGCCTCCTCCTCGCTCAGGGAGCGGGCGGCCATAAGGATGCCCTTGGCGCGCTCCACGATCTTCCGGTCGGCGAGTTCGCCCCGCGCCTCCACCAATTCCCGCTGCAGCCGGGCGAAGGCCTGGAACCGCAGGATGGCGATGTCGAGGATCGACCGGATGCGCTGGGGGTGCAGCCCGTCCACCACATAGGCCGAGATGCCGGCATCCACCGCCGCCTGCATCATCGGGGCGTCCGAGCGGTCGACGAACATCGCCACCGGCCGCTCCACATGGCGGGACAGGCCCGACATCTGTTCGAGGATGTCCCGGCTGGGGCTCTCCAGGTGGATCACCACCACGTCAGGATTGAGGGCGGCCACCTGCGCCGGCAGGTCGGCGGTATCGGGGATGATGACCACATCCGCGATTCCGGCGGCGCGCAGGCCCTCTTCGAGGATCGCGGCGCGGGCCCGGCTCGGATCGATCACGGCGACGGTGAAGGAAGGTTCTGTCATCGGAGCCCAATGGGGGGCGGGACGGCCGGTTCGTGCCGGCGGGAACGGGCAAGAGGCGTACCTAACACAGCGCGCGACCGCACGGATCTACCCGAAAATCGGCATCGCCGAAAAAGTCCGTGGCCAAATCGTCGGTTCAGGTACCTTTCGATACGTTCGGGAAAGGAAATGGCCCAGCTTCCGCCGCAAACGCGGGCGCTTATGGCGTTGTCGAAGGTCGGGGTGAGGTGTTCGGATGGTGGAGTGCCGCATATCGCAGCCTGTCGAGAACGCCCTCGCCTCCGAGGCGGGGACCGGCATGGCACTTCCCCTCCTGCCGACGATCGTCGTCGCGGTGATCGTGTCCGCCGCCTCCTTCCTCTGCCAGACGCCCTCCGCGCCCATTCCCGAGACGCGCGCCAGCACGCGGATCGTCGAGATGGAGAGCCGGACGGCGCAGGCGAGGCCGATCGAGACCGCCGATCTCGGTACGGCCTTCGTCCCGGCCGCTTTCGCCTTCCGTGATCAGTTTCCGCTGCGCGATACGGTGACCACGACCGCCAGCATCGCGCCGCGTCGCGCGACATCCCGCACCGCCGCCGTAAAGCCGTCTCAACGCCGGCCCGATTCCGCGCGGTCCGAAATGGCGAAGACCGAAGCGACGAGACCGGACGCCAACCGGGTCCCGTCGGTCGTCGCCGCGAAGGCCGCCATCTCGCCCGAGCCGTTCCGGGTGGAGGCCGAGGCGGACGAGGAACTCATTCCCCATCTCGCCCTGCCCTTCGCGCCGGCCATCTCCGCGATCACCCGTGCCGGCAGCTTCGTCGGCACCCAGAGCGCGGCGGTGGGCGCCGAGGCCATGGCCCTCGGCAGTGTTGTGACCGGGCTCGTCGACCGCCTGCCGTTGCAGCCCTGATCGCACCGCGCTGCGGGGCACGCGCGGTTTCGGGCCGGTCCGGCCAGTCTTTCAGAGCTTTGCCGCTGGATTCTCCCCCTGTCGGGGACTAGGTGAGCCTTCGTCGACGAGACGGGCGCGACGACCGCATTGCCGCGGGGGCCCGGCGGCAAGGATGGGCATGGCGGGACGGATCGAGGATTACGCGCTGGTCGGCGATGGCCGCACCGCTGCGCTCATCGGGCGCGACGGCAGCATCGACTGGCTCTGCTGGCCCCGTTTCGATTCCGCCGCCTGTTTCGCCTCCCTCCTCGGCACCGAGGAACACGGGTTCTGGAAACTGTCCCCTGTGGATGGCGAGGCCACGGTCACGCGCCGCTACCGCGAAGGCAGCCTCGTCCTCGAGACGCGCTATGTGACCTCCGCGGGCGAGGCCAGGGTGATCGACTACATGCCGGCCAATGACGGGTCGCACATGGTGCGCATCGTCGAAGGCCTCTCCGGCTCGGTCGACATGCGCATGGTCCTGGCGGTGCGCTTCGATTATGGGCTCGCGGTGCCGTGGGTCTCCCATAACGAGCTCGGCGACCTGCGGGCGATTTCCGGCCCCCATAAGGTGGTCCTCCGCACCCGCGCGCCCCTCGACGGCGTCGGCCAGACCACGGTCTCGGACTTCACCGTGGCGAAGGGCGAGAGCCAGTCGTTCTGCCTCAGCTACGGCCTTTCGCACGAGGACGATCCGCCGCCGATCGAGCCGCGCAAGGTGCTGTTCCAGACCGACCGCTACTGGCGCGACTGGTCGAGCCGCTGCGCGTCCGGCACGCCCTGGGACGCGATCCTCAAGCGCTCGCTGCTCACGCTCAAGGCTCTGATCTACACGCCGACGGGCGGGATCGTGGCCGCGCCCACCACCTCCCTGCCCGAGGAGCTCGGCGGCGTACGCAACTGGGATTACCGGTTCTGCTGGCTGCGGGATTCGACCTTCACCCTCATCGCGCTGATGGATGGCGGCTTTCTCGACGAGGCGAGGGCCTGGCGCGACTGGCTGATCCGCGCCGTCGCCGGCAATCCGGAACAGGCCCACATCCTCTACGGCATCGCCGGGGAGCGTCTCCTGCCCGAAATCGAGCTCGACTGGCTTCCCGGCTACGAGGGGTCGAAGCCGGTGCGGATCGGCAATGCCGCGGTCAACCAGTTCCAGCTCGACGTCTACGGCGAGATCTTCGACGCGCTCTACCAGGCCCGCCAGCGTGGCCTGCTCGGCGATGCCGATGGCTGGCGCGTGGGCCTCGCCCTGCTGGAGCATCTGGAGAAGGTTTGGAGCGAGCCCGACGAAGGCATCTGGGAGGTGCGCGGCGGGCGCCGGCACTTCGTCCATTCGAAGGTCATGGCCTGGGTCGCCTTCGACCGGGCCATCCGCTCCTTCGAGATGGGCGACGGGCCGCCCGCCCCCGTGGATCGTTGGCGCGCGATCCGCGACCATATCCACGAGGAGGTCTGCGAGAAGGGGTTCGACAAGGAGCTGAACAGCTTCGTCCAGTATTACGGGGCCAAGACCCTCGATGCGAGCTTGCTCCTCATCGCCCATATGGGCTTCCTGCCCCAGGACGACCCCCGCGTCGTCGGCACGGTGGAGGCCATCGGCAAACACCTGATGCGCGACGGGTTCGTGCTGCGCTACGACACCGAGGATGACAATACCGATGGTCTGCCCGGCGGCGAGGGGGCTTTCCTGCCCTGCAGCTTCTGGTACGCCGACAATCTGATCGGTCTCGACCGCTGCCACGAGGCGCGGGAGTTGATCGAACGCCTCATCGGCGTTTGCAACGATGTCGGGCTCGTGGCCGAGGAATACGACGTGGGAGCCAAGCGCCTTGTCGGCAATTTCCCCCAGGCGTTCAGTCACGTCACGTTGGTGAACACGATTTTGAACTATAGCCGTGCCAGCGGGCCGGCGCGGGAGCGCAGCGAGAAATCTGCCCTCGCCCGGGCCACATCGCCGAACCGGGCGAGTTCTCCCAGCCAGCCGAACTCTCCCAGCCAGGCGAGCTCTCCCAGCCAGGGTGGCGCAAATCTAGAAGGCGCCGCAGCCCAGCACAGCTGATCGCCGCAGCCCCGTAAAGAGTAGGAAGACGAGACCATGAGCGGAGCCGAGACCAAGCCGAAGGGTGAACTGAGCGAGATCGACAAGCTCTCCATCGACACCCTGCGTACCCTGGCGATCGACGCGGTGCAGAAGGCGAATTCCGGCCATGCCGGCGCGCCGATGGCCCTGGCGCCCGTCGCCTACACCCTGTGGAACCGCTACCTGCGCTACGACCCGGCGCATCCGCACTGGCCCAACCGCGACCGGTTCGTGCTCTCGGCGGGCCACGCCTCGATGCTGCTCTACGGGTTGCTGCACCTCGCCGGTGTCGCCCAGACCGATGGCGGCAACGAGCCGGCCATCACCATCGAGGACATCAAGAACTTCCGCCAGCTCGACAGCAAGACGCCGGGGCACCCGGAATACCATTTCACCACCGGCGTCGAGACCACGACCGGGCCGCTCGGCCAGGGTGTGGCGAATTCCGTCGGCATGGCGATGGGCGGCCGCTTCCTCGGTGAGACCCTGAACCGCCCCGACCTGCCGCTGTTCGACTTCAATGTCTACGCGATCTGCTCGGATGGCGACCTGATGGAGGGCGTGGCCGCCGAGGCCGCCTCCATCGCCGGGCATCTGCGCCTGTCGAACCTGTGCTGGATCTACGACAACAACACGATCACCATCGAGGGGCACACCGAACTCGCCTTCTCCGAAGAGGTGGCGACGCGCTTCCTCAGCTATGGCTGGCAGGTCCTGCGGGTGGCCGACGCCAACGACGTCCATGCCATTTCCGCCGCCCTGGAGACCTTCCTCCAATCCAGCGACCGGCCGACGCTCATCGTCGTCAACTCGATCATCGGCTTCGGCGCGCCCAAGAAGCAGAACACCTCGAAGGCCCATTCCGACGCCCTCGGCGAGGAGGAGGTGAAGGGCGCCAAGCGGGCCTATGGCTGGCCCGAGGATTCCCAGTTCCTGGTGCCGGACGGCGTCATCGAGAACTTCCGTAGCGGCATCGGCCAGCGCGGCGCCGAGCTGTTCGCCACCTGGGAAGGCTTCATGGCCGAGGCCAAGGCCTCAGATCCGGCCCTGGCCGAAGAGATCGACGCCCTCCTCACGGGCCGCCTGCCAGAGGGCTGGGACAAGGACATCCCGGTCTTCCCGGCCGACGCCAAGGGCATGGCCACCCGCGAATCCTCCGGCAAGGTGCTCAACGCCATCGCCAAGAACGTGCCCCACCTGCTCGGCGGCTCGGCGGATCTGGCCCCCTCCAACAAGACCAAGCTCGAATTCGAGGGGGCCGGTACGCTCTCGCCCTTCGAGCCGGGTGGACGCAACATCCATTTCGGCGTGCGCGAACACGCCATGGGCTCGATCGTCAACGGCCTCGGCCTCGTCGGCCTGCGGGCCTATGGAGCGACCTTCCTGGTCTTCGCCGATTATATGCGCCCGCCGATCCGCCTCGCTTCGCTGATGGAGCTGCCGGTCTTCCACGTCTTCACGCACGATTCGATCGGCGTCGGCGAGGACGGCCCCACCCACCAGCCGGTGGAGCAGCTCCTGACGCTCCGCGCCATCCCCGGCCTCGTGACCCTGCGTCCGGCGGATGCCAACGAGGTGGCGGAAGCCTACCGGGTCATCATGGGGTTGAAGGATCAGCCGGCGGTGCTGGCCCTGAGCCGCCAGCCGCTGCCGACCTTCGACCGGACCAAGTACGGCAGCGCCGCCGGCGTCGCGAAGGGCGGCTACGTGCTGGCCGATTGCGACGGTACGCCGGAGGTCATCCTCATCGGCACGGGCAGCGAGGTGCAGCTCTGCGTCTCGGCCTACGAGGCGCTGACGGCGGAGGGCATCAAGGCCCGCGTGGTCTCGATGCCGTCCTGGGACCTGTTCGAGCGTCAGGACGAAGCCTACCGCAACACGGTACTGACGCCGGAGGTGCTGGCCCGCGTCGCCGTCGAGCAGGGCTCGGTGATCGGCTGGGACCGCTATGCGGGCTCCGCCGGCGCGATCATCGGCATGCATACGTTCGGGTCCTCGGCCCCGATCAAGGATCTGCAGACCAAGTTCGGCTTCACGCCGGAGAAGGTGCTGCAGGCCGCCCGCGACCAGATCGCGCGGCACAAGAAGTAGGTCTCGCGGGTTCCCTGAAGGACGGAACGCACGTCCCCCTCCCCCTTGTGGGGAGAGGTCAGGGGTGGGGGTGGTTGGGTGACCCGCGGGCCGCGGAGGCCAGCGGAGCCATCCCCACCTCCGGCTCCTCCCCACAAGGGGGAGGAGAGGCGCGCATCCTGACAACGATTGCTGAACGACGCTGCCTTTCGCGCGCTACTCACGACGACCGACGACGAGGAGTTTTTGCATGAACCCGCTGAAGGCTCTCTTCCCTGAACAGGGCCAGGCCGTGTGGCTGGATTTCGTGGCCCGCGGTTTCATCGCCGATGGACGCCTCAAGAAGCTGGTGGACGAGGACGGCCTGCGGGGCGTGACCTCGAACCCCTCGATCTTCGAGAAGGCGATCGGCGATTCCGCGGAATATGACGGCGCGCTGAAGGAGGTCATGGATGCGGGCGATGCCCGCGTCATCGATCTCTACGAAGGCTGTGCCATCGCCGACATCCAGGCGGCGGCCGATGTGCTGCGCCCGGTCTACGAGGAGAGCGACGGCGCCGACGGCTATGTCAGCCTCGAAGTCTCACCTTATCTCGCCCTCGACACCGAGGAGACCCTCGACGAGGCCCGCCGTCTGCACAAGACCGTGGCCCGCGACAACCTGATGGTGAAGGTGCCCGCCACCCCGGCCGGCATCCCGGCGATCCGGGCCCTCACCGCCGACGGGATCAGCATCAACGTCACGCTGCTGTTCGGCCAGGATTCCTACGAAGAGGTGGCGCGCGCCTTCATCGCCGGCCTGGAAGAGTTCGGCGCCAAGGGCGGCGACGTCTCGAAGGTCACCAGCGTGGCGAGCTTCTTCATCAGCCGTATCGACGTCACCATCGACAAGGCCCTCGACGCCAAGATCGCCGAAGCCAACGATCCCGACGAGAAGGCGGAACTGGAAGCCCTCAAGGGCAAGGTGGCCATCGCCAACGCCAAGCTCGCCTACCAGCGCTACAAGCGCATTTTCGCCGAGCCGAAATGGCAGGCGCTCGCGCAGAAGGGCGCCAAGGCGCAGCGCCTGCTCTGGGCCTCCACCGGCGTCAAGAACAAGGCCTATTCCGATGTGCTCTATGTCGAGGAGCTGATCGGGCCGGATACCGTCAACACCATGCCGCCGGCCACGATGGATGCGTTCCGCGACCACGGCACGGTCAAGCCCGCCATCGAGGAGAATGTCGGTGACGCCGAGGCCGTGATGGCCCGTCTGGCCAAGGCCGGCATCGATATCGGGGCGGTGGCCAAGCAGCTCGTGGAGGAAGGCGTCCAGCTCTTCATCGACGCCGCCGACAAGCTCCTGGGCGCGGTGGCGGGCAAGCGCGCCGATTTCCTCGGCGCCAAGCTCGACGGCCAGACCCTCATTCTCGGCGATGCCATCGGCGCCGAGGCGAAGAAGGCGGTGGAATCCTGGCGCGCCTCGGGCTCGATCCGCCGGCTCTGGACGCATGACAAGACGGTCTGGTCGAATGCCGACGAGGACCAGTGGCTCGGCTGGCTTCGCATCGTCGAGGACGAACTCGCCCGAGTCTCCGAATACCAGGCCTTCGCCGAGGATGTCCGCCAGACCGGCTTCTCCGACGTCGTCGTCCTCGGCATGGGCGGGTCGAGCCTCGGACCGGAAGTGCTGGCCGAGACCTATGGCAGCCGTGACGGTTTCCCGACGCTGCGCATCCTCGATTCCACCGATCCCGATCAGGTCCGCGCCGTGGAAAGCGCGGTCAACCTCGAGACGACGCTGTTCATCGTCGCCTCGAAATCCGGCTCCACCCTCGAGCCCAACGTGTTCCGCGATTACTTCCTCGGCCGGATGAAGGCTCTGGTCGGTGAGCGGGCCGGAGCGCATTTCGTGGCCGTCACCGATCCCGGCTCGGCCATGGAGGCGGCGGCCAAGGCCGACAATTTCCGCCGGATCTTCTACGGTGTGAAGCAGATCGGCGGGCGCTATTCGGTGCTCTCCGCCTTCGGACTGGTGCCTGCTGCGGCGTCCGGCATCGACGTGAAGGACTTCCTCGACACGGCGCGGACCATGGTCCGCTCCTGCGGCCCGGCCGTGCCGCCGGCCCAGAACCCCGGTGTCCTACTGGGCACCGCCATCGCGGCGGCTGCCCTGCACGATGGCCGCGACAAGGTCACGTTCATCGCCTCCCCCGGCATCGATACGTTCGGGGCTTGGGCCGAGCAGCTCATCGCCGAATCCACCGGCAAGGACGGCAAGGGTCTCATCCCCGTCGACGGCGAGCCGGTCGGCGTGCCGGCGGTCTATGGCCGCGACCGCTTCTTCGTCTATCTGCGTCTCGACAACCGGGCGGATGCCCAGCAGGACGAGGCGGTGCGTAGCCTGGAGCGCGAGGGCCACCCCGTCGCCCACATCACCATGGTGAACGAGGAGCAGCTGCCGCAGGAATTCTTCCGCTTCGAGATGGCGACCGCCGTCGCGGGCGCATTGCTCGGCATCAACCCGTTCGACCAGCCGGACGTGGAAGCGAGCAAGATCGAGACGAAGAAGCTGTTCGACGCCGCCGAGAAAAGCGGTTCGCTGCCCTCCGAGACGCCGCTCTTCGAAGACGAGACCATCGCCCTCTACGCCGACCCGGCCAATGCCGGGGCCCTGCCGCAGACTGGAGAGGGGTTCGAGGCGGCACTGAAGGCTCATCTCGCGCGGATCAAGGACGGCGACTACGCCGCGCTGCTGGCTTACGTCGCCCGTAACGAGGCGCACCACGCCATCCTGCAGGAGGCGCGCATCGCTCTGCGCGACAAGCGCAAGATCGCGACCTGCCTCGAATTCGGGCCGCGCTTCCTCCACTCCACGGGACAGGCCTACAAGGGCGGGCCGGATACCGGCGTGTTTCTGCAGATCACCGCCGACCCGTCGGAGGATCTCGCGATCCCCGGCCGGGCGCTGGGCTTCGGCACCGTGGTGGCGGCCCAGGCGCGGGGCGATTTCGCGGTCCTGGCCGAGCGCGGCCGCCGGGCCCTGCGCGTCCACATCAAGGGCGGCGACGTGGACGCCGGGCTGAAGCGCATCGCGGCGGCGATCAAGGCGGCTTTGGCGTGATCTGAGGCCCTCTCCTCCCCCTTGTGGGGAGGAGCCGGAGGTGGGGGTGTTTGGGTGACCCTCTTTCTCCTGAGGCAAGCGGCACGACCCCCACCTCTGACCCCTCCCCACAAGGGGGAGGGGAAAGCAACGGAGATCCCCAATGCAACTCGGCATGATCGGCCTCGGCCGGATGGGCGGCAACATCGTCCGCCGTCTCCTGCGGGACGGGCACACGGCCGTGGTCTTCGATCAGAACCCGGAGGCCGTGGCGGCCCTGGTCGCCGAGGGCGCCACCGGGGCGGCGAGCCTGGAGGAGTTCGTCTCCAAACTCGACGTGCCGCGCGCGGCCTGGGTGATGCTACCGGCGGGCGCGATCACCGAGGCCACGGTGGCGCAGCTCGGCGACCTCATGCAGCCGGACGACGTCATCATCGACGGCGGCAATTCCTTCTACAAGGACGACATCCGGCGGGCGGCCACCCTGAAGCCGAAGGGCCTCCACTACGTCGATGTCGGCACGTCGGGCGGCGTCTGGGGCCTGGAACGCGGCTATTGCATGATGATCGGCGGGAGCAACGACGCCCTCGACAGGCTCGACCCGATCTTCAAGACCCTGGCACCGGGCGTCGGCACCATCCCGAAGACGCCGGGTCGCGAGGGCCGCGACGCCCGCGCCGAGGAGGGCTACATCCATGCCGGTCCGAGCGGTGCCGGGCATTTCGTCAAGATGGTCCATAACGGCATCGAGTACGGGCTGATGCAGGCCTATGCCGAGGGATTCGACATCCTGAAACACGCCAATTCGAAGGATCTGGCCGAAGACCAGCGCTTCGACCTCAATATCGGCGACATCGCCGAAGTGTGGCGGCGCGGCAGCGTGGTCTCGTCCTGGCTCCTCGACCTCACGGCGGGGGCGCTGGCGGGCAACGAGGCTCTGGACGGTTTCTCAGGCTTCGTCGCCGATTCCGGCGAGGGGCGCTGGACCCTGAACGCGGCCATCGAGGAATCGGTGCCGGCCAATGTGCTCTCCGCCGCCCTCTATGCCCGCTTCCGCTCCCGCGAGGACGCCTCCTACGCGGACAAGCTGCTGTCGGCCATGCGCAAGGGCTTCGGCGGCCACGTCGAACCGAAATAGCCTGTCGTGCAGGCAATATAGCCTGCCGGACGGGCGATAGAGGACCAGACCAGGAGGACGCGTCGCCGCATGATCCCGCTACCGAACAACGCGGAAATCTTTCCCGATGGCGAGAGCGTCGCCCGCGCGGCGGCGGACCGCCTCGTGACCCTCTGCGCCGAGAGCAAGCAGGAGCGCATCGCCATCTGCCTCTCCGGTGGGTCCACGCCGAAGCGGCTCTACGCCCTGCTGGGCGGACCCGACTATGTCGGTGCTCTCCCCTGGGACCGGCTGCACTGGTTCTTCGGCGACGACCGGTTCGTGCCCTGGACCGATGAGGCCAGCAACATGCACATGGCCCGCGCGGCGTTCGGGGACGCCCCGATCCCCGAAGGCCATCTCCACGGTATTCCCACCGACGGGACGCTGGACTCGGCGGCCTCCGCCTATGCCGAGACTCTGAAGGGCTTCTACGGCGCCGACGAACTCGACCCGGCGCGCCCGCTCTTCGATCTCGTCCTCCTTGGGATCGGCGAGGACGGGCACACCGCGTCGCTCTTCCCGGGCAAGCCCGCGCTCGCTGAGCGTCAGGCCTGGGTGGCGCCGGTCCCGGAGGCCGGTCTCGCGCCGTTCGTGCCGCGTGTCACCCTCACCTTCCCGGCGCTCGCCTCCTCGCGTCAGCTTCTCGTCCTGGTGACGGGGGCCGGCAAGCGCGATCCCCTCGTCCGGATCGCCAAGGGAGAGGATCTGCCCGCGCGCTACATCTCGAGCATCGGCAACTTGACATGGCTGCTCGACCGCGCGGCCGCTGATTTCGGCTGAGACCGGCGACCGGCGGTCCGTCACTGTCCTGGCCCCTTGGCATGGTCGCATGCGGACCCTACGTTACATGTAACAACTCGGGGAAGGACTCGTCATGTCGGCAACTGTCGGTCAGCGTGTCAGCAAGCGTCGTGATGCGCTCCGGGCGGCTGGCCTCCGGCCCATCCAGATCTGGGTGCCGGACACCCGAAGGGCGGGCTTTGCCGAAGAATGCGCGCGACAGGCTCGGGTCGTCGCGGCAACAGATGCGGCCGATCGGGAACTGGATGCCTTCATGGAGGCCGCGCTCGTCGATATGCTCCCTGAGCGCGAGGCATGAAGCGGGGCGATCTCGTCACCATCGCCATGCCCGACGATTTCCGCAAACCTCGTCCAGCCCTCATCATCCAATCGGACGCGTTCGCTGAGACCGGCACGGTCACGGTGCTGCTGATATCCGGCACGCTGGCCGATGCTCCCCTGATCCGCACGACCATCGAGCCGACTGAGGCCAATGGCTTGAAGAAGCGCTCACAGGTCATGGTGGACAAGGCCATGTCGGTGAAGCGTGAGAAGATCGGCGCACGGATCGGGTATCTCGATGCCGAGACGATGCTGGCGGTGACGCGGGCGCTGGCTGTGTTTTTCGCCATTGCCTGAGCGCGGATCGCTGCCAGGGTGATCGCACTTGGCCGATAAGAAACTTTCCGGGATCGACGGCTACGACTTCAGCACCGGCTCCGAAATATCGCCGCTGCCGCGCCGGGCCAGGTATTCCGGCTGGAACAGGCACATCCGTACCGCGTCGCGATACTTGCCGTTGACGAAGAACTCGTCCTTGAGGATGCCTTCGGGCACGAAGCCGCAACGCTCGTAGATGCGGACGGCGCGGGCGTTGTCCTTGTCCACGTGCAGGTAGAGCTTGTGGATGTTGAGGACGCTGAAGGCGTAATCCATGGCGATGCGGGTGGCGCGCGGGGCGTAACCCTGGCCCTGGAAGGCGGGGTGGATCGCGATCTGGAATTCGCAGCGCCGGTGCAGGTGGTTGATCTCCACCAACTCCACGAGGCCTGCCGGCGCGCCCTCCGAATTGGCGATGATGAAGCGCCGCTCGGTCTGGTTGTGGATGTTGCGCTCGTAGAGCTGCGCCAGTTCGGCGAAGGACTCGTAGGCCTCCTCGAACCAGTAGCGCATGATGCTGTCGTTGTTGTTGAGCTGATGCACGAACATCAGGTCTTCGCGCTCCAGCGGGCGGAGCTTCACCGGGCCGTCGGCCGCGATGGTACGGGGAGCGAACTTGCTCATGGAGTTACGACGCATTCCGAGATGAGACGGCGCATGAACGCCTCGCCGGCCTCGAGGGCGGCAAGGGTGATGTACTCGTCCGGCTGGTGGGCCTGGTCGATGGAGCCGGGTCCGCAGACGACGGTGGGTATGCCCGCCTTCTGGAAACGTCCCGCCTCGGTGGCGTAGGAAACGGAGATGGTGTGGTTGCGACCCGCCACCCGCAAGGCCAACCGCTCGGCCTCCGAGCCCGGCTCGGGGGCGAGGCCCGGCACCGCCACCTCCTCGATGGTCTTGATCCGCCCGTAATCGCCGTAGCGGTTGAGCCGGTCCTTCAGCACCGTCTCGACCTTGGCCGCGAACAGGGCCGGGATCTCGGCCATGTCGAGATCGGGCAGGCCGCGGAACTCCCAGTGGAAGGTGCAGACCTTGGGCAGGATGTTGCGCGCCGTGCCGCCGGAGATCGTGCCCACATGCACGGTGGTGGAGGGCGGGTCGAAGCGTCCCGATACGTCGCCGCGCTCGATCATCGCGTCGGCGATGCGGTTCAATTCGGAGACGAGCTCGGCCGCCGCCATCACCGCATTGGCGCCGAGCATGGGCTTGGCGGAATGCGCCTCGTGGCCGTGGACGGTGGTGAAATAGGTGACGATGCTCTTATGGGCGTCGGCTACGTCGAGATCGGTGGGCTCGCCCACGATCACCGCCCCCGGCCGGGGGAGATCCTTGCCGAACCGGGCGATGGTGTCGGCGACACCGAGACACGTGGTCTCCTCGTCGTAGGAAAGCAGGATGTGGATCGGCCGCTTGAGGTCGGCGGCGAGCATGTCCGGGACGGCTGCCAGCGCCAGGGCGCAGAAGCCCTTCATGTCCACGGAGCCGCGCCCGTAGGCCCGCCCATCGGCGACCCGCAGGGTGAAAGGATCGGTGGTCCAGGCCTGTCCCGTCACCGGCACCACGTCGGTATGGCCGGACAGGACGATGCCGCCATCCATCTTCGGGCCGATCGTAGCGAAGATCGCCGCCTTGTCGCCCGCTTCATTGGGGATGCGCACATGGCTCACGCCCCAGCCGTCGAGATAGGCGCAGACGCTGTCGATGAGCGCGAGATTGGAGCGCGAACTCTCCGTGTCGAAGGCGACGAGGCGCGCCAGCAGGTCGAGCGTGCTCAACCGTTCTCCGCCACCCGACATCGGCCTAAGCAGGTTTCGCAAAAGTGGCCCCCGGTTTTGTGGCAAAAACCTGCGTCAGGGCAAAAACCGAAGCAGGGTGAAGCGTTGGCCTGCCAACGTGAACCTGCTTAGTGGACGCTGCGGCGGACGTGCGGCGAATCGAGGGAGAAGGCGGGGATCTCGGCCTCGAAGCTCTCACCAGCGGTGGTGGACATGGTGTAGCTGCCGGCCATCAGGCCGTCGGGCGTCGTGAGCGGGCAACCGCTGGTATAGCTGAACGACTCGCCGGGGCCGAGAACGGGCTGCTTGCCGACGACGCCGGCGCCGCGCACCTCCTGGGTCTCGCCGCGCCCATCGACGATGCGCCAGTGGCGCGAGCGCAGCTGGACCTGCTCGGAGCCGTTATTCACGATCTCGACGGTGTAGGCGAAGAAATACCGGCTTTCGTCGGGGGAGGATTCCTCCTCGACGAAGCGGGGCTGGACGGTCACGCTGATGCCGCGCGTCTGGGCCTTGTACATCGCCTTCAAAGCCTCCCGTACCGTCGCCCACCCGAAGCGACATAGCCTTTTCGCCGTGGTACGTCCCGGGCGAAATTGCGTCAATCGTGCTGAATGCGGGATAGCCCGCTCCAATCGGAAGGTCGTGTCCCGTGGTCGAGGAGACCCTCTCGCACCGGCCGGCGCCGTCTCCAGGCCGTGCGGTTCTCGCCAGCCTCGCGATCGCGGGTCTCGCCGGTGCCTTCGCCTTCACCATGCCGGAGCGGAACGGCTGGCCGGCCCTGGCCCTGGGCGGCGCGCTCCTGCTCGACGGTCTCGCCCTGCTGGCGGGCGCACTCCTGGCCCGACGCGGCCCCGCGCCCCGAATCGCCGGCTTGCCGTCCGTGGTTCTCGCCTTCGGCCCGGCGGCAGGCCTCGGGGCCGTGCTCTTCGCCGTCGCGCTCCTACTGTGGCCCGCAGGCTTTCCGCCGTTGGCCAGCGCGCTGGCGGGCCTGATCGCCATGGGGGCCATCGCCCGTCTGGTGGTCGCCTGGATCGTGTTGCGGATCGGCAGGGACGAGGAGGGTTAAGGGACCCTTAGAGGATACGCGAGAGACTGTGCGAAACCATGCGGCAGTCGCGATCCCCAGCCGGGGGCGGTGGCCCAGTTCGGAGCGGGCGACGCGAGACCATGCCGGATACCAAGCAGGACACGGCACGACCGGGCCCCTCTCCTTCTGCAAGCCCGCCTTCTATAAGCCCGCGTTCCGGCGGCATCCTGGCCGCGCAGGGCATCCAGGCTTTGCATGCGGCCGGTGCCATTCTCCCCGAAACCCCTTTCGCGGCGGATCAGGTCCAGCCGGCCAGCCTCGACCTGCGCCTGGGCTCTCGCGCTTTCCGGGTCCGCACGAGTTTCCTGCCCGGTAGCCGGCCGGTCTCCGCCTGTATCGAGGCCTTCGCGCTTCACGAGATCGACCTGACCGCCGGCGCGGTGCTGGAGACCGGCTGCGTCTACATCGCCGAATTGCAGGAGACGCTGGCGCTTCCGGCCGATGTGGCGGCCAGCGCCAATCCGAAGAGCTCCACCGGCCGCATTGATGTGTTCACCCGCGTCATCACCGACCGGGGCCAAGCCTTCGATCAGGTCGAGGCGGGCTACCAGGGCCGGCTCTATGCCGAAATCTCGCCCCGCACCTTCCCGGTCCGCGTCCGCACCGGCTCACGCCTGTCGCAAATCCGCTTCCGTCGCGGTGAGCCGCGCCTGTCCGATGCCGAACTCGCTGCGCTGCATACGGCGACCCCTCTGGTCGCTTCGGCCAACCCGTCCTTCCAGGGCGGCATCGCCGTCTCGGTGGACCTCGCCGGGTTCGGAGGGCTGATCGGCTACCGCGCCAAGCGCCATACCGGCCTCGTCGATGTGGACGCACCGGGCCGGCACGCCATCGCGGAATTCTGGGAGCCTCTTCCCGCCGACGGCTCGGGCGCGCTGATCCTCGATCCCGGTCAGTTCTACATCCTGGCCTCGAAGGAGGCCGTGCAGGTGCCGCCGGACTTCGCCGCCGAGATGGTGCCGTTCGATCCGCTGGTGGGTGAATTCCGGGTCCATTACGCCGGCTTCTTCGATCCCGGCTTCGGCTTTGCCGCCGCGGGCGGCGCCGGGGCGCGGGCCGTGCTCGAAGTGCGCTCGCGCGATGTGCCCTTCCTGCTGGAAGACGGCCAGATCGTCGGCCGCCTCGTCTACGAGCGCATGGCCGAGCGGCCCGCCACTCTCTACGGCACGGATGCCGGGTCGAACTATCAGGCCCAGGGGCTGAAACTGTCGAAGCACTTCGTCTGAGACGGCCACCGGCCGAAAGCCGGTCACGAGGAAAGGGGAGGGGTCACGATGTGACCCCTCCCCCTCGCCGTCGTCCTATCGTCGGAGGCGCGTGCGGATCAGTTGCGTCCGCCCGGCATGCCCCCCTCGCTTCTGCCCCCCTCGCCTCTGCCGCGCTCCGCGCCACCGCTCCGGCCGTTCATGCCGGCCGGCTTCATGGCACCGTTGTCGCCGCGCTCGGCGGCGTTGCGGATGCCGCCCTCCTGGCCGCCCGCCTGGCCACCTTCGCGGCCGGCATTGCGCATGCCGCCGCGCTCGGTCTCGTTCCGCTGCATGCCGACCGTACGATCGGCCTCGCCGCCACGATTGCCGTCGCGACGCATGCCGCCTTCGCTACGCATCGTCGCGCGGCCGGACACCCGCTCCTCGCCGCCACGGTAGCGCTCGGTGGTGCGGCCGCTCACCGAAACGCTGTCACGACCGCTCCGCGCGGTGGTGACGGTGAGACGCCGATATTCGGGTGAGCCGTAGACCACGCGCTGGCCGCGGATGACCACGTAGCGCCCGCCTGAGCGCCGCGGACCCGTCTGATGAATCGTGACGAGGCGCCGATATTCCGGCGAGCCGTAGACGACGCGCTGACCCCGGATCGTCACGAAGCGCCGGCGGCCGTTCTGGACATAACGATCGCCGCCCCGGCGCTCGACGACCACGAGCCGACGATATTGCGGCGATCCGTAGACGACCCTCTGCCCGCGAATCGTCACGTACCGCCCGGAACGCTGGCCCCCGTCGAAGCGGCCGCTGACGCGGGTCGTGTTCCGCTCGATGCTGCGGCCTTCACGCATGTCGGCACGATCACGGCTCATGCGTCCCTCGGACTCGGTCCGCATCGACCGGCCCTCGTCGCGCATGCCCTGACGGTCTCCGCCATCCCGCCCGCCCTGACGGGGCATGTCCTGGTTCCGTGATTCGCGTCCGGCCGAATCGCGGCTGGAGGATTCCTGTCGTGCCGAGTTCGCGTCGCGGCTTTCCGTTGCGCGCTGCGCCCCGCCCCGTTCGGCATTCGCGGCCCCGCCACGACCGCCCTGTCCGCTCTCGACGCTTTCGCGCGCGCCGGCGCCTGCCGATCCCGCGCCTGTACCGGTCGATCCCCCGACTGCCGCGCCTTGCGCGAAGACAGATGTCGAGAACAGTAATGCTGCAAGACCCAGTCCGAATTTCGTCATGGACGTTTCTCCCATAGCTTTCGAGCCATCGAAACGTCGAACGTGGCAAAACCGTTCACTCGGTTTAGCGAGTGATCGAACGTCTTACGTGGTTTGCCCCCTCTGCAACCGATGATTTCACGAGCGCATGATTGAGATCGGCCGGCGAATATTGATGATCCCCGGAATGCGCCCAAGCTTTGCTATGGCGAAGGTTCGTCCTCGGCTGCCGGGCTGCGCTCAGTCCCGGCTTGCCGTCCATGGATGAGCCGGGGAGCCGCCCCCGTCGGCGGGTGCCTCAGGCGGGATCGTCGATCCCGGCCTCGACTTCGGCCGGGTCGATGTCATAGCGCCGCGAGCAGAACTCGCAGGTGATGCCGATGCGGCCATCTTCCGCGACCATGTCGCGGCGTTCCTGCGGGGCGAAGGAGCGGATCATGCCGAGGACGCGCTCCGGCGAGCACCGGCAGCGCTCGCGGATGCCCTGCGCCTCGAACACCCGCACGCCGCGCTCGTGGAAGAGCCGGTAAAGCAGCCGCTCGGAGGAAACCTCCGGGTCGACCAGCTCGTGGTCCTCCACCGTGTTGACGAGGCTGCGCGCCTCCACCCAGGCATCGTCCTCCCGGACCTCGCCCTCGCCGAGATGGGCATGGCCCTCGGGTATGTCGCCCGGGGGGAGGTCGGCCAACCGCGCGCGGTCGATGGATTGGGGCAGGAACTGAACCAGCAGTCCGCCGGCGCGGTAGCTGTTGGTGCCGTTGGCGAATTGCTCGGCCACGGCGAGGCGAACCTGGGTCGGGATCTGCTCGGATTGCCGGAAATACTGGTGCGCCGCCTCTTCGAGACTCTGCCCTTCGAGCGCGACGACGCCCTGGTAACGGCTAAAATCGTTGCCCTGGTCGATGGTCATCGCGAGATGCCCCTGCCCGATCAGGTCCGCGCTCTTGAGCGGGGTGGTCCCCAGCGCCTTCACCCGCTCCGCGTCGAACCGCGCCGTCGCGCGCAGACGGTCGGGCGCCTCGAAATCGACCACGATCATTTCGACCGGGCCGTCGCTCTTGGTCTGGAACTGGAACCGGCCCTCGAATTTCAGGGACGAGCCCAGAAGTACGGTGAGCGCCGCTGCCTCACCCAGCAGCCGCGCCACCGGGTCGGGATAGCCATGGCGGCGCAGGATGGTGTCGACGCTGGGCCCGAGCCGCACGACGCGGCCGCGCACGTCCAGTGCCTCCACCGAGAACGGCAGGGCGACGTCGTCCGCGCCCTCGATGACGGTCGGGGAAATCTCGTGTCCGGAGGTCATGGCCTCTCCATGTCTCTTGTCCATCCGGTTCGCGGACCGAACGGAATGGCTAGATGCTCGATCTCATCCTGAGGCGCCGTAGCAAAGCGAAGGCCTCGAAGGAGGCCTCCAGTTCGGGCGACGAACACTGGAAACCTCCTTCGAGGCCGCTTCGCGGCACCTCAGGATGAGGTCGCGCTGGGGATGAGCACCGCTGTGCGGATCGCGACTGTCTGCATCGTCGAGTATGTCACTCGACCGCCGACCGTGCGTCCAAGACCGAATATAGGGATGAGCCCGCCGTTTCACACGGCCTTCAGCCCCGCGCGAACACCACATCCGTCACCGGCGCGGTCGGGAATTCTCGACCGGGACCGTCGTCAGCCGATATGGGCAAGCCGCCCGCTCAGTGTCTCACGCCCCCAGGCACCACGCCAGGATGCCCTTCTGCGCATGCAGGCGGTTCTCGGCTTCGTCGAACACCACCGAGCGGGGACCGTCCATGATCTCGGCCGTCACTTCCTCGCCGCGATGGGCGGGGAGGCAATGCATGAAGATCGCGTCGTCCTTGGCTGCCGCCATCAGCTTGGCATTCACCTGATAGGGCGAGAGCAGGTTGTGGCGGTAATGCTCGTCGTCGTCGCCCATCGAGACCCAGCAATCGGTGACGACGGCATCGGCGCCGTCCACCGCCTCGAAGGCGTCGGTGGTGACGTTGATGCGCGCGCCCTCCTGCTTCGCCCAGGCGAGCAGGGCGGGTGGCGTCGAGAGTTCGAGGGGGGCGGCGATGTTGAGGGTGAAGTCGAACCGCGCCGCCGCGTGGACCCAGGAGGCCAGCACGTTGTTGGCGTCGCCCGACCAGGCGATGGTGCGCCCCTGGATCGGCCCGCGATGCTCCTCGAAGGTCAGCACGTCCGCCATGATCTGGCAGGGATGCGAGACCTTGGTGAGGGCGTTGATCACCGGGACCTCGGCATATTCGGCCAGTTCCAGCATCAGGTCGTGGTCGAGGATGCGGATCATGATCGCGTCGATGTAGCGCGACAGCACACGGGCGGTATCGCCCACGGTCTCGCCCCGGCCGAGCTGCATCTCGCTGCCCGTCAGCATCAGCGTCTCGCCGCCGAGTTCACGCATGGCGACGTCGAACGAGACCCGGGTGCGGGTCGAGGGCCGGTCGAACACCATCGCCAGCATCTTGCCCGTCAGCGGACGATCGGCCGCGACCTCTCCCTTGCGGCGGCGTGCCTTCATCGCAGCGGCGGAATCCAGCACGGAGCGCAGGGCCTCGCCGGAGAAATCCTTGAGGTCGAGGAAGTGGCGGGGCCCGGTTGCGGCCCCGTTGGTGTGGGAATTCATAGGTCTGTTCTTCGTATCGTGCGTCGGGACATCTCGTGCGGGATGGACGGCCTGTCGGTTACTCGGCGGCGCCGCGCATCTGGACTTGGAGACGACCCGCCGTGGCGTCGATTCGCTTCGCCGCCTCGGCCACATCCGCCTCGGAGATGATGAGCGGCGGCAAGAGCCGGACCACATTGTCGCCGGCGGGGATCACCAGCAGGTGTTCGTCGCGCGCGGCCGCCGTGAAGGCGGTGTTGGGCACGTCGAGCTTGAGGCCGAGGATCAGTGCGGTTCCGCGAATCTCGGTGATAATCCCGGGATGGCGGTCCATGACCGAGGCGAGCTGCTGCTTCAGCAGCAGGCCCATGCGCTGGACATGGTCGAGGAAGCCCTCCGCCAGGACCACGTCGAGCACGGCGTTGCCCACGGCCATGGCGAGGGGGTTGCCGCCGAAGGTGGTGCCGTGGCTGCCCGCCGTCATGCCGCGCGCGGCCTCCGACGTGGCGAGGCAGACGCCGAGCGGGAAGCCGCCGCCGATGCCCTTGGCCGCGCTCATGATGTCGGGGGTCACCCCCGACCATTCATGGGCGAACAGCCGGCCGGTGCGGCCGACGCCGGTCTGAACCTCGTCCATGATCAGGAGCAGGCCGTGCTCGTCGCAGAGCGCCCGAAGGTCGCGCAGCATCTCCGGCGGCACCGTGCGGATGCCGCCCTCCCCCTGGATCGGCTCGATCATCAGGGCGGCGGTTTCGGGGCCGATGGCGGCGAGCAGGGCGTCGCGGTCGCCGAAGGGCACCTGGTCGAACCCGTCCACCTTCGGGCCGAACCCGTCGATGTATTTCTGCTGGCCGCCGGCCGCGATGGTCGCCAGCGTCCGTCCGTGGAACGCGCCCTCGAAGGTGACGATGCGGAACCGCTCGGGATGGCCGCCGGCCGCATGGTACTTGCGCGCCATCTTGATGGCGGCCTCGTTGGCCTCGGCACCGGAATTGGCGAAGAAGGCCACGTCGGCGAAGGTCGCGTCCACCAGCCGCCGGCCGAGGCGTTCGCCCCCGGGAATCTCGAACAGGTTCGAGGTGTGCCACAGCTTCTGCGCCTGGGTGGTCAGCGCCTCCACGAGATGCGGATGGGCATGGCCGAGGGCGTTGACCGCGATGCCGGCGCCGAAATCGAGATATCGCTTGCCGTCATGCGCTACGAGCCAAGCACCCTCTCCACGCTCGAAAGCGATCGGAGCCCGGGCATAGGTCGGCAGAAGAGCGGATGTCACGATCCCGACTTCCCGTTCGTCAAAGCGGGCACGCGAGGAGCGCCACCGCACCAAATGAAAGTGCCGCCTCGAATCCGGGCGGCACGGCTGCGATTACTAGAGAATTGCCCCGTTATGTCAATGATGTGGGGTGTTCACAGGACCGACACGCCTTGTGGTTAGGCTGTAGCGACGGGCGCCGGTAACGGCGCGTTCGATCGGGTCCGGTCCATGTCCGGGGCGCTTGGCCCGGTGCTGGAGCTTCGCACTTGCGAGCTTGGCACTTGGCTGCCCCTTTGGTCGACCACTCGGCCGGACGCCAGCGGCTTGCGCGAGATGGCGCGATCATGCTCAGTCCCGCCGCATGAATTCGGGAGCGCCCATCGCCTTGACGGCGATATCCCGGCCAGCTTTGAGGAAAGACGACGGATGAGCACGGTCAAGGAACGCCTGGAAACCCTCGGTCTGGTCCTGCCCAAGGCGGCCTCCCCCGTTGCGAACTACGTGCCGTTCATCCGCACCGGCAACCTCGTCATCATTTCCGGCCAGATCTGCTTCGGCGCAGACGGAAAGCTCGCCGATGCCCACAAGGGCAAGCTCGGCGGCGAGGTCTCGCCCGAACAGGGCATCGCAGCGGCCCGGCTTTGCGGCCTGAACGTGCTGGCGCAGCTGCAAGCCGCCATCGGCGATCTCGACCACGGCGTCGTGCAGTGTCTGAGGCTCGGCGGCTTCATCAACGCCGTGCCGACCTTCGCGGGCCTTGCCGGGATCATGAACGGAGCCTCCGACCTGATGGTGGAGATCCTCGGTGATCGTGGCCGGCACACCCGCGCGACCGTGGGCGTCGCCGAACTCCCCCTCGACGCCGCCGTCGAGGTCGAGGCGATGTTCGAGGTGAAATGACGGTGGGGTCGAACGCCCCTGCCTGGCTGACGGCCAGGCCGATCGCCCATCGGGGTTTGCACGACCGCGCGGGGGGCATCCCCGAGAACACCCTGGCGGCGGCGCGGGCCGCCATCGCCGGAGGCTACGCGATCGAGTGCGACGTGCAGATCAGCGCCGATGGCGAGGCCATGGTGTTCCACGACGAGGCGTTGGGGCGCCTCACCGGCGCCGTCGCCCTCGTGGCCGAGACGCGGACGGACGCCCTCCGGTCCCTGGCGGTTGCCGGCTCCTCCGAGACGATCCCCACCCTGCCCGGCACCCTCGCGGCCATCGCCGGCCGGGTGCCCCTCGTGGTCGAGGTCAAGTCGCGCTTTACCGGCGACCTTCGCCTGGTCGAGCGCGTGGCCGCCATCGTCGCGGAGTATGACGGGCCGGTGGCGGTGAAGTCCTTCGACCCGGCCCTGATCGAGGCCTTCGCCGGCCTCGCGCCTCGGATCCCGCGCGGGATCGTGGGCGAGACCAGCCAGGACGATCCGGCCTATGCGCTGATGACGGAGAGCCTGCGGCATTCGCTCGCCAATCTGCTCCATCTCGAGGCGAGCCGCCCCGACTTCCTGTCCTGGCGGGTGGATGACCTGCCCTGCGCTGCCACCTTCCTCAGCCGCCATCTCGGCCGGATGCCGGTGATGACCTGGACGGTGCGCAACCCCGACCAGCGCCAGCGTGCGCACGAGCATGCCGACCAGATGGTGTTCGAGGGGTTCAGGCCGTAATCGCCCGGGACGGCGATGGATCGTTGTTGGCCCGCCGAAACCGCGGGCCTGCGACGGCCGTGCTCGTCACTCGCGCTTGTGCCCTCGCCCGGCAGGGTTAGATTGCGGTGATGGAAAAGACCGGACCGGCATCAGAGGATGCGCTGGACCCTGCGCCGATGCTGCAGGTCCGCGCCATCACGGGCCTCGCCCAGATCCCCGCTGCGCAATGGGATGCCTGCGCCACGTCGCCCGAGACCCTGTCGGCGGGCGACGAGACCCACAATCCGTTCGTCTCCCATGCCTTCCTGTCGGCACTGGAAGATTCCGGCTGCGTCTCGCGCAAGACCGGCTGGCTGCCGCTCCATGTGGCGGTGGAGCGTGAGGGAGAACTCGTCGGGGTCGCACCGTGCTATCTGAAATCCCACAGCCAGGGCGAGTACGTGTTCGACCATGGCTGGGCCGACGCCTATGAGCGGGCCGGTGGCGCCTATTATCCCAAGCTCCAGGTCAGCGTACCGTTCACGCCCGTCACCGGCCCGCGCTTCCTGATCGCCCCGGGGCAGGATGTGGACGAGGCCGCCTCCGCCCTCATCGCCGGATTGCGTGCCCTCCGGGCGGAGACCAAGGCCTCTTCGATCCACGTCACCTTCATGCGCGAGCGCGAGTGGGAGCAGGCCGGGGAGGTCGGTATGCTCCAGCGGGTCGACCAGCAGTTTCACTGGTCCAACGAGGGCTATGCAGGGTTCGAGGATTTCCTCAGTGCCCTGGCCTCGCGCAAGCGCAAGGCGATCCGGCGCGAGCGCCGCGACGCCCTGAGCCAGGGCATCACCATCGAGCACATCACCGGGGCCGACCTGACCCCGGCGCATTGGGATGCGTTCTACGAGTTCTACTCGGATACCGGCGCGCGCAAATGGGGCCGGCCCTATCTCAACCGCACGTTCTTCGGCCTGCTCGGCGAGCGCATGCCGGAGCGCGTCCTGCTGGTGATGGCCAAGCGCGAGGGACGCTACATCGCCGGTGCGATCAACCTCATCGGCGACGTCGCGCTCTATGGCCGGAACTGGGGCTGCAACGAGGACCACCCGTTCCTGCATTTCGAGGTCTGCTACTATCAGGCCATCGATTTCGCGATCCGGCGCGGCCTCAAGCGCGTCGAGGCCGGCGCGCAGGGAGAGCACAAGCTCGCCCGTGGCTACGCCCCGGTGCTGATGCATTCGGCGCACGACATCGCCGATCCCGCCCTGCGCCGGGCCATCGCCGACTATCTCCGCCGCGAGCGCGAGCATGTCGTCGAGGCGGCCTCGGTGCTCGGCGAGATGACGCCCTTCCGTCGGGACGGCACGAATCCCGCTCCCGAGCCGTCCGATCACGAGGAGACCCGATGAGCCCGATCGACCGTATCCGATCCTTCGCCGACGACCTCACGGCGATCCGCCGGGACATCCACGCCCATCCCGAGATCGGCTTCGAGGAGGTGCGCACCTCGAACCTCGTGGCCGAGCAGCTGCAGAGCTACGGCATCGAGGTCCATCGCGGGCTCGGCGGTACCGGCGTGGTCGGCGTGCTGCAGGGGCGCTCGGCCAAGGGGCGCCGTATCGGGTTGCGGGCGGAGATGGATGCGCTGCCGATCGAGGAGGAGACCAACCTCCCTCACCGCTCGACCATTCCGGGTAAGATGCACGCCTGCGGTCATGACGGCCACACCACCATGCTGCTCGGCGCGGCCCGCTACCTCGCCGAGACGCGGGATTTCGACGGCACCGCCCTGTTCGTGTTCCAGCCGGCGGAGGAAGGGCTCGGCGGCGCCCGCGCCATGCTGGCCGACGGGTTGTTCGAGCGCTTCCCCTGTGACGAGATCTACGGGCTCCACAACACCCCCAGCGGCCCGCACGGCAAGCTCAAGATCCGCCCCGGGCCGATGATGGCGGCGGCGGACTTCTTCGATATCCGCATCACCGGACGCGGCGCCCACGCGGCCGAACCGCATCGCGGGCTCGATTCCATCGTGGCGGCCTCTGCCCTGGTCCAGGCGCTGCAATCCATCGTCTCGCGCAATGCCGACCCGCTGAAGAGCGCGGTGCTCTCGGTGACCCAGATCCATGCGGGCGCGGCCTACAACGTCATTCCCGAGGGCGCCCATCTCGCCGGCACGGTGCGGACCTTCGATGCCGGCGTGCGCGCGCTCGTCTCGCGCCGCATCCGCGAGGTCGCGCAAGGCATCGCCCTCGCCCACGGCGTCGAGATCGGGGTGGAGATCCGCGACACGTTCTCGGTTCTGGAGAACAGCGCCGCCCATGCCGCCGCGGCGGCCGAAATCGCCCGCGAGATCTTCGGGGCCGCGAGCGTCGACGACGACGCAGTGCCGCGCATGGGCAGCGAGGATTTCGCCGATATGCTGATGGTGGTGCCGGGCGCCTATGCCTGGATCGGCGGGACGCCGGGGCCCGGCCTGCACAACGCGGCCTTCGATTTCGACGACAGCATCATCCCCCTGGGCAGCTCCTACCTCGCCCGCCTCGTCGAGAAGCGCACCGCCGCATGACCAGCCTGTTCGATTTCGCCCCCAAGGCCGCCGACGGCACGCCCTATCCCCTCGACCGGCACCGGGGGCAGGTCGTGCTCGTGGTCAACACCGCCTCGAAATGCGGCTTCACCCCGCAATACGAGGGGCTGGAAGCGCTCTGGCGTAAGCACCGCGAGGAAGGGCTCGTGGTGCTCGGTTTCCCCTGCAACCAGTTCGGCGCCCAGGAGCCGGGCGATGCCGGGGAGATCGCGCAGTTCTGCAGCCTGACCTACGATGTCAGCTTTCCAATCCTCGCCAAGGTGGAGGTGAACGGGGCCGGCACCGACCCGATCTTCGCCCATCTGAAACAGGAGAAGCCCGGCCTCCTCGGCACCAAGGGCATCAAATGGAACTTCACCAAGTTCCTCGTCGGCCGCGACGGTAAGGTCATCGGCCGCTACCCACCCACCGCCAAGCCCGCGGATCTCGAAGGCGACATCGCGAAGGCCCTGGCCGGACACTGAGCTTCAGGCGGCGGAGTCCTTCGCCTGGATCTCGATGAAGACGCGTTTCACCGCAGGATTGCGCGCCTTCAGCCGGGCATCGAGGCGGCCGACCATCGCCTCGACCTCGCCGGCCTTGAGGTCGTCCTCCATGTCGAGGCTGACATTCACCAGGATGTCGGAGGGGCCGAGATGCTGGGTCAGCACCGCGTTGACGTGGCGGACGCCGGGCTCCGTCCGCACCGTCTCCTCGATCGCCGCCACGGTCTCGGGGGCGGCCGCCTCGCCGACGAGGAGGCCGTGCGTCTCGATCATCAGGAACAGCGCCATCCCGATCAGGATCGCGCCGATGCCGATGGACGACCAGCCGTCGAGGGCGGGCATCTGCAGCCATTCGGCGAGGATCACGCCTGCCAGCGCGACCGTCAGACCGAGAAGAGCGGCGACATCTTCGATCAGGACCGTGAACAGGGCTGGATCCTTGCTCCGGCGGATCGCGGTGATCGCCTCCCGATCGCCCTTCTCGGCCCAGAACGCCTTGAGGGCGACGGCGCAGGAATAGCCCTCGGCCAGCACCGCGAAGCCGAGGATCGAGAGGTTGACCCAGAAGCCCGGAATGGTGCGGCCGAAGATCACCGCGTCGGCAGAGGCCTCCGGGTAGTGGATCTTGTGGATGCCCTCGTAGACCGCGAAGGCGCCGCCGCCGAGGAAGATGAACAGCGCGACGATGAAGGCGTAGAAATAGACCTCGCGCCCATAGCCGAAGGGAAAGCGCGCATCGGCCGGTTTCTTGGCCCGCGACAGGCCGACGAGGAGGAGGATCTGGTTGGCGGTGTCCACCAGCGAATGCACGCCCTCCGCCAGCATGGCCGAGGAACCGGTGAAGAAGGCGCCCACGAACTTCGCCGCCGCGATGGCGAGGTTGGCCCCTGCGGCGGTGTAGATCGCGCCGTTGCTCTCATGCGCCATGCCGGCGAAACTCTCATCGAAGGGACGATCCCCTCGCCGTGGACGCCGGGGGCCAGTCTGTGCAAGGTCCGGCCGGAAAACCGCAGACGCACATCCGCGATGGAGACCGGCCCATGCCCTCAAACGTCGAAGCTGCGCAGTATGATCCCGACAACGTCTTCGCCAAGATCCTGCGGGGCGAAATTCCCGCCCACAAGGTCTACGAGGACGAGCACACCCTCGCCTTCATGGATGTGATGCCCCAGGGGCCGGGCCATACTCTGGTCATCCCCAAGGCCCCGGCGCGCGGCCTGCTCGATGCGGATCCCGCATCGCTGGCCGCGACCATTGCCACCGTGCAACGCGTCGCCCGCGCGGTGAAGACGGCCTTCGCGGCCGATGGCCTGACGGTCTTCCAGTACAACGAGCCCGCCGGCGGACAGACGGTGTTCCACCTCCACATCCACATCGTGCCGCGCTTCGACGGCGTGGCGCTGGGCCGGCATACGGGGGGGATGGCCGACAGCGATCTTCTCGGCATCCACGCGGCGCAGATCCGGGCGGCCCTCGACGCGGCGTGAACGATCAGGCGACGCTGGCAGGCGCCGGCGTCGCGGCGATCAGCCGGCGCAAGGCGGCGTTCTCGGCTTCGAGTTCGGCGATGCGACGGATCAGGGCCAGCATCGCGGCCGGATCGTCCTGGGGCGGCGGAACCGGAGTGGCGGCCGTGGTCTCGTCCGCGAAGGCGACACCGATGCCATCGGCGCGGCGCCAGCGCAGGTTCGCCTTATAGGTCCGCTCTTTCTGGGGGATGAAGAGGTCGAACATCTCCGGAAGGGTCGCGGTCTCCGTCAGCGCGAGGCGCGCACCGGTCGCGGACATATCGCGGACGAGGCAATCCATGCTCGACGCGCCGTTGTTGAAGATGATGCGGCCCTTGAGGAACGTCCTCTGCCGCGCTTCCTTGCGATTGTCCGACATGACGGCCGGTCTCCGGCTCCGCTTGGTGCGACCGGCGGGACACTCGCATGGGGCCCCTTAAGGAATGATCGCCGCGGCGAGGGCGCACCCGCTCAGTTGAAGCGCCGGTCCATGGTCTCGAACAGGTAGAAGCCGTTGAAGCGCACCGCAGTGGTCGCGGCCCGCTCGTCGAAATCGGCCGGGGCCTCGGCTTCGTCGCGCAGGCGGCCGCTGAACGCCCAGTTCCGTGCGCTCAGAAAGCTCGGAACGGCACGGCACTCCGGTACCGCGCAGCACAGGCCGCTGACGGACTTCAGGCAGAACACGTTGTAGCTTTGCATCGGTCGGTCTCCGACTGGCCACCCCGACTCAGCCGATAGTGCCATAATCGGACCGGACTATGTCGATCAGTTTTCGGGGACGTTGCGGGCGAGCTCGTCGAGCCAGATCCGGGCATTGCCGTCGGAGGGTGCGCGCCAGTCGCCGCGCGGCGAGAGCGAGCCCCCGGCCGCGACTTTCGGGCCGTTGGGCATGGCCGAGCGCTTGAACTGGCTGAAGCCGAAGAAGCGCTGCAGGAACACGCCGAGCCAGGCGCGGATTTCCGGCAGCCCATAGGCCTGACGCTTGCCCTCGGGAAAGTCCGGTGGCCATGCGCCGCGCTCCGCATCCCCCCAGGCATGGAGGGAGAGGAAGGCGATCTTCGACGGTTTGAAACCGTAGCGCAGGGTATAGAACAGGTTGAAATCCTGCAGCGCATAGGGGCCGATCTTGGCCTCCGTGCTTTGCGGCGTGCCGCCCTCCTCCGTGGGTACGAGTTCGGGCGAGATCTCGGTGGCGAGGATCGCCTGCAGGGTGGCGTTGGCGCCCTCGCCGATCTGGCCGCTGGCGATGACCCAACGGATCAGATGCTGGATCAGCGTCTTGGGCACCCCGGAATTGACGCCGTAATGGCTCATCTGGTCGCCGACGCCGTAGGTGCACCAGCCGAGCGCCAGTTCCGACAGGTCGCCCGTGCCGATGACGATGCCGCCATTCTGATTGGCCAGCCGGAACAGGTAATCGGTCCGCAGTCCCGCCTGCACGTTCTCGAAGGTAACGTCGTAGACCGGCTCCCCCTGCCCGAACGGGTGGCCCATATCGGCGAGCATCTGCCGCGCCGCCGGCCGGATATCGATCTCCCCCGCCGTGGTGCCGAGGGCTGCCATCAGCGCGTGGGCATTGGCCTTGGTGGCGTCCGAGGTGGCGAAGCCCGGCAGGGTGTAGGCGAGGATGTTCGTCCGTGGGAGGCCGAGCCTGTCGAAGGCCTTGGCCACGACGATGAGGGCATGGGTCGAATCGAGGCCGCCCGAAATACCGATGACTGCTTTCTTCGTGCCGGTGGCGGCGAGACGCTGGGCGAGGCCCGCCACCTGGATGTTGTAGGCCTCGTAGCAATCCTGGGCGAGGCGGCCGATATCGGCCGGTACGAAGGGGAAGCGCTCCACCCGGCGCCTCAGGCCGAGATCGCCCGAGGGCGGATCGAGCCGGAGGCGGATCGTGCGGTAGGACAGCCCACGCCCGCGTGCATTGTCGTCGAAGCTTCCGGTCTGGAGCCGTTCCTGGGCCAGGAGATCGAGGTCGATATCGGCCAGCGTCGCCACCGGACCGGCGGCGAAGCGCTCGCCCTCGGCGAGGCGGATGCCGACCTCGTCGATGCTGGTCTGGCCGTCCCAGGACAGGTCGGTGGTGGATTCGCCGAGGCCCGCCGCCGCGTAGACATAGGCGCAGGAGCAGCGCATCGAGGCCGACCGCGTGAGCATGGCCCGTGATTCCGCGCGCCCCACGGTGATCGGGCTGCCCGACAGGTTGGCGAGCACGGTGGCGCCGGCCAGGGCCGCATCCGTGCCGGGGGAGGCGGGCACCCAGAGGTCCTCGCAGACCTCGATGCCGAGGGTGAAGCCGGGCAGGTCCTCGGCCGAAAAGAGCAGGTCCGGACCGAAGGGGACGACACCGCCGCCAAGGGTGATCGACTCGCCGAAGAGACCGGCGCCGGAGGCGAAATGGCGCTTCTCGTAGAATTCCCGGTAATTCGGCAGGTAGCTCTTGGGCACCACACCGAGCACCCGGCCCCGGTGGATGGCGACCGCGCAATTGTAGACGCGGTGGCGCCAGCGCAGGGGCGCGCCGACGACGAGGATGGGGGTCAGCTCGGCCGAGGCGGCGGTGATGCGAATGAGTGCCGTCTCCACTGCGTCGAGCAGGGTCGCCTGCAGCAGCAGGTCCTCGATGGAATAGGCCGAGACGCAGAGTTCCGGGAACACGGCGAGGACCGCTCCCGCTCGATGGCATTCCTCGGCGAGCGACAGAATTCCATCGGCATTGCTCTCCGGGTCGGCCGGATGGCTACGCCCGGCACAGGCCGCCACACGGGCGAAACCGTGACGATAGAGGGACTTGAAGGCGGTTCTTCGTGTCGTTTCGGCCAAGGGGCAGGGGGCCTCTAGCGAGTGTGACGCACTATCTGCATGGCGCGGGGACGGACCGGCAGGGTCGCCGAAGGAAACCCGTGTGATCCGAAGCGCTTCATTGGGTTCCCTAACCTAACCGGTTACGCGCCGGGGCTCCAGGGGGAGGCGGCGTCGCGTTCCCTCGGCAATCCGACACTTCGCGGGATACGGGCAAGCGTCTGTTAACGACGTTGGCCCTAGCTTGGGGAAGAACCGCTCCTGTCGAGGACGCGGACCGGTACCCTACGAGTCAATTCAGAGCATCATGCGCGCATCGGGACGGCCTCCCTATTCTCATCGTGATCCCTCTCGGCCCGGACGCGGTGGTGACCGCCCCGGCCTGACCTTGGGCGCCCTCGCGCACAGGCTGATCAGCCTGCGCGCAAGCCTGACCCGGCGCCTCGCCGGACCGCCCCAGCGCCCGAGCCTGGTCTCGCCGCGCCCGGCGCAATCCTGGCTCACGGCCCCCCGGGACATGGTGCACGACGCCCCTGCTCCCCAGGCCCAGCCTTGGTTGGAGCAGGGCAAATGGGCCGAGGCGCAGGCCTGGCCGGACCACGTCTTCGACGACCGCGCCACAACCGATCTCGCCCGCTCCTCGGGCATCGCGGCCATGGACTCGACCGGCGAGAGCCGGATCGACCACGGCGCATCGAGCCCGCGCGTGCTGATCCGTTCGCCGCGTCGTCCCGCCTCCATCACCCCGGAGGGCTACGACGCGCCGGCCCATTCCGCGCCCGAGCAGGATGCCCCGGCGGTACGCTACACCCGCACTCCGGATCCGGTGCTGCAGGAGCGTCGCCAGCGGGCGCTCGATGCCGAGCGCCTGGCGCAGGAGGAGCAGGTCCGCGCCGCGCGGCAGGCCGAGGACGAAGCACGGCAGGCCGCCGAACGCGCCGCCCTCGCCGCCGCGGAAGCGGAACGTGCCGCCCAGGAGGCGGCCGAGGCCGCGCTTCTCGCCGCGATCCCCCCTGAGCCGCCGCAGCCCCTGTGGCGCCAGCCCTATACCCCGCCGCCCGGCGTGCGCTTCTTCCGCTCGCCCGATCGTCGCCCGCAGGCCGTCCTCGCCGCCATCGTCGATGAGCCCCTTCCGATCCCCGCATCGGTGAGCGAGCCGGTGGCCGCCGCCGAGCCGGCGCCGCTGCCCGTCGACCGCGATTGGACCGAGGTTCCGGATTGGGCCGCCATGCGCGCCTGGTTCGATGGCGAGGATTCGACCGCCGTCGAGACATGGTCGGCGATCCAGGCCGATTCCGATGAGGCTGTGGCTCAGGCCGTGCCGGAAGTTTCTCCCGTGCCGGAGATGTCTCCGGTGCCAGCGGTTTCTCCGGTGCCGGATCTCGCTCCGGTCAGCGCGCAGGAGGACGAGACCTCACCCTTCATGGTCTCGCCGCCCGTGGACATCTCGCTCCTGCGCCCGCTGCCGCCCAGCCCCGTCTACGTCCTCGACCGGCTGATGCGGTTCGACCGCGGCGGCGCGCCCCTGCCCGCCAATGGCCAGGATAACGGCCAAGACTATGGCCAGTCCGCGCCCGTCCGGGACGAGCCGAGCCACGAGGACCGCGTCGCCGAGGTCGCCGAGGCGGCCACCCTGGCTCTCGTCATCGAGCAGACCGGGCCGGCTCCCCAGCGTTCGGTTGCCGTCTCCGCCATGGCCGCCCGCGCGGCGATCCGCCCGGCCCGCATGCCCGCCGCCCCGGTGGCGCAAGCTCCCGTCATGCAAGCTCCGGTGATGCAGCCCCCCGTCGCGGAAGCTCCCGTCATGGACGCCTCCTTCGCGCAAGCCACTCCGATGCAGGCCCCCTCCCCTGCCAGGGCCGCTCCGGTCTTCACGCCACTGCCGCCGCGCCCGGTCCTGCTGCGCAACCCTAAGGCCGCCGCCCCGGCTCCGGAGCCCGAGCCTCAGGTGGCGGAAGCGCCAGCCGTCCCCGAAGCCGCCGCACCGGTCGAGATGGAGGAAGCCCCGGCTCCCGTCCTCGCCCTGCCGGCTCCGCCGCCCGCCCCGTCTCCGTCGCGCGCGATCTTCCCCGAGCCCCGCGCCACACTGATCCCGGCCGGCCGGCATACGCCGATGTCGCTGGTGGAGAACGAGGATTACGAGCACCCCTCGCTGGAATTGCTGGCCGAGCCGCCGGTGACCGGCACCGAGGAGGTCGATGCCGACGTGCTGGAGCAGAACGCGCTGAACCTCCAGCAAACGGTGCAGGATTTCGGCGTGCGCGGCGACATCCTCGCCGTGCGCCCCGGCCCTGTCGTGACGCTGTACGAACTGGAGCCGGCCCCCGGCACCAAGTCGAGCCGCGTCATCGGCCTCTCGGACGACATCGCCCGCTCCATGTCGGCTGTTTCGGCCCGCGTGGCGGTGGTGCCCGGCCGTAACGTCATCGGCATCGAACTGCCCAACGAGACCCGCGAGACCGTCTACCTGCGCGAGCTGTTGTCCTCGGCCGATTTCTGCATCAGCAAGCACAAGCTCGCTTTGTGCCTCGGCAAGAACATCGGCGGCGAACCGATCATCGCCGATCTCGCCAAGATGCCCCACCTGCTGGTGGCCGGCACCACCGGCTCGGGCAAGTCGGTGGCGATCAACACCATGATCCTGTCGCTCCTCTACCGGATGAAGCCGGAAGAGTGCCGCCTGATCATGGTCGACCCGAAGATGCTGGAACTGTCGGTTTATGACGGCATCCCGCACCTGCTCTCCCCCGTCGTCACCGACCCGAAGAAGGCGGTCATCGCCCTCAAATGGGCCGTGCGCGAGATGGAAGAGCGCTATGACGGCATCCCGCACCTGCTCTCCCCCGTCGTCACCGACCCGAAGAAGGCGGTCATCGCCCTCAAATGGGCCGTGCGCGAGATGGAAGAGCGCTACAAGAAGATGTCCAAGATCGCGGTCCGCAACATCGACGGCTACAATGCCCGGATGGCGGAAGCGCGGGCCAAGGGCGAGATCATCACTCGCGAGATCCATACCGGCTTCAACCGCGAGACCGGCCAGGCGGTGTTCGAGACGGAGGAGATGGACCTCTCGGCCCTACCCTACATCGTCATCGTGGTCGACGAGATGGCCGACCTGATGATGGTGGCCGGCAAGGACATCGAAGGCGCGATCCAGCGTCTCGCGCAGATGGCGCGCGCAGCCGGCATCCACCTCATCATGGCGACGCAGCGTCCCTCGGTGGACGTCATCACCGGCACGATCAAGGCGAACTTCCCGACCCGGATCTCCTTCCAGGTCACCTCGAAGATCGACAGCCGGACGATCCTCGGCGAGATGGGCGCCGAGCAGCTGCTGGGCCAGGGCGACATGCTGTTCATGGCGGGTGGTGGCCGTACCACCCGCGTCCACGGCCCGTTCTGCTCGGATTCGGAAGTCGAGAGCGTGGTCGCCCATCTCAAGCGCCAGGGCCGGCCGTCCTATCTCGAAGCCGTCACCGTGGACGAGAACCCGCCCGAGGAGAAGCCGGCCAAGGCCTCTAAGGCCGACAAGGCGGCGGCCGCCGAGGCCGAGGAGATCGACGCGCCGATCTTCGATGCCGGCGCCTATGCGGGCGGCGGGATCGATGCGGGGGCCGACCTCTACGACCAGGCGGTGCAGGTGGTGATGCGGGACCGCAAGGCCTCTACCAGCTACATCCAGCGCCGCCTGCAGATCGGCTACAACCGCGCCGCCTCGATCATGGAGCGGATGGAGGTCGAGGGCATCGTGGGCCAAGCCAACCACGCCGGCAAACGCGAGATCCTGATGGAAACCGCGCCGTCCAGCATGGGGTCGATCTCCATGTCCTCGTCGATGATGGACGATGACGAGTGAGACATGATCCGCTGGACCGATTCCGTCGAACCGGCTGATCATCGAAGAACGAGATGTACCGCGGGTACCCTCTCCCACACGGGAGAGGGAGCCCCGCGGCGACCGCTCGATCCGAGGCGATCGAGCGGAGAACGGTGTGAGTACCGTCCGTCTCCCTTTTGGGGCGAGGGAGGTCCCGTCCCATATTCGCCACAGGGTCGAGTTCTAAGCCGAACCCCACCCGACTTCGGAGAACGCCCCAGGATGACCGGCCGACGCCACCTTCTCGCCGCCGGCTCGCTCCTCGTGCTGGCGGCCAGCCTCCAACCCGCGCCGGCCACGGCGCAGGTCTCGTCCTTCCTCGACGGCCTGTTCGGCCGCAAGGAGCAGCCCGCGCCGGCCCCCGCTCCCGAGCCGGAAGTGCCCCCGGCCGCTCCCACCGCGCCGAAGAAGCCGGCGGCCCAGGCGCCCAAACCCGCCAAGGACGCCAAGGCGGGGGCGGACAAGGCCGCCTCCGGCGCGAAACCCGCCGCGAAGGCTGCGCCCTCGGACGCGCCCGCCAAGGTCGCCGCCGTCGGCGCCCCCACCGCCGCGTCGTCCATGCTGGATGCCGAGCCCGCCGCCGTGCTCGCCCAGGCCAATGCCTATTTCAACGGAATGACCACGCTCAGCGGCAACTTCGTCCAGATCGCCGCCGATGGGCGCCGCATCGGGGGCAAGCTGACGCTGGCCAAGCCCGGCCGCTTGCGTTTCGACTACGACCAGCCCTCCCCTATGGAGGTGGTGGCCGACGGCACGTCGGTGGCGGTGAAGGACCGCAAGCTGAAGACCCAGGACCTCTACTTCATCTCGCAGACGCCGCTGAAATTCCTGCTGCGCGACAAGATCGACCTCGCCCGCGACCTCACCGTGTCGGACATCGCCAACGATCCGGGCGGCATCCGCATCTCGCTGGAGGACCGGGCGACACTGGGCGGTACCTCGAAGATCCAGCTGTTTTTCGACGCCGAGGTGAAGACGCTCAGCCAGTGGCGGATCACCGATCCGCAAGGCTACCAGACCACGGTCCAGCTCTCGAACCTGCAGAAGGGCAAGGCCATCGACGGCAGCCAGTTCTTCATCAATTACGGGCGCAGCGAGGACAAGGCGATGGAGAAGCAGATCAAGGCGCAGTGATCGCGAGCGCCTCCCTTCTCCCCTCTGCGGGAGGAGGTGGCCCGCGTCAGCGGGTCGGATGAGAGGCGTGAGCCATTCGGAGAGGTCGCGCCCTCTCACGCCTGCTCCGCAGGCACCCTCCCCCGCTGAGGGGGGAGGGCTTTCGATCAGGACGCCTGAAGCTCCATTGTTGTTCCGCTCCGCCAACGGTTCAGCTCGGCATCGATCGCGTCTTGCGTGCCCCGCATGAACTCTCCGCCCGAGAGGCCCGGCTTCAGGGTTTCCAGGTAGCTCACCACCACCGTCCCGGGGATGTGGCGCGAGCCGCCATGCGGCCAGTACAGGCCCGAATTCACCGCCACCGGCAGGACGGGCAGACCGAGCTTGGCATAGAGCAGCTCGACCCCGCGCTTGAACTGCACCGGCGCGTCGATGGTGCTCCGGGTGCCTTCCGGGAACATCAGGATGGAGCGGCCTTCCGCGATGGCGAGGCGGCTCTCGTCGATCATCGTGCGCAGGGCCTGGGTGCCGTTGGCCCGGTCGATGATGATCATCGGCGAGCGGCGCAGGAACCAGCCGACGATGGGAATCGCCACGAGTTCGCGCTTGGCCACGATGGCGACGTTCGGGATCAGGATGAGAAAGGCCAGGGTCTCCCAGGCCGATTGGTGGTTGGCCACGATCAGGCACGGCTCGGAGGGGATGCGCGCGCGCCCCTCCTCCACATAGGTCAGGCCGACGATGTGACGCAGGCCGAACAGGATGCCGCGCGACCACAGCCGCGTCGCCGCACGGATCGGCCGTGTCGGGCAACCGAGGATCGCGAGCACCACGAGGGGCAGCGCGAAACAAGCGGTCCAGGCGGCCCAGTAAATATTGAAAAGCGCAGAGCGGGTGCGCGACACGACGGGCGATCCTTCCAGTATCTGCGACGGCGCATCCCTCTCGACGATGGAACGCGGCAATTGTGCGGCGACGGGCGGGCCGATCCGGTCTATCGAAGCGGCCGGTCCCGATCCTTATGACATATGTGAGCTAGACCCGTTGCGCCTCTCCGTCACCACCTGGAACATCAATTCGGTGCGGCTGCGCATCGATCTCGTCCTTCGGTTTCTCGCCGAGGTGAAGCCCGATGTGCTCTGCCTGCAGGAGACGAAATGCCCGGACGATGCCTTTCCCCTCAAGGCCTTGCGCGGCTCGGGCTACGAGAACGTCGTGTTCGCCGGCCAGAAGGGTTATAACGGCGTCGCCATCCTGTCGCGCTTTCCCCTGCTCACCCGCGACGTCATGGCCTTCTGCGGGAAGCCGGATGCCCGCCACATCTCGGCGGCGCTCGGGCCGGAGGCGGGCGCTGCCGCCGGCTTCGTGATTCATGACTTCTACGTTCCGGCCGGCGGCGACGTTCCGGATGCCGGCCTCAACCCGAAATTCGCCCACAAGCTCGATTTCCTCCGCGACCTGCGTGAATGGGGCGGGCGGCGCATGGCCGGCCCGGCGATCCTGGTGGGCGACCTCAACGTGGCGCCGCTCGAGCACGACGTCTGGTCGCACAAGCAGCTTCTCTCCGTCGTCAGCCACACGCCGGTAGAAACGGAAGCGCTGGAGCTCCTGCGTGGTGAGGCCGGCTGGATCGATACCGCCCGCGTCCTGACGCCTGAGCCGGAGAAGATCTACACGTGGTGGAGCTACCGCTCGCCCGACTGGTCCGGCGCCAACAAGGGGCGTCGCCTCGACCATGTCTGGGTCTCGCCGGATCTCGACGGCACCGCCCGCGCGGTGGACGTCTTCCGCGAGGCGCGCGGCTGGGAGCGTCCCTCCGACCATGTCCCGGTCACGCTGACGCTGGAGCTCTGACGAGCCGTCGCATCCCATCTGTGAAGCCGGCCAAGGAACGCAACGCCGGGCCGATCATTGCTCTCCAGACAGGCGGCTCCGGATGGAGCCGTATCTTCTTCCCTTTCCGGAGTGTCGCGCATGCGCAAGCTGATCCTCGCCTTCCTTCTCCCCAAAGTCGTCTCCTACCTCCGTCGCCGCTATTCCGGTCGCTCGGGTCGCCCGACGGCCTGAAGGTAGTTCCCCGCCCGTCCTTCGAGTGTCGGAGGACGGGCGGCAACCATCACTCTCGTCGCGTTGCGGCTGGCCCCGCGCGCTGTTAAGCTTCCCTTTGCATCAAGAGTCGCGGCGACGCCCGACGCCAACCTGCTGATCCGAGCAAGGTGGAGCCCTCATCGACTGGAGGGGATGTGGCCGAACCGGCAACGAAACGGGTTTCGCCACGCGTCGCTTCGGCTTTCCTGCGGGACCGACGGAAGGCGAAGCGATGATGAAGACCGAACCCCAGCAATTCGCCAGCGACAATTACGCCGGCATCTGCCCCGAGGCCTGGGCCGCCACCGAAGCGGCCAATGGCGGTTCGGTGCCCGCCTATGGCGAGGATGCCTGGACGAAGCGGGCATCGGACGCGTTCCGCGACCTGTTCGACAAGCCGGATGCGGAGGTGTTCTTCGCCTTCAACGGTACCGCCGCGAACTCCCTGGCGCTGGCTTCCCTGTGCCAATCCTACCATAGCGTCATCTGCTCGGCCTCGGCCCATGTGGAGACCGACGAGTGCGGCGCGCCGGAGTTCTTTTCCAACGGCTCGAAACTGCTGGTGGCGGCGAGCGCCGACGGCAAGCTCACCCCCGCCCTCATCCGCGGGCTCGCCTCCGGCCGCTCGGACATCCACTTTCCCAAGCCCCGGGTCGTTACGATCACACAGCCAACCGAGACGGGGCAGGTGTATTCGCTCGACGAGATCCGGGCGATCTCCGCTGCCTGCCGTGAGCTTGGTCTGCGCCTTCATATGGACGGCGCACGCTTCGCCAATGCCTGCGCCAGCCTCGGCTGCGAGCCGGCGGAGATGACCTGGAGGGCCGGCGTCGATCTGCTCTGCTTCGGTGGCACCAAGAACGGAATGGCAGCAGGCGAGGCGATCCTGTTCTTCGATCCTGCCCTCGCCGAGGATTTCGGCTATCGCTGCAAGCAGGCGGGTCAACTCGCCTCGAAGATGCGCTTCCTCACCGCCCCCTGGGTCGGAATGCTGGAAGGCGGCGCCTGGCTCCGCAACGCGGTCCATGCCAATGCCTGCGCGCAACACCTCGCCGCTTCGGTGGCGGAATGCCCCGGCTTCACCGCCATGTTCCCGGTGGAGGCCAATGCGGTGTTCCTGAAGGCCTCCCCCGAGCGGCTGGAGGCTTTGCGGAAGAGGGGGTGGGGTTTCTATACATTTATCGGCGGAGGCGCCCGGTTCATGTTCGCCTGGGATTCCGATCCGGATCGCATCGACGCCCTGGTTCGGGACATCCGCGGCGTGAGCGAGGCGCTGACGGCCTGATTCGTCAGGCGCTTCCATCGAGCCACCCGAGGAAGCAGTTGGAAAGTCTCAGTCGGGCTTTGTTGGCGTGGGCATCGCCGCCGTGAATTCCTTGACTGCAGCCTGGGTCTGTAGCTCCACCAGATTCTTCATATCCACCGGAACGACGCACCAGACGATGGCGGCGATGAATAAAGCTGCTGCGATCGTGTACGAAAACGTTTCAAACACACCCAGCCATCCGAGTAAGAGGGGGACTAGACTAAGGATCAGTGAAATGAATGCTGAATGGAATAAGTAGTAGCTTGCGCCAAATGTTAGTGCCGCGAAGGCTATTGGCTTCAGGACTCTTACGGCGATTCTATCCATTGTGTTTCCGTCGATATGGCAGATTGTTCGGCGAAAGGGGGTCTCCGACTAGCTCCAACCATATGAATGTTCTGTTGGTCCGTGACAATGATTGAATTAAGCGCCGACTGTAACACTTCGATGGAAAAGAAATCTGCAGATTGGATGACTCTGTGCTGAATAAAGACGTTGGTGCGGGTGCCGGTCCGGCACAGCAGTGGGGAAATTCTGTTCCCTGGCCGGGCAACGGCCCGGCAACGGCCCGCCGGGGTGGCGCGGGGGGTGGCACGCGACCCGGATTCGTGTATGTGTCTCAGTGCCTCGACCCGGAAACGGGCACGGGGCCAAACCTGCTTGTGAACGCGACCGTGCTGGACGACATCCCGGCACAGGCCCCGTCCCAGGCTGAGGCGGTCCCTCCTGAGGAGGACCGTCTCGACCCGAAAACCCGTATCGAAAGGGAATGCGATGTCGATTTCGGCCGAGCGCAAGACTGCGCTCATCAAGGAATACGCGACCGGCGGCAAGGACACCGGTTCTCCGGAGGTCCAGGTGGCGATCCTCACCGAGCGGATCACCAACCTCACCGGCCACTTCAAGACCCACGGCAAGGACAACCATTCCCGCCGCGGCCTCCTGAAGATGGTCTCGCAGCGCCGCTCGCTGCTCGACTATGTCAAGCGCAAGGACGAGGCCCGCTACCGCAGCCTCATCGAGCGTCTCGGCATCCGCCGCTAAGGCGATTTTCGCGGTCCCGAGCCTGGCTCAGGGCCGCGTTTCATTGACGTCCCGCGCTGCCGGAATGGGTCTGGCCGCGCGACCATCGGGCCGCTTCGAGGCGCACTCGTCGGGGACAGGATCGCCAGGAGTTCTTCGCCGGTAAGGCGCGGAACTCCTCGCCGTCTTGCCCCTGGCGGCGCCGGGCACGCCCGACCGCAGGAAGGCATGACATATGTTCGACGTACAACGTGAAGAGCTGATCTGGGGCGACCGCAAGCTCGTCCTCGAGACGGGCAAGGTCGCCCGCCAGGCCGACGGCGCCGTGATGGCGACGTATGGCGAGACCTCGGTGCTGGCCACCGTCGTGTCGGGCAAGGAGCCCAAGGCCGGAATCGACTTCCTGCCGCTCACCGTGAACTACCAAGAGCGCGCCTACGCCGCCGGCCGCATTCCCGGCGGATACTTCAAGCGCGAAGGCCGTCCCTCCGAGAAGGAGACGCTGGTCTCCCGCCTCATCGACCGCCCGATCCGCCCCCTCTTCGTCGAAGGCTGGCGCAACGACACCCAGGTCGTCGTCACCGTCCTGACCCACGATCTCGAGAACGATCCCGACATCCTCGCCATGGTGGCGGCCTCCGCCGCTCTGACCCTGTCTGGCGTGCCCTTCACCGGCCCGATCGGCGCGGCCCGCGTCGGCTACGTCAACGGCCAGTACATCCTGAACCCGCCGGTTCCCGAGCTCGAGAACTCGACCCTGGATCTCGTCGTCGCCGGCACGCAGGACGCCGTGCTGATGGTGGAATCCGAGGCCAAGGAGCTCGACGAAGAGACCATGCTCGGCGCCGTGATGTTCGGCCACAAGCATTTCCAGCCGGTCATCGATGCGATCATCCGCCTCGCCGAGAAGGCCGCCAAGGAGCCCCGCAACTTCTCAGCGCCCGAGAACGGCGACGTGGAGAAGGCCGTGCTCGACGTCTGTGAAGCGGAACTCCGCGACGCCTACAAGAACACCGTGAAGCAGGAGCGCTACGCCGCCGTCGACGCCGTGAAGGCGAAGGTGATCGCGGCTCTCTGTCCGGCCGAGGGCGAGCAGAAGTTCAGCCCTGAGAAGGTCAAGGCCGCGTTCAAGGAAGCGCAGTCCAAGGTCGTGCGCTGGAACATCCTCGACACCGGCTCCCGCATCGACGGACGCGACGTCCGCACCGTGCGCCCGATCGTGTCGCAGGTCGGCGTGCTGCCGCGCGCCCACGGTTCGTCGCTCTTCACCCGCGGCGAGACCCAGGCCCTCGTGGTCGCCACCCTCGGCACCGGCGAGGACGAGCAGTTCATCGACGCGCTGGAAGGCACCTACAAGGAGACCTTCCTGCTGCACTACAACTTCCCTCCCTACTCGGTGGGCGAGACCGGCCGCATGGGCTCCCCGGGTCGTCGCGAGATCGGACACGGCAAGCTCGCCTGGCGCGCCGTGCACCCCGTCCTGCCGCCGGCCCACGAGTTCCCGTACACGATCCGCGTCGTGTCCGAGATCACCGAGTCCAACGGCTCCTCCTCGATGGCCTCCGTCTGCGGCGCGTCGCTGTCGCTGATGGATGCCGGCGTGCCCCTGCGCCGTCCGGTGGCCGGCATCGCCATGGGCCTCATCCTCGAGGGTGAGCGCTACGCCGTGCTGTCCGACATCCTCGGCGACGAGGATCACCTCGGCGACATGGACTTCAAGGTGGCGGGCACGGAAGCCGGCATCACCTCGCTGCAGATGGACATCAAGATCGCCGGCATCACCGAGGAGATCATGAAGGTCGCCCTGCATCAGGCGCAGGAAGGCCGCGTCCACATCCTCGGCGAGATGGCCAAGGCCCTCACCGATGCCCGTCCCGAGCTCGGCGAATACGCGCCCCGCATCGAGACCATGCAGATCCCCACCGACAAGATCCGGGAAGTGATCGGCACCGGCGGCAAGGTGATCCGCGAGATCGTCGAGAAGACCGGCGCCAAGATCAACATCGACGACACCGGCACGGTGAAGATCGCCTCCAGCGACGGCAAGGCCATCAAGGCCGCCTATAACTGGATCCGGTCGATCGTGGCGGAAGCCGAAGTCGGCATGATCTACGACGGCACCGTCGTGAAGTGCATGGAGTTCGGCGCCTTCGTGAACTTCTTCGGCGCCAAGGACGGCCTCGTCCACATCTCGGAACTCGCTGCCCAGCGCGTCGCCAAGGTGACGGACGTCGTCAAGGACGGCCAGAAGGTCAAGGTGAAGTTCCTCGGCGCGGACGATCGCGGCAAGATTCGCCTCTCCATGAAGGTCGTCGACCAGGAGACCGGCGAGGACCTCACCGAGAAGCTGAAGGCCGAGCGCAACGCCGAGCAGGACCGCGCCCGCGGACCCCGCCAGGACGCGTAAGCCGTCTCAGCCCCGAGGGTTGATCGAGAATGAGAAGCGCGGCTCCGCAAGGGGCCGCGCTTTTCGTTTGGGGCGAGGATGCGTCAACGCCCCGGTCAGATCATGAGGAACACCCATCCTCCCGCCGCGTTCGCCCCGCGATGCAACACGAGGAGTATGTGAGACCATGGCCGATCCGATGATTCCGAGCATCTTCGAAGGCGAGACCAACCTGTCGACCACCGAGCGGGCCGTGTCCGTCGTTCTGGGCCTCGGCATCGCCGCCGCCGCTGCCCAGCCCCGCCCGAACAAGTGGCTCAGCCTGGCGGCCCTGGTGGTCGGCGCCGGCCTCGCTATCCGCGGCGCCACCGGCCATTGCCCGGTCAAGTCGGCCGGCTACATCTCCTGATCCGGGACACGAAAAAGGGGCGCTCCGATGGGGCGCCCCTTTTGTCTGTCCGATGAAACGCGAAAGGCGCGGACCCGAGGCCCGCGCCGTGACGTCCGTTCAGAGGGTGGTGGTGCGGCGGCTGGCGATGAAGCCGTAGATGGCGAGCACGACGATGGCGCCGACCACGGCTCCGATGAAGCCCGCGCCCTGGTTCGGACCGTACCAGCCGAGCGCCTGACCGAGGAAGGTGGCGACGAAGGCGCCGATGATGCCCAGGATGGTGGTGAGGATGAACCCTGCAGGCTCCTTGTCGCCCGGCATGATGAACTTGGCGACGACACCGGCCAGGAAGCCGATGATGATGGTCCAGATGATATCCATGAGCTGATCCTCGAAACGCGGTGGCCGGGATTGTCCCGCCCGGACTTGACCGTTTGTGCTCATGCAACGCCGCATCGCGGGATGGGTTGCGCCGCGGGACGGCGATTGTGTCGCATTCTCGACCTTGGCCGCCGCCCTCCCCTTTACGCGGATGCGTGGCGCGCGGCACAACGCTTGCCCCGACGACGCGCCCGCGCGGCGCCCCATGAAGAGCGATCCATGACCACCATCACCCGTTTCGAATCCGGCGCCCGCATGAGCCAGGCCGTCACCTATGGCGAGATGGTCTACCTCGCGGGCCAAGTGGCGGGGACAACGGTGGGGGCCGGCGTGACCGCGCAGACGCAGGAGGTGCTCAACGAGATCGACCGGCTGCTGGCGCTCGCCGGCAGCGACAAGACCCGGCTCATCTCCGCCACGATCTATCTCGCCGACATGGCGACCTTCGCCGAGATGAACGCGGCCTGGGATGCCTGGGTCTCGAAGGAGAACCCGCCCACCCGCGCCACCGTGGAAGCCAAGCTCGCGGGGCCGGAATACCTCGTGGAGATCGTCGTCGTCGCGGCCAAGCTCCCCGCCTGATCCCGACCCGGTCCCGAGACAAGAGAGCCCGCCGATGCGTCGTATCGTGTTCGCCGTCCTGATGATCGCGCTGGCGCTCAGCCTTCTCGGGTCCCTGTTCCTCGCCTTCGCCCTGCTCAATTCGGCGGGGGCGAAGGCGCAGGAGCGCGTGGTCAACATCTACAACTGGTCGGATTACATCGATCCGAAATCCCTGGAGGCCTTCACCAAGGAAACCGGGATCAGGGTCGTCTACGACACCTACGACAACAACGAGATCCTGGAGACGAAGCTGCTCGCCGGCCAGTCCGGCTACGATCTCGTGGTGCCCACCGGCCCGTTCCTGCAGCGGCTCATCAAGGCCGGCGTGTTCCGGCCCCTCGACAAGGCCAAGATCCCGAACCTGAAACACGCCTGGCCCGAGATCGCCCAGCGCCTCGCGGTCTACGACCCCGGCAACACCTATGCGGTCGATTACATGTGGGGCACCACCGGCATCGGCGTGAATCTCGGCCCCGTGCGCGAGCGCCTCGGCCCCAACCAGCCGCTCAACACCTGGACGCTGGTGCTCAACCCCACCCTGATGGCCAAGCTCAAGGATTGCGGGGTGATGATGCTCGACAGCCCCGAGGACCTGATCCCCAGCATGCTGCCGGCCTATGGCCTCAAGCCCGACACCAAGCGCTGGGACGACATCTCCCAGGTCACCGACGCGCTGTTCAAGGTGCGCGGCTCGGTGCGAAAATTCCACTCCTCGGAATACATCAACGGCCTCGCCAACGGCGATCTCTGCCTCGCGGTCGGCTATTCCGGCGACGTGATGCAGGCCAAGAAACGCGCCGAGGAATCGAAGAACGGCGTCGAGATCGCCTATTTCATCCCGAAGGAAGGCGCGCTGATGTGGTTCGATGCCTTCGCCATCCCGAAGGACGCGCCCCACCCCGAGGAGGCCCACCTTTTCATCGACTACATGATGCGCCCCGACGTGGCGGCGGCCAACACCAACTTCGTCGCTTATGCCAGCGGCAACCTCGCCGCGAAACCCCTGGTGAAGCCGGAGATTCTTTCGAATGCCGGCATCTACCCGGACGAGGCGACGATGCAGCGGTTGTTTACGAACCAGGCCTGGGATGACCGGACGCAGCGGTTCGCGACGCGGAATTGGACGCGGGTGAGGACTGGGCGGTGAAAGGAGGAGTGACTTGTCTGGAGGTCGATATCCAAACGCCACGCGAGACAAGTCCCCCCGTCGTTGCGGAGGCTCATAGGCTCAGAGGACGAAGTCGGAAGTCTGCAGAACGTCGACGATCCCCCGAAGTACGATCTGGAAATCGGTCTTGCCGTCTCCGGTTACATCGCCCTCAATGATCGTTGAGCTACCAGACCTGATGGCATGCAACTCACCGGCCGATTTCGTAAATGCTCCGGACCCGATATAGTTAAAGGGCTTGTCCGAACTCGCTGATGTATTAGCCTGTATCGCTGATAGATCGATGCGGTCGGTTCCAGTCAGAAAATCGCTAACTTGGTCTCTGCCCGCGCTCCCGTTGATGCTGTCGCGGATCGACCTGAAAGTGAAGGTATCTGATCCTGCCCCACCCACAAGGATGTCGCGGCCCGATCCCCCAATGAGGACATCGTCGCCCTCACCGCCGACGAGAGTGTTCGTGAATTTATTACCTGCAATCTTAATACCCAGCGTTCCCGCACTCGCCCGCAGAGTTTCAATGTTTAAATTGTCGCTGAGTGTGTAATTGATACTAGTATACAGCGTATCAACCCCTAAATTTACTACCTCAATGATGCGATCGCCAGGGTTATTGATATAGTAGATATCATTTCCAAGGCCGCCATCCATTGAATCCTCGCCTGCTCCGCCGTCCAAAACGTCGTTGCCGTCTCCACCACGCAGGAAATCGTTTCCTTTGTTTCCACGGAGAATGTCGTCGCCGCCCCAGGCCGTCAGCCAGTCGTCTGCGGACCCACCGATCAGACTGTCGTTACTAGCACCCTCATCTTCGGCTTCACCATCGCTGATATACCAGGAGACGGACACGCCTGCAAGATAGATGGTATCGGCACCAAGCGAGCCAGTAATCGATGCCGTCTGGCCACTATGATATTTGCCGCCGGCGGTCGCTGCAAAATTGGGTCCAACCGTTCCCGCCGACAGCATGGTTATGTCCGATGTGTAGTCAGCAAATATTTTACCAAGGCTGTTTAGCTGTGAGCTAGAAACAGATGTTATGCCTAAGTGTGCAAATTCTATGCTTGTAAATTTTGCGCCGACTGCGTGACCATTAAGGTTGACATGATCGGATCCTTTGCCGCCATCGACTTTTCCAGTTTCGCCGAAGGAAAAGCGCACGTCGAACGAATCGTTTCCGTCTCCGCCACGGAGAATGTCAAAACCACTGCCCGCAAGCGTGTCATTTCCGCTGCCTCCGTCCAGAGTATCGTTGCCTTCACCCCCTTCAAGAGCGTCGTTGCCTGCGCCGCCTGAAAGGAAGTCGTTGCCTTCGTCCCCACGGAGCGTGTCGTCGCCGGTTCCACCGTAGACAACGTCGTTGCCATATCCGCCGGAAAGGAAGGCGCCATTATAAAGAAAATTCTCTCCCCGAAATTTGATATAACTTTCGCCGTCAATAATAACGGTCGGTGACAGAGCTTGCAAAGTATCATTCCCGGCAAGTCCGTTAAGTCCACGCGGGAGTGAATAATAGCTCACATCTCCAGCGCTAATAAGGACGAAATTCATCTTATAATCGTCGTTTCTATTTGTCAGTGCTAATACATCTGATGGATAGACTACGGTGCGCATTGTTGTTCCCCTTTGCTATGAATGGCGATCTTTATTAACCGGTATTGTCAAGTATTATTTGATTTCAGTTTTTGTCAGTTATAGTATATTTGAGGTTTGTATAGCTTACGATTGCCGGTTTGGATTCGTATGCTTGGAATCATAATAATATTCAATTCTGTTTTGGTTATCGCGAATAGTATTATCTTGTTGTTGATTTTGTTGTTCTGGTGGCGGAATAATTTGCATCGATAATGTGCGTCCGTGGTGAGTTCAATTTCCATATGACAAGCGCCATTTGGTTGCATCATCCAAATGAAGGATGTCGCGGCGCTGAGGTCCAAATGGTTTCATTTGCGGGGTAATTGGGCGACAAAAATCGAATAGCATTCACTTTATAAAATTTTTGATTCATTTAGTAGAATATAACTATTATTAAATCTACCATATCTAAGTAAAATTCTTGGTAAATTGATGTATTATTCAAATGACGAGTTGCTGTTATTTGATTTTAGGTATAATTAATGAGTTTTTGTGGAAATTTGAATAGTAAATCTTAAATTTACGGCAAACAAATTTTGCAGGTTTTGGAAGGTCGGTCGCTTAGGCAAGTTTTGCAAGTTAAACGTCTTGACAAAATTCCTATCCCATGCCTATATCCCCACACCTGCCGCCCAGCGAAGGGGGCTCGCCCGGTGACCGACCGGGTGGGCCGAAAGGGGCGGCGGGGCGGTGCCTGCGTCGGTGGTGTCGGTCACCATCGCCCCGGGCGGCGGCTCGATAGTCTGGGGGGCGTGCGGGGCAAAGTCCGTTCGAACAGCCGGGCTGGGATGCAACACGACCACCTCAGGCGCGACGCAACGCGAGGACCGCTGGAGACACCGCGACGAAAAAACAGGCCCCGGCGGGAACGCCGGAGCCTGACGGGACGCCGGGGAACCGGCACACTATTATAGCGCTCAATGGGTTTCGCGGCGTCCCGCGTCCCCTGTTCGGGGCTTCTTCTGGGCCATGCCCCCGGCGCTGTCGCGCGCGGGGGTGAAGGTGTTTGGATCCCCTCGCCCCGCTCGCGGGGAGAGGGACGCGACGACCTCGTCGTCGGCGCGTCGAGGCGGCAGCCGAGGGTGAGGGGGCGATGACGGACGAGTCTCTTTCGGAATCGCCCCCTCACCCCCGCTTCGGCTTCGCCTCTCGCTCATCGCGGACACGACGAGGTGTCCGCGATCCTCTCCCCGCGCGCGGGGAGAGGGGGACGCTCCCCTGCGATCAATCCTTCAGGTCGGCCGGCACCTTGCCGCCATTCTCCTCGAGCTTCTTGATGACCTGCTTGTGCAGCCAGACGTTCATCGTGGCCGAGTCTTCCTTGTCGCCGGTGTAGTGGAGCTCGTCGGCGAGCGACTTGCGGGCGCTGAGGCTCGAATCGATGTCGAGGAGCTTCATCAGGTCGACGATGGAGGTCCGCCAGTTGAGGGTCTGGGAGTTCTTCGCGGCCATGCCGTTCAGCACGGCTTCCACGTCCACCGGCTCGCCGGCCTTCGGAGCGGCCGCCGATTCCGTGGGGGCGGTGGTGGTGGAGCCGGCCGGGGCGTTTGCCGGTGCGGCATCCGCCGAGGTGGTTCCGCCGCCGAACGGATGGAGGATCTTGCTGACGATGCTGCCGAGAAAGCTCATGGCGTCTGTCCTTGTCGTTGGTCGGCCGTCTCGATGGGCGGCCGAGGCCTTGCTCTTCACGAGGTCCTGCCTCTCAACTGAATACGGCCAAGGCCGTTCCGGCCGGACGCCCGGGGTTGGGGAATAAAGCCTCTCCCCTCAAGCTTGGCCGTGGAAGGGCGTCCTTAGATTCGCAAAGCGGGTCGTTCTTTCGCGCAACGGTGTTTGAAGAACGCGGCTCCTGTGGCATGGCCGGGCCACGGCTCGCCGCGAGCCGACCTGCTTTCCCGGAATCCGGACCCTTCGATGCGCCCTGCCCTTCCCGTCATCGCGACGATCCTGGCCTCCCTGGCCGGTTGGCTGATCGCGGCCCCCGCCTCCGCCCAGACGGCTCCGATCCCCATGCGGATCGGCGTCATCCCGGTCATCGGCGCCTCGCCGATCTTCGTCGCCGACGGCGAGGGCTGGCTCAAGGAGGCGGGCCTTAGCCCCTCCTTCACCACCTTCGAATCCGGCCCGAACATGATCCAGGCCCTCGCCTCAGGCACGATCGACGTCTACGTGGCCGGCGTCGCGCCATTGGCCGTGGCGCGCACCAAGAACATCGATGTCCGCGTCGTCGCCTCCACGGCGGTGGAGGAGATGGTGTTCGTGGCCGGGCCGAAGCTCGCCCCGTTCTTCGCCAACGGCGCCAGCAAGGCCGAGGCCTTCGCGCAGTTCAAGGCCAAGGAGGGTCGCTCCGCGCGGCTCGCCACCCAGCCCCTTGGCTCGGTGCCCAACACCACCCTGCAGCATTGGCTGTGGCAGGTGGCGAAGGCCGACAAGGCCAATGCCGAGGTGGTGCCCATGGGCATCGACGCAACGCAGCAGGCGATTCTCGCCGGCGCCGTCGACGGCGCCTCGATCCGCGAGCCGGCCCTCACCATCATCCAGGGCCGCAATCCGGGCGTGAAGCTGATCGCCAACGGAGCCGAGATGTTCCCCGACCAGCCGGGCACGGTGGTGGGCGTCTACGGCGCCTATGCCGACCGGAATCCCGGCGCCGTGGAATCCCTGGTGCGCTCCCTCATCCGCGCCGACACCCTGCTGAAATCCGACTCGGCCAAGGCCGCGCCCCACGTGCTCGCCGCCCTCGGCAAGGGCATCGTCGACCTCGCCACGATCCAGAAGGCCCTCACCTCCCCGGCGGCGAAGTTCACCGTCGATCCGCGCGCCATCATCGTCGCCACCAAGGCGATGCAGGCCTATCAGGTCTCCATCGGCGCCCTCGAGAAAGACGTGCCCCTCGATGGGCTGTTCGACTCGCGCTACTACGAGAAGGCGATCGCGCGCTGATCGGATGAAGGCCCTTCGCGCACCCGCCCTCGCGGCTCTCGGACTCGTCGCCTTCCTCCTGTTCTGGGAGGCGATGCCTCGGCTCGGGCTGATCAACCCGGCCTTCCTGCCGCCGCCGAGCACGATCCCGGCCGCCTTCCTCAACGAGATTCGTCTCGGGGTCTGGGGCGAGGCGGTGTTGTCGAGCCTGAGCCACTACCTCGTCGGCCTCGCCGTCGGCGCAGGGGCGGGCATCGCACTCGGCATCCTGGTGGGCATGTTCCGGGGCTTCGAGGCACTCACCGCCTGGGTCGTGCGCCTGCTGCGGCCCATTCCCGGCCTCGCCTGGGTGCCCTTCGCCATCATCTGGTTCGGGGTCCAACCCTCGGCCGCCGTGTTCATCATCGCCATCGGCGTGTTCTGGATCGTGTTTTTCGCGACGCAGGGGGCGGTACGCGGGGTGGACCGGGATCTCGTGGAGGTCGCCCAGGCCTTCGGCTTCCGTTCGCCCCTGGCGCGTCTCACCAAGATCCTGCTGCCGGCCGCGACCCCTGGCATCCTCGTCGGCCTGCGCACGGCGCTGGGCCAGGCCTGGATGGCGGTGGTGGCCGCCGAGATCTTCGGTGTGCCGGGTGTGGGGGCGCGCATGATGCAGGCCTCCAGCCTCCTCTCCACCGATATCGTGGTCGTCTACATGCTCACCATGGCCGGCCTCTACGGGCTGTTCGATACCGGCTTCGTCGCCCTCCAGAGCTGGCTCCTGCGGTGGCGCGCCTGATGGACCCGATCATCGACATACGCGGCCTGAGCCTCGCCTACGAGCGCGACGGGGTGCGCAACGTCATCCTGTCGGAGCTCGACCTTTCCATCGCGCGCGGGGAGTTCGTGGTCATCGTCGGCGAATCCGGCGTCGGTAAATCCACCGTCCTGCGCGTTCTCATCGGCCTCGCCGCCCCCAGCGGGGGAACGGTGCGCCTCGCCACGCGCGAGGGCTGCCGCACGCCAATGGCGCTGGTGTTCCAGGACGCCCGCCTGCTCCCCTGGCGCCGGGTCGTCGCCAACGTGGCATTCGGCCTGGAAGGCAGCGGCCTGTCGAAGCCTCAGCGCCTCGCCAAGGCGCAGGAGATGCTCGACCTCGTCGGACTTGGCGAATACGGCCAGCGCTGGCCACACCAGCTCTCGGGCGGGCAGCGCCAGCGCGTCGCCATCGCGCGCGCCCTCGCCGTCGACCCGGACGTGCTCCTGATGGACGAGCCGTTCTCCGCACTCGACAGTTTCACCCGCGAGGGCCTGCAGGACGAGTTGCAGCGCATCCAGGCCGCCACCGGCAAGACCATCCTGTTCGTCACCCACGACATCGACGAGGCCGTGACCCTGGCCGACCGCGTCGTGGTCTTGGCAGGAAGCCCGGGCCGGGTCGCGGCCGACATGACGATCGACGTGCCGCGTCCGCGCCGCCGCCGCGACGAGGCGCTCACCCAGGCTGCCCGAAACCTGCGGGCCGAGCTTTCGGGGCGGTCCGCGGAGCTGTGACCGCACCGTAAGGCCGCTTCCCGAGACGGTCGGCGCCGTCTGTATCGAATCCGTCGCCCCATCCGCGGCGATGCCGCCGGATGCGCCATTGCATCCTGCGGCCAATGATTGCATCGCTCCGCACCCGAGACCGCCTGGACGGTCGATCGGCAGAGAGACCCTACCATGACGCCCGACGAGATTGCCGACCTCAACCGCGCCCGCGCCAGCCTCTCGCGACAGCGCAACGCCTTGGCCAAGCGGATCGGTTCGAGCGAACTCGCAGCTGCCTCCGCCGCCGAGGATTTCATGCGCATCCTCCTCGCCATCGAGGCGGTGGACCGGGCGCTGACCAATGCCGGGCAGCCCTACATGCCGCCCGATGCCGGGGCCTGAACCATGGCCGATACGAAGGATGCCAACGGCACCAAGCTGGCCGACGGGGATTCCGTCACGCTGGTCAAGGATCTCAAGGTGAAGGGCACCTCCACCACCCTGAAGCGCGGGACGCTCATCAAGAACATCCGCCTCACGGAGGATCCTGAAGAGATCGAGTGCAACGCCGAGAAGGTGAAGGGCCTCGTTCTGAAGACACAGTTCCTTAAGAAAGCCTGAGGATCAATCGCCGGACTCGCTGCTGATCGCGCGGGCCGGCGACCGGCTCAGGCTTCGAATGGCGCGGGACGGGCGGCCCGACTTCTCGGCGATGGCGCGGTCCTGCTCCTCGATCAGTTGCCGGGCGGGCTCGTCACCGTCGAGCCCTCCGAGGATTTCCATGGGAACCCGACGGTTCGAGGCACGGGACTCGTCTTCATAGACCACGTCGAACAGGACTGAGCCCCGCTCCTGCGGTTTCGACTTTGTACGCTTGGCCATGACAAATGCTCGATGATGCGATCGGGGAATGTGATGTCGAGGGTTCGGTAGGCGAAATGTTCGACGTTCGACCGTCTGGTCCCGCCGACATTCCTGCGCCGTGACCGTCACCGTTGGGAGACGCCACGACCGAACTCGCAGCGCTACATGGTCCCGGCGAAACAGGTTGGCAACCCGCCTTTCTGGACGCGCAGGCGCGGTAGACCCGCCTGTGGCATGATGCGTGCGCGCCGCCGGGCAAGACCGGCCTGCCGTGGCGGCCGGTTTGATGATGCCAGGAGCCAAGCCGACGATGACCGATCCGACGCCGCTGACACGTTTTTCCGTCGCACCCTTGGCCCGGATGACCCGGCATCTCGCCGGCGTCGCCGCGGGGCGGGCGGAGCCCGATCTCGTCATCACCGGCGCACGTATCCTCTCCACCTATTCTGAGCGGATCCGGCCGGACAGTGAAGTCTGGATCGCCGGAGGACGTATCGCCGCCGTAAAGCCTGCCGGTGCCTATCACGGGAGTGCCCCCCGTTACGATGCGGGCGGCGGTATTCTGGCGCCCGGCCTGGTGGATCCACATCTGCATATCGAGAGCAGCATGGTGACCGCCTGCGCCTATGCCGAGGCGGCGCTCCTCAACGGCACCACGACCGTCGTCTGCGACAGCCACGAGATCGGAAATGTCCTCGATGCGGACGGCATCGCCTGGATGCTGGAGGATGCCCGCGAGGCGCCGCTCAACATCTACCTCACGGTGCCGAGCACGGTCCCGGCCACGTCGCCAGCCTTGGAAACCGCCGGTGGCGACCTGACGGCCGAGAAGATCGGAGCTTTGTTCGATGCGTGGCCGGAGGCGATCGGCCTTGGCGAGAAGATGGATTTCGTCGCCGTCGCCGAGGGCGATGAAAGGGCGCATGCCATCATCGCGGCCGCTCTGCAACGGGGGCGGCCGGTCTCCGGCCATATCTACGGCCGCGGCTTCGTTGCGGCCTACGCGGCCAGCGGGGTCACTGATACCCACGAAGCCATCGACAGGGACATTGCCGACGACCTGCTCGAGGCGGGTTTGTGGATCTACCTGCGCGGCGGCCCGCCGACCACGCCCTGGCACAGTTTGCCCAAGGCTATCGGCACGATCATCGAACTGGGAGCCTCGGCCAAGCGGGTCTGCGTCTGCACCGACGACCGGGATGCGCAGGATCTCCTCGCTTACGGCCTGGATTGGGTGGTGCGCGAGGCAATCCGCATGGGCATCCCCCGCGAACAGGCATGGTCAATGGGCTCGCTCCATCCGGCGACCCGGTATGGGCTCGATGGCGAGATTGGTGGGTTCGGCGGGGGACGTCGGGCCGATCTAGTCCTCCTCGATGATGACTTGATCCCGCAGACCACATGGTATGGCGGACGGTGCGTGGTCGAGAACCGTGCGGTTACTCCCCTCCTCGATGCGGCACTCTCGCGACCCTATCGATATCCTGCACCAGCCTATGCAACGATGCATCTGCCACAGCCGCTTCCTGCCCTCGTCCCGCCGTTTCCCGAAGGCCGCTGCATCGTCAACGCCATTCGCACCACGCTTCCCGGCATCGAGTTGACCCACGAGCGCTACGATCTGACTCCCGGCCTCGATTGGGTAACGACATTGTGGGACAACGACCTGTGCTTCGTCACCGTGATCGAGCGCCATGGCAGGGCCGGGAACGTCGCGCACGGATTGCTGCGCGCCTTTGGTCTGAAACAGGGCGCTGTCGCGAGCAGTGTCGGCCACGATTCGCACAACGTAATCGTGGCCGGGCTGAATGAAGAGGACATGCGCGTCGCTCTAGATGCGCTGTCGACGATCCAGGGGGGCGTCTGCGTGGTCGAGGATGGGAAGGTCACTGCGATGGTTCCGTTGCCTGTGGCAGGACTTCTCTCCGACAAGCGCGTCGGTCTCGTCGCCGAAGAAGTCCGTTTGCTGAAGGTGGCCTGGGAGCGGGCCGGCTGCACGATCCCCTATATGGGGTTCAACCTAATTCCGCTGTCTGTCATTCCAGAGATTCGGATCACCGACAAAGGCCTCGTGCTGGTGCCGGCCATGAAGATCGTACCGCTTTTTGAACCTGCAGAGAGATAAGATCTACAACTGGGAACCAGGACGCTGCCAACAACGTTGAAACATCAGGTCTCAACAGCCTTTCCCGTGTCGGCTTTCACAAGCCGTGCTATTACCGAATCGGCCAGCTGAATTGTCCGTTGAGGCGATTGGCTGGCCGTTTTACGTTGTCTCCTATGGGCTTGCGCCCTGTCTCCAGGAGAGGACGCTCTTTTTTTGGAGTGAGTTGATGCGGAATCTTCTGACGCTTGTCGTCCTCGGCTTCGTCGGCTTCGTCCTTGTGGCGATGTTCGTCGCACCAACCCAGCCGGATCTGAAGGCTTGGTACCTCAAGAATGCATGCGAACATCTCGATAAGGTGTCTGCGAAAATCTGTGATCCCATGCGTCAGAATGGCGGACAGGCGCTGTGACGGTATCACCGTTCAGCGCTTTTAAGCGGCGGTGACAAACCGGTTTCTCGTGCGCGCGAAGGAGCAGATTTATTGAATTGGGCGGTCCCAACGCTATTTGTCCCAGCCAAGGTGGGGGCGGGTGGAAACGTCACCAGCTGGCCGTTCTTCGCCGGTACAAGTGCAGTGCGGGTTGCAGCCCAACACAATACCGATCCTGCCGAATACCGGTATGACCCGGCACGGTCGGGTCGGAAATACCGGATCTGCTATCGCCTCGATATAGAACGTTATTCGCGAGTAATACCGTACCAATAGCTGATGCTAGATAGTTCTTGAAACAAAAATAGCCCAGTGCCAAATGATGGCGCTGGGCTATCCCCATTTAGCTCAATTAAAAACTAACGCCGGTGTGATATTCAGTAACCGCAGCACAGAGCCCAAAGACGGGTATCTTAAAAGGATGCTCACGACGAATTTCCTGGCGAATGGTCTCTCGGCGCAGATAACAGGCGCTGCTATCGGAACCGTACTCAACGTGTTCAACGGTGCTCCACGGAGCGGACCGCACCTCGTCGAGCTGCATGGGCGCAGCCTGGGTTGTCGAAGCGAAGATAGTGCAGGTTTTGAATGCCGTCAGACAGGCAACCCGCAATGATGTCAGCGCTTTGTATGCCGCCGGGTCCTAAGTTGGCGAGTCAGAACCCGACGGAGGTAGAAAATAACTACCGCTACTGAATCTCTATTACGCCCGCCTGGCCCTCAGACCAGATACAGGGTTGCCGTAGCACGGAACACCTTGGGGCAATGGGCCTCGTTCACGATGCGGAGCGCCTCATCCACCGTGATCTGGCGGTTGAGGGCAAGTTCCTCGAGGGTCATCCAAGTCGATGTCATATGTTTTATCCCTTGCTGTCGGTGACTCAACATGCAGAGGGCGTATTGGTTCATCGAGAAGGTCCGCTGGCAGCCATCGGATGACCAGCAATGTGTATGCTTGAGAACTCGTCATGACCGTCCATCGAAAGACAGAATGCGAGCTCCAGATACGACGAAGGCCGCCCGAAGGCGGCCCATCGCGTATGTTCTGATGGTTGGATGAATTGGAGCGGGCGAAGGGATTCGAACCCTCGACCCCAACCTTGGCAAGGTTGTGCTCTACCCCTGAGCTACACCCGCTCACTATGCCGTGCCGCTTGAGGAGAAGACCCGCCGGCGGCCCCGGACGGCGTCTCTAAACAACATTCCGGCGGGCGTGGCAAGAGCTGTTTTTCGGTTCTTTTGCCGGCGGGCAACTTTCTCGCGTTCTCACCACGTGGCCGTTGGGGAGAGTCCATGGACGATCTCGTCGAGGCGGCTGTGGGTGGCCCGCGTCGTGTCTTTGGGCAAGGCGTCGAGCGCGAAGAAGTCGCTCTGCGCGATTTCCCGGTCTGGCGCCTTCGGTCCGAGGAGTGTGAAGGTGGGGGCGACGTAGACAGCGATGTGGTCGCGGCCCGTTGCGGCGGTGCTGCGGAAGAAGCCATGCAGGCGCAAGGTGTCTGCCGCCTCCACGACGATCTCGGCCTCCTCCCGAAACTCTCGAACCATGGCGTCGACGGCATTCTCGCCAATCTCGATGCCACCCCCGGGCAGGTGCCATCCCTCCACATAAGTATGGCGCACGAGGCAGACGCGGCCCTGAGCGTCGAAGGCGACGCCCCGCACGCCGAGGGTCATTCCACGGGACACGAGGGCGCCGAACTGGAATAACCGTTGGATCAGCGGCCGGTTGAGGAGGGAGCCAATCATACGACGTTGAGGCGGATGGCACCGAAGCCTTCGATGGCCGCCTGCATCACTTGTCCGCGCTCGACCGCACCGACGCCTGAAGGCGTACCGGTGAAGATCAGGTCACCGGGATGGAGCTCGAAATAGGTGGAAAGGAGCGCGATCTGGTCGGCTACGGACCAAATCATCTCCGATAGGTCGCCGGCTTGGCGGGGATTGTCGTCCACCGAGAGTGTGATGGCGCCGCGCATCGGATGCCTGCGACCTTCGACCGGGTGGAGTGGTCCGATGGGTGCCGAGGCATCGGCCGATTTGGCGAGGTCCCACGGGCGGGAAAGGCGCTTGGCTTCGTCCTGAACGTCGCGTCGGGTCATGTCGAGCCCGACGGCGTAGGCGTAGACATGATCGAGGGCATCGGCCGTGGGGATGTCCTGCCCGCCGCGTCCGAGGGCTGCTACGAGTTCCACCTCAAAATGGTAATTGGCGGTGCGGGGCGGATAGGGATGGTCTACTGCATCCGCGCCCGGGACGATCTGAAGCGCGTCCGCCGGTTTCATGAAGAAGAACGGCGGCTCGCGCTCGGGATCCTTCCCCATTTCGCGGGCATGGGCGGCGTAGTTGCGTCCCACGCAATAGACGCGGCGCACAGGGAAAAAGTCCTCGCTGCCAACAATGGGCAGGGCGGTACGGGGTGGGTTCGGGATCACGGACAGCATCGGTTGGGCGCCTCCTCCGGGTTTGCGCTGATCGGTTGCGGCACGGCTCCGTGCCCTGCAAAGACGGGTCACGAACCTTATCATAGGAGGTGAGTTCGCAGCCGCCATCGTGACGGTCCGGCCTCCCCACTTCGTGTTACCCCTCGATCTCCCGCCCAGAGCTGCCCGTGACTGCTCCCGCCGATCTTCTCTTCCGTCTCACTGAGCGCTTGGGGGAGAAGCACGTCCTCACGGCCCCCGCAGAGATTGCACCCCATCTCCGGGAATGGCGCGGCCTCTTTCACGGCAACGCGCTCGCCGTCGTTCGGCCGGCCGATACCAGCGACGTCGCGTTCGTTGTTGCGGCCTGCGCCGACGCTGGAATCGCCATCGTTGCTCAGGGTGGTAATACCGGGTTGGTGGGAGGCGGAGTGCCGCATGGCGGGATCGTCCTGTCGCTTGGTCGCCTCTCGTACATCCGCGCCATCGACCCGTTGAGCGCCAGTATCACCGTCGAGGCGGGCGTCCTGCTCGCCGAGGCTCAGGCGGCGGCCGACCAGGAGGGGATGCTGTTCCCCCTGTCACTGCCCTCGGAGGGCTCGTGCACGATCGGCGGCAACCTCGCCACCAATGCCGGCGGAACCGGCGTCCTTGCCTATGGCAACATGCGCGATCTCGTGCTCGGCCTCGAAGTGGTGCTGGCAGACGGCCGGGTCTGGAACGGGTTGAGCGCGCTGCGCAAAGACAATGCGGGCTACGACCTGAAACACCTGTTCGTTGGATCGGAAGGGACCCTTGGAATCATCACAGCGGCGGTGCTGAAGCTCTATCCCAAGCCTTCGTCGCGGGCAGTCGGCTTTGCGGGTCTTTCGTCGCCGCATTCCGCTCTGGCCTTGTTCGACACGCTTAAACGGACCGCTGGCCATAACCTCACGGCATTCGAGTACATTCCGCGCTTCGGACTCGAAATCGTACTGAAACACAGACCCGCTTTTCCACGTCCCCTTCCCGGGGATCATGCGGGCTACGCGCTCATCGAAATGTCTACGACGCACGCTGGGGCAGAGGCCTCGGATGCCATCGAGACGGCGCTTGCCGCAGCTATCGATCGTGGTCTCGTGGAAAACGCGGTCATCGGGTCGAGTGAGACGCAGAACGCGAGCCTATGGGCGCTCCGAGAAAACTTGTCTGACGTTCAGTCGCTCGAAGGCGGCTCGATCAAGCACGACGTCTCGGTGCCGCTATCGCGTCTCGCCGATTTCCTAGATACGGCGATCGCGGCATGCGAGGCTGAAATGCCTGGCCTGCGTGTCTGCGCCTTCGGGCATTTCGGCGATGGCAACATCCACTTCAACCTTAGCCAGCCTCTCGGCATGGACAAGGCTACGTTCCTCAAGGAATGGGGACGCTTCAACAGGATCGTTCACGACATCGTGCATCGGATGGGCGGGTCCATCGCCGCCGAACATGGCATCGGCCTAATCAAGCGAGACGAACTGGGCCTCTACGCCGATCCGGTCGGCCTGGACCTGATGCGCCGGCTCAAGTGCGCCCTCGATCCGCGAGATTTGCTGAACCCCGGGAAGGTGATCGCGTTGTCAGCGAACCCTCCCCCGGCGCTTCCGAAGGAGTAAGCGCCGGGGGCGTGTGACTTCGCCGCATAAGCCATCCAGACACTCACGGCGTTGTTCACATGCCCCATTGTGCGTCGCACAAGAAAAGATCACAATCGATCTCGCGATGCGCCATGAAACGGCTTCAAGTCCTGATCTAAAGCGTTATTGCGATGAGAGTGCTTCATGGGTGCGCTGCAGCGTCTTATGGGGACGTTAACGGTCCTGACCCCTTCAGTAAGAGGCGGATCGCACCCTCAATGAAGGTCTGCAGCCCAGCGACAACGATGCACCAGCTGCGTCCATGGATTTCAGGGACCGAAGGAGACAAGACGATGCCGATCTCGCAGGCGAGAGTTCCAACTGCCGAGGCAAGCCGCTACCTGAAGCAGCTCTGCCGCCATTGGAGCCATAAATTCCCCGTGGAAGCGACGGACGCGGCCGGTACGGTCCCGTTCGGCGAAGATCGCGTTTGCACGTTCCAGGCAGAGGCCGATGCTTTGTTGATGCGTGTCGCGACTCCTGATCCAGCTGGTCTGACGCGGCTGGAAAACGTGGTGGCCGACCATCTCATGCGTTTCGCCTTCCGCGAGAATCTCGGCGAAATCACTTGGTCGCGCGCTGCTTGACCATCTCGCTGCGAGTCCCGCGCTTGAATCAGCATCACGAATCCCGATCTTGCTGAACGCCCGCCCCGTGGCATATGCGGGATGGAGCTGAGGAGATTGGTGATGACGACGAGCACTGGGGCTGACACGACCGCCCTCTCCTTCGACGAGCGGATCAGCCGCCTCGCCGAGGTGGCGGTCCGCATTGGGCTCGGACTCCAGAACGGCCAGGAATTGGTGATGACGGCGCCGCTCGAAGCCGCGCCTCTCGCCCGTGCGATCACCACCGAGGCTTACAAGGCCGGCGCGTCCCTGGTGACTACTTTCTATTCCGACGACGCTGCGACCTTGGCGCGCTTCGCCCACGCACCTGAGGACGCGTTCGATACGGCGGCGGGCTGGCTCTACAGCGGTATGGCCGACGCGTTCCGGAACGGAGCCGCAAGGCTTGCGATCGCCGGGGATGATCCGTCGTTGCTGGCTGGACAGGACGCCCAGAAAGTCGCCCGCGCCAATCGCTCGCGCTCGAAGGCCTATGTGCCGGCTCTCGAACTCATCGCGAATTTCGCCACGAATTGGACGATCGTTTCAGCGGCGACCCGCCCTTGGGCACGGACTGTTTTCCCGGATTGCGCCGAGGACGAAGCCCTCTCACGCCTGTGGAACGCGATCTTTGCGGCGTCTCGCGTTGACGGTACCGACCCGGTGGGCGAGTGGAAGGCGCATAACGACGCTCTCCACGCCCGCACTAAGATTCTCAACGAGCATCGCTTCGCTGCCTTGCGGTTTCAGGGACCGGACACCGACCTCACCGTCGGCCTTGCCGACGATCACGAGTGGTGCGGTGGGGCCTCCGTTTCGCGCAGCGGGATCCTGTGCAACGCCAATATTCCCACCGAGGAGGTGTTCACCACGCCTCACAAGTCGCGGGTGGACGGCCACGTGGCAAGCACCAAGCCCTTATCCTACCAGGGTACGCTGATCGACGGCATCCGGGTAAGGTTCGAAGATGGGCGCATCGTCGAGGCGACGGCTCGCACAGGGGGCGATGTCCTCGCGCGCGTCCTCGACACGGATGAGGGGGCTCGCCGTCTAGGTGAGGTCGCCCTGGTGCCGGCTTCGTCTGCTATCTCCGCTTCTGGACTGCTATTTTACAATACCCTGTACGACGAGAATGCGGCGAGCCACATCGCCTTGGGGCAGGCGTACAGCAAATGCTTCCGCGACGGCGGTGAAGGCTTCAGTGAGGACGATCTCACGGCACGGGGTGCGAACCGCAGCCTGATCCATATCGACTGGATGATTGGCTCGGCCGAGATCGACGTCGATGGCCTCACCGCCGAAGGGCGCGCCGTGCCGGTTATGCGCGCTGGGGAATGGGTGGGCTGAAGCGTCGAAGGCAGTAAGCGGGCCAAGGCTCAGAAACTTGGCCCCTTCGTCGCGCCGAGAATGCGGGCGGGATGGGCAAGCGTCCCACTCTGGAGCATGACCACGTAGTTGTCGGCATGACCTGAACAAGCGAGGCTACGCGGGAGCTCGAAATGCGCGGCCTGGCCCATCCAGGCTCCGACCTTGTGCATCCCGCGCACCATGTTCACGTAATCGACCACCTGTCCCTTGTTCTCACCGTGCCCGACTGCCGTCCTGTGCCTGCGCAGGATCGGGAGTAGCCAGACCTCGCCGCTTCCCCGTCCGGCGCCGATATCGATGGTGATACGGTCCCCCTGGTCCGTCGCTTTTACCAGCACGATAAGGCCCCACGACTGCCGCGCCGTGCGGAGGCTACGGTCGAGGAAGGCTTGGTCTGACCTGACCGGGGATGGCTCGCCGTTGACGATGGCCTGCGGTGCGAAAAGCTGGCGCTCGCCATGGCTCAGAGCATAGGCGCGCTGGCGTTCGGTGAAGGCCGGGATCGCGAGTTCGTCCTTCCAGCCAAGATAGTCCCAGTAGGTGACCGGAAGGGTCAGGGCGATGATGTCGGCCTGCTGGGCGTAATCCCCCATCATCCGCGAGGCCTTCTGGCAGGCGCCGCAACCTTGGCTAGTGAAGAGCTCGATACCGCGCGAGGCGGCTCGGCGTGTGCCGGGCCTGTCATGTACGGAAGGAGAAGTGTCAGTGCGAGAGGGTTCAGCGCGGAGCTGAGTAGCCGTAAAGCGGATCGGACCATATCCCTATGTGACAGCGCCTCAACCGGAAACGGAAGTCACGTTGCCTCGATGGGCCGTGGATGGATTAGACTGTTTAACTGGAGCAACCTTGGGCTTGGGCAGCATGTTCGGCCGCCACCGCCTGTGCATCCACAACCACTGACCCGGATTTTCCCGAACCCATTCCTCAACCACGCGTGTCATCGCCTGCATTGCGCCCTGCACATCAATTTCGCCCTTGGCATCGCGGGGTAGGTCGAGGGGAGGCGTGAGTTCGAGATGGAAGCGGGCATTGTCCTTGCGCACCACGCGGACTCCGTGAACGGGGCATTCGTAATGCTTGGCGAGCTTGGCGAGCAGCGGATTCACCAGAACGGGTCGATCAAAGAACTCCACGACTACGCCACGGGTGAAATGCTGATCGATGAGCTGGCCGAGATGGCCGCCGCGTTCCACGACGCCCTGCATGGAAAATACGGCGCCCTGCCCCGCCGCTGCCAGGCCACCCATGGTCTCTCGGCGCACCTCGGCGACGAGGCGAGCCGAGGCTATATCGTTGGGCGGCCGGAAAATCGCCGTGGCCTCGAGGCCGTAGCGAGCGGCGCAGATCGCCGGCAATTCCCAGTTGGCGAGGTGTGCGGCGAAGATCAGCCCCGGCTTGCCGTCGTCGCGCAAAGCCTCGAAATGCTCCGCGCCGGCAACGGACATGCGCTGACTTGCTGGATCGGTGGGGTCGATATCGAATAGGGTTGCAAGATGTGCGTATTCCGCTCCCGTCCGGCCTAGATTGTCCCAGGCTTGGCGCGCGAGCGCCCTGATCGCGGCCTCATCTTTCTCGGGATAGGCGGCACGCAGGTTCGCCAATGCGATGCGGTTCGCGGGTAGGAACGGACCTACTCTCCGTGCAATCGCCCCGCCGGTCCGGCTCGCCCGCTCGGTCCCCAGCAATCGCGCTAGCCAGAAGAGGCAGCGGACCAACGGAATCATGGCGATCCCCGCCATCCGGGGCAGATGGCGGTTCAGGACGAGGGCAAGACGCAGCACGAGACTATCCGGGAGTGGCTATCGCGCTCGTGTAGAACATTTTCCGGGTAAGGGGCAGCCTGAGGTGAATGCGAGTCTCGCCGCCCAGGCGACATATCAGTCGATCGCCACGAGGATTTTCCCGAACACCTTGCGCGATTCCAGGCGTTCCAGCCCCTGTGAAAAGTCCGCGAGTGGCAGCACGGTATCCACTACTGGCGTGATCCCCTCGGCCATTTTCGCCAGGGATTGGCGGATGTTGGCCATAGAGCAGCCGAAGGACCCGGTAATGCGGTACTGTTGCTGGAACAGCTGCATGAGGTTCATGGTCGTAGAGACACCGGAGGTGGAACCACAGGTGACGAGGCGGCCGCCGCGCTTGAGGCATAGGAGCGAGCCGTTCCAGGTATCCGGGCCGACATGCTCGAACACTACGTCTACACCCTTTCGCTTGGTCAGGCGGCGGACCTCGCCTTCGAAGCGCTCGTCGCGGTAGTTGATGACGTGATCGGCGCCCAGCGCCTTGGCCATCTCGCCCTTCTTGTCGTCCCCCACCGTCGTGAACACAGTGCAGCCAATGGCTTTGGCCATCTTGATCGCGGCGGTACCGATCCCCGAGCCACCGGCATGAACGAGGATGCTCTCGCCAGGCTCCAGCTTGGCATTGTCGAACAGCATGTGCTGGACAGTGCCGAAGGCGATTGGAGCACAGGCTGCATCGGTGAAGCTCACCCCATCGGGTACCTTCACTACGAGACGTGCTGGCATGGTGACACGCTCGCGCGCGAACCCGTCGATATGGAAGCCCATAACGCCGGAGACGTCCTCGCACAGGTTGTCTCGACCCTCCCGGCAGGCCTTGCAGCGACCACACGTCTGCGCGCCGTACATCACCACGCGGTCGCCCTCACGCAGATCCGTGACGCCCTCGCCAACGCAGACGATCTCGCCCGAGGCTTCGGCCCCTACCGTGAGCGGCATCTTGCGCTTGGCGAAGGCCATGCCGCGAAAGCCCCAGACGTCGATGAAGTTCAAGCCCACCGCGCGCACGCGGATCTGAACCTCGCCCCCGCCGGGAGCTGCCGGCGGATCGACCTCGCTGAGGCGCAGGTCGCGGTCACCGAAGAGTTGGAGGGCTTGCATCGGGCTTGTCTCTCGTCGGGCGCTTCGGGCTCCGAACCTCCTTCGTACCACCTCATCCTGAGGTGCCCGCGTGGGCGGGTGTAGAGGGAGGGCTACGGGGCCCGCGTGCCGTCTGGAGTCCTCCTTCGAGGCCTCCACAATGCTCCGGCACCTCAGGATGAGGGAACGGAATGGGTAGGGCGCCTTATCGACTGAAAGTCGGCTCGGCTCAATCCGGCGCGAGGTAGCGTCGCCGCGCCCAGCCGAGGATTGGGCCGGCCTTGACCCGACACCAGGTGAGACCGCTCGGCGTCTCGTTGGTGCAGCCGAAGCCGCGCAGGCGCGCGCCTTCTGGTGCCTGGCCCAGTACGGGCGCGGAAGCATCCGGGGTCTCGCGGATACTCAACGCGTCGCCGCGCGGAAGACCATCGACGCGGAAAGCGCCGGTTTCGGCGATTGCCGGAGCTGCTGTCAGAACCAGCGCGTAGATGAGGCGAAGGCGCAATGGATCGTCCACCTCAAGTCCGATGGATGCCCATCATCGCTGTCAGCCCACCGTCTACCGGCAGAACGGCGCCGGTGATGTAGGCGGCGCCATCTCCCATGAGGAAGGCCACCAGCGCCGCCACTTCCTCCGGCTTGGCGAAGCGTCCGGACGGAATCTGCTTCTCCATGCCGGTGCGGTGCGCGGCATAAGGAGCCATCATGTCAGTGTCGATGAAGCCCGGCGCGATGACGTTGACGGTTACCCCACGCTTGGCAGATTCGATCGCCAGCGTCCGGCAATAGGAGATCAGCGCACCCTTCGTCGCCGCATAAGCGGCATTACCCGGATTGGCCTGGAGGGCCGCCACCGAACCGATGGCGACGATGCGGCCGGAGCGTCCGCGGATCATGCCGCGCACCAGCGCTTTCGCCATGCGGGTCAGCGACCAGAAGTTCACCTGCATCGCCGCCTCGGCTTTGTCCTGCGCCATCATCGCGGCCAGCACGTCGTAAGATTGGCCTGCATTGTGGACCAGCCCGTAGAACGCTTCCCCCTCCTGGGCCTCGCAGAAAGCCTCTAGGGCATCGCGATCGGCGAGGTCGAGAGGGTGGGCGGTGATCGCCCGTTCGGGGTGTGTCTGAACGAGTTCGGCGACAAGTCGCTCCGCCGCCTCGCCCGATGACCGATAGGTGAAAGCGACGTCGTAGCCGGAGGTGACCAGCGCGCGTACGATGGCCGATCCGAGGCCGGAGGCGCCGCCCGTGACGAGGACGCGGCGGGACACTTCGTTCGTCATGCCGGCTCGTCCCCGAGGACGAGGCAGGTATTCTGCCCGCCGAATCCGAAGGAATTGGACAGAACCCGGCTGACCCGTGCGTCGCGTGCGCTCGTTACCACGTCGAGGGAGAGAGCTGGGTCCGGCACAGCGTAATTGATCGTCGGTGGGATGCGGCCATGGGTGACGGTAAGGAGCGAGATCACCGCCTCGATAGCCCCCGCGGCTGTCAGCGTATGACCGATCATCGACTTGTTCGATGAGATCGGCAGGGAGCGGATCCGCTCACCGAATACGGCAGCGCAGCCCAACGCCTCCATCTTATCATTTTCCGGCGTCGACGTGCCGTGGGCGTTGATCGTGTCGATCGAATCCGGCTCGGTGCCAGCATCGTGCAGGGCTGCGCGGATGGCGGCGATGCCGGGCGCCCCGTCCGGGCTCGACCGGGTACGGTGAAAGCCGTCACCCTTCTCGCCGCAACCGAGAACGTAGCCGAGGATCGTCGCGCCGCGTGCACGCGCTGCCTCGGCATTCTCGAGGACCAGGGCGGCGGCCCCCTCCCCCATGACGAAGCCGTCGCGGTTCTTGGAGAACGGCTTCGAGGCCCCCTCCGGCGGATCATTCTGGGTCGAAAGTGCGGAGAGCAGCGAGAATCGGATCAGTGATTCCGGGTTCACCGAACCGTCGGTGCCGATACACAGGGCCGCCTGCATCTCGCCCCGCCGGATCGCCTCGACGCCGAGTTGGATCGCGGTGGCGCCGGATGAGCAGGCGGTGGACAGCGAGATCGGCGATCCTTTGGTGCCGAACCGATCGGCGATGTTGTCGGCCACGGTAGCGAAGATGAAGAGATCGTGCCAGGCGTCGAACCGTCTGCTCGATGCCGCTCGCTGGAGGTCGGAATAGGTGATGTCGCCGTTCTGGCCGGACGCCTGTGCCAGCGACTGGCGCTGCGGCCATTCCATTTCCACCGGCGGTACGGCGATGAACAGCGCGCCGGGGAAATTGCCCTTCGTCCCGATGCCGGATTGGGTGATCGCCTCCTCGGCCGCCTCTTCGGCGAAGCGCTGCGACAGGGCGGGCGCCACGAGCGGGTCGGTATCGAGGAAATCTACCGTGCCGGCGATGCGGGTGCGCAGGCCGTCTGTAGAAAAACGGGCGATGCTGTGGATGCCGGACCGGCCGGCGGTGAGCGCGGTCCAATTGTCGACCTGTCCCTGCCCCAGGGACGTGACGATGCCGAGGCCTGTCACGGCGACCAGCGGCCTGCCATGGCTGTCCCGGAAGTTCCGTGAATCGGGGGGAGAGGAATTCGTCATCGCGCCGTCTTGCTATCGTTCCGACCGAACGGCCTTGAAGATGCCCCGCCCCGAACATTCGGGCCGATCAATCACGGTTGCACCGGTCTTAGCGGAATTTCCGTTCGCTGACAGCCACATCCCTGCCGGTCACGACAGCGCGCTTAACCGGATCACGCCCTCACCACGGCGATGGCCGACGGTGGTGATCGTGATCTCGCGCGCCGTTCCTTCCGAAATGAGTGCGGCGGCGAGTGCCGCCCCCAGCGGCGCCGTAACTTCGAGCGAATGGCCGGTAAGGTCCCCGAGGGCTGTGATGGGGGTTCCGGGCGTCAGTACGTCCAGGGCAGCACGCTCCTCGGCAGTGATCTCTTTGACGCCGGTGGCACCCGAGATCACCAGATCCGGCTTGGAAGCGGCCTCGCCCCACAAGGTGGAGAGGCTACGCCCTACGCTGCCGGCCTCGCGCCGGGGGCGATCGCTTTCCACTGGGAGAAGGCGGGCGAAGATCGTCGCCTCGCGCGCCGCTGCGGTCTCGGCGGCTTCCAGCATGAGGAAAGCGGCGGTACTTCCCAAAATGACGCCGGCCTCGCCTTCACCCTCGCGCTCGAAAACCGGTCGGTAATCGCCCTTCCGCAGGTATCCGCCCATCTCGTGGACGACGAGAACGTCGGGGCGTTCCGCGCTGTAGGAGCCGCCCACCAGCATCGTATCGATCTGGCCCGAAGCGATGCGGCTCTGGGCGTTGCGCAAGGCGTCGACGCCCGAAGCCTCCTCGCCCATGAACGTGCGTGAGGCGCCCGTGACACCATGGACGATGGCGATGTTGCCGGCGAGCAGGTTCGAGAGTTGGGCCAGGAAGAGGGTCGGGCGTAGGTCGTTCTGCAGGTGCTCGTTGAGATAGGCGCCCGGGTCGGCCGCGTCGCGCAGGCCGGTCAGGATCGCACCGTCCACCGCCGTATCACGCTCGCCGCCGCCGCAGGCGACGACGAGATGCATCGCTGCCTTGAAGGCGGCGTCCTGTTTCACTCCAGCCGAGTCGAGGGCAAGCCCGGCCGCGTAGACGCCCAGGCGCTGCCACGCCTCCATCTGCCGCTGGTCGGATTTCTTGGGGATCTGTCCATCGAGCAAGAGCGGCGGGGCCGGATGGACGGGATAGGGCGCAAAGCGCTCCGTATCCGTAGCCTTCGGCCTGCCCGCTGCGAAGGCTTCGAGGTGGGCGGCGATTCCCTCTCCGGCACAGGATACGAGGCCGATGCCGGTGACGACCACGTCGCGCCGGTCCATGCTAGTCTTGCTCATGCCGGAACCGCTCCCCCGGGGGGAGCTCCTGCCGCAACCGCGCGATCCATCAGGCCGATCCGCTGCGCGCGTTCGCGCATGGGAGCATCGAGCCCTGCGGGAAACGGCATGGTTCGGAAGCGCAACTCTGCATCGGCCAGAGGTTTGCCCTCGTGGCTGATGGAAGCCTTGGTCACCGCGTAGCCAGAGCCGTCATGCTCCAGACTCGCCTGCACGACGAGCGTCGCCCCAGGGCCGACGAAGGAGCGGAACCGCGCCTTGTCGACCGCCATCAGGAACGGCATCTGCACGAAGTCGAGATGGGCGAGGAGCAGGTATCCCGAGGCCTGGGCCATGGTCTCCGTGAGGAGCACCCCGGGCACCAGGGGATGACCGGGAAAGTGACCCTCGAAGACCGGGCTCTCCATCGGCACGTGAGCTAGCGCCTCGATCCGGCCGGCGGCCTTGTCGAGACTCGTCACCGTGTCGATCATCTCGAAATATTCGAGGCGCATGGCGTCAAAGGCTCCGCTGGGGACTAGAGGCTCCGCTGGACTCTCAAGGGGTCAGCCCGGCCGGGCTCGCCCTTCAAGCCTTGGCGGCCTTCTCGGCCACCAGCGCGTCGATGCGGGCGCAAAGGTTCTTCAGCACGAAATACTCCTCGGCCGGCACCTTGCCCTCGTTGACCTCCTGGGTCCAACGCTCCAGCGGCAGCTTGATGCCGAAGGCTTTGTCCACCGCGAAGGCGATGTCGAGGAAGGCGAGCGAATCGATGCCAAGATCCTCAATGGCGTGACTCTCGGGCGAGATGGTGTCGCGCGGGATGTCGGCGGTGTCGGCGATGATGTCCGCGACGCGGTCGAACGTAGCGGTTGTCGGCTGGTCAGACATGCGTTCTCGCCGTTTTCTTCTCTGTGGCGCGCCGTGGCAGATCCGGTGTCGGATCCCATGGCGGGCGCGGCCGGTCCGAGGCTGGCGCGTGAACCCGGCGCCCCCCGGGTCGCGCAGCATGCCCCCGAAGCGGCGTCGCGCCGCTTCCGATCGAAGGCGGTCCCTTACACGAGGGGGTGGTGCCGGGCAACCTTGACAGATACTCGGCTCGGGCTCGCGCCTTCGTGCGCCTGCGGGGCGCCCCGGACCATTCCACCCGTCGATGCCTTGACCTACATGCGGACACGCGCCCGTTCGGCGTGGGCCTGTGCTCTACTTCCTGCGCGAAACCATCGAGCGTGAGGCATGCCAGGAGGCGGCAGAGGTGACGAGAATGGAACGACCGACATCTGTCGATGCGGCGGAACTGCCGACGGACCATCGCAGCCGCGCCCAAGGAGGCGCGCGCATCGCCCTGGTCCTGGCGCTGTCCGCCCTCGGCCTGTGGGTGCTCCACCCGTTCCTTCCGGCGCTGGCCTGGGCCGTGATCCTCGCCATCGCGCTCTGGCCGCTCTATGCGAAGGCGGAACGGCGCTGGCCGCCCGGTGGCCACAACATCCTGCTGCCGAGCCTGTTCACCCTGGCGGTAGCGCTGGTCTTCCTCGCGCCCCTGGTGGTCCTCGGGGTACAGGCGGCGCGGGAGGCCCATGACGCGATGGCCTGGGCCAAGTCGGCCGAGCGGAGCGGTATTCCCGTACCGGAATTCCTGTCCCACCTTCCCTACGGTGCGGCCAAGGCCAGCGCATGGTGGAGCGAGACTCTCAGCCACCCGTCCGCCGGGTCCGAGATCCTGCACAAGCTCGACAACTCGACCACGATCGGCCTGACCAAGAGCCTGGGGGCTCAAGTCGTTCGCCGGGTTGTGCTATTCGGCTTCACCCTGCTGACGTTGTTCTTCCTGTTCCGTGACGGGCGAACTGTCATCAGGCAGTCGCTGACGGCGAGCGCCCGCCTGTTTGGCCCGCGCGGCGAGCGGGTGGCCCGCCAGATGGTGGCTTCCGTCCATGGCACCGTCGATGGGCTGGTGCTGGTCGGCCTCGGCGAAGGCGTTCTCCTTGGAGTCGTTTACTATTTTGCGGGCGTTCCGCATCCGGTGTTGCTCGGCGCGCTGACGGCTGTGGCGGCGATGATCCCCTTCGGAGCGCCGCTGGTCTTCGGCATTGCCGCGCTGATCCTGCTCGCCGGCGGTGCTGTGATCCCGGCGGCGGTGGTGGTGGTGGCAGGCTTTGTCGTCACCTTCGTCGCCGACCATTTCGTGAGGCCGGTCCTGATCGGCGGCACCACCCGCCTGCCCTTCCTCTGGGTGCTGCTCGGCATCCTCGGCGGGGTCGAGACGTTCGGTCTGCTCGGGCTTTTCCTCGGCCCGGCGGTGATGGCGGCCCTGGTGCTATTGTGGCGGGAGTTCACAGATGGGGACGCGGCGCAGGCCACATCCATAGGCCCGCGCGGACCGTAATTCGAGCCGCCCGCAACCGCCATAGGACGGCCGAAACGACCGCCATCGGACGGTGTTTCGAGGGATTGCAAAGGCGGCTCAGATTCCGGTGGAATTTCTGGGCCGAAAGGCCCTCCCCTGACCGGGGAGGGCCTTCCTCGCATCGTAGGCTTACGCCGCCAGCGAGCGCAGGACGTAGGGCAGGATTCCGCCGTTGCGGAAATATTCCAGCTCGTCCAGCGTATCGATCCGGCAGGTGAGCGGCACCTCTGTCTTGGTGCCGTCGGCGGAGGTGATCTCGGCGATCATGGTCTGGCGCGGCTTGATGTCGCCCGAGAGGCCGAGAAGGCTGACGGTCTCGTCACCCTTGAGGCCGAGCGACGCCCAGGACGTCTCGCCCTGGAACACCAGCGGCACGATGCCCATGCCCACGAGGTTCGAGCGGTGGATGCGCTCGAAGCTCTCCGCCACCACGGCGCGGACGCCGAGGAGCTTCGTGCCCTTGGCCGCCCAATCTCGCGACGAGCCGGTGCCGTATTCCTTGCCGGCGAAGACGACGAGCGGCGTGCCGGATTCGGCGTATTTCTGGGCGGCGTCGTAGATGTACATGCGCTCGCCCGAGGGCTGGAACAGGGTCCAGCCACCCTCGACCACATTGCCGTTCTCGTCCCGGACCATCTGGTTCTTGATGCGGATGTTGGCGAAGGTGCCGCGCATCATGACCTGATGGTTGCCGCGGCGGGTGCCGTACTGGTTGAAGTCCTGCACCCGGACCTGATGCTCCTGCAGGTAGGCGCCGGCCGGCGAGGCCGCGCGGATGTTGCCCGCCGGAGAGATGTGGTCGGTGGTGATGGAATCCTGGAACAGGCCGAGGATGCGGGCATCGACGATGTCGGTGATCGGCGCCGGCGTCTTGGTCATACCCTCGAAATAGGGCGGGTTCTGCACGTAGGTGGAGGTCGAATCCCACTTGAAGGTCTCGGCCTCGTTGACCTCGACGGCCTTCCAGTAATGGTCGCCGCTGAACACGTCGGCGTAGCGCGACTTGAACAGCGTCGAGGTGATGTTGGCCTCGATGAATTCGGCGACCTCCGCCGTGGAGGGCCAGATGTCGGCGAGATAGACCGGCTGGCCGTCCGAGCCAATGCCCAGCGGCTCGGTGGTGATGTCGATCTGCATCGAGCCGGCGAGCGCGTAGGCGACGACCAGCGGCGGCGAGGCTAGGTAGTTGGCGCGCACGTCGGGGTTCACGCGGCCTTCGAAGTTGCGGTTGCCGGAGAGCACGGCCGCCGCGACCACGTCGTTGTCATTGATCGCCTTCGAGATCGGCGCCGGCAGCGGGCCGGAATTGCCGATGCAGGTGGTGCAGCCGAAGCCGACGAGGTTGAAGCCGAGGGCGTCGAGGGGCGCCTGCAGGCCCGCGCTCTCCAGATACTCGGCGACCACCTGCGAGCCCGGCGCCAGGGAGGTCTTCACCCAGGGCTTGGAACGCAGGCCCTTGGCGACGGCGTTGCGGGCGAGGAGCCCCGCGCCGATCATCACGCTCGGGTTCGAGGTGTTGGTGCAGCTCGTGATCGCGGCGATCACCACGTCGCCATGGCCGATATCGTAATTCGCCCCGTCGACGGGGTAGCGCTTGGCGATGTCGGCGGCTCGTCTGAACTCGGTCTCCATGGACTGGGCGAAGCCCGGCTTGGCGCCGTCCAGCAGCACCCGGTCCTGCGGCCGCTTGGGGCCGGCCAGCGACGGACGCACGTCACCCATGTCGAGGGAGAGGGAATCGGTGAAGACGGGGTCCGGGGTCTGCGCGTCGCGCCACATGCCCTGGGCCTTGGCATAGGCCTCCACGAGGGCGATCCGGTCGTCGGCGCGGCCGGTCACCTTGAGGAAGTCGATGGTCTTCTGGTCGATGGGGAAGAAGCCGCAGGTGGCGCCGTATTCGGGGGCCATGTTGGAGATCGTGGCGCGGTCGGCCACCGCCATGTCGTCGAGGCCGGGGCCGTAGAATTCCACGAACTTGCCGACGACGCCCTTCTTGCGCAGCATCTGCGTCACGGTGAGCACGAGGTCGGTGGCGGTGGTGCCCTCGGGCAGCTTGCCCGACAGTTTGAAGCCGACGACTTCCGGGATCAGCATGGAGAGCGGCTGGCCGAGCATGGCGGCCTCGGCCTCGATGCCGCCCACGCCCCAGCCGAGCACGGCGAGGCCGTTGACCATGGTGGTGTGCGAATCGGTGCCGACGAGGCTGTCGGGATAGGCGAGCTCGGTGCCGTCTTCTGTCTTGGTCCACACCGTTTGCGACAAGAACTCGAGGTTCACCTGGTGGCAGATGCCGGTGCCGGGGGGGACGACGGAGAAGTTGTCGAAGGCCGACTGGCCCCATTTCAGGAAGGTGTAGCGCTCGCCGTTGCGCTCGTATTCCAGCGCCACGTTGTCGGCCAGGGCCTTCGGGGTGCCGAACTCGTCGACGATGACCGAGTGGTCGATGACGAGATCGACCGGGACCAGCGGGTTGATCTTCTGGGGGTCGCCGCCGAGAGCGACCATGGCGTCGCGCATTGCGGCGAGATCCACCACGGCGGGAACGCCGGTGAAGTCCTGCATCAGCACGCGCGAGGGGCGGAAGGCGATCTCGGTCTCGACCTTGCCGAGGTTGCCGAGCCACGCGACGGTGGCGGAGATGTCGTCCTTCTTCACCGAGCGGTCGTCCTCGAACCGCAGCAGGTTCTCGAGGATGACCTTCATCGAGAAGGGCAAAGCCGTCGCATCGGCGAGGCCGGCCTGCTCGGCATGGGGGATCGAGTAGTAGGTATAGGATTTGTCGCCGACGGTGAGGGTCTGGCGGGAGTGAAAGCTGTCGAGTGATGCCACGGCTTGTTTCTTCCTCACGAGCGGTTGTCGAACACGCGCAGGCATGACCTGCGCCACGAAGTCGTGTTCGGCTGGAGCGCTTCTAAAAAAAGCGCGCGCCGCTCCGGGGGTGCCCGGACAGGATGTTGCGCGACGAGCGATTTGGACGCTCGGGACTCGCGCGGCGCAGCCTGCGCCCCGTATAGAACACTTCGAAACTGGCCGCTACGCCCTGCCGTGACACGAGCGCAGGAGTGTCGGGCTTCGCGTGGACGGTAGGGCACATGCGGGTTATGCAGTCCTCGTTCTTCGACGCTCTCCCGCCGAGGCTACTGGATTTACCCCTCTGCTCTTTGAAGGCAGAGCGCGTCCCTCTCCCCCTTGTGGGGAGAGGTTAGGAGTGGGGGTGGTTCCGCCAGCCTCCACATCAGGAGGGTCGCCCGACCACCCCCACCTCCAACTCCTCCCCACAAGGGGGAGGAGAGCTGCGCTCTTCACGAAATGCGTGGATGCCGTAGCCCGCAGAAGGGAGGGGGCATTCGGTATCGACCTCGACAACAGGGATCCCCGTGCGGCTGACCGCTACGAACCTCGCCGCCCGCCGCTCCGGCCGCCGCATCTTCTCGGGTCTGTCCTTCGCGCTCGGCCCCGGCGAGGCCTTGATGGTGACGGGGCGCAACGGGGCGGGAAAATCCACCCTGCTCAGCCTTCTCGCCGGCCGGTTGAAGCCGGATGCCGGCACCATCGCGGTTGCCGACGTGGGCGAGGCGACGCTGGCCGAATGTCTCCACGTGGTCGGCCATCGCGACGGGCTGAAAAGCCCGCTGACGGCGGAGGAGAACCTCACCTTCGCCCGCGACCTCCTCGGCGCGCCCACCGCGAGCCCGGCCGAAGCGCTGAACGAACTCGGCCTCGGCCATGCCCTGCGGTTGCCGGTGGCCTACCTCTCCGCCGGCCAGCGCCGCCGCGTCGCCCTCGCCCGGCTTCTCGTCTGCCGGCGTCCGCTCTGGCTGCTCGACGAGCCGACCGCAGCCCTCGACACCGCCTCTCAGGCCGTGCTCGCCGGATTGATGGCGCGGCACCGGGCCGAGGGCGGCCTCATCGTGGCGGCCACCCACCAGTCCCTCGGCCTGGACGATGCCCGCGAACTGCGCATCGACGAGGCGTTGAAACCCGCACCCGCCCCAGCCAGCGGGAATGCTGCCGATTCGGAGGTGTGGTGGTGATCGGCGTGATGCGCGCTCTCATCGCCCGCGACCTGCAGCTCGCCGCCCGCGTCGGCGGCTCGGGCGCCCTGTCGCTGGTCTTCTTCCTGATGATCGTCGCCCTCGTGCCGTTCGCGCTCGGGCCCGACCTCAATCTTCTCTCGCGGATCGGTCCGGCCATCCTCTGGCTCGCCGCCGTGCTTGCCACCCTGATCGGCCTCGACCGCCTGTTCCAGGCCGACGAGGAGGACGGCTCCCTCGACCTGATGACCGGCGCTCCGGCTCCGATGGAGATGGTGGTGCTCGCCAAGGTGGTCGCGCATTGGCTCACCACCGGCCTGCCGTTGGCCCTGGCTTCGCCGCTCTTCGGGCTGCTCGTCGCCCTCGACGGCACCGCCATGGGCGCCACCGCCCTGACTTTGCTGGTGGGGACGCCGGCCCTGACCTTCATCGGCGCCGTCGGCGCCGCGCTCACCGCGTCGATCCGCCGGGGCGGCCTGATCCTCGCCGTCCTGGTGTTGCCGCTGATGATCCCGACGCTGATCTTCGGCGTTTCCGCGACCGAGGCGGCGTCTGGCGGCACGGTGCCCTTCACCACGCCCCTGCTGATCCTGTCGGCCCTCAGCCTGATCGCGGCGGTGATCGGGACCTTCGCGGCGGCCGCGGCCCTGCGCTGGTCGGAATGATCAGCGCCCCTCGGCGACCGGGACGACGATCTCGTTGCGCCGCAGGAAAGGGATCGCGAAAGGCGGATCGTAGCTCAGGGCGCTCGACGGACCCGTCGTCTCGCGGGCCATCTTCGCCAGGACTTGCCGGAGAACCGCCTCGCGTTTCTCACGGGCTCTCGCATCGAGTGTGCCGGAGAAGCGGAGCGCGGCGAAGGTCGCGGCAGGCAGCCGAGCGATGCGGACCGCCGGGTCGGTTGGGACCGGCGGTCCGGCCTTCGCGATGGCGGCGGGCAGGAAGAAGCGCATGACGCGCAGATCGCCGCCCTGCTCCACCGGCACGGTCATGGCAATCAGGGTGCCCTGTTCCACCGGCACCGTCATCGCGATGCGGTCGTCTCCCCCATTGGCGCCGGTGATGTACCGGAACAGCCGCCGAAACGCTTCCGTATCGCCCGGTCCCGCCATGTCGGTCTCGACCGCGACACGCGGTTCGTAGCGGCGGATTTCGACGTTGCGGGGCAGTTGCTCGACCACCTCGTAGCGCGGCTGCTCGTAGGTGGCACGGATGCCGACCACGGACAGGACCGATTCCGCGAAGGTCAGGGCGTAGTAGAGAGCTTTGTCGAGCATGGCGTCGGCTCAACGCCCCATCGACGGCCGCGTTTCCAATCCGGCCGCCAAACGGCGCCATTCCGTCGGCGGCAGGCCGGTCCAGCCACGGAAGGCGCGGGTGAAATGTGCGGCGTCTGGATAGCCGAGATCGAGGCCGATGCTGCCGATCGGCCGGTCCGTCCGCGAGAGGAGGTGCTTGGCCTCCCTGATCAGGATTTGTGTGAGGCAGGCGCCGTAGCTGGTGCCGTGCGCCTCGAACCGGCGCTGAAGCGAACGCCGCGATAGACCGAGCCGGCGGCAGAGCCAATCGATGGAGGGGCGCCTGTCGAGTAGGCCGAGGCGGAGGAGATGCCCCGTGCAAAGGAGGAAATCGCTGGGGTCCGGAACCCCGGCCATGTCCAGGACCGCCGCTGCCTTGGCCGGTCGCGGGTTCCTCGTCGCGATGAGGTCGGCATCGAAGCTCACGACGGCACCCGGCCCGAGGCGAAGCTCACAGCCAAGCACGGTCTCGATCGCCCCGCGATCCTGCAGCATCGCTCCCGAGAGACCGACCTCGTCGGGCACGAAGCCCGGCCCCAGGAATCGGCGGAGCACATCGAGGATGTAGCCGAGCGCCAGCATTTCGTTCTTCTGCCGCCCGACGGGACTTTTGTCCGTGACGGCGTAGGTCACATGGGCGCGGCCCGCCCTCACCGATACGTCCATCCGGGTCGCGGTCTGCAAATGATCGACGATCAGGGTGGTGCCGAGGGCCAGCGCCTCGCCGAGGGTCGCGGAGGCGCAGACGCGGATCCCGTATGGGCCGAGGCTCGGCACGCCCGCACCCAGTGACAGCCGGGCCGGCAGAGCCGCGTCGCCGACCTCGCGGGCCGCCTCCTCCACGATGCGCAACTGGTCTCGCAACAGGATCAGCCGATCCGGCTCGTCGATCAGGGCCATCGGCATTTCGGCCCTGCCGAACACGCGGGCCACCGAACCGCCGGCGCGCTCAACCGCGTCCGCCACCGGCCCCATCGAGCGTGCCTTGGTCAGACCGATCAGCATCCCGTCGCGCCCCCGGACGAGAAGGTCGCCGAGGTGGCACCGGATGGCAAGAAGGTGTGTTCCCGCCCGGCTATCGAAGAGTCGGACGATCAGGCGCCGATGCAGAGCGCTACCGATCTTGGGCAAGGACACGCCATGCGCACGATACATCGAAGCCGCACCGTCGCGCTCGGCGTCGGGATCGCTCTTCTATTGGGCGCCCTGCCCTGTTCCGCCGATCCCGCTCCGAACCTGGCGATGCTGCCGATCCGGATGCTCGACACGTCCGGCGAGCCGAAGGACCAGACCTCCGAACATGCCGCCCGCCTCGCGGCGATGGCCCAGGGGCTCTCCGCCCGCCTCTCCACCAAGGGCTGCTTTCGCGTGGCCGGTATCGACGCGGAGGCCCTGGCGCGGTCCTGCCCCGGAAACGAGCCGGCCTGCATCCTCGGCGTCGCGCGGGCGAACGGCGCCGGGCTCGCCTTCGTCGGCGTGATCCACAAGAGCAGCACGCTGATCATGCAGATGTTCGCCCGTATCGTGGAGACCGGCGGCGGCGCGACGATCTTCTCGCGGGAACTCAACTTTCGCGGCGACAACGACGAATCCTGGCAGCGCGCGGAAGTCTTCCTCGCGCGCGAGATCGAGGACGACCGGCCCGGTGGGCAAAACGCGACGACGTGCGCGAAGAAATGATCGATGCGGCTGGGACTGCGCGTAACGCCCGCATTGATGCTGCACCGCACCTTGGGCTAGGTCCACGGACCATGTGGACACGTCTTGCCCATCCCGGTCACTTCCTGCGCTGGACCGGCCCCGTGATGCCCTGGCTCGCGGGGCTCTCGGCCGTGCTGCTCGCAATCGGCCTGTACCTCACTTGGTTCGTGGTCCCGCCCGACTACCAGCAGGGCGAGACCGTGCGGATCATGTATATCCACGTGCCGGCGGCCTGGCTCGGCGTGTTCTTCTACGGGTCGATGGCGATCTCGGCGATCGGCACCCTGGTCTGGCGCCACCCCCTCGCGGATGTGGCGCAGCGCGCCGCGGCGCCGATCGGGGCGGCCTTCACCCTGATCTGCCTCGTCACCGGCTCGCTCTGGGGCAAGCCGATGTGGGGCACCTACTGGGTCTGGGACGCGCGCCTGACCTCGATGCTGATCCTGTTCCTGATCTATTGCGGCATCATCGCCCTGTGGCGCACGATCGAGGATCCGAACCGGGCCGCGCGCGCCATCGCGATCCTGACGCTGGTGGGCGCCGTGAACCTGCCGATCATCAAGTTCTCGGTGAACTGGTGGTCGACGCTGCATCAGCCGGCCTCGATCATGCGCATGGGCGGCTCCAGCATCGACCCCTCGATGCTCTACCCCCTGCTCGAGATGATCCTCGCCTTCACCCTGCTGGGGATCACGCTGCATCTCTACGCCATGCGCACGGAGATCCTGCGCCGCCGCGTCAGGGCGCTCACCATCCGGGAGGCCGAGCGCCTGGATGCCGATCCGCGTCCGGCCCGGCCCCTCGGCCAAGCGATCCGGGGAGTCTGAGCGATGGCTTCCCTCGGGCCGCATGCCGGCTTCATTCTCGGCGCCTACGCCTTCACTGCCCTCGTCATCGGCGCCCTGATCTGGCGCTCGCTGAGTGATCATCGGGCGCAGAAACACGCGCTCGCGGCCCTTCAGGGCGATGCGGGGGAGCGCTCGTGAACGCCGCATCCTCGTCGGCGCCGGTGCGCCGATCGCTCCTCGTCATCGCGCCGCTGGTGATTTTCGCGGCGCTGGCCCTGGTCTTCTTCATCCGCCTGCGATCCGGGGCCGACCCGGCCGCGATTCCCTCGGCGCTGATCGGGCGGCCGGTGCCGGCCTTCGCGTTGCCGGCCTTGCCCAACCTCGTCGGCGGCGAAGGCCAGGCCGTTCCCGGTCTTTCCAGCGCCGACCTCAAGGGCCGCGTGACGGTGGTCAATTTCTGGGCGTCGTGGTGTGCCCCGTGCCAGATCGAGCATCCGCAACTGATGCGGCTGGCGCGTGAGCCGGGCGTGAACCTCGTCGGCATCGACTACAAGGACGCGCCGGAGAACGGCCGCCGCTTCCTGTCGCGCAGCGGCGTCCCGTTCCAGGCGGTGGGCATGGATTCCACTGGCCGCACCGGCATCGATTTCGGCGTCTACGGCGTGCCGGAAACCTTCATCATCGGCCCCGACGGCGTGATCCGCGACAAGCTCGTGGGGATCGTCACGGCGGAGAACTATGCGGCGGTGCTGCAGAAGATCCGCGCGGCGGAGACGATGGCCACTGCGAAACCCTGATCCGGCGACGGGCTTTCCCTACACGTCGGGCTTCGCCTCGGCCTTGCGGTCGTAGCGCATGAGAAGCGGGGTCTGCGACAGGGCGAACAGGATGGTCAGAGGCATGATGCCGACCACCTTGAAATTGGCCCAGAAGGCGTATGTCTGCGTCCGCCAGACCACCTCGTTGATGGCGGCCAGGGCGAAGAAGAACAATCCCCAGCGGAAGGTGAGCTTGCGCCAGCCCTCCTCGGTCAGGTCGAAGACCGAGTCGAGCACCACCGACAGCAGGGACTTGCCGAACAGCAAGCCGCCGAGGAGGATGGCGCCGAACAGGGCGTTCACGATCGTCGGCTTGATCACGAAGAAGGTCTTGTCGTGCAGCGCCAGCGCCATGCCGCCGAAGACCAGGACGACGATGCCGGAGACCAGCGGCATGATCGGCAGCCGCCGCAGCAGCGCGAAGTGGATGGCCAAGGCCACCACCGTCGCCACCACGAACACCCCGATGGCCAGGAAGGTGCTGCTGTCCTCGCTCAGGCCGAACCGCGTGCCGAACGAGTTCAGCAGGAAGAACAGCACCAGCGGCCCCATTTCCAGGGCGAGCTTCGGCACCGGTTCGAGATGGCGGCGCGGCGGCACGGATTCGATGGGCAGGGTCATGATCGTGAGCGGCTCGTGGTTCGGCACGCCCGGACGCAGAGCGGCGCCGGGCGGGACGCCGGATGTAGGACAGTCGCCCCGGCTTTCCTAGCGCAAGCGCTTTTCGCGCAGGTCTCCGGTGCGCCTGTCTATGAATTTAGTCCTTGTCCAACCCCGCGATGGCCCGCGCGAAGTCGCGTGCGGCGAAGGGTTCGAGATCCTCGACGCCTTCTCCGACGCCGATGAAATGCACCGGCAGGCCGAACTTCGCGGCGAGCGCCACGAGGATGCCGCCCCGCGCCGTACCGTCGAGCTTGGTCATGACGAGGCCGGTGACGTTGGCCGCCTTCGAGAACAGCTCGACCTGGCTCAGGGCGTTCTGGCCCACGGTGGCATCGAGGACGAGGAGCACCGCATGGGGCGCCTCGGCGTCGATCTTGCGGATGACCCGCAGGATCTTCTCCAGCTCCGCCATCAGCCCCGTCTTGTTCTGGAGCCGGCCGGCCGTATCGATCAGGAGCACGTCGGTGCCTTCGGTCCTGGCCCGCTGGAAGGCCTCGAATGCGAGGCCTGCGGCATCCGCCCCTTGCGCCCCCGCCACCACCGGAACCCCGGTGCGCGTACCCCAGACCTTGAGCTGCTCGATGGCCGCGGCGCGGAACGTGTCGCCCGCCGCGAGCATCAGGCTGTGCCCCTCCCCCTTCAGCTTCAGGGCGAGCTTGCCGATGGTGGTGGTCTTGCCCGCGCCGTTGACGCCGATCATCAGGATCACGAACGGCTTCTTCGTCGTGTCGATGCTGAGGGGAATGGCGACGGGGGTCAGCGCCCGCTCCACCTCGGCGGCGAGGATGGCCCGGACCTCGTCCGGAGAGATCCCCTTCTCGTAGCGGCCCTTGCCCACGGCCTCCGAGATTCGCATGGCGGTGTCGATGCCGAAATCGGCCTGGATCAGGGCGTCTTCCAGCTCCTCCAGCGTGTCCGCGTCGAGCTTGCGCTTGGTGAAGAGGCCGGTCACCCGCTCGGACAGGGCCGAGGAGGTGCGCTTCATGCCCCCCGTGAGACGGCTCCACCAGCCGCGCTTTTCGGCGACCGGTTCCGGGTCGGAGACCGGCTCGGGCGTGGGGGCCGGGACCGGGGCGGGCTCCGGCGCGAAGGCGACCGTCGTGGTGTCGGCCTGCTCCGCGCCGCGTGCCGGATCGTCGCCCGCCGTACCGGCCGGCGGGCGCTCATCCGCGCCCGCGATGGGCTGCAGGTCCGCCCCCTCGATCTCGTCGGGGATCGTGTTCTTGTCCGGGTCGGCGGGCGCGGGCTCGCTGGGGGGCAGCGGGATCGCCGAGATGTCGTCCGCGCCTGTGGCGAAGTCGGGCTGGCCTTCCGATGCCGAGGCGGGGGACGCGATGGGAGGCGATGCCGGTTCGATGGCCGTTTCAGGTTTCGGCTCGGGCTTGGGATCCGGCGGCTGGACCGGCACCGGCTCGGGCGGCCAGGCCTCCTCCTTCTTCCCGAACATCCGCCGCAGCAACCAGCCGGGCCTCTTGTCTTCGCTCATTCCCACTTGCTCCCCCGACCCCGCATCAGTAGCGCAGGGCGATGTCTTCAGCCGATGTTCCCGTGGATCAGCCCATAACAGACATAGGCGCGCGCCTCCTCTACCGCGATGCCCTTGTCCTCGTCATCGACAAGCCGGCGGGCCTGCCCGTCCATCCCGGCCCCAAGGGCGGCGAGACGCTGACCGACCATCTCGATGCCTTGCGCTTCGGCCTGCCGCGCCGGCCCGAGGCGGCCCATCGGCTCGACCGCGACACCTCGGGCTGCCTGGCGCTCGGTCGCCACGCCAAGGCCCTGGCCCGTCTCAACAAGCTGTTCGCCGCGAGCGGCACGGTGGGTAAGACCTACTGGGCCATCGTTGAGGGCGGTCCCGCCGAGGACGAGGGCCGCATCGATCTGCCCCTCGCCCGCCGCTCGGACGACCCGCGCTCGTGGTGGATGAAGACGGACCCGGCCGGAGACCCCTCGCTGACCACATGGCTCGTCCTCGGCCGTTCGCCGGACCGGAGCCTCGCCTGGCTGGCCCTCAGCCCGGTCACCGGCCGCACGCACCAGCTGCGCGTCCATTGCGCCGCCATGGGCTGGCCCATCCTCGGCGATCCGATCTACGGTACCGCCCCGCGCTCGGGCGGGCCGGGGCTCCAGCTCCACGCCCGCGCGCTGACCCTGCCGCTCTACCCCAAGAAGCCGCCGATCGTGGTCGAGGCGCCTGCGCCGGGGCACATGCGGGAGCGGATGGAGATGTGTGGGTACGAGGCCGACGAGTAAGGCGCGAGTCCCTCCTCCCCCTTGTGGGGAGGAGTTGGAGGTGGGGGTGGTTGGGTGACCCTCAGCTTGCGGAGGCAAGCGGAACCACCCCCACTCCTAACCTCTCCCCACAAGGGGGAGAGGGACGCGCTCTGCCTGATAAAGCAGTTGGGTGGATCTCCTCGCTCGCAGAGGGGAAAGGATCACTCCGCCCCGATCAGCACCCGGCCATCGTGCCCCGCGATCGTCACGTCGCGGAGCTCGCTCGGAGGCGTGTCCGCCGCCAGCCGGACCGGCGTGAACCCTTCCGTACGCGCCATTCCGCCACGCTCGGTGAGTACCTGGTGCCTCCGGCCGACCTCCCCCGCGAGATGCGCCGTCAACGCCGCCGCTCCCGCGTCCCGGAGACGGGCGGCGCGCTCGCGGATCACGTCTCCGGCGACGGGCGGCATGCGCGCGGCCGGCGTGCCGGGGCGCGGTGAATAGGGAAACACGTGGAGATGCGTCAGCCCGCATTCCGCCACGAGATCGAGGGAGCGGGTGAACTGCTCCTCGGTCTCTGTGGGAAAGCCGGCGATGAGGTCGGCCCCGAAGACGGCATTCGGGCGAAGACGCCGCACGGCCTCACAGAACCGGATCGCATCGTCGCGGCCGTGCCGGCGCTTCATGCGCTTGAGGATCAAGTCGTCGCCGGCCTGCAGCGAAAGGTGGAAATGCGGCATCAGCCGGTTCTCGCCGGCAATCGCCTCCCAGAGAGCCGCGTCGGCCTCAATGGAATCGATGGAGGACAGGCGCAGGCGCGCGAGATCCGGCACGTGGCGCAGGATCGCCTGGACCAGCCGTCCCAGGCTGGATGACGGCGACAAATCCCGGCCATAGGCGGTGAGGTCGACGCCGGTGAGCACGACTTCGCGCCCGCCATGGTCGACGATGCGGCGGACCTGATCGACCGCGTCATCCAGCGTGACGGAGCGGGAATTCCCCCGGCCGAAGGGGATGATGCAGAAGGTGCAGCGATGGTCGCAGCCGTTCTGCACCGGCACGAAGGCGCGGGTACGGCCGGCGACCGAGGCGATCCGCGTCGGTGCGGCTTCCCGCGCGGCCATGATGTCGTCGATCTCGAGACGCGGTCTGACATGCGTGGCGGGCAGCCAGGTCTCGGCCCTGGTCTTGGCGTCGTTGCCGACGATGCGCGCCACTTCCGGCATCGCCGAATAGGCATCCGTCTCCACCTGAGCGCCGCAGCCGGTGACGACGATCTCGGCCCCCGGCCGCTCGCGGGCGAGCTTGCGGATCGCCTTGCGGGCCTGGCGTCCGGCCTCCGTCGTGACGGCGCAGGTATTGACGAGGACGAGGTCCGCCCCCGTCCCGGCCGCCTCGGCATGGCGGCGCATCACCTCGGATTCCACAATGTTGAGGCGGCAGCCGAAGGTCAGGGTCTCCACCGCCACTCAGTCCACCCGCGTGAAGAGTTCGGGGGACAGGAAATCCTCCCATTCGAGGGCCACGGGGCCGGTCATCAGCACGTGGTCGTCGGCGCGCCATTCGATGACGAGGTCGCCGCCGGGCAGGCTCGCGGTGGCGTGGCGCCCGAGCATGCGCAGGCGCGAGGCCGCCACCAGGGTGGCGCAGGCGGCGGTGCCGCAGGCGAGCGTCAACCCGGCGCCGCGCTCCCAGACCCGGAGCTTCATCGTGTCGGGCCCCGTCACCTGCGCCACGGAGATGTTGGCGCGCTCGGGAAAGATCGGGTGGTTCTCGAGCATCGGGCCGATGCGGCCGAGATCGTAGCCGTCGGGATCGCGCTCGACGAAGAACACCGCGTGGGGGTTGCCCATATTCACCACGCCCGGCGAATGCAGCACGGGCGCGTCGATCGGGCCGATCTGGAGCTCGATCCGCCGCGTGTCGGGGAACGGCTCGGCCAGCGGGATCTCGTCCCACTTGAGGCGGGGGCGGCCCATATCGACCGTGAAGGAGGTGTGCGCCACGCGCTTCACCTCGACGAGCCCCGCCTTGGTCTCCAGGGTGAGGCGGCCGTTCTCAGCCGGGCGCGCCATGGCCGGGTCGTCCAGCATGGCGTAGGCGACGCAGCGGGTGCCGTTGCCGCAGGCGCCGGATTCCGACCCGTCGGTATTGTAGATCCGCATGAAGCCGTCCGTGCCGGGGCTGCGCGGATCGTGGATGACCATGAGCTGATCGAAGCCGGAGCGCGGGTGGCCGGCGATGGCGCGGGCCTCCTCGGCACGCACGACCAGCTCCGTGCCGCGCAGGTCCAGCACCACGATGGCGTTGCCCGCCCCGTGCATCTTCAGGAACCGACGGTTCTCGAGCCTCGTCATGATCGTCTTCGGTTTCGTTGTCTGAACGGGGCATCCCGCGTGCGAGGCCCCCGCATATAGGACAAAGCGCCGGGCCGCGCACGCGGGGTCCGCTCGGGGGAGCGTTGCACAAGGGACGCGCCCGTCACGTTCCTGCGTTCGGGGCGGGTTGGCGTCTCGCAGGCGGGCGGCTTCCTCCCTATTTTAAGGCTTCGCGATTCAGCCGTACGATTCGTCGCGGCGTGCGATCTCCGGAGCGTTGCCTTGACCCGTCATCGTCTATTGCCGCTCGTCAGCCTCGCCGCCGCTTTGGCCGTCTCCTCCGCGCTCGCGCAGCAGCCGTCCTCGCCCGCGACCTCCTCTCCCCTGCCGACCACGACGGCGCCCGATCCGGTCAATCCCGACGCGCCGTCGCGTCCGGTGCCGACCCAGGCGCTCCCCGCCGCCCCGGTCCTCACGCCGGGACCGTCGCGCCCGACCCTGGTGGAGACCCCCGGCGACGCCAACGACGTGGACGAGGTCTCCCTGCCTCCCAAACCCGCCGCGATCCTGGCGGGGCGGGCGAGTTGGGAGGAGGCGGTGCCGGCCCTGAAGGCCGCCTTCGTGAAGATCGAGGAGGCGCTGGCCAAGGACGGGATCACCCCCACCGGGCGGCCGATCGCGGTCTTCGCCAAGACCGACGATGACGGATTCCAGTTCGAGGCGATGATCCCCATCGCCTCCATGCCGGACCCGAAGCCCGCCGAGACCGGCGGCCTGCGCTTCGGCACGACCCCCAGCGGCAAGGCCCTGCGCTTCCCGCACAAGGGCTCCTACGACGAGATCGACGGCACCTACGAGACCCTCACCGCCTATCTCGACGCCAAGGACGTGGTGGTCCAGGACCGCTTCATCGAGGAATACGTCACCGACCTGAACGACAAGTCGGACGAGAAGCTCGACGTGAACATCTACGCCCTGCCGAAATAGGCGGAGTCTCGCTCACGCGGTCGCTTCCGTTCGGGGAGCTTCCAGGATCGCGCCGTTGTTCAGGTGGATCACCCGGTCGGCCGCATCGAAGTAGCGGTCGTCATGGCTGATGACGATCAGGGTCCGGCCCTCACGCTTCAGGTCCGGCAGGAGCCGTGTGTAGAACAGGCGGCGGAAGGTGGGGTCCTGCTCCGCCGCCCACTCGTCGAGGACGAGGACCGGCCGCCCTTCGAGATAGGCCTGAACCAGGGCCAGGCGCTTGCGCTGCCCGGCCGAGAGATCGACGGTGGAGAAGGCCCCGTCCCGGATCGTCACCTTGTGGGCGAGGTCCAGGGTCTCGAGATAGGCATCCGCCGCCGCCGGATCCGCCCCGGCGGGCAGGACGAGATCGTCGAACAGGTAGTAATCGAAGAACACCGCCGAGAAATGCTGGCGGTAGGCGTCCCGCGTCTCGTCCGTCACCGGCGCCCCGTCGAGGAACAGGGTGCCGGTCTGTGGCGGATACAGGCCGAGGATCAGCTTGATCAGGGTGGTCTTGCCCGAGCCGTTCTCGCCGACGATGAACAGGATCTCCCCCCGCCGCACGGTGAGGTCGATGGGGCCGAGGGTGAAGCCCGGCTTGCCCTCGACGGCCGGGAAAGCGTGGCTGACGCCGCGAAGCTCGATGTCACTGATCGCACGGGGCGTCCGTGTTTCCACCGACGCGAGCAGGTTCGGCTCCGAGACGGTGCGTCCGGCCGAGAATTCGGCGATGCGCTGGTAGGCGATCCGGGCCCTGCCGATCTCGGGCAGGATGGCGAGGATATAGGTGACCGGCAGCTCGATATAGAGCAGCACGAGGACGAAGCCGGAGAGGACGGCGTTGTCGATCCCCAGAGTCGCCTTGTAGGTCACGATGGCCGCGATCGTGGCGAACAGGGCCAGCTTCTTCGTCAGGTAGGAGAATTCGAGGAGCGTATGGGTCCTGAATTCGTTGCGGCGGAGCTCCTCGATGGAGGAGGTCAGGGCCCCGTCCCTCAACCGCATCCGGCGCTGCCGGTTGAGCCGCAATTCCCGGCTGCCTTCGGTCAGGCTCTGGAAATGCTTCTGCATCGTGTCGGCGAGGGAGCGGCGCGTGCGGTAGCCGACCATGGCGCGGCGGCGCAGGATGTTCTCGACATAGCTGCCGAGGCCGAAGACCAGCAGGGTGATGGCGAGGAGCGGGGCTGACAAGGTGAGCATGTAGACGAGGCATCCGGCGGTGACGCCGCTCTGGATGATGAGCCCCGACAGCATCGCCACCGTCGTCGACAGCGTGCCGGCATCCGTGTTGAGCGAAGCGAGGACCTTGTGGCGGCCGATCTGCTCGATGCGGTCGATGGGCGCCGTGAGGATCATGTCGGCGAGATCGCGGCTGAGGCCGGCGCTGATGCGTCCGCTCGCCAGGGCGCTGCCGAGCCCGGAGAGAAGGGACCCGCCCACGCCGAGAAGGACGAGGCCGAGGAAGACGGGAATGAAAGTCTCGGAAAGACCGCCATCCGCATGGATGGCCGTGTTGACCTTGGCCAGAACCGTCGCCGTGGCGAGGCCGCTCAGCGCCCCGATCGCCGAGGACACGGCCACGAGCGGCCAGATCGGACGCAGCAGGCGCATCGCGTCCTTGCCGAGCCCGCTCAGACGATTGTCCGGTCCCGCCATTCATCCCTCCGGCTCGGCCCCGTCGTTGGGCCGCTGGAGAGGCGGATACGTCAGGAACGGGATGCGCCAAAATTCGAAACACGCAGGGCGTGTCTGCGGACGGGCCTGCTTGTCGTCGCGGTGGGGATGTGGAGAATAGCGACATCCCCAGATCGAAAGCATCGCGCCGGGTTCAGAGCAGGCTGAGCTGCGCCGAGACCCTGGAGGTCGCCCCGCGCTCAAGCGCGAGCAGCCATCGTTTCGTATCGAGGCCGCCGGCGAACCCCGTGAGGCTGCCCGCCGCGCCGATGACCCGGTGGCAGGGAACGACGATGGGGAGCGGGTTGGCGCCGTTGGCGGCCCCCACCGCCCGGCTGGCGCTCGGACGGCCGATTCGCCTGGCCAACTCGCCGTAGCTGATCGTCTCGCCCGGCGGGATGTCCATGAGCGCGGTCCAGACTTGCCTCTGGAACGGCGTGCCGCGCGGGTCGAGTTCGAGGTCGAACCGGGTCAGCCGGCCTTCGAAATAGGCACTCAATTGCCGCCGGGCTTCGGCGAAGGCCGCGTCGTCCTGGTGCCAGTCGGCCCGGGGTGTCACCGCGCCCTTGCCGGTGGGAAAGCCGATGCAGCGCAGGCACTCGTCCGCTCCCGCGAGAAGCAGCGCGCCGATGGGCGTGTCGAGGAAAGTGTAGCGGGTGTCGGGCATGGCGGATCGTCTCGGGCCGGCGGTTGCGCGCCTCGGGAGACCGCCATCCTACACGGAGGGAAGCGGCCCTCCTCCCCAGCGGATCTCGGGCCTGCCTGAGATCCGTCGAGCTTGTGGGGAGGAGTTGGAGGTGGGGGTGGTTGGGCGACCCTCATACCGCCGAGGCTGGCGGAGCCACCCCCACTCCTAACCTCTCCTGGAAGGCAGGGCGATCGCATATGCCGATTCGCCTGTCAGAAACCCGCTGGCACCACCCCGTCATCCCGGGTCCGCGCAGCGGAGCCCGGGATCCAGAAACACAAGTGGTGCAGGACTTTACACTGTCGGCGGCTCTGGATTGCACGCCTCTGGCGCGGCCCTCCGGGTCCGGGCTCGCCTGTGGCGACCCGGAATGACGGCGTGGTGTCATATGCGATCGCCCTGCCACAAGGGGGAGAGGGACGCGCTCTGCCCGTAGGAGGAGAGGTGTGGAACCAGTAGGCGAGGAGGCGGAAAACCCGCCCTATTCGGCCGCCTCGCTATAGGCATCCACCGGCGGGCAGGAGCAGACGAGGTTGCGGTCGCCGTAGGCGTTGTCGACGCGGTTGATCGGCGGCCAGTACTTGTCCATGCCGAGACTTCCCGAGGGGAAACACGCCGCCTCGCGGGAATAGGGCCGCTCCCACGGGCCGATCAGGTCCGCCACCGTGTGCGGCGCGTGTTTCAGCGGGTTGTCGACCTTGTCCATCCGGCCTTCCTCGATGGCGCGGATCTCCTCGCGGATCGCCAGCATCGCATCGCAGAATCGGTCGATCTCGCCCTTGGTCTCGGATTCCGTGGGTTCGATCATCAGGGTGCCGGCCACCGGCCAGCTCATGGTCGGCGGGTGGAAGCCGCAATCGATCAGCCGCTTGGCGATGTCCTCGACGCCGATCCCGGCCGATTTCTGGAACGGCCGCACGTCGATGATGCATTCATGCGCCACCCGGCCCTGTGCCCCGGCATAGAGCACCGGATAGGCGCCCTTCAGGCGGCTCGCGATGTAATTGGCGTTGAGGATGGCCACGCGGGTGGCCTGGGTGAGGCCGCGCCCGCCCATCAGCAGGCAGTAGCTCCACGAGATCGGCAGGATCGAGGCCGAGCCGTAGGGCGCCGCCGAGACGGCCCCTTCCTCGGCCGTACGCGGATCGGAGGGCAGGAACGGGATGAGATGCGCCTTGACGCCGATGGGACCCATGCCGGGGCCGCCGCCGCCATGGGGGATGCAGAAGGTCTTGTGCAGGTTGAGGTGGCTGACATCGGCGCCGATATCGCCGGGGCGCGCAAGGCCCACCATGGCATTGAGGTTGGCCCCGTCGAGATAGACCTGGCCGCCATGGGCATGGACGATGTCGCAGATCTCTCGGACCCGCACCTCGAACACCCCATGCGTCGACGGATAGGTGATCATGCAGGCCGCGAGGTTTTCGCCGTGCAACTCGGCCTTCCGCGAAAAGTCCTCCACGTCGATGTTGCCGTGCTGGTCGGCGCCGACCACGACGACGCTCATGCCGCACATCTGCGCCGAGGCCGGGTTGGTGCCGTGCGCCGAGGACGGGATCAGGCAGACCTTGCGGTGCCCCTCCCCGCGCGAGAGGTGGTAGGCCCGGATAGCGAGCAAGCCGGCATATTCCCCCTGCGCGCCGGAATTCGGCTGCATCGAGATCGCGTCGTAGCCGGTGATCGCGCAGAGCTTGTCGGAGAAGTCGCGCAGGAGTTCCTGGTATCCCTCGGCCTGATCCGCCGGCACGAAGGGGTGGATCTCCGAGAATTCCGGCCAGGAGATCGGCAGCATCTCGGCGGTGGCGTTGAGCTTCATCGTGCACGAGCCGAGCGGGATCATCGCGCGGTCCAGCGCCAGGTCGCGGTCGGCGAGGCGACGCATGTAACGCGTCATCTCGCTCTCGGCCCGGTTCATGTGGAAGATCGGGTGGGTGAGATAGACGGAGGTGCGGAGATTCGCCTCGGGGAGACGCTGCGCCGGCCAAGCCTCGTCATAGCTCAGACCTTCGCCGCCGAAGGCGCGCCATACCGCCTGGACGATGTCGGGCCGGGTACGCTCGTCGACGGTGATGCCGATACGGTCCGAGCCCACTTTCCGTAGGTTGATGCCGTTCTTCACCGCGTTCTGCAGGATCAACCCCTGGAAGGCGCCGACCTCGACGGTGATCGTGTCAAAGAAGCCCTTCGGCTCGACGGTGAAGCCGAGACTCTCAAGCCCTTCGGCGAGGCGCACCGCGTCGCGGTGGACCCGGGCGGCGATGGCCTTCAATCCGCGCGGCCCGTGGAACACCGCGTACATGCCGGCGATGACCGCCAGCAGCACCTGTGCGGTGCAGATGTTCGACGTCGCCTTCTCACGACGGATATGCTGCTCGCGGGTCTGCAGGGCGAGGCGATAGGCCCGGTTCCCCCGCGCATCGACGGAGACGCCCACGAGCCGGCCCGGCAAGGTGCGCTTATGCGCCTCGCGGGTGGAGAGATAGGCCGCGTGCGGGCCGCCATAGCCCATGGGTACGCCGTAGCGCTGCATCGAGCCGATGGCGATGTCGGCGCCCATTTCGCCGGGGGGCTTCAGCAGGGTGAGGGCCAGGGGATCCGCGGCCATCACCGCGACCGCGCCGGCCTCGTGCAGGCGGGCGATGATCTCCGAAAAATCGTGGATGGCGCCGCAGACGCCGGGATATTGGAAGACCGCGCCGAAGACCTCCGTGGGGTCGAGATCGGTCGACGGGTCGCCGACGACGATGGTCCAGCCCAGCGGCGCGGCACGGGTCTTCAGGACGGCGATGGTCTGGGGCAGGCATTCGCCGTCGACGAAGAAGGCGGTCTTGCCGTTGCGGGCGATACGCGAGGCCATGCCCATGGCTTCCGCCGCCGCCGTGGCCTCGTCGAGGAGCGAGGCATTGGCGATGTCGAGGCCGGTGAGGTCGCAGACCAGGGTCTGGAAGTTCAGCAGCGCCTCGAGCCGGCCCTGGCTGATCTCGGGCTGGTAGGGCGAATAGGCGGTGTACCAAGCCGGGTTCTCGAAGATGTTGCGCTGGATCACCGGCGGCATCGTGGTGCCGTGGTAGCCCTGGCCGATGAGCGAGACGAGAAGCCGGTTCTTATCGGCGATGCCGCGCATATGTTCGAGCACCCGGCGCTCGGTGAGCGACGTGCCGAAATCGATGCGCTCTTCCTGGCGGATGTCAGCCGGCAAGGTCTCGTCCACGAGGCCGTGCAGGCTCTCGGAGCCGATCACGGCCAGCATCGCCGCGATTTCGGCGGTGGTCGGACCGATATGGCGGCGATTGGCGAAATCGTAGGGATCGTAGCGATCGTTTGGCATGATGGGCCTCGGAGGTGCAATTGACGGCTGTGCGCGTCCCTCTGCCCTCTGCGGGAGAGGGTGGCCCGCGAATGCGGGTCGGGAGAGGGGAGCGCGTTGTCCGGAGAGGTCGCCCTCTCTCCCGCCTGCTCCGCAGGCACCCTCCCCCACCCAAATTGGGCTTGGCCCCATTTGGGCACTCAGGAACAGATCTCGGGCAGGCCCGAGGTCTGCGGGGGGAGGGTGGATTGGGCGCTACTTCGCGAACTCGGCGTAGGCGGCCTCGTCCATCAATCCGTCGAGGGAGGCGACGTCGTCGAGGCGGAGGCGATAGAGCCAGCCCGCGCCCTGCGGGTCGGTGCCGATGCTGGCCGGGTCCGACACGGCGGCCTCGTTGATTTCGGTCACCTCACCCGAGACCGGGGCGAACACATCGGACGCGGCCTTCACCGATTCCACCACCGCCGCGGCCTCGCCCTTGACGAGCTTGGCGCCGACCTTGGGGAGTTCGACGAAGACGAGGTCTCCGAGCTGCTCTGCCGCATGGGTGGTGATGCCGATGGTGGCGACATCGCCCTCGATGGCCAGCCACTCGTGCTCGTCCGTGAATTTCAGCATGATGCGCTCCGTGAAGAGGTGGTGTGGGGGAAGTCGGCCGGGGGCCGGGATTCAGCTGCGCTTGAAGCGCGCCGGCACGAAGGGAAGCGCCACGACCGAGACCGGCAGGCGCCGGCCGCGCACTTCCGCGAAGAGGCGGGTGCCGGGCGTCGACAGGGCGGCGGGGACGTAGCCCATGGCGATGGGCGCCTTGCGGCTGGGGCTGAAGCCGCCGGAGGTGACCCGGCCGATGGCCTCGCCGGCTTCCTCTGCGACGAGCGCGGCCCCTCCCCGCACCGGGGTCGGGCCCTCCGGCAGCAGGCCGACGCGTCGCGACGCGGGACCGTCACCGATCTCGCGGAGGATGCGCTCAGCGCCCGGAAAGCCACCCGCGCGCGCGCCGCCCTCGCGGCGGACCGGCTGGATCGCCCAGGTCAGACCGGCCTCGACCGGGCTCGTCCCGGCATCGATATCGGCTCCGTGCAGACACAGGCCGGCTTCCAGCCGCAGGGAATCGCGTGCGCCGAGGCCGACGGGCTCCACGTCCCTGTCCTGCAGCAACGCCTCGGCGACCGCATCCGCGGCATCCTCGGGAAGGGAGATCTCGAACCCGTCCTCCCCGGTATAGCCGGAGCGGCTGACGAGGGCGGACGCGCCGAGGAGCTCCACCCACTTCACATCGAGGAAGCGCATGGCGGCGGCCTCCGGGGCGAGCCGTGCCAGGGCGCTTTCGGCCATCGGCCCCTGGAGGGCGAGGAGCGCCCGGGGCAGCACCGTGATCTCGCACAGGCCGTCCAGATGAGCGCGAAGATGGGCCTCGTCCGCCATCTTGTTGGCTGCGTTGACCACCACGACCAGGCTGTCGTCGAGGCGCGCGACCATGAGGTCGTCGAGGATGCCGCCGGTGTCACCGGTGAGGAAACCGTAGCGCTGCCGGCCGGGCGCCAGCCCCAGCACGTCGATCGGCAGGAGGGTTTCGAGGGCGCGCGCGAGCTCCGCCATGCCGCCCGGACCTGGCTTCAGCTGGATCTGGCCCATATGCGACACGTCGAACAGACCGGCCGCCTTGCGGGTGTGCAGGTGTTCGGCGATCAGGCCGGCCGGATAATGGAGCGGCAGCGCATAACCCGCGAAGGGCACCATGCGGGCGCCGTGGCGCAGATGGAGCGCGTGAAGCGGTGTGCTGGAAGCGTCGAGCGGCATCTGGTCACCCCATGACAGATCGGCTCCGGATGCTCGATCGAGCGATCCGGCTACCCCCATCTGTCACGGTTACCTGAGAGCTTCTCCCGCCCCGCGAGGGACCGGGATTTCTCCTTCGGTGGACGCCCGCGAAGGCGCCTCTCTCCAGATTGTCAAAACGAAGCGGTGATTGTGCCTGAGAGTTTCCGGGGGTGGTTGCTCCGTCGGCGCCATGACCGGTTGGTACCGGCCTGGGCTCTCCCGCTTCGTCATTCGCTGACGGACAGAGCCTCGCATGACCTTCGCCGGGGCGCAAGGTTCGGGCTTTCACCTTGGCGCAACTGTCAGTCTATTGCACGATACTGCTGCCCTGCGGCACTTCCTCTCGCGCCGGATCGGAACCGGCGGGACTCGGCGCGGATTCCGTTGTCATGTCCATCGCATCCGGGCACGACCTCGCCGGCCCCCGCCCCCGGCAGACCAGACGCTCCGTTCCCCTCGCGGATGCGAGCCTGACGGACAAGGCGCTCGAGATCCATCGCCGGCTCTGCCCCGTCTACGGCTGCCCGATTCCGTATTTCCACAGCCTCGATCCCTTGAGCGAACTCGTCTCCTCGCTCCTGTCGCACCGCACCCGGAATGCCGATTCCGGTCGCGCCTTCAAGGCGTTGCGGGCACGCTACCCGGATTGGGCCGACCTCGTGAGCGCGCCCGTGGAGGAGATCGAGGCCACCATCTCCGGCGTGACATGGCCGGAACTGAAGGCTCCCCGCATCCGTGCCATCCTGGCGGCGGTGGCCGAGCGCCACGGCTCCCTTTCGCTCGATTTCCTGAAGGAGATGGAGGTCGATGCGGCGCGCTCGTGGCTCGAGGCGATTCCGGGCGTCGGCCCGAAAACCAGCGCGGCGGTGCTCTCGTTCAGCCTGTTGCGGATGCCGGCCCTGCCGGTGGACAGCCACCACCACCGAGTGGCGCAACGCACCGGCCTCATCGGCGCGAAGGTCGATGTCGGCCCCTCGCATCCGATCCTGCGGGCGCAGCTTCCGGCGGATTGGAGCGCGCAGGATCTCTACGACAACCACGAGATCCTGATGCTCCATGGCCAGGCCGTGTGCCATCACCGCAATCCGGCGTGCGGGAGATGCGTGCTGCTGGACATCTGCCCGACCGGGCAGGCGCGGCAGCGGGGTTAGGCGGTAGCGGCGGCGCTACCGCTTGGCGGCTCCGTATACGGCACTTCGCTCCCGCTTGCCGACCGCCACCACCGTCACGGTGACCGTCGTGTCATCGACACGGTAGACCAGGCGATAGCCTGCGGACCTCAGCTTGATCTTGTAGCAATCCTTCAGGTCGGCATCGCGCAGCTTGTCCGCTTCGACCCTCGGGTTCAGCAGACGCTCCGCCAGCTTCTTCTTGAACTGCCCCCGGAGCGTCTCGCCGAGCTTGTGCCACTCCTTGAGCGCGGAAGGCAGAAACTGGAGTTCAAAGGGCATCCAGGGTGACCCGCACGGGCACTTCCCCGGAGCGGGCTTTCACGATCGACGCCAGCACGTCGTCGTCAATGGCGTCCATCATGGCCTCGAAGGTCTCCGGCGGGACCATGTAGCCCATGACGCGGTTGTGGTTCAGGATCGCCACCGGTGCTCCGTCGGCGCGGTTCATCACCGATGTCGGGCTCTTCTTCAGCTCCGACACACTCACCGCCACATCGGCCATGACACTCTGCAGCTGAGCTTCCATTCGCGACTCCACCGCCTGCCGCCTCCCTGGAACGGCAGAGGCGATCTCGTCTCGGTACCAAATTGCGTACGAAAATTCGATCTTTTTCGGGTTCGATGCGGCGTATGCCGTCAAGCTGTGCACCTTGACCACCCATGGTGAGCCGTTCAGAACGCAAACGTCGGTGCCCTGACCCGAGCGTCGGCTTCTCCCTCGCCATCACGCCATAGGAACCACGCGCGATGACCGCGTTCACAGAGCTCGTGTTCTCGGGCGTCCAGCCCACGGGCAACCTGCATCTCGGCAATTACCTCGGCGCGATCAAGCGCTTCGTGGAGATGCAGGAGCGCGACGCGCAGTGCCTCTACTGCGTCGTCGACATGCACGCGATCACCCTGTGGCAGGACCCGGCCGCCCTGAAGGGCCAGATCCGCGAAGTCACGGCCGCCTTCCTCGCCGCCGGCATCGACCCGAAGCGCAGCATCGTCTTCAACCAGAGCCAGGTGCCGGCCCATGCCGAGCTCGCCTGGATCTTCAACTGCGTCGCCCGCCTCGGCTGGCTGAACCGCATGACCCAGTTCAAGGACAAGGCCGGCAAGGACCGGGAGAACGCCTCGATCGGGCTCTACGCCTATCCCGTGCTGATGGCGGCCGATATTTTGGCCTACCGCGCCACCCACGTGCCGGTGGGCGAGGACCAGAAGCAGCATCTCGAACTGACCCGCGATATCGCCCAGAAGTTCAACAACGACTTCTCGGAGTCGATCTCCGCCCATGGGCACGATGCGGGCGAGGGCTTCTTCCCGATCACCGAGCCGCTGATCGGCGGCCCGGCCGCCCGCGTCATGTCCCTGCGGGACGGCACCAAGAAGATGTCGAAGTCGGACCCCTCCGACAATTCGCGCATCAACCTCACCGACGAGGCGGATACCATCGCCAACAAGGTGCGCAAGGCCAAGACCGATCCTGAGCCCCTCCCCTCCGAGACGGCCGGTCTGGCCGCACGGCCCGAAGCCGACAACCTCGTGGGCATCTTCGCGGCGCTGAAGGGCGTCACCCGCGACGAGGTGCTGGCCGATTACGGCGGTGCCCAGTTCTCTGCCTTCAAGGGGGCGCTGGTGGAGCTCGCGGTGGAAACCCTCGCGCCCATCGCCTCCGAGATGAAGCGTCTCGTGGCCGACACCGACTATATCGACTCCGTCCTCGCCGATGGCTCCGAGCGCGCCGAGGCCATCGCGGCCCCGACGCTGGATGCAGTGAAGGACATCGTCGGTTTCGTCCGGCGCGGTCCGCGGTTGCGGACCGTCCAGTAATGATCCGGGCGCTCGTCTTCGACGTCTTCGGGACGCTCGTCGACTGGCGCTCGGGAGTGGCCCGCGAGGCCGCACGCCTCCTCGGCGCGGAGGCGCCCACCCTCGATGCCGACGCTTTCGCGGATGCGTGGCGCCGGCACTACGGGCCTTCGATGGAGACCGTGCGTTCTGGGGCCCGGCCCTTCGTGGACCTCGATATCCTCCATGCGGAGTCCCTGCCCCTCGTTCTGGCGGAGTTCGGCATCGTCGGCGCGCCGGATGCCACACGGCGGGAACTGGTCCAGGCCTGGCACCGGCTCGACGCTTGGCCCGACGTACCGCACGCTCTGCGGCGCCTTCGGACGCGCCACCTCCTGGCGCCAAACTCGAACGGTCATATCCGGCTGATGGCCGACCTCGCCCGCCGCAATGGGCTGATCTTCGACGCGATCCTGGGTGCCGGCCATTCCCGCGATTACAAGCCGAAACCCGCCCTCTATCACGATGCGGTGGCGGCCTTCGGCTTCGCTCCGGCGGAGACCTTGATGGTCGCCGCCCATTCGGGCGACCTCGCGGCAGCGGCGAGCCACGGCCTGTCCACCGCCCATATCGCCCGCCCGCGCGAGCACGGGCCGGGCGGTGGCGAAACGGCGCCCAATGTTCCGGTTACTTATGCAGCCCGTGACCTCACGGATCTGGCCGACCAGCTCGGCTGCTGACGACGACGGAGCGGAAGGGTGAGCACGATGGCCGATTGGAACCCAGCCCTCTATACCCGCTTCGAGGACGAGCGTACCCGTCCGGCGGCCGAGCTCCTGGCCCGTGTGCCTCTCGAAGCCCCGCGCCTCGTCTACGATCTCGGATGCGGCCCCGGCAATTCCACCGCGCTCATCACTGCACGCTTTCCCGAAGCGGAGGTGATCGGCCTCGACACCTCGCCGGCGATGCTGGAGCGTGCGAGGAGCCGCCTGCCCGGCCTCGCCTTCGCGAGGGCCGATGCGGCGACCTGGATCCCCGAGCAGGCGCCGGACCTGATCTACGCCAACGCCGTGCTGCAATGGCTGCCCGACCACCCGGTGCTCCTGCCCCGGCTCCTCGGCCTCCTGGCACCCGGCGGGGTGCTCGCCGTGCAGATGCCCGACAATCTCGCCGAGCCCTCGCACCGGTTGATGCGCGAGGTGGCGGGTGCCGGTCCCTGGGCCATCGGCGATCCGGCCGTGGCCGGGCGGCTCGGGCGGATGCTGGAGCCGGCCGGCTATTACGACCTCCTGGCGCCCCTCGCGGCCGAGGTCGATGTCTGGCGTACCGCCTATCATCACCCGATGACGGATGCCGCCGCCATCGTCGAATGGGTCAGGGCGACCGGGCTCCGGCCCTTCCTCGACCCGCTGGACCCCGAGGATACGGCCGGGTTCCTCGCCGCCTACACGACGGCGATCGATGCGGCTTATCCGCCGCGCAGCAACGGGGGACGCCTGCTCGCGTTCCCGCGGGTCTTCATCGTCGCCCGCCGGGCGGACTAAGCAGGCTCGCAAAAGTGCTCACCGGTTTTGCGTCCCAGAACCTGCGATACTTCAAGGGCCTAAGCGAGGTGAAGCGTTGGCTCACCGACGCGAACCTGCTGAGCGCACCGACCCGGATGCGATGGCCGGGACGGTGCGCGGCCGGGTTTCAGCTCTCGCCGCGCGCCACACGTGCCTCGTATTCCGGCAGGGCGAGCTGGCCTTCCTTCTCGACCCGCGCCTTGTCCTCGTCCGAGATCACGTCACCGACCATGTCGAGGCGCTTCCACAGGGCGAGCGGCGTCTCCTTGTCGGGGCGCGGCACGTATTTGTTCTGCGACACCTTCTGGTACTTGTGGATGTAGCGCGGGCAATTGACCCAGGCCTTCGTCACCTCGATCTTCACGAGGTACTTGGCCTCGGTGTATTCGGCCATCAGCGGATCGTCGCGCAGCATCCGGGCGTGTCCCTGGACGCGGACACGGTGCGGGGTCTCGAAATCGATGAACAGCAGCCCGACCTTGGACTGACCCTCGATGTTGCCCATCGAGTACCACATGCCGTTCCCGTCGAGGCCGGGGAAGACCAGCGTGTTGGCGTCGAGCACCTTCACGAAGCCGGTGCTGCCGCCCTTGTAGGAGACGGTGGGCATGCCGTCGGGATCGACCGTGGACAGGAAGAACATGTCGCGGCTGCCGATGAAGGCGGCCTCGTCGGGGCCGATCTCGTCATGCACCCAGCCGGTGTCGAGACGCTCGGCGAGCTTGACGGTGTTGTACTCTTCCTGAAGCGCGCGATGCTCGTCGTAATAGAGCGAAGCCATGGGTGTCCTCCAACCTTCGGCCGCTCTCAGATGGGCAGCCGTTACGGAGCATGATCGCCGGATTTGCTTAAGAGTACAACGGGGGGCGTCCGTCCCTCCCTCCTTCCCTTCAGAGCCGCCGACTGCCGGGCCGGATCGCTCATGGAGGTCGGTGGCGTACGTCGTTGACGTATGGGCGGTGTTGGCTTAGACGATCGGAATGCCCTCGCCCCTGCATACGGTCGCGGAAACCTCCGAGTTCGTCAGGGATGCGGATGCCGAGCGCATGCCGGCCGCAACTCGGACGGCCCTCAAGGACATGCTCGCCGCGAACCCGGAGGCGGGTGATCTCATCGTCGGCTCGGGTGGTATCCGTAAGGTGCGCGTCGCCGGGCGGGGCAAGGGCAAGAGCGGCGGCTATCGCGTTCTCGCTGCTTATGTCGGGCCCGATGCACCGGTCTACCTCCTGGCGGTTCTGAGCAAGGCGGACCGGGAGACCTTCTCGCCGGCGGAAGTCCAGCAACTGGCTCGGCTAACGCTTTCCATCAAGGCGCATTGGCAGAAGCGTGGAAGGTGACGCGCATCCATACGGCAACCAGGGCATCGCCCTCTCACAGGAGCAAGGTCGACCATGGGCAGGGATATTTTCGAACGAACCCTTTCCGCTCTGCGGGAAGCCGAGGAACACGCGCTGGGAGGGATGCCGGCCGGTCTCGTCGTCCATGTTCCCGAGACCGTCGATGTCGCCGGGATCCGCAGGCGGACCGGCAAGGCACAGCCAGCCTTCGCCGCGAGCATAGGCGTGCCCGTCGCAACTCTCAGGCAATGGGAGCATCAACGTCGCCAGCCTCAGGGGCCGGCGCGCGTACTCCTGGCTCTCCTCGACAAGAACCCTCGCCTCGTCGAGGAGACGCTCGGTCAGGTGCCATGACGGCAGAGAGATCGCCGCTCTTCCGCACTGGTTCGGGAGACGGCGGCCTTCGCAAGATCGAGGGGCGGGCAATGGGAGCGTCATCTCCCGAGATAAACTTCCTTGCCCGGTCGCGCACGAAAAAGCCGGCCCCGCTCGCACGAGGCCGGCTTTCTCCGCGAGGGGGGCAGCCGAGCGAAGCCCGGCCGCCCATCACAAAAAATCAGTTCTTGGACTTGTCGACCAGGGCCTTCTCGGAGATCCACGGCATCATGCCACGGAGCTTCGAGCCGACTTCCTCGATCGGGTGACGGGCGAGCTTGGCGCGGGTGGCCTTGAACGAGGTCTGGCCGACCTTGTTCTCCAGCATCCAGTCGCGGGTGAACTTGCCCGACTGGATATCGTCCAGCACGCGCTTCATCTCGGCCTTCGTCTCGGCGGTGACGATGCGCGGGCCGGTGACGTATTCACCGTACTCGGCGGTGTTGGAGATCGAGTAGTTCATGTTGGCGATGCCGCCCTCGTAGATGAGGTCGACGATGAGCTTCACCTCGTGGAGGCACTCGAAATAGGCCATCTCGGGAGCGTAGCCGCCCTCGACCAGGGTCTCGAAACCGGCCTTGATGAGTTCGACGAGACCGCCGCACAGCACGGCCTGCTCGCCGAACAGGTCGGTCTCGCACTCTTCCTTGAAGGTCGTCTCGATGATGCCGGCGCGGCCGCCGCCATTCGCCGAAGCGTAGGACAGGCCGAGATCGTGCGCGTTGCCGGAAGCGTCCTGCGCAATGGCGATCAGGGTCGGCACGCCGCCGCCCTTGAGGTACTCGCCGCGCACGGTGTGGCCGGGGCCCTTCGGGGCGACCATGAGCACGTCGAGGTCCTTGCGGGGCTCGATGAGGTTGAAGTGGACGTTGAGGCCGTGGGCGAACAGGAGGGCGGCGCCCTGCTTCATGTTCGGCTCGAGCGACTCCTTGTAGATGTCGCCCTGGAGCTCGTCCGGGGTGAGCATCATGACGACGTCGGCCTGTTTGGCGGCGTCGGCGACGTTCATCACCGTGAAGCCCTCGTGCTCCGCCTTCTTGGCGGTGGCCGAGCCCTCGCGGAGGGCGATGACGATGCCCTTCACGCCGGAATCACGCAGGTTGAGGGCGTGGGCATGGCCCTGGCTGCCGTAGCCGACGATGACGACCTTCTTGCCCTTGATCAGATTGAGGTCGGCGTCACGATCGTAATAGACCCGCATGGGTTGGTTCCTCTCTTCGTGGGGTGTCAGGGACGGGCCTGGCCGTAGAGGGCCAGGAACTGGTCGACGGCGCGGGCCGCGTCGCGTCGGATCTCGGCGGCGTCGAGGTCGAGCGCGTCGCCGAGGAGAAGTCGGATCTGGACGTCGCGCCCGACCAGACCGAAGAAGGTCCGGAAGGCGGTCTCGCTGTCCTCGAAGGCGAGGAGCCCGGCCGCGCGGCCCGCTTCGAGCACGGGCTTGACCCGCCCGCCGATGGCGAGCCGCCCGTTCGCCAGCACGATGGCGCCGAGGTTGCCCTTGCGCGACCCGGCATGCGCGATGGCGATGCGGTTCAGCACCACCGAGGTGCGGCCTGCGATCACATCGAGCCAGGTCACGGCGAAATCGAGCAGGCGATCGCGTAAGGCGGCCGCATCGAGCGCGCCCACCGCGTCGCGCCCCGCATGGACCCGCGAGGCCTGCCAGCGCACCGTGGCGGTGAGGAGACCGTCCCGGTCCCCGAACCATTTGTACAGGGTTTCCTTCGAGCAGCTCGCCCGGCGCGCGACCGCGTCCATGGTGAGCTGGTCGCCCTCTTCGACGAGGAGAGCGAGCACGGCATCGAGCACCGCCTGTTGGCGGGCCGAGGGCGCCTCATGCACCGTCTCGTCGCGTGCGACCGTCGTGCTCATGCTTCCAGAAAACCAGTACCGTACCGTACGGTACGCGGCGGCATAGGCCGATTCGGTTTCCCGGACAAGAGGCGGTGTACCCCCGGTCGAACCTTATTCAGGCAGTTTGAGGCCTTCGCGGGCGAACACGGCCTGCACGGCGGGCCGCGCCGCCATGGCGCGGGCATGCGCGGTCCAGTGGGGAAAGCGCTCCGCCATATCGAAACCGAGCGCGGGTCCCCGGCCCCAGGTCCAGAACAGCAGCAGGTAGGGATCGGCGACGCTGTAGGCTTCGCCGACGGCCCAGCCTCCGTTGGAGAGCTTGACCTCGGTCATGGTGAAGAGGTCGCCGCAGGTCTCGACTCCCTTGGCCTGGATGCCCGGGAAGGCCGTCTCATCGCTCGCGTAGCGCTCGGCCCGGCGGATATGCGCGTAGGCGATATGATGGCCGGTGGAGAGCCAGCCCAGCCATTCGTCGACCCGCGCCTGATCGCGGGGCGCTTGCGGCCACAGGCCGGCCTGCGGATGACTGCGCGCGATGTGGCGCAGGATGGCGGTGTTCTCGGTGAGCACCCAATCCTCCTCCACCAGCGCCGGCACGCGGCCGCGCTCGTTGATAGCGAGGTATTCGGCCGCCCGCTGGTCGCCCTTGGCGAGGTCGAGCCGCACGGTCTCGTAGGGCGCTCCCGTTTCCTCGAGGGCGATGTGGGAGGCGAGCGAGCAGGCGCCGGGGGCGTAGTAGAGGGTGGTCATTGAGCTGAGCCTTCCTGGGCCGCACTGCCGAACTGCAAGCCGATCAATGCTGCCACCTTCGCGCGGACTTCCGCGAGTATGGGATCGGGGACTGTCCCGAGGGAGCGGAGGATGCGCGCTCTGCGGTCGATCGAGCGGACCTGATCGGAGAGGATTGCGCCATCGACGCCCAGACCCGCTGGTAGAAAGACCTTCGTCGGCCAGGGATCGCGATTGCGGGTGACCGGGCAGATGATGATCCGCCGGGTCAATTTGTTCGTCTCCAGGGTCGAGATGACGAGGACCGGTCGCTTTCCGCGTTGCTCGGTTCCGAGGACGGGGTCGAGATCAACAAGAATCAGGTCCCCTGGCTCATACGGCCGATCAGCGGGGATCGTCATCGTCAATGATCTCGGAACCGACATCCGGTCCCCAATCGACCGTCGGAGGCTCGAAATCCGGCCCGAGTCGCTTCATCTCTGCTGCCATCTCGGCCATCGTGAAGACGGGGAACCCGTTGACGTAGCGGCGGGCGGGCGGAGGCGCGAGAGGAGCAGGCACTGGATCGATGTCCACTTCCTGGCCCTCGACGAGACCGAGCTTCCGCACGTCCTCTCGGGTCAATGAGAGGACGAAATCCTCTCCACTCCGTTCCAGCCTCGCTCTCATCGCATCACCCCCGGCACATCTCCGGCACTCTACCACCCTCGGCGAAAAAGCCTCACATCGCTTCCGAGCCACGCCCCATGGCCGCGATGCCCGTGCGGGAGATCTCCACGAGGCCGATCACCGTCATCAGGCCGATGAAGCGGTCGATCTCCTCGGTGGTGCCGGTGACCTCGAACACGAAGGAGTTCAGGGTCGCGTCCAGGGTCTTGGCGCCGAAGGCGGCGGCGAGGGTCAGCGATTCGGTGCGGTGCTCTCCGGTACCCGCCACCTTGACGAGGCAGAGCTCACGCTCGAGGGCCTTGCCCTGGAGCGTGAGGTCGACGACCCGGTGCACGGGCACGAGCCGGTCGAGCTGGGCCTTGATCTGCTGGATCACCGCATCGGTGCCGGCGGTGACGATGGTGATGCGCGAGATGTGGCGCGCCACCTCGGTCTCCGACACCGTGAGGCTCTCGATGTTGTAGCCGCGTCCCGAGAACATCCCCGCGATCCGCGCGAGGACGCCCGGCTCGTTGTCCACGATGACGGCGAGCGTGTGCCGGTTGATCGGCTCGACCCGACCGGCATCGGGGTAGTGTGTGTTCATGGCGTTCATGACGTCTCTCCTCCGCGCCGCCGGTCAGACCAGCATCTTGCCTTCCTCGGAGATCACGTCGCCGAGGTCCATACCGGTCTCGCCGAGGTAGTCGGAGAGCAGCATCTCATTGTGCGCCTTGCCCGACGGGATCATCGGGAAGCAGTTCTCTTTCTTGTCGACGATGCAATCGAAGATGACCGGGCCGTCATGGGCCAGCATCTCGGCGATCGCCCCGTCGAGCTCGCCCGGCTTGTCGCAGCGCATGCCCTTGGCGCCATAGGCTTCCGCCAGCTTGACGAAGTCCGGCAGGCTTTCCGAATAACTCTGGGAATAGCGCGATCCGTGCAGCAACTCCTGCCACTGGCGCACCATGCCCATATACTCGTTGTTCAGGATGAAGATCTTGACCGGCAGGCGATACTGCACGGCCGTCGACATCTCCTGGATGTTCATCAGGATCGAGGCCTCGCCGGCGATGTCGATGACGAGACCGTCTGGATTGGCGAGCTGGGTGCCGATGGCCGCGGGCAGGCCGTAGCCCATGGTGCCGAGGCCGCCGGAGGTCATCCAACGGTTCGGCTCGTCGAACTTGAAGTACTGCGCCGCCCACATCTGGTGCTGGCCGACCTCCGTGGTGATGAAGGTCTTCCGGTCCTTGCAGGCCTCGTAGAGGCGCTGCACCGCGTATTGCGGCTTGATGATCGTGCCCGACGGCCAATAGGCGAGGCAGTCCCGCGCCTTCCAGGTGCGGATCTTGGCCATCCACTCGTCGAAGCGGCCCTGGTCGGGACGCTTGGGCAGGGCCTTCCAGGCCGCGAGCATGTCTCCCAGCACCGAGCCGCAATCGCCGACGATGCCGACATCGACCTTGACCACCTTGTTGATCGAGGAAGCATCGACGTCGATGTGGATCTTCTTGGAGAAGGGCGAGAACGCGTCGAGACGGCCGGTGATGCGGTCGTCGAACCGGGCGCCGATACAGACCATCACGTCGCATTCGTGCATGGCGAGGTTGGCCTCGTAGGTCCCGTGCATGCCCAGCATGCCCAGGAACTGCGGGTTCGAGGCCGGGAAGGCACCCAGACCCATCAGGGTCGAGGTGACGGGAAAGCCGGTGACCTCGGCCAGCTGGCGCAGGAGCGCCGAGGCGTGCGGGCCGGAATTGATGACGCCGCCGCCGGTATAGAGAACCGGACGGCGGGCATTCGCCATCAGCTCGACGGCCGACTGGATCGCCTGCGCGTCGCCCTTGAAGGCGGGGCGGTAGGTCTTGTGGCCGTTATGGGTGGGGCGCTCGTAGATCCCGCTGGCGAACTGGATGTCTTTCGGCAGATCGACCACGACGGGGCCCGGCCGGCCGTTCGAGGCGACGAAGAAGGCCTCGTGCAGGATGCGCGGCAGGTCGTCGATCGATTTGACCAGATAATTGTGCTTCGTGCAGTGGCGGGTGATGCCGACCGTGTCGCATTCCTGGAACGCATCGGTGCCGATCAGGTGCGTCGGGACCTGGCCGGTGATGCAGACGAGGGGGATCGAATCCAGCATCGCGTCGGTGAGGCCCGTGACGATGTTGGTGGCGCCGGGGCCGGAGGTAACGAGGACGCAGCCGACCTTACCCGAGGAGCGGGCATAGCCCTCGGCCGCATGGACCGCGCCCTGCTCGTGGCGCACGAGGACGTGCTTCAGTTCTTCCTGGTGGAAGAGGGCATCGTAGATCGGCAGCACCGCACCGCCCGGATACCCGAACAGCGTATCGACACCCTGATCCCGGAACGCCCGGATGACCATTTCGGCCCCGGTCATGACCTCGCCGCTCATCGTCTCAACTCCCTGAAACCCGGTTGCTCGTTCCGTGTCACGTCTTGGCTCAGGCAACAAAAAAGGGCCCCGAAGGACCCTGCATGCGCCACCATCCGGATCGCGATCCTGCTGTCAGGACCGCCCCGTCGGTGGCGCTTTCGTTACGATAAGGATGACACGCATCGACTTGAAAACTTTTCTCTGTGACCCGCCGAAGGGCGAATCGACATTTCGAGGGGTCTGAATACAGAAGCAATCCATCACGGTCAACGGCCAATCAGAGGCAGGCTCACCGATGGTCGGTGGCGAAAACGTCGCGTGCGATCGCCACGGCGTTGAGCGCCGCAGGGAACCCCACATAGGGAATCATCTGCATGATCGTCTCGATCAAGGCCGCCGGCGTCACGCCGACGCGGAGGGCGGCCTGCATGTGGACCCGGAGTTGGGGCGCGGCCGTTCCCATCGCCGTGAGGGCGGCGACTGTGGCGATCTCCCTCGTCTTCACATCGAGCCCGTCGCGGGAAAACACGTCGCCGTAAGCGAACTCGACGATGTATCGGCCGAGATCGGGCGCGATGTCGTCGAGACTTCTGACGACCGCCGCGCCGTGCGGACCGCTGATGGCCTCCAGTTGAGCCAGTCCGCGTTGATAGCGGGTTTCAGTCGCTGCCTCCTGCGCCTCGGCATGTTGGGCCGCCAGCGGGAGGGCCGTTGCTGAGGTCAGCACGGTACGTCGGGTCATCGTCATTGTCCTTGCTCTCGCGCGTTGCTTCCAGGGCCCGGTAGTGGGTGATCTTGTCATCCAGTCCCGCGATGAGGTCCGACAGTTCCGACCTGCGCGCGATCAGCGCGATGCGATGCGCCTCGAGGAGACTGCGACGGGCTTCGAGGGTCGCATCGCCCTCCGCGCGCAGGCGGCTGTATTCGAGCCGTTCGCGCATGGGCATATCCATCGCCTGGAGCTTGCGAAGGAAGGTCGCCCAGACGAGGTCGTCGCTTCCGTAATCCCGCCGACCGCCGGAATCTCGTCCGCTGCGAGGGAGCAATCCGATCCGCTCATAGTATCGAAGCGTGTCGACGCTGAGCCCGCTCCTCGCTGCGAAGGCACTGATTCTCATCGCGAAACCCCTTCGGTAAAGGCTGTCTACGAGCTGGAGTGCGCTCCAGGTCAAGCGGCTTTTCGACGGTACGGCGAGACCGCTCCGTTCGGCCCGTAAGGTTGCACCCCGGCCGCTCTCTTGGCTGCGCGCGGCAACCTTCGATGGCCTTGCATCCGGCGACATCGGGATGACGAACCCGTTTGCGCCGGAGCGCCCTGTCGTCCTATCTGGCGGGGATCCGAAGTCGTACTTCCTCAGACCCCGCCGGGACGATGCCTCAGTCCGAGATGACGGCCTATCTCATCCTCGACGTGGCCGGCACCGGCTTCGCGATGCGACGCTCGTCCGTGAGCGAGGTCCTGCCCCTCCCCCGCCTCCATCCGCCCACCCTGACGGGCACATGGCTCGCCGGGTTCCTCGATCTCGGCGGGACGACGGTGCCGGTGATCGATCTCGGCCGGCTCCTGATGCTGCCGCCCATGCCCGCACGGGAGGCCGATCCCTACCGCCACCTGCTGCTGTCGGCCGATCGCGGCACGGCGATCCTGGTGGACCGCGCCCGCGATCTGGTTCTCGTCGCCCCGGACGCCGTCCGTGCGCGGGCGGCGGAGACCAGTCTCAACGGCTGTGTCGTCGGCGAGATCGTACAGGGCGAGCAGCTCACCCAGATCCTCGGCATGGACCGGCTCCTCGACGCCGAGGAGCGCCGCCGCGTGCAGGCGCTGACGGAGGCCGCCGCCGCGCGCCTGTCCGATCTCGCCCGTCTCGAAGACGCGTGAACCGCATGCCGCGTCCGAACGAGGTAGGCCCGACAGCGGTTCTGTCTGGGAAGTCCGCCGCATGAAGCGCCCGGTGCGTGCCGTCGCGGAGATCGATCCGGGTTTTCCCGCCCTCAAGGACAAGGTGATCGCCCGGACGGGGCATCACTACTACGCAGACAAGGACGATCTGCTCTTCGACCGGTTGCGCAAGCGCTTCAAGGCCTGCCGCCTTGCCGATTCCCAGGCCTATCTCGCACATCTTGACGGCGAGGCCACCGGGCCGGCGGAATGGGCCGCCCTGGAGGCCGAGATCACCATCGGCGAGACCTTCTTCTTCCGCTACGCCGAGCAGTTCGCGGCGTTGCGCGGGACCATCCTGCCCGGCCTGATCGCCGCGCGGGCGGAGGCGAAGTCCCTGCGGATCTGGAGCGCCGGCTGTTCCACCGGGGCGGAGCCCTATTCCATCGCGATCCTGATCCACGAACTCCTCGGCGATGCGCTGCACGAGTGGCGGATCGACATCACCGGCACGGATATCAGCACCGAAGCGCTGGCGACGGCGCGGGCGGCGCTGTTCGGGCGCTGGGCCCTGCGGACATTGCCGCCGGAAGAGCATGCCCGCTACTTCGTCTGCGGCCCTTCGGTGCCGGGGATCGCGCGCGAGGGCAGCTTCACCTTGCGGCCCGAGTTTCGAAGGATGGTGCGCTTCGAGCACCACAACCTGATGAGTCTCCTCGACGGTACGGCGCCGTCGCATTTCGCCGATTTCGACCTCATCCTCTGCCGCAACGTGCTGATCTACTTTCAGGCCGATGCTGTCCTCGGAATCGTGCGTGCCCTGGGACGCAGGCTGGTGCCGGACGGCTGGTTGCTCATCGGCCATGCCGAGCCGAACCCGGCCTTCGCCGGCACGCTGCAGCCGATGAACCTGCCCGGTACGGTGGCCTACCGACCGCTCGGCGGCGATGCCGTCGCCGTCACGCCTCCCGCGCCGCCCATCGTCCTGCCTCCGGTGACGGTCGCGGAGCCGTTTCCCCCCGTCGTCGAACTGCCGCGATTCGTCCCGCTTCCACCCCCCGTCGTCGAGACCATCCCGCCGCTCGCGGAGCCCGTCGAAGCCGAAGATCCGGACACGGTTCTCGATGCGATCCGGGCTTTGGGGGATTCCGGCCGGATCGCCGAGGGCTGGCGCATGGTCCGCGATGCCCTCCTCGCCACGCCCACGGACGCGCGACTCCACTACTATGACGGGCTTCTCGCCTATGGGCTCGGGCGCGAGGCCGAGGCCGAGCGGGCATTGCGCGGGGCACTCTATCTCGACCGGAGCTTCGCGATGGCGCATTACCAGCTCGGCCTTCTGCTCGCCGCCATCGGCCGGCACGCGGAGGCGGATCGCGCCTTCGACAACGCCATCCGCTTCGGCCGGGCCCAGCCGTCCGACGCCTCCGTGGCGGAAGGAGACGGCCTGACCGCCGGGCAACTGGTCGCCAATGCCGATGCCGCCCGCATGCGCATGAGGAAACCCGTATCGTGATCGAACCGCCCGCTGGGACTGCCGAGGTCGATCCCTACGTGGCCGCCCTCCTCGCCGAGCGCACCGTGGCCCTGGCCTGCCGTGGACGGGAGAGCACGGCTCGGGTCGCGATGACGCCTTTCCTCGTCTGCCAGTCGGGCGACGATCGCTACGGCCTGCCCCTGGAGGCGGTGGCGCAGGTGGTGCCGGCCCGTTCCTATACGCCGGTGCCGGGGGCGCCGGCGGAGCTGCTGGGCCTCATCGCCCTGTCCGGTCGCGTCGTCAGCGTCCTCAGCCTGTCCGGTGCGTTGCGGCGGCCCGTCTCGGCCAGGCCTGGCGACATGCCGGCCTCGGCCGGACATATTCTCGTGCTTCGCGGAGGGATCATGCCGCTCGCCCTCGCCGTCGACCGGGTTCTCGCGGTCAGCGATGTGGACGGCGCCTTCGCGAGTGCCCCGCTTCATCTCGGCGGCTTGGGTGCGGACGCGGTTTCGGGCTATGCACCGGCACCCGGCCAGGACGCCGCCCGCCAGGGCGGCGAGGCCGGCTTCGTCGTCATCGATCTGCCGCGCCTCCTGCGGCGATACCTGCCTCAAAGCTGACGGTAAGGCTCACCCGGGCCTTTTCCCGTCGAGCGGTTTCGGAGCATCGCCAAGCGTGTCGATCTCGATTGGAAAACGGATCCTCTTCGGCTTCGTCGTCGTCACCCTGGTGATGGTCGGACTGGGCGCCTATGCGCTGAGCCAGATCGGGGCCGTCCGCGACAACACGACGACGATCGTCTCGCGGGACCTCACCATCGCGCGCAAGCTCGACGATCTCGGCAACAAGTCTCGTGACCTCGGCAACCTTCGGCGCAACGGCGTGATCGCCGCGCTGATGCGCAACCGGCCCGATACCGAGATCGCCGCGATCATCGACACGTGGCGCCGCGTCGCCTCCGAATCCGAGGCTATCCTCGTCGACACCGTCCGCACCGCCGACGGCTATTCCGCGACGGCACCGTCGCCGGAGCGTGCCGCGATCTGGAAGAGGCTCGGCGAATCCGCGACTATTGCCGCCACGGATTTCCGGAAGCTGCGGACCGCCAGCGAAGTTCAGCTTTCCGCCATCGCGGCCAAGGATGTCGATGGGGTGGAGGCTCGCAACTCCGATCTGAACCGCCTGCAGGACGAGTTCCTGCGCGATCTCGACCGCACCCGCGACCTGCTCGATCAGGGGATCGATGCCGGCCAGCGCCGGGCTACCGACATCTACGAGCGCAGCCTCGTTTCCATCGTGCTCATCCTCGCCTTGTGCGTTCTCCTGAGCATCGTGGTCACCGGCCTCATCCGCCGGGGCGTGGTGAAGCCCCTCGAAGAGGTCATGGCCTTCGCCGAGCAGGTCGGATCGGGCGACCTGACCCGCACCCTCGACCGTACGGGGGGCGACGAGATCGGCCGTCTCGCATCGACCTTGAACAGAATGGTTTCGGGTCTTGCCGACCTCGCCCGGACCAATCGGGCGGCCACGTCCGACCTCAATGCCGCCGCCGCCGAGATCCGCGCTTCCGCCCAGGAACAAGCGGCCAGCGTCGAGGAGCAGTTCGCGGCCGTGCAGGAGACCGCCGCCACGGTGGATGAGATCACCCATTCCGGAGCCCAGATCGGCAAGCGCGCGAGCGAGGTGATCGCTACGGCCCAATCCACCGCGCAGATCTCGCGGGCAGGCCTCAGGGCTGTCGCCGATACGGCCAAGGCCATGGATGCCATCCGCGAGCAGGCGGAGGCCGTCGCCGGCAACATCGTATCCCTCAGCGAGAAGACCCAGGCGATCGGCGAGATCATCACCACCGTCAACGACATCTCGGAGCGCACCCATCTGCTGGCGCTCAACGCGGCGATCGAAGCGGCGGCGGCGGGCGAGAGCGGCCGGAGCTTCGCCGTGGTCGCCTCGGAGATGAAGCTTTTGGCCGATCAGGCCAAGGCGGCGACCGCGCAGGTGCGCACCATCCTGTCGGAGATCCAGAGGGGCATCAACACCTCGGTCATGCTCACCGAAGAGGCGGTCAAGCGCACGAGCACGGGCAAGGCCCGCTCGGACACGACCCAGCGGACCATTGAGGAGATCACCGCCAAGGTCGAGGAGAGCGTCCAGACCTTCCAGCAGATCGTCGCCTCCACCAACCAGCAGCAACTCGGAATCGAGCAGGTGATGGGCGCCCTCCAGAACATCCGGCAGGCGAGCCAGCAGACCGCCGCCGGGACCCGTGAGGTGGAAGCGGCCTCCGCCAATCTCACCGAACTCGCCCAGGCGCTCCTGACGCTCGCCGACCGATACCGGCACTGAGGGGAGAGGCCGGGCGACCGCCACCCATGGATATCCGCCAGCAACTCCTCGCGGCCTTCGAGGTCGAGCATCGCGAACATATCGACGCGATCCGCGCCGCCCTGGCCGGTGCGGCCGGGGATGTGCCTCCCGACTGGAACGACGTGTTCCGCCGGGCGCACAGCCTGAAGGGCGCCTCGCGGGCCGTGGACCTGCCGAAGGTCGAAGCCGTGGCGCATCGGCTCGAGACCCTGTTCGAGCGGATCGTCGCCGGTGACGGCACCCTCGACCGGGAGGCGACGGGCGCCGTCCATCTCGCCCTGGACCGGATCGAAGCCTATGTCGCCGCGCTCAAGGGCGAAGCGGACCCGGCCATGCCGGCGGATGCGCTCGCGTCCCTCGACCGCTGCCTTGCGGGCCCGTCGCCGGCTCAGCCCGACCCTCCCGTCGAGCCCCCTCCTCGGCAGCCCGGTCCACCGGCGGAGAGTGTTCCGGCGCAAGCGGGACTGCAGAAACCTGCATCGACTCCCACCGAGCCCGGCAGCGATCCGGGAGTGCTCCTGCGCGTGCCGGCGGATGCGGTGGAGGCGCTCACGCGGGCCTCGCATGAGCTCGCCAGCGCCCTCGGGGCGGAATCCGCGGTGGGCGAAGGTCTGGCTCGGCTCCAGCGGGATGCCGCCGCCCTCGGGCGCCGGGCCGAGAGCCTTCGCGGGAGCAAGGCGCAATCCGGTACGACCCGGCCTCGCCCCTCCGATGCCGAGACGGCGGAATCCGCCGTCGACGCCATGAGGGCGGAGCTGCGCGGCCTCGAGACGGCGCTCCTCGCGCTCGCCCGCGATGCGGCGCAGCTCGCGCAGATCCGCACCGGAATCATCGCCTCGGCGGAAGCGGCCTCCACCCGGATCGGGCGGGAGGCCGAGCGCCTGACCCTCGTACCGGCCGAGACCGTCTTCGGTGCGTTTCCGCGTGCGCTCCGCGACATGGCGCGAGAATCCGGTCGCGAGATCGACGTCGTCGCGCGCGGTCTCGATCTGCCCGTCGACCGCGCCATGCTGCAATCGCTGAAGGACCCGGTCCTCCACGCCTTGCGCAACGCCCTGAGCCACGGCGCAGAGACGCCCGAGCAGCGTGAACGCCAGGGCAAGCCGCCCGCACTTTCGATCACCCTCGACATCGCCGTGCGCGGCGGCCGGCTCGTCCTCGGCATCCATGACGACGGGCGCGGGCCGGACCTGCGCGCCATCGAGGCGACGGCGCGAGCGCGGGGCCTGATCGGGGCCGGCGACGGCGACCCCGATACCCTTCTGGCGCTGGTGTTCGAGCCCGGCTTCTCCACCGCCTCCGCCGTCGATACCCTGTCCGGCCGGGGCATCGGCCTCTCCGTCGTCGCCGACGCGGTCCGACGTCTCGGGGGCAGCGTCCGGCTCGAGCCGCGTGTTCCGGCCGGGACGTTGCTGATCATGCATCTGCCGCTTTCGGCGGCGCGGCGGACCTTGCTGCTGGTCGATGTCGGTGCCTCGCTCTTCGCCCTGCCGAGCGCCAGCGTGGAACGTCTCCTGCGCCTCGACCGGTCGAGCCTCTACACCGCCATGGGCCGGATCATGGTGCGTCTGCCGAGGGAGCGCGGCGAGGATCTGTCCCTTCCCCTCGTGGATCTGGCGAGCCTCGTCGGGGTGACGGGCGAGGAGAGCCGCCCGGGCGAGGGACACACGGTGACGGCGGTGCTGATGCGCTCGGGCGGCCGGTCATGGGTGCTGCGGATCGATGCCTTGCGCGACGTCCGAAACCTCCTCGTTCTGCCGGCGCCGCCGATCGGCGCGGATCCGCGCCTGATCTCGGGCACCGTCGTCCTGGGCGGCGATACGCCGGTTCTCGTCCTCGATCCCGACGGCCTCGCGGCGCGTGCGACCGAGACGAATCACGCTGCGCCCGAGCCTGTTGAAGACCGCACCGGAACAGCCGCGCTCCCGCGACGTTCGACGATCCTGGTCGTTGACGATTCCATCACCACGCGAACCTTGGAGAAGGGCATTCTGGAATCGGCGGGCTACCGCGTCGTCGTCTGCGTCGACGGGCAGGATGCGCTCGACCGCCTCCGCGCCGGGATCGAGCATGTGGATCTCGTCGTGGCCGATGTGGAGATGCCGCGCCTCGACGGGTTCGGCCTGCTGAAAGCCCTGCGGGCGGACGAGTCTTTCGCCCGCCTTCCCCTCATCCTGATGACCTCGCGGGGGGATGCCGACGATGTCGCACGGGGGCTCGGTCTCGGCGCGGATGCTTATCTGACGAAACAGACGTTCGACCAGCGCCAGCTTCTCGATACGATCGGGCAATTGTTGTGAGTGACACCGAACAGAGATCCGTCGAGGCGTCTCAGATCACGAGACAGGGCGCCCGCCTGCGCGTGATGCTGGTGGAGGATTCCCTCGTGGTGCGGGAACTGTTGCGCCACATCGTCGGCCGCGATCCGCGCCTGGAAGTGGTGGCGGCGGTCGCCTCCGGCGAAGAGGCGCTCGCGGCACTCTCCACTGCCCGCCCCGACGTCATCTCGATGGATATCCGCCTCCCCGGTATCGACGGGCTGGAGACCACGCGCCGGATCATGGCCGAGCGGCCGACGCCGATCGTGGTCATCGCCGATTCGGTGGAGGATTCCTCCCTGCGCATCTCCATGAACGCGCTGCGCGCCGGTGCGCTCTCCGTCGTCGAAAAGCCGGTGGCGACGACCAATGCCGGCTACGACGCCGTTTCCACCGAGATCTGCACGCAGCTGCGCATCATGGCCGAGGTGCCGGTGATCCGTCGCCGGCCGATCGGCTCGGAATGGGCCGGACGCCGGGCGGCCGCACTGTCGCCGTCGGACTTCGCCGCGCCCCCGGCCGCCTCGGACGCCGCGAGCGTTCTGGCCATCGCCGCCTCCACCGGCGGCCCACCCGCCCTCGCCCGCGTCATCGGTGGATTGCCTGATGGGTTTCCGCTCCCGATCCTCGTGGTCCAGCATATGGGGGCGGCCTTCATGGAAGGCTTCGCTTCCTGGCTGAACGGCGTCGTCTCCCTGCCGGTGAGGCTCGCCGCCGATGGCGAGCGGGCCGAGCCGGGCCATGTCTACGTGGCACCGGGCGACAGGCACCTCGAATGGGCGCCCGGCGGAAACCTCCGCCTCCTGGATGCTGCGCCCGTGGGTGGCCAACGCCCGGCTGCCACCGTCATGTTCGCTTCGGTGGCCCGCCATGCCGGCGCGCGCGGCATCGGCGTGCTCCTCACCGGCATGGGCGAGGATGGCGCCACCGGCCTTCTGGCCATGCGCCAGGCCGGCGCCCAGACCGTCGCCGAACACGAGAGCACCGCGGTGGTGTTCGGCATGCCGGCGGCGGCGATCCGCCTTTCGGGAGCCTCCGCGATCCTCCCGCTCGACCGGGTCGCGCCCCATCTCGTCCGGCTCGCTCTCCCGGGCCTCGCCGCGGCGGACCCCTTCGCATGAGCGGGACCGGCATACCCGACGAGGCTGCACCCCGGCCTCGCATCCTGCTGGTGGAAGATTCCGAGACGCAGGCGCTGGAACTGCGGCTGCTCCTGGAGAGCCACGGCTTTTCGGTGGAGCGCTGTCCCACGGCCGAAATGGCCCTCGACCATCTCAATACCCGCCTGCCCGACCTCGTCGTGGCCGACCACCACCTGCCGGGAATGAACGGCGACGAGTTCACCCGCCAGCTGCGCCTGTCGCTCCGTACCCGCGCCCTCCCCCTGCTGATGCTCACGGGCGCCCGCGATGGCGAACGCCAGGGGCTGGAGAGTGGTGCCGACGCCTATGTGGCGAAATCCGCCGACCGGGATATCCTGATCCTGCGCATCCGTGCCCTCCTGCGCGAGCGTCATGGCGGTAGCGCCCCCGGCGACGGGCCCGGCGTGTCGGCGTTCCGGCGCGGACGCGTTCTGGTGGTCGATGGCAGTGCGACCTACCGCACCTTCCTCGCCGGCCTCCTGGCGCATGAGGGCCATGAGGTCCGTACCGCCGCCACCCACGATTCTGCGCTCGCCGCCCTCGACGAGGCCGATGCGGCCTTCGATTGCGTGACCATCGACCTCCTCGGCCCCGCCTATGACGGCCTCGCCTTATGCAGGGCCATCGACCGCCGCCGGGCGGCCGGGATCGAGGCGCGGGAGGCGGGAGCGCCGACGTTCCACCTCGTCGGCATCGCCGGCAGCGCGCCGTCCAAGGATTTCTTGGTGGAAGCCTACGCTGCGGGGGCCGACGACGTGGTCTCGAAGGCCGATGGCGAAGTCCTCGTCATCCGCGTCAGGGGCCTGGTCCGGCGCAAGCTTCTGGAAGAAGACGACCGCCGCATCGCCGGCGAGTTCGGCGCTCGCGAGCGCGCCCTCGAACGCGCGCGTGCCGAGGCCGAGGCGGCCGAGGCGCGTGCCGCCCTGGCGGGTGCCCTCGAACAGGCCAACCAGGATCTCGCCACCGCCAACCGCAAGCTCACGGATGCCCAGGCCAAGCTGGTCCAGGCCGCCAAGATGGCGTCCCTCGGCGAGCTCGTCGCCGGCATCGCCCATGAGATCAACAATCCCCTCGCCTTCATCCTCGCGCATCAGGGCACGGTCGAGCGCCTGCTCGGCGAGATCGCGGATTCCGAGGCGGAACTCGCGTCGCACCGGTCGCTCGCCAAGTGCCGCGACCGTGTCGGCTCCATGCGCCTGGGCCTCACGCGCATCCAGGATCTCGTCCTGAACCTGCGCAAGTTCTCGCGGCTCGATGAAGGTGAGCGCACCCTCGTCAACGTACCCGAATCGATCGAGACGGTGCTGGCACTGATCCAGCACAAGCTCGGGACACGGATTACCGTCGAACGCGACTTCTCGGGCAGACCCGAGATCCATTGCACCCCCGCCCTCCTCAATCAGGTCGTCATGAACATCCTCGGCAATGCCGCCGATGCCATGCCGGAATCCGGCACCATCTCCATCGTCACCCAGGAATTGCCCGAGACGGACGTGATCCGCATCAGCGATACCGGGCCCGGTATTCCCGAAACCCTGCGGGAAAAGATATTCGAGCCCTTCTTCACGACGAAACCCGTCGGTTCGGGCACGGGGCTAGGTCTTGCGATTGCGTATAGCGTGGTTCAAGCGCATAGCGGCTCGCTTAGCGTGGAGACGGCCGAAGGGGGGGGAGCCTGTTTCGTGATCGGCATTCCGCGGCAGGCAGCGTAGACATGGCCAAAGGCACGATTCTCGCCGTCGATGACGAGCCGGATATCCTGATTGCCCTCGAAGACCTGTTCGAGGACGACTACACCGTCATCACCACGACGAAGCCGTCGGAAGCGCTCGACATTCTCCGGGCGAGACCGGACATCGCCGTGATCCTGTCCGACCAGCGGATGCCGGGCATTACCGGCGACGCCATGCTGGCCGAGGCACGGGGCTTCCACGACGCACAGGCGATCCTCCTCACCGGCTATGCCGATATGAGCGCCGTCATCGCCGCGCTCAACCGGGGAGGCATCACCGGCTACGTCACGAAGCCGTGGGACCCCGTCCTGCTGCGCTCCACCGTCCGCCAGGCCTTCGAACGGCACAGCCTCGCCCGCGACCTCGCCACCGAGCGCGCCCTCCTGCTCGGGCTCCTCGACAACGCGGAAGACGCCATCGCCTTCAAGGACGTGGAGGGACGATTCATTCGTCTCAACGCGCGGAAGGCCAGTCGTCTCGGCCACACCGTCGCCGAATGCCTCGGACGCACCAGGGACGAGATCGAAGGCACGCCCAGCGGCGAGAGTACCACGCGTGACGCCGACCGCGCCGCCATCGCGAGCGGGAGTATTTCAGAGACCGTGTCCGCTGAAGGCCCGGTCGGGGCGGAGCGGTGGAGCCATGTCACCCGCGTGCCGATTCGCGGTGCCGCCGGCGCCATCACCCATCTGGCGACGATCGAACGGGACGTGACCGAACAGAAGAATCTCGAGGCACGACTCCGCCAGTCGGACAAGATGCAGGCGCTCGGCACCCTCGCCGGCGGGATCGCGCATGACTTCAACAATCTCCTCACGGCGATCCTCGGCAGCCTCGAACTCGTGGGCCCCAAGATCGTCGACCAGCCAAGGGTCCAGCGCCTCGTCACCAACGCGGCACAGGCCGCGCAACGCGGCGCATCCCTGACGAAGCGGCTTCTCAGCTTCAGCCGCGCGCGCGACCTGCGCCCTCGCTCGGTCGACGTGAATGCCCTCGTCGCCGGAATGGACGTATTGCTCAAGGGCAGCCTAGGCGGGCTCGTCACGGTGACGACCAATCTCGACGCCCTGCATCCGGCGGCCATCGTCGATCCCGATCAGCTGGAACTCGCCATTCTCAACCTCTGCATCAACGCGCGTGACGCCATGCCGGAGGGTGGAACGATCTCCATCGCCACGGGTGCGGCGCGAGTGACCGACGACCCCGACTTGGCGGCGGGCGACTACGTGACCGTGGCGATCAGCGATACGGGGATGGGGATTCCACCCGAGATCCTGGCGCGGGTCTGCGAACCGTTCTTCACCACCAAGTCGATCGGACAGGGCACCGGGCTCGGCCTCGCGATGGTGTTCGGGCTGACCCAACAATCGCAGGGCAAGCTTCGGATCACGAGCGACGTGGGCAAGGGCACGCGGGTCGATCTGTTTCTCCCCCGTGCGGAGGCGGCAGAGGAAAAGACCCAGCGCGCCGCCGTGGCGGCCATGGGGGCCGCGAGCCCGGCGCGCATCCTCGTGGTGGATGACGATGCCGAGGTCCGCCACGTCACCGCGTCCTTCCTCAGCACGTTCGGTTACACCGAGACCGAGGCGGCCGACGGGGCGGCGGCGGTCGCCTTGCTGGAGCGCGCCTCGTTCGATCTCATCGTGGCGGATCTCGCCATGCCGGGGATGACGGGTGTCGAACTTGCGGAAATCGTAAGGCGGCGCTGGTCCGACGTTCCCATCCTCATCGTCACCGGACATGCGGAGGCGATCCCGATCCCCGACGATCTGCCTGTTCTGCGGAAGCCCTTCGATTCGGCCGACCTGGCGGCACTGGTCTCCGGGATGCTCGTCGCAGACGCGTGAGATCAACACGTCCCCTCCCCCGAGACTCGCTGCGGGTCATGGGGGGCGGGGCACCGATATTCCCATCCCGTAGAGATCATGAAAAAAGGCGGCCTCTCGGCCGCCTTTTCGTCGTCTGATGGGTGAAGCTGAGGCTTACGCCGCGTCGGAGACCTGCGACGGACCCGAATCCAGGCCGCGGGCATCGACATCGCGATCGACGAACTCGATCACGGCGAGCGGAGCATTGTCGCCGTAACGGAAGCCGGCCTTCATGATGCGGCAGTAGCCGCCCGGACGCGCATTGTAGCGCGGGCCGAGGACGGCGAAGAGCTTGCGGACCATGGCCTCGTCGCGGATCTGCGACATGGCGAGGCGGCGCGTATGCAGGCTGTCGATCTTGCCGAGGGTGATCAGCTTTTCGATGACCGGACGCAGATCCTTGGCCTTCGGAAGCGTGGTGATGATCTGCTCGTGCTTGATCAGCGCGGCGGACATGTTGGCGAACATCGCCTTGCGGTGTTCGGTAGTGCGGTTGAAGCGACGACCGCGAAATCCATGACGCATTTGGCTGTTCCTTGCTTATCTGGCCGCCGTGCCACGGTACGGCCGAGCGCCCCATGATCGGGGCTGTTCATTCCGCATGACCCCGCGGCGGGATTCTGTTTGCTGGGAAGCTTGCCGAACCCGGCCCGCCTCATTCGCCGCGTCATTCCGGGCTCTGCTGCGCAGCCCCGGAATGACGTCGTATGTCGGCTAGTAGTGCTCTTCGAAGCGCTTGGCGAGGTCTTCGATGTTCTCCGGCGGCCAGCCGGGGATGTCCATGCCGAGATGCAGACCCATCGCGGCCAGCACTTCCTTGATCTCGTTCAGCGACTTGCGGCCGAAATTCGGGGTGCGCAGCATCTCGCCCTCCGACTTCTGGATGAGGTCGCCGATATAGACGATGTTGTCGTTCTTCAGGCAGTTCGCCGAACGCACCGACAGTTCGAGCTCGTCGACCTTCTTGAGCAGGGCCGGGTTGAAGGGGAGCTGCGGCGCGAGCGGCTGCGCCTCTTCCTTGCGGGGCTCCTCGAAGTTCACGAACACCTGGAGCTGGTCCTGGATGATGCGAGCGGCATAAGCCAGCGCATCTTCCGGCGACACGGCGCCGTTGGTCTCGATCGTCATCGTCAGCTTGTCCTTGTCGAGATCCTGGCCCTCGCGGGTGGTCTCGATGCGGTAGGACACCTTGGTGACGGGCGAGAACAGCGCATCGACCGGGATGAGGCCGATAGGGGCATCCTCCGGACGGTTGCGCTCGGCCGGGACGTAGCCCTTGCCGGTGGCGACGGTGAATTCCATCCGGATCTCGGCGCCGTCATCGAGGGTGCAGATGACGAGGTCGGGATTGAGGATCTGGATGTCGCCAACGGCGGCGATATCGCCGGCGGTCACGGTGCCGGGGCCGGTCTTGCGCAGCGTCAGGCGCTTGGGGGCTTCCGTCTGAGACCGGATCGCGATGGTCTTGATGTTGAGGACGATGTCGGTCACGTCCTCACGCACGCCGGGGATCGACGAGAACTCGTGGAGAACGCCGTCGATCTGGACCGAGGTCACGGCCGCGCCCTGGAGCGACGACAGCAGGACCCGGCGAAGGGAGTTGCCGAGGGTGGTGCCGAAGCCGCGCTCGAGGGGCTCGGCGACGACGGTGGCGACCCGCTTGGGGTCGTGCCCGGTCGAAACCTGGAGCTTGTTCGGCTTGATGAGCTCTTGCCAGTTCTTCTGTATGACCACGGTCCTACCTCTCGCAATTCCGACACGAGCCACTGACGTGGTCGGTCCCTGAGCCCTTCCCGCGCATCGCCTTGCACGGCTCGGTCTCGAAAAACATGTGCCCGCGAAGCGGCGGGCGGTTAGTGGGCCGCGACCCAAAGTTCCGGGACGAAGCTGTAAGCCCCTCCATCCCGCGCCACGTAGCCCAGCGCCGGAAACTCCAGATGTCCACCGGTGACGAAGGTTCTCTCGCTCGAGACTTCGTCCAGCATCCGCTCGCGCACCGCCCTCGCCTCGTCCGGATCGACGTCGAAGACCATCGTGGCCTCCGGACGTTTGAACTGGATCGCCGGCAGATGGATGATGTCGGCCCACATCAGAAGCGATGCCGAGCCCGACACGATACGAAAACCCGTATGGCCCGGCGTATGCCCCGGCAGGGCGACCGCCGTGATGCCCGGAAGGACCTCACCGCCAGTCATCGTCCGCACGCGACCGGAATACGGCGCCACCGCCTTCTGGGCGTTCTCGAAATACGGGCGGGCCCCCTCGGCAGCCCGCGAGATCGCATCGTCCGCCAGCCAATGAGCGGCTTCGGCCTGATGAAGGACGAGTTCCGCATTGGCATAGGCGGCCGACCCATCCTCATGGATCAAGCCACCGGCATGGTCGGGGTGAAGATGCGTGAGCAGCACCGTCTCGATATCGTCCGGGCGGATACCCGTAGCGGCAAGCGCCGCGGGGACCCGACCGAGCGTATCGCCACCGAAATGGCCCATCCCCGAATCGATGAGGATAGGCTTCCGACCGGGCGCTTCGATCAGATAGGCGTTCAGCGTGATCCGAGGGGCTTGCGCGCGAAAGCCGGCCGCCTGAAGCGAGCCGGCCTCGTCCGCCCCGATCCCTGTGACGAGATCGAGGGAGCCTTGAAGGTAACCGTCATTCAGAACGGTGACGGTCAGATCGCCAAGGCTCCAGCGCAACACGCCGGGGAGCGCCTTCACGGCATCGGACACACGCTTCTCCGCTTTCAAACCCAAGGGCAGATCGACGAATCGTCTTAGACGCGACGACGCTTGCGCGGACGGCAGCCGTTATGCGGGATCGACGTCACGTCGCGGATCGAGGTGACGGTGAAGCCGGCGGCCTGCAGTGCGCGAAGAGCGGATTCACGGCCCGAACCGGGACCGGACACCTCGACCTCGAGCGTGCGCATGCCGTGCTCGGAAGCCTTGCGGGCGGCGTCTTCGGCGGCGACCTGGGCGGCGTAAGGGGTCGACTTACGCGAACCCTTGAAGCCCATTGCGCCAGCGGACGACCAGGAGATGGTGTTGCCCTGCGCGTCGGTGATGGTGATCATCGTGTTGTTGAACGAGGCGTTCACATGGGCAACGCCCGACACGATGTTCTTGCGTTCGCGGCGGCGAATGCGGGTTGCTTCCTTAGCCATTGTCTCTCGTCTCGTCCTTCAGGCGCGCCCGTCATTCCAGGCGCTCGGGATTTTTGCGGTGCTGGCAGCGCGGCTCTGGATGACCGTGCCGCCATACGGGCTGCCGATAGCGGGCCACCCGGCGCGATAAAAGGGAGGCAGAGCGAAGCGCCGCCTCCCAATCTCGAAAAATTACTTCTTCTTGCCGGCGATCGGCTTCGACTTGCCCTTGCGGGTGCGCGCATTGGTATGCGTACGCTGACCGCGGACGGGCAGATTGCGGCGGTGACGGAGGCCGCGGTAGCAGCCGAGATCCATCAGGCGCTTGATGTTCATCGACACTTCGCGGCGCAGATCGCCCTCCACGATGTAATCGCGGTCGATCGTCTCGCGGATCGACAGCACTTCGGCGTCGGTCAGCTGGTTCACGCGGCGCTCGGCGGGAATGCCGACCTTGCCGGTGATCTCTTCGGCCTTCTTCGCGCCGATGCCGTGAATATACTGGAGCGCGATGACGACGCGCTTGTTGGTCGGGATGTTGACGCCTGCGATACGGGCCAAGGTCTACTCCATCGGGCGCTCGGACGCTGCGGTCCGGCCCTGCTGTGTCACGCGCGTCCGGTGGAGGCCGGCCCCTGCGCGCCGCCCATAACGACAAATCGGCCCGCAGCGTCTCTTGAACCGAGACACTCCAGACCCATTGCGTATGGACGAATAACGGCCTGCTAGCGCGGACCGCCGATCTTGTCAACGTCCACCGGACGGTAAATTCAGGAGGCGGTCGCGCTGGCCAACGGTTCGAGCACGGCCATCACTTCGCTCGTGACCTCATCGACGGGATTCATCCCGTCGATGGTCCGGAGCATGCCGAGGCTCGAATAATAAGCCGAGAGCGGCGCGGTCTGTGCCCGGAAGGCGGCGAGGCGGGTCTTGAACACGTCGGGGGTGTCGTCCTTCCGCACCGGCTCTCCACGAGCAGCGGTCTCGGCGGCCCGCTTGGCAATGCGGCCCACGAGGATTTCCTCGTTCACCGCGAATTCGATCACGGCATCGAGGGACAGGTTCTTGTCGGCCAGCATCCTGTCGAGGGCAGCTGCCTGCTCCACCGTGCGGGGGAAACCGTCGAGAATGAAGCCCGGGCGCGCATCGGCCTCTTCGATCCGGTCGGCGACGATCCCCACCACCACGGAATCCGGGACCAGGCCGCCGCTCTCCATGATCGACTTCGCTTCGAGGCCGACAGGAGTGCCTGCTGCTACCGCAGCGCGCAGCATGTCGCCCGTGGAAAGCTGCGGAATGCCGAAACGCTCGACGATTCGGGCCGACTGGGTTCCCTTACCGGCACCAGGTGGTCCGAGAAGAATGATCCGCATAGCGTCGTTGTCCTCGTCCGGTGGCCGCATCGGGCGTTATGGTTCGGGCATCATGGGCGTAGAGAGGCGATGCCTGGACCGGCATCGCCCCGATCGATCGAGCTCGTCGAGCCGGCTTCAGCGACGGCGCGTGGCGCCGCGCAGCTTCGCCTTCTTCACGAGGCCCTCATACTGGTGGGCCATCAGATGGCCGTGGACCTGCGCCACCGTATCCATCGTCACGGAAACGACGATGAGGAGCGAGGTACCGCCGAACCCGAGGCTCGCCGATGCGTAGGAGGCCAGGATCTCCGGCACAAGGCAGACAAAGGTCAAATACAGCGCGCCGATCAACGTGATGCGCGTCAGAACCTTGTCGATGAACGTCGCCGTGCGCTCGCCCGGACGAATGCCGGGAATGAAGCCGCCCTGCTTCTTCAAATTGTCTGCCGTCTCCTGCGGGTTGAAGACCACCGCCGTGTAGAAGAACGCGAAGAAGATGATCAGCGCCGCGTAGAGAACCATGTAGAGCGGCCGGCCATGGCCGAGATAGGTGGTGATCGTCGCCAGCACGCCGGTGCCGCCGTTATTGGCCGAGAAGCTCGCCACGGTGGCGGGAAGCAGCAGCAGCGACGAGGCGAAGATCGGCGGGATCACGCCGGCCGTGTTCAGCTTCAGCGGCAGGAACGAGGTCTGACCCTCGTACATGCGGTTACCAACCTGGCGCTTGGGGTAGTTGATCAGGAGCCGGCGCTGAGCCCGCTCCATGAACACGATGAAGTAGACGAGGGCGATGGCGGCAAAGCCGACGCCGAGGATGACGGCGGCGGACAGCGCACCGGTCCGGCTCAGCTCGAGCGCTCCCACGATGGCGGTGGGCAGATGCGCGACGATGCCGGCGAAGATGATGAGCGACGACCCGTTACCGATGCCGCGTGATGTGATCTGCTCGCCGATCCACATCAGGAACAGCGTTCCGCCCGTGAGCGTGATCACCGTGGACAGGATGAAGAACGGTCCCGGATCGATCGCGGCGCTCGAACTCTGCAAGCCGAAGGCGATGCCCCAGCTCTGAACCAGTGCCAGCACGACCGTTAGGTAGCGGGTATATTGGTTGATGACCTTCCGGCCGGACTCACCCTCTTTCTTCAGCGATTCGAGGCTCGGGATCACCGAGGTGAGAAGCTGAATGATGATGGAGGCCGAGATGTACGGCATGATGTTGAGCGCGAAGATCGCCATGCGCTCGACGGCACCGCCGGAGAACATGTTGAACAAGCCGAGCACGCCACCGGCCTGCTGCTGGAAGTTCCGCGCGAATTGCTCGGGGTCGATACCGGGAATCGGGATGTAGGTGCCAAGCCGGAACACGACGAGCGCACCCAGCGTGAACCAGATCCGCTTCTTGAGCTCGTCGGCCTTGGCGATGGCCCCGAAATTGAGGTTCGCGGCAAGCTGCTCGGCGGCTGAGGCCATGGCACCGGTTCCTGAGATCGATCCAGATGGGGGATTGAAGGACCCCCGAACAAACTGAAACGGCGGCCACGCGCAGGTCGCACGGGCCGCCGCTCAGAGCTTCGACTTAAAGTCTGCTCCGACGCTACGCAACAGCGGCGTCGGAAGACTTACTCCGCGGACGGCTTGCCGCGGGTGGAGATGCCGGCACCGTAAGCGACGTTCACCGAACCGCCGATCTTCTCGACAGCCTCGACGGCCGACTTAGAAGCGCGGGTGACCTCGAAGGAGAGCTTCGCGGTCAGTTCGCCGACGCCGAGCAGCTTCACGCCGTCACGGGGACGGGCGATGATGCCGGCGGCGACGAGGGTCTCCACCGTGACCACGGCGGAAGCATCGAGACGGCCGGCGTCGACAGCCTGCTGGACGCGTCCGAGGTTCACCTCGTTCAGGTCCGTGGAGTACAGGTTGTTGAAGCCGCGCTTGGGCAGGCGACGGTGAAGCGGCATCTGACCGCCCTCGAAGCCCTTGATCGAGACACCGGTACGGGCCTTCTGACCCTTGACGCCGCGACCAGCGGTCTTGCCCTTGCCGGAGCCGATGCCCCGGCCGACGCGCATCCGGTTCTTGGTTGCGCCGTCGTTATCGTGGATTTCGTTCAGTTTCATGATGCCCTCCCTCAGGCCGCGTCGTCGAGGACGCGCACGAGGTGATGCACCTTGCGGATCATGCCGCGCACGGAGGGGGTATCCTCCAGCGTAGCGACCCGGTGCAGCTTGTTGAGCTTAAGGCCGATCAGCGTCGCACGCTGGTCGCCCTCGCGGCGGATCGGCGAGCCGATCTGCTCGACGCGGAGAGTCTTTGTTGCCATTGCACCCTCCCCTTAAGCGACTGCGGCTTCGGACAGGTCCGACGGATCGGCATCGCGACGGCGAGCCTGAAGCGTCGACACCTTGAGACCCCGACGGGCCGCGACGGCGCGCGGGCTGTCCTCGTTCTTCAGCGCCTCGAAGGTGGCGCGGACGAGGTTGTAGGGGTTCGACGAACCGAGCGACTTCGCCACGACGTCCTGCATGCCCAGCGTCTCGAAGACGGCGCGCATCGGACCGCCGGCGATGATGCCGGTACCCTGCGGCGCAGCGCGGAGAATGACCTTACCCGCACCGTGACGTCCGTAGACGTCGTGGTGAAGGGTACGACCTTCGCGCAGAGCGACGCGGACGAGACCGCGCTTGGCAGCTTCCGTTGCCTTGCGGATCGCCTCAGGCACTTCACGCGCCTTACCGTGGCCGAAGCCGACGCGACCCTTCTGGTCGCCGACGACGACGAGAGCAGCGAAGCCGAAGCGACGACCACCCTTCACCACCTTGGCGACGCGGTTGATGTGGACGAGCTTGTCCACGAATTCGCTGTCGCGCTCCTCGCGCTCATCGCGGCGGCCGCGGCCCCCGCCTTCCCGTTCACGTGCCATGTTTGAATCCTGTCTCACTGACGCGGGCGGCGGAGCCCGCTCGCTTGATAGCTTGTCCGAGGGACGGCCTGCGCCGCCCCTCCCCGCCTGGTCTTAGAACTCGAGGCCACCCTCACGGGCGGCGTCGGCGAGCGCCTTGACGCGCCCGTGATAGATGTAGCCCGAACGGTCGAAGATCACCTTGGTGACTCCGGCAGCCTTGGCGCGCTCGGCGACGAGCTTGCCGACGGCCGCGGCCGCTGCCGTATCGGCACCGGTCTTCAGGCCCGAGCGGAGATCCTTGTCGAGGGTCGAGGCGGCGGCGAGGGTCTTGCCCTCGGCGTCGTCGATGACCTGGACGTAGATCTGCTTGGAGGAACGGAACACCGAAAGCCGGGGCCGTCCATTCGCCGCCGCCCGCAGCGCGCGGCGCACACGCGCCTTGCGGCGGTCGAGTGCATCGATTTTGCGTGACATGATGGCCGGCCCTTACTTCTTCTTGCCTTCCTTGCGGAAGATGAACTCACCCGCGTACCGCACGCCCTTGCCCTTGTAGGGCTCGGGACCACGATAGTCGCGAATCTCGGCTGCCACCTGTCCCACCACCTGCCGGTCGATGCCGGAGATGACGATCTCGGTGGGCTTGGGCACCGCGATCGTGATCCCGACGGGGATCTCGTACTCGATGTCGTGGCTGTAGCCGAGGGAGAGCTTGAGGGCCTTGCCGGCCATGGCGGCACGATAGCCGACGCCGGTGATCTCGAGCTTCTTCTCGAAACCCTTGGAGACGCCCTCGACGAGGTTCGCCACCTGGGCCCGGGAGGTGCCCCACAGCGAGCGGGCCTCCTTGGTCTGGTTCTTGGGCAGCACCGAGACGGCGCCGTCCTCGAACTTCACGTCCACCACGTTGGGGACGATATACTGGAGCTCGCCCTTGGAGCCCTTCATCTTCACCGTTTGACCGGTCACCGTGGCCGTCACACCGGACGGGACGGGAACGGGCTTCTTGCCTACGCGAGACATAGCCTTTCCTCCAAGTCCGAGATCAGAACACCTTGCAGAGCACTTCGCCGCCAACGTTGCGCTCACGCGCCTCGTGGTCGGCCATGACGCCCTGCGGGGTGGACACGATGGTGACGCCGAGGCCGTCGGCGACGCGGGGAAGTTCGCTCACGGCCGAATAGACGCGGCGGCCGGGCTTCGAAACGCGCTGGATCGAGCGGATGACGGGCTGGCCGTCATAGTACTTGAGCTCGATCGAGAACTCGGTACGGCCGTTGCCGAAATCGGTCGTTGCGTAATCGCGGATGTAGCCCTCAGCCTTGAGGACGTCGAGAACGCTTGCACGGAGACGCGAGCCGGGTGTCTGAACGACGTTGCGGCGGCGCATCTGGCCGTTGCGGATGCGGGTGAGCATATCACCCACGGGATCGTTGACCATGGTGCCTGCTCCTTACCAGCTCGACTTGACCAGACCGGGAATGAGACCCCGGTTGCCAAGTTCCCGAAGCGCCACACGCGAGATGCCCATCTTGCGGTAGAAGGCGCGGGGACGTCCCGTCATGCCGCAACGATTGCGGACACGGGTCGCCGACGAGTTGCGGGGCAGTTCCGCGAGCTTGAGGCGAGCTTCGAAGCGCTCCTCCATCTCGAGGCTTTCGTTATTGGCGGTCGCAAGGAGGGCCTTACGCTTGGCGGCGAACCGCTTCACCAGTTCCTTGCGGTGATTATTCTTCTCGACTGAGCTTTTCTTTGCCATGTCTCTCTCCAGTGTCCGCGTCTAAGCGCTTTTCAGCACTTACTGCCGGAACGGGAATCGGAATTGCGAGAGGAGCGCACGTGCCTCGGCATCGGTACGGGCCGATGTCTGGATCACGATGTCCATGCCCCAGGTGGCATCGGCCTTGTCGTAGGAGATCTCCGGGAACACCAGGTGCTCCTTGAGGCCCAACGCGTAGTTGCCGTTGCCGTCGAACGAACGGGGGTTCAGGCCGCGAAAGTCACGAACGCGCGGAAGCGCGATGGTGATCAGGCGGTCCATGAATTCGTACATCCGGTGCTTGCGCAGCGTGACCTTGCAGCCGATCGGCATGCCTTCGCGGACCTTGAAGGTCGCGATGGCCTTGCGGGCCTTGGTGATGACCGGCTTCTGGCCGGCGATCAGCGCAAGGTCGCCGGCTGCGATGGAGGCCTTCTTGGAATCGGCGGTGGACTCGCCGACGCCCATGTTGATCACGATCTTCTCGATGACCGGAACCTGCATGGGGTTCTTATAGCCGAACTCTTCGATCAGCTTCTGGCGGACGACCTCATCGTAGTGCTTGCGCAGACGAGGGGTGTACGCGTCGTTGTTCTTCTCAGCCATCGATCAGATCCCCCGAGCGCTTGGCGAACCGGACCTTGCGGCCGTCGTCGAGAATGCGGAAACCAACGCGCGTCGGCTGACCGTCTTTCGGGTCGGCGATCGCGATGTTGGACAGATGAATCGCGGCTTCCTTGGAGATGATGCCGCCTTCCTGGTTCTGCGTCTGCTTCTGGTGCTTCTTAACCAGATTGACCCCGCGCACGAGCGCACGGTCTTCCTTCGGCATCACCTGGATGACCTCGCCGGAGCGACCTTTGTCGCGACCGGTGAGAATGACGACCTTGTCGCCCTTCTTGACCTTGGCAGCCATCACAGCACCTCCGGAGCGAGCGAGATGATCTTCATGTGGTTCCGGGCGCGCAACTCGCGCGGCACGGGTCCGAAGATACGGGTGCCGATCGGCTCTTTCTGATTGTTGATCAGGACAGCGGCGTTCTTGTCGAACCGGATCACGGATCCGTCGGCGCGCTTCACTTCCTTGGCGGTGCGAACGACGACGGCCTTCATGACGTCGCCCTTCTTCACGCGGCCGCGGGGAATGGCCTCCTTCACCGAGACGACGATGATATCGCCGACACCGGCATACTTGCGCTTCGACCCGCCGAGAACCTTGATGCACATCACGCGACGCGCACCAGAATTGTCGGCGACGTCCAGATTCGTCTGCATCTGGATCACGAGAGTGACCTTTCCTTGTTTCAGACGGGTTTCCGCACACGGACGGTATTGTCCGGCGGACGACGTCTGATGGGGATCTGATGTCCCCGGCTCATATAGAAGGACCGCGCATTCGGCGTTTCTCAACACCGGCGCGGTCACCGCGGTCCAGGGTGCGAACACCCTTTTGCATGTCGCGAAGGACGGCCTAATACTAGAGAGGGAAGCGCTGCGCAAGAGCAAAGACGCGCAGCTGTGCTGCAGACAGCAATCCAGGCCGGGTCTTCGTGAAAGTGCCCGAGCGGCCGTCTCCGACGCCGACAGCCATCCTGACGGGCGCCGTCAGTGGTACGCGTTGAATGATGGAACCGAACGCTCGGCGGAACTGAACAGGTGTTCGCGGTCGAAGCCGATTGTTCCGATTACGCTTCATCGGCCGTTAGGTGCGACCGACAGAGGGCCATGCGTCTCGCTGATTCGCGCGTTCTTCGTGGGTCGGCATAAGACGCAAAAAAGCGGGCGCAGAAACTGCGCCCGCTTTAACGACACTGCACCGGTCTCACGCTTCGGCGGAAGGAGATTCCACGGTGGCAGCGCCACCTTCGATGAGCTTCCAGGTCTTGGTCTTCGAGAACGGACGGCACTCTTCGATCGACACGGTCTGGCCGACCTTGGCGACGTTCGTCTCGTCGTGGGCGTGGTAGTTCTTCGAACGACGGACGGTCTTCTTCATCACCGGATGGGTGAAGCGACGCTCCACCTTCACGACGATGGTCTTCTCGCCCTTGTCGCTGACGACGACGCCCTGCAATACGCGCTTCGGCATGGTGTACTCCTCAGGCCTGCGCGGACTTCAGCGTCTTCTGACGCTGGAGAGTGCGAACGCGGGCGATATCGCGACGGACCTCACGGACGCGGGCGACGTTCTCGAGCTGGCCGGTGGCGCCCTGGAAGCGCAGGTTGAACTGCTCCTTCTTCAGGTTCAGCAGCTCATCGTTCAGCTGATCGGGCGACAGGGCGGCCAGATCCGACTGTCTCTGTGACGACTTCATGATCCCCTCCCCTTAGTCAGCGATGCGCTGAACGACGCGCGTGCGGATCGGGAGCTTCGCCGCACCGAGGCGGAGAGCCTCTTTGGCGATGTCCTCGGCGACGCCGTCGACTTCGAACATGATACGTCCGGGATGCACGCGGGCAGCCCAGAACTCGGGTGCACCCTTACCGGAGCCCATGCGGACTTCGGTGGGCTTTGCCGTGACCGGGACGTCCGGGAAGATCCGGATCCAGACACGGCCCTGACGCTTCATCTCACGGGTGATCGCGCGGCGGGCCGCCTCGATCTGACGTGCGGTGACGCGCTCGGGCTCCACGGCCTTGAGGCCGAAGGTCCCGAAATTGAGGTCGAAGCCGCCCTTGGCCGCACCGTGGATGCGACCCTTGAACTGCTTACGAAACCTGGTCTTCTTGGGTTGCAACATGGCAGCCTCTCAACACCTTCTATGGCTAACGGGCGTACGCGATCACGCTTTAAGCGTGTTCGCGCCGGCCGCGCTCGCGGCCACCCTCGCCATCGCGCTCGCGACGTCCGCCCGAACGGCCGCCTTCTTCCTGAGCGCGCTTGTCCTGCGCCATCGGGTCGTGCTCGAGGATTTCGCCCTTGAACACCCACACCTTGATTCCGCACGTCCCGTAGGTCGTGAACGCGGTCGCCACGCCGTAATCGACATCCGCGCGCAGGGTATGCAGCGGGACGCGACCTTCGCGGTACCATTCCTGACGGGCGATCTCAGCGCCACCGAGACGACCCGAGCAATTGATCCGGATGCCTTCGGCACCGAGACGCATGGCCGACTGCACGGCGCGCTTCATGGCACGACGGAAGGCGACACGGCGCTCGAGCTGCTGGGCGATCGAATCGGCCACCAGAGTGGCGTCGATCTCGGGCTTGCGCACCTCGACGATGTTGATCGTCACGTCGGCCTTGGTCAGGGTGCCCACGAGCTTGCGCAGCTTCTCGATATCCGCGCCCTTCTTGCCGATCACCACGCCGGGACGACCCGAGTGAATGGTGACGCGGCACTTCCGGTGCGGACGCTCGATGACGATCTTGGAAACGGCAGCCTGTTTCAGCTGCTTCATGAGGGCGGCGCGGATGGCGACGTCCTCGTGCATGAGCTTCGCGTATTCACCCTTCTGGGCGAACCAGCGGGAGTCCCAGGTCCGGTTGATACCGAGCCGAAGACCGATCGGATTGACTTTCTGGCCCATCAGGTCCTCCTCACGCCGCTTCGGCGGTCGGGACTTCGCGCACCACGATGGTGAGGTTCGCGAAGGGCTTCAGGATGCGGGCGCCGCGGCCACGTGCACGAGCATGGAAACGCTTGAGCACGAGTGCCTTGCCGACGAAGGCCTCGGAGACGACGAGATCGTCGACATCGAGGTCATGGTTGTTCTCGGCATTGGCGATGGCGCTCTCGAGGCACTTCTTGACCTCGCGGGCGATCCGCTTGCGGGAGAATTCCAGGTCGGCCAAAGCCGACTCGACCTTCTTACCGCGGATGAGTTGCGCAACGAGATTGAGCTTCTGAGGGCTCACGCGCAGCATGCGCGCGACGGCCTTCGCTTCGTTCTCGGGGAGCGCGCGGGGGGTGGCTTGCTTGCCCATCTCAGCGCCTCTTCGCCTTCTTGTCGGCTGCGTGGCCGTGGAAGGTACGGGTCGGCGAGAACTCGCCGAACTTATGACCGACCATCTCCTCGGACACATAGACCGGGATGTGCTTCTGTCCGTTGTGCACACCGAAGGTGAGCCCGACGAACTGCGGCAGGATCGTGGAGCGACGGCTCCAGATCTTGATGACTTCGTTGCGGCTGGATCCGCGAGCGGTCTCAGCCTTCTTGAGGAGGTAGCCGTCGATGAACGGCCCCTTCCAGAGCGAGCGTGCCATGAGGGTTACTTCTTGCGGTTGTGACGGCTGGCGAGAATGAAGACATCGGTCCGCTTGTTGGAGCGGGTCTTCTTTCCCTTGGTGGGCACGCCCCAGGGCGTGACCGGATTACGGCCGCCCGAGGTACGACCCTCACCACCGCCGTGCGGGTGATCGACCGGGTTCATGGCAACGCCGCGAACGTGCGGGCGCTTGCCGAGCCAGCGGTTGCGACCGGCTTTGCCGAGCGAGATGTTCATGTGGTCCGGGTTCGATACCGCACCGATGCTGGCGAAGCACTGACCGTGAACCAGGCGCTGCTCACCCGAATTCAGGCGCAGCGTGACATAGCCCTGGTCGCGCCCGACGATCTGAGCGTAGTTGCCGGCGGAACGGGCAATCGCGCCGCCCTTGCCGATCTTCAGCTCGATATTGTGGACGATCGTCCCCACCGGCATGTTGCCGACCGGTCCGGCATTGCCCGGCTTCACGTCGACCTGTTCGGCCGCGATCACCGTGTCGCCCGGCGACAGACGCTGGGGAGCCAGGATGTAGCTCTGCACGCCGTCCGGATAGGTGATAAGCGCGATGAACGCCGTACGGTTGGGATCGTACTCGATCCGCTCCACCGTCGCGGCGACGCCGAGCTGCTCGCGCCGCTTGAAATCGACGTTGCGCAGGGTGCGCTTGTGACCACCGCCGCGGAAGCGGACGGTGATGCGACCGAGGTTGTTGCGACCGCCCGAGGACGACTTGCCCTCGGTGAGCTTCTTGACCGGCTTGCCCTTGTAGAGCTCACGGCGGTCGACGAGCACGAGCTGGCGAAGGCTCGGCGTGACCGGTTTGAATGTCTTCAAGGCCATCGGCTTGATCCTAACGCTTTTCGTGTCAGAGCCCGGTCGTGACGTCGATCGTCTCACCCTCGGCGAGGGTCACGATCGCTTTCTTCACGTCCGAACGCTGTCCGCGAAGCCCGCGGAAAATCTTCTTCTTACCCTTGGTGACGAGCGTGTTCACGCCCGTGACCTTGACGTCGAACAGCTTCTCAACCGCCTCTTTGATCTGCGGCTTGGTAGCCTTCGGGGAGACCCGGAAGACGACCTTGTTCTGTTCGGTGAGGTTCGTCGCCTTCTCGGTGATGACCGGGGAGACGATGATGTCGTAGTGGCGCGGATCGGCACTCATTTGAATCGCGCCTCCAGCGCATCGATCGCTGCGCGCGTCAGCACGAGCTTGTCGCGACGCAGGATGTCGTAGACGTTGATGCCCTGGACCGGCAGGACGTCGATCTGCGGGATGTTGCGGGCGGCGCGACCGAAGTTCACGTCGACCTCAGCACCGCTGATGATCAGCGCGCTGGACAGGCCCATCTTCTCGAAGCGCTCGACCAGGTTCCGGGTCTTGCCGTCGGCGAGCGTCACGTCGTCCACGATGATCAAGGTCTCGGCCTTCACCTTCGCCGAGAGGGCGTGGCGAAGAGCGAGGGCACGCACCTTCTTCGGGAGGTCATGGGCATGGCTGCGCACGACCGGGCCGAAGGCACGTCCACCGCCGCGGAACTGCGGAGCGGAGGCAGCGCCGTGACGAGCGTTACCGGTGCCCTTCTGCTTGTACAGCTTCTTGCGCGTCCGGTTGACGTCCGAGCGGTTCTTGACCGCATGGGTGCCGGCCTGACGCTTGGCGAGCTGCCAGCGCACCATGCGCTGGAGAAGGTCGGCGCGGGGCTCGAGACCGAAGATGGTCTCGTCCAGGTCGATTGACCCGGCGCCGTCGCCGTCGAGAGTGGTGATATCGAGCTTCATCACGCGTTCTCCTCGGAAGCGGGAGCCTCGGGAGCCGGAGCTTCGGTGGCGGGAGCAGCGGAAGAACCGTTCTCACGGAACTTGCCGGGCTGCGGCACGTCGGCGGGGAGCTTGCGCTTCACCGCGTCGCGGATCTGGATCCAGCCGCCGGCGACACCGGGGACGGCGCCTTCGACGAGGATGAGGCCACGCTCGGGATCCGTGCGCACGACGCGCAGGTTCTGGGTCGTGACCCGGTCGACGCCCATGTGACCGGGCATCTTCTTGTTCTTGAAGGTCTTGCCCGGATCCTGGCGGCCACCGGTCGAACCGATCGAACGGTGCGAGATGGACACGCCGTGGGTGGCGCGCAGACCACCGAAGTTCCAGCGCTTCATACCGCCGGCGAAGCCCTTACCCGTGGTCGTGCCCGTCACGTCGACGAACTGGCCGGGGATGAAGTGATCGGCGGTGATCTCGGCGCCGACCGGGATCAACGCGTCCTCGGACACGCGGAACTCGGCGAGCTTCTGCTTGGGCTCGACCTTGGCGACCGCGAACCGGCCGCGCTCGGCAGCCGACACGTTCTTCACCTTGGCCTTGCCGACGCCGACCTGAAGGGCGACGTAGCCGTTCTTCTCGACGGTACGGTGGGCAACCACCTGACATTGATCGATTTTAAGCACTGTCACGGGGACATGTTCGCCAGCATCCGTAAAGATGCGGGTCATGCCGACCTTCTGTGCAATGACGCCTGAGCGCATAGGTGTCTCCCTCGCGCGATTCTACGGTAAGCTCTAAATCCCCGCGGGACTTAGAGCTTGATCTCCACGTCCACGCCGGCGGCGAGGTCGAGCTTCATCAGCGCGTCCACGGTCTGCGGCGTCGGATCAACGATATCGAGGACGCGCTTGTGGGTGCGCATCTCGAACTGCTCGCGCGACTTCTTGTCGATGTGCGGCGAGCGGTTGACGGTGAACTTCTCGATATGCGTCGGCAGCGGGATCGGACCACGAATGGTCGCGCCGGTGCGCTTGGCCGTCGACACGATCTCGCGGGTCGAGGCATCGAGGATGCGATGATCGAACGCCTTGAGGCGAATGCGGATATTCTGACCGTTCATGACCTGAAACCTTGGCGGGACTTAATAAGGGGCGGGCGCGAGGACCCGCCCCTCTGTCGATCCCAGCAGACTGAGCGTACCGAACTTAATCGTTGATGGCTGCGACGACGCCTGCGCCGACGGTGCGACCGCCTTCACGGATGGCGAAGCGGAGCTTCTCTTCCATGGCGACGGGGACGATGAGGGTGNTCGTTGATGGCTGCGACGACGCCTGCGCCGACGGTGCGACCGCCTTCACGGATGGCGAAGCGGAGCTTCTCTTCCATGGCGACGGGGACGATGAGGGTGACGTCCATGGTGACGCTGTCACCGGGCATCACCATCTCGGTGCCCTCGGGCAGTTCGCAGACACCGGTCACGTCGGTGGTGCGGAAGTAGAACTGGGGCCGGTAGTTGGTGAAGAACGGGGTGTGGCGRCCGCCCTCCTCCTTGGTGAGGATGTAGGCYTCGGCCTTGAACTTGGTGTGGGGCTTGACCGAGCCCGGCTTGCACACGACCTGGCCGCGCTCGACGTCYTCRCGCTTGGTGCCGCGCAGGAGCACGCCGACATTGTCGCCGGCCTGGCCCTGGTCGAGCAGCTTGCGGAACATCTCGACGCCCGTGACCGTGGTGGTCTGGGTGTCGCGGATGCCGACGATCTCYACGGTCTCGCCGACCTTGACGATGCCGCGCTCGACRCGRCCCGTCACCACGGTGCCGCGGCCCGAGATCGAGAACACGTCCTCGATCGGCATCAGGAACGGCTTGTCGATCGGACGCTCCGGCTGCGGGATGTAGGCATCCACGCTCGCCATCAGGGCCAGCACGGCGTCATGGCCGACGGCCTTGTCGCCGTTGTCGAGAGCCACCTTGGCCGARCCCTTGGTGATCGGGATGTCGTCGCCGGGGAAGTCGTACTTGGAGAGGAGCTCGCGCACCTCCATCTCGACGAGCTCGAGGAGCTCCTCGTCGTCGACGAGGTCGACCTTGTTGAGGAACACCACCAGCGCCGGCACGCCGACCTGACGGGCGAGCAGGATGTGCTCGCGGGTCTGCGGCATCGGGCCGTCGGCGGCCGACACGACCAGGATCGCGCCGTCCATCTGGGCGGCACCCGTGATCATGTTCTTCACGTAATCGGCGTGGCCGGGGCAATCGACGTGGGCGTAGTGACGGTTGGCCGTCTCGTACTCGACGTGAGCCGTCGAGATCGTGATGCCGCGCGCCTTCTCCTCGGGGGCCTTGTCGATCTGGTCGTAGGCCGTGAACGTCGCGCCACCCGACTCCGCCAGGACCTTCGTGATCGCAGCCGTCAGCGACGTCTTGCCGTGGTCRACGTGACCAATCGTGCCAATGTTGCAGTGCGGGCCGCCATGTTCACGTCGTGCAAGACCACGATGA
>NZ_LMMP01000010.1 GCF_001422815.1 Methylobacterium sp. Leaf91 | reverse complement strand
CTCGAGACGGCGGGGATCGCCGTGACGGTGGCGGATGCGCGCTTCGCCAAGCCGCTCGACGAGGCGATGATCCTGGATCTGGCGGCGAGCCACGAGGTTCTGATCACCCTGGAAGAGGGCTCGGTCGGCGGTTTCGGGGCTATGGTGCTGCATCTCCTGTCGGAGAAGGGCGCGCTCGATGCGGGCCGGGTACGGGTACGGACGCTGACGCTGCCGGACACCTACCAGGACCACAACAGCCCCGACACCATGTACGCCGAGGCCGGCCTCGACGCCGACAGCATCGTCCGCACCGTTCAGGCTACCCTGCCCGAGCAGAAGGCACGGGCCGGCGCCAAGCTCGTCAGCATCGGCAAGGCCCAACGCTGACCGACCGTTACTGAACCAGGGCGGACATCACGGCCCCGCGGTCGCGGCGATCGTGATGTCGCCCTCTGCGCTCGCATCCCCTCCCGGCATCGGGCCGGGGATGCGATGGCGGGTTACTTGATCACCGAACAGGCGATGCGGGCGCCGGCGCCACCGATGGGCTGGCTCGTATGGTCGTCCTCATTGGCGTGGATGATCAATGCCGAGCCGTCGGCATCCTTGAGGCCGCCTTCGCCCGTGAGTGGCGTCTCGCTCGAGACCTCGGCATTCACCGAGCCATCGGCATTGGCATAGACGTTCGGCAGGTCACCCTCATCCGGTCCTTCCGGATTGAGCAGGCCGTGCTTGCTCTGGTCGTGGTTCACATGGGCCTTCGACTTCTCGAATTTCTCCATGTCCGAGCAATCCGCCACGGCGTGGAAGTGGATGCCGTGCCAGCCGGGAGGCAGCCCACCGGGCTGGATCGCCAAGCGTAGCACCAGCGCGCTCGCTCCGTCGCGGATCGTGGCAGTACCGATCGGTTCACCCTTCCCGTTGACGACCTTGCTCTCATAGGTCTGCGGCGCGGCATTCTGCGTGGCGGGGGCCGGGGCCTGTGCGAGGACTGGCGCGACGCTGCCCAGCAGGGCGAGGACCGACAGGAATCGTCTCATGGCGTTTCTCCTCTCCACGCCGGGGTGATTGTGGAGCGATACAGGGAAAATCCCGGCCGACCGTAGCCGAGGACGATCGCTGGAGCGGCGACGCCTTCGCTTTCGAGTCGTTAGCCATGTGTGTCGGCAGACCCCGGACGGCAACCGGTCGCGGTGGGCATGGTGCGGGCGGCCATGCTCCGTTTGCACAGCGTAGGGCCGACCATGGCCACGCGACAGGTCGGGCGCAGTGACGCCGCCGCGCCGCCCTGCATAGGTCGATGTCCCCATCGGCGGTCGGTTAACATAGCATCGTGGACGCCATCGTAAGCTTTCGTTAAGCTCTCGCCGCTGTCCGCTTCCGATTGCCGGGCGGCGCGTGCAGAGGTGGATCGCCGATATGCGTCCGATCTCTCGGCACCAGCCTGGAGAACGTCGATGCCAGTGCGGATCCATCGGGTTTCGACGATCGTTGCAGCGCTCGGCCTGTTGGCGATCTGGGCCATGTCCCCGGTCGATCCCGCTCTCGCTCAGGATGCTTCGCCCCCTCCCGCCGGGCGAGCATGGACCGACCCGCCCGATCGTAAGGCCACTCCCTCGCCTGTCGCCGCCCGCGAGGAGGGTAAGCCGCAGGAGGTTCGTAAGGGGAACGCGCCGACTCGCGCGAGACAGGTTGCCGGCAGCCGTCGCGACGCGGTGGCTCATCGGCAAGTGAGCAGGAAGGCATCTGCACCCAAGGTCGCGCGCCGCATCGCTCCCGCCGACCGCCAGCCGATCCGACGCACGGCCGTCCGCGCTCCCACCCACCGATCCACAGCAGACCGTGCCTGGACCGTCCGGGCCTTTCAGCCGTCACGGGAGGAGGCGCCAGCCTATCGCTACGGCTATGTCTCGGACGAGGCTCCTGTCTATCACCGTAGGGAGGACGGAGTGACGGATTACCGAGCGGCCCGTCTGCGCCAGGCACGGGAAGCGGGATATCTCGTCGTCCGTGGCAGCGATCTTCGTACTCTTCGCGGACGGCCCCTGGAGACCCTCCGCGAGCCAGAGGATCAGGACGATCCCGAGGATTGATCCCTGACCAAACTAGGTCGCTGAGATTTTCGCTGCGTATGGGCGCGTCCGGTGACGCTCACGCAAAAAGCCCCGCCGGGAATGCCAGCGAGGCCTGAGATCTACGCGGAATGAGTGGCGCGTTAGCGAAGCCGCCCGGGGCGGGCCGGCTCGAACACGATACGACGGTGGAAGGCACACCAGCTTTTGCCATCCGGCGCAGGCGCTCCACAGCACACCGCGCGATCGTTAGGCTCGCCGATGATGAACTTACACACGAAGGCACCCGACTGCGCGAAGGGGACACGCAGTTCAGCCGATGGCTCGGCAATGGCGTCTGCATCGCCGATCTGTGACAGGCGAACGAGCTGATTCATGTAAAACGTACTCGCAGGGTTCTGCGTCTCTGGCGGGCGCACGCCCGATGGGACCGGATTGAAATCCGCCGCGCGAACGTTTCTTCGGTTCCGGAACACGATCCGTGCCCCAGTTCCTTCCGATCCGCCCCATGACTTCTGGAAAGTCACGATACGACGCTGTCATGATGTCGTTGTATCTAGGGATCTTTCGCCCTTAAACAAGTCTCTGTGCACCAAGGTGCTGCAGCGCACAGGAATTCGTGCATTTCTGCGCGTTCAGCGGACGAGGGTTGGGCTTTTTCGCACCCTGTCTCTTTCGATTCGGGGAGTTCCGGCAACGTGAGTCGTCCGCGATAGGCTCGAAAACGCCGAGTGATTCGCCGGTAGCATAGGTGCTCGACCCGCTTGGGTCGCTTCGTGGTACCGGGTCGATGGCCTGACGGGATCGTTCCGGCGGCAGATGGCCCAAGCTGCCTGCGGTTCCGGAACGGCAAGACAAAAACCCCATGCGCCGGTTCGAGCCGGTGCATGGGGTCTGGTCGTTCTATCGACGCCGTAAGACTTGGCTAGCGGCTCGTCGCGAGGGTGAGCCGCGTGCTTACTTGAGCAGCTTCACCAAGGCCTTGCCGGCCGGGGTCTTCAGCTCGGCGGCATCGAGGGTGCCGTCGTTGTCCGGATCGGCCGCCTTGAAGCGGGACTCGACGAGAGCGAGATATTCTTTCTTGTCGAGGGTGCCGTCCTTGTCCGGATCGGCTTCGGCGATCACCTTCTTGCCGCCGCGGCCCTTCAGTTCCTTGGCGTCGAGGGTGCCGTCCTTATCGCCTTCGAGGGCGTCGAACTTGGCGCTTGCGACGGCCTGGACTTCCTTCAGGTCGATCGTGTCGTCATTGTCGGTGTCGATCATCGAGATGATCTTGTTGCCCTTGGCGGAGGCCGGAGTGGCGAGAGCGACGGGGACGGCCAGGGCGGCGATGGCAAGGAAAATAGGAAATTTGGAACGTGCAATCATGCGTAAAGCTCCTAAGTTAATCAGCATAGTGGCACTATCACACGCCTTCGCAGATGCGAAGGTGTCCTGTTGCAGGGCAGCGGCTCGTTTGTAGGCCAGCTGTGGATGGCCGATCCGTCGCTTTGGACGAACTGGATTGACATGGGAGCGTCCGTCCGGCGATCCCCGCCCGCAAGACCCCGGTCTTTTCCTTCTTCAACCTGAAGAGGCGGTGCCGTAGTTGAACGACAAAGGATGTGATCGATCGCTATGTTTCGGCCAATCATGGAAAGTGGTCGTCATCTGCTGAGACGCGTCTGGCGTTGGACCGTCCTCGGAGGACGTGGGTTCAAGTACCGGGATTTCGAGGCGGCTTTCGAACGCGGCGATTGGACGACGATCCTGACGCGGGCGCGTAAGGCGAACCGGCTCAAGAACAGCCCCTCGATGATGGGCATGTTCATTCGCGCCGCCGGTGAGATGCGGGACGTGGAGGCGCTTCGTTGGGCCGAGAAGGAGTCCCTTCGTGCGGAATGGCCGAAGCGAGACCGTTATGCGGTGAGCCAGAGGTTCCTGCTGATCGGCGAGGCGTCGTCCGCCTGGGCGGTCTTCCTGGCCGACGCATCGATGATGGCCGAGCCGCGATTTGCGCAGCAGGCGAAATCGTTTCTCCCCCATACCAAGGATCCGGCCCTGCGGTCCGAGATCAAGGCGGCCATGGCGAAGGCCAGCCCCCCTGCTCCCGGTGCCACGGCCAGCGCCGCAATGGCGATGTCGACAGCGATTCGTTTTCCGTTCTCCGGGTCCGGGCGACAGGTTCAGGGCACCGTCGAGATCGTGTCGAGCGAGCGCACCCCGCCGCGACACGCGGTGCGGATCGCGGCCGATATCGAGAGTTTCCGACAAAAGGCCGCCCGGGCGAAGCCGCCCGAAATCATCGAATACCGGGATGTGTTCGTGGACCGGAACGGCCAGATCTGGAAGGAGGACGGCAGCGTCATCGTCTCGAAGGGGGCTCCCATCCCCAGCCTGTCGCGCCAGGACGCCCCCCGTATCACGACGGGTTTCTTCGCCATCAAGGCCACACGCGGCATCTATCATTGGCTGGTGGACCGTCTCCCGCTCTTCTCCTGGATGCTCGAGGACGGGGCGCCGGAGGCGGCAGTCCTCCTCAGCGACCAGGCCCCTTCCTTCGAGAGGGAGACGCTGCAATTGGCCGGCCTCTCCCACGCGGTGGTCGGTGTGGGGGAAGCGGTCTTCGTGGAGCGATTGCTGATCGCCCGCAGCGGCATGCAGGGCTTCACCTATTGGGACCAGGTGGCGCCGGTCATCGAACGGGTGAAGCAGGCCGCCAGGGCCATCGCCGCTCGGGAGATGGTGAGTGCTTGCGACGCGATCTACATCTCTCGCCGCGACTCGGGCCGGCGCGTCATGAGGAACGAGGCCGAACTCGAGGCGCAGATCGCGAAGCGAGAATACGCGGGCATCACCCTAGGAACCATGCCGCTGTGGCAGCAGGTTTTCACCGTATCGTCGGCGACGCGGATCGTCGCTCCCCATGGTGCGGGCTTGGCGCATATCCTCTTCGCGCAATCGGGAGCGCAGATTACGGAGATGGTGCCGGTGCAGGACGGCACTTACTTCCTGCGCCTGAACTTCGCCCGGCTTAGCCTCGTGATGGGACACCGCTATCGAGGCTGGTTGGAGCCGCATCTCGGCGCCATGGACAGCTGGACCGTGGATACGCCGGCCTTTCTCGATTTTCTCGATGGAGGGATGAGCGGTACGGGCCTCTCGGCCCTGGCGCATCCCGTCGGCGACCGTTCCCGGGGAATATGACAGGGCCGATAGCGACGGGAAAACGAGCGGATCACGTGATTGTTGGACAAGAGCCGACAATCGCGGGACCTCATTCCGGCCATGTCGTTGCAGCAGGACCGTCGATCGTGACAAACACGCCGGATCGACGTCAGGGCCGGGATTGGGGCTTGGTTCGCCAAGGAAGGTCGGACAGGGAAATTCGGTTCGGTCTCTGTCGACGCATGCTGGATCGAGGCATGATGTTGCTTCCTCGCGTGACGCGGTTTTAGATTTCGGATTGGGAGATCGGGATTGAGCGCGCGACCGGCGACACGTGCGGTGAAACGGTGCCTATCGCTCTCCGTACGAGATGTTTCATGCTGATCTTGGAGAACGTCTGGCTCAGGTCGCTTCAGTCGCGGTCGCACGCGGTTCTGTGCGGCCTCACCGGGGTCATCCCGACGAACCGGCGTGTCGGGATTCTCTGCGCTTCGAAGATCGAGCGCCGTGCTTTCAGCGACCTCATCATGGGGGTGCGGGCGCCCAGTATCGGCAAAGTCCGGCGCGAGGCGGAGATTTCGAGCCCCGTCGGCCGTATGGCGGGAATCGTGGTGCAACACACGTTGAGGCGGAACTGCGTATTCGCCGCCAAGATGCACCGGATCGAGCCGACGAGCCTTATCAAGTTCGTCGCGTTCGTGGCCAATATCGACGCTTTCATGGACGTGCCCTACAAGCAGGTGCCTGCCGATATCGCCCTCTCCTTCCGGTATGCCCTGTCTTATGGGCTGCCCTACGAGACGTATTTCGTTGACGGGGACATTATTCCGCAGACGGCCGAGTTCACCGACCGTTTCGCCAGCGTTGTTAAGCAGCGCTCGGCCGCGAGCGGCTTCATCGTCATCTCGTCGAACGTCACGCTGGTTCGGGAATTCTGCGACATCGTCGGCGTAGTGCAGAGCGACAAGATCGTCCTCTACTCTAACGCTCAGCGGGCCATCCACGAATACATGAGGCTAGTCGACCTCAACAGGCCCGACGTCGATGCCGCAGAGACTTTGCTGGCACGGATCCGTCGCGCTCTGAAGCTCGAGGATTGGCCGATGGTGGCCTCCATCGCCGCATCCGAGATGGAGGGTGATCCGGACAGTACAACGGCGATCTGGCTGTATGGGGAACTCGCCCTGTCGCGCGGAGAGCGTCGACGTGGCATCGACTTGATCCTACGTGCCTGTCAGGCCAACCCCTCTTTCGAGGAGCCGTGGAAGGCGTTGGCGCGAATCGCCGAAGACGAACAGGACGAGGAGCGGCTCAAGCTCCTGGCCAGCGTGCTGATGACCAACGGTAAAGGCCGGATCAAGCGGATAGCCGCCAAGATCATCGAGCGGACCGGCACCGACGAAGCGGCCGTCGAAGCATGGCGTCAGGTCGCGGTGGCGGCTCAGGGTGATGTGAACCTCCAGATCGAGGCCGGAGACCGCCTGCTCCGCGCGGGAGCGGGGGAGGATGCGGCACTGATCTTCGAGGCAGCCTTTGCGGACGATCCGACCAATGGACGCATCCTGCTGATGCTGTACCGCAGCGAACTGCTCTTCTCCGACAACGAGCGTTTGGCCGATCTGGTGGTTCTCATGATGACGGTTTGCCCGGAAGAGATCGAACGGGCGATCCGCCTCGCCCAGCGGGCGCGCCGTTTGGAGGCGAAGCTGATCGACGAGAATGGCGCGCCCGCCCTACTGGAAGCGCAGGTCGAGGAAGCGCTTCCGGTGCGGATTCGGCGCGCCATGAAACTACAGGATGTCGCTGCCATGGCCGAGATCGCCGAGGCTGAGTTCCGGCGGGACGCGGACAGCGCCATAGGCATATGGCTCTTCGGCGAAATCGCCCTCATCAAGGGGGACCGCGAGCGCGGCGGCGACCTGATCCTGCGCGCCTGCCAGACGGATGCGGAGTTGCAAGAGCCCTGGAAGACTCTCGGCCGTCTCGCCGAGGAAGAGAAGAACGAGGATCGGCTCAGCTCTTACATCTCCGTGCTGATGACGAACAATCAGGGCAGGGTTCGGCGGCTAGCTGCCAAGGCCCTCGAATCGACAGGGGACGAGGAATCCATCCTGGCCGCGTGGCGCGCCGTGGCACATGTGGCGGGTGGGGATCTCAACCTTATGGTGGAAGCCGGTGATCGGCTGTTCCGCTACGGCGCTGCCAGTGAGTCATCTCAGGTCCTGTCACGCTTGCTTCATATCGACCCACGACACGTTCGCGGGCTGATCCTGCTCTTTCGCAGCGAACTCGCCTTTGCCGATGACGAGCGCATGATGGCATTGGCGGATCAGCTCAACGAGGTCGCCCCTGCCGAGCTCGATCGCGCGATCCGTCAAGCCTGGTATGCGCGCAGGGGAGAACTCGGCAAGCGGCTGAAGCAACGGTTTAGGCAGCCAGTCTCCAGCGACACGGGCGCGTGAGCGAAGGTGGTCTCGACCCCATATCGGTGAACCGGAAACACAGATCAGACTCGACGAGGCCCAGCCTTACGCCTCTCGCACGCCGGGTTTGTGCCCTGGATCGAAGGTGAAGACGACGCCGGCCTGTTCGAGAACCTGACGCACCGCCTGGATCGTGTCGCGTCGCGGCCGGATCGTGGCGTCGGGGTCTTCGATCCGGACGATGGTCGAAACCGAAACGCTCGCGCGTCGAGCCAGCTCGTCCTTCGACAGGCCGGTCATCCCGCGGGCGGCCCGAACCTGTGCGGACGTGATCTCCCCGCCGCCGCGACCGATATCGCTCGCGGGGCCGCGTACTTCCGTTGTCGATGAAGCAGCCTGGAATCGGCTCTGTCCTGGGACGCTCAGGCACACGCCGACCCATTCCTTCACTGAGCCGTCTCGGTTCATAATCGGCACGCCACGGGCGTTGAACCAGCGATAGATCCCGTCGACACAAAGGATCCGATAGTCGGTGTTATAGGCCGTGTCGTGGCTGAGGGCCGTGCGCCAGGCGAAGTTCGTACGCTCCCTGTCGTTGGAATGAAGCACGTCGAGCCAGCCAAGCCCCTGGAACTGCTCGTGTCGCTGTCCGGTAAGCTCTTCCCAGAGCGGCATGTCGATCGACTTGCCGTCGGGGCTGACGATCCAGACCACGGCGGCGGTAGCCGAGAGCAGGGCCTTGAAGCGATCGTATCCTTGTTCGGCGGAGTGTTTCGCGTCGTACTGGTCGGTCACATCCTCGACGACGCCGATGGCTTGGCTCGGGCGATTGCCGGGGCCATGCACAACCTCCGCATGGCTGGCAATCCAGCGCAGTGTCTGGTCCGGCCGGATGATGCGGAACTCGCGCTTGAGAGGCCGGCCATTGCGGAGAACGGTCAGCATGTCCGTATGCGCGGCCCGGTCATCGGGATGCATCATGGCCTCGACGACGCCGAAGCTCAGGGCGACGGAGGGGGGCAGGCCGAGAACGCGGTGAAGCCCGATCGAACCATGGATGCCGAGTTCTTCGAGATCGGCCGACCAGAAAGCGATATCCGTGGCGTTGTCCATGAGCTTCAGCAGGCGGCGAGACGGGACACGGCGCGATGCGCCATCCGACCGTCCGGATGGATCCATCGGCGACCGTGGCGACATGCTACTTTCTCCTCGGCCAATATGCCGCCTTACAGGAATGAATTTGTTCCAGGATATGCTTGGAGAATATGTCGTTGCGTGTTTTTTGCGCGCAACACAACCCAATGAAGAGGGGATAAAGGGATTTTCCTGTAGTTGCTTTTGTGGGGGCTCGTCGCATTCACATAGATTGTCTCTGTCATGCATCTCCCTCACTTCGCCGCGGTCTTCCGGCTGCGCCATGAAGGGGCTGTATGCGAGGCCACAACCGGCCCCGCCCCGCACCTCGGCAGCGCAAAGCATCATATTGCATGCCTGTCACTGCGGGAGAGGGAGATGGCCGCTCGACCGGGCTCGACGCCGGATAGGCCCGACCACGTTGGGTCGGGACACATCTCTAAGCCTCTGTTTGCCGCGCTCTTTTTCGCCGAACCGGCATCCACTTCGGCGGAGAGCGCTCTAGCCGATCAACCCGGACGAATCCGGTTCAGCCAGCCCGAACCGGTGAATTGGCCAGGGTGAGAAGGGTCTGGAGCAGGACGTCGGCGCCAGCGGTGCAATCGCCCTGGGTCGCCGATTCCGCCTCGTTGTGGCTGATCCCGTCTCGGCAGGGCACGAAGATCATGGCCGTCGGGGCGAGGGCGGCGATATTGCAGGCATCGTGGCCGGCGCCCGAGACCATGCGGCGATGGCTGAAGCCCAAACCCTTGGTCGCCGCCTCGACGGCGCCCACCACTCCGGCATCGAACGGCACCGGCTCCTTGCGCCAGATCCGGGTCAGCTCGATGGTGAGCTTGCGCCGACCGGCGATGGCGTCGAGTTCCGCTCGCAATTCACTCTCGACCACATCGAGGGTCTTGGCTTTCGGGTCACGCACATCGAGGGTGAAGCGGATGCGGCCGGGAATGACGTTGCGCGATGGCGCGCCGATCGCCGCCTCGCCGATCGTCGCCACCGCCGTGGGACCGTGGGCATGGGCGATCCGCTCGACGGCCAGTGCGATCTCGGCGAAGCCGTTGAGGGCGTCGCGCCGGCGCAGCATCGGTGTCGTGCCGGCATGGCTCTCGAAACCCGTCACCACGCCGTCGAACCAGGCGATCCCCTGCCCGCCCTCGACCACGCCGATGGTGGTCTCCTCGGCCTCCAGGATCGGACCCTGCTCGATATGCAGTTCTACGAAAGCGCCGATCCTGCGCTCGCCCACCGGCTCGTCTCCGCGATAGCCGATGGCCTCCAGCGCCTGCCTCACCTCGATGCCGGCGGCATCGCGACGGGAATGGATGTCCTCCACCGTGAACTCGCCCGCATAGGCGGCGGACGCCATCATGGCGGGTGCGTAGCGCGAGCCCTCCTCGTTGGTCCAGTTGACCAGAAGCAGGGGCGCCTCGGTCTCGATGCCGGCATCGTTGAGGGCGCGCATAACCTCCAGCCCCGCCAGGGTGCCGAGGATGCCGTCGAACTTGCCCCCCGTGGGCTGTGTGTCGAGATGCGAGCCGCAGGCGACGGGCAGGCGCGTCATGTCGCGTCCGCGCCGCAGGGCGAATTGCGTACCCAGCGCGTCGACACCCACTTCGAGGCCCGCCGCCTCGCAGGCATCCCGGAACCAGTCCCGGACCTGGCCATCCTCCTGCGATAGGGTCAGCCGGTTGATTCCGCCGGCGGGGGTGGCGCCGAACCGGGCGGTCTCCATGATCGTGGACCACAGGCGCGCGCCGTCGACGCGGAGATTGTGGGTCGTGCTCATATGCCTATCCGTTGTCTCGGTGCAGTCGCTGCGGAATGGGGGCGGTTCTTCAACCTTCAACCTCAGTCCAAGGTGCCGCGCGAAGGGGCCTCGAAAAACGTCCGTGCTTCGCTTCGGCACTTCAGGGCGAGGTCGTGGGAGGGGGGCTACGCGTCCGCCAACTCCGCCCGCTGAGCCTGGAAGCTCCGCGCCGCCTCGTCGGTCTTCCAGCAGGCGGCGCGATGGCCCGGTCCGGCCTCGACCACCGGCGGGTCGCCCACGCGGCAGCGTTCCTCGGCAAGGAAGCAGCGCGGTGCGAAGGGGCAGCCCGGCTGGCGGTTGGCGAGGTCGGGCGGGCTTCCCGGGATGGTCTGGAGCCGGGAGCCCTTGGCGAGCGCCCCGTCGGCGCGGCTGCGCAGCAGGCCGATCGTGTAGGGATGATGCGGGTTCAGCACCACTTGCCGAGCGGAGCCCTCCTCCACGATGCGGCCGGCATACATCACCGCGATCCGGTCGGCGACTTCGACGGCGGCACCCAGATCGTGGGTGACGAAGAGAGTGGACAGTCCGAGTTCCGCCTGCAGGTCGCGCAGGAGAAGCAGGATCTGGATCTGCACCGTGGCGTCGAGGGCCGTCGTCGGCTCGTCGGCGAGGAGGACCTTGGGATTGCAGGCGAGCGCGAGGGCGATCATCGCGCGCTGGCGCATACCCCCCGACATCTCGTGCGGATAGGCGTCGAGTCGCCGCTCCGGGCTCGGGATGCGCACCCGTTCGAACTGTTGAAGCGCGCGGGCCCGCGCTTCGGCTGCGCCGATTCCCTCGTGCTGGCGGATCGCCTCCATGATCTGGCGGCCCACCGTATAGACCGGATCGAGGGCGAGCAGCGGCTCCTGGAAGATCATCGCGACTTCGCGGCCGCGCAATGCCGTCAGGTCGCGCTTGCCCATGGCCATCACGTCGCGGCCGGCGACGAGGATGCGGCCTTCGATCGCCGTCTTGCGCTCGGGGTTGAGGCGCATGATCGCGCGCAGGGTCACGCTCTTGCCCGATCCCGACTCGCCGATGAGGGCGATGGCCTGGCCTCGGCCGAGGGTGAGATCGACCCCATCGACCGCGCGGACCTTGCCGCCGAAGGTGACCTTCAGGCCCTGGATTTCGACGGCGGGTTCCTTGCCAACCGCTCGGGTCATCGGTCGCATCTCGGGTTCGGCGTGAATCGGGGCGTGCCTCGGTGGCGAAGGACCGTGCTCATGCGGCCACCGACAGGGCGGGCGCCGCCGAATGGCCGGATCCCGGCTGGCGGGCGAGGCAGGCGACGCGGTGGACGGGGTCGACCGGGGCGAGGGGCGGAACCTGGCTCCGGCAGACATCCTCCACGAGGCTGCAGCGCGGGTTGAAACGGCATCCCGGCGGCGGGTCGATGGGGTTGGGCGGGTCTCCGGCGAGGGGCGCAACGGTGGTGCGGTTGTCCGGGTCCATCGAGGGCATCGAGGACAGGAGCGCCTTGGTATAGGGATGGGCGGGGTCGGCCAGCACGGTGTCGGCCGGGCCGATCTCCACCACCTGCCCGAGATACATCACTGCCACCCGGTCGCAGATGAAGCGGACGACGTTGAGGTCGTGGCTGATGAACAGGTAGGTGAGGTCGAATTCCTGCTTGAGGTCCATCAGCAGGTTCAGAACCTGCGCCTCCACCGACTTGTCGAGGGCCGAGACCGCCTCGTCGAGGACCACGAGGCGCGGCTCCAGTGCCAGGGCGCGGGCGATGTTCACGCGCTGGCGCTGGCCGCCGGAGAGTTCGTGCGGATAGCGGGCGGCGAAACGCGCCGGTTCCAGGCCGACGCGGGCGAGCAGGCTGCGCGCCCGCTCGATGGCCTGGCGCTTGGGCACCCCGTGGACCCGTGGGCCGAAGGCGATGGACCCCTCGATGGTCATGCGCGGGTTGAGCGACGAGTAGCTGTCCTGGAACACCATCTGGGCCTGGGCGCGGAACTCGCGCAGAGGCAGGGCCCGGCTGCCGATGCGCTCGCCATCGAACAGCATCTCTCCCTTGTCGTGCTGGGTCAGGCCCATGATGAGGCGGGCGGTGCTGGACTTGCCGCAGCCGGATTCGCCGACGACCCCCAGGGTCTCGCCCTTCTTGATGTCGAAATCGACGCCGTCCACGGCGCGCACGACGGCCTTCTTTCCGCCGATCCCCTTCTTGACCGGGAAATGCTTCACCAGCCCCTCGACGGTGAGAAGTGGCTGGCCCGGGCCGCCGCGGTCGCGGGGGGAGAGCGGGCTCGACGCGATGGGCGTGCTCATGACTTCACTTCCATTGCCGAACGCAGGCCGTCCGAGAACAAGTTGAACGAGATCGAGACGATGAAGATCGCAAGGCCCGGAAGTGCCGCGACCATCGGGTTCACGTAGATCGCCGTGCGCAGGGTGTTGAGCATCAGGCCCCATTCGGGCTCCGGCGGCTTCACGCCGAGGCCGAGGAAGGAGAGGCCCGAGGCCAGGATCATCGACACGCTGATGAGGCTGGTGGAGTAGACGAAGATCGGTCCGAGCACGTTGCCGAGCACCTGCGCGCGCAGGATCGTCAGGGTCGAGGCGCCGGAGAGGCGGGCGGCATCGACATAGTCGCGTGAGCGGATCTGCGTCGTCACGCTCTCGGCCACGCGGGCGATCTGGGGTGTGAACACGCAGGTCAGCGAGACGATGGAATTGAACACGCCCGCTCCCAGCGCACCCGAGAGCGCGATGGCCAGAAGCACCGAGGGGAAGGCGAAGAACACGTCGACGGTGCGCATGAGCACCGTGTTCAGCCAGCCGCCGACATAGCCGGCGAGAATGCCGATGCTGGAACCGAGGAGGAAGGCGAGGATCACCGGCGTGACGCCGATGAACAGGGAGAGGCGCCCGCCCAGCATCAGGCGGCTCAGCATGTCGCGCCCGAGCTCGTCCGAGCCGAGAATGTATGTGGCGTCGCCAACGGGCTTCAGCCGCCGCACCATCGAGCCGCGATACGGATCCATGGGCGTGATCCAGGGTGACAGCAACGCGATGGCCACGATGGCGAGGATGAGACACGCCGCTGTCATCGCCACGGGATCGCGCAGGAGCTTGGCCAGCACGTTGCCCCAGAAGCCGCGCGAGGCGACGAAGGCATCTGGCGTGGAGGTGAGCGGGGGCGCCCCGCCGGCGATGTCGATAGCCGATGAGGCCGGACTGGTTCCGAGTGCCATCAGCCCCTCTCGATGCGCGGGTCGAGCGCCGTCTGCACGACGTCGACGATGAGGTTGAGGGCGACGAAGAACATCGCCAGGACGAGGATGGCGCCCTGCAGCAGCGGCAGGTCGCGCTGGAAGATCGCGGCGTTGAGGAGGAAGCCGGTGCCGGGCCAGGCGAACACCGTCTCGATCAGGATCGAGCCGCCGAGCAGGTAGCCGAGCTGCAGCCCCATGATCGCGAGAGCGGTGGGAGCGGCGTTCTTCACCACGTGCTTGAACACGCCGAACTCGGAGAGGCCCTTTGCCCTAAGCGCCCCGACGAAATCCTGGGAGAGGATGTCGCCCACCAGCGCCCGGACGGTGCGGGCGATGACGCCCATCGGGATCACCGACATCGTGATGGCGGGCAGGATGATGTAGCGCAGGTGCTCGAGATCCGGCTTCCAGTTGCCCGATCCGTCTGGGCCGGCTCCGGTCGAGGGGAGCCAGCCGAGCTGGGCCGAGAACACGATCACCAGGACCATGCCGAGCCAGTAATGCGGCACGCTCACACCGAAGACCGAGATGGCGGAAGCCGCCCGGTCGAGGACGGAATCGCGGAAATAACCGGCGACGAAACCGAACAGGCAACCGAAGGTGAAGCCGATCAGGGTCGCGACGGAGGCGAGGATCAGGCTGTTGACGACGGCGCGACCGACCTCACTCAAGACCGGCCTGCCAGTGGCGATGGACGTGCCGAGATCGCCGTGGAGCACCTTCCACAGCCACAGGGCGTACTGGACCGGCAGCGGCTTATCGTAGCCGTAGGCGATCCGCATGGCGTCGATCGTTTCCTGGGTGGCGTCCACCGGCAGGATGGAGCTGAGGGGATCGCCCTCTGCCAGATGCACCAGCGAGAAGCAGACGATGCTGACCCCGAGCGCTACCGGGGTGACGGTGAGGAGGCGGCGGAGGATGAAGCTCAGCATGGGAGCATCCGGAGGACCTCAATCGAGTGTGGCGGCTCTCCTCCCCCTTGTGGGGAGGAGTTGGAGGKGGGGGTGGCAGGGCGATCCTCTTCCTGCGGAGGCTAGCGGAGCGACCCCCACCCTCGGTCCCTCCCCACAAGGGGGAGGGAGGATGCGTCTCACTTCCCCACGGTGATGGGCGAGAAGTCCTGGTACCAATTCTGGGCCTGGACGAAGCCCTTCACCTTCGAGCTCATGGCGCGCGGGTTGGTGTCGTGGGCGACCATGAGAAATAGCGCCTCGTCGACGTATTTCTCGTGGACCTTCTGCAGCACTTTGATCTGCTCGACGGGATCGAAGGTCGTCCGGATCTGGTCGAACAGCTTGTCCATCTCGGGGTCGCAGTAATGGCCCCAGTTCGTGCCGTTGGGGGCGGCCAGATTACATTGGAGATGGCGGATGAAGCCGGTGAAAGGGTCCTGGATGAAGTAGGAGAAGTTCATTCCCGTGGCGCCGCGCGACACGTCGGCCTTCGAGCCGGCCCGCCACAGGTTGATGAGCGCGTTCCACTCGACGACTTCGAAATTCACCTTGATTCCGATATCGGCGAGGTTCTGCTGGATCAGCTCGTTCATCGGCAGGGGTTGCATCTGGCCCGAGCCCGAGGGTGCGATCAGGATCTTGGTGACGATGGGCTTGTTCGGGCCGTAGCCGGCCTCGGCCAGGAGCTTCTTGGCCGCCTCGGGATCGTAGGTCGGCTTGAAGGTCGGCGAGCCGAACCAAGCGGAGCCCGGCGGCATGAATCCCTCGGCCGGGATCATCAGCCCGTTGAGCATCTCCTTCATGCCCTCGCGGTCCACGGCGAGGTTGGCGGCCTTGCGCACGCGGATGTCGTTCCATGGCGAGCCCTCGGCCCGCGACAGGTGCCAGGTCCAGTTATGCGGATAGGCATTGGTGACGATGCTGAACCCCGCCCCCTTGAGCGAGGCGACAGCGTCCGGCGGCGGGGCCTCGATCCAGTCGACCTGACCCGAGCGCAGGGCCGCCACGCGGGCATTGGCCTCCGGCAGGGGCACCAGGACCAGCTTGTCGAGCTTGGGAACCCGCGCCTTGTCCCAATACTCGGCGTTGGGTGCCATCTCGGCGCGCTCGCGTGGGGCGAACAGGGTCAGCTTCCACGGGCCGGTCCCCGACGGGGTCTTGGCGAAGGCGTCCCAGCTCTTGCCCAGCTTCTCCCACTGCGCCGGCGAGGACATCATGATCCAGGCGATCTGGTAGGGCAGCGTCGCGTCCGGCGCCTTGGTGGTGATCTCCACCGTCATCGGATCGACGACGCGGTAGCTGGCGACGCCGGGGATGCGCGAGCGCCCTTGCGCCGATTGGCGCGGGTCGAATTGCGGTGCGTCGTTCTTCAGGAGCTTGTCGAGATTCCACACCACCGATTCCGCGGTGAAGGGCGAGCCGTCGTGAAAGGTCACGCCGGGCCGCAATGTGAAGATCCACTTGGTCTTGTCAGTGGCGTCCACCGCCCAGGACGAGGCGAGGCCCGGGACGAGTTCCGAGGGCTTGGTGGCGCTCGATAGGTCCCAATTGATGAGGGCGTCGTAGACCGTGTAGCCGGTGAAGCGCATGCCTTCGCCGCCATTGTCGGCCTGACCCGTGGTGAGCGGAATGTCCGATGCGGTCATGCCGATCCGCAGCGTTCCCTGAGCCCAAGCCGCCGGCATCATGCCGCCGCTGGCCAGCGCCGCGGCCACGAGTCCAACGCGAAGACGTTCTGCCAAGGCTCTCATCGTGTTGTGCTTTTCCTCGAGGATCCACGTCCGGCAAGTTTGCCGGTCTCCGGTCCCCCCATGCAAAGCACCGGCCAGACTGGACTCCTTCCAGCTCACCGGGAGAAAAATGTATACGATTCATGTGAAAGCCCGCCGGGTCGGCATGCGCTGGATGCCGGCCCGGGTGGCGAGGCGGCCATCGAGGGTTTTGCGCCGCCGCGATCGGCTCTAAACCGCCCGTCTTCGGGCAGGCCGCCCGGTGGAGCGCCCCAGTTGCCTCTCTCCCCGAAACCCATGGCCAAGACGGGTGCCCCAAGGTCCGGCGGCCTCCGGCGTGGGCGCGTGGCGGACTTCCTGATGGGCCGGGGCTCCCTGTCCGCGCCGGGATCGAACCTGGCCCGCCTGCCCGTCGCCCTCGACCCGCGCGGGCTCAGCATCATCGAGGGAATACGGGCGGCCTGCGCCTTCGGCACCGTCATCCTTCTCCACGAATTCGTGGCGTGGTCGCCGCTCCTCATCATGGCGCTGGCGGCCAACCTCACCTGCTTTGCCGATATCGGCGGTCCGGTGCGCTCCCGCCTGATGGTGCTGGCCGTGTTCTCGGTGCTCGGCAGCCTGATCTGGAGCCTGTTCGGTCTGCTCCAGCCCCATGGCCCGGCCGTGGTCGTGCCGTTCGCCACCCTCGTCATCTTCTGCTGCACCTATGCCCGCGTCTGGGGCGTGCAGGAGCAGACCGCCGGCAACGTCCTCGTCCTCGTCCTGGCCTTCGCCCTCGACCGTCCGCTCACCGGCGGCGAGGCCGTCATCGCCGGTGCGATGGTGCTGGCCGGCGGCCTGTGGGCGACGGTTTTGGCCCTCGCCCTCTGGCGGCTCAACCCCTATCGCCCGACCCAGCGGGCCGTCGCCGAGGTCTGGCGCAGGCTCGCTCTGCTCAGCGGCGATCTCGAAGACCTCGCGGCCGCCGAGGAAGCCGATGCGACCGGGTTCGACGACCATGCGCGCGCCCATCGCCGCGGCGCGCGGGAAGCGATCGAACTCGCCCGCAGCCTCATCGTCGACATCGCCCGCAGCCGCGAGAGGGTTTCCGACCGCACCGCCCAGGCCCTGATCCGGCTGGAGACCGCGGAGCAGATCTTCGCCGCCCTCATCGCCCTGTCCGACCGGATCGAAGCCGACCGCAATCCCAATCGGCAGGTCCGGACGCGGCGTCTGTTGCGTCGCCTGAGACCGCTCCTCCTCGTGGTCGCGCGGGCGATCCGCGACGACACCGTCCTCGACCTGCCGCGCATCGAGCGCTCGATCGCGCGGGCGGGGCGCGGATTCGCATCCGACCCGGCTCTCAAGGCGCTGGCCGAGCGCATCCTCGACCGCGTCCGCATCGGGGCCAAGCTCTCGACGCCGGAAGGGTATCGCCCCGGCGGCACATTATTGGGGAGCGCCAGCTTGCCCCTGCGCCAACGGCTGCTCGGCCCGTTGAAGGCGAACTTTACCCTCGCCTCGCCGAACCTGCGGCACGCGATCCGCGCCAGCGTCGTCACCGCGCCTGTTCTCGGCCTAACCCTGCTCTGGCCGGGGCCGTTCACGCATTGGCTCACCATCACGGTGGTGCTGACGATGCAGCCCTTCTACGCCGCTACCTGGCAGCGGGCGCTGGAGCGGATCGGCGGCACGGTGCTCGGCGGGCTGTTCGGCGCCCTCCTCGCCAGCCTCGCCACGACGACCCTGGCGCTCTCGGCCCTGATCTTCCCCTTGAGCATCATCGGTTTCGCCGCCCGGCAGGTGAGCTATGCCTTCTTCATCGCCTGCCTGACGCCCCTGGTGGTGCTGCTCGTGGAGGTGATGGAGCCCGGCCATGCCTCCTGGGAAGTGGCGGGCATGCGCGCGCTCTTCACTCTGCTCGGCGGCCTCATCGCCGTGGTGAGCAGCCTGCTGCTATGGCCGGTCTGGGAGCCGGATCAGGTCCGCCTGGAACTGCGAAAGGCGGTGAAGGCGCATGCCGATTTTGCGCGCACCGTGCTTTCGAACCGGGCGGAAGCCGAACGGAGCGGGGCCGCCGAAGCCGCGGCGCGGGCCAGCGGCCTCGCCCTCAACACCCTGGAAGCCGCCCTCTCCCGCGCCCTCCAGCAGCCCCGCGCCGGGCGCCACCCGCAGGTCCAGACCGCGATGGTCGCCGATGCGACCCTGCGCCGGATCGGCGCGCGCCTGTCCGCCCTGCGCTATGCCGCCGACCCCAGCACCGATGGGCCTATCGGCTGCGCCTGGATCGCCTGGATCACCGAGACCCTCGCCCGTCTCGCCCAGGAGGGCGGCGCCCTGCCCTCCCATCCGGATCTGCCCCGCCCCGATTCTCTCGTCCGCCTCGTGACGCAGGTGGAGTTGCTCGCCGAGACCCTGCGGCCACCGCGTTCGCGTGCGGAGGCGCTTCCTCCGGTGCCTGCCGCCGCGCCGGGCAAAGGCTAGGTTTTTCCGCGGGCGCGGGGCTAAAGAGGTCCGCGTTGCGCGATCCCGTTTTCAGGCTGGGGTGATCCTTGGAAGACCTCCTCCACCGATGGCTGCAGGCGACCGGGTCGATCCGGGCCGAGGTGCTGGCCCTCCTCGGCATCGTGCTGGCGCTTCTCGTCACTGTTCATGCCCTGCTGCGCAAGCGCGAGATCGGCACCGCCATCGGCTGGATCGGCCTCGCCTGGCTGTCGCCGATCTTCGGGACGGCCCTCTACGCGATCTTCGGCGTGAACCGGGTCTCGCGCCGGGCGCGCCAGTTGCGGGTAAGGCCGTCGCAGCGGGCGAACGCCCCGGCCCTTCCCGACGCCACCGTGCCGGACGAACTCCGGCCCCTCGACCGCGCCGTCCGGCAGATCACCCAGCTACCCCTCCTCGGCGGCAACGCGTTCGAGGCCCTGCGCAACGGCGACGAGGCTTATCCGGCGATGCTGGCGGCGATCGAGGGCGCGCAACGGAGCGTCGCCCTGTCGAGCTACATCTTCCGCAACGACATCACCGGTGGCCGCTTTTTCGAGGCCATGCTGGCCGCCCGGCAACGCGGCGTCGAAGTGCGGGTGCTCATCGACGGGATCGGCAGCGGCTACTTCTTTCCCGCCATGGCGCGGCGCCTGCGCCGGGCGGGGGTACCGGTCGGCCTGTTCATGCATTCCGCCCTGCCCTGGCGCATGCCGTTCCTGAACCTGCGCACCCACAAGAAGATCCTCATCGTCGATGGGCGCATCGCCTTCACGGGCGGCATCAACATCGCCGACGAGAACCTCGTGGCGACGTCGCCGCCCGACCCCGTGCGCGACAGTCACTTTCGCATCGAAGGTCCGGTGGTCGAACAGCTCTCCCAGGCCTTCGCCAGCGACTGGGCCTTCGTGATGGGGGAGGAGCTCGACGGTCCGCACTGGTTTCCCCCGCTGGGTGCGGCGGGCGAGATCGAGGCGCGCGTCGTCACCTCCGGCCCGGATGCCGATATCGAGAAGATCGAGTTCGCGGTGATGTCGGCGATCAGCTGCGCTCAGCACAGCATCCGGCTGGTGACCCCCTATTTCCTGCCGAGCGAGATTTTATCGACCACCCTCGCCCTCGCGGCGACCCGCGGCATCCGCGTCGACGTCATCATCCCTCGTGCGAGCAACCATCGTTTCGTCGATTGGGCGACGCGAGCGCATGTGGCGCCCCTGCTCGAGAGCGGTGTGCGGATCTGGCTCGACGAGCCGCCCTTCGACCATTCGAAGCTGCTGGTGGTGGATGGCGAGTGGAGTTTCGTCGGCAGTGCGAACTGGGACATGCGCAGCTTCCGACTGAACTTCGAGCTCAATGTCGAGGTCTATGACCGCGCCTTCGCCGACCGGCTCGACCGGTTCATGCGGACGAAGATGGAGGCGCGCCTGACGTCCGAAGAACTGGCGCGGCGGTCGCTTCCCGTCCGGCTGCGCGACGCAGCCGTGCGACTAATGCTGCCATACCTCTGATATCGTGCGCCGTCGGCTGCGCCGGGGCCGGGGCGAGGTGCACGACGATGGGCCGGTGATCGGAAGCGCCGCGCGGCAGCACCGTACGCCCGAGGCAGGCGAGGCCGCGTACGAGGCAGCGGTCGATGCGCAGGGGCACGAGGTCCACCATGGCATGCGTGGGAATGCGCGGCCCGGCATCGCGAAAACCCGGCAGCAGGGCCGGACCGATGAGATTGTAATCGCCGATCACCGCCGCGCGCGCCGGAAGGCTCTGCTCGATCCGCCGCAATTGCCGCCGGTTGAGCACCTGCCCATGCGAGAGATGGACATTGGCGACCCCGAAATCCCCCATGTCGAGAATCTGGCAGACGCGGTCGACCAAGGCGCCGGACGGCAGCTTGATGACGATCGGAGGCGCGGCCCAGGCCACCGGGCTCCACATGGCAAGGCCATGGATACGGCCGGGCAGCGGAGCCCAGGCATAGTCGCCCCCGAGCCGCTCTTTTATCGATGCGATCTCTTTCGTGGCCTCCTGCATCAGCAGGAGATCGGGCTGCTCGCGTAGGACGAGTTCGACGATGCTGTCGACCTTGGCACCCGTGCGCCGAAGCAGGTTCCAGCTCACGATCTTGCGGAAACGGCCACGGTCCGGTGCGCTGAGGGCGCGCAGGTCGGCGCTGCGGGCGGATTCTGAGACGGCGTAGCGGCGGTCGTTCAGCATGCCGCCCCAGGGGAGCAGCCCGTGTCTCTTCAGTGGCACCCGCCCGCCTCCCGCTCTCGCCCGTCGCCGCGTCTCAACGCGTCTCGTGGTCCCGACGTTTCCCGTCCCGCTGCGTCTCGTGCCGGCGACCTCTGGCCGGCATCCGCCCGATCAGCGCTTCTTGCCGAGTTCGGCGGCGATGTCCTTGACCATATGGCCCGCTTTGCGGTGGGCGGCGATCAATTGATCGCGCGTGACGCCCCAGCGTTTCATCCAGTGCTCCACGGCCTGCCGCTCGGACAGATCGAGCCTGTCCTTGTCGATAAAGCCGCGCTTGTCCTTCAGTCCTGCCATGAATCCTGTCCCACCATGAATTCCACCTCGCGGAGAAAGTCCAACCGATGATGGACGGTTCTGCCCCGCAGGACAGGCTTCGTGAAGAGGGCCCCCGCACGCTTCCGAGCAATCGCCCGGGCAGACGACGATGAGCCACACTCATCGTCGTCTGGTGTTGCCTCAATCGCGGGCGGCGGCCTCCCGTCGCGGCTCGGGCCGGGGCCTGCTCACCGCGACCGTGTCACCGGAGCGGGTGATCTCGATGGAATCGGCCGAGGCACCGAGTTCCTGCGGCGTCGAGAGGGTCACGCTCTGGCCAGAAGCCAGAATCGTCTCGAACCGCATGGCGCGGCCGGTTTCGGTGCGGGCCAGGGTCACGACGACCCGGTAGCCCTTGGGTTCGGCGGTATAATAGGCCACGCCGGAGAGATCGCCGAGGCTGACGCTGCCCCCACCCAAGGGCCTGATCGTCTCGGCGGAAGCTTGGCCGGCGAGAAGGGCACTGGTGAGGGCGGCGCTGGTGATGAGGTTGCGAAAGGTCATGATATCTGGACTCGCTCGTTGGGCGGGGCGCGGCGCGCCCTTGCTTCGAGACCGGATATGCTGTGCGCTGCAGCATGGATCAAAAAGATAGAATCTATAATGACTATTGATCACGTCGATCTGTCGCGCATCGATCTCAATCTCCTCGTGGCCCTCGATGCCTTGCTGGCGGAGCGCAGCGTCACCCGCGCCGCCGCCCGGATCGGCATCGGCCAATCGGCCATGAGCAGCAGCCTCGCCCGGCTCCGCACCACCTTCGGCGACGAACTCCTCACCCGGGCACCGGAGGGGATGCGCGCCACCCCTCGCGCCCTCGCCCTCGCCGAACCCGTCCGTACCCTGCTGCGCCAGATCCAGTCGCTGGTCCGGCGCGACGAGGCGTTCGATCCGCGCAGCGTAACGCGCACCTTCACCATCGGCCTGCCCGATTCGACCGAGGTGCTGCTCGGCCCGCGGCTCCTGGCCTATCTGCGGCGGCACGCACCGGGGATCAGCCTGCTCCTGCGCTCCATCGACCGTATCCGCATCCTGCAGGAACTCGATGCGGACAGGGTCGATCTCGGCATCGGCACGTTCAGCCACGGCCAGACCCACCATAAGCAGAGGCTGCTCTACCGGGACCGCTACGTCTGCCTGTTCAACGCCGACCTCGTCGGGCTCACTCCGCCGATCTCGCTGGACGATTACCTGCGCTTTCCCCACGTGCTCACCAGCCTGAAGGAAACGGCGCATGGCGTGGTGGACGACGCTCTCGCCCTCCTCGGCCTTCGCCGCGACCTTGCGGTGACGACGCCACGCTTCCTCGCCGTGCCCTTCCTCGTGCGGAGCGCGCCCGTTCTCACCACCATGCAGGAGCGCCTCGCCACCCTCTTTGCCGGAACCCTCGGCCTCGCCGTCAGCCCGGCGCCGCTGGCCCTCGACGAGGTGGCGATCTCGATGCTGTGGCACGCCTCCTATGACGACGACCCGGCCCATCGCTGGTTGCGCCAGACGCTTCTCGCTCTCGCCGACGACGCCGCACAGGTCGGGTGAGGCGCTTCGACTCGCGCGGCCCGGCACAACGTCCGGTCCGGATCTCCTGCCCCCGGCGACCCAAAACTTGCCAATGCGCGCAGGCGCGTGCTTTGGGAGGGCCGGCATCGGCTGCTCCGCAGGAGCAGGGCTCCGGGAAAGAGGCCGCATGGGTTTGGTAGCAGGAGGGGTCGCCGACGTCGTCGGAGGCTTCGGCGCGTGGCGCATGTGGTGGATGCTGGCCAAGAACGACGTGATCCGTCGGTATCGCCGCTCGCGCGTCGGCCAGCTGTGGCTGACCCTCAGCATGGCCGTGATGATCTTCGGCATGGGCGGGATCTACGCCTCGCTCTTCGGCACCTCGATGGCCGATTACCTGCCCCATCTCGGCACAGGCCTCGTGCTCTGGGGGTTGATGTCGCAGACCATCAACGAAAGCTGCTCGAGCTTTACCGATAACGACAGCATCATCCGGCAGGTCGCGCTGCCGCGGTTCACCTACCTGTTGCGGACGATGGCCCGGAACCTCTTCATCTTCGCCCATAACCTGATCATTTTGCCGGTCCTGTTCCTCGTCACCGGCACGGTGATCGACTGGCACATCCTGCTGTTCGTTCCCGGCCTGCTGCTCGTGCTCGCCAACCTGGCCTGGATTGGCTACCTCCTGGCCATCCTGTCGGCGCGGTTCCGCGACATTCCGCAGATCGTCGCGAGCGTCGTACAAGTCGCGTTCTTCGTCTCGCCGGTCGTGTTCAAGCCTTCTCAATTGCGGGTCGACCATCCCGTGCTCATTTTGAACCCCTTTGCCAGCATGCTGGACGTGATGCGCGAGCCTCTGCTGGGCCATCTGCCGAGTGCAACGTCCTACCTCATCCTGCTCGGCCTGCTGGTCATTGGCTGGCTGATCGCCCTGGCATTCTCGGGCAAATATTCGCACCGCGTCGTGTACTGGCTCTGAGGGCAGGATGGCTCATATCGTCCTCGACAAGGCGAGCGTCGAGCTCGCCGTCTACAATTCGCGCGGCCGTGCCCTGAAGAGCGAGATTCTGCGTCGCACTGTCGGCGGAGGACTGCAGAACGACCGCGACAGCAGCGTCCAGGTGGTGAAGGCGCTGAACGCGGTCAGCTTCGAAGCGCGCGATGGCGACCGGATCGGTCTCGTCGGCGGCAACGGCGCCGGCAAGACGACGCTCCTGCGGGTGCTCAGCCGGGTCTATCCGCCGACCTCGGGGACCGCCACCATCGAGGGGCGCATCTCGTCCCTGATCGATCTGTCCATGGGCATGGATACGGATGCCTCAGGCTACGATAATATCGAGATGCGTAGCATCATGCTGGGGCTCAACCACAAGCAGGCGCAGGCGATTGTGCCCGACGTGGAAGAGTTCAGCCAACTCGGCGAGTTCCTGTCCCTTCCGATCCGTACCTATTCCAGCGGCATGATGCTGCGGCTCGCCTTCGCGGTCAGCACGGCGGTTCATCCCGACATCCTGATCCTCGACGAAGTGATCGGCGTCGGCGACGCCGCTTTCGCGGAACGCGCCGAGAAGCGGCTCCACGGCATGATCCAGAAGGCCAGCATCATGTTCCTCGCCTCCCACGACAACGCCTCGATCAAGCGCTTCTGCAACCGCACGCTCTGGATGAAGGGCGGCACGCTGATGATGGAAGGCGCGCCGGACGAGGTGTTGGCGGCGTATGCGGCGGACGGGGCCGGCTGAGCGACCCATGCTCTGTCAGAAGCGTTCCTGCTGTGTGGATGATTTCAACTTCAGCTGGAATCTCCAAGGCAACCGCTTGTGCAACTTAATTGATTGCTTAGAGAAAAAGGGCGAAGTCCCCAAAGGTACCTCCCGAAAATGACGGCTCGAATTCTGCTGGAAGTACCCTCCTTCGACAAAGGTGGCCTTCAGAAAGTTGTTCTGGACATCGCGCTCGGCCTCCGCAGAGTCGATGGAAACGAACTCATGGTCGTGACCACTGGTCCCTTGGGGAGCATCGCCCGCGAGGCACAGGCTGCAGGCGTCACGGTTCGCCAACTGCCCGTGGATCGGGTGAATGAGGCATATCCAGCCCTGATCGACGAGTTTAAGCCGTCAATTGCGCAAGCGCATTTCTCCGACGTTGGGTATCCATATCTTGCCGCTTGCGGCGTGCCTATCGTCTGCTTTATCCATAACGTCTATATATTTCTGCCAGATTCCGCATGTGCAGCGTTCCGCGCAGGGGACCGCTATGTATCGAAATACATTGCGGTATCCCCGAAAGCCGCAGAATACGCCCAGGCCAAGCTCGGGGCGGCACCTGAGAAAGTGGTCGTGGTGCCCAACGGTCTCGACTTCGCCCGCTATCCCCTCGACCGGGCGAGTAAACTAGACCGGTCCTCGCTCGGGATCGGAAAGGACGACTACGTCTTTCTGAATCCTGCCTCCTACAACCTGCACAAGGGTCACTATCTGATCGCTGCCGCGATGAAGCGCGTTCTTGCTACGCGTCGTGACATCCGAGTGTTGTGCGTAGGCAACGAGATCTTCGCGCCACATGTGGAGGCGCTGAAGGGCTACCTTGCGAGCGAGGGACTCGACAAACACATCTTGATGCCCGGGTACTTCGAGGACATTGCAGACCCGATGGGAATAAGCGATGCCTTTCTCCTTCCGTCTTTCATCGAAGGCTGGAGCATCGCGATGAACGAGGCGATGCATTACGCAAAGCCGATGATTCTGACCGACACTGGTGGCGCCGGCGAGGTAATAGAGCGCAACGACACCGGTATTCTTCTACCGACCGAATATCCCGACTTCCTAAAGCTCGAATCCGCCGAGCTCGACCGGCTCGCCTACACTCCACAAAGCTATCGTCTCGCTGAGCCTTTGGCGCAGGCCATGCTCGATTTTGCAGCCAACCGCGAGCAGTGGAGCATGGCTGGCTTGCGGGGTCGCGCAAAGCTGCACCAGAGGCATGGATTTGACACTGTGCTCGCGCGCTATCAGTCCATCATGGACGAGGTGGTTGCGGCGGCTCCGGCTCCGCCCCCGGAAATGCCGAAACTCGTGACGCGGAAATCGTCCATAGCTCTGCGTATCGACCGTAAGCTGCGCCGGATTTACCGCGACGCCCGCTATCGCTACAAGCCAGCCTTATCCTTTTGGCTGGCAAACCATTTGTTTATGAACTGGATGCCCTACAGGATTAGGCATGCTTTTCTGAGGCGCTTCTGTCACGTCCGAATGGGGACGGCGTCGACGATCTGCTCGGGCTGTTTCGTCACCGGCTACAAGATCCAAATCGGTTCGAACACCGTCATCAACCGGTTCTGCTATCTCGACGGTCGCGTTACGTTGAAGATTGGCAACAATGTAAATGTATCGCATTATACGCTGATTCAAACCCTGACGCATGACCCTCAGAACCCGGACTTCGTCTGCGTCGAGGGGGCGGTGACCATTGAAGATCATGTCTGGATCGGTGCCCGAGCGACGATCTTGCCAGGTGTCACTATTGGAGAGGGAGCAGTCGTCGCTGCTGGCGCGGTCGTGACGCGGGACGTCGCTCCCTACACGATCGTCGGAGGAAATCCTGCCCGGCGGATTAAGGAGCGCACTCGCGATCTGCGTTACAAGACGCAATACTTTCCTCTGTTTGATACGGATATTCAATAATGGCTCGAATTTCTGTCATCATACCGCTGTATAATCACGAGAAATATATCGAGACGGCACTGGACAGTGTAGCACGACAGACATCGCCTGCCGATGAGGTCATTCTTCTCGATGACGGTTCATCAGATGGGGGGCTTGAGGTTGCTCGAAAGGCAATGCGGAACTTCCCACGCGGGCGAGCGATTGCGCAAGCGAATATAGGTGCGCATGCTACGATTAATAAGCTGTTTGACATCGCAAGTTGCGATTATATTGCCGTATTGAACTCAGACGATGTCTTCAATCCCGCCAAGTTGGCCCGCTGTCGAGCTTTGATGATACAGGATCCTACTCTCGATGTGATCGTGGGAGAGGCGGACATCATCGATGAGAAGAACCGAGTCCAAGATCACGGAGTTGCCGCGGATTGGATGAGACGCGCACTTGCCGCCCGGGATGCCCATGCATTGCCACAATTGTCGCTTCTCCACGAGAACTGGGTGGCGACAACGTCCAATATGGTGATCGCAAAATCATTCTGGCGCCGGGCAGGATCCTTCCGCGACCTTCGCTATTGCCACGATCTGGACTTCCTGATGACAGCCTTCACCCGGGGGCGCGTTGCCGTTGACCGCGGTTTTAAGCATATTCAGTATCGTGTGCATCCGCGGAACACGATCGCCGAAGACCTGGACAATATTCGCTTAGAGATTGCTGCCGTCTGGGCGAACGCCTTGCATGAAGGCGGCAACCGTCTGATTGGCGGAGATTTAGTAGACGGCGTCAGTGCCTTCATCGCTGCGCTCGAAAGCAAGGGCATGAGCAACCTAATTTGCCTTTTGCAGGCACTTCGCGGCAGCGCTCCTTCCGCCGCCGTATTCTACGACATCGTTCTACGGGGGACGCTCCGACAGACCCTACTTGGCCACCTGAGATAACCGGCATGATCATTACCAATTCATGTTCGCCGCAAGCCGACGATCTCGAGTTTCCGCGACCGGAGGAGCAGCTCGATTTCAATGGAGAGCGTTACACGTCAAGCATATCCGGACCGATTCGGCATCAGCACCATCATCGCTATTTGTTCGCTACGCGCTTTTGCCTCGGTCTTGATATTCTCGACGTCGCTTGTGGCGAGGGTTACGGCTCTGCGCTGCTAAGCACGGTCGCGCGAAGCGTCATCGGTGTCGACTTGGACGAGGCGACGGTCGACTTCGCACGACGAAACTACGTGAAAGACAATTTATCGTTTCGGAAAGGGGATGCAGCGAACATACAGGACCGCGAATCTTTCGACGTTGTTGTCAGCTTTGAAACGATCGAGCATCTCGTCGAGCACCAAGCGTTTATGATTGGTGTGAAGAATGCGCTACGAGCGGGCGGGTTGTTGATTATCTCTTCGCCCGACAAAGATGTCTACACTTTGGAAGACGGGCACGAGAATGAGTTTCATCTAAAGGAACTCACTCGACCGCAATTCGACGCTCTAATTCGAGGTCATTTTAAAAACGTCGCGATATTGGAGCAGGATTCCATCGCGGGCTCCTTCATTGGCCTTGACGGCGGCGCACCTGCCGACCTCGAGTTGCATTCATCCGTCGACGGGCAAGCCTACCGCCGCACACTGGGCGCTCCGCGCGCGCATTATCTCATCGCCGTGGCATCCGATGGGCCTCTGCCGCAGCTTTTCACTAGCGCGCTGAATGACATGGCCTGGGTTGGCGAGCAGCAAGGCCATCAGACTCACGCCGTCGCACTGGCTCGAGAAGTTGGTATCAGGGATATCGAGATCACGCGGCTTCAAGGCGAGGTTGCCGCAGCTCAGATAGTGATCCAGCATCTCGAAGACGTGGTCTCGGAACGGACCGCAGAGGTCGATGTCATGCGGACGGAGGTCGAGCGGCTTCAGGACCGAAACACACGGGGCGATGTGCGGATCCAGCATCTGGAAAGCGCGAGAGAAGCCAAGGATGCGGAGATCGGTCGGTTACGCGAGCAGGCGGACGAGACGACAACCCAGATCGCCGATCTGCGCCGCGAAATGGACCAGACCTACGCTATCGTAGCCGAGCAGAAGCGTCATATCGGAGAGGTTTTGACATCGACATCATGGCGGCTGTCTGCACCCGTCCGCCATATCGGTCGTCTTACCGCCAATGCGAGACGTCGCGTCCACATGTTAGTCGTGCCGCCCTCCAGGCAAGTAGCTAAGGTTCGGCAGAATCGCGTGCCGCGCATTCTTTTCATCGACTGGACTGTTCCCACGCCGGACCAGGATTCCGGTTCGCTCGATCTGTGGCATCAACTGAAAATGTTTCAGGCGATCGGATACGATGTCTCATTCATGTCGATCATAGCGCGTGTCGGCGATCCATTGTATCTCGACGCTATGCAAAACAGCAATGTCGATTACGTTGCGGTTCCAACCGACTCGTCTCCCGAGCAAGTATTGCAAGAGCGTGCAGGCGAGTTCGATCTCTTCATTTTGAACCGGATCCATGTTGCGGAGCGCCTGCTTGCCCATGTGAGACGTTGCGCGCCCAATGTACGCATCGTTTTTAACACGGTGGATCTGCATTTCCTTCGCGAGGAGCGGGAAGCGGCCCTAGAAGGATGTCAAGAAAAGGCCCGAGCTGCTGCGCAACGTCGTGTTTCGGAGCTGCGCTGCATGTCGGAAGCCGACGCTACGATCGTTTTGAGCGAAGAAGAGGGGCGTATGCTGGCAGGCTTGGTGCCAGAAGCTACAATTCACATTATTCCTTTTGCTCGTAATATTACATCTGATTGCCCGGATTTCTCGGAGCGATCTGGCGTTCTTTTCGTGGGGGGCTTTCTGCATACTCCAAACATTGACGGAGCTATTTGGCTGACGACGGATATCTGGCCGAAGGTTCGTCGTGCCCTGCCCCATGCGAGACTAGATATTGTCGGCAGTAACGCAACTCACGAGGTTCGGCAGCTTGCCGATCCCGATTCCGGGATTTTCGTGCGGGGCTTCGTGCAGGAACTGGAACCGATCCTCTCGCACGCGCGATTGACGGTCGCTCCGCTCCGCTTTGGGGCCGGCATCAAGGGTAAGGTGGCGATGAGCTTGGCTGCGGGCCTTCCGTGCGTCGCAACCCCGATCGCATCGGAAGGTATGGGGTTGGTCGAAGATCGCAGTATTTTGGTCGGACGAGACGTGGATGAAATCGCAGGGGCGATTATCCGCCTACACGAAGATCCCCTTTTATGGTCGCGCCTTTCCGAGGAAGGCAAAGTGGTGATGCGAAGCCGCTATTCTTTTGAAAGCGTCGGAAAGCGCTTCATCACGCTGATGAGATCCTTGGACATGCATGTTGAGGCGGGAGCAGTGGAAAGAGTAGCCTCAATTACCCCTCATTTTTGATCTGGGCACGATTCCGAGCGGATCGGTCTGATCCGCCGTCTTCGCAATGCTTCGTCCCGGATCGGATAAGATGCCATGTCCACGTTGTGGATCAGGCAGCGACGCGCCGGTAATGAGAGGGCCAAGCGATTGCCATCGATGGTTCCGAAGGTCACGTCGCGATCGAGATTGCCATGTATGGACTCCGTCGCCGAAGCCGTCTCGTCCCTGGCATGAGAAAGCATATGGACCATGTTTGGTGATCCAGCGTCCCGCTTTGCAAGGTTCAGCAGATGGTCATGTCAGCACGCCTGATGGCCATCGGCCGTCTCGGATTGCGTTCCCGCGCTTACCGTCGCCACGTCTACCAGAAGATCGCAGCGCTGACGCTTGGCGCTGCCTTCGTATCGCCGGCTGGTCAGCGCCTGCAGCAGGCGGTGGCGCGGTTCGGCATGCCCGCGCATCATCCCGACGTTCGGACGGCCGTCGTCGCGCACGTGTACTACCTCGATCTCTTGCCCGAGATCCTGGCCTGCTGGGCGACGCTGCCCGATGGGGCTCCGCTTCACCTTACGGTTCCGAGCGAAAGGATCGAGCAGGCTCGGCATCTGCTGCGGGGCATTCTCGGGGCGATCCTGCACCCGTGCGAGAATCGGGGTCGTGACATCGCCCCTTTCATTACATTGCTCAACGCAGGGACGTTCGACTCTTACGACGCGGTCCTGAAGCTGCACACCAAACGCAGCCCGCATCTGCTCGACGGCGAGATTCGACGCAAGCTTCTCTTCACCATGCTTGCGGGCGGTCGCAATGCGACTCTTCGGCTGCTGGCTGCGTTCGAAAAGCCCGATACCGGTCTCATCGGCTGGAAGGCCAGCTACCGGGCAGCGCCATCCTATTGGATGGCCAACGAGGCGCGTGTCAGGGCCATTGTGCGGCGGATGGGCATGCCTGACGATGCCGTCCGTCTGGGATTCTTTGAAGGGTCCATGTTCTGGTTTCGGCCGGCGGCACTCGCGCGGCTGCGGCATCTCCAGCTGCGCCCCGAGGATTTCGAGCCGGAGGAACGCCAACTCGACGCAACCCTCCACCATGCAATCGAGCGGTGCTTCACCATCTCCGCCTGGGCCGATGGCTTCAGCGTTCGTGGTCTCGACGGGCGAATTCTGAAATGATGCAGCGGCCGGAGTACGGTCCGATGCTTCCGGCGCTGGACACAGCCGGACATGCGGTGGCGAAACGCCCGTCGTCATGGCGGCCCGGAGGCCTTATTCGAGCCGTTTGAAAGCCTTCGCGCTGTTGTCCTGCCGAAGTGCCGACCTCGCGAGCGCGGCCTCCGGCGGCCCGAGTTTGGCACAGGCACCGTCGATCAGGCCGCGCCAGAGAGCTGTCCGAACCTCGCTGGAGAAGCGGTTTCGCCCGAGATACACCACGATGCGCAGGGGTAGGAGCAGCAGCGTCCTGGCCTTGTGGGCGGGAGGGACGTGGCTCATGCGCAGCATGGCCAGTTGGTTGCGCAGGAAGGTGTAGAGCCGTCGCGGCGGCTGGTCCGTCGGCGTGAGACCGAAAGGGAGCCGAATTCGTCCGCGGCCGAGTTCGTGGGCCATCGGAACATCGTCCGCGATCCAAATGGAGTAGCCGCGGTGGTTAGCCCGCATGCACCATTCCACATCGATGGCATCGATGAAGAAATCCGCTCGGAACGAACCGACGGCCCGCGCCACCTCGCAATTCACGAGGGAACCTGACGAAATCACGAATTGGACACGGGTCGCCTTCGTCTCGTCTCTGCCGCCCTCCTGTTCGGGCGGGGATCGCAACGGCTTGCCGCTCCAATCCGTCGGGCGAGGCCCGACGATGGCGGGCTTTTTTCCGGCCGTCGCCAGCCGTGCGTGCAGTGCGGCAAGCCGTGGGATCGCACCTGGCGGTGGCAGGCTGTCCTGATCGAGAAGCAGGAGGAAGGGTGCGCCTCGCTTGGTGGCGTGGTCGAGGAGTACGTTATACGCGACACCGAGGCCGAGATTGCTGCCGGGGCGCATCACCGACAGATCCGTCCCGTGTGCCGCCGCGCGGAGGGTTTCCTCGTCCTGCTGGGAGAATGCGGAATTCGCATAGATCACGATTTCCCGAACGTCGGGCGCGAGCACGCCGACGAGACGGAGAAGGTTCGCCTGGTCGGGATGATAGATGACGATCCCGGCTATCGTCTGCGTTTGCGCGGACAAGGTGGCTTCCCGTTGCGGTACGTAGAGGCGGGACTGCCATTCCGGTGAGCGCCGCGCAAGCTGCGGACGTCGCGTCGCGGGAAACGGTTCGTCCGGGCGAATGACGGAACCTGCCGCGAGCGAGCCCGTTATGGTTCAGCTAAGAGACTCTCCCTTCACCCGCCCGGCTCACGCCGCGGCGGGTTTTTCGTCGCAGGGTGACGGCGCAATCGATCCTCACCGCCGCTGCCGCGTTTCCCTGGTTCCAGCAACATCCGGGATGGGACACGAACCATGAGCGACGGTGCCACCGCAAGCGACAGCCCTTTCATCAAGGGGCGGAACGCCCGCCTCTACGGCAGGACACGCGAAAGCTGCCCCTATTCCGAGGGAAGCGACGATCACGCAGCTTGGATGCAGGCCTTCGACGAAGCCCCCGGCGGCGAAACCGAGACCGAAGCGGGAACCATCGATCCGCAGAACCCGACCTGACCGCTCGCCGTCCGGCCGGAAATGTCCGGCCGGCCTTCCCGTTTCGCTGTCGTCGTGCCCAGGTCTCGACGGGACAGCGATCGTGCGGTCTCGACCCTCCAAGCGCCGGAGTTCCGCATGAACGGACGAAGCCCGAAGGGCGGGTACGGCACCCGCGCCCTCTCTCGGCACATCCTGCCCGCTGCGGGAACGATGATCGGGGTCTGCACGACGCTGGTGGGATTGGTGAAGATCGCCGAGGCCCGGATCGGCCCGAGCCATGTGGACGAGGCCGTTTCGCTGACGGCGATCCTGTTTCTCGCCAGTGCGGCGGCTTCGTATCTCTCGATGCGCCTCGACGATGGCCGTCCCTTCGCTCTCCGGTTGGAGCGGATCGCCGATATCTGCTTCGTCATCGGCCTCATCGGCCTGTCCACGATCACGCTCCTCTTCGCCTACGAGTCGATCTGAACCGACGCGAACCGTCTCCCCGCCTGAGGATGACCGCCGATGTTCGACGGGGACCTCTGCCCGCGGATCGAGGCGTCGCCCGCTGCTTCAGAGCCGACGCCGAGGCCGGCCGCGGCGTCGGAGTTGAGCTCCACCCTTTTTATGAGGCCACGAGGGATCGCAGGGCGTCGGAGAGGTCGGACAGGCTGAGCTGGCCCTTCTGCAGCACTCGGTCGGCCTGGCCGGCGAGACGCCGGCGGTCGTCGGCGGTGACGTCCTTGGCGGTCAGCACCACGACGGGGATGTCGCGCCATTCCGGTTTCGCCCGCAGCGCGCGCAGGAAGCCGAACCCGTCCATCTCCGGCATCATCAGGTCGAGAAGGATCAGGCAGGGTTTCTTCACGGCCACCGCTTCCAGCCCGGCCCGGCCATGCTCGGCCGAGGCCACGCGCCAGCCCTCGCGGGTGAGCATCGCGGTCATCCGCTCGCGCACGTCTGCATCGTCGTCGACGACGAGCACAGGCCCATCGGATGCCCCTGCCTTGAAACGCTCCATCGCCTCCTTCAGGTGCCCCCATTCGATGGGCTTGTGCAGGTAGTCAGTGGCGCCGAGGGAAAAGGCGAGGCTCTGTTCGTCGAGAACCGTCACCATGATCACCGGCGTCGCCCCGAGATCGGGGTCGGCGCGCAGGGCCCGCAGCACCGACCAGCCGTCCATGCGCGGCATGGTTACGTCGAGGAGGATCACGCGGGGCCGCAGGCTGCGCGCCAGCTCCAGCCCCTCGCGGCCGTCGGCCGCGCTCGCGACCCGGAAGCCCTCCTTCTCGAGGAAGCGGGTGAGCAGGTCCCGCGTGGCGGGGTCGTCGTCGATGATCAGGACCCGGTCGCCAGTCTTCGGCGTGGCTGCCGGCTGCGCCGGGGAACCGTCGGGGGCCTCTTCCCGAGTCTCGGTGGCGGTCTCCCGGTATTGTGCGGGGATCCGGATGGTGAAGGTGGTTCCCTCCCCTTCCCGGCTCGCCACGTCGATCTGTCCGCCGAGCATGGTGGCGAAGGCCCGCGTGATGGCAAGGCCGAGGCCTGTCCCGCCGAAGCGGCGCGTCGTCGAGGCATCCGCCTGGGTGAAGCGCTCGAACAGCTTGGCTTGCTGCTCCGGGCTCATGCCGATGCCGGTATCCGTCACACGGAAGACCAGTGAGGTGGACCCGGCGATGCCTTCCTGCACGGCCGAGAGGGTGATCTGCCCGTTCTCGGTGAATTTCGCCGCGTTGCTGAGAAGGTTGATCAAGCACTGGCGCAGCTTGGTCTGGTCGGTATGGGCGATGCCGAGATCGTCCGCGAGATCGAGGACGAGGGTATTGCCCTTCTTGGCCACGAGGGCGTCCACGGTGGAGGCCACTTCCCGCACCATCTCGCCCACGGGAAAGGCTTCGGCATAGATCTCCATCCGCTCGGCTTCGATCTTCGAGAGGTCGAGGACGTCGTTGATCAGGCCGAGGAGATGACGGGCATTCGACTCGATCTTGCGCATGTCTGCGAGCAGGCTCTCCTGGCCGAGATCCTCCATCTCCTCCTGCAGCATCTCGGAATAGCCGATCACCGCCGAGAGCGGCGTGCGCAGTTCGTGGCTCATATTGGCCAGGAACTGGCTTTTCGCGCGGTTGGCTTCTTCCGCCGCTTCCTTGGCGGCTTCCAGCGCCTGCTCGGCCTCCTTGCGCGCAGTGATGTCAGTATGGGCGCCGACCCATTCGCGGACCGTCCCCGCCTCGTCGAGGATGGGGACGCCGCGCACGGCCATGTAGCGCCACACGCCGTCATGGCGGCGCAGGCGGTGCTCGATCTCGTAGAGGGTGACGTGGGTGACCGCATGATCCCAGGCGAGCTGCGTCTTCTCGCGGTCATCGGGGTGGATTGCCGCGAGGAAGCCGTGGCCGGCGGCCTCCTTTGGCGTCTGGCCGGTGAAGCGGGTCCATTCGGACGGCGCGACCGTGAAGCCGCCATCCGGCGGAGTCGCCCAGACGATGGAAGAGGTAGCCTCGGTGAGAGAGCGGAAGCGCTGCTCGCTCTGGCGCGTGCGCTCCTCCGTGAGCTTGCGCAGGGTCTCGTCGGTGACGACGAAACCGACGCCGTCCACCGTCCCGTCGGAGAGGCCCGCCGCGCCCGGCAGCGGATAGACGCTGATCTGGAGATGGCGGACGCCGCCCGGCGCACTCGGGGTCGGCACCGCGACGTCGATATCGGGCGTGATCAGGCCGTTGTCGCGCGCCGCCTCGAATTTCGGACGGAGCAAGTCTTCGAGTTCCGGGAGGGCGGCCCAGATCGGGCCGCCGAGGGACGCCTGGAATCCGCGCGCGTTCATCGTTTCCAAAGCGCGGTTCATGTGGCGGATCGACAGGGTGTGGTCGAGGAAGCCGAGGCCCACGGGGGCGTTGGCCAGAACTCCGTCGAGCAAAGCCGTCATGCGCTGGCTGTCACGGCGGCGCAGCAGGGCGATGCGGCCGAGGAGCGCCATCGCAGCCAGGGCCGAGGCCGCGCAGACGAGGGACAGGATCAGCCCGCGCCAGAATTCCGTCGTCTCGGAGCGGGCGAGGCTGTCGCGGGCATGGTCCTGGCCGACCCGGGTGGCTTCGCGGATGCCGTCCATCATGCGCTTGCCCTCCCCGGTCCGGACGAGGGTCACGGCCGCTTCGAAGCCGCTGGCATCCCGCGCTTCCACCACCCGGCGGGCGAAATCCCGTTCACCCGTGATGAGGGTCCGCAATTCCTGGCGCCGGGCGGTTCCGGGGTCGGCGGATTCCGATTCCAGCCGGTCGAGCTCGCCGATCTGTCCGTCGAGGGTGTCGAGCGCCCGTTTGTAGGGCGTGAGGTAGTTCGGCAGCCCCGTCAGGGTGTAGCCGCGCATGCCCGTCTCGAGGTCCTTCATGGTCGAGAGCAGGCGCTCGTTCAGCGTGATGATGTCGTGCTGGCGGGTGGCCTCCGTTCGGCTGCGCTCGGCGAACACGTAGTTGGCGAGGCCCGCGATGAGGGCGACCGCGAACAGGGCGAAGGCGACGGGTGAGCCGGGGATCCCCTTCAGGGCGGTGGGAACCGTCTTGGGGCTGCGCCAGCGCCAGAGGCGACGGGAGGAGGTCGGGGTGCTCATCGGGGCGGCTCGCGGTGATGTCGATGACGGATCGGTGGTGTGCGGGGGACGGCGCGTCCGGCGAATGCCTATCGTCGCAGCCGGTTGCCCAGCACGAAGCCGAACAGGCCCATCAGGATGATCCCGGCGGCGCCTTCGATCCCGACGAGGAGGTTGGTGAACCTCCCGACCGGCTTGACGCCGATCTCGGGAGGGTTCGCCGTCATCATGTTGAGGGCGCTGTAGCTGAGGAGGTCGAGGGGATTGTAGGTGGCGGCCCCGCTGCCGCCCTCGGGGATCAGCCCGCCGGCGATGCCGAACAGGGCGCCGAAGACGAAGATCAGGATCACGAAGGCACGGGCGATGCGCGAGAGGCTCTCCCCGTAATCACAGAGCCATTCCACGAACCGGTCGGCGACCCAGCGATAGCCCGATTGCAGGACGGGCTTCCAGGTTTGGGGCGCCCGGGTCCGTCGGGCCCAGGCCGCCCGCGCCTCGGCACCGGCATGGAGCCGGCCCATGCGCCGGCCGCGCTTGTAGGCCCAGCTCGCCTCGTCATGGCTGCCGATGCTCTTCATGTTGTGCTCGATGGCGAGATAGCTCGCTTGCGCGGCCTCGTATTCGCCCGCGATCTCCTCACCGACCGCGCCGCCGAGCTGATCCACCCGAAAGCGGACACCGGTAAGGAGCGCACCCGAGAACCGCGCATGGCGCAGACGGCACGACATCAAGTTGAGGCGCACGAGGTTGGTGTCGGACAGATCGGCCCCCGACAGGTCGGCCCCGTCGAGGGCGACGCCGGCGAGGCTTGCGCCGCGCAGGCGCGAGCCGGTGAGACGCGCCTTCTTGAGGCTCGCCCCGTCGAAATTGGCGAAGGTCAGGTTCATGTCGGAGAGGTTCGCCTCATCGAGGCGGCCGCCATCGAACCGGCTGTAATCGGCATCCGCTCCGGTGAAGTCGGCTCCCCAGAGGTCGGCGCGGGCGAAGGTCGCGCCGTCCAGCAGAGCACGCTGCATCCGGGCGAAGCGCATCGTCGCGCCCGTGAAGTTGGCGTCCTCCAGCATGGCGTCGGAGAAATGCGCTTCGCCGCCGACGATGCCGGTGAAATCCGCGCCGCTGCAATCGGCCTCGCTGAAATTCGCTTCCTCCAAGATGGCGCCCTCGAACCGGGCCGAGCGCGCCAGTGCCCCGACGAGGGAGGCGCCGGACAGGTTGGCGCCGGACAGGTCGGCCTCGACGAGATCGGCTCCGTCGAGATGCGCGCGGGACAGGCCGAGGCCGCGATGCCTGCCGTCCCACCATGGGGGAGCCGCTTCGCCGGTCGGGATGCGCGCCAGCAGATCCTCGCGCCCGGCCCGGAGGCCGGACAAGGCGAGCCGGTCCTCATCCGCGCGGAAAGGACACCCATCCGCCTCCGTGATACCGGCCAGAAGCCCATCGGTGGCGGCATGAGATTGGGCGGGGTCGCGAGCGGTCATGGCCTCAGCCGCGTCCCGCCCGCTCCGGCGCGGCATAGCGCAGGGCCGCGTCGAGGGCATCGTTGAGGGAGGTCACCAGCACGTCGGCGGAGGTGGTCCGGCGAAGGCGGTCGAGGGTCGAGGGATCGCGCTCGCGCCAGAACCCGACGAGCACCTTCACACCGGGAAGCTCCTTGCGGGCCTGGCGGACGGTGAGGCGGATCTGCGAGAGGCTGACCGGTTCGAGATAGGAGAAGCAGATCATCGCAATCTCGTCGGTGCGCTCCGGCCGCTTGTCGGCGCGCAGGTCGGCCAGCGAGGTCATCTGGGCGGCCAGACCATGGCGGCCGAGGATCTGGCTCAGCATCAGGGTCGCCGCCTCGTCGAAGGGACCGCGGCTCGAGACGCAGAGGATCGGGGTGGTGCCGCGCCAGTTCGCAGCGAGATCGTCCCGCGCCAGGACGATGCCGGCGCTGCTGCGATCCGGTCCGGCGGCGGCGATGGCCGCCGCCGCTTCGGCATTCGCGGCGGAGCCCGACCGCTTGATCGGCGCGAGCTTGAGCCGGTCGACCACGGTGCGGATCGCCGCGCCGACCTCGCTCTGGCGCGACCGGTCGAGGGCCCCGCGGGCGAGGTCGTCCTGCGCGAGGCGAAGGCCCGCCAGCACGACCTCGTCGTAATAGGTTACCAGCGCCCGCGCCTTCAGCACCTGCCGGCCCTGCTCGATCGCCTCGGCCGGGTCTCCGGCGAGCATGCGCTGGTAGAAGATTTCGGGCGGCGCCAAAGCGGGCTGGTCGCCGAGGATGACGTCGAGGAACCAGAGCCGGTCCACGTGGCGGCCGAGGACGACGAGACAGACCGTAATCGGCGTCGCGAGGACGAGGCCGATCGGTCCCCAAAGGAAGGTCCACACCGTGGCCGCCAGGATGACCGCCAGCGGCGAGAGGCCGGTGGAATGGCCGTAGAGCAGCGGTTCGACCACATGGCCGGCGATGGGCTCGACGATGAGGAACAGGAGCGCCGTGGCGATGACCATCGACCAGCCGGGATCCACCGCCGCCGCCAGGATCAGGGGCAGCAGGGCGCTGATGGCGCCACCGATATAGGGCACGAAGCGCAGGATCGCCGCCAGCACGCCGAACAGGATCGGACTCGGCACCCCGATGAACCAGAGGCCGGTGCCGATGACCGCGCCGAAGGCGATGTTGAGGGCGAGCTGCGCCAGGAAGAACCGGCTCAGCCGGCTGGTGGCGTCGTCGATGGCCGCCGTGGTGCGGCGCAGGTCGCCCGAGCCGGCGAGCCGGATGGCGCGGTTCCGCAGGTCTTCCCGCTGCAGCAGGATGAAGATCGTGAAAAGGAGGATCAGGCCTGCTGTGGCGAGGGGGTGCAGGATGGGCCCGACGAAGGCGCCGAGCGTCGTGGCGAGGGCGGCCTGCGGGGTCGCGACCACCACGTGGAGCGGGTTGGCGCGGCTGCCCGATCGGCCCGGAAGGTCTTCGTCCTTCGGGGCCGCGGGCTGCAGTTCCTCGCCGAGGTCCTGCACCATGTCGACGATGCGAGACAGGGTTCCGCTGCCCGAGGTCGCCTCCTTCACCGAGGCGATCTTCTCGCGGATGGTGATCTGGTAGCGCGGCAGGTCGGAGGCGAGCTGGCCCGCCTCGGTGGTGATGAGCAGCCCGACCCCGATGATCGCCGCGAAAGCCGCCACCACCACGAGGGGCGCCGCCGCGGCGCGCGGCACCATCGCCCGCCTCAGCACGCGCACGGCGGGCACCAGGACGAAGCTGAGGAGGATCGCCAGGACCACGGGTACGATGATGTCGCGGCCGAAATACAGCATCGACGCGATGGTGACGACCAGCAGGCACGAGGCCAGGATCGTGAACACCGGCATCGCCTGCCGCATCAGGCGCGCGGTGATGGGATCGTCACTCATGGAGGATGGGTCTTCTCGTCTCGACGCGTGTCAGTGGAAGCCCCGTCCCGACGGGACGCGCGAAGTCCTGGATCGTACCGTCGGTCAGGCCGGCGTTTCCGTGCCGCCCAAAGCCGCGCCGATCTGGGTGAGGAGCTTGGAGAAGTCGATGGGCTTGGGATGGTAATCGTCGCAGCCGGCCTGGATCGCCTTGTCTCGGTCGCCCAGCATGGCGTGGGCGGTGAGCGCGATGATCGGGATGTCCCGGGTGTCGCCGCTGGATTTCAGGGCGCGGGCCGCCGACCAGCCGTCGAGGATGGGCAGGTTCATATCGAGAAGGATCACGTCCGGCCGTCCGGCGCGGGCCTGCTGCACGCCGGCCTCGCCGTCATGGGCCAGGATGACGTCGTAGCCACGTCGCTTGAGACGGCGGGACAGGAAGTCCCAGATCTCTTCATGATCTTCCACCAGCAGGATCTTGGCCATCAACGGAACTCCGGCATCATCTCGACCCGACTCTTCGGGCCTGCGCTTGCGTGATCGTTCGTTCGGGAGGCCTGGATCCCTCTCGCACGACCACTCGTGTTGAAGACATCGGTCTCCGTGCCTGCCGGCCCGGCCACGACGTCCCTGCCCCCTTCGCCGCCGGCTGGAGCCGGATATGTCCGGCCGTGCGGCGGAGGGGTGCAAAGGCCATCGCCCTCTCCTCGCCCGGCCCCGGATGGTCGCTCCCCACGGCGGAGCGTCCTGGTGTCAGGCGTGACGATGAACTGCAACGCACCAATCGCGCTTCCGGTCCTCGATGCCGACAATTCTATCGTCCGTCACGGACGAGATACGAAGCGGCAAGGCGGGAAGAGATCGAATCCGTCGGCGGGGCCGGGAGGCGAAGCCCGGACGCGGTGCTAAATTGCGCTCGTGACGAGGATCGCGGCGATGACGGCGACGGCATCCTCGATGAAGGCGGCCGGCCGGTCCGAACCGAAGGAGGCGGCCATCCACGCCCTCGCCCGGGAGCCGACCAGTGTTCCGATGACGGCGCCCGCCGCGCCCGCCAGGGCTCCGGCGACGGGCTGTCCGAGACCCGTCCCGATCGCACCGCCGCAAAGGGCGCCGCTCGCGATCCGCGCGGCGAACTGCACGGGCACGGTGCGGCTCGGCGTGGCGGGAAGCGTGTCCGTGACGAACTCGGCGAGCGCGAGAAGGGTGAGGATGACGGCCGTCGAGCGGTAGCCGAGAAAGGCGAGCCAGTTCCCGTCGAGGGAGATCCAGCCGAGATGCGCCGCCCAGGCGACGGCCGCCGGCGCGGTCAAGGTCCGCAGACCCGCCACCATCCCGATCAATCCCGCGAGAACGATCCCGGCCATGGAGTTTTCCTGCTGCGACGCCATCGTCGAAGCCGGAAGATCGACCGGGCACGGGCCAAGTCAAGGTGGGCTTAGGGAAGCGGCGCCGCGCGTGTCCCCGATACGAGCGGCTGGACCGAACGAAAACGGGGCCCCGCAGGGCCCCGAATTTCCGTCACTCGCCGTCGATCTGGCGTCCGAGCTGGGCAATCGCCTTCTGGTAGACGGTGGCGGCGTTCCATCCCTGGATGGCCGCGAAGTTCGGCTCGCCCGGCTGGTAACCGGCTCCGGCCCTCCAGCCGTGGCCCTTGAGGAAGTTCGCGGTGGCGTTGAGCGCGTTGGGGGCGCTGTCGAGGCTTCCGCCGGTGCTGTAGGTCAGCACGTTCTTGGGCAGGAACTGGGTGTGACCGACCTCGCCATGGGCGGCGCCACGGGTCGAGGCGTTGAGGATGCCACGATCGACGAGGGTGAGGGCCGCGTAGAGCTGGTCGGTAAAGAAGTCCGAACGGCGGCAATCGTAGGCGAGGGTCGCCACGGCGGAGAGCGTATTGATATTGCCGCGAACGGCGCCGAAGCCCGTCTCCATGCCCCAGATCGCCAGGAGCGGGCCGGCCGGCACGCCGTAGCGCTGCTCGATCGAGGCGAACAACGCCGCGTTGGTCTGTTTCAGCTTGCGGCCGCGCGCGACGATGGTGGGGCCGCCGCGCTTGGCCAGGAACTGGTCGAGGGTCAGGCGGAAGCTCTTCTGGCCCCGGTCGGCAGAAATGGTGGCGCCGGAATAGGAGGTCTCCATCAGGGCGGCGAGGCTCGCGGCGCTGGCGCGTCCCTTCGCTTCCTGCGCGAACTGGGTCTTCCACGCCTCGAAACCGCTGGCCGTGTTGCCGCATTGGGCCGCCTGCGCCGTGCCGGCCATGCAGGCCAGGGCACCGAGGCCGGCGGCGATGATGGCTCCCTTGTAGCCGCGTCTGGTCATCCGAAACTCCTTCGTCGCGGCAGCTCTCAGGAGACCGCCAGCTTTGCCGATCGCCCTAAGCCGTTCCGCATGGGAAGGCTACAACCTTGCTGAGGTGTCGGGGCGCCCGGTCCCAGTTCCCGACAAGATGTGATCTTACGGTTACCACCCTGACCGTCCGCGAGTGCCCTGCCTGAGCTCGATCCGGCAGCGTTGCACAATCCGCCGACTCCGCGATGCGCTCGATTCCGCTCGCCTCCGAGGGGGATGCGATCGGACGCATATCGCCTTGCGCCGTCGATAAGCAGGCTATTATGCATGCAAGGCAAAGCAGTGGAAATTTACTGACGCATGAAATATCGGTTACTATGAAAAATATCACCTATTGATTCATCAATAAATTGCATAATTAGAAGAATTACAATGTTTCTACTGGATATTGTCAGAATATATCATTAGTAATACTTGTGATACCGGAGTGTTTCCGGAGCCGACAATGCAAGACCAAACAGGATGCCTGACAAACGCGGTGGGGCTCGACCGCCGAGCCGCCAACCGCTTGCAGTGGTTGCTGGCGGGCGGAGCCGCCCTCGTCCTCGCGGACACGGCCTGGGCCCAGAACGGCCCCGTGGTGCAGGCCGCGTCCCCGATGGCCGTGTCCCTCGATCAGATCACCGTCGACGGCGATGGCCGGAGGACCATCGGGTATCAGCCCCGGCGCACCAGTTTCGGGGCCGGGTCGGACACCTCGCTCCTCGACACGCCCGCCAACATCGCCGTGGTGCCCGCCACGGTCCTGCGCGACCAGGCCGTCCTCTCCCTCGACGAGGCCCTGCGGAATGTCAGCGGCACCGCCCAGGCCAACAGCCTCGGGGGCACGCAGGAAGGCGTGATCCGGCGCGGATTCGGGACCACGCGGGACAGCTCGATCCTGCGGGATGGCCGCCGTACGGTCCTGCAGCAGAACTTCAATTACGCCATCGAGCAGGTGGAGGTGCTGAAAGGGCCCGCCTCCCTGCTTTACGGCATCTCGGAGCCCGGAGGTCTCATCAACCTCGTCTCGAAGCGTCCCGAATTCACCCCGCACGGCGCCCTCGGCATCACCGGGACGAGCTTCGGCGGCGGTCTCGTCCAGGCCGACGTGACCGGGCCGATCGAAGGCACCAACCTGGCCTATCGGGTGGTCGGCGATTTCCAGGATTATCAATACTGGCGCAATTTCGGAGCGATCGAACGACAGGTCGTGGCACCATCACTCACCTGGAAGGGCGACGACACCAAGGTGACGGTGGCCTACGAGTTCTCGCATTATAATATTCCATTCGACCGCGGCACCATCTTCGATCCGCGCACCGGCCGTCCCCTGAAGGTCCCGCGCGACCGCCGCTTCGACGAACGCTTCAGCAGCGTCGACGCCACGAGCCATCTCGCCAGCCTCGACATCGAGCATCGCTTCAACGACGATTGGCGGCTGCATTTCGGCTATAGCTTCAGCCATCTCGGCTACGACGACAATCAGGTCCGCGCGGTCTCGTACAATGCCGAGAGGGGCATGCTGACCCGAAGGGCCGACTCGACCCAGGGCGGCGACTTCAACGCGCATGTGGCCCGCCTCGACCTGACCGGACGCGTCGACACGTTCGGCCTGCGGCACGACATCCTGGCCGGCGCGATGTACGAGCGGGTGGATTACTTCCGCAAGACTACCATTCGCGGAGCGAACCAGGGCGGCTTCAACGTCTTCGACCCGATCTATGATCGCCTCGGCCCGTCGAGCCAGGTTTCGCTCACGGGGAGTGACGTCCGCGACCGGCTCAACAACACCAGCCTCTATCTCCAGGACTCGTTCCACCTCACCGACCAGCTCATCCTGGTGGCCGGAATCAGCGCGCAGATCTACGATCAGCTCGCCTATGCCGGACGACCGTCCGTGGTCACCACCGACATCAACGGCGTGCAGCCGGTCCCGCGTGCCGGGATCGTCTACAAGCTGACGCCCGATCTCTCGCTCTATGGCAGCTTCAGCCGCTCGTTCCGACCCAACGTCACGGATCTGGAGACCAACGGCTCCCTCGCCCCCGAGGAAGGCGAGGCCTACGAGGTCGGTGTGAAGGCGGATCTCGGCCCCGGCCTCACCGTGACGGGAGCCATGTTCGACGTCGAGAAGGCCAATGTGCTGGTCACCCAGGTGGTGGACGGGGCACGGCTCGCCACCACCGCCGGTAAGGCCCGTTCGCGCGGGTTCGAACTCGACTTCGCAGGTCAGATCCTGCCCGATTGGGCGGTGATCGGCAGCTACGGCTTCACCCAGGCCCTCGTGACCGAGGATCCCATCCTCGCGGGCAAGGAGCTTCAGAACACGCCGCGCGTGACGGCCTCCGCCTTCCTCACCCACCAGTTCGGCGCGGTGACGCGGGAGGGCGAGCTCGGCTCCATGCGCCTCGGCCCCGGTTTCCTCGAGGCCGGCTTCGGTACCCGCTATATCGGCGAGCGGCCGGGCGATGCCGCCAACACCTTCACCATGCCCCACTACCTCAAATGCGATGCCTTCCTCGCCTATCGCACGGCGGTGAACGGTCGGGCGACAACGATCCAGCTCAACCTCAAGAACCTGTTCGACGAGACCTATTATACGTCATCGGCGGCCAGCAACCTGCTGGTGGCGGTGGGCGAGCCGTTCCAGGCCCTGGTGACGGCGCGCGTGACGTGGTGACAAGGGTCCGCTGAGGCGCTGACCCCGCGATCGTCCTGACAATGACGGGCCGGATGCCCTATCCGGCCCGTCGGCGTTTTCAGAAGGACAGCCTCATCCCGGCGACCACGTTGCGCGGCGCCCCGGCGAAGACCGAGCCCGTGGTGGCGGCGAGCACGCCCGCACCGTTCTGCAGGCCGCTCGTGGCGCTGAGGGAGTTCGCGAGGTTCTGGGCCGAGGAGACGTAGGTCTCGTCGAAGACGTTGCGGACTTCCGCATAGAGGCTGATGCGCTTGGCGTATCCGCCGGTGAGATCGGCCGCGTAATGCACGTTGGCGTTGACGAGGGTGTAGCCCGGCGCCTTCAACTGGTTGGCGTTGTCGAGGAAGAAGCCGTCCTGGACCACCGCTTCCACATAGGCACCGAGGCCGGCGAGCGGCCCTGTCGGCTGGTCGTAGCCGATACGGGCGAGGAGCTGGTGGGCGGGCACGCCCGGGATGGCGTTGCCGGCGCGGTCGAACCTTTCGGTGAAGGCTCCGGCGCTGAGTTGCTCGGTGTATGTCGTATAGATCTGGTCGTCGAACGTGTAGGCGGCGACCGCGCGCCATCCGGGTGAGAAGGCCCAGTCGGCCGCGAACTCGATGCCGCGATGCTCCGAGGCCGGGGCGTTGAACGTGTAGCTCAGGAGCCCGGCGCCGGGGGATTGCGAGACGAGCTCGTTGCGGAACAACTCGTAGAAACCGGTCAGGCTGAGGCGCAGATTCTCCGTCGGAGTCCAGTCGGCGCCGAGATCGAAGCCGAGATTCTCCTGGGTCTGGAGCTGGGTGTTGCTGCCCGGAAGGCCGGCGGGGGTGATGAACAGGTTGCTCGCCGCCGGCGTGGTGTATCCCGTGGCGGCCCGCCCCCGGAACGCCCAGGCGGCGTTCGGCCGGTAGACCAGGGCGAGTTCGGGCGCGACGTTGAGGAAGCTGCGGTCGGTCGTGGCCACCGTCGTCGTCCGTCCCGCCGCCGAATAGCCGTAGGCGAGGTTGCGCCCGGTGATGGTGGTGTTCTCCGCCGCGATGCCGAGGACACCCGTCCACTGATCCGAGAGCGCGACCTCCGTCCTTGCACGGCCACCGAGATTCGATTGCACCGCCTCCTGGTCGCCGATCAGCGCGCCGAGCGTCGGTCCGCCATAGGGGGCGCGGTTAAAGGTCGTAATGTGGTTGTCGATGGTGTTGTAGGCGAGCGCCACGTAGCCCACCGCCGGCAGGCCGAAGAGGTCGCCGCGCCGGGTCAGGTCGGTGAGGAAGTTCCAGGACGGATAGGAGCCCCGCGACGAGGTCGTGTAGAAGGGCTGGTTGAAGTTGCGCTCGTCGAAGCCGAGCTGTGTGCGCCACGTGGTCTGCGCGTCGATATCGTGTTCCCAGCGCGCCGCCACGATGGTGCGGCGGTCCTTGCGCCCGAAGGCGCCCTCGTCCGCCGTCACCGGCACGGTGGCGCCGAAGGCCCCGTTGATGCGCAGGTTCGTGAGCGTGCAGCCCGGGGCCGCGGTGGCCGCCACCGCGCAGCCGCGCTGGTAGGGGTTGATGCCGAACTGGTCGAGGGAGGAGCGGGCGGGCAGATCCGCGTTCACCTGGTTGTTGATCACCTTCAGGGTGAAGCGGTTGTCCGGGGTGGGCGTGTAGCTCGCCAGCAGGTTGATGGTCTGGGTGTCGTAGGAGGAATGGCCCTGGTAGCCATTGCCGCGCGCGTCGCTGGCGAACAGGCTGATCTCCACCGGACCACTGGCGCCGCCAACGGTGAAGTAATTGCTCAGATAGCCGAAGCTGCCCGCCTCGGTGCCGATCTCGTAGCCGTTGATCTCGCGGCCGGTGCGCGTCCGGAAGGCCAGCGCGCCGCCGGTGGCGTAATTGCCGAACAGGGCCGATTGCGGACCGCGGAACACGTCGATGCGGGAATAGGCGCGCGGATCGACGAGATCGAAGCGGGAGGCCCCGTCCGGCTGCGTCAGGATGAACCCGTCCTCCAGGACCACCATGTTCTTGGTGACGCCGGTGGAGCGGGCGTTGTTGCCCCGGATCGAGATGACGACGTCGCGCGCGCCGTTGCCCTGGCGCACGGTGACGCCCGGGCTGTTGACGAGGACCGAGCCGATATCGGTGGCGGGGCGATTGTCGATCGTCCCGCTGCGCCCGACCTGCGTCACCACCTGCCCCACGGGCTGTTCGATGACGCTGGGGGCCGAGCCCTGGGGCGAGGCGACGCCGAAGCCGCTCCGGCCTGGCTCTCCGACGACGGAGAGTTCCGGCAGCGTGACGCCGTCCTCGGCGGCTTGCGCCAGGGCGTCGGCATTCGCGAGCGGCAGGGCGGCGAGGGCGAGGAGGGCATGCCGGGCGCCGATGCGGCGGGCGGCATGAGGAAAACGGGAGGATGACATCGAGGGGAGCATTCCGGATCGCGGCAGAGGGGATGCGCCGTGGGGAGACGGCGCGCGCTGGATCAGGACGCGGTCGGCGGTGCGCGCGGCTGGCCGGCCGGGCGATGCGGACGGGCCGGCTCGGATGGCGGCGGGATCGGCCAGGCCAGCGCGTGCCATCCCTGGCGCCGCGCCACCGATGGCGCTTGGGGAACGAGTGGGCTCGACAGCCCGACCGCGCAGAGCGGGCAGGCCTTGCAGGCCGGCGCGGCGGGAGCCTGATCCCCGATGGCGGGGGAGCCCTCCGCATGACCGCAGATCGCCGAGAGCACGAGCGGGTCGACCGAGGTTCCCGCTACGGCGTGGTCCGCCATCATCCGCAAGCCGGCCAGCGGTGCGATCGCCTGTCCCCACAGGGCGAGCAGGATCAACCCGCTGCCGAGGCAGAGGCGCATGGCGCGCAGGGCGCGAAATTGGCGGATGAGGTCGGTCACGGGCGCGGTCCCCGCGTCGCTCGGATCAGGCCGCCGCCGGTCGCCGCGCTTGGCGCCGGAGGGCCTGGATGCCGAAGTCGAGCCCGATCATGGCGAGGATGGCGAGGCCGGTCAGTGGAAACAGCGCGCCCAGCCCGAGGACCAGGGCGGTGACCGTGGCGGCGATCCGGCGGTCGCGCGGCCAGGGCGGGACGCCGAGACCGCCCGCCGGCCGCCGCTTCCACCACATGGTTCCGGCTGTGACGCTGAGCAGCATCGTGGCGAGGCAGAAGGCGAGCATCGCCAACTGGTTCAGGCGGCCCCAATACTCGCCCTTGTGCAGGCCGATTCCGTACTGGATCGCCTGCCCGACGCTGCCGAGATCGGCGAAGGCCACGTCCACCAGAGGGGCGCCGGTATATTGGTCGAGGGAGATCAGCCGCTGGCGGTCGACGTCGCGCGGGTAGATCGCGGCGGCATAGATGCCGGTGGGTCCCTCGGGCAGCGCGACCTCGTAGCCGCGTGGCATGCCGAGGCCGTCGAGGATGGCCAGGGCCCGGTCGAGGCCGATGGCGGGCGCGTCCGCCGGTTGCGAGACCGGCATCGGCGCGTCCTCCATGGTCCAGCCCGCCTGGGTCAGCCGGTCCTTCATCGGCACGGCGGACACCGCCTTCCCCGCCCACAGGGCGCGCGGCTGGCCGAGCCCCGCCTCGTTCGACAGGGCGCGGACCTGTTGGCCCCACCAGACCGACCAGGGCAGGCCGGTGATCGCGAGGAAGAACAGGCCGGCGCCGGCCACGAGCCCGGTCACCGCGTGGAGGTCCCGCCACCAGACGCGCTTGGACGGCCTCGCCCGGACTGTCACGACACCACCCCCCTGCCCGCGCGGCCACCACAGATAGGTGCCGGTGACGACGAGGATGATCGCGAAGCCTGCCACCACCTCCACGATCCCGTTGGCGACCGTGCCGAAATAGCTGAGGCTGTGCAGGCGCCTCACCACCATCATCGGGTCGTTCTCGGTGTTCACGACGTCGAGGACATCGGCGTTGTAGGGGTTGAGGTAGACCTGAATCCGGCTGCCGCCCTCCCTCATGGTCACGAGGGTGGAGGCGGTCGCGGAGGCCGGGCCGGTGAAGGAGACCGGCACACCGCCCGGAACCGCTTCGGAGGCGGTGTAGACGAGGCGGCTCGCGCTCACGGGCGCCCGGTTCTGCGCCGCCACCTCGGTCCGGTGGGCGAAGAGCGTGGCGTTGATCTCGTCCTTGAACAGGTAGATCGCGCCGGTCGTCGAGAGCAGGACGAGGAAGGGCAGGCACAGCAGGCCGGCGTAAAAGTGCCAGCGCCAGACGGCGCGATAGATGCCGTCGCGGGATACGCGCATGGCGTCGGCCCCGCGAAATGCGTGGGTGCCGCCCTGGGACGATGGGGTCATCGGGAACAATCCGGGTCTGAGCGATCGAAACGGTCTGATCTCTCAGGCGGAAGGCGGACCTCGCGATCCGATGGATTGGTCGGGCGGTGCCCGCGCGGCGGGGACCACCACATCCGGACGTGGCGGAAGCGGGGTGGGGCGAGCCTGCCAGACCACCGTCGCGAAGGCCGTGTCCGGTCCCGGCGCCTGCGGTCCCGCATGGGCCGCCGTGCAGCACGCATGCGCGCAGGCCGGGCTCGCATCGGCGGGATCGCCCGGCGCGTCATGCCCGCAGAGGGCGCTTCCCCATCCCGCCGGGGCCGGTGGCGTCATCGTGCCGAGGAAGGCCTGGAGGCACAGGCCGTAGAGCGCGATCATGGCGATGATCGCGCGCAGGTCGACCGTCCCTGGCGAGAGCTTCCGCATGATGAGGCCTTACGGCACGGGTTCGCGCGCCGTCAACGTGGCGCGCGGATCGGTGGTGTCTCGGTGTGCGGTATGGCTGTGGGCGACGGAGCGGGTGATGTCTTTCCTTTCTGCTTTCCCGAAAGGACGAGCTGAAAGTGCACGTGCCGGCCCTACAACTTGCTGTCGCGCGTCGCCAAAGCCAGCGCCGCTTCTTGCGTGACCTCGGAGGTGGCCGCCACATTCGGGCTCACGCCGACACCGCCCCAGTTGCCGCCCGTTATCGGATTCGCTGCCCTGCCGGTCGGCACGACGACGAAGAAATCCGAGCCGAGCTCGTTGAGGCCACCCGGATTGGCGCCCCCGCGCGTTTTCTCACCGACGATGGTCGCGCGCTTCAGGGCCTGTAGATCGTAAGCGAACTCCTCGCCTGCCGAATATGTCTTGGGACCGACCAACACGTAGACCGGCTTGCCGAGGTAGCTCACGCGGGTGGGCGAACTCCAGAACGACTCCGTTCGGAAACTCGTCGTCCCGCGATTGCGCCAGATCAGATCATTGATGTGAACGCGCTGGCTTGGATCGAGAAAGAAGCTGACGAGGTAGGCGACGGAAGCCGGATGGCCGCCGCCATTGTCGCGCATGTCGACGATGAGCGCAGCGGTGTCCGATAGGTCCTGCATCGCCTTGTCGGCGGCCGGCTTGAAATCCCCGGGCGGAATGAAGCTGGCGAGGTGGATGTATCCGACATTGCCAGCCAACCGCTTCACCTGAAAGCCGGTCCCTCGCATGTCCAAAGGCTTGGGCCGGTTCGCGAAGGGATCGCCATGGATCACCCTCACGTGGTTGTCGCTGGTAAGCGACCGCAGGCGTTCGGTGAGTTGCGTGGCGAACTCGCCGGGATCGCTCGCCTTCGCATAGGCATGGGCATCCAGATCACGTTGGATTGCATCCGCGGCCTGCTTTCCCAGATCGGGGAATACGTATCCTTCTCTCAGCTCGGCGGCGATGCCGTTCACGACTTTCCTGACCGTGTCCTGGGCGAGGGGCGCACGCTTCAAGCTTTCCGTTGAGATATCGGCTTTGGAAATGGAGGGTGCCGCCATGTTCGCCAGTACAGTTGTGCAAAATACTGCTGCGACAACGGATCGACGACGGCGCATGGCTAAACCTCCAACTACTCCCGGCAACCATATTGTCCGCCTTGGACAATGGCCAGCGAGGTCGCCCGACTTCTCGTAAGGGTCGAAGGCCGCCGCTGGCCCGGAGCAAATTCCAAACCAAAGCACGACCGGCGGAACCTATCCCGTCCGCCGTCGCGATTGATCGCCTCACGCGCCGGCATGTTCGGCGATGTAATGGCCGATGGCGCTGGCGGCGTTGAGCATGTGGGCGCGCATCCGCCTCGCGGCGGCGTCGCCGTCGCCCTCGGCGATGGCGGCCAGGATCTCGCCGTGCTCGGCGCGGGAGGTCCTGATCCGCTCGCCATGGCGCAGCTGCGTGCGGCGAAACCCCGATAGGCGGGTGCGCAAGGCGAGCGCCTGTTCCAGCAGGAAGCCGTTATGGGTGGCGCCGTAGAGGGCCTCGTGGAAGCCGCGGTTCAGCGTGTCGTAGGCGTCCACATCGCCCACCTCCACCATCGCCTCCGACTGGGCATGCAGGTCCATGAGGTGGCTGCGCTCGAGCGGTGTCATCCGGTAGGTGGCGAGACGCACGCACATCGCCTCGAACTCGGCGGTGGCCTCGAACATGTCCATGATTCGCTCCGGCGTCATCCGGGTGACGACGACGCCCCGGCGCGGGCGCAACTCCACGAGCCCGTTGAAGGCGAGCTGGCGCAACGCCTCCCGCACCGGCGTCCGGGAGGCGCCGAAGCGGTCGGCGAGGTCCTGTTCGTCGAGGGCCGTGCCCGCGCTCAGGGTGCCGGCGGCGATCTCGTCGGTCAGGGCGTTGCGGATCAGGTCGGAGAGAAGCCCCCGCTCCTCGGCGATGCCGTCCATGATCGTCGTCCCCTCCCCGCTTGCGTTGCCGGACCGCCTTACGATGTCCCTCATCCCAGATGGGGCGGATCGTCAAGCGGGAGAGGGAGGATCCTAGCACGCCCGGAATGCCGAGGCCTCGTCTTATCGCCATCTCGTATTCTTTACCTCGCCGATAACCCATATCGGTATACCCAGAATTGACTTGGTCGCCAGACGGGGTACGCATGGCGCGATACGGGACGGTCCGCGACCTGTCGCTGGCCGCGCGTTCCCACGGTCTCCGCCGATGCGGGGCCGGATGACGAGAGGCGGATCGGATGGCCGATTGGCGGGTGCAGCGGAAGGCGAGGGACGCGCGGATCGAGCGCGGCCGCGCCCATGCCGAGGGCAAGGTCGTGTCCGCTTCGGCGGTGGTCGACCTGCTGGAGGCGGTGCTGCTGCCCGGCGACCGGGTCTGCCTCGAAGGCGACAACCAGAAACAGGCGGATTGTCTCGCAAGGGGCTTGAGCGCCTGCGACCCGGCGCGGGTCCACGACCTGCACATGGTCCAGTCCGGCATCGTGCTGCCCGAGCATCTCGACATTTTCGAGCAGGGCATCGCCCGGCGCCTGGACTATTCCTATTCCGGGCCGCAGGGCGCGCGCATCGCCCGGATGCTCTATGGCGGGCAGATCGCGCTCGGCGCGGTGCACACCTATCTCGAGCTTTTCGCACGCTACTTCATCGATCTCACACCCAACGTCGCCCTCATCGCGGGCGTCTCGGCGGATCGTGACGGCAACCTCTATACCGGCCCCAACACCGAGGACACGCCGACGGTGGTGGAGGCCACCGCCTTCAAGAACGGCGTCGTGATCGCGCAGGTGAACGCGATCGTCGACCGGGTGCCCCGTGTCGACATCCCCGGCGACCGGGTGGATTTCGTGGTCGAGGCCGACAGGCCGTTCTACGTGGAGCCGCTCTTCACCCGCGATCCGGCGGCGGTCACCGAAACGCAGATCCTGATGGCCATGATGGCGATCAAGGGGATCTACGCCGAATACGGCATCCGCCGCCTCAACCACGGCATCGGCTTCGGCACCGCCGCCATCGAATTGCTGCTGCCGACCTTCGCCGAGCGGCTCGGTCTCAAGGGCAAGATCGCCACCCACTGGGCACTCAACCCGCATCCGAGCCTGATCCCGGCGATCGAATCGGGCTGGGTCGAGCAGATCCACTGTTTCGGCTCGGAAGTCGGGATGGACCGCTACATCCGCGAGCGGCCGGACGTGTTCTTCACCGGCTCGGACGGAAGCCTGCGCTCCAACCGCGCCTTCTGCCAGACGGCGGGGCTCTATGCCTGCGATCTTTTCATCGGCTCGACCCTGCAGATCGACCTCCAGGGCAATTCCTCCACCGTCACCACCAACCGGGTGGCGGGGTTCGGCGGCGCGCCGAACATGGGTTCCGATCCCCATGGCAGGCGGCACCCCTCGGACCCCTGGATGAAGGCGGGCGAGGAGGCCGGCGGCACCGGCGATCCGGCGCTACGCCGGGGCCGCAAGCTCGTGGTGCAGCTGGTCGAGACCTTTGGCGACAAGCTGGTCCCGGCCTTCGTGGAGCGGCTCGACGCCCTCGAATTGGCGCGCAAGCTCGATCTCGAACTCGCTCCCGTCATGGTCTACGCCGACGACGTGACCCACATCGTCACGGAAGAGGGTATCGCCAACCTGCTCCTGTGCCGGACGCTCGACGAGCGCGAGCAGGCGATCCGCGGGGTCGCCGGCTACACCGATGTCGGGCGCGGCCGCGACAACGCCACGGTCGAGTCCCTGCGGGCGCGAAAAATCATCCGCCGGCCGGAGGATCTCGGCATCGATCCCCTGGACGCCGACCGCTCGCTCCTGGCGGCGCGGTCGATCAAGGACCTCGTGCACTGGTCGGGCGGCCTCTACGAGCCGCCGGCCAAGTTCCGGAACTGGTGAGGGAGCGCCCCCATGGAAAAGCTGACCTTCCGGCATCGGACGGCAAAGCCCCTGCCCGGCACCAAGGCCCAGGCGATCACCGGCGTGGTCGCCTCGGGCAACCTCGAAGTGCTGATGGAGCGCAGTCTCGCGCCCGACGAATGCACCGTCGAGATCGATACCGCGATCAACGGCTACGGACCGGTCTGGGAGGCGGTGGTCTCCGATTTCGTGGCGCGCCGACAGCCCGGCGGCCTGCGCATCACCATCAACGATGGCGGGGCACGGCCCGACACCGTGACCCTGCGCTTGCTCCAGGGCGCCCGGCTGATGGAGGCCGTGTGATGGCGATGAGCCCCGTCTCCCTCTCCGCCGATCCCCTCGACCAGAGCTGGTACGAGGCCAGCGCCCGCGCCCGCCTCGACGCCCTCGTCGATCCCGGCACGTTCGAGGAATTCCTCGGCCCCGAACAGCGGGTGATGAGCCCGCACCTGCCCGCCTTCGACCTGCCGCGCGCCTTCGACGACGGCATCGTGGTGGGACGCGGGAGGTTCGACGGTTCGCTCGTCCTCCTGGCCGCGCAGGAGGGCCGGTTCATGGGCGGGGCCTTCGGCGAGATCCATGGCGCGAAGCTCGTCGGCCTGCTGCGGGCGGCCCTCCAGGTGAAGCCGGCGGCGGTGTTGATCCTGTTCGATACCGGCGGCGTCCGGCTGCAGGAGGCCAATGCCGGCGAGACCGCCATCGCCGAGATCATGCGCGCCATCGCCGATCTGCGCCGGGCCGGCGTGCCAGTGATCGGGCTGATCGGCGGGCGCGCCGGCTGCTACGGCGGCGGCGGCCTCATCGCCGGCACCTGCTCGCGCCTCGTGGTCTCGGAGGGCGGGCGCATCAGCGTCTCCGGCCCGGAGGTGATCGAGACCAACAGGGGAGCCGAGGAGTTCGATTCCCGCGACCGGGCGCTGGTCTGGCGTACCATGGGCGGAAAGCACCGCCGCCTCATCGGCGGAGCGGACGCTTTCGCGGACGATACGATCCGAGCGTTTCGCGATGTGGCCCGCGAACAGATCGGCAAGGCGCCGGCCTTCGATCTCGCCACCCTGGAGGCCGAACAGGCTCGCCTCGAAGCCCGCCTCGACCGGTTCGGCGATGCGCGGGACGCCACCGAGATCTGGGGCCGCCTCGGGGTGAACGATCCGGCCGCCGTGCCGGGCTTGGACACGGACCGGTTCGACGCCCTTCTCGCCCGCCTGCCGGAGGCGCCCCATGACGCTCGCTGAAATCCTGGCCTCGCTGTTTCCCGAGGGGCATGGTGTCGAGGTCGTGGACGGCCTCATCGGCGGCGACGGGCCTTTCGGGGCAGGTCGTCTCGCGGTCGTCGGGATCGACGGCAACACCCCGCTCGGGATCGAGGGTGCCTGCATCCTCGCCGGGCGCGTCCTCGACGTGGTGCGCCGGGGCGGCGAGACGCCGATCCTCGTGGCCGTGGATTCCGACAGCCAGCGCATGAGCCGGCGCGACGAGCTGCTCGGCCTCAACGAATATCTCGCCCATCTGGCGAAGGCGCTGCTCCTCGCCGATGCCCGCGGCCACCCCACCATCGGCCTCGTCTATGGGCACACGGCGGCCGGGGCCTTCATCGCCACCGCCCTGGCGACACGGGTGCTCGCCGCCCTGCCCGGCGCCCATCCGAGCGTGATGGATCTGGCCTCGGTGGCCCGCGTCACGAAGCTTCCTCTCGACCGGCTGGAAGAGATGGCGACATCCACCTCCGTCTTCGCGCCCGGCCTCGACAACATGGTGAAGGCGGGGGCGGTCCATGCCGTGCTCGACCCCACGGCACCGCTCGGTCCCCAGATCGAATCCCTCATCGCCGGGAGTTCCACAACGGATGGCCGCGACGCCCTCGGCGCGGTGCGCGGCGGGCGGCTCATGGCCCGCGACATCGCCGGGCGGGTGGTGCGGGCGGCGACGGGCGACGCGGCCCCCCGTGACTGAGGACGAGGCGTCGGGTCTGGCCCGCCACGACCTCCTGCGCGTCGACCCGGAATCCTGGGCTCGCCTCCTCGCCGGGCGCGGGGATCTCGACGGCGTTCCCCATCTCGCCGAATGGGCCCGTCGCGGCTGGCCGGTCATCACCCGCCGCCGCGATCCCGGCGAGCCTGCGGATCACATCCCCGCCGGCCTGCCGCTGCCGCCTTCCGCCGGCAAGCGCCGGATCGGCCTCGCCTTGCCGATTGCCGCCGCGAGCCGGCTTGCACCGGTCACCCTGGATCGGGCGCGCGAGACCGCACCGCCGGCCTGGAGATCAGTCATCGACGATCTGGCCAACCTCGCCCGTAGATACGGCCTCGTGCCGACCGTGTTCGGAAGCCTGTCGTGGCAGGTGCTGACCGGTCTTCCCTATCTCGGGCCGGGCTCCGATCTCGACCTACTCTGGCCGGTCTCTGGCCGGGTCGATCCTCGCTTTCTGCAGGGCCTCGCACGGATCGAGGCGGCCGCGCCGATGCGCCTCGACGGCGAGATCGTCCTGCCCGACCGGGCCGGCATCAACTGGCGCGAACTGCTCGATGCTCCCATCGGCGGAACCGTCCTGTGCAAGGGGCGGGAAAGCCTGGCCCTGCGCCCCGCCGCGTCGTTCCTCCGGGAGGCGGCGTCATGATCGCCCGCGCCCGCTCTCCGGTCAGGGACGCCCGGATTCCGCTCAGCCCCGGCGACATCGCGGAACGCGCGGTCGAGTCCCTGCGCCTCGAAGTCGAGACCTATCCGAAGCCCGGCCTCGTCAGCCATATGGATCGCGGCAGCCATGCCGACATGGATGCCGGCACCTTTCGCGCCAGTGCCACGGCCCTCCTGCCCTACTTCGCCGAGTTGGCGGATGCCGGAGCCGTAGGGGCCGGCATGCCCACCCTGCGCCGGATCGGCATCGAGGCCGAAACCGCCATGCGGGAGGCGACGGGCGGGGTGAATACCCATCGTGGCGCCATCTTCGGCCTCGGCCTGCTTACCGCTGCCGCGGGCGCCCTCGCCCACACGGCCTGCCGCTTGCCGCCGGGAGCGCTCGGGCGCCACGTGAGCGAGCGCTACGGCGACGCGATCCTGGCCGGACCCGTCCTACTCCATGCGCCGGGAGCGGCGGCGCGGCGGCGCTACGGAATCGGCGGCGCGCCCGGCGAAGCTGCGGCCGGATTTCCGACCCTCTACGCCATTGGGCTGCCCGCCCTGCGCCGGGCGCGGCATCTCCGCCTCGGCGATGAGGAGGCGGCTCGCGTCGAGACCTGCTTCGCCCTGATCGCCCATCTCGAGGATACCAACCTGCTCCATCGCGGCGGCGAGGTGGGCTATGCCTTCGCTCGCGCCTCGGCCAGCGCCTTCCTCGCCGGGGGAGGCGTCGCGCGGGACGATTGGCGGGCACAAGCGGAGGCCGTCCACCGGGCCTTCGTCGCCCGAAACCTAAGCCCCGGCGGCAGCGCCGACCTCCTCGCCATGACCCTGTTCGTCGATGGACTGGAGGCGGCATGAGTCTCGCGGTCCTGCTCTCGGGCCAGGGCGGGCAGAATCCCGCCATGTTCGATCTCGTGGCCGATCATCCCGCCGCTCAGGACATCTTCGCGGCAGCGACGCCCCTCCTCGGCGCCGACCCGCGCGACCTCGCCCGGACGGGCGGCCCGGCCCTGCACGGTAACCGCACCGGTCAGATCCTGTGCTGCGTCGCCGCCCTCGCCGCCTGGAGCGTCCTACGGGAGAGGTATCCCGGTCGTGTGGTCCTCGCCGGCTACAGCATCGGCGATCTCGCTGCCTGGGGCTGCGCGGGGCGGTTCTCCCCCGCTTCGATCCTGCATCTGGCCGCCGCGCGCGCCGAGGCGATGGATGAGGCCAGCGGGCCGGGCTATGGGCTCGCGGGCCTTCGCGGACTGTCGCGCGCGCGGGTCACCGCCCTGGTCGAGGAGCATAGCTGCCATCTCGCCATCCTCAACGCCGCCGACAGCGTCGTCGCCGGCGGGGCGGTGGCCGATCTCGAATCGCTCTGTGCTCGGGCTCTCGCCTCGGGGGCGGCGCGGGCGGTGGTTCTGCCGGTCCATACACCCTCGCACACGCCGCTCCTGGCGGCGGCCAGCGCGCGGTTTCGCGCGGAGCTGGCGCGGGCCGAGATGCTGCCGCCGTCTCGTCTCGGCCCGTCGCTTCGCCTCCTCAGCGGTCTCGACGGTGCCCCGGTCTTCGACGCCGCCAAGGGCCTCGACAAGCTCGCTTCTGCGATCTCGCGGACCATCGACTGGGCGGCCTGTCTCGACGGCATCCGCGAGGCCGGGGCGCGGGCCGTCCTCGAGCTCGGCCCCGGCCATGCCCTGGCGACCATGGCGCGGGACGCCATGCCGGACGCGGCCGTCCATGCCGTCGCCGATTTCCGCTCCCTGTCCGGGCTCACGGACTGGCTCGCGGCGCAAGAAGGCGCGGGCTGACCCGCCCGGCTCTTTTTCGCATCGTTGCGCCATCATCCGTATGAACCTCAGGGCCCGCCGCTGCGTTGACGGTGGTCGGGGAGGCTTGGCCATGTCGAGATGGATCTACGGAGCCGGTATCCTGGGGGCCGCGCTCGCATCGGCGGGCCCCTGTGCCGCTCAGAACATGGCACTCACACCGCCCGCGCCGCCGCCGAACGCCAGCCCGAGTGAGCCCGTCCGACATCCCGAGCCTCCTGCGCGACCACAGCTCCATGCTTTCAGCGGCGAGCTTCCGAACCAGAGGACCGGCCCGATGCGCAACCGTGTGGTCCGCGACATCTGCATCGGCTGCGACCGCTGAATCGGCGGGGCAGGCAAGGGCCGGACATCATCCAGAAACAGAGCGGCGCGAAACGGATCTGCTGCGCTCCGACTGCCCCCAAGCGAGGCGTGGCGGATGGATGGAGCGGTGCGCCGATGGTGCGCCGCTCCGTCCGTCGTCATGACCGCGCGGACGGGTCGCGCGACGAGACGGGATGTCCCGAGTTTTCCGCCGGTGGTCTATGGATGTCCGAGTGACATCCACCGGAGACGCGTTTGGCTAGCCGCTATGGGCTCGAGATCCGGGCTGCAACCGCTGCCGACGCGGCTGGCCTTGCTGCTCTGTTCCAGGCATCGGGACAGTCCATTGCCGCAAGCGATCTGGCCGAGCGGCTGGATTCCCTGCGCCTCGGGAGCGGAACGGCCCTGATCGCCGTCGAATGGGGGCCGCCGAGCGGTCTCGTCGTCCTGCACTGGTATCGCTCGCTGACGGCGGCTCAGCCCGTCGCCCAGATCACTGGCCTCCTGGTCGGACCGGACGAGCGCCGGCGCGGGATCGGCCGCCTGCTGCTGAAGGCCGCGTCGCAGGCCGCCCGGATGGCGGGATGCGCGACCCTGGAACTCGCCGCCTCGGCCGATGAGGAAAGCCTGCGGGCATTCTGCGCCAGGACGGGGTTCGAGCCGGCCGGATCGCTCTTCACCCGGCCGCTGCGCAAGAAGGGCTGATGCCGGTTGCTCCGGGAACCGTGGGATTCACCGCGTCGTTGCTTCCAGTGATCACTTTGACCCGATCAAGGAGACCGGCATGACTCGGACTCTCATTCGCGCGGCGCTCGCCTCGGCATTGATCCTCGGCCTCACCGATGCCGCCCTGGCGCGCGGCGGCACCGGCGGTGGTGGCGATGGGCTCTCGCCTTATTCGGCATTGAGCGGCAACGACCGCTCGGCCGGCGTGAACAACGGCAATTACCGCGATCCCCGGCTCGATCCCTATCTGCAGACCTATGGCCGGCGCTACGTCGCCCCCCGCCCCTATGGCGGCGCGGGCGAATACGGCTATCGCCCGTCGCGCCGGGGCTATGACGGATACGGGTACTGACGGGGCGCGACCCCGCTCTCAGGCCGGAGCCTTACGGGCGGCGGCGGCGTCGTCGCCCGGCTCGATGACGATCGGCTCCACCGTCTCCGGCATGACCTGTGACCGGCATTCCGCCAGGATCGCATCCGCTCCCTCCTTGCCGATCAGGCCGAGCGAGAGGGCATGCTCGGCCATGATGGTGGTGTCCCCAGCCAGCACCAGGCTGCTGCCGGCCTCGAGGATCGCCTGTGACAGGCGCTCGATCTGCTCGGCCCGGGACGGATCGCGCGAGACGTTGCGGATGTAGACGGCGAGCACGCGACCGGGATTCTCCGAGACGATCTTGGCATAGACTTCCGGGTCGTGCTGGCCACTATCGCCGATGAGGACGAAGGGCAGGTCGCCGTAGAGCGCCAGCATGTGGCGGATCAGGTCGCGCTTGTGGTCCTCGGCGCGGCGCGGCAGCGGATGGCGCCAGGACAGGCCCCATTCCCGCAGGAACAGCACCGGCCCCGCCGGAATCCCGTGTTGGCGGAAGAACTCGCTCAGCATGTCGTAGATGCCCCAGGGGGCGCGAGAGACGTAGAGCATCGGGTTCGACTGGTCGCCGGTGGCGCCCGCATGCAGCGCCCGGCTCAGGGACGCCGCTCCCGGGAAGGCGACGCGGTCTTCCGCATCGGCCACGAACAGCCGCCACAGCATCTTCAGCTTGTTGGCCACGCCCGTATGCATGATCGTGTCGTCGATATCGCTGATGACGACGAAGCGGCACTTCTCCGGTGGAATGAACACCCGCCCCTGCGCCCGCACCGGCGGATCGGCCGCGAGTTCGAGATCCACGATATGCCAATGGCCCTCGCCGGTGGGCACGTTCGGGGGTTTGAGGCTCACCCGGAAATAGCCGTCGCGGTCGGTCACGGCGGTCGTCTCGGCTCCGCCGAAACGCGCGACGACGGACGCATCGGCGACCTTGCGCCTGCGGATGCGCCGGGCGATGTCACGCAGGTCGGCTGCGATGTCGTCGACCTTGAGGTCCGGGTCGCGGCGCGCCTGCCGGAAGACCCGGCCGATCAGAAAGATTTCCTTGCTCGAGCCGTAGCCCCGATAGGCCTCGATTACCGTTCCACCCGTTCCCTGCGCCCGGCGTACCGGGCGGGCGACGAGGGCCAGCAGGCGCCCGCCCGCCTTGCGCCAGCGCGGCGTCGCCCGTTCGGGGGTCGGAGGGGGTGAGGTCATGAGTCGGCCTGACGCGATACGATCGTGTTCGCGGTCAAGCCGTCGTCAGGGCCGAAGGTTGCGCGGGACGGGCCGGATCGAGGGGCGTCACAGCCGCTCGATCTCCGCCAGCAACGTGTCGGAGAGGGTGATCCCCTCCTCGGCGGCGCGGGCGCGGGCGGCGAAGCGGCGGGTTCCGGGCAGCCGCGCGCCGTCCTGTTCCGCCACCGAGCGGGCCATCACGGGGAAGCGTTCCAGCGCGTTGCCGGCAAAGGCCGTGGCATCGATGGCGAGGATGAGCTGGCCGGTGGCGGGAGGCTCGCCCTCGGCATCGAGGAAGGACGTGGCTTCGCTGGCGAACCGCGCTCCGGTGAGGCCGGCTGCGAGAAGCTCCACCATCAGGGCGAGGGCCGTGCCCTTGGCGTCGCCCAACGGCACCATGGTGCCGGCGAGCGCCGCGACGGGGTCCGTGGTCGGGTTGCCCTCGGCATCGAGGGCCCAGCCCTCGGGGATCGTCTCGCCGCGCTGCTTGGCGGTGATGATGTTGCCCCGCGCCACCTTCGACAGGGAGAGATCGACGATGATCGGCTCCGCCCCCGGCAACGGGCAGGCGAAGGCGATCGGGTTGGTGCCGAAGACCGGCCGGGTTCCGCCCCAGGGCGCCATGGAGGCGGGGGCGTTGGCGAACAGGATGGCGACGAGGCCCTGCTCGGCCAAGGCTTCCACCGGCCGGCCCGCGGCCCCGCAATGATGCGAACGGCGGATGGCGGCGGCGGCGATCCCCTGTTCGCGGGCGATCTCGGGCAGGAGGGCGATGGCCGTGTCGAGGGCCGGATAGGCGAAGCCGTGGGCCGCATCGATGGCGAGCAGTCCCGGCTTCGGCCGCGCGGTGGTGACGACGGCATCGCCGACGACTTTGCCCGCCCGCACCTGTTCGCCATAGGCGAGGAGCCGCATGAGACCGTGGGTCTTCAGCCCGTCGGCCTCCGCGCCCACCAGGGCCCTGGCGACGCTCTCCGCCTGGATGAGCGCGGTCCCGCAGCGGACCAGGGTGTCCGTGGCGAGGCGATGGGCGGCGTCGAGGCGAAGGATCGGCATGGCGTGGCCTTAAGCCAGCTCTCCGTCACCTGTCGAGAGCGAAGTCCCCTCGCCGCGGGGCATGGCCAAGCCGTAATGGTTTGGATGGCGCAAGGACCATCGGACAAAGACGAGCGATCGCACGTACAAGCTGAGCCGTGGCTCTCGGCTCGCGGGAATCTTGTATTTATCCTCGATCAACGGCGAATGATTATTTTGTGAACCATGCTTGGCGTGGGACGTTGTTGAGCCAAGTCCGGACGACATGAGGAAATATACTATGCAGATCAAGACATTCGCAGTCGCGGCCGCCCTTGCTGTTTCTCTGAGCGGCGCAGCCTTCGCCCAGACTGCTGCTGGTGGCGCCAGCGCCGAGGGCAATATGAACAACCCCGGCAGCGTGAAGAGCAACAGCGAGAAGGGCATGGAGCGCATGGGTGGTGGCGCCAGCACCACCGGTTCCACTGCCGCACCCGGCATGACGCGCGACGTGCCCTCCAATGCGACGCCGGGCGCGCCGGCCGGCTCGAATGGCGGTAACGCCGCCACCGGCAGCGGAGCCGCTCCCAGCGGCAAGTAAAGCCCGGGGGTAAGGTTTCGAGGCGTGGGCCTCCGGAAGTGGATAGTCTGATCAGTGGAAGTCGCCCCGTCCGCCGAAAGGCAGGCGGGGCGATCTCATGTGGGGTGACCGGGAATGACCCGGGCAGCCAGTACATCCCTTCAAAAAATATGCGCGCGATTTATCGGTGATTAACCAACTTCGCGCTGAATGGGAGGCATCGAGGTTGATGGTTCCCTAAAACGACATGGCCGGTCGACGTGACCTTTGCGGAGCTCTTGCATGAGCTTGGTGAGGTCCTTCGAGGGGCGTGCGGGCAGGGTACGCGTATCCGAGTACAGCCCGCATGATCGACGACGCGTCCACCTATCGCCGCCGTCCCCGCCGTTCCCGGCCGCGCAGCCGTGTCCTTTTGAAGACGGCCGTCGTCGCGCTGTTCGTCGCGACGTTTCCCCGGCTGACCGGGTTGGACGCGCCTGTTCCCGCTGCGACGGCACCGCTCGCGAGCCGCCAGATTGTCCCCGAGGTACAGCCCGCCGCTGTCGCCCGCAGCTTCGCGTGGATGCTCGACCCCTCCCCCGCCCTGGGTGTCCGGACGCCGGACTGGCGCGCCTCGGAGCCGATGCAGGTGGGCGGGTTCGAGACGCCGAAGGCCTCCCCCGTCGAGATCGCACCCGGGATCGCGCTTGCCTCCGTGGCGCCGGTCCCAGCGGCACGGCCGCTCCAGCAGACCGCTCGCCTCGTCCAGCCGATGCCCGCGCCGGTTCCGCGCCCCATCGACCTGAAGCCCCTTTCCCGCGAGCCGCGCCTCGCCACGCGCCGTCCGTCCTCGCGGAGTGTCGTCGCGGCCCGGCAGGATGTGGAAGCCGAGCGGTCGTTCTTCGAGACGGTGTTCGGCCGGCGTGATCCCGAGCGCAGCCCCGCTCCCGCCCTCGCCTATGCCTCCGCCGATACGGGCGCCATCGATCTGAGCCAGCGCCGGGCCCTGGATCGCGTGCCCGCGACGGCGGGCGGCGGGACCGCGATCTACGACATCAGCACCAGCACGGTGACCCTGCCGAGCGGGGAGCAGCTGGAAGCCCATTCCGGCCTCGGCCAGCACATGGACAACCCGCGTCTCGTCCATGTCCGCATGCGTGGGGCGACGCCGCCCGGCACCTACGATCTGACCGAGCGCGAGGCCCTGTTCCACGGAGTGCGCGCCATCCGCCTCAACCCCGTGGGCGGCAGCGCCGCCATCCACGGCCGCGACGGCATCCTCGCCCATACCTACATGCTCGGACCGAGCGGCGCGTCCAATGGCTGCGTGGTGTTCAAGGATTACAACCGCTTCCTGCAGGCCTATCTCCGGGGCGACATCCGCCGCCTCGTGGTGGTGGCCGGCTATAAGGGCGATGCACCGGCCTCGCTCACGGCGAAGTTGTTCGGCCGCTGAAGCTTTCGCGGCTCCGGTCAGGCCGCCATCGCCCGGCAGGACTCGGCGCAGCGGCGGCATCCGGCGACACAGGTGTCCATGTCGCCGACCGCCTCGCAACTCGCCGCGCAGGCCTCGCAGATCTCGGCGCAGGCCCGACACGTCTGACGGTGCTCGGCGTCCCCGAGGAGCATCATGTGCGCGGACGTCCGGCATAGTTCCGCGCAGGCCAGCATAAGGCGGACATGCTCCGGCTCGACATGCTTGCCGCCGGCCGGAAGGCAATGCTCCGACACCATGCCGAGGCAAGTCCGGTAGCAGGTCAGGCATTCGTCGATACAGGCCTTCATGTCGTGGGACGTCATCGAGAGCTTCCTCCGTTGAGGTCATGCAAGACAGTGCATCCGGCCGAGGTACCGTCGGGCGATCGTGCCGCCGCTGCTCGTGGCCCAACCCGGATGATCGGAATGCCGATCCGATGTTGTCGATCCGGCGCGGCCTGGACATCAGCGACGACAACGCATTTTCTGGCGCATGGGTTCTGGCTTTGGAGGCCGGATTTAGAGATAACTTATGTTCGTCGCTCGCGTTATCCGATGTTAATAGCCTGATTTAATCGGCGGCGTTCGCTGAAGTGTAAGCTCAAGCTTGATTGTGCTTGAGATGACGCGCTCGGAACTCTGGAACTCATGGACTCGGGGGGTGTTTCCGATCGGAGCCCTCGCTTCGGGGTTCGACCCCGCTGCCCTGCTGCGCCACGCGCGTCCGGGGCTCGTCCTGACATTCCGGTTTCGAAAGAGCGCAATGAAAGCACTGTGTTGGCACGGCAAGGGTGACATCCGCTGCGATACGGTGCCCGATCCCCGGATCGAGGATTCGCGCGACGTCATCATCAAGGTGACGTCCTGCGCCATCTGCGGCTCGGACCTCCACCTGATGGACGGCCAGATGCCGACCATGGAGAGCGGCGACGTCCTCGGCCATGAATTCATGGGCGAGGTGGTCGAGGTCGGCCAGGGCTTCACCAAGTTCAAGAAGGGCGACCGCATCGTCGTGCCCTTCAACATCAATTGCGGCGAGTGCCGCCAGTGCAAGCTCGGCAACTGGTCGGTCTGTCAGCGCTCGAACCGCAACGCCGAGATGGCGGCCGCGCAGTTCGGCTACACCACCGCCGGCCTGTTCGGCTATTCGCATCTCACCGGAGGCTATGCCGGCGGCCAGGCGGAATATGTGCGCGTGCCCATGGCCGATGTGGGGCCGATGCTGGCGCCGGAAGGCGTCGACGACGAGTCGCTGCTGTTCCTCACCGATATCCTGCCCACCGGATGGCAGGGTGCCGAGCATTGCGAGATCAAGGGCGGCGAGATCATCGCGATCTGGGGTGCCGGCCCGGTGGGGTTGTTCGCGATCCAATCCGCCAAGATCATGGGTGCCGAGCGCATCATCGCCATCGAGACGGTGCCGGAGCGGATCGAACTCGCCCGGAAGTACGGTGCCACCGACATCATCGATTTCATGAAAGAGGATGTGTTCGAGCGGATCAAGGAGATCAGCAAGGGTGAGGGCGCCGACGGCGTGATCGATTGCGTCGGCATGGAAGCCACCGCCGGCCACGGCGTCGCGGGGATCATCAGCACCCTGCAGGAGAAACTGACCTCGACCGAGCGCCCCTACGTCCTCATGGAGGCGATCAAGGCCGTGCGCCCCTGCGGGATCGTCTCGATCCCCGGTGTCTATGGTGGGCCGCTTCCCATCAATATGGGCTCGATCGTGCAGAAGGGGCTGACCCTGAAGAGCGGCCAGACCCATGTGAAACGCTACCTGGAGACGCTGACGAAGCTGATCCAGGAGGGCAAGATCGATATGACCTCGATGATCACCCACCGCTCCACCAATCTCTCGGACGGCCCCGACCTCTACAAGACGTTCCGGGACAAGAAGGACGGGTGCGTGAAGGTGGTCTTCCACCCGAACTGACGGCATTGGCAGGGATATGGCCCGGAACGAGGCCATATCCCGTCATAGGCCTCGGCCTGCATCGCTATCCCCGTGCCAGGGCGTCCTGAAACTCCGCCTCCGGCAGAAGCGCCCCGCCCGTGGTCCAGACCACATGCGTCGCCTGCGCAGGTGCGGCGGCATCGAGATAGGGCCGGATTGCGGCGAACCCAGCCGCCGCCGAGGGTTCGAGCCGCAGGCCCGGATCGGACCAGAGGCGTTTCACCCAGGCGAACAACTCGGCATCGGCGACCGTGACCACCGCCTCGATGAGCGGACCGACCGTGCCGGCCACCAGCATCGAGGCGCCGGCTACCGCCAGCCCATCGGCGGCGGTGCGATTGTCGAGGCCGATCTCGTAGACGCTCACTGGGCGCGACAGGCCGGCGGCGAGTTGCACTAGCATGCAGGGCGAGGCCACCGGTTCCACGAAGATGCAGCGGATGGCGTCGCCGAACAGCAGCTTCAGGCCGAGCGTGACGCCGCCGGGCGCGCCGCCGACGCCGCAGGGGAGATAGACGCAGAGCGGGTGGGCCGCATCGACCCTTATCCCGGCCTCGTCCAGCTGGCGTCGCAGGTCGAAGGCCGCTGCCGCATAGCCGAGGAACAGGTCGACGGAGCTCTCGTCATCGACGAAATGGGCGTCGGCCCGCCCCTCGAAGGCCGAGCGTGCCGCCGCGACCGCGCTGCCGTAATCGCCCCGATGCTCGACCACCTGGGCGCCGATATCCCGCAGGCGCTGCTTCTTCCACGCCTTGGCATCGTGGGACATGTGGACCTCGACCGCGAAGCCCAGCGCCCGCGCCATGACGCCGACGCTGAAGCCGAGATTGCCGGTGCTACCGACCGCGACCGTATGCGCGCCAAACGCGTCGCAGGCTTGCGGATCCGCCAGCCGGGCATAGGAATCGCCCGGCCGCAGCAGGCCCTTCTCGAGCCCGAGCCGCTCGGCATAGACCAGGACCTCGTAGACTCCGCCCCGCGCCTTGATGCAGCCGGTGACCGGCAAATCATGGTCGGCCTTCACCCAGACCGCGCCGCCCGTCGGACCCGTGATGGCCTGCGCCACAGGGTCGGAGAGGGGCAACAGGGGCGAATCGATGCGCCCGGTGTCGAGATCCTCGAAGAGATGGCGCAGGAGCGGATCGAAGCGGCGCCAGCGTGCCTCCGCCGCCTCCACATCGGCCAGGGAGAAAGCTAGGCTCGGCAGGAATTCGGCGGCCGGCCGGAGATGGGGATTGAGCCAGGTGGTGGGCCGCGCCTCCCGCACGCTCGTCGGGATGGTATCGAGCGCCCGGGCGGGCGACGTGTCGGCATTCATGCTCATGCATTCCACTCTGCTGTGATCGCGATGGCGGCGAGAGGTCTTCGCGCAAGCCTCGTCGTCAGAGATCCATCGGCGCATTGTCCACCACCTCCTTCATGACGAAGAAGGTCCGCGTCTGCCGCACCCCCGGCAGCGCGATCAGGGTCTCGCTGTGCAGGCGGTTGAAATCCGCCATGTCGGAGACGCGGATCTTGAGGAAATAGTCGAAATCCCCGGCCACCAGATGGCAATCGAGCATGGTTGGCATCGCCTGGGCGGCTGCCTCGAACGCGGCGAAGCTCTCCGGCGTCGAGCGGTCGAGCACGACGCCGACGATGACGAGGGACCCCCGCCCGACCTTCTCCGGCGCGATCCGCGCATGGACGCCGCGGATGTAGCCCTCGTCGAACAGGCGCTGCGTGCGGCGGTGACAGGTGGCGGCGCTGGTATTCACCCGCTTGGCGATCTCGGCATTGTTCATGCGCCCATCGGCCTGGAGCAGGCGCAGGATCTTGAGATCGATCCGATCGAGCGATGGCGACATGGAAGAACCTTCCGTATTTCCAGCAGGAACGATGGTTCGTACTAAGCTTGACCGGGAAAAACCTGGAATTTCGTGCCACATCTCATCGTCATTCGAGAGCACCTTTCACGGGAGTTTTGCTAGCGTTCGGGTCTCACTGAAGCGAGGACGTTGCCAAGCCATGCTGTCGAAATTCGAGCGCTATCCCCTCACCTTCGGCCCGAGCCCGATTGAGAAGCTGTCGCGCCTCACCGACCATCTCGGCGGCGATGTCGAGATTTACGCCAAGCGCGAGGATTGCAATTCCGGCCTGGCTTACGGCGGCAACAAGCTGCGCAAGCTCGAATACATCGTGCCCGATGCCATCGCGAGCGGAGCCGATACGCTGGTCTCCATCGGCGGCGTGCAATCCAACCACACCCGCATGGTGGCGGCGGTGGCCGCCAAGATCGGGATGAAGTGTCGGCTGATCCAGGAAGCCTGGGTGCCGCACGAGGATGCGGTCTATGACCGGGTCGGCAACATCCTGCTCTCGCGCATCATGGGCGCGGAGACGCAACTCGTGGATGACGGGTTCGACATCGGCATCCGCGAGAGCTGGAAGGCGGCCCTGGAGGATGTGAAGGCCAAGGGCGGCAAGCCCTACGCCATCCCCGCCGGCGCCTCCGTGCACAAGTTCGGCGGCCTCGGCTATGTCGGCTTCGCCGAGGAGGTGCGCGCCCAGGAGGCCGAGATGGGCCTGCGCTTCGACTACATCGTCGTCTGCACCGTCACCGGCTCGACCCATGCCGGCATGGTGGTGGGCTTCGCCGCCGATGGACGTGCCCGCAACGTCATCGGCATCGACGCCTCCTGCACCCCGGCCCAGACCAAGGCGCAGGTGCTCGAGATCGCAAAGAATACCGCTGCGCTGATCGGCGCCCCCGACATCACCGAGGACGACGTGGTCCTCAACGAGGATTACGCCTACCCGGTCTACGGCGTGCCCTCGAAGGAGACGGTGGAGGCGATCCGCCTCTCGGCGCGGCTCGAAGCCATGATCACCGACCCGGTCTACGAGGGGAAGTCGATGCAGGGGATGATCGATCTGACCCGGAAGGGGTTCTTCCCCAAGGGCTCGAAGGTGCTCTACGCCCATCTCGGCGGCGCGCCGGCCCTGAACGGCTACAGCTACACGTTCCGGAACGGCTGATCGGGACGGTTCATGCTCCGCCGGCCTCCGCCGGCGGCAGGGCGGCCACGAGCTGGCGCAGGAACGCCTGCGCCGCATGCGGCAGCTTGCGGTCCCGCATCAGCTGGACCTGAATGCCGCGCCGCAGGCTCGCCTGCGACTGGATCGGGATGCAGACCAGCTCCCCGAGCCGCACCGGCGTCTGCACCGAAAGCGGCGACATCAGCGCGATCCCCCTCGTCCTTCGGACGAAGGGAAGCAGCGCCGTGAGGATATTGGAGGTCAGCGTCGGCTCGATGACGATGCCTTCCGCCCGGCAGGCCGCGTCGAAGACGAGGCGCGCCGTGGTGTCGAGGGGCGGCATCGCGATCGGATAGGCCTGGAGTTCGCCGATCCGGATCGACGCCCGGCCGGCGAGCGGATGATCGGGGGCGGCCAGCGCGACCATCTCCACCACGGCCTCGTAGAACACCGTGACGAGGTTCGTCGGCGCCAGTGCGAAGGTGATGCCGATATCGGCGTCGCCCGCCGCCACGACCTGCGTGACCTGTGCCGGGGGGAGAACCTGGATTTCGAAGCGGATGCCGGGATAGCGCGCATGGAACTCGGCGATGGCGTTCGGCAGCAGGTCGAGGGCGAATCCCTCTGCGGTGGCGACGCGGATGAAGCCCCGCGCCAGCCCGCGCAGTTCCTGGATCTCGGCGGCGACCTGCTCGGCCCGCGCCAGGGTCTGCCGCGCATGCTGGGCCAGCAACTCGCCGGACGGGCTCAGGACCATGCCGCGCGGCCGGCGCTCGAACAGAACGCAATCGAGTTCCGCTTCGAGATTGGCGATCTGGCGGCTGATCGCGGAGGCGGCGACGTTGAGTTGCGCCGACGCCGCCGCGATGGACCCGGTCCTGGCGACGGCGAGGAAGTAGCGCAGGCCCGACATCTGCATAGGCGTGTTCCATTGCCGAAACGGCACGGCAACCATCGATAAATTCTACTTGCTGCGATGTGGAATGCACAACACCATGGCACGAGGAAAAAAGCGGCAGTGCAGATCGGCCACGGGCCGCCGAGCAGCCGGTAGCGAAAGGAATGCGGATCATGGCCAGACATGTTCCCGCGGCAGGCGCCGCGCTCGCTCTCCTGCTGGGGACGTTCAGCGTTCCGGCGCTGGCCGGCAAGGCCAACGATACCCTGGTCTATGCCTCGGATACCGAGCCGGAAAACGTGAGCCCGTATCACAACAGCGCCCGCGAGGGCGTCGTGCTCGCCCGCAACGTCTGGGACACCCTGCTCTACCGCGATCCGAAGACCGGCGCGTATCAGCCGATGCTGGCCACCGCCTGGAAATGGGTCGACCCGACGACCCTCGAACTGACCCTGCGCGAGGGCGTGACCTTCCATAACGGCGATGTCTTCGGCCCCGAGGACGTGGCCTTCACCTTCAACTACGTGCTGACGCCCGAGGCGCGCACGGTGACGAAGCAGAATGTGGACTGGATGAAGTCGACGGAGGTGGTGGACGCCAAGACCGTCCGCATCCACCTCAAGACCGCCTTCCCGGCCGCTCTCGAATACCTCGCCGGACCGACCCCGATCTTCCCGGCCGCTTACTTCAAAAAGGTCGGCCTCGACGGTTTCGCCAAGGCCCCCATCGGCACCGGCCCCTATCGCATCACCAGCGTCGAGAACGGGCGCGGGGTGAAGATGGAGCGGAACGACAAATATTGGCCCGGCAGCCCGATCGGCACGCCAAAGATCGGCAAGCTCGAATTCCGAGTCATTCCCGATGCCGACAGCCGCATGGCCGAACTCGTCACCGGCGGCATCGACTGGATCTGGCGCGTGCCGAGCGACCAGGCGGACCAGCTCAAGGCCGCGCCCAACGTCACGGTCCTCAGCGCCGAGACCATGCGGGTCGGCTTCCTGCAATTCGACACGCTCGGCCGCGCGAAGGAAAACTCGCCGCTGAAGGATCCCCGCGTCCGCCAGGCGATCTCCTACGCCATCGACCGCAAGGCGATGGTCGACAACCTCGTCCGCGGCGGCAGCCGTGTCATGAACGCGGCCTGTTTCATCGACCAGTTCGGCTGTACCGACGAGGGCGTGCCGCGCTACGCCTACGATCCGGCCAAGGCCAAGGCGCTCCTGAAGGAGGCCGGCTATCCCGACGGGTTCGAGATCGATCTCGGCGCCTATCGTGAGCGCGACTACGCCGAGGCCGTCATCGGGTATCTCCGCGCCGTCGGCATCACGGCTCGGCTCAATTACCTGCGCTACGCGGCGCTGCGCGACATGATCCGGAGCGGCAAGGTCTCCATCGCCTTCCAGACCTGGGGCTCGTTCTCGGTCCTCGACGTCTCGGCCTTCACCGGCGTCTACCTCAAGGGCGGCGACGAGGACCTGACCAAGGATCCCGAGACCATCGCGGCGCTCCAGGCCGGCGACGGCGCCACCGATCCGGCTGCGCGCAAGGTGAAATACGCCGAGGCGCTCAAGCGCATCGCGGCCCAGGCCTACATCCTGCCGCTGTTCTCCTACTCGACCAACTACGCCTTCACCTCGGACCTCACCTTCACGGCGCAGCCCGACGAGCTGCCGCGCTTCTACGCGGCGAGTTGGAAGTAAGGGTTCCAAAGGCGCCGGCTCTGTCAGCAGAGCGCGTCCCTCTCCCCCTTGTGGGGAGAGGTTAGGAGTGGGGGTGGTTGGGCGACCCTCGCTCAGTTGAGGCTGGCGGAGCGACCCCCACCTCCAACTCCTCCCCACAAGGGGGAGGAGGACCGCGTCGCGACTGGCCCAACCGAACGAGGATGACGGCCCATGCTCAGGTTCATGTTGCAGCGCATTTTCGTCGCCATCGCGGTCGCCGTGACGGTGTCGGTGGCGAGCTTCATGCTGCTGCACCTCTCCGGCGACCTCGCCGCCGCCATTGCCGGTCCCGAGGCCACCTCCGCCCAGGTCGAGGCGATCCGCGTCCAGTACGGGCTGAACCAGCCGATGCTGGCACAATTCACCGCCTGGGCGTGGAAGGCGCTGCATTTCGATTTCGGCAATTCCTTCTACTTCCGGGAAAGCGTGGTCGACCTCCTCGCCTCCCGCATGCCGATCACCCTGTTCCTCGGCGTGGTGGCGCTGGCCGTCGCCCTGTTCGTGGCGATCCCGCTCGGCGTGCTGGCGGCGGTGAAGCGCGACACTTGGATCGACCGGCTCGCTTTGTCGGTCTCGGTGCTGGGTCAGGCGATGCCGAGCTTTTGGTTCGGCCTGACGCTGATCATGGTCTTCTCGGTGAACCTGCGCTGGCTGCCGGTCTCGGGCAACACGACCTGGAAGCACTTCGTGTTGCCGGCCATCGCGCTCGGCTACTACGCCATGCCCGCCGTGATGCGCCTCACCCGCAACGGCATGTTGGAGGTGCTGGCCTCGGACTATGTCCGCACCGCCCGGGCCAAGGGCCTGCCCCCGCGAAAGATTCTGATCCGGCATGCGCTCCGCAACGCCGTGATCCCGGTGATCGCGCTCGCCGCCGTGCAGTTCGGCTTCATGCTCGGCGGCTCCATCGTCATCGAGGCGGTGTTCTCGCTCCAGGGGCTTGGGCAGCTCGCCTGGGAATCCATCGCCCGTAACGACTTCCCCGTGGTGCAGGCGATCGTCCTCGTCCTGGCGATGATCTACATCGCCCTGACGCTGGCCGCCGACCTGCTCAACGCTTTCCTCGATCCCCGGCTGCGCCAATGACCCTTCAGCCGTCTTCCTCCCCGGTGGCTCCTGCCCTTCCCTCGGCCGATCTGCTGGTCCAGGCCGGTCCTGTGCCCGACGCGAACGCGCCGCTGCCGGCGTCGCGCTCGCCCACCGCGCTCGCCCTCCGGCGCGGCCTCCATCACGGCGGCTTCATGATCGGGGCCGTGATCCTCGGCGGGATCGTCCTCGCGGCCCTGGCCGCGCCCCTGATCGCCCCGCACGACCCCTATGCCCAGGATGTCTCGCGCCGCCTGATTCCGCCGATCTGGAACGCGAAGGGGACGTGGGACCATGTGCTCGGCACCGATAAGCTCGGGCGCGACTATCTCAGCCGCCTGATCTACGGCAGCCAGATCTCCCTTCTCATCGGGATCGCGGCGGCCTGCATCTCCGGCCTGATCGGCACCGTGCTCGGCATCTGCGCCGGCTATTTCGGCGGCAAGGTCGACGCGGTGGTGAGCTACATCGTCACCACGCGCCTCGCCATGCCGGTGGTGCTGGTGGCTTTGGCCATGGCCTCCCTGGTGGGCGGCTCGCTGAAGGTGGTGGTCTTGGTGCTGGGCCTGCTGCTGTGGGACCGCTTCGCCGTGGTGACGCGTGCCGCCACCCGCCAGATCCGCGACCAGGATTTCGTCGCGGCGGCCCGCGCCGCCGGCTTCTCGAACGCCCGGATCCTGTTCCAGGAAATCCTGCCCAACATCTTCAACGCGCTCATCGTCGTGGCGACCCTGGAGATGGCGCACGCGATCCTGCTGGAAGCGGCCCTGTCGTTCCTCGGCCTCGGCGTCCAACCGCCCTTGCCCTCCTGGGGGCTGATGATCGCCGAGGGCAAGCCGTACATGTTCTTCCAGCCCTGGGTCATCACCATCCCGGGCGTCGCCCTCCTCGTCCTCGTGCTCGCCATCAACCTCCTCGGCGACGGATTGCGCGACGTCACGGCACCCGAGGGGCGGCGCTGAGCGCTCCCCTCCCCTCGCATTCCCACCCAACTCCGCCCACCCAACTCCGCCCACCCAACTCCGCCCACCCAACTCCGCCCACCCGACACAGAGTGGATCCATGTCCCGACACGATGCGATCGCGCATGCCGCGCGCCACTACGACGGAGGCGGTTTCCGCGCCGTCCTGCAGGATGCCGTCGCCCGCCCCACCGAGAGCCAGACGACAGGGCAATTGCCGGCGCTCCATGCCTACCTGTCCGACTTCCTCATGCCCGCCATCGCGCCGCTGGGCTTCACCGGCCGCATCCTCGACAATCCCGACGGCGAGCACGGCCCCTTCCTCATCGCCGAGCGCCACGAGGGCGACGACCTGCCCACCGTGCTGATCTACGGCCACGGCGACACCGTGCGCGGCTACCCCGAACAATGGCGCGCCGGCCTCGACCCGTGGGCGATCGTCGTCGAGGGGGACCGCTGGTACGGCCGTGGCACCGCCGACAACAAGGGCCAGCACATCATCAATCTCGGCGCGCTCGAGGCGGTGATGGCGGCGAGAGGCGGGCGCCTCGGCTTCAACACCAAGCTCCTCATCGAAATGGGCGAGGAATCCGGCTCGCCGGGCCTGCGCGACCTGTGCCGGACCGAGGCGCGCGCCCTCGCCGCCGACGTACTCATCGCCTCCGACGGGCCACGGGTGAGCGCGGAGCGCCCCACCCTCTTCCTCGGTTCGCGCGGCGGTTACACGTTCGAACTCATCGTGAACCTGCGCGAGGGCAGCCACCATTCGGGCAATTGGGGCGGCCTGCTCCGCAATCCCGGCACGGTGCTGGCCAACGCCATCGCGACCCTGGTCGACGGGCGCGGCAAGATCCTCCTCGATGCCCTGCGGCCGCCCGCGATCCCCGAGGGCGTGCGGGCGGCGCTCGCCGACATCGTGGTGGGGACCGACCCCACCGCGCCGAGGATCGACGAGGAATGGGGCGAGCCCGGCCTCAATGCGGCCGAGCGCGTCTTCGGTTGGAACACCCTCGAAGTGCTCGCCTTCAAGACCGGCGACCCCGACGGCCCGCTCAATGCGGTGCCGCCCCACGCCAAGGCGACGCTGCAGCTGCGCTTCGTCGTCGGCACCGACTGGGAGGGCCTGATCCCGGCCGTGCGCGCCCATCTCGACGCCAACGGTTTCCCCATGGTCGAGGTGCGGGCGGCCCGTTCCGAAGTGTTCCGCGCCACCCGCCTTCCCGTGGAGGACCCTTGGGTCGGCTGGGCGCTGGCCTCCATCGAGGCCAGCACGGGCAAGCGCCCGGCATTGCTGCCCAATCTCGGTGGCTCGCTGCCCAACGACGCCTTTTCCGAGATCCTCGGCCTGCCGACCCTGTGGGTGCCGCATTCCTACCCGGCCTGCCTTCAGCACGGTCCGGACGAGCACCTGCTCGGGCCGATGAGCCGCGAGGCGCTGATGCTGATGGCGGGCCTGTTCTGGGATCTCGGGGAGACCGGACCCGGCATCCGGGCGAAGCGCGCCGCGAAACGGGAGACCTGACCATGAGCGAGCCTGTCGTCAGCATTCGCAACCTCACCCTGGCCCTGCCGAAGGGGGCGGACCGGCCGCATGCGGTGGAGGATCTCTCCCTCGATCTGATGCCGGGCAAGATCCTCTGCGTCGTCGGCGAATCGGGCTCGGGAAAATCCATGAGCGCCTATGCGCTCACCGGTCTGCTGCCGCGTGCCCTCACGCCCGTTGGCGGCAGCATCGTGTTCGAGGGGCGGGACCTGCTCACCCTCGGCGAGCGCGACTGGCGTGCTTTGCGCGGGCGCCGCATCGCCATGGTGTTCCAGGAGCCGATGACGGCGCTCAACCCGGTCATGCGGATCGGCGACCAGATCGCCGAGATGTTCGAGGCGCACAACCTTCTCACCAAGGCCGAGCGGCGGGCCAAGGCCATGGCGCTCGCCACCGAGGTCGGCCTGCCCGACCCGGCGCAGATCGTGCGCGCCTATCCGCATCAGCTGTCGGGCGGTCAGCGCCAGCGCGCGATGATCGCCATGGCCCTGGCGCTCGAACCCTCGATCCTCGTCGCCGACGAGCCGACCACGGCGCTGGACGTCACCACCCAGGCGCAGATCCTGAAGCTCGTCCGCGACCTGCAGCGGCGGCGGGGCATGAGCGTCCTGTTCATCACCCACGATTTCGGCGTCGTCGCCGATATCGCCGACCATGTGGCAGTGCTCCAGCGCGGCAAGCTGGTGGAATCGGGCTCCGCCGACGAGGTTTTGCGGAACCCCCACCATCCCTACACGAAGGCGCTGCTGGCGGCGGTGCCGAGCATCGTGCCGCCGGAGCGCGAATCACGGGAAGGCGCGCCCATCGCCCTGTCGGCCATCGGCTTGACGAAAACCTATACCTCGCGCCGGGGCCTGTTCGGGCCGCCGCGCATCGTCCACGCGGTCAAGGAGGTGGCATTCGACGTCCGGCGCGGCGAGACCCTGGGCCTCGTCGGTGAATCGGGCTCGGGCAAATCCACCACGGCGCGCCTCGCCATCCGACTCATCGACCCCGACCAGGGCACCGTCCGCCTCGGCGCGCTGGACTACACGGCTTTGGGGCCGCGGGCGCTTCGCGCCGAGCGCAAGCGTATCCAGATGATCTTCCAGGACCCCTTCGCTTCCCTCAACCCGCGCCGGACCGTGGAGCAGATCATCACCGCCGGGCCGATCGCCCATGGTGTTCCGGCCCGCGAGGCCAGGGCGCGGGCGCGCGACCTGCTCGATCTCGTCGGCCTGTCGCCCAGCGCCGCCGAGCGCTATCCGAACGCCTTCTCCGGCGGCCAGCGCCAGCGCATCGGCATCGCCCGGGCGCTCGCCATGGAGCCCGACGTGCTGGTCGCCGACGAGGCCGTCTCGGCCCTCGACGTGTCGGTCCAGGCACAGGTGCTCGACCTTCTCGAGGATCTGAAGCAGCGCCTGAACCTCGCGATGCTGTTCATCACCCACGACCTGCGCGTCGCGGCCAAGATCTGCGACCGGATCGCGGTGATGCATCGGGGGGAGATCGTGGAACAGCGGCCGACCGCCGACCTGTTCCGCCGGCCGGACCATCCCTACACGCGCGACCTGCTCTCGGCCGTGCCGGGATTGCAGATGGAGCGGGCCTGAGGCGCGAGAGGGGTTACTTGCGCCAGGCGTCGATCAAGGAGGTTACCGGCTCGACCACGTAGGACAGAAGCGAGGTGGCCCAGCCCCTCGCCCTCGCGCCGATCGATGGCTTGCCCTGCCGACGGGCCTCGGCCTCGGTCGCCTGGGCCACCAGCATCGCCGAGACGTAACTGTTCTCCAGGTGTTTGCACTCGGCCAGAGCCGCCTTCTGCGCGGCATGGGTCGGCAGGCCGGCGGGTTGCCCGGAAAAGGCCTGCCGCACGCATTTGTGCCAGCGCCGTTCGAGGAGATCGAGATCGGCTCCGGCGGTCGGCACGTCCTGCGCCGTCACTTCCTGAACCATGGCACCCGACGATGCCGCGATGCCCGCCATGATCGCAGCGGTCATCAGGGCATGAGGCCTCGTTCGGCGTCCTGATCGAGGATACGTCGTCGGCCCGGCTGGGCTAGCGGGCAAGCGCCCGCGTCTCGTCGAGGATGGCTTCCACCGCGGCGATCGCATTTTCCAGCTCCGCGATGCGGCGCAACGTGCTGTCGGCCGGCATCGTTTCGTGCTCCGCCGCTTCCATGATGAGGGCGCGCTGGCGGGCTTTGAGACGGTCCAGGAGAGATTCGAGCTTAGGCATGAGCCGCACTTAACCGGGCCTCACCCAATGGACAACATTTGTTTCCGGTAAAAACACCGATGTGTTGAACCTAGCCACCAGCGAGGAACACGATTGTACGGGAGTGTGGCGAAGATGAAATGCCGACTACGTATTTTCACTTGCCTGATTCGAGCCTGTACCTGACGCGAGCATGCACCCGACGCTGCGAATCGCGGCGGCTCCGAGGCGCCGCTGAACCTTTCCCCCGGTGGAGGGTTCACACAGCCTGAAGACCAACCCCGGAACCGTGATCATGTCGAAGACGATGTCCGCCGAGTTCAAGAGCCGCCGCGATGCCGAGACGGCGGTCGAGCATCTCGTCCAGGAACACGGGATCGACCGGAGCGCCGTCACCATCGCGCCAGCGGGGGACGAGAACAGCGCGGGGACCGAGGCGGCGCGGGCCGATATCGAGGATGGTCGCCTGAAGGAAGGCACGGAGGGCGAGCCTGCGCTTGAGGGGGCGATCCGCGTCACCGTCGAACTCGATGACGGGCTGACCGAGAAGGTGATGACCTCCTTCGAGACCTATGGCGGACGCGCCGTCGATGCCGGCTGAGCAGGTTGGCTGATTCGACAGGTCGGCCCGGCATTCAGCGCCGGGCGGCTTCGCCCAAAGCGGGTCGGGGTGGGTTGCTGGCGGTGAGCCATAGCCGCAGCGCGTCGAAGGTCCACCGCGCGCCTTCGATGACGCTCTCGGATCGGCCCTCTTCGCCCGACCGGTCCAGGAAGGTCCGGAACGAGGTCCACATCGCCGCGGTGTCCCGCTTCCCGTAGCCTTCGTAATAAGCGCAGCCGCCCGAGGCGATCGCATCTCCGAGGCTACGGCGGATGTGGTGGGCGATGACCTGTCCACCGAGCGTAGAGCCTTCGGTGACGTAGAGGGCGCCGAGGATCGCGGGGCGGTCGTCGAAACCCGTTCCGACGGTGAAACGGGGCAAGGCCTCGATGGCGTCGCGATTCATGCCGAAATGGACGAGGTCCCGCTCGATCAGGTGCAGTTTGCGGCGCGGCCATGCGACGTCGCGCCCGAAGGCTTGGCCGACGATGGGCTCGAACACACGATGAAAGCCCCACCAGCGGGCGAGCAGGGTCAGGTATCCGTCCCGCGTCGCCATCCGCTGGCGCCAATCGAGGCAGCGCTCCAGTTCCTCGTGCAGATCCTGCGTGCCTTCGCGCAGCCGTTCGGCCAGGGGCGCTTCCGGGCCGCCAATCGCGAGCGCAGTACGGGTCATGGCAGGGATGCCGGATCGGGCGCACCGATGGAGGCCGTCAGGATCACCCTCAATCCCGGCCGGTTGTTGGTGTTCTCGATCGTCCCGCCGAGGCGGTCGACCATGGCGTTGAGCATCCGCGTCCCGAATCCGCTCCGTGTACCCGACATGCCCTGTCCCTGATCGGCGACGATCAGGCGGAAGCGGTTGCGATGCTGTTCGAGGCTGAGGGCGATGGGACCGACCGCGCCGGAATAGGCGTATTTGTTGGCGTTGATGACGAGCTCGGTCAGGATCAGACCGATATTCACCGCAGCGTCGGTGGGTATGATGATCGGGGCGAAATCGGTGCTGAACTGCTCGGCCCATTCAGGGCCCATCGACGACTTCATTTCGGAGACGAGATCGTCGAGGTAGCGGGCCAGATCGATCATTTCGACGTTGTCGTCGCTGTAGAGCCGTCGGTGCACCAGGGCCACGGCGGCGAGCCGGCGCTGCGCCTCGCTCAATGCCTCGCTGAGCCCCGCATTGCCTTCCGCCCTCGCCTGCAGGGCGAGGAAAGCCGAGACCAGCTGCAGGCTGTTCTGGACGCGGTGATTCACTTCCTTGATCAGGTAATCCTTCTGGACCAGCAGGCTTTCCCTGTCCGCCACCGTGGCGGCGAGCTCGCGGTTGAGCTCACGGATGCGCCGGGTCTGACGAGCCTCGTAGAGCTCGCGCACGATGCGCTGCGCCGCCTCGATCTCGGGGAGCGACCAGGGTTTGGCATGGCCATGGACCTCCTCGGTCCAGGCTTCGAAGGAGGCGCGGGGGCTCAAGGTATCGCCGACGACGTTGGCGGCCTTGTGAGGGTTGCCGGCCCAGTTGACGAGTTCGACCCGCTCGGCCCGGAACCACATCAGGATGATCGGCTCCTCCCCCGACAGGACGACGGCGAGGAGCCCGCTCGCCAGCGCACGATAGGCGGCGGCGCGGGGGAAGCGCTTGCTGAGGCTGTGGGTGTGAAGCGCCTGTACCCCGCCCACCGTCCGGACCCAGGCCGCGATCTCGCGCAGGTCGGTTTCCTCGGCGCAGCGTCCGGTATGGTGGAGGTCCCTGCCCTGGAGCAGCGCGAAGCCGTCGGCGCCGAGCATGCGGCGCAGCTCCTCGCTCGTCTCGATCAGAATTTCGGCGAGGGGGGCTTCGCCCAGAACCTTTCCTGAGACCACGTCCTCGGCGCTGCGCAGCCGCAGCCGCTCACGGTAATTCTCGGCTTCCTCCCGCGAGCTGACCTGACGGGCGAGACTTCCCGCCAGGGCCTGACAGGCCATGCGCTGTCCGAAGGCGAGGGTGCGCGGCGTACGGTTGTGGCAGGCCACGAGCCCCCACAGAATGCCGTCCTTGACGATGGAGATCGAGGCGGAGGCCGCCACATCCATGTTGCGCAGATATTGAAGGTGGATCGGCGAGACGCTGCGCAGTTCGATGTCGCTCAGATCGAGCTGCGACAGGTGCCGGGGCCGAAGCGGCTGTGGCGTATAGGTGACGTCCGGGATCACGCGGACGCGGTTGCGGATGTAGAGGGCGCGCGCCTGTTTCGGGATGTCCGAGGCCGGGAAATGGTGGTGCAGGAAGCTGCCGAGCTCGGGAACGCGGCTTTCCGCGATGACGACGCCGGCATCGTCGTCGAGGAAGCGATAGATCATCACCCGGTCGAAACCGGTGAGCTCGCGGAACGACGTCGCCGCCCGGTCGCACAAGGCCTTGAGGTCGGTGGCCCGCTCCAGGGCGCTTCCGGCGCGGTCGAGCCAGCCGAGAAGGCTGGCCGCATCGGTCCACAGGGAGGCCTGCGGTTCGAGCTGGATCAGCCATTGGCCGTCCTGAAAGCGCGCGGTGGCATCCATTGCCGCGCGGAGCCCCATGACGTGACCGATCACGACGGTCTCGTCGCGGGGCGCGTCGAGCAGCAGGGAGGCCGGCGAGGCGCCGAGGAGCTCGGACAACGTCCGCCCGGTCCATTCCGCGGCGAGCATTCCTTCGATGTCGCCCGCGCCGCCGACCACCCTCTGGTCTTCCGCATTCGCGATCAGCAGGAGGCCGTGCGGCTGGATCGCTCCCGGAATATGGATCGGCTCACGGTCGCAGACGGTCAGGTCCGGACCGAGATCCGAGGGGTCGGCATCCTGGCGAGGATCCAGGGCAGGGTCGGCCGTCCGGGTGGCACTCAGTTGCGTCATGCGTTCATTCGGTAACGTGATGTGAGACTCGACAACGGCGATGCCGCTGGGCGATTCCCGCGAGTCGGTCGGCATCACGGAAGGACGTCCTTCCGCATCACCCGGCCCGCACCTCCTGAAAGAAATCACTTCCCCCGTCCATGGGAGAAGAAGGCGGCTCGCACTTACCCGCAATCCCTCGGGAGGGTTGCATGGAAAAAACCGATCCCCCCAGGAGGCGGGCTGAAGAGTTACTTAGGCACTATCGACGGCTTTGCCATATCGGCCGGGGCATAGTTTTTCAATGAACTGTGTATGTATTCATACACAGGAGGTCGTCTTATCGCATGGTACATTGATCGAGGATGAACAACTATCCGGAATGACTTGTCTAGTCTTTGCTGCCACCCTGCCCGATGCCGATCACGCCCCCATCAGGACCGATACGTGGGCGGCCACCGAGTCACCGAGGCCCTTCAGGTCGTAGCCGCCTTCCAGCAGCGACACGATCCTGCCGTCGCAGGTGCGGTCGGCGATTTCCATGACTTGGCTGGTCGCCCAGGCGAAATCCTCGGCCTCCAGCATGAGGTTGGCCAGCGGGTCGCGCCAATGGGCGTCGAACCCGGCGGAGATGACGATCAGGTCGGGCTTGAACGCCTCGAGACGGGTGAGGATGCGGCTTCGCATCGCCTCCTTGAAGGCGTCGCCATCGGCGAAGGGCTTGAGCGGCGCGTTGACGATGGTGCCGTGCTCGCCCTCCTCGGACACCGCTCCGCTGCCGGGATAGAGCGGCATCTGGTGGGTCGAGCAGAACAGCACGGATGGGTCGGACCAGACGATGTCCTGCGTGCCGTTGCCGTGATGCACGTCCCAATCGACGATGGCGACCCGCTCCGCCCCGTGGACCTTCCGGGCGTGAAGGGCGGCGATCGCCGCGTTGTTGAAGACGCAGAAGCCCATCGCCTTGGTACGTTCGGCATGATGCCCCGGTGGCCGCATGGCCGAGAAGGCGTTGCGGGCCGTGCCCGTCATCACGAGGTCGACGCCTTGCACGGCCGCACCGACACCGCGCAGGAGGCAATCCATCGTTCCCGGCGAGAGCACCGTATCGGAATCGAGATGGGCGAGCCCCTCGCTCGGCACCGAGCGGAGGATGGCGCGGACCCATTCCTCGGGATGGGCGAGGAAGACCGATTCGAGGGCGGCCGCCTCGGGTGCGCGACGGTCGAGGCCGGAGAAGTCCGCCGTCCCGAGGGCCTCCTGAACCGCCTTCATGCGCTCCGGCCGCTCGGGATGTCCGTGCGGCGTGCGATGCTCGAACGCGGCCGCATGATGGAACAGAACGGTCATCGATATCTCCCCTCGTGAATCTGGCATCGGGTATACCAGCTTGAACGAGGGATGACAGGAGCGGGGATCAGGCTCGCAAGTGCCGGAGGGCCTCGGCGTGGAGGCCGGCATTGGCCGCGGCCACGACCCGTCCGTCGAAAGCCGGGGTCAGGGGGCGACCGTCCCAATCGGTCATCACCCCGCCCGCCCCCTCCACCACCGGCACGAGGGCCATGACGTCGTAGACCTGGAGCCCCGCTTCCACCACGAGGTCGCAATGACCGCTGGCGAGGAGGCCGTAGGCGTAGCAATCGCCGCCGAAGCGGCGCAGGCCCACCGCTCCGCTCAGCCGTGCGAAGGCCTCCGCATCCGTGCCCTCGAAAATGTCCGGGGAGGTCGCGAACAGGCGGGCTTCGTGAAGGTGCCTGCCGCTCGTCCGGGCGGGCCGGCCGTCGAACCACGCCGCGTCGCCGGTTCCGCACCAGCGTTCGCCGAGCGCCGGCATGTCGATGACGCCGACGATCGGCCGTCCGCCGGAGACCAGGGCGATGAGCGTGCCGAAGAGCGGCATGCCGGTGATGAAGCTCTTGGTGCCGTCGATCGGGTCGATCACCCAGGTGAGCGGCCGCTCGAAATCACCGCCCTCCTCCTCGCCGAGGATGCCGTGGTCGGGATAGACGCTGCGGATCTCGGCGCGCAGCAGGGATTCGATGGCGCGGTCGGCGGCGGTGACCGGGCTCGCATCGGCCTTGGCTTCCACCGGTAGTTCGGTGCGGAAATAGTGCCGGGCGAGCGGCGCGGCGAAATCCGCGAGGCGATGGGCGAAGGCGAGGAAATCAGCCTTCGTCGCCTCGTCCCCGGACCGGATCGGCGATGCACCCACACCCATCACAGGCGCCTCAGCCAGAGTGGCCAGTCGGGATGGTGGAACAGGGTTCGGGCCCGCATGTGCTTCCAGGTTCCGTATTTGTAATAGTCGAAATCGAGGGTCGAGACGGCCTCCTGGATCATCGCCCAGGTCGCCCATTTGAGATCGCCGAGCGCCTTCAGGACCGCGATGCGCGCATGGATCTCGGGGGTCCAGCGGCCGAAATAGGCCTCGATCATCTCGCGTTCGATCGTGTCCGGGAACGCCATCTCGTCGAACCAGAGGGCGAGCTCGTAGGCGCGCTCGTTGTTGGAGGCGTATTCGAAGTCGACCAGCAGGACATTGTCGGCCTCGTCGATCATGAAATTGCCGGCGAGCGTATCGTTCATGCATGGCACGAGATCGAGGCCGGAAGCCGTCATCGCGGCCTTCGCCTCGGCCACGCAGCGCATCAGATAGGCCTGGTCGGCCGGAAGCCGGCCGCCCACCTCCGCGACCTGTTCGACATGCTCCTCGATCATTTCGAAGATCGTCTTCGTCAGCCCGAGCGGCGCGGAATCGTTGAAGGCCTTCAACGCCTTCACGGCGTTGTGGCGCACGGTGGGGCGCAGGAAGTCGAGATTCGAGGAGGCGCGGTAACCCTCGACGAAGGCGAAGATCTCGACGCCGGCATCGGGCAGGTAGTCGACGACCTGGACGCCGTAGCCACAGGCCTCCGCGCGCCGGCTGGCATCGTTGGCGCAGTCGCGGGTGATGAACATCTCGGTGCCACGGCCGGGCATCTTCACGAAATAATCCTGCGTGTCCCCGATGGCGACGCGCCAGTTGGTGTTGCTGATCCCGCCCGCCACCGGCCGGTAGCGCATCGGCCGGCCCCGCCAGGCAGCGATGCCGGCGAGCACGCCCTCCAGGGCGCGCTCGCCCTCGCTGATGCCGTCGCCCAAGCCTTTCCAGCTCATCGCCGTTCGCTGCCTCCCGTTTCGAATGCCCGTGTCATAGCCGGCGCAGCCAGCTTTCGAAGTCACGCGCGCCGACGGTCGTGCGCGCGTGCAGGAGCCGCCAGGTTCCGTATTTGTAGAACTCGATCCCGCTCCGCGCCGAGGTGACCGCACGGGTGACGCCCCAGAGGCCGCCCATCACGTCATCGACCGCGCCGTAGAGGCGGCAGCGGTTGTAGAGGCGCTCGTCGAACCGGCCGGCATAATGCTCCACCGCCTCGCGCCGCTCCGGCTCGAAGAGGCAGGTCTCGTTGAGGAGGGCGCCGAGATCGAACCAGGGGTCGTTGTCGCCGGCCAGGTCGAAATCGACGAGACGGATCTCGCCCTCCCCGATCATGACGTTCGAGGCGATGCCGTCGTTGTGGCAGAAGGCGAAGTCGATGCCCGAGGCATGGATCGCCTCGCGCACGAGCGCCATCGCCGCCACGAGCCGGTCGGTCCCGTCGGGAAGCGGAGCATCGGCGGCACGGGCCTCGGCGGCAAGGCGTTCGATCCGCGCGAAGGGGCAGAATCGATGGCCGAGTAGGCCGTCGCCATGGAGCCGCGCCTTGGCATCCAGCACCTCGGCCAGGATCGTCCTGTCCTGGAGGTCGCCGACCCGGCCATAGCGCCAGGGCTCGGGCAGGTAGGCGAGGCCGAGCGCCTCGTCCGCCTCGTGGACCACCTCCGGGGCGATGCCGAGGCGCGCGGCCTTGCGGGCCGCCTGCGCCGCCACGGGCGTCAGATCGTCCGCCATATCGGCGTGACGGAGCTTGAGGAAGACCGGCTCGCCCTCGCGGAACGCGACCTGGACACAGTCCGAGGCCACGGCCCGGTGGGTCGGGGATGCCACCGGTGCTGCGGCCAGCCCATAGCGAGGCTGGCGCGCGATCCAGTCCGGCCGCGTGGCGATGATGGCTTCGACGCGATGGTCGAAAGAAGTGCCGGCCTCACCGTATTGTATCATCGCTCCGCTCCGAACGCTTCGTTCGGCCGTTTGACGAGCAAGGCCCGTTCCGGAGATCCGCCGCTACGGCACAAGCGCCATGCGGCGCGTAAGGCCACCGCGAGCCCGGCTTCGAGATCGGCCGGCCGCGACAGTTCGGCCTCGTTATGCGCGATGCCGTCGACACTGGGGACGAAGACGATGCCGGTCGGGCATTGGCCGAGCAGGCTGATCGCGTCGTGGCCGGCCACCGTATCCATGCGCAGCGACCGCAAGGCCGCCTCCTCGGCGCAGGAGGAGACGAGATCGCACACCGCCTCGGGCAGATTGCGGATCGGCCGCAGCGTCCGGCCGGGAATTGCGGCCACGACGCCGGCGCGGCACGCCGCCTCGGTGATCGCCGCCTCCGCCATCAGGGTCGCATCGGTGAGCAGGCGATCGTCGGCCGAACGGAGCTCGACGCTGAGCTCCACCCGGGCGGGCACCACGTTGGGGGAGTTCGGCTCCACCATGATGCGTCCCACCGAGGTATGGAAGCGGCCGGGCCAGCGCTCGGCGATCTCCCTCACTTCGGCGATCAGATAGGCGGCGGCGAGCAGCGCATCGCGCCGGCGCGGCATCGGGGTCGGGCCGGTATGGGCCTGCTCGCCGGTGAAGACCACGTCGATCTTCGCCGCCCCCCAGTTGCGGGTGACGACGCCGATGGTCGCCTTCGCGTTCTCCAGGACGAGGCCCTGCTCCACGTGGAGTTCGAGGTAGCAGGCCGGGAGCGGCGGTGGCCGGTCCGTGCCGAGGAACCCGATCCCGCCCAGGGCCTCCCGCAGGGTGATCCCGGCATCGTCACGGCTGGACAAAGCCTCCTCGATCCGGCGCGCGCCCGCATAGGCGCCGCTGCCGAGGAGGCTCGGACGGAAGCGCGCGCCCTCCTCGCCGGTCCAGTTCACCGCGCAGAAATCCGCCGTGAAGGTCTCGCCGGCGCGCCGCGCCCGCATCAGGGCGGCGCCGATGCCGGCGGCCGCTGCCACGCCGTAGGTCCCGTCGAAGCGGCCGGCCTTCGGCTGGCTGTCGAGATGGGAGCCCATCATCACCAGCGGGGCACTGGGACCGTCGGTGAGAGGGAAGACGGCGAATTGGTTGCCCACCGCGTCGAGGAGGATCTCGGCGCCGGCCTCGCGGGCGGAATTGGCGAAAACGCGACGGGCCTGTCCGTCCTCGGCCGACGCACAGAGCCGGGTGATGCCGCCGCCGGGTGTCGCGCCGCAGGCGGAGATCTCTTCGAAGAGCGCGTGGAATGCGCTGGCCGCCGCAGCTGCGTCAGGAACTGATGAGATCGATGTCATGCTGGGTGAAATGATCCAGGAACGGCTGCGGCGGCGGCCGGTCGGTGACGAGGGTGAGCCGTTCCGAGAGCCCGAAGGTGCAGAGGTTCGCCTGACGGCCGAATTTGCGGGAATCGGCGAGAAGCACGCTCTGGCGTGCCTGGCCGCGAAGCACCTTCCGCAGGGCGGATTCGTGCTCCTCGTAATCCATCCAGCCATGGGTGAGGTCGCAGGCCGCGATGCCCATGAAGGCGATGTCGAAATAGAACCGCTGCGCGTAGGCCACCGTCTCGTAGCCCACGAGGGCGTTGTCCCGCGCCCGCAGCATTCCCGGCGTCAGGTTCACCCGGGCGGGGCCGTTGCCGAGATGGAGCGCCACGTCGATGGAATTCGTCGTCACCGTGAGGTTGCGGCCGCTGAGGCGGCGGGCGAAAGCGAGCGTCGTGGTGCCCGTGTCGATGAAGACCGACATCCCGTCGCGGATCAGCCCCTCGGCATTGGCCGCCACCTTCGCCTTCTCGCGCGGGTTGGTCTTGCCCCGCTCGTGCAGAGGCCGGTCCTGGTCCAGGCGCGGCGGCACCGCGCCGCCATGGATCCGGCGCAGGACGCCGCGCTCCTCCAGGACCTTCAGGTCGCGCCGGATGGTCTCCTCGGAAACCCTGAGATAGGCGGCGACGTCGGAGACGCCGACCCGACCCGTTCCGTTCAGACGGGACAGGATCTCCTGATAGCGGTGGTCGGTCAGCATCGGCCTCGGCGTCTCCCCATTTCGCTGAAGCGTAGCGATTTTGATGGGGCGAGGCCGCAGGAAAACGCGTGTCCCGCACGGTATTTCCCACAGAGATTGCAGACGCACCGGCCGTGCCCGCCAGGGCCGCCATCGATGCCGGCTCTGGACAACCGCCTCGAATGGCGAGCCGTGGAGAGGCAGGGTCGGGCAGATCCCACATGCCGGCATGTCCTGTCCGATTGATCATGACGCCTGGATCACGCTGCCTGAACCGGGATGACGAGGGATGACGCTGTGGCTTTCAGCGAAACGGGTGCTGGAACGAGGTTGGCGAAAAGTCCCCGGCATGGTGATTCTGTCAATCTGAAACTGACCGATTTGTGGGATTTATGGGGGATTGCCTGAATTTTCTGCCTTTTGCCGTCTACAGGATCACGACTGCCCGTTCCCGTGCCCTCTTCGTCCATCGAGATGCTGGGAGTTTACGCTAAAGGGCCTGTCAGGATGGCCTCTCCTGGTTGAATATCAGTCTTTCGACCGCATTGATTCAATCCCACGGTGTATTTCGAAGAATTTGGACGGGGAATGGAACTTTTATCGGTTTCGCTCTCCGCTGTGGCATTGGCCTTGCTGAACTCTCCCAATCTCACAATTCCCCGCTCTTGGGCTCCTTCGACGAGCACGTGATCGAGCGGTGCGGGGAACAGCAGAATGGGGACGCTCGACGATGCCGACAGACGCGACAGAGACACTCGGACGCGCGCCCTTCGCGCCTCCGGCTCGCCGACCCGGGCTTCCGGTGCTCCTCGGCGGCGCGTTCCTCGCGGCGGGCATGCTTTCCGCCGAGGCGCAGACGGCGTCCCCGGTGGGCGAGTTCAACGTCCAGACGCAGCCACGCACCACCCGCGAAGTGGCGGAGAAACCCGCCGATCCGGTGCGCGTCGGGCCGCTCGCACCCTGGGCCACCGATATGGCGGCGCGCGGGCTCACCTT
>NZ_LMMP01000009.1 GCF_001422815.1 Methylobacterium sp. Leaf91 | reverse complement strand
CCCCGACCCGCTTCGCCGGGCTGATCAGGGGCGTCCCGCCATACCCATCCAGGGGGTCAAAGTTCGACGCCGATCCAGGGTCAATGTTCAACGCTGTTTGACACTTATCCTGGAAAGCGGCCATTGCTGCAGACGACGGCACGTCCGCCTCAGCTTGAAACTCCGTTCCAGGTTTTCGACGAGGGGGTGATCACGCCGAACGATGCGTTCTTCGTGCGTTATCACCTCGCCGATATCCCGACCTCCATCGATCCAGACCTGTTCCGGCTGGAGATAAGCGGCCATGTCGACAGGCCGATCTTCCTCTCCTTGAAGGAACTGAAGAGCCTTCCCGTCATCGACCTCGTGGCCGTGAACCAGTGCTCGGGGAACTCTCGGGGCTTCATCTTGCCCCGTGTCGCCGGGGGGCAACTCGGCAATGGCGCCATGGGGAATGCCCGCTGGACCGGCGTCTCGCTCAAATCCGTGCTCGACAAAGCCGGGGTGAAGCAGGGCGCCGTGCAGGTGGCGTTCACCGGTCTCGACGGGCCGGTTCTGCCCGAGACGCCGCGTTACGCCAAGGCTCTCGCTATCGATCATGCCGAGGAGGGCGAGGTGATGCTGGCCTGGGCAATGAACGGAGAGGAGCTTCCCTGGCTTAACGGCTACCCGTTGAGGCTCGTGGTACCGGGTTTCTACGGCACCTACTGGATCAAGCACCTGAGCTCGATCACGGTGCTGGACACCCCCTTCGATGGGTTCTGGATGCAGAAGGCCTATCGCATCCCCGACAACGAGTGTGCCTGTGTCGAGCCGGGAGCCGCCTTGGGGAAGACGGTACCGATCCATCGGCTGCCCGTTCGCTCATTTATCACCAACCTGACGGATGGTGCGACAGTTCGCGCCGGAACGGTAGCTCTGCGCGGTATCGCCTTCGATGGAGGTTCCGGCATTACGGCCGTCGACATCTCGTTGGATGACGGGACGACATGGTCGGCAGCACGGCTCGGCCAAAATATTGGCCAGTACTCGTTTCGGTCCAGGAGTTATGAGGCCGATCTCAAGTCGGGCTCGCACGTGGTTCGTGTCCGCGCCAAAGCCGGAGACGGGACGACGCAGCCGATGGAGCCGCGTTGGAATCCGGCGGGATATATGCGGAACGTCATCGAGACCACCCGACTTGAGGCGCTGTGAGGAGAAGCGAGATGAGACACCATCGTTTCGCGGCCGCCTTTGGATCGCTTGCCCTTCTCATCGGTGGAACGGCCTGGGCCGCACCGCGCAGTTATGACGTCCCGGAGCCAACAGCGGAGTTGCTGCCCGTTCAGGGTCACGAAGCCGGTTTCGAGGCGGCGCAAACCTATTGCACCATGTGTCACTCGGTGGATTACATCCTCACGCAGCCGCCCGGAAAAGGCGCCGCGTTTTGGAATGCCGAGGTCACAAAGATGGTGAAGGTCTTTCGCGCACCGATCGAGGAAGCCGAAGCCAAAGCGATCGCCGCCTATCTTGCAGCCGCCTACTAACTGGCGGCCATCGATCTCAGTCTAGCGGATCGCCGTGACGAAAGCCGCGATCTGCGCCTGGGCAAGCGTCATCGTCTGATCGAAGGTCTGCTCGCTAAAATAGATCCGGCCCGCGGTGAGCGTAAGTGCCAGAGTCCAGAACACTGCAATAGCAGCATTGCGTGCGCGCCGATCACCCTGCATCGTGGAAGCGTTGCGGTCGTCGCTGACCGGTTCGCCATACGGATCGAAACTGGTGGAGCCGAAATTCGAACGAGCACTCATACGTGTTAAGATCGAGGTTTGGTTGCCATCGATCAATGGATGGGTCTTTTGAAGTTAGAGCCATATGGAGAGGGGTTTTCTCCTTTCTACGCCCAAGGCAGAAGTTTGTTTTTGGAACGGCCTGCTGGCAGATCCCGGCAGGTGGAATGGGCGTGAAAACATCATCGAATACGGGTCTTCCCGCGGGTGAGACCACCACGCGCATGCGGCCGGCGCTGCTGGCCGGCCTGATGCTCTGCCTCACCGTGACCGCTTCCGCCATGGCGATCCAGGCTTGGGAAGAGCGGGCCACCGGTCACCCCTATATAGAGGCATTAGTCATCGCGATCCTGTTGGGTATCGCCATCCGCACCGCATGGGTGCCGGGTGAACGCTTCCGAGCCGGGATCGCCTTCAGTGCGAAGCAACTGCTCGAAATTGCCGTGATGTTGCTGGGTGCTTCCATCAGCCTCGGTGCCATCGTTGCCTCTGGCCCGGCTCTGCTCACCGGCATCGTCGGAACGGTGTTTCTCGCGATTCTGGCGAGTTACGCGATCTGCCGGGGGCTCGGTCTGCCGGCCCGCATGGCGATCCTTGTCGCCTGCGGCAACGCTATCTGCGGGAACTCGGCTATCTCTGCCGTGGCGCCGGTGATTGGGGCCGACAGCAAGGACGTCGCTGGCTCCATTGCATTCACCGCCGTGCTCGGCGTGCTGATGGTACTCGGGCTGCCTTTGTTCATTCCCCTTGCCGGTCTGTCAGACCACCAATACGGTGTGCTCGCCGGCCTGACGGTTTATGCCGTGCCCCAAGTCCTGGCCGCTACGGTGCCGGTCGGGCTCCTGAGCACCCAGGTCGGCACGCTGGTCAAGCTGGTTCGCGTCCTGATGCTCGGACCCGTCGTGGTGGCGTTCTCGCTTCTCGCCCACCGGTTGCCCCGGGAGGCAGGCGTGCAAAGCGCGTCGCCCCGGAGACTGGGATTCACTAAGCTCGTGCCCTGGTTCATCCTCGGATTCCTTGGGCTCGCCACCCTGCGCTCCCTCGGGCTGATCCCTGACGCTGCCTCCGGCCCGGTGCGGCAAGTGGCCGGTTTTCTCACGATCATGTCGATGGCTGCCCTTGGGCTCGGAGTCGATGTCCGGGTCCTGGCGCGCATGGGCGGCCGGGTCACCCTGGCCGTCACCGGCTCGCTCGCCGTCCTCCTCGCCATCAGCCTCATTCTCATCAGGGCCCTCGGCATCTCCTGATCGGCGCAAAGCCGATGAGCGGTAAGAACGCCCGGCTGGTTCGCTGTGGTGGCGCCGGTGCCGACCGGCTACGGTCGGGTCTCTGCCGGTTCAGCGGCTCCGAATCCTCCTCAAGCAGTCGCCCGATGGTTCATACCGGCTACAATCCCGCCCTCGTCGCCCTGTCCGTCGCCATCGCGATCTTCGCGTCCTACACGGCTTTGGATCTTGGAGCTCGGGTACACAATGCAGCGCCTGGCCGCCGCATCGCGTGGATCGGAGGGGCGGCGCTGGCCATGGGTGGCGGCATCTGGTCGATGCATTTCATCGGCATGCTCGCCTTCGAGATGGGGATGCCCACCTCTTACGAGGCCGGTCTCACCGTGCTCTCGCTCGTCATCGCCATTGGCGCAACCGGCGGCGCCTTCGCCTGGGTCGGCCGACCGGGAGCGAAGGCGCAGGACATCCTTGTGAGCGGCACGCTGATGGGGATCGGCATCGCCGGCATGCACTTCATCGGCATGACCGCCCTGCACATGCCCGGTAGCGTTACCTACAACCTGCTCCTCGCCGCCGTATCGGTGCTCATTGCCGTGACGGCAGCGACGGTCGGGCTCTGGCTCACGTTCCGAAATCACGGAGCGTGGCAAAAAATCATCGCTGCTTTCGTGATGGGGTTCGCCGTCTCTGGGATGCACTATACTGGCATGGCCGCCGCGACCTTCACGACAGGGGAAACCGGCGCGCATGCGAGCCACGTTACCGGTCTCGCTCCGAGCCAGCAGAACCTCGCCCTCTTCGTCGGGGCGGCGATCTTCCTCACTCTGTTCCTCGCCATGCTGGCCTCCTCCATCGACCAGCAGCGCGTCCAGCGTGAGTTGAGCAACAGCGAGGCGCGGTTCCGCGCGGCGATTCAGGCTGTGCGCGGCGTGCTCTGGACCAACGATGCCGAGGGCCGGATGGTCGGCGAACAGCCGGGATGGTCAGCGATCACCGGCCAATCCTTCGAGGAGTACCAGGGGTTCGGATGGGCCAACGCCGTGCATCCGGACGATTCTCGATCGTCCGTGGACGCCTGGAACGAAACGGTCCGGGAGAAGCGAACCTTCGTCCACGAGCATCGCGTCCGGGTGAGCGACGGGACGTGGCGGCATTTCGCGATCCGTGCCGTCCCGGTTCTGGCCCCCGATGGGTCAATTCGTGAATGGGTCGGCGTGCATACCGACATCACCGAGCAGCGCGAGGCGGAAGCGGAACTCCGAGAATCCAACGAGGAGATTCAGCGCTATGCCTACATCGTCAGCCACGACCTTCGCGCCCCCCTCGTGAACGTCATGGGTTTCACGAGTGAGCTCGACGCTACGCGTGAGGACATCCGTTCCGCCCTGAAGTCCCATCCCGACGCGGAGAGGATCGACGCCGATCTTGGTGAGGCGCTCGGCTTCATCAGCGCCGCGGTGACGCGGATGGAAAGCCTGATCGCCGCGATCCTGAAACTGTCCCGCGAAGGGCGGCGAAGTTTCAGGCCGGAACCCCTCGACCTTGACGCGCTGCTTCAGCGCCTCGCCGATGCCCAGCGCCATCAGACCGACGCGGCCGGCGCGGAAGTCGTCGTCGCGCGCGATCTGCCGAGGATCACGGCGGACCGACTCGCCCTCGAACAGATCTTCGGCAATCTGCTCGACAATGCGGTGAAGTATCTGGATCCCACTCGCGCCGGTCGAATCACAGTGACTGCCGCGGCCGTTGGGCCGCGAATTCGTATCGATGTCGCTGATAACGGCAGGGGAATTGCTGAACGTGACCATTCCCGCGTGTTCGAACTGTTCCGCCGCTCCGGAGCGCAGGATCGACCGGGCGAAGGGATCGGTCTCGCCCATGTGAAAGCTTTGGTCCGGTCGCTGGGTGGACGGATCGACGTCGCCTCCAAGCTCGGTGAAGGCACCACCTTCAGCGTGACGCTGCCCCGCGGGAGCGCTACAGCTGTATACGAGGGTGTTCCGGCGACGTCCCTCGCAGCGGAATGAGGCGTGATCCGAACGTGAACCCCGTCAGTATCGTGATGATCGAGGATGACGAAGGTCATGCCCGGCTCATCGAGCGCAATATTCGCCGCGCGGGCGTCAACAACGAGATCATTCCGTTCCGGGACGGGACGTCGGCGCTCGCTTATCTGCTCGGACCGGACGGCACCGGAGAGGCCAGCGCCAAGCGCCCACTCCTGATCCTGCTCGATCTCAATCTTCCGGATATGACCGGGATCGACATCCTGGAGAAGGTCAAGGCGAACCCACATACGCGGCGCTCGCCCGTGGTCGTTCTCACGACAACGGACGACAGCCGCGAGGTTCAGCGTTGCTACGATCTCGGCGCGAACGTCTACATCACCAAGCCGGTGAATTATGAGGGCTTCTCGAACGCTATTCGTCAGCTCGGGTTGTTCTTTTCCGTGATGCAGGTGCCCGAGAACCCATGAAAATCCGCACCGCATGAGCGCTCCCCTCGCCCCGGAGCGCGGTCGCATCCTCTATGTCGACGACGATCCCGGCCTCGGGCGCCTCGTGCAGAAGGGCCTGAACGCACGCGGCTATATCGTGGAACTTGCCGCCACCGGCGACGAGGGTCTTGCGCGTCTGAGCCAGGGCGGCATCGATCTCGTGGCCCTCGATCATCATATGCCCGGCCAGACCGGTCTCGACGTGCTCCCAGCCATCCGCGCCATGCCCTTCGCCCCGCCGGTAATTTATGTCACCGGGTCTGAGGACAGCCGCGTCGCGGTGGCCGCTCTGAAGGCCGGGGCCGTGGATTACGTCTGGAAGGACCTGCAGGGTCAGTTCCGCGAACTCCTCGGCGAAGCGGTCGACACGGCTCTGCGCCAGGAGGCCATGAGGCGCGACAAGGAACGGGCCGAGGCAGAGGTCCGTGAGGCCCGAGACCGCGCGGTCATGTTGTTGCGCGAGGTGAATCACCGGGTCGCCAATTCCCTCGCCCTCGTGGCGGCCTTGACGCATATGCAGACCAACGCCGTCTCCGATCCCGCTGCCAAAGCGGCCTTGCGCGAGATGCAGGCGCGGATCTCGGCCATCGCCGGCATTCATCGGCGGCTCTACACCTCCGATGATGTCGAGGCGGTGGAACTCGACGCCTATCTTTCAAGCCTTGTGGAGGAACTGCAGGGAGCGATGAAGGCAGCCGGGCGCGACCATGCCATTCGCCTCGTCGCGGAGCCGATCCGGCTTGCCACCGACAAGGCGGTCTCCGTCGGCGTCGTGGTCACCGAACTCGTGACGAACGCCTACAAATATGCGTATCCGCCGGAAGTCCCCGGTGAGATCCGGGTAGCGGTGGCGCGCGACGGGACGGACGGTTTGAGCCTGACCGTCGAGGATGACGGGATCGGGTGGACGGGCGAAGGCCAGCCTCGCGGCACCGGTCTCGGCTCGCGCATCGTCAAGGCCATGGCCACCAACCTCCGTTCCGCCCTTATCTATCGAGAGAGCGGACCCGGAACCAAGGCGACGCTGCTGTTCCAGGGCTGAGCGGACGGCTGCTTTGCCAGCGAACCCAGCACTTCGCTTACTGAGTGGAATGCAGTATTTCCCGTGCCCTCCTCATCGGACATCCGGGCCGGATCATGAAACCTGTCGTCGTCGCCGTCGCCATCACCGGTTCAGTTCCGCGCAAGACCGACAATCCGGCCCTTCCGGTGACGGGCGCCGAGCAGATCGAATCGACGCGCCAGGCCTACGAGGCGGGTGCCGCCCTGGTGCACATCCATGTGCGCAACGACGACGAGACGCCCTCGTCCGATCCCGACCGTTTCGCCGCCGTGCAGGAGGGAATTCGCCGCCATTGCCCCGGCATGATCGTGCAGTTCTCCACTGGAGGACGCGGACGCGATCCAGCCAGCCGTGGCCTGTCGCTTCGCCACCGGCCGGATATGGCCTCGCTCTCCACCGGCTCGGTCAACTTTCCGACCATCGTCTATGAGAATCCGGCGAGCCTCGTCACCGATCTCGCCAGTCAGATGCGGGCGCATGGTGTCTGGCCGGAAATCGAGATCTTCGATCTCTCACATCTTCATGGCGCCCGGCGGCTGGTGGATGAAGGGCTCATGGATGCCCGCCCCCACGTCCAATTCGTCATGGGAGTGAAGAATGCTCTGCCGGCCAACGAGCGCCTGCTCGATCTGCTCCTGGGCGAACTGAAGCAGGTACTGCCCGAGGCGACCTGGACCGCTGCCGGCATCGGACGCCATCAGGCCGAGGTCATGGACTGGGCACTTGCCCGTGGGGCGTTCTCGGTACGGACCGGATTGGAGGACAACATCCGGGTGACGAAGCACCAACTGGCAGCGAGCAATGCCGAACTGGTCGGGCTGGCCGTGGAGTGCGTGCAGCGGCACGGTCGTACCGTGGCGACACCCGCCGAGGCTCGAGCCGCACTGGGGTTGGCAGCCTGAGCGCTAGCGGGACCGATTGGGGACAGGCTAAGAACCGGACGAGGCGAGGCTCGTCCGGGTATAAGGGTCGGGTTCAGTTCACGCCGAGCAGTTCCACGTCGAAGATGAGCGTGGCGTTCGGCGGAATTAGCCCACCGGCACCGCGTGCGCCGTAGCCGAGGTCAGAGGGGATGATGAGCGTGCGCTTGCCGCCGACCTTCATCGTGGCGACACCCTGATCCCAACCACCGATCACCTGGCCGATGCCGAGGGTGAAGCTGAAGGGCTGGCCACGGTCGCGCGAGGAGTCGAACTTCTTGCCCGGCTTGCCGCCCTCATCGAGCCAGCCGGTATAATGGACGCTGACTTTCTTGCCGGTCTGCGGCGTAGGGCCGGTCCCGACGACTTCGTCGCGATATTGCAGGCCCGAAGGCGTGGTCACGGTCTCGGCGGATGCGGAAGCGGTCATGGCGATCAACAAAGCTCCGGTGAGGGCAAGAAGCGGACGACGCATGCGGATGGTTCCTGTCTGGCGTGCCGAACCGGCCGAGTAGCATGCCTGTGCCCGCCCGTCAGCGCCTGCCCAGGGCCCGTTTGACGCGGACCATGGCGCGCCGCTCCATCGAGATTAGGCGGATTCGCTGTTCGACCGTGATCATACGCGCGGCACCGCTAGGGGCGGCGACGATCTCGCAGATCGTCTCTCGATCAGGATAAAGATTCTCGAGGACCGAGCCGGCGAGCGTGGCCGAATCGAGCCGTTCGGCGAAGCCGGTCCCGTACAGAGCTTCGATGATCCGTGCCTCCAGCAGCAGGCCCGGAGCGCTGGAGCGCTCATTCTCTTCAAAGGTGGTCTTCAAGAGCGTGGCCGTACCGCTCGCTACGAGGGCAAGGCTGATCGAGAGCGGGCGACCATCCAACAGAAGGCTATCCGCCCGGACGCGGACCGGGCCATCGGCTCCGGTGAACAAGGCACGCGCGAAAGCCTCGTGCTGTGGGCGAGAAGCGAGCGCCGTCCCGGCCCTCCCCTTCCACCCGGCCTTCTCCAGTCTGAGAAAGCCCGCGACGGCATCGTTCAGGAGGTCGCCGCCGGTGGCGATGTCATGGCTGAGTGTGCCTCGCTTCGACAGGTTGCGATGGCGACGGCTGAGATCCTTCATCCGCGATCGGTGCGGATGCTCGTCGAGGAAACCGGCATATGACTCGCGACGCTCGACGATCGGTCGCTCGAAACGGCTGGCGATGCCTCTCATCCAGCCGGCGCGATCCATGGCCTCGAGCAATCCGCGACCGAGCTTCGTCTCGGTGGGAAGCAGGGGCCAGCGCCAGATCCGCCCCTTGGAGGCGGATTGGAGCCCTTTCACCAACAGATCGAGGATGTCGGGCAGGTCGGGAGCATCCGCAACGAGAGGGCTCGTCTGGGTGATGAAGGGCGACAGGAAGGGACGGGCAATGCGCGTTCCGAGCCCGCTCACATCGCGCTTCCATGCAAAGGGCAACAGAGCCTCCAGCCCAAGCCGGCCTTGCACAACGACGAAGGCGAGGTCGGTGGCGGCCAACCCCGCCCTCCGATGAGCCGCCATGACATGGCGGCTGTAATGCGGGTGCGTGGTGAGCGCATTGGCCATGAGCGCATCCCAGGGATCGGGATCGGCAGCCAGTTCCGAATATGTGGCGAGCGAGACCGAGCGTCCTGAGCGCAGGTCTTGTAAGACCGTCTTCATGAGCCAAGCCGACCGGCGAACGGCAGGACCGTCGTAACGATACCGTGCACACGGAAAGCGGCCAAAGCCATTCCCAACCCGCGAAGCACGTTGGCCATGGCCATCGCGATGGCCGCTCCCATGATTCCGAGGACCGGTACCAGAATCAGACAGAGCAGAGCGGCCAGGGCCAGCATCGCCAGGGTGATGCCAGCGCAGAGACGTTCACCGTCGATCATGGTGAGCAGGTCTTCGCCGGGTCCGAACAGGCTCGCTCCGACATTGCCCGCGACCAGCACGGCGAGAAGCGGATAGCTCGCTCCAAATTCCGGCCCGAACATCGCGAGCAGGAATGGGCCCGCCGTGACGATGAAGAGACCGACGATCACCGTGGCGGCGAAGGTAAGGCGGGCCTGCATGCGGACGAAGCGCGTCAGCCCGTCTGCATCCCCGGATGCGTGGATGGCGGCGAAACGCTGAGCGGTGGCCGCGGACGCGGCGTAATGCACGAAGGGGACGAATTGCTGGATCCGGGTCGCGACAAAATACAGGCCCACCGCCGCAGGTGGCATCAGCATGCCGAGGATGACCACGTCGATCATGCTGAAAGCGGAATATGCGAGGTCGGCGGCCGCGATCGGAAGGCAGGCCCGGAGCCAGATCCGCCAGCGGTATCGCGGTTTCACAGGGAGCAGATCGTCACGAAGGCGCAGGATCAGGAGCCGTGCTTGGATCGCCAGGGCGAGTCCAGTGGCGACCAGGGTGCAGGCGATGGCAACCCATGCCTGAGCCGGTGCCCCGACGGTGACGGCGCCCGCCATGGTGACCATGATGAGCCCCTGGCGCAGGAGGTAGGGCGGCGCGATGGCGAGCACCGCCCAGTTCTGGCTTCGAGCGACGCCCTCCAGATAATCCTGCATCGTGAAGAGCGGCAGAACGAGTGCTGCGAGGAGCAAAGGCCCAGCATACGGCCCATCGAGGAGGATGCCCTGCATCCAGGCAATGGCGAGGCCGATGCCTGCAACTATAGACGCAGCGGCAATGGTCACCCATGCGCCCACGAGGAGGAACCCGCGCATATGGGCGGCATCGCCTCTCGCCTGATCGGCGGGCAGGAAACGGCAGGCACCTTGAGCGAAACCCAGTGTGGAGGAATGGCCGAGGATGGCGATCCACACCCAGATCGATGCAAACACTCCGTATTCCGAGCGCCCCATGAGGCGCGCCATCATGACCTGTGCCCCGTAGGCGAAGATGGCGGCGGCGATGCGAATCGCGAAGACGTCGAGCGCCGCTCCCGCCGCGCCTGCGCGAAACGTCCTCAAGCGGCTGAAGGCCGCGCCGAGGGTCCAGCCCTCCGTCCCGTCCTTCACTGACCCCACTCCACGCCCCGAACGCTCAGGCCGACCCTATCTGTCTCAGCCACCGAGTCCGTTACGCTTTCGGGCTCTGAGCGAAACCCGTCCCGGAATGGACACGAAAAAGGGCTCTTCTCTAGCTTCGCCCCGGAAGGTCGCCCGGCTTTTGATGACGGCCCACTTGGTCGCGTCAGCCTACAACACCATCCGAACGAGACATTGCACGATGGCGCTATAGATCGATGACTACGGACCGACCGAGTATCCGCCGCGATCGCTATGGCAAGCCGATCAGGGTTGCTCTTGAAGCGAGGCACCACCGCTCCGGGGCGGTGAAGGCGGCTTCACCGCCGCATCCTTCGGCGGCGCGACGATGACCGACGGAGCAGTTGCGGTTCCGGTCGCAGACGGGTCGGGCTGGAGCAGCGAGAGGGTGATGGCTCGCGTAACATGCTCGGCCATGCAGCGCAGGCCAAGGTCGTTGAGACGGAACTGTCGTCCCAGCATATGTGCTTCGCCTTTGTCGCTGCTCCCGGACAGGTAGCGCATCGCCTCGTAGCGCTGCACGAGCGGCACTCCCTCGCGCAGTGCAACCTCCTGCACCTTCCGGACAATGCTGCTGTAATACTCGTCCTGGGCAAGCGAAGCCGTGTAGACTGGATTGACCAGCACCACGTCGATCTCGTGGGACTTGATCCACTGAACCGTCTCGTCGAGGACGCTGGCGAAGGCGTCGAGATCGACCCGGGCGAGCGCGTCGTGGGTACCGACCTGCCAGACCACTAGGTCGGGCTCGACCTCGGCCACCATGCTGCGCAGGCGCTCCGCAGCGCCCGAGGCGATCTCGCCCTGCATGCCTCGGCTCTCGACCTCCACATCCACGTTGGGAAGCGAGCGCTCAAGGGCCGTTTCCAGCTTGACCGGATAGGTCGCCGAGGCCCCTGCCCCCGCCGAGGACGACCCGATGGCGAGAACCCGTACGGGCCGCTTCTCCTTGAGCGCGGCCTTCACCGAGCTCAACCGGGCCAGAGTATAGAGCTTCGATCCCGGCACCCGGCATTCGGGCGACAGGCTCACATCGACGGCCTCCGACGCTTCGCCACCGGGAGCCGGGGCCGCCGCAGTCGGGGGAGAGACGATCGTCGCGCTGCCTTCCGCTCCGGCGCGGGATGATCCGGAGATCGTCCCGAGGGAGGCAAGGCCGAGTGAGATCAGGAGAGCCGAGGTTTGCGCGAGCGCCATTCGACGAACCATGCAGTGAAGCCCAGAGCGAACAAACCGAATCCCATGGCGCCGACATCCACGAGAAGGCCGCCCCCCGTCCAGAACCGCACGAGTTGCGCGGCGAGGCTCAAGAGCGAGCCGATGGAGAAGACTGCCAGTGAATTACGACCGAGTCCCGCCAAATATCGACCGATCGCACCGATGTGTGGGACGATGAGCGCGTAGACGCCTTGAAAGGCGAGCAACACGCCGATGAAGTGGATCAGTCGCGCTGGCGAAAGATACGTTTTGTCGAAGGAGAAGACGAGACGAGGATCGGGAACGAGCAGCGGGTCTGGCCGGAGGTCGAACACGGACAGGACAATTCCGAGCACGACGATGACGACGCCGAGGGGCATCAGCCGTTGAGACCAGCGCCGGAGCGTGCCGGATCGCTGGTTCAGGTCCTGGGCAACGAAGCCGAGCACCAGGAGAAGCTGCCAGCACAGGGGATCGAAGAACCAATCCCCCTCGCCCGGCCAGGACGGCAGGTTCCATTCGAAGACGAGGCTTGCCGAATAGAGGCCGAAGGACAGGACGAGCGCCGCAATACGGCTCACGCGGGCGATCAGGATGAAGATCGGGGCAATGCCCAAGAGCACCACGTAGAGCGGCAGGATATTGAAGAAGCCGAGCTGATGCGTGAGTGCGACGAAACCGATCGTGGTCTGGATCGGGTCGGCGAAGAAGCCTCCGGCATTGTGCCATTCGAGAAGGAGCGGATTGTCGAGGATCAGAGCCGTCCCGGCAATCATGGCCAGGGCGATCGCCATAGTGGTGATCTGTGCACGGTAGACTTCGATCGTGCGCGACAGGAGCCTCAGCACGCTTTTCAGACGCGGTTCCGGCTGGCCGTCACGCCCGCGCGTGGCGATCCCGATCGACCATCCGGCCAGGAAGACGAACAGTTCCGCGGCATCCGAGATGCCGTACTGCGAATAGGTGTAACGTTCGAATGTGTTGCCTGGGATGTGATTGACGTAGATCGTCACGAGGGCGAGGCCACGCCAGAAGTCGATCGCGTTCGGTTCGCGCATTATGGGATCCGAACTCCGGACTATCAGGTTGTGGGAGGAGCGCGAGGCGGTAGCGGCTGCCGCCTCGCAGCGCGGCGGCACGGTCTGATAAGGCGACGCACGACAATCTGCAAAGCCTGTTATTCCCGCCATCTCGAATGGCATCGGCTCCTGGTGTGGCCGATTTATCGAGGACAGACTCGCCGGGGAAATTTATGTTGAACCGTTGCCGTATCTACCGGACATGATGATGCCATCCAGTGACGCCCCCGACGCCCAACCGATCCCCACGGGAGTGCCGGGGTTCGATGGCATCCTTTCGGGAGGTTACGCGGCCCGCCGTGCGCATCTCGTGGAGGGTCGGCCGGGAAGTGGCAAGACGACCCTCGGCCTCCAGTTCCTCATCGACGGCGTGGCGCAGGGGGAGACCTGCCTCTACATCACCCTGTCGGAAAGCCGGCGGGAGTTGCTCTCCGTGGCGGGACGCCATGGCTGGTCCCTGGACGGGATCGAGATCTACGAGCTCGTGCCGCCAGAGCTGAGCCTCGATCTGAAGCAGCAACAGAGTCTCGTGCATTCGTCGGACCTCGAACTGGGCGAGACCGTCCGCATGGCCCTGGGCGAGATGGAGCGGGTGAAACCGACCCGCGTCGTCTTCGACAGCCTGTCGGAGATCCGGCTGCTCTCGCAAGGATCGCTGCGCTACCGCCGTCAGGTTCTCGCGCTCAAGAGCTACTTTCTTCTCAACGACATCACGGTGCTGATGCTCGACGATCTCAGCGCCGAGAATGACGATCTGAACCTACACTCCATCAGCCACGCGGTGATCCGGCTCGAACAGGTGACCCCGCCTTACGGCGCGGTTCGGCGGCGCATCCACGTCATCAAGATGCGCGGAACCGAGTATCAAGGCGGCTACCACGATTTCGTCATCAGGAAGGGCGGCATCCGCGTGCATCCGCGCTTGGTAGCAAGCGAACACCATCGCAGCTTCGTCATCGATTCGGTGGCGAGCGGCGTTCCCGAACTCGACCGGGTTCTCGGCGGTGGCCTCGATCGCGGGACGGCGAGCCTCGTGATCGGGCCATCGGGGGCCGGGAAATCAACGCTCGCCGTGAGCTACCTCGTCGCGGCCCTGAAACGCGGGGAACGAGGGCTGATCATCAGCTTCGATGAAACGCGCAACATCCTGCTGCAGCGCGCCCAGAGCGTGGGAATGCCTCTGGGGGCTTTTGTCGAAGCCGGAATGCTGCAGATCGAGCAGATCGACCCGGCCGATGTCTCGCCCGGCGATTTCTCCGGCCGCATCCGCGACGCTGTAGAGCGAGATGGAACGCGGATCGTCATCATCGATAGTCTGACCGGCTATCTCAGCGCCATGTCGGGTCAGCCGTACCTGGTCATGCAGATGCACGAACTGGTCACCTACCTGAACCAACAGGGGGTCGTGACGATTCTGATCCTGGCCCAGCATGGCATGGTCGGAAAGATGGAATCGCCCGTGGACCTGACCTATGTCAGCGACACCGTGATCATGCTCCGCTTCTTCGAAGCCGCCGGCCGGGTCCGTAGGGCTCTGTCCGTCCTGAAGAAGCGGACAGGCGCACATGAGGATACGATCCGCGAGTTCAAGATCGATGCAGGCGGATTGCGGGTGGGCGAACCGCTGGAGCGGTTCCGCGGTGTTCTCACGGGCGTTCCGACCTTTGACGGCGACCGGGATCATCTGCTCGCGGAACGGATCCGGACGGATGGAACGATCGTGAGCGAGCCCGGCCGCGATGCCGCATCCTGAACCGGTTGTCCTGATCCTCGCTCCGCTCGGACGGGATGCGATGGTGGCGGCGACGATCCTGGCGGAAGTCGGAATCGTGTCGAAGGCGACGTCGACCTTGGACGATCTCGTGGCCCATCTGGATCATGCAGCCTGCGCGGTGATGACGGAGGAAGCGCTTCTGCATTGGGACCGGCAGGAGATCGCTCGATGGGTCGAGCGGCAACCGCCCTGGTCGGACTTTCCTTTCGTGCTGCTCAGCTATCGCGGCGGCCCGCCGGATGTAAGGCTCACCGACCTACTCGGCAACGTCACGGTGCTGGAACGGCCGTTTCATCCGGCCGTGCTGGCGAATGCGGTTCGCTCGGCCCTTCGCGCGCGGCGGCGGCAACGCGAAGTGCAGGCGTATCTCGAAGAACGCCAACGGACGCACGAGCGCCAGGCTCTCCTGATCCGCGAGCTTCACCACCGCGTGAAAAACACGCTCGCCACGGTGCAGGGGCTCCTCGGTGCCACGGCGCGTTCGACCAAGGATGTGGACACATTCTACCAGTCCTTCTCGGACCGGATCGTCTCGCTCGGCAAGACGCATAACCTGCTCACTGAGGATTACTGGCAGACGGCGCCCCTGCGCGATCTTCTCCAAAACGAGCTCGGCCATTACAATGACGGGACAGCCAATCGGATCACGCTCGAAGGGCCCCCGGTCGAGCTGGCCGCAGATCTTGCCGTACCCACCGGTATGGCAATCCACGAACTGACCACCAATGCCACCAAGTACGGGGCGCTGTCGCTGCCGAGTGGGCGGGTCACGGTCAGCTGGAGCGTGGATCAACGCGATGCCGAGCGCGTCCTGGAACTCCGCTGGACTGAATCGGGCGGACCCCTGGTCAAGGCGCCGGAACGCAAGGGCTTCGGCTCGACGCTGCTCCAGCGAGTGCTCGCACAGCAATGCAATGCCGATGTCGACATTACCTATGAGGCCGAGGGCCTGCACTTTCGCATGGTCGCGCCCTTGCCCGGAGACAGGTTGGTGCCGGCCTATTGATCCGACCGGTCAGGATTTGACGATCCGGTCGAGGCGACCGTTGACGAAGAAATACAGCTCCTTCGCTCCCGGCTCGCTGTAGAGCACCTGTACCTCCCGGCCTGAACGGCCTTCGCCGATCAACACGTCCGTCGCAGGCTTCGCTTTCAACCGGATGAGATCGCATTCGCCGATCCCGGGCTCGATCACGGTCGCGCTGGCTGCGGAGGTCTGGCTGCACGTCCCATCGGCGTTGAGCACCGGGCCCGTGACGGACGGCGACGGGAGAAGTGCGACGGCAACCTTCGCCGGTACCGCCGCCGGTGCCTCGCGCTCGCTCGTCGTACACGCGCCGACGATATTGAGACCCATGAGACAAGCGGCGAAGCCTAGCCGCGACGACATCCTCGTCACTTCACGTCCTTTGCAGCGCCCGACCGCGCCTTCAGCGATGCAGCGTATAGCTCGGCCGCATCCCTATGAAAGGCCGCACGCGAATCGGGCCGCGAATAGAACATATGGCCGCCGGGATACACAGTTAGGTCGATCCGCCTGTCCGTGCCGAAGGCCGGCAACTGGTCGATGAGGAGTTTCGACGTGAAGTACGGGGTCACGAGATCGGTGAAACCGTGGGCGACGAGGACGCGCAGGTTACCATCGAGCGCCATGACGCCGCGAAGGGCTCCGAGCGATTCCGGTGCCATGCGTCCGCCGCCCCAGCCCCACCCTCGGCTGACCGCACCGTTGAGGAGTTCGTAGCGAAGATCGGGCACGCGATAGTTCAGTTTCGTGCCGTAGAGTTCGAGCATGGCGCTGGTCAGCGGCGCCTGCATGGCTGTGAGCAGCGGGTCCTCGAAGCCCGAGAATGTGGCGGCCGGGTCCGGATCCCATCCGGTGATGCCGGTATCGTAGGCGCTGGCGACCCTCCCCTCCTCCTGGCCGATCTCGCGTTGGACGCTGTTCGAACTCAGGCGTCCGGCTTGGCGGCGGACGAAGTTCGGATCGAGACCCGTGATGGCTCCGACCCTTTCGCCGAGCCGGGCCAGCGCCGCTTGGTCGGACGGGCCCTTGAGCAGGTCGGTGAGATAGTCGCCGGTGGCATAGGCCTCGGTCTCTGCCAGAGCCTTCCGGCTCGGCGTGCCACCGGCTCGTTCGATGGCGGCGGCGGCAAAGGACGGTAACTTCGTCACGTGGCCCCAGGGGGTCGTGCGCGGCGATTGCAACCAGGCGAAATCGAGGACGGGCGACAGGAGAACCATGCCGGAGAGGCCGATGCCGATCTCCTCCTGCAGCTTTGCCGCGATGAGCGGCCCGCGGAAACCGCCATAGCTCTCGCCGACGAAGAACTTGGGTGCCGCGATCCGATCATTCGTCCGCAGCCAGCGGGCGATGGCCGAGGACAGGACCGACGCATCCGAGTCGACGCTCCAGTAACGCTTGGCATCGCCGTCCGATGCGCGGCTGTATCCAGTCCCCACCGGGTCGAGGAAAACGAGATCGGTGAAATCGAGCCAGGTGCCGTCGTTGGGGACGAGGCTCACCGGCGTGGAGGGGCTGATGCTCGTGCCGTCGAGAGGAAGGCGCCAGGGGCCGATCGCGCCGATATTGAGATAGGCCGATGCCGCGCCGGGACCGCCGTTGACCGCGAAGGTGACGGGCCGGGTCGCTTCGCTCGTGTCCGCGAGACGATAGGCGATGAAGGCGATCTCTGCTTGGAGCTTTCCGCTCTCATCCACGAGGGGAAGGCTGCCCGCGGTGGCGGTAAAGCGAAGAAGGCGTCCATCCGGCAGGGTGACACTGTGCTCGGTGGTGACGTCGGAGGGAAGCTTGCGTCCCTCTGGGCCCCGTTCGGCGGCCCGCCGCTCCTGAGGCTTGTCGGCACCGTGGGGGGACTGCGCCATGGCGGGCTGCCCGGCGACGAGGAGCATGGCGGACAAGACGAGTGCGAGACACCTGGTGCCGCCTGCCAGAATGGACCGAAGCCCCGCGGGGATTGTGCCCGGCTTGGCCACACCACCGGGCCGGCATGAATCCGCGACGGTCGAACCTCGGTTCATGCGATTCTCGCTACAATGATGGGCCAAAGCGCTCACGCTTTTTTCTGCCAGCGTCCGGATTCGTCCTGCTGCCAATAAGCGATGGCATGGCCCGCTTCCTTCGCCTGCTTCCACTGCGCCCGCGCACCGAGCAACGCGTCCTGATCGTTACCGTCGAACAGGATGCAGATCCGCTGATAGTCTGACGCATCCGGTGGCAGTGAGGCGCCGTCCACGAGAAAGCGGATGGCGGCGGCGTTGGGATTACCATCCTGGAGCGTCAGGACGACGGGCTGGCTCGCCGCTAGCGGATCGCGATCCGTCCCATGTGGCAGAAAGCTATCGTCGCGATAGGTCCAGAGGTGATCGTCGAGAGCTTGAAGCCGCTCCTCGCCCGATGCCTGGATTGCCGCGCGCCAGTTGCGCTCCAGAGATCGCTCCACGAGGTTCGGTAGAACCGTCTCGAGAGGCTGCTGCTGGAGATGATAGAAGAGGATTTCGGTCACGGGAACCAGGATAGGGTAAAGCCGCCGATTTGAAAGCGGCGGGTTGCCGCTCTCAACCAGGCTCGATGAAGTGAGGGACGAACAGGGCTGAATTACCGGTGATCGGTCCCGCGCTTTCGCGAACGCACAGCCCCGCCGGTTCGTCGCCTACGATCCAGGAGCCGATCACGGGGCGGCGGCCGTCGAAATCCGGCAATTCGGCAAGGGCCTGTTGCACGTAGCGCCCGCCGCCATAGGGTCCGTGATCCTGTGCCAGCACGGCACCGTCGCGCAGCATGAGGATGTTCGCCCCCTCCCGTGAAACCAACGGCTTCTTGACGAAGGAGGTGCCCAATGACGCCTTGCGGGAATCGTTCTCGAAAAAGGAGGGCAACAGGTTGGGATGGCCGGGCTCTCTCGCATGGAGATGGGCCAGCAATCCCTTGTTCGAAAGGACGGCCTTCCAGGGTGGCTCGATGAACCGGGTCGTCGTGGTGCCGAGATCCTTTCCGAAAGCGTCGCTGAAGGCCCATTCCCAGGGATAGAGCTTGAACAGGCGCGGGATCGGCGCATCGACCCGGTCGACGAAGCGTCCGTCCTCGTCACGTCCGATGTCGGAGAGGTCGAGGAAGCAGGTCGCGAGCCCCGCTTGGCGCGCGCAATCTTCGAGATACGCCACCGTCCCCCTGTCCTCGGGCTCAACGGCATAAGCGGTGAAGGCCATCGCTCCGTCACCGCGAAGCGTGCGGAACCGGGCGATCAGCTTTTCGTGAAGGGAATTGAACTGGTCGGCTGTCTCGGGGAGCGAGCCGGTTCGCAGCCCTTCTTCCAGCCAGAGCCATTGAAACACGCCGGACTCGTAGAGGGCTGTGGGCGTGTCGGCATTGTATTCGAGGAGCTTTGCCGGCCCGGCGGATGCCCCTCCGTAGGAGAAATCCAGGCGTCCATAGAGGGAGGGGTCTCCCCGCCTCCAGCTCGCGCGGATCGCGTCCCAGGCATGGGAAGGAATGTCGAGCGAGGCCAGGATCCGCTCGTCCTCCACCGCATCGGCGACGAAAGCGAGGCACAGGGCGTGGATCTCGGTGCTCGGCGCTTCGAGATCGTCCTCGATCTCAGCCAGCTTGAAAGCGTAGGCGTGGCTCTCGGACCAATACGCTTCGCCATCGAAGGTGTGGAAGGTGAAACCATGCCGGCGCGCGGTCTCCCGCCAATCCGGTCGTTCGCCGATGGGCACGCGCCGCATCAGCCGCCGCTTCCATGGCTCGACCAGCCGTGCGACGAGAACGAACGGCCCGTGCTTCCAAAGCCACCGTATGCGACCTTGCGCACCGCCGAAGACGCGACCCGCGCGCTGGAGGACGCACCGCCCGAAGACGTGGTGATCCGTCCGCCCCAACTCGTGCAATAGCCGGCGCCACCCGAGTGGCCGGCGCTTCCGCTATGGGACGCTTCCGAATTCGGAGCATGGTCGAAGATCGGCTGTGGCGGCAGGTTCTGATCGATCCGCCTGCCGATGACGTAGCCGGCCATCCTCGGGACGAAGCGTCCGGCAGCACTCACGGCGACGCCGTCTCCGGGCAGGCAATGCGATGGGCCGTGATGCGCCTCGCAATCGGTCACCGTGGCGTAACGCGGTGCGACCTCGGGATAGGCGGCACGCGCCGTCAGGTACTCGCTCCGGCAATCCTCCTCCGTTCGCCTGGTTCCGGCGATACAGGCGTCCGCATTCGCATAGACGAGCACGGATTCTTCGTCCTGCGACGGATCGAGACGAGCAAGCCCGAAGGCGGCGGCGCCCGCACCCGCCAGCATGACGAGGGTCACCGTCTGCGAGCGCATGAGGCGCGGCGGCTTTACGGGTGTCGGAGTATCGGCCTCGGATGGCATCCTACTGAGGACCGCCTTCCGACGATCCGCTCCCTCACGGCACGATGCCGCACAGACCCGAATGTAGGATCGAGCTTGGCCGTTTGAAACCGGCGATGGGACATTTCCCCGAACGCCGGCTCAGTAAGTCATGGATGCCGCGTTGACGATGCCGCCCGCCAGGGACGACGCGGCGAGCAGGATGGATGCAGCGATCTCACCGGCTTCGATGCGCCGCGAGAGGTCCGGCAGGATCAGCCGCACGACGAAATAGGCCAGGATCTGCACGATGAGGGCGACGAGGCCCCAGACGATGCAGTCGAGGATCGATTGAGCGTTATAGATCGCCACCGAGAGCGGCAGCGTATAGCCGATGAGGCTTCCGCCCAGCGCGATGGCGGCCGAGGCATTGTTGGCGCGGATCAGCGCGATCTCGCGATGGGACGTCGCCGACAGGTAGACCGCGAGATAGACCGCCACGAGGCCGAACGCCGCCGCGACATAAGCGATGAAGGCAGGCAGACCCGAGATCGAGACCATGGCGCCCGCCCCTCCCTCAGACCAGCCGGCTCTGGACGATGGCGGCCGAGATGAAGCTCTTGAACAGCGGATGTGGCTCGAACGGCCGCGACTTCAGTTCCGGGTGGAACTGCACGCCGATGAACCAGGGGTGGCCTGCATGTTCCACCGTCTCGGGAAGCAGACCGTCCGGTGAGAGACCCGAGAACCGCAAGCCCTTGGCTTCCAGCCGCTCGCGATAGGCCATGTTGACCTCGTAGCGGTGCCGGTGACGCTCGGAAATCTCGGTGCCGCCGTAGATCTCGGCGATCTTGGTATCCGCGCCGAGGGTCGCCTTGTAGGCGCCGAGCCGCATGGTGCCGCCGAGATCGTCCTGTGCAGCGCGCCGCTCCAGCTCGTTGCCCTTGAGCCATTCCGTCAGCAGGCCGACCACGGGCTCGCCGGTCTCCCCGAACTCCGTGGAATTGGCGTCCTCGACCCCGGCCAGGGAGCGAGCCGCTTCGATCACGGCCATCTGCATGCCGAAACAGATGCCGAAATATGGGATCTTGCGCTCACGGGCGTAGCGGGCCGCGCGAATCTTACCCTCTGCGCCGCGCTGTCCGAAGCCGCCGGGGACGAGAATGCCGTTGATACCTTCAAGGAACGGCGCCGGATCTTCACGCTCGAAGACCTCGGATTCGATCCATTCGAGGTTCACCTTCACATTGTTGGCGATGCCGCCATGCGTCAGCGCCTCGGACAGGGACTTATAGGCGTCCTTGAGGCCCGTATATTTGCCCACGATGGCGATGGAGACCTCGCCTTCGGGATTGCGCACGCGCTCGGAGATCGTCGTCCAGCGCACGAGATCCGGTTCGCCCTTCGGTTCGATTCCGAAATGCGCGAGCACCTCACGGTCGAGGCCGGCCTCGCGGTAGGACAGCGGCACGTCATAGATCGACGCCACGTCGCGCGCCTCGATGACGGCTGTCTCACGCACGTTGCAGAACAGACCGAGCTTGCGCCGCTCTTCCACCGGAATCGGACGGTCGCAGCGGCAGAGCAGGATGTCCGGCTGGATTCCAATGGAGCGGAGTTCCTTGACGGAATGCTGCGTCGGCTTGGTCTTCAATTCGCCTGCCGAGGGGATGTAGGGCAGCAGAGTCAGGTGGACGAAGGCGACAGTGCCGCGAGGCAATTCCTGGCCGAGCTGGCGGATCGCCTCGAAAAACGGAAGGCCTTCGATGTCGCCCACCGTGCCGCCGATCTCGACGAGGACGAAATCGAATGCTTCGTTTCCATCGAGTACGAAAGTCTTGATGGCGTTGGTGACGTGAGGGATGACCTGGATCGTCGCGCCGAGATAATCGCCGCGCCGCTCCTTGGTGATGATGTCGAGATAGATGCGACCGGTGGTGATGTTATCGGCCTTAGTCGCCGGAAGACCGGTGAAACGCTCGTAATGGCCGAGGTCGAGATCGGTCTCCGCACCGTCGTCGGTAACGAAGACCTCGCCGTGCTGCGTCGGGCTCATCGTGCCCGGATCGACGTTCAGGTAGGGGTCGAGTTTGCGCAGGCGGACCGTGTGGCCGCGCGCCTGCAGGAGAGCTGCGAGAGCCGCAGATGCGAGGCCCTTGCCGAGCGAGGAGACCACGCCGCCGGTGATGAATACGTACCGCGTCATGGGCTTCGGCTCATAAACAAGGGTGGATGATTCGACAAACTTCAAACGACCCCGCCGCTGGTGGCGGCAGGGCTGCATCGGTTCGGATTCTGTGGAACGCCGGGTGGGGACGGTTCGGAGCGAGAGGTGTCCGAGCCGTCATTCCGCATCGACCTTTGATCAGCGCGACTGGGGCGCTTCGGGCGTGGCAGGCTGAGCCGGCGCGGTCTGGCCAGCGCCCTGACCGGGACGAAGGGTCTCGAGAATATTGCCGTTGGGCGCCGCCGGCTGCGTCGTCGCGGCCCCGTCGAGGATCGACTTCGGCGCGGCGCTCCGGTGAGAGATCACCGCGAGGGTCATGCTCGTCGTGAAGAACAGGGCCGCCAGGATCGCTGTAGCCCGCGTGAGGGCGTTGGCCTGGCCACGTCCGGTCATGAACCCCGACACGCCGCCACCGCTGCTACCACCGCCGAGCCCGAGTCCGCCCTCAGAGCGCTGCAGCAGGACCACGGCGATGAGTGCGAGAACCACGATGAGGTGAATGGAGATCAGGACGGCATTCATGTCGTTTCAGTCCGATGTTCCTGGTCCGTGAACCACGTAGGCCGTATCCGGCGCCCGAAGAGGCCCGGCGAGGAACGTCCGCAAAGGGCAGGCTCCTACACGAGATGGTGTCTCACGCCAAATCCTGCATCGCCCCAGGGCGGCGAATGTTTCAGGCGTAGGCGGCCGCTATCCCCAGGAAGTCGGAGGCGACGAGACTGGCGCCTCCGACCAGCGCCCCGTCCACATTCTCTACCGCCATCAATTCGCGGGCGTTACCCGGCTTCACCGAACCGCCATAGAGGATACGGACCTTGGCGGCCTCCGCGCCGATGAGCTGTCCGAGCATCTCACGCAGGGAAGCATGGACTTCGGCGATGTCGGACGGGGTCGGTGTCAGGCCGGTACCGATGGCCCAGACAGGCTCGTAGGCGATGACCGTATCGGAGGCCTTCGCCCCCTTGGGGACGCCGATGGCGAGCTGGGCACGGACGATATCGAGGGTCCGGCCCTCTTCGCGTTCCTCCTGCGTCTCGCCGACGCAGATGATGCCGCAGAGTCCGGCGCGGCGGGCACCCAATGCCTTGGCATGGACGCCATCGTCGGTCTCGTGGTGATAGGCGCGGCGCTCCGAATGCCCGACGATGACGTAGCTCGCCCCGAGATCGGCCAGCATCTCGGCGGAGATGCTGCCGGTGAAGGCGCCGCTGGCCTTGGCATGAAGGTTCTGACCGCCGATGGCGATGGCGGACCCGTAGACCGCCGCCACACAGGAAGAAATCAGCGTCGAAGGGGGGCAGACGAGGACGTCGATCCGGGATGCGAGTTCGGGCGAGAGCCCGTCGCGGATGGCCTCGACCACGGGAACCGAACTGCGCAGGCCGTTCATCTTCCAGTTGCCGGCGATCAGCGGCCGCCGTCCCGACTTCGACATCGTATTCCTCGCGCTCAGATGCTGCTGGTCCGGCTTCACCGGATCGTGAGCGGGGCCGTAACAGAGCCGACTAGCGGGCGCAAACATGGGCTCGAGGATTCGCCCGGCCTTTGCTGGGGCCACCGGATGGTCTATCGCGGGCGGCCTGGAGCGTGCCTCGGCACGCCATCACGACGGATTTTCGAACGTTCCGATGCTGCAGAACATGCGTAGTGCGAGCCAGCATTGGCTCGGCAAGATCATTCTCACGGTGGTCTTCACCTTCCTCATCGCCGGCGTTGCGATTTTCGGGGTGGAAGATTTCTTCCGCTCGAACTCCGCCACGACCGTGGCCACGGTGGGCAAGACGCAGATCACTTCGGAGGCGGTGCGCTCGGCCTATCAGCTGCAGCTGCAGCGCTATCAGAGCCAGCTTCAGCGCAGCTTGACTCCCGAACAGGCCCGGGGCCTCGGTCTCGATCGGCAGGTCCTTTCGCAGCTAATCAGCGAGGCCTCCCTCGACCAGCAGGCTAAGGATCTCGGTCTCGTCATCCCGGATTCGGCAGTATTGCGCGCGATTCAAGAAGAGCCGACCTTCAAGGGGGCCAACGGCTCCTTCGACCAGACGCTCTTCTTCCAGACGCTGCAGCGCGCCGGCATCAACGAGGCGATGTTCGTGCGCGACCAGCGCGCCGCCGCCGGACGGCTCCAGATCGCCGAGGCCGTGGCCGCGGACATTCATGTCCCCGCCGCCCTGCGGGAGGCCGTGCATCGCTACACCACCGAGCGCCGGTCGGCCTCCTTCATGATGCTGCCCCCTTCCGTGGCGGGAGACATTCCCGCACCGACGGACGAGGAGGTGAAGACCTTCTACGACGAGAACAGGAGCGCATTCCGCGCGCCGGACTACCGGGCCGTGACCCTCCTCGCCCTCGATCCGCAGGCGATGGCCAAGCCCGACGCTGTCACGGACGAGGATGTGCAGAAGCGCTACGAGCTCGCCAAGGCGCAATACGGCACGCCGGAGCGGCGCACGATCCAGCAGATCGTGTTCCCCGACGAGGCCTCCGCCGAGGCGGCGCGCAAGGAGATCGAATCCGGCGAAAAGCCGTTCGAGGCCGTCGCTCTGGCGCGCGGCGTGGACGCGAAGGAACTGTCTCTGGGGAACCTGACGAAGGCCGAACTGTTCGACCCGGCCGTCGCAGAGGCCGCCTTCTCGCTTGCCCAAAACACCGTGAGCGCCCCGGTCAAGGGTCGCTTCGGCACCGTGCTCCTCCGAGTCACGGCCATCGAACCCGAGACACGCAAGCCCCTCGCCGACGTGGCGCCGGAGATCCGCAAGACCATCGCTCTCGAGCGCGCCAAGACCGCCGTTGAAAAGGACCACGACACGATCGAGGACGAGCGCGCCAACAGCAAGCCGCTGGCCGAGATCGCCAAGGAGCGGGGCCTCACCCTCGTGACCGTGCCGGCGGTGAGCGCCCAGGGACTCGACCCGTCGGGCAAGCTCGTCGATTCCATTCCGGATCGCGACACGACGCTGCCGATCGTGTTCCGCTCCGAGATCGGGAGCGACACCGAGGCGCTTCGCCTGAAGTCCGGCGGCTACGTCTGGGTCGACGTCACCGGCATAGACCAAGCCCATGACAAACCCCTCGACCTGGTGCGCGATCAGGCAGCCGCCCAATGGCGCGCTGCCGAGGTGGCCAAGCGCCTGTCCGACAAGGCACGCAGCCTGACCGAGCGTCTGGACAAGGGCGAGGCCATCGACACGCTCGCGGCGGAAGTCGGCGTGCAGGTGCAAACCTCCACGGACATCGCCCGCAGCCAGTCCAAGGACGGCCTCTCGGCCGACGTGGTCAATCGCCTCTTCGCCATCCCGGTGGACAAGGCCGTTTCGGTCGAATCCGGCGAGTCGCGTGTGGTCGCCAAGGTCACGGCGGCGACGATGCCCGCCTTCGTGCCCGGCAGCCCCTCCGACGAGGCGATCTCGAAGCGGTTCCAGGCGACCCTCATCGATGACATCCTCGGCGAGTACATCGCCGACGTTCAGAAAAGCGTGGGGATCACCGTCAACCAGACGGCGTTCCGGCGCGCGATCGGCGGCGAGTACTGAACCGATCATGTTTCAGGAGCCGGATTACGCCGCGTTCGCGGAGGCCTACGAGGCAGGGCGGCCGACCCTCCTCAACCTGACCCTGGTGGCCGATCTGGAGACTCCGGTCGCGGCTTTCCTCAAGCTGCGGGCGGTCCATGCCGGGCCGGCCTTCCTCCTCGAATCCGTCGAGGGCGGTGCGGTGCGCGGCCGCTACTCGATGATAGGCCTCGACCCCGACCTCGCCTGGCGCTGTCGCGACGGCCGACCGGAGACCGCACGGGGCAGCGACCTGTCGGTGTTCGAGCGCGATGACGCGTCGCCGCTGGCAAGCCTCCGGTCCCTCATCGCCGAAAGCGCCATCGGAGCCGATGACGATGTCGAACTCCCGCCCATGGCGGCGGGCCTCTTCGGCTATCTCGGCTACGACATGGTCCGGGCCATGGAGCGGCTCGGGGTGTCGAACCCGGATCCCCTTGGCGTTCCCGACGCGATCCTCGTCCGGCCGCGCGTCATGGTGGTATTCGATGCCGTGCGCGACATCATCACCGTGGTCGGCCCGGTGCGCCCGAGCGCAGGGGTTTCGGCGCGTGCGGCCTATGAGGGCGCGCTCGCCCGTCTGGAGCGCGTGGCCGATGTCCTGGAAGGTCCGCTTCCGGTGGAATCGCGGATCGACCCCCTCACCATCGCCCATCCCGAGCCGGTCTCGAACACGACGCCGGACGCCTATCTCGACATGGTCGCGCGGGCGAAGGAGTACATCGTCGCCGGTGACGTTTTCCAGGTCGTGCTGTCCCAGCGCTTCGAGGCGCCGTTCACGCTGCCGGCCTTCGCCCTCTACCGGTCCCTGCGGCGGACCAACCCGGCCCCCTTCCTGTGCTACCTCGACTTCGAAGATTTTCAGGTCGTGTGCTCGTCTCCCGAGATCCTCGTGCGCGTGCGCGAGGGACGCGTCACGATCCGCCCCATCGCCGGTACCCGCCGGCGCGGCGCCACTCCGTCCGAGGACAAGGCCCTGGCCGAGGAACTGCTGGCCGATCCGAAGGAACGCTCTGAGCACCTGATGCTGCTCGATCTCGGCCGCAACGATGTCGGCCGGGTCTCGCGCATCGGCAGCGTGACCGTAACGGGGTCGTTCTTCCTCGAATATTACAGCCAGGTCATGCACATCGTCTCGAATGTCGAGGGCGATCTCGATCCGAGCCACGACGCACTCGATGCCCTCTCGGCCGGGTTTCCGGCCGGCACGGTCTCCGGCGCGCCGAAGGTCAGGGCGATGGAGATCATCGACGAGCTCGAACGCGAGAAGCGCGGCCCTTATGGCGGCTGCATCGGTTATTTCGGCGCACGCGGCGAGATGGATACCTGCATCGTGCTGCGCACCGCCATCGTGAAGGACGGTCGGATGCATGTTCAGGCCGGCGCCGGCATCGTCTACGATTCTGATCCGGCCTCCGAACAGCAGGAATGCGTGAACAAGGCCAAAGCCCTGTTCCGCGCCGCGGAGGATGCGGTGATGTTCGCGAGCCGGGCGCGGCGGGGGCAATAGTCCTTCCGCGCACCAAGGCAGTCCTTCCGCTTGGCCCGCGATTGCCGACAGACATCGAATCGGTCGTATATCGACGGGTTGCGATGGCGGAGGAACGTGATGGCTGAGACCGAGATCGATGCCATCAGGGATCTTCTCGCGGCCAGTCCACGGTCTTCGAATCTCGCCGAGCGCCGTGAACGGCTCGACGGGTTCGGCGCGCATTATCCAGTTCCCCCCGATGTGACGGTCGTGCCCGTCGATGCGGGCGGGGTGTCGGCCGAATGGACCGGGAGCCCGGGGGCGGACCCGACCCGCGTCGTCCTGTTCCTGCATGGCGGCGGATACGTGTCCGGCTCGCTCAACAGTCACCGGCACATGATGGCCGAGACGGGCCGCGCTGCCGGATCACGGACGTTGGCGCTGGATTACCGGCTCGCGCCGGAACATCCGTTTCCCGCGGCCCTTGATGACGCCCTGGCGGGTTACCGCTTCCTGCTCGAATCGGGTGTCAGCCCCAGGAACATCGTCTTGTCCGGGGAGAGTGCCGGCGGCGGGCTTGCCGTCGCGACGGCCCTCTCGCTGCGTGATGCCGGCCTGCCGCTTCCGCGCTGTCTTTGGCTCACGTCGCCCTGGGTCGATCTGGAGATGACCGGTGCCAGCATGGACACCAAGGCGGCGGTCGATCCCCTGATCCAACGGGAATACCTGATGGAACTCGCGGAGGCCTATTGCGCAGGAAAGGACGCGGCGACCCCGCTGATCTCGCCGCTTCATGCCGACCTCGGCGGCCTGCCGCCGATGCTGATCCAGGTCGGCAGCGCCGAGACCCTGCTGGACGATTCCCTTCGCCTCGCCGGGGTGGCCGCCTCGGCGGACGTCGCCGTGACGCTTCAAGTCTGGCCGCACATGATCCATGCTTGGCACATGTTCTATCCGCAGCTTGCCGAGGGGCGGCGATCGCTGGCGAGCGCCGGTGCCTTCATCCGTACGCATCTAGGGGACGGCACCGCCGTCCAGCATCCGACGATCGGGGTCTGAGAGCGGACGCGGCGCGAGAACGCTTGACCCCCTCGGCTCACCTCGTCACACGAGGGGGATCAAGAGAAGCGCGATCATGGCCAACGTCCTCGTCATCGACAACTACGATTCCTTCACCTGGAATCTCGTCCATCTCATCGGGCCGCTTTGCGGATCGATCGATGTCGTGCGCAACGACCAGATCACCATCGACGAGATCCGCGAGCGCGCGCCCGATGCGGTGGTGCTGTCTCCGGGGCCGTGCACGCCCAACGAGGCCGGCATCTGCCTCGACGTGGTGCGCGACCTCTCCGGCGAGGTGCCGATCTTCGGAGTCTGTCTCGGCCTCCAGGCGATCGGTCAGGCCTTCGGCGGCGACGTGGTGCGCGCGCCAAAGCCCATGCATGGCAAGGTCTCGAGCATCACCCACAGGGCAACGGGGGTCTTTCGCGGGCTGAACGGCCCCTTCGATGCCACGCGCTATCACTCGCTCGTGGTGGAGCGCGGCGGGTGTCCGCAGGATCTCGTCGTCACGGCGGAAGCGGACGGGCTCATCATGGCGCTGGAACACGCCACACTCCCGGTCCACGGCGTGCAGTTCCACCCGGAGAGCATCCTCTCGCATCACGGCTCGCAGATCCTGCGCAACTTCCTCGACATCGCCGCGGCGTGGAACGCGGGACGTGACAAGCGCGGGTCCGGCGTGCATTGACGCATCGATCGATTTTGATTGACGCTTCCGACCCATGGACACCTTCAAGCCGCTCCTCGCGAAAGTCGCGGCCGGGTCGAGTCTCGACCGGGCGGAGGCGCGCGCCGCCTTCGACGACCTGCTCTCGGGCGAGGTGACGCCGGTCCAGGCCAGCGCCTTCCTCATCGCCCTGAAGGTGCGTGGCGAAGCCGAGGACGAGATCGTCGGCGCGGTGGAGGCCATGCGGGCGCGGATGGTGCGCGTGGTCCCGGTTCCCGGCGCCATCGACATCGTCGGCACCGGCGGCGACCATTCGGGCAGCTACAACGTCTCGACTCTCGCCGCGATCCTCACGGCGGCCTGCGGCGTGCCGGTGGCCAAGCACGGCAACCGTGCGGCCACCTCGCGCTCGGGTGCGGCCGATGTCCTCGTTTCCCTTGGCGTGAAAATCGGTCTCGACCCAGACGGGCTGGCCCGCTGCCTCGCACAGGCCGGCCTCTGCTTCATGTTCGCTCAGACCCATCACGGCGCGATGCGCCATGTGGCGCCGGTGCGCTCCGAACTGCCGACGCGGACGATCTTCAACCTGTTGGGGCCGCTCTCGAATCCGGCCGGTGTCGAGCGCCAGCTTCTGGGCGTCTCCACCGAGGCCTGGGCCGAACCCCTGACGCGTGTATTGGGCGAACTCGGCAGCACGCGGGTCTGGACGGTGCACGGGTCGGACGGGCTCGACGAGATCACCGTCACCGGGCCGACGCCGGTGGTCACCCTAGAGAACGGGCGGATCGGCCGTTTCACCATCGATCCGCGCGACGTCGGCCTGCCGCTCTGGACTCTCGAGGATCTGCGCGGGGGCGATCCCGACCATAACGCGCACGCGCTGAACGCCGTCCTGTCGGGCGAGCGCAACGCCTATCGCGACATCGCCGTTCTCAATGCGGGGGCCGGCCTCGTCGTCGCCGGTTCCGCGCAGACCTTGAGCGAAGGTGTGGCCCGTGCCGCTTCCGCCATCGATGACGGCGCGGCACGAGCAACCCTTGCACGCCTCGTGGCGGTCTCGAACACATGAAAGAGGCCCCGATGAGCGAGGCGAAACCCATTGCGGACGTCGTTGCACCACCGGCCACCACCGACCGGCGTGACGTGCTTGCGCGGATCGAGGCCTATAAGCGCCGTGAGATCGCAGAAGCCAAGCTGCGCGTACCGCTCGCGAAGCTCGAGAAGCGCATCGAGAAAGCCTCGCCGGTCCGGCCCTTCGCCGATGCGATCGCTGCTCATATCGCGCAGGGTCGCCCCGCGCTCATCGCCGAGGTGAAGAAGGCCTCGCCGTCCAAGGGCCTGATCCGCGAGGATTTCGACCCCGCCACCCTCGCCGCTGCGTACGAGGCGGGTGGCGCCACCTGTCTCTCGGTGCTCACCGACACGCCCTCCTTCCAGGGCAAGCCGGAATACCTCACCGAGGCGCGGGACGCCTGTTCGCTGCCCGTGCTGCGCAAGGACTTCCTGTTCGAGCCGTACCAAGTGTTCGAGGCGCGCGCCTGGGGCGCCGATTGCGTTCTGGCCATCATGGCGTGCCTCGACGATGACGAGGCTCTCGCCCTCGTCGAGACCGCGCACGATCTCGGCATGGATGTGCTGGTCGAGGTGCATGACGAGGAGGAGCTCGCCCGCGCCATTCCGCTCGGCACCCGGCTTCTCGGCATCAACAACCGCGATCTCAAGACATTCGAGGTCTCGTTCGATACGGCCATCCGCGTTGCCAAGGGCGTGCCAGAGGACCGTATCGCTGTCGCGGAGAGCGGCATCACCGGGCACGACGATGTCCTGCGCCTCGAAAAGGGTGGACTTCGGACGATCCTCGTCGGGGAAAGCCTGATGCGCGAAGCGGACGTGACCAAGGCGACGAAACGCCTGCTCTTCGGCAAGGCCGGCAAATGAGCACCCTCACGCATCTCGATGCGGCCGGCGCCGCTAATATGGTCGACGTCTCCGACAAAGCCGCCACCACCCGTACCGCCCGCGCCGAAGGCGTGGTGGTGATGCTGCCCGAAACGCTGCGGCTGATCCGCGAAGGCGATGCCAAGAAAGGCGACGTGATCGGCACGGCGAGGCTCGCGGGCATCATGGCGTCGAAACGCACGCATGAACTCATCCCGCTGTGCCATCCGCTGCTGATCTCTAAGGTCCGGGTGGAATGCGAGCCGGACGATTCCCTGCCAGGCCTTCGCGTGACCGCAGAGGTCAAGGTGATCGGTCCGACCGGGGTCGAGATGGAGGCCCTCACCGCCGTCTCGGTCGCCTGCCTCACGATCTACGACATGGTGAAGGCGGCCGATCGCGCCATGCGGATCGAAGGCATCCACCTAGTCTCCAAGGATGGCGGAAAGTCCGGCTCGTACCGGGCCGAGGGCGCTTCGTGAGCAAACTCATTCCGGTGGAGGAGGCGCTCGCGCGCATCCTTGCGAGTGCCGCCGAGCCGGTGGCAGCCGAGATGGTGGGGGTGGCCAACGCCTACGGCCGGACCCTGGCCGAGGATGTGGCCGCCCTACGGACCCAGCCGCCCTTCCCCGCCTCCGCTATGGATGGCTATGCGGTGCGTTCCGAGGATGTGGCCGCCGTTCCGGCAAAACTGGCGCTCATCGGCATGAGCGCTGCCGGCCACGGTTTCTCCGGCACGATCGGCCCCGGCGAGACGGTACGGATTCTCACGGGGGCTCCAGTGCCCACGGGGGCCGACACGATCCTCATTCAGGAGAATGCCGACGTCTCGGACAATGTGGTCACGGCGAAGGAAACGGTCGCCGCCAAGCGCCATATCCGCGTTCCCGGTCTCGATTTCCGGTCCGGTGATCCGCTCCTGCGGGCGGGGGAGTGCCTGGATGCGCGCCGGCTTGCCCTCGCGGCCGCGGGTGGTCACGCCACTCTCCAGGTTCGCCGCCGGCCTCGGGTCGCGATCCTCGCCACGGGCGACGAACTCGTGGCGCCGGGAGAACCGGCCCGCTGGGACCAGATCGTCGCCTCGAATGGATTGGCGGTGGCGAGCCTTGCCCGCGAGGCAGGCGCGGAACCCATCGATCTCGGCATTGCCGGAGACAGCCTCGCCTCCCTCGAAGCCGCACTGGGCCGGGCGCGGGACGCGAAAGCAGACCTCCTGGTGACCCTGGGCGGCGCCTCCGTAGGTGATCATGACCTCGTCCAGGCGGCTCTGCATCGCGAGGGGCTGGAACTTGGATTCTGGCGAGTGGCTCTCCGCCCCGGAAAGCCACTGATGCATGGACGCCTCGGTCCGATGATGGTCATCGGTTTACCGGGCAATCCCGTCTCCGCCGTAGTCTGTGGCCTGCTCTTCGTCGTGCCGGCGATCCGAGCCCTTCTTGGCGACCCCAAGGCCGGGGCCGACCGCAGCGAGCCGGCCTTGCTCGGGGCGGACATGCCGGCCAACGATATCCGCCAGGACTACATGCGGGCGCGGATCGAAATCGCGGATGACGGCCGTCCGATGGCGTACGCCGAAACGCGCCAGGATTCCTCGATGCTCTCGGTCCTCGGTCAATCCGAAGCGCTGCTGGTTCGCCCACCCGGCGCTCCGGCCGCGAAGCGCGGCGATCCATGCCGGATCATTCGCCTCGATCGAGCGTTGCTCTGACGACGACAGGTTTCGTCATTTTCCGGTGACGTCAGGGGTCGATCTAGCCAGCCGCGTGGCGAGCCAGCCGACGATGATCGCCACGGTGACGCCCCAGCCCACCTCCATGACGCGCGAGCCGAAGATATGCTGCGCCGTTCCGTCATGGGGGGACGAGCAGGATGATGGTCGCGGTGATCCCGGCGAGCCGGGCCGCGCTCGCCACGTTCAGCACCCAGCAGGCCGTGAGCGACAGGATGACTGCGAGGGCATAGGCAGCCAGATGCTGCCCGAGGCCGAGCCAGATACCAAGGCCGATGAGCCCCCCCGTGGCTGCACCGAGCAATTGATCCCGCCCGACTTTCCGCGTCGCGCGGAACTCGGTTTGGAGTACGGCGATGGCAGTGATCGCCGACCAGAACCCCTCACGCTGGTTCAGCGCCTGGGTCGGCAGATAAGCGATGATCGCCGCGCCAGCGGATAAAAGGCCGTGCACCAAACCATCGATGAGGCGGCGTCGTAGCGGCAGGCCCTTGCGAAGGCGCGCGATACGTTCGCCGAGCCGGCTGATCCTGGCCTCGTCGCGCCCTCCTTTTTCGGTTCCTGGAGGGTGTGCCTGCGCTCGCCACCCAGGGCTTCCCGGTTGCTGCTCCACGATGACACGGTCGCTCGAATCCATGATTTTTGAACGCGAGCCGAGCCTGCTTCGATCCGCCGGCGATCTTCAGGATTCACGCTTGCCGGCTCGGTCAGCCGAATACGAACTCCACCGCCTGCGTTACAACCTCAGGCTGGTAGGCGTGTGGCCCGTCATACTCCACAGAGGTCACATCGTAGCCAACGTCCCTCAGTTTCGAAGTGTGCACCCGTGCGCTGCGATTGATGGGTATCTGCTCGTCCCGTGTCCCATGTGAGATGAAGATGCGTGGTGACCCGGCCTGCAGATGTACCGACAGGAACCCGGCCGAGGAGATGATGAGGTGGGTGACCACATGGCCATTGGCGAGGCCGGAGGAGAGAGCGTAGCTCCCGCCATCGGAATGGCCGGCGAAGACGATGTGCAGGGGATCGAGCATGAAGCGTGACGCTACCTCGGTCAAAGCGAGGTCGAGCCGTTCGCGGTCCGGCCCGTGACCGCCGATGACGAGATCCCAGGTCGGGAATACAGATTGTGGAGCGAGGAGCAGAAATCCGCGCGTCTCCGCATGCTTTTCGAGCATGGGCAGGATCTTCTCCGCACTCCCGCCGCCGCCATGAAAGAGTACGACGAGGGGAGTCGGCCGTCGCGGATTGATCCCCGGCGGCACGATCAGCATGGCGTCGCGCTCATCGAGCAGACCGAGCGGATGGCGGCCCGAAGGCATGGGCTCCCTCGTCGGCAGACGATGCGCAAAAGCGAGACGTCCTGCGAGTTTAGGGTCGATCATGCGGCGAGCCTCGCGTCGTTCGGTGACATGGTGCGGGCATCGGTCGTTCTCTGCGGACGGCGCCCCTTGCCTAAGCTGCCGCGTCAATCCGGCTTGGCTTCGCTCAAAGGCTTGATCTTCAGTTGATCGATGATCCACAGCCAGCCGCCGGCCTCCTGCTTCCGTGCCGTCTCCACCGAGATCGTTCCGTTCGGCAGGCGCGCGAAGGTCATCGCGATGCCCCCGTTGCGGATGCTCGGCAGCGTCTCCGCGGCCGGGAACTCGGAGCGCCGCGCTAGAAGGTCGGTGTAGAATGCCCGGATCTCCTGATGTCCCGTCGCAACCACCTTTCCGGCGGCCAGCACGGCATCCGGTTCATAGAGGGCGACCAACCCCTCCACATCGCCGGCATTGGCCCTTTCGTTGAAGAGACGGGCAAGGTCTTCGGGGGTTTCTGCTAGCACGTGGTCCATGGCGTTTTCCTCTTGTTACACGGCTACTTCAGCAGCGTTCCAGCCGAGTCGCGCACCGCTACGGTGACCGGAATCCCCGCTTTGACGCTCTCGGAGACGGTACAGAAGCGCTCGAACTGCTCGAGAACCTTGTCGAGCCGTGGCATCGTTTCCGCCGGAGCGCCCAGCGCGATGCCGACTGCGATCCCGCTGATCCTCAGGCGACCATCCGCGTTGCGTTCCACGCGAAAGCTCGATCGCGCTGCGAGCCCGGTTGCGTCCTGTTTGAATTTGCCGAGGGCGAAGACCAGGCTCGCGCACAGACAGTTGGTGACGCCAGCGACCAGGATCTGCTCGGGGTAAGGCCCCTCCCCGCCGCCATAGGGTGGCGCCTCGTCAACGGCGAGGTTCGGGAAGGCTTCCCCAAAATCGATCTCGAACCGATAGCCCTCGATCTGCCTGATCGTGATGCTGCCGTCACTGCCCATCCGGGACGTCTCCTCTCGGCTCGCCTAGCCGCCGCATGCGCACTGAAGCGGCAAAGCAACGACTGGCAAGGCAACGAACGAGAAGCGAAGGCGAGTTCCATCTCATCCCCCTCCTTGCCCACGTGTTGACAGCCCGCCATCATTGGCATACCAAATACCAACAGTAGACGCACAGAAAAAGCAAGTGCGCGGAACATCTCACGGACGGGGTTTGACCTATCCGCGAAATGGAGGAAGCGATCACGATGATGCAATGCAGCATTCGCAACCGCAATATATTCCAGACGGAAGCCGAATTCGCGACCACGACTGCGAACGAAGCATCGCGCGTCTCAAGTGAAATCCCTCATCGCGTTTGACGGCCGTACCTGCTGCCTAAGTCGATGGACGACGTTTCACTCGAAGACGCGAAACAAGCCATGTCGGATCAAGCCAATTTCGCCGGTATCGACGTCTCTCAACTGATCGAAGCCGCCGGAGATGCCATCGTCGTCTCCGATCCGGACGGTGCGATCGTCGTGTGGAACGCGGCGGCGGAGAGGATCTTCGGGTTCTCGTCATCCGAGGCGCTCGGCCAATCCCTCGATCTGATCACCCCGGAACGCCAGCGCCAGCGTCACTGGGATGGTTACGCCAAGACAATGCGGACCGGCATCACCCGCTACGGCACCGAGGTGCTGCGCGTGCCGGCGCTTCATAAGGACGGCCGATCACTCTCGATCGCCTTCACCGTCGGACTCCTTCACGGTTCTGACGGCGCGGTGACCGGAATCCTCGCCATCATCCGCGATGAGACCCGGCGCTGGAACGACGAGCGTCAGATGCGCAAGCGTCTGAGCGAGCTCGAAAGCGCTGCCGTTTAAGTGGAGGCGCGAAAAGCTAAAGGTTTCGCCAGAATACCGGCCAACACGAGTTCCGGATCAGAACCGGACATTCGAACTATCCGATCCATTATCGTTGCATGACGATCGAAAGGGAGAACGTCGAGATGAGCAAGCCGCTTGAAGGCACCAAGATCATCGATTTCACTCACGTCCAGGCTGGCCCTGCTTGCACGCAGCTTCTCGCCTGGTTCGGCGCCGACGTCATCAAGGTCGAGCGTCCCGGTGCCGGAGACGTGACACGGACGCAGCTGCGCCACGTGGAGGATGCCGACGCCCTTTACTTCACCATGCTGAATTCGAACAAGCGTTCGCTGACCCTCGACACCAAGACCCCCGAGGGCAAGGAAGTCCTCGAGAACCTCATCAAGCAATCCGACGTGATGGTCGAGAATTTCGGACCCGGCGCCCTCGACCGCATGGGCTTCTCCTGGGCCCGCATTCAGGAACTCAACCCGGGCATGATCCTGGCTTCGGTGAAGGGCTTCTCGGACGGCCACCATTACGAGGACCTGAAGGTCTACGAGAACGTCGCCCAATGCGCCGGCGGCGCCGCCTCCACCACCGGCTTCTGGGACGGCCCCCCCACCGTCAGCGCCGCCGCTCTCGGTGACTCGAACACCGGCATGCACCTCGCCATCGGCATCCTCACGGCGCTCCACCAGAAGAACAAGACCGGCAAGGGCCAGAAGGTCGCCGTGTCGATGCAGGATTCGGTGCTGAACCTCTGCCGTGTGAAGCTGCGCGACCAGCAGCGCCTCGACGCCCTCGGCTACCTCGAAGAGTACCCCCAGTACCCGCATGGCGAGTTCACCGACGTGGTGCCGCGCGGCGGTAATGCGGGCGGCGGCGGGCAGCCGGGCTGGGTGCTGAAGTGCAAGGGCTGGGAAACCGACCCGAACGCCTACATCTACTTCACGATCCAGGGCCATGCCTGGGCGCCGATCTGCAAGGCGATCGGCCGCGAAGAGTGGATCGACGATCCGGCCTACAACACCGCCCGTGCCCGCCAGGACAAGATCATGGACATCTTCGGCACGATCGAGGAATGGCTCGCTGACAAGACCAAGTTCGAGGCGGTCGATATCCTGCGCAAGTTCGACATCCCGTGTTCGCCGGTTCTGTCGATGAAGGAACTCTCGGTCGATCCGTCGCTGCGCGCCAGCGGCACCATCGTCGAGGTGCAGCACCCCAAGCTCGGCTCGTATCTCACCGTCGGAAGCCCGATCAAGTTCTCGGACATGCCGGTCGAGATCAAATCTTCGCCGCTCCTCGGAGAGCACACTGACGAAGTGCTGCTCGACCTCGGTTACACCCAGCAGCAGATCGAGCGCTTGCACCAGGCACGCGCCGTCTAAGACAGATGCAAAGCGGCCCGTCCTCGGACGGGGCCGTGGATTGAGGAAAACGGCGTGCCGCGAGGCGCGCCGTTTTCTTTTGGAATTGGACAAGGCCGCACCACCAGCACGGTCGCGTCGTCGGCATCGTTGCTCGAGCGCCGGCCCTGTTCGAGTGATCGACCTACGTACCGGAACGCACGGCTTCCTGCCCCAACGAGTTTGTCAAACGCCGCAGGTCGGCGGCGAGGATCAAGCGATGGATCAGCGCGACCGGCACCATGTAGACCCAACCAAAGGCATTGTGGACGACGACCGACGAGGTGATCGCGAGACGGCGACCGGAGGTCGCGAGACAAATCATGACGTCGAGGCGGCGGTCCCGCACGGTGAGAACCAGCATATCCGGGGCGCTGTGTTCCACCAGGAAGAAGTCCAACGTTTCACCCGCGCGCGCTTGGATCCGGCGTTCACCGGAAAGGCCGCCGATCGCCTTCACGCCGAAACGTGCCGCGATCGAATCTCCCATGCGGAAGGCGAGCGACATGAGCGGTCGTGGCTCTGCCGTGATGAAATTCCAGTCCTGTATCGGAGTCATCGCCGAGGGGAGTACGACCGATCGCGAGTCGTCATAATCGAGCTGATCGCTCGAGCGCAGAATCCGAACCGGCAGATCGATGGCCAAGGACTTTCCCCATCTCATTGGTGGGTCGGCCCCAGCATGACCGGCGCGGATAAGCGGCGGCGCAATGGGTGAACGAGCGCGGCCTCGGCCATACCGGGCCCGGTAGCCGTGCGTTTATCCTCCTAAGGAGTTGGTGCGGTCCTGTTGCCCTGCGACGGGATGCGTAACCGGGAGGCCGTGAGGCGAGACATCCAGCGAGGCTGCGTCTTTCCCCTCCGTCGCGAGTGCCTCGTAGGGCAGCCAGCCGGCGAAGGGTTCCAGATTATCCTGCCCAGCGGGGCGATACCAACGCCAGACTTGGCGTGCCGCACTCGGGGCGTACCAGCGGCCGGGACGGCCCTCGGCCAGGATCGGGCCGAGTGTCAGATGGTTGAGCCAGATCCGCTCGACGATCTGCGGGGCCGTGTGCATCGGGCGCCAGGTCAGCGGCATCGGACATCTCCTGCGAGGGCGATCACGGGGCGATGTAACGGGTGCGGGGGCCAGGACTTGGCGTCCGGCCCCCGTACTCTGTTCGTGGTCGGTGGCTCAGCCTCAGTTCAGGCAGCCACTACGCGGGGGGCAGGCTTGGTCTCGTCGGAGACGGCCAGCGCCTGGGCCACCACCCGCTTGCGCCAGGGCTTCAGCACGGCGATGGCGAGGAGGGATGCGAGGATGTTGGCGCCGGCGGCGACGAGGAAGACGCCGTCCCAGCTGTTGGTGGCCTGCTGGAGGTAGTTGGCGACCGGGACCAGGAGGGCGGCGGTGCCCTTGGCGGTATAGAGCAGGCCGGCATTGGTGGCGGCGAACTTGGTGCCGAACGTGTCGGTGCAGGTGGAGGGGAAGAGAGAGTAGATCTCGCCCCAGGCGAAGAACACGAACCCTGAGAGCAGCACGAACCACAGCGGGTCGTGGCCCCAGAGGTAGAGCATGTAGATGCCGAAGCCTTCCATGGCGAAGGCGATGAACATGGTGTTCTCGCGNGAGAGCAGCACGAACCACAGCGGGTCGTGGCCCCAGAGGTAGAGCATGTAGATGCCGAAGCCTTCCATGGCGAAGGCGATGAACATGGTGTTCTCGCGGCCGATCTTGTCGGAGACCCATCCGAAGAACGGGCGGGTCAGGCCGTTGAGTACGCGGTCGATGGTGGCCGCGAAGGTGATGGCGACCATGGTGATGCCCATGATGGTGACCGGCACCTTGTCGACGCCGATATCGGAGGCGATGGGCTTGAGGTTGGCGGTGATCATCAGGCCGCCGGCGCCGACGATGACGAACATGAAGTACATGAGCCAGAAGATCGGCTGGCGGGCGACTTCRCCGGGGGTGTAGTTGCGCCGGGTCTGGATGATGTTGGCGTTGGCCACGACCTCCGGCACCTGGCCCTTCTTGGGCGAGGTGAAGAAGAAGGCGAGCGCGCAGACGACGAGGCCCTGGCCGATGCCGAAGTTGAAGAAGGCGGCCTGGAAGCCGTGGTCGGCGATCATCCACTGGATCGGGGCGACGGTCAGCGCCGAGCCGGCGCCGAAGCCGGCGGCGATGATGCCAGCGGCAAGCCCGCGCTTGTCGGGGAACCACTTCAGGGCCGAGCCGACACAGGTGCCGTAGACGGCGCCGGCGCCGATGCCGGCCACGACCTGGCCGAGATAGAACATGTTGAGCGAGGCGGCGTAGGAGTTGATGACCCAGCCGATGCCGCAGAGCGCGCCGCCGAACAGCACGACCACGCGCGGGCCGTACTTGTCCACGAACCAACCCTCGATCGGGACCAGCCAGGTCTCGAACAGCACGAACAGGGTGAAGGCCCACTGGATCGCCGCCCGGTCGAAGCCGAACTTCTTCTGAATGTCGGGGACGAAGAACGTCCAGCCGTATTGCAGGTTGGCGATCATCACCATGCAGATCACGCCGATCACCAGCTGACCCCAGCGCCCGAAAGGCGGTGCGGACGCCGTGCCCAGGGTCGGATGGGTGGTCCCGCCCGAACGTGGGATGGCGGCGCGAACGGTCATGACCGTCTTCCTCGGTGTCTCGTCTGTTGTTTGCCGAGTTCTAGCCGGGAATATTTTGAATTCAAGAAACTTTGCTGGCAATGGCGTCGCAAGCCGAAACAAAAAATTTGGATCACGCGTATAAAAAATTCAAACTCTTGCTGCGGAGGCCTTTAACTTCACGTCAGTGCTCAGCTGCGGAGTTCCTCACCCGGATCAGTCGGGAATCGTACAATTCCACGGCCTCGAATCGGAACATTTCAGCAATTGTTATCGTTCGGCTTTCGACTTCGCGGTGCCCGGCGCATGCCGCGTCCCGGCCTCCCCGAGCGATCATGAGGATCATTTCGATGAGCAGCACCACCGACAAGATCAAGGGTCTCGCCAACGAAGCCGTCGGCAACATCAAGCAGGGTGTCGGCTCGGCCACGGGCAACGAGAAGCTGCAGGCCGAAGGCAAGGCGCAGGAACTGAAGGGTGAGGCCCAGAAGACCGTGGGAGACGCCAAGGACGGGATCAAGGGCGCGGCTCAGAGCGCAGCCGACGCCGTCAAGAAGATCTGACGATCCGGCCCGATGCCCAGTCCGGTGAGGGGAGTATCCCTCCCCTCACCGTAGATCGACGTCCATGCGACGTCCGGCTGAGACAGAATCAAAGACCGAACAACGATTCCGAGGGCCGGGACCGGGACCCCGATTCAGGGCCAGTGCCCGGATCGGTGCGACGGCAGGATGGATCGGGCCCACGCCCTTCCATCGGCTCGCGAATGGAGATGTGTCCATGAACAGAGATCATTTCGACGGTGGCGTCCGCAATCTGCAGGGTCGCGGCAAGACGGCCATCGGCGCTGTGACGGGCCGCGCGCGCCAGCAGGTCGAAGGCGCATACGATCAGGCCGCCGGCGCAGCGCAATACGCGTATGGCGAAGCACGCGACACCGTGAACGACCTGCGCCGCGATGGCGAACGCTTCATCGGCGAGGCGAGCTCCCGCGCCCATGCCCTGGCCGACGAAGCAGAGCAGCGTCGCCAAGCGATCGCCGACCGTGGGTATGCACTCGCCGACGAAGCTCAGCGCCGCGGCCGTCACTACCGGGGTGAAGCCGTGCGGCACGGCCGGGCGGTGGCGGCTCGGGCGGACGAGAACAAGGCCGTCACGCTCGCTCTCGTAGCGGCGGCAGCCTTCGGGCTCGGATGGCTGCTGCGCCCCTCGCGCTGAGTCCGAGCTACGGACACCCTTCTTGTGCGGGCCTATTCGGCCTAGAAGACGGCCCTGGCGGCGCGGGGCCGCAAGGGACACGACGACCATGGCGGTGCGGAACTGGTTCGATCTCACGACCGGCGAGATCGAATCCGCCATCGGCCACTCCATCGCCATCCTCCCCGTGGCGGCAGTGGAGCAGCATGGCCCGCATCTGCCGCTGTCCACCGATGTCACCATCGCCGAAGGCTATCTCGCCAAGCTGGCCGAACTCGATGCGAGCGACCTCGACATCCTGGTCCTGCCGGTCCAGAGCATCGGCAAATCGGACGAGCACGACGCGTTTCCCGGCACGCTGACCCTCACGGCCGAGACGGCCCTGCGGGCCTGGGGCGAGATCGGCCGCAGCCTTCATCGCGCCGGATGCGGCAAGCTCGTCATCGTCACCTCCCATGGTGGCAATAGTGGCCTCATCGACCTCGTGGCGAGCGACCTGCGCAGTCTCGGCATGCTCGCCGTCACCACGGCCTGGAGCCGGTTCGGCTACCCGCCGGGCCTCTTTCCCGAAGACGAAATCAGGCATGGCATCCATGCCGGCGCCGTCGAGACGGCGCTGATGCTGGCGCTGAAACCCGATGCGGTGCGTCGGCAGGCCATAGCCGATTTCGAGCCTCGCTCAGTCGCGATGGAGCGCGACTTCACTCACCTGCGCGCCGGCCGCCCAGCCGCCTTCGCCTGGAAGTCGCAGGACCTCCATCCTTCGGGTGCCATCGGCAACGCGACTCTCGGCACGCGCGAAGCCGGCCTCGCGGCCCTCGATCACGGTGCGCGAGCCTTCCTCGATCTCCTGCGCGACGTGGATCGCTTCCGTCTCGATCCGTGAGGCGCCTTCGCGGCGCCTAATCCTCGTCCTCGGTCTCCGGGGTGCGGCCGGGCCAGGTGACGATCTGGTCGAGGAGTTCGTCGGTGGTGAACTCCTCTTCGTTGCCCGAGATCCGGCCGCGCACCGAGATGCCGGCTTCGTGGACGCTGGCCTGACGGCCTGAGACGAGGGGATGCCACGGATAGAGATCCTGGCCGTCGCGCACGAGGCGATAGGCGCAGGTCGGTGGCAGCCACGGGATGGTGCGGACCGCCTCCGGCGTCAGGCGGACGCAATCGGGCACCCGTCTCTGGCGGTTGACGTAATCGCGACAGTTGCAGGCGAGCCCGTCGAGTAGGGTGCAGCCGACATCGGTATGGTAGACCTCGCCGGTATCGTCATCCTCGAGCTTCAGCAGGCAGCACCGGCCGCAGCCGTCGCACAGGCTTTCCCACTCGGACGACGACATTTCGTCGAGGGTCTTCTCCCGCCAGAACGGCTTCGATGGCTCGGGTGCCATTGGGTCCGGGGCAAGGAGGGGGGATGTGCGGTCCCTCATCGGGAGCACCTTCGGGGTTCGAAACGGAGGGCGGAGCGCGCAGGCTCCTTGACGCATGTGGGCCTGATCGGCAAGCCGCGCCACCTCCGCGCCCCATTCCCGGATCAAGGTTGACGAAGGGTTATTCTCGCCGACGTCGCGACGTTTTCGCTTTCCGACGCATTATGGTGCGGGCCGTCCGCGTTCTTCCCCTGCCGAAGGGCGGGTGGTGTGGATTGCCGGGCCTCGCGAAGACGCGCGGAGCTTGGTAGTGCTTGACCTGCGGCATCGGTGAGCGGTGCCGGCCGTGCGTTGAGGGACAGAGATCACGTCGTGCGCCTGCCCAAAGCCACCTCGCTTCTGACGCGCCTGAAACACGCCGCCCTCGGCTTCGATGCCTGGGTGAATGCGAGCCTGTACGACAGCGGCCGCTCCACCGCCGAGACCTACGAGCGTTTCCAGGAACGCATGCAGATCTTCTCGGTGCGCGGCTGGAAGCGTGTCGCCCTGGATCTCACCAGCGAAGCGGTGACGCTCGGGACCGGCGGCGCCGTTCTGATGCTGGCCCTCGCGCAACCCGCCTTCAACCTCACCAGCGAGAACTGGCTGAAGCAGCAGGATCTCGCCGTCACCTTCCTCGACCGCTACGGCGTCGAGGTGGGGCGGCGCGGGATCAAGCACGACGACTCGCTGAAGCTCGACGACTTTCCCGACAGCATGATCAAGGCGCTGGTCTCCACCGAGGACCGGCGCTTCTACGAGCATTGGGGGATCGACCCGATCGGCACGGCGCGCGCCCTCGTGTCGAACTCGCGCGGCGGCGGCAACACGCAGGGCGGCTCCTCCATCACCCAGCAACTCGCCAAGAACCTGTTCCTCACCAATGAGCGCTCCCTGGAGCGCAAGGTGAACGAGGCGTTCCTGGCGCTGTGGCTCGAGAGCCATCTCAGCAAGAACGACATTCTCAAGCTCTATCTCGACCGCGCCTATATGGGCGGCGGCACCTTCGGCGCGGTTGCGGCGGCCGATTATTATTTCGGCAAGCCCCTGAAGGACGTGAGCCTCGCCGAGGCCGCGATGCTGGCCGGCCTGTTCAAGGCGCCGACGAAATACGCGCCGCACGTCAATCTGCCGGCTGCCCGCGCCCGCGCGGTGGACGTGCTCCACAACATGGTGGAAGCCGGCTTCGTCACCGAAGGCCAGATTCAGACGGCATTGCGCAACCCGGCGACGCCGGTGACCCGCACCCGCGACATCACCGCCGATTACTACCTCGACTGGGCCTTCGGCGAGATCAAGGGCATGGCGGATGCCGGCAAGCTGCGCGGCGACCGCGTGCTGATCGTGAAGACGCCCCTCGATATCGGTATCCAGAAACGTGCCGACCAAGCGGTGGAGAACATCCTGCGGCAGTACGGCGACCAGTACGACGTGGACGAGGCCGCCATGGTCATCCTCGATCCGGACGGGGCGCTGCGCGCCATGGTCGGCGGGGCCGATTACGGCGAGAGCCAGTTCAACCGGGCCACCGATTCCCTGCGCCAGCCGGGCTCGTCGTTCAAACCCTACGTCTATGCGGCGGGTCTCGCCGCCGGCCTCTACCGGCCGGACACCCGAGTCGTGGACCGGCCGATCTGCCTCGGCAATTGGTGCCCGCAGAATTACGGCCGCTCGTTCTCCGGCGCCACCAACCTTACCGTGGCGGTGGCGAAATCCATCAACACGATCCCGATCCAGATCTCGGTCGCACTCGGCAAGGCCATCGGCATCAAGGGCGACTTCCCCGCTGCCAAGGCCGGACGCGCCAAGATCATCGAAATGGCCCATCGCATGGGCATCACCACCCCGCTCACCGATTCCGTCTCGCTTCCCATCGGCTCGGCGGAGGTGAACGTCATCGATCAGGCGGCAGCCTATGCGGTGTTCGCCAATGGCGGCCGCAAGGCTAAGCCCTACGCGGCCATGGAGGTGAAGAACTCCTCCGGCGAGGTGATCTACCGCCATGCCGACGAGAAGCCCGAGCAGATCCTCTCCCCCCAGGTGGTGGCCGACATGAACTTCATGTTGAACAAGGTGGTGGAGGAGGGGACCGGCCGTCGCGCGCAGCTCGACGGCATCAAGGTCGCGGGTAAATCCGGGACGACCAACGCCTACAAGGATGCCTGGTTCGTGGCCTATACCGGCAATTACGTGGGCGCCGTCTGGTTCGGAAACGACGATTCCACCTCCACCAACAAGATGACCGGCGGCTCGCTTCCGGCCATGGCCTGGCACGACGTGATGGAGACGGCCCACCAGGGCATCGAGTTGAAGGCGATGCCGGGCCTCAAGGAGAACACCCGTCCGATCGCGCAGGCCGGGTCGTCCTCACCACCCAACGCGGCCGCCAGTGCGGCCGGCAAGCTCTCGCGGCGCTCGTTCGAGGTCATCGGCAGCATGAACGGACTGTTCCGCACCGTGGAGGCGGGGACGCCCGCCGGCGCCCGCGCCGCCGCTGGGGAGACCACGGGCGCCGTCGCCGATGGCGCCCGCCCGGTCGGCGGCCGCATTGGCATCCCGTAGCGACGGTGTCCAACGGCCCCAGGATGTCAGCCGCCGCATGAGCACCACAGATCACCCTGCCCGGTCCGGCGCGATGCCGGGCATCGCGGGCGTCGCCGGCCGGGGAAGCCGCGCCTTTCGGGCCGTCCTGCGCCGGACGTCCCGCGTCGGGCTCGTCTTCTATACGCTCGCCCTCGGCGCGGGCTTGGGGTTGGCGACGGCGGATTATGCCACGCGGGGCGGCTATCCGTTCGGCGGCGTTTCGGTGGGGAGCTGGATCGCCTGGCCGCGCACGGGCTCGCTCGGCGCCGATCCGTATGCCCGCGCGGTGAATGCCCGGCGCGGTGAGATTCCCCTGGCGGTGGGGGAAGGCCTGCTTCTCACCGCCTCCCAGGACGACGAGGGCCGCGCCCTCAATGCGGCCTGCACCTACCGGATCGCCGGCGCGACGCCTCCTGCACGGGCCTGGACCATCACCGTCGCCGGGCGCGGCAAGCGTGACCCCGACCGGCCTGTGATGCGCGAAGGCTTCACCTCCACAGAGGTGCTGCGCGACGTGGACGGGCGCTTTTCCATCGTCCTCGCCCCGGACGTCCAGCCCGGCAACTGGCTGCCCATGCCGCGCGCTGCCGGCCCGGTGCGGCTGGCGCTCCGCCTCTACGATACGCCGGTGGCGGCCAGCGCCGGCACGGTGGAGCGATCCGCGGTTCCCACGATCTCCCGCACGGAATGCGCGGAATGAACCCGACCGGCCGTTTCCTTCTCGCGACCCTCGCCGGCCTCGTCCTGGCCGGGCTGGTGCATATCGTCGTCGTGCTGGCGATCCCGAGCCTGTCGGAATCCGACGCGCTGACGAAGGCACGCACCAGCGAGACGCTCGATCATGCGATGCCGGTCTACACTCTGGCCACCGGCATCAACCCGGCTCCAGCCGAGGCGTGGCTGCCCATTCCCGATCCCTCCGTCGCCGTGGGGATCTGCGCCTACAACCTCGCCGAGGGTCCGATGCGGGTCTCGGCACGGACCGGCGCGCTGATGCTGTCCCTGGCCGTTCATGGCCGGCGGGGGGCCTTCTACGCCGTCACCGACCAAGCGGCGGTGCGCGGCGCCCTCGACCTCGTGATCCTCACCCGCGCCCAATACGACGAAGCCTTGGCCAACGAGGACGAGAACGATGTGAGCCGCGACGTGCGGATCGTCGCCACCGAGCGGGAGGGCTTCGTGGTGGTGCGCGTGGTCGCGGCCCTTCCGAGCCAGCGGCAGGCGGCGAACGAGGCGGTTCAGGCCGTTTCCTGCACCATCGACAGCCCGACCGAGGACGCTGCGAAATCCGGGGGCTGAGGGCCGGCCCCCATCCTCTCCGGACGGGCAGCCCTGATTCAGTACTTCGCGACGATGGGTCGGGCGGCCTCGGCCTCCGGGGCCGCCACCAATCCGCAGCGCGCCTCGGCCTCCGCCGGAAGCAGCGGGTCGAGCATCACCCGGCGTCCGTCGAGGCCGGCGAGGCTGCGCTCGACCGAGACGGCTTCGACCGAAGGGACCTCCACGAGGAGATGCTGCAGGGCGTAGCGGTAACGTTCCGCGCGAACCCCCGTCTCCAGCCGGACCCAGGCCACGAGGCAGCGGTTCTCGGCGACCCGCATGGCGGCCTGCCGAATGCTCTCGTCGTCCAGGCTCTTCACGAAGGGCAGGCTGCGCAGGCGCAGGGTATCGGCATTCGCCACCCGCGCGGCCGTAGCCACGAAGAGTGGGATCAGGCGCCCGTCCGCCGTGATGTCGTCCGACAGGCGACGATAGCGCGAAACGGGCGAGCGGAAGGGCTCCGCGACCAGGGCCGCGTGATAGCTGGCGACGTCATCGTTCCGCCAACTCGGCGGCAGCACGCGGGTGCGGGTGAGATTGGCCAGGGCGTCGGTGAAGGCCTCGTTCTCGGCTGCCGGCATCAGGAAGCGCCAGGCCCGGTCACGCAGGGTGCGCTCGTCATCCGTGAGCGGGAAATACGAGGCCGGCTCGTTGCGGTAATGCGCGGCCACGGTGCCGGTGGATGCCACGAGGCTGTTCCACGCGCTCGGGGCCGGACGGCCGAAATCACCCTTTTGGGCGCAGCCTCCCAACAGCAGAAGCGCGGCGGCGGTTGCGGTTGCGGTCCGGACCGGGCGTCGGGTGGAGCTGACGGAATGGGACGCCGGCATCGCGCTTCCTCGGAGTGACGGTGCTGCTCGGCTCGCGATGACCGGAGGCGGGGTCTCAAGAGGCGTGGGGCGTCAGGAGCGTCGGCGCTGGCGGGGGGCGGGCAACGCCGGGTCGGGCATGCGCTCGTAGCGGACGCCGGTGAACAGCAGGATCTCTCCCGCCATGCCGTCTGCGCTGTCGTCTTCCCTGCGGAAGCGGCGGACGGCGCTCTGGCGGAACGGCACGACGCTCGCGGTCGGGCGCGTCATCGAACGATCCCCCCGGTCGCCCGAAGGCTCTCCGGTATGTAGGTCGGCTTTCTGGGACTTGCGGTCAGGCGTCATCGCTGGCGATCCCATCGATCCTCGATCCGCACCACCCGAACCTGTCGGAAGCGTCCACTCGAATCCCGTCGGGGCCTGGCCCCGTCGAACTCTCAATCCATCGTGATGCAGAGCGGAGATCATCACGGGGTAGTTAACGAAAGGTTTCTGCGCTCCTTCAATTCGAGGGGTGGCGCGGGACGGCTGCCATGGGGAACGCGGTCGCGTGGCAATTTCGCCGCAGCGACGGGGCCCTCCGAATAGGAGGCGGAAACGAACCCTGGCTTGCTCCTTGCTTCGCTCTTCGCTGCCCATGGCGGGCGTTTCCTCCCTTGTACTCGGCCCCGCTCCACCTGTGAGCGGGGCCATTTTCATGACCCGTCTCGCGGTGCATCGAGCAAAAAGTGTGACCGGCACGACACGCTCACCGTCCGCCCCCGTGTCCGATGAGCCTTGGCCGGAACAAGGACGGCATCCCGCGCGCTTGCTAACCCATGGCAGCGGCAGATATGCCGCCTCAATCCGATCCGAGCGAAGGACAACGCAGAATGCGCGTGGCGACCACACGATCCTCCAGCCTCTCGAAGGGCCTGTCCGTGGCTCTGAAAGCCGCTCCCTTCGCGCTCCTTCTCCTTGCGGCCGGCCCAGCCCAGGCCCAGCGTGAAGATCAGGGCCTGCAGCTCGGCTGCGCCAACGACTACTTCCGCCTCTGTGCCGGGGTCGATCCCAACAGCAACGAGGCCGAGAAGTGCATGGAGCGCAATCGCCCTCGTCTCTCTCCCGAATGCCGCAACGCCATCGGCGACTACGACCGTCGCACCGGCGGCAAGTCCCGCTGAGAGGATTAAGTCCCGCTGAGAGGATTAAGTCCCGCTGAGGCGGGACCACGGAGACAAGTCTCGCCGACAGGGGAAAGTCACCCCTCGGCGACGCGTCCCGGTAAGAAGTCTGTCGACGCGAGCCGGGCCGTCGACTAGGCCTGCTGCGTCCGACGAAGACTGGGGACGGGCGGGTCCCCGAGCCTTCGCCGATGCTCGAACGTGAATGAGGCTCGTGCGCCATGGCTCTGACCGTCGCGGTTCAGATGGACCCGATCCAGGCGATCAGGATCGCCGGTGACACCACCTTCGCCCTGCTCCTCGAAGCGCAGGCGCGAGGCCACGACCTTCTGTTCTACACGCCGGACCGCCTCTCCATGCAGGGGCAGGTGGTGACCGCGCGGGTCGAGCCCCTCCGGGTCCAGGATGTGGAGGGCGCTCACGCGACCCTCGGTGCCATGGAGCGTGTCGACTTGGCCGAGGTCGACGTGGTGCTGATGCGCCAGGATCCGCCTTTCGACATGGCCTACATCACCGCGACCCATATGCTGGAGCGGATCCATCCTCGGACCCTGGTGGTGAACAACCCGGCCGAGGTGCGCAACGCGCCCGAGAAGTTGTTCGTCCTCGATTTCCCGCAGCTCATGCCGCCGACCCTGATCACCCGCGACAAGGCGGAGATCGAGGCGTTCCGCGCCGAGCACGGCGCCATCGTCATGAAGCCCCTGCACGGCCATGGCGGCGCGGCGGTGTTCCGGGTGCTGCCGGAGGACGCCAATTTCGGTTCGATGTTCGACCTGTTCTCGGTGACGTTCCGCGAGCCCTGGGTGGTCCAGCGTTTCCTTCCCAAGATCACCGAGGGCGACAAGCGCATCATCCTGGTGGACGGCGAGCCGATGGGCGCGATCAACCGTGTCCCGGCGCTCAACGACATCCGCTCCAACATGGTGCGCGGCGGGGCGGCGGCGGCCTCCGACCTCACCGAGCGCGAGCGGGAAATCTGCGCCACGATCGGACCGGAGCTTCGCCGGCGCGGCCTCATCCTCGTCGGCATCGACGTGATCGACGGCAACCTCACCGAGATCAACGTCACCTCTCCCACGGGCATCCGCGCCATCAAGCGGCTCGGGGGACCGGATCTGGCGGTCTCGGTCTGGGATGCGATCGAAGGGCGAATCGCGGCAGCCTGAGCGCATCTTTCAGCGCCGGGCATGCTCCCCTTTTCCGGCGAGAGGGCTGGAGGCGCCAACCGGGACGCCTTCGCCTTCGCCAATCAGCCTTTCGAGGCGTGGACCGCAAGTTCGGGCTTGTGGTTCAGGGTCTGGAACACGACGCAGTAGCGCTCCGTCAGCTTGAGGAGCTGGTCGAGCTTCTCCTGCGGCGCATCGGTGTCGAGGGCGAAGTTCAGGCGGATCGCGCGAAAGCCCACCGGCGCTTCCTTGTCGACACCCAGCGTGCCGCGGAAGTCGAGGTCGCCCTCAGCGCTCACCGTGCCGGCGCGCAGATCGATCTCGAGGGCGGTCGCCACCGCTTTGATCGTGACCCCGGCGCAGGCCACCAGCGCCTCGAGCAGCATGTCGCCCGAGCAGAGTTCGAGGCCGGACCCGCCGGTGGCCGGGTGAAGGCCGGCGACCGCAAGCGCCCGCCCGGTCTCGACCTTACAGGCGATGGAGGTGTCGTCGAGGGTGCCCTTGGCTTTCAGGGTGATGACGGCCGATTCCGGCGTATTGCGGTACTGGTCCTTGAGAGGGGCCTGGAGCGAGCGCAGGGTGGTGGCGTCCATCGGGTGTTTCCTCGATCGTCTTGGTGCGATTGTCGTCTTGGTCTTTGCCTCGGCGTCTAACCTGGGATGCGCCCGGACGCCAGGGAAGGGCTCACCACCATTGCGCCGCCTCGGTAGGCGCCGCCGCTTGAGCCGGCTTCAGCGAGCGGTCCAGGGCGGCGAGGATGCGGCGGGTGGCTGCCTCGCTATGCGGCGAGGCGGGATCGCGCGGCCGGGCCAGTGCGAGGGGGATGGCATCGTCGAGGCGGCCGGGCTTGGGGCGCATCACCACCGCCCGGTCGGCCAGCGCCACTGCCTCCCCGACATCGTGGGTGACGATGAGGATCGTCGGCTTCGTTTCCTGCCAAAGGGCGAGGAGATGGCCGTGCAGGTCCTTGCGGGTGAAGGCGTCCAGCGCCGAGAACGGTTCGTCGAGGAGGAGCACGCGCGGGTTCGCCACGAAGGCGCGGGCGATGGAGACGCGCTGCTGTTGCCCGCCCGAGAGTTCCCGCGGCCAGCGGCCCGCATGTTCGGCAAGCCCTACCATGTCCAGGGCATGGGTGATGCGTGCCTTGCGCTCCGCCCGGGGCAGGTGGCCGAGGCCGAAGCCGACATTGTCGGCGACATCGAGCCAGGGCAGCAGGCGCGGTTCCTGGAAAACGAGCCCGACGCCCGGATGCGGCTCCGCGATCCGCTCGCCGTCGAGGACGATGCGGCCCTCGCTCGCCCGGTCGAGCCCCGCGACGAGCCGCAGCAAGGTGGTCTTGCCGCAGCCCGAGCCGCCGATGAGCGCGACGATCTCGCCCTGGGGCACGGCGAGGTCGATGCGCTCCAGCGCCCGCGTGCCGTCGGAATAGGTCTTGGACAGGCTATCGAGGGTGAGCATCGCGGGGCACCAGCCTTCTTCGATCCGGTGAGGGGACCTACAACGTCTCCCGCGCCGTGTCCTGCCAGCGCGTGAGAGGCCGGGTCACGGCGACGAGGACGGCATCGGCCAGCTTACCGAGGATCGCAAAAGCGATGATCGCCGCCAGGATCTGGTCGGCCTTGCTGAATTGCTGACCGTCGATGAGGAGGTAGCCGAGTCCTTCGGAGGCTCCCATCAGCTCGGCGGCGACCACGAACAGGAAGCCGAGGCCGAGGCCGGTGCGCAGGGCGGTCAGGGTCGCAGGCAGGACGGCGGGAAGCAGGATACGCCGGGCGAGCTGCAGCTTCGACAGCCGGAAGATGCGTCCGACCTCGATGAGCTTGCGGTCGACGGAGGCGATGGCCCCCGCCACCCCGATATAGACCGGGAAGAACACCCCCACGGCGATGAGCGTCACTTTCGGCGTCTCGAGGATGCCGAGCCAGAGGATGAAGAGCGGCACCCAGGCGAGGGACGGCACGGCACGCAGTGCCTGGAGCGTCGGGTCGAGGATATGGCGGGCTGTGGGAAGCGCCCCGGTCAAGGCGCCCGCCGCGATGCCGGCCAGGGCGCCGAAGGCGAAGCCGAGGGCGACGCGCACCAGCGTCGCCTGGACGTGCATCCACAGGTCGCCCGAGGCGGCAAGGTCGTGGAGGGTCGCCGCGATCCGGCTCGGCGGAGGCATCAGCCGCCCCTGGGCGAGGCCGGTGCGGACGGCGAACTCCCACCCGATAACCAGGGCCAGGGGCAGGATCAGGCCGAGCGCGAGGCGGCCGCCCCGGTGCCAGAAAGTGTCCCCCCGGGGCTTGGGCGACGCCGTCCCGTCAGCCGCGTCGTGCGCGGCCGACACCACGGGGGCAGTCGCAGCGGGCTCGATCACAGCGCGCTCGGTCGCGGCGGACTCGTTCACGGATCAGCGGGCGGCGGGTGCGAATTGCGGATCGATCAGCCCGTCCACCGCCGCCTTCACGTCGGTGCCGGCGGGGATCACTCCGGCCTGCTGCAAGGCGATGCCGGCGGCGGTGATCGACTCCGCTTGAGCCTTGCCGATGGCGGGCCGGGTGAGGTCGGTCCGCTCGATCTGGCGGGCGATCACCGTCTCCGGCAGTTTCGTCACCGTGACGAGGGCGCTCTTCAGGGCGTCCGGATTTTTGATCGCGTAGTCGCGCGCGGTCTCGTAGGCGGCGATGACGGTGCGGACGAGGTCCGGGTTCGCGGCGGCGAAATCCTCGCGCACGTCGAGCACGCCCCAGGTATTGGCGGCGGCATCGCGGTGGAACAGCACGTCGTCGTTCTCGATCTCGGAGGCCGCCATCATCGGGTCGAGGCCGGCCCAGGCATCGACGTCGCCCCGGTCGAGGGCGGTGCGCCCGTCGGCATGCTGAAGCAGGACGAGCTTGGCGTCCTTCTCGGTCAGCCCGGCGCCCTGAAGCGCGCGGATGAGGAAGATATGCGGGTCGGTGCCGCGGGTCACCGCGATGCGCTTGCCCTTGAGGTCGGCGGGCTTGGTGATGCCGCTGTCCTTGCGGGTCACCAGTGCCGTCCATTCCGGACGCGAGAATACGTAGACCGCCTTGATCGGGTTGCCGTTGATCCGGGCGAGCAGAGCCGCGGCCCCCGCCGAGGACCCGAAATCGATGGCGCCGCCATTAAGGAATTCCAGCGCCTTGTTGGAGCCCAGCGACTGGGTCCATCGCACCTTGATGCCCTTGTCCTTCAGGGCCTCTTCCAGGAAACCCTTGTCCTTGAGGATCAGGCTCACCGGGTTGTAGGTTGCCCAATCGAGGCGGATCTCCTTGACCTCCGCCGCCTCGCCGTGACGCGGCATCAGCAGAAGCGACGCGGCGCCGCAGATGACACTCAGGATGGCGCGACGAGACAGTGTCATCGGTCAATGGTCTCCATGGTCCCGGCAGCGGCGCGGGGTTTCCGAGGTAGCCAGGACCGTTCGTTTCGTCAAACAAATTTTCCGGCACGTAGAACGACATCATGCCGAGTGCCCATCACATCTACGCCTCTGCCTAGCGTTGTCTCTGGTGTCCGACCGGGAACATGATAACGGGTTTGCGCATGTTCGACGCCGCCGACGCCCTCAAGACGGTCCTCACCACTCTCGACCGCGACGTGCGCGAGGCGACGCAGCTACGCGCGCTTCTCGTGCCGCAGCTCCGCCGCATCATCGAGCTCGGGCATGCCGATGCCGAAGCCCGGCTGATGGAGGAGCGCAACGGCACCGCCTGCGCCCAGCGCATCAGCAACCTCACCGATGCGGTGATCCGCACGATCCACGATGCGGTGGTGTGGCGGCTCTACCCCAACGATAATCCCTCCACGGGCGAGCAGCTCGCGGTGGTGGCCACCGGCGGTTACGGCCGTGGCACGATGGCGCCGGGATCGGACATCGATCTCCTGTTCCTGCTTCCCTACAAGCAGACCGCCTGGTCCGAGAGCGTCGTCGAGGCGATGCTCTACGTGTTGTGGGACCTCAAGCTGAAGGTCGGCCACGCCACGCGCTCGGTGGAAGAGTGCCTGCGCGAGGGGCGGGCCGACATGACGATCCGCACCTCCCTCCTCGAGGCGCGCTACCTCTTCGGCGCGCGGGCGCTGTACGAGGAGCTGGTCACGCGGTTCGACACCGAGCTGGTCATGTGGACGGCACCGGAATTCGTCGAGGCCAAGCTGCGCGAGCGCGATACCCGCGTCTCGAAATCGGGGGCCTCGCGCTACCTCGTCGAGCCCAACGTCAAGGACGGGAAGGGGGGCTTGCGCGACCTCAACACCTTGTTCTGGATCGCGAAATACACCTACCGCGTCCGCGATCAGAGCGAACTCGTCCCCGCCGGCCTGTTCACGCCGGAGGAGTACCGGGTGTTCGAGCGCTGCGAGGAACTGCTCTGGCGCGTCCGCTGCCACATGCATTTCGTCACCGGACGGTCCGAGGAGCGGCTCTCGTTCGGCCTGCAGCCGCGGATCGCCGAACGCTTCGGCTACGAGCCGCGCGGCGGCCTGTCGGGCGTCGAGCGCTTCATGAAGGCCTATTTTTTGATCGCCAAGGAAGTGGGTGATCTCACAGCCATCGTCTGCGCTGCCCTCGAGGCGCGGCATGCCAAGCGCACGCCGGTCCTCGACCGCTGGATCGGCCGTTTCCGTGATCGTTTCCGCGCCACCGCCATCGAGGCGGAGGATTTCATCGACGATCATGGTCGGATCAACCTGCGCACCGCCGATGCCTTCTCGCGCGATCCGGTGAACCTGATCCGCCTGTTCTGGCTCGCCGATCGCCACAACCTGCCGATCCACCCGGATGCGACCCGGGTCGCCACCCGTTCGCTTCGGCTCATCGGTCATTCGCTGCGCTCCGACACGGAGGCCAACGCCCTGTTCCTCGACGTGCTGACGTCGAAGAACTCGCCGGAGACGATCCTGCGGCTCATGAACGAGGCCGGCGTGCTCGGCCGGTTCATCCCGGATTTCGGCCGCATCGTCGCGCTGATGCAGTTCAACATGTACCACCACTACACGGTGGACGAGCACCTGCTGCGCTCGATCGGCGTGCTGGCGGCCATCGATTCCGGCACGGTCTCCGAAGACCACCCCATCGCCACGCGGCTCATCGACACGATCAGCCACCGCCGCGCCCTCTACGTCGCGGTGCTGCTGCACGACATCGCCAAGGGGCGACCGGAAGACCATTCCATCGCCGGCGCGGCCATCGCCGAGAAGATCGGCCCGCGCTTCGGCCTCACCCAGGCCGAGACCGAGATCGTGGCCTGGCTGGTCGAGCATCACCTGCTGATGTCGATGACGGCTCAGAGCCGCGACCTCTCCGACCCGAAGACGATCCAGAAATTCGCCTCCGTGGTTCAGACCATGGAGCGGCTGAAACTCCTGATGATCCTCACCGTCGCCGACATCAAGGCGGTGGGGCCGGGCGTGTGGACGGCCTGGAAGGGCACGCTGCTGCGCACCCTCTACGACGAGACCGAGGTGCTCCTGTCGGGCGGTCATTCCGAGATCGCCCGGACCGACCGGGTCCGCCTCATCCAGATGGGCTTGCGCGAACAGCTGGCGGATTGGGATCCGACCTTCTTCGATACCTATGCCGCTCGGCACAACCAGGCCTATTGGCTGAAGGTCGACGCCGTCCGGCAGTTCAAGAATGCGGGGTTCGTGCGCGGTGTCATGGAAGACGGTCGCACCGTCGCCACCGTCTACGAGACCGACCCGACGCGGGGCGTGACCGAGATCACAGTCTATTCACCCGACCATCCGCGTCTCCTCGCCATCGTCACCGGGGCCTGCGCGGCGCTGGGCGGCAACATCGTCGACGCGCAGATCTTCACCACGACCGACGGCTTCGCCCTCGATTCGATCTTCATCTCCCGCGCCTTCGAGCGGGACGACGACGAGTTGCGCCGCGCCAAGCGCATCACCACGGCGATCGAGCGGGCGCTGAGGGGCGAGATCCGCATCGCCGATCTCGTGGCCGACCGGCATCCGCCGAGCAACCGCTCCAACACGTTCCTGATCCCCCCCGACATGGCGATCGACAACGCCCTGTCGAGCCGGGAGACCGTCGTCGAGGTCACCGGCCTCGACCGGCCGGGCCTGCTCTACGAGTTGACGACCGCCCTCGGGCGCCTCAGCCTCAACATCACCTCCGCCCATGTGGCGACCTTCGGCGAGCGGGCGGTCGATGTTTTCTACGTCACCGATCTTACCGGCACCCGGGTGATCCAGCCCGACCGGCAGGCGGCGATCCGCAACGCGGTCATGGAGGTGTTCGCCAGCGATGTCGCTGCCCTGAGGGCGGAGGGGTTGGAAGCGCTAGTGGAGTCGCCGCCTCCGCGGGAAGCCTGAGCCCCCTGCAGGCATGAATCACGCAGGGGGCTGAGGCGGGAGACGGCACCAGGGCGGCGCTCGGCTTGATTTCATCCTCTGCGCGTCTGATATCACCTCCGATCCCGGAGCATGATGCCGACCCCCGTCGAGCGGGTCTCGGCGTCGTGGCCCGACCCCATTCCGATCGACCGCGTGCTGTGGGTCGCCGGCGACTATGACCGACGACCGGTGCGGGACGAGCAACCTGCGATCGACGAAGAGCGATGATGGCGAACGACATGGAGCATGATGGGCAGCGCGCCGACGCGGCGGCGGAAGCCGAGGCGAAGACCGATGCGCGTGCGGAGGACAACGCCGAGGCTTTGGCGGGCCTGATCGCCGAGCGCGACGAGTTGAAGGATCGCGTCCTGCGTACTCTGGCCGAGATGGAGAACTTGCGCCGGCGCACCGAGCGCGAGGTGGCGGATGCGCGGACCTACGCCGTGACGAATTTCGCGCGCGACATGCTGAACGCGGCCGACAACATCCGTCGTGCGTTGGAGAGCGTGCCGGCTGAGGCAGCCTCGGCTGCCGAGGGGCCGTTCAAGGCGCTGATCGACGGGATCGAACTGACCGAGCGCGATCTGGCCAAGACCCTGGAGCGTCACGGCGTGAAGCTCATCGAGCCGCAGGGCCAGCGCTTCGATCCGAACCGCCACCAGGCGATGTTCGAAGTTCCCAATGCCGAGGTCCCGAACGGCACGGTGGTGCAGGTGATGCAGTCCGGCTACATCATCGGCGACCGGGTCCTGCGCCCGGCCCTGGTGGGTGTCGCCAAGGGTGGACCCAAGGCCGCCGCCAGTCCGGCGGACGCGGCCTGACGCATCGGCCGAACATCAAATGATGACCGCAGCCTCGTCCCGGACGATACCTCCCGGGCGAGGCTGCCGCCCGGCTATTTCACTTCGACGCTGTCGATGACCTCGCGGAACTTCGACAGCATGGCGCTGCGCTGGTCGGCCCGCACCACGCCGAGCGCGCGGAGGTAACCGTCCGGCGCGAACCGGATGGTTTGCGAGACCACCACCGGCGTGTTCGAAGGGCCATCCACTGCGCGGGCAACGATCTCGTGCCAGTCGACGCCGTTCTGGCGGTAGGTCTGCGAACGCTCGACCGCGAAATCCTTCATCGTCTGGTTCGAGTAGAGCGCGGCGCGGGCGAAGGCATCGCGCTGCTCCGGCTGGGGCGGCTGCTGGACGGCCTGGGCCAGCACCAGGATGGGCTGTTCGAGATTGAGCATCTGGTCCTTCGGACCTTGCGTCATCAGGACCGAATTACCCGCGAGTACCCGGACGGGACGGAAGCCGGCCGATTCACGGATTCGGAACGGCAGCGCGGCGACCTGTTCGTCCAGGGTGAGTTCCGGACGGATCTTCACGCTGGTCAGCATGTTCCGCATGGTTTCCGGCGTCTCGGCATCGGGCACGGTCTGGGCGATGATGATGCCCGTGACCGTGGTGTCACCGACGAGCAGCAGCCATTTCCTGATGGCTGGGGTGTTGGCGCCTTCCGGGGCCGGCTGCTCCCCCGTGAAGAGCACGGCATCCACGTCTCCCGCGACCTTGATGGCTTCCCGCGTCGCGACGACGAACCCCTGCGTACGGAGGTTCTCGTCGGTGAAGCTCTTCTCCAGGTCGACGAAGGCCGTCGACGGCAGCTCGACGATGGAGAGCGTCGCGCCGCCCTCCATCCGCTCGAATCCGGAGAACCGCTTGGACAACGTCATGTCCGAGGCTGGCGTGAAGCCGAAGCGCGAACTCGGCGGGAAGATCGCATCGGCAGCCCAGGCCACGGAGATGGCGCCTGACGAGAGCCCGGCGATCAGGGCCAGTGCCGCGACCGGACGGACGAGGTTACGCAGACGCATCGGATCGGTTCTCCGCGACGGAGCCGCCTGTTGCGGCTCCGGTTCAGGTGTTCGGACGCGAGACGACTCCGGTCAAGGCGAAGGGCTCGCGCGGCCTTCGTGAGGAAGGCTCGCCGACGATGGGTCGGCCCACACCTTCCCGCTGTCAAGCGTTCCGGTCGGCCTGCGGCGGGGCCGTGGCTCCACGCCGCTGCCGGCCCGCCTCCCTGGTCGAGCCACGTTCGGCGGAACGAGGGAGCATAGGCGTGCCGGATGTCTGTTCGGGAACCGCGCACCGATGCCCGGCGCGGCTTTCACCGCGCTTTGCCGTCAAGCGTCGTGGTCGATGTCCCGCTCAAGGACGGCCTTGCTCTCCACCGTGGTGTCGGATTTGAGCTGATAGACGAGGGGGATACCGGTGGCGATCTCGAGACTCGCGATGGTCTTCGTGGTCATCCCGTCGAGCACCATCACCAGCGCACGCAGCGAATTGCCGTGGGCGGCCACCAGGACGCGCTCGCCGGCCATGACGCGCGGCAGGATGGTCTGAATGTAATAGGGCAGCACGCGCGCCGCGGTGTCCTTCAGGCTTTCCCCACCGGGGGGCGGAATGTCGTAGGACCGGCGCCACTGATGGACCTGGGCATCGCCCCAGCGCTCACGGGCATCGTCCTTGTTGAGGCCCGACAGGTCCCCATAATCCCGCTCGTTGAGCGCCTCGGACCGGACCGTCTCGATGCCGCCCTGGCCCATCTCCTCCAGGATCAGTGCGCAGGTATGCTGTGCCCGCTGAAGGTTGGAGGTGAAGGCGACGTCGAAAGCGTACCCCTGCTGCTTCAGCCAGCGGCCGGCGGTCCTGGCCTCGGTGATGCCGAGCTCGGTGAGTTGCGGATCGCGCCAGCCGGTGAAAAGCTTCTTGAGGTTCCATTCGCTCTGGCCGTGGCGAGCGAGGACGAGCAGGCGCTCCATCAGACGTCCATCCTATTTCTCGGTGAATGGTGCGACGCAACAGAATCTGCGCCTGCGGGGCTGGTGTACTGGCCGACCTGAACAGTCAATGACCGGGCTCTCGTATCAGAGACCGAGGACGTCGGCCATGCCGTAGAGGCCTGGAGGTTTGGCATGGGCCCACAACGCCGCTCGTACGGCGCCACGGGCGAAGATCGCCCGATCCTCGGCATGGTGGCTGATGGTGATGCGCTCGCCGGGTCCGGCGAAGGTCACGCTGTGGTCGCCCACCACCGTGCCGCCACGCAGGGTGGCGAAGCCGATATCGCCGGGCCGGCGCGCGCCGGTATGGCCGTCCCGGGTGGAAACGCGCGTCTCGGCGAGGTTGACGCCGCGCCCCACCGCGGCCGCCTCCCCGAGGAGGAGGGCCGTGCCGGAGGGCGCATCCACTTTCATGCGGTGATGCATCTCGACGATTTCGATGTCGAAATCCTCGCCCAAAGCCGCAGCGACCTTCCGCACGAGACCGGCGAGCAGGTTCACGCCGAGGGACATGTTGCCCGAGCGCACGATCCGGGCATGGTGCGCTGCCGCAATGAGCTTGTGGATATCCGCCTCGGCGAGGCCAGTCGTGCCGACGACATGGACGATGCGGGCCTGGGCGGCGAGTTCGGCGAAGAAGGTCGTGGCCGAGGGGGCGGTGAAATCGAGGACGCCGTCGGTGGCCGCGAAGACCGTGAGCGGATCGTCGGTGACGTTGACGCCGAGCGGCGGCAGGCCGGCGAGGGTCCCTGCATCCTGGCCGAGGGCGGGCGAGCCCTCGCGCTCGACGGCGCCGCTCAGGGTGCAGCCCTCGGTCTCCGTCACCGCCCGGATGAGCATCCGCCCCATGCGCCCCTCGGCACCGACCACTGCGAGCCGCATTCTGTCGTCCTTCCACGAGAATTCGCGCCTGCGGTACAGCCTCAACCGGGCGATGCCAAGGCGAGGTTGGCCAGGGCGAGGTTGGCCAAAGCGAGGCTGTCGGTGTGCGGGCCTGTCCGCTCAGCGCTTGCCGGCGGCGAGGATCGGTCCGAGGACGTCGGTGACGCCGTTCACGGTGATCTGGGTGCCGATACACAGGAGCAGGAAGGCGAAGAGCCGGCCGAGAACCCGCGCGCCGACCGGGCCGATGGCGGTCACCACCCTGTCGGCCGAGCCGTAGGTGAACCTGACCAGGAGCGCGATGGCGAGGGCCGCCAGCGACATGCCGAGATAGAACCCGATCCGGTCGGGCCCCGGAACGGGCCGGTTCGAGCCGAGGGCGATCGCGACGGCGATGGTGCCGGGGCCCGTCGTGAAGGGTAGGGTCAGGGGGAAGAACGCCACGTCGGCGACGCTGTCGGGAGCATCATGGGTCGCCTCGGCATGTTTCCGTGCCTCACGAGCCTCGGGTGCGCTGAGCAGGGTCCAGGCGGAGGCGGCGACCACGAGACCGCCTGCGATCCGCAGGGCACCCAGCGACACGCCGAAGAAGTTGAGGATCGGCGCCCCCGCCCATAGGGCCGCGAGCATGATCAGCGCTGAGTAGAAGCCGATGCGCTTGGCGATCTCCACCCGTTCCGGATGGGAGTTCTGCGCGGTGATCTGCGAAAAGATGAGGGCCGAGCCGACCGGATTGACGATCGAGAAGAGGCTCGAGAACGCGAAGATGAAGCTGTGGAGCGCCGCTTCCGGGGCGATGAGGCTGAACATGGAAACGGCTGCCTTTGGTCTGGAGCCTTGGTCGGATGCCTGAATCGAGTGGCCTCGGTTCAGCCCGGGGAGGGGGTGGGAACCAGTACTCTCGCCGGAGCGAGGCGGGTTGCCCGTTGCACCTTGCGGACCGCCACCGGACGATAGAGCTGCTTCGTGGCGTCGATGACGTGCAGGCCAGCGAAGGGGAGGGAGAGACCGGTCCCGACCTTCTCCCAGGCGCTGGCCGTCCGCAGCCAGAGCCGGCTGTTCACCGGGGGCATGTAGAGCGCCTCGGCCCATCCCTCTGGCGAGAATTGGGTGGTCCGCATCAGCCGCCCGAGCTGCGAGCGGCTATACGGCTGGCCATGGCCGAACGGCGTTGCATCGCGACGTGCCCAGACGCCGCGCCGATTGGGCACGACGAGGATCATCCGCCCCCCCGGCGTCAGCACGCGCCACACGTCCTGGAGCAATTCGGTCGGGCTTTCCACCGATTCGAGGGCATGGACCAGGATCACCCTGTCCACCGCCGCTTCCGGCAGGGGCATCATCGTGGGGTCGGCGAGGGCCGAGCAGGAGCGTCCGCCGCCGGGCCAGTTCACGACTCCCTGCGTGGCCGGCATGAAGGCAAGCGTGCGCTCGGCGATGACGTGGATCGGCCCGAGATAGGGGGTCGCGTAGCCCAGGCCGAGAACCCTCAGGCCCGAGACCGAGCCGAGGAACCCATGGATCGCCCGCCCGACGATGCGATGGGTCACGCCGCCGAGGGGGCTGGCATAGAAGGCGCGCAGATCGGTCACGTCGAGGCGCATGGGCGGCTTGCTCCGGCGCGGCCGGACGTTTTGAAGTTACAGGGTTCTTTGACGCAGGCTAGGAATCGGATCAATGGGGACGAGGCCGCTCGCCCACAACCCGCAACGTCCGCCGCAACGTCCGGATGCCGGAACTCCTCGCCGCCGCGTCCGGTTCTTGCTTAGGTTCACCGCGCCACCAGAGAGGAACGCCTCTTGACCGTTTCCCGCCCCGAGATCCGCACCTTCCTCTGCCGGAGCGACAATATCGGCGTGCTGATCCGAGATCCCGCGACGGGCGCCTGTGCCGCCATCGACGTGCCGGAGGCGGCTCCCGTCCTGAAGGTGCTCGACGAAACCGGTTGGACGCTCACAGATATCCTGGTGACGCACCGGCATCTCGATCATATCGAGGGAATCCCGGAGGTGAAGCGCCGCACCGGCGCGCGGGTGACCGCGCCGCGCAAGGCCGGGGCCGATGTGCCGGAGGTGGATGTCGCCGTCGCCGAGGGGGATCTCGTCCGGGTCGGCGAACTCGAAGCGCAGGTCTGGGAAACGCCGGGCCATTGCAATGACCATGTCAGCTACTGGTTCTCCGCAGCGCAGATCGTGTTCGCCGGCGATACCCTGTTCACCCTCGGATGCGGGCGGGTTGTGGAAGGCCGGCCGGAATCGCTCTGGCGGTCGCTGGAGCGGTTTCTCCCCCTGCCGGACGACACGGAGATCTTCAGCGGACACAATTACGTCCTCTCCAATGCCCGTTTCGCTCTCGCCGCCGATCCCGACAACGTGGCATTGAAGTCTCGTATGGCCGAGGCGCAGGACGCAAAGGCCGCTGGCAGATTCCTGGTTCCGACGACGATGAGGCATGAGCGCGCGACCAATCCTTTCCTTCGTTCCACGGAGCCTTCCCTCGCTAAAGCAGTGAATCTTTTTGCTAATTCACCGGCGGAACTAGTGTTCACTGCATTAAGGGCCTGGAAGAACAGCTTCTGACCGGCTATGGGCCTCTGGCTGTCTCGATCTCAGCGAGACATGCGGGGGCGACGCCGACTCCGGATACGGCCCGCCCTCCTTATCAGCGCCGGCTGGAGTATCGATGGAGACGGCAGGTACGTCCTTTGTGGTCGGCTATGATTCGGCCGGCAGCGATGATGCTACACCCATGACGGGTCTCCGCCCGCCCGACAGGCCCAAGGCCCGAATTAGCCGGGCCAGCCCCACGCCGCTCTCGGTGGATGCGCGCCTCCTGGCGATCGCGACGGAGCATCTGGCCAGGCTCGGGCACAAACGGGTGACGGTCGTCGCGGTGGCCGCCGAGGCCGGCATGACCCACGCCAATGTCTATCGGTATTTTCCATCCAAGGACGCCCTTCTGGATGCCGTCGCGGGCCGCTGGCTCAGAGATGTAGAGGCGGAACTCGCCCGCATCGCTGATGCGCCCGACCCTGCAGACGATAAGATCGAGCGCCTCCTGATGGCCCTGGCGAGCGCGCAGCGCGAAGTCCTGGCACGGGAGCCCCATCTGTTCGCGGTCCATCTCGATGCGACGGTGGCGGCACGGCCCATCGCCCGGCGTCACCGGGTTCGCCTGCGCAGTCTCGTAGAGCGTGTGGTGGAGGAGGGGATCGCTGCGGGAGCCTTCGTGGCTCGGGATCGCGAGCGGGCCATCGCCTACATCTTCGATGCGAGCTACCGCTTCACCCATCCGCTGGCGATGCAACACGATTCCGATCTGCCCGTCGACCTGATCCAGGCGCGCTTCGGAGCCGTCATCCAGGCGATCCAGAAAGTGCTGCGGATCGGCGCACTTTAAGCGAAGTAACAATATTTTGGACCTGTCACCGAAGCTTTGCCGTCGAACCGGAGAGGGGTTCGTTGGTCTAAAATGCTCCGGCGAAAGACTTTTTTGGAAGGCATCCTCCAGCGTCGCGGTACGTCTGTGGCCCGAACTCTGCTTAGCGCCGACCACGTCGGGTTGAAGCATGGGGACTTTTCCGCCACACCGTCGCGGCGAAATCAACGTGCGATCGCGACCTCGGCAAGCAGCCCGTCCGTCGGGACGGAGCATCGCGGATCGGCACTGATACTGGAGGTTCGTTTTCCATGGCACGCAGCAAGATCGCGCTCATCGGCGCCGGGCAGATCGGCGGAACCCTCGCGCATCTGGCGGGCCTGAAGGAACTCGGCGACGTCGTCCTGTTCGACATCGTCGACGGCGTTCCCCAGGGCAAATCCCTCGACATCGCGGAATCCGCTCCGGTCGACGGGTTCGATGCGACCTATACGGGCGCCAGCGATTATTCGGCCATCGCCGGAGCCGACGTGGTGATCGTCACCGCCGGCGTGCCGCGTAAGCCCGGCATGAGCCGCGACGACCTGATCGGCATCAACCTCAAGGTGATGGAAGCCGTCGGCACCGGTATCAAAGAGCACGCTCCGGACGCGTTCGTGATCTGCATCACCAACCCGCTCGACGCCATGGTCTGGGCCCTGCAGAAGTTCTCGGGCCTGCCCACCAACAAGGTCGTCGGCATGGCCGGCGTTCTGGATTCGGCGCGGTTCCGCCACTTCCTGGCCGACGAGTTCAAGGTCTCGGTGGAGGATGTCACCGCCTTCGTGCTCGGCGGCCACGGCGACGACATGGTCCCGCTGGTGCGCTACTCCACCGTCGCCGGCGTGCCGCTGCCGGACCTCGTCAAGCTCGGCTGGACCACCCAGGAGAAGCTCGACGCCATGGTCGAGCGCACCCGCAAGGGTGGCGGCGAGATCGTGAACCTGCTCAAGACCGGCTCGGCCTTCTACGCCCCGGCCGCCTCCGCCATCGCCATGGCCGAGAGCTACCTGCGCGACAAGCGCCGGGTGCTGCCCTGCGCCGCCTATCTCAGCGGCGAGTACGGCATCGACGGCATGTATGTCGGCGTCCCGATCGTGATCGGCGCCGGCGGTGTCGAGCGTGTCCTCGAGGTGGAATTCAATGCCGACGAGAAGGCCATGTTCGACAAGTCGGTGGGCGCCGTGAAGACGCTGATCGAAGCCTGCAAGACCGTGAACCCGGCGCTGGCCTGAAATCTCACAAGAAGCGTCGCGCGCCGGCGGGTGTCCCGTCGGCGTGAACGAGGCCGGTGTGTCGTGTCTTCCAATCCCGCGCGCTGCCGCGGGACGAGGCGAGGAAATGTCCTAATGAACATCCATGAATATCAGGCGAAGGCGGTGCTCAAGGAGTTCGGCCTGCCCGTCTCCCGCGGCGTTCCGATCTTCAAGCCGGAAGAGGCCGAGGCTGCCGCCAAGGAGCTAGGCGGTCCGGTCTGGGTGGTGAAGTCGCAAATCCATGCCGGCGGACGTGGCAAGGGCACGTTCAAGGGCGCGGCTGCTGGTGCCAAGGGCGGCGTGCGTGTCACCAAGTCCATCGACGAGGTCAAGCAATTCGCCGGCGAGATGCTGGGCGAGACGCTGGTGACGATCCAGACCGGCGAAGCCGGCAAGCAGGTCAACCGCCTCTACATCGAAGAAGGCGCGCAGATCGCCGCCGAGTTCTACCTCTCGATGCTGGTGGACCGCGAGACCGGGCAGGTCGCCTTCGTCGTCTCGACGGAGGGCGGCATGGATATCGAGACCGTGGCCCACGACACGCCCGAGAAGATCATCACCTTCTCGGTCGATCCGGCCACCGGGATCATGCCCCATCACGGCCGGGCCGTCGCCAAGGCTCTCGGCCTCACCGGCGCACAGGCCAAGGAGGCCGGCGACCTCACCACCAAGCTCTACCAGGCGTTCACCGCCAAGGACATGAGCATGCTGGAGATCAACCCGCTGGTCCTCACCGGCGACGGCCATCTCAAGTGCCTCGACGCCAAGATCTCGTTCGATTCGAACGCGCTCTACCGCCATCCCGACATCCTGGCGCTCCGCGACGAGACCGAGGAGGACGCCAAGGAGATCGAGGCCTCGAAATACGACCTCGCCTATATCGCGCTGGATGGCACCATCGGCTGCATGGTCAACGGCGCGGGCCTCGCCATGGCCACCCTCGACATCATCAAGCTCTACGGTGAGGAGCCGGCGAACTTCCTCGATGTCGGCGGCGGCGCGAGCGAGGAAAAGGTGACGGCGGCCTTCAAGATCATCACCGCCGATCCGCAGGTGAAGGGCATCCTCGTCAACATCTTCGGCGGGATCATGAAATGCGACGTGATCGCGAACGGCGTGATCGCGGCGGTGAAGGCTGTGGGCCTCGAAGTGCCCCTGGTGGTGCGTCTGGAAGGCACCAATGTCGAGAAAGGCAAGGAGATCATCCGGAATTCCGGCCTCAACGTGATTCCCGCCGATGACCTCGACGATGCCGCGCAGAAGATCGTCGCCGCCGTGAAGAAGGGCTGAGAGTACCCATGTCCATCCTGATCGACGCGAACACCAAGGTCATCTGCCAGGGCTTCACCGGCAAGAACGGGACCTTCCATTCCGAACAGGCGATCGCCTACGGCACCAAGATGGTCGGCGGCACCTCGCCCGGCAAAGGCGGCGCGACCCATCTCGGCCTGCCGGTCTTCGACACCGTGGCCGAAGCCCGCGAGGCCACCGGCGCGACCGCATCGGTCGTCTACGTGCCGCCGCCGGGCGCAGCCGATGCCATCTGCGAGGCCATCGCCGCCGAGATTCCGCTCATCGTCTGCATCACCGAGGGGATTCCGGTCCTCGACATGGTGCGGGTGAAGCGCTCCCTCGAAGGCTCGAAGTCGCGCCTCATCGGGCCGAACTGCCCGGGCGTGGTCACGGCCGGCGAATGCAAGATCGGCATCATGCCCGCCAACATCTTCAAGCCGGGCTCGGTGGGTATCGTCTCGCGCTCCGGCACGCTGACCTACGAGGCCGTGTTCCAGACCACGAATGCCGGTCTCGGGCAGACCACGGCAGTCGGCATCGGCGGCGATCCGGTGAAGGGCACCGAGTTCATCTCGATGCTCGAACTGTTCCTGGCCGACGACAAGACCGAATCGATCGTCATGATCGGCGAGATCGGCGGTTCCGCCGAGGAAGAGGCGGCACAGTTCATTGCCGACGAGGCCAAGCGCGGCCGTCGCAAGCCGATGGTGGGCTTCATCGCCGGGCGCACGGCTCCTCCGGGCCGCCGCATGGGCCATGCCGGTGCCATCATCTCGGGCGGCAAGGGCGGAGCCGAGGACAAGATCGCCGCGATGGAAGCGGCCGGCATCCGGGTATCGCCGTCTCCGGCGCGCCTCGGCAGCACGCTGGTCGACGTCCTCAAGGGGTGAGGTTCTCGGGAATCTGTCACTTGTGTTGCGGTGCAAAATGGCTCCGCAGCATCTATCTAGGAAACGGCGCGGCTTGATCGCCGCGCCGCCACGAACATCCCCATCGAAGCGCCCGTCGGCGCCATGGGGAGCAGGGGGCCGCCGCAGGGGTGGCCACTCCGCCAAGCGGTAGGATGATCGAAGATGGCTCGCCAGGACGCGCTTCTCGAAACCTCGTTCCTCACCGGCGGCAACGCCGCCTATCTCGAGGAATTGCAGGCGGCCTATGCCCGCGATCCGCATTCGGTCGATCCGCAGTGGCAGGATTTCTTCAAATCCCTCGGTGACGAGAGCGGCCTTGCCGAGAAGAATGCCGCCGGCGCCTCATGGCAGAAGCCGAATTGGCCGGTCCATGCCAATGGCGAGATGGTCTCGGCCCTGGACGGCAACTGGGCCACCGTCGAGAAGGCGGTGGGCGAGAAGATCCGCGCGAAGTCTGACACCGCGAAGATCGATGGCGCCAAGGCCGCCAATGGCGCGGCCGTCGTCGCCGCCAGCGGCGTCTCGGTCGAGCAGGCGACCAAGGATTCCGTCCGCGCGATCATGTTGATCCGCGCCTATCGCATGCGCGGCCATCTCCACGCCAAGCTCGATCCCCTCGGCCTCGCCCCGCGCGGCGACCACGAGGAGCTGCACCCCCAGCATTACGGTTTCGAGGAGAAGGATTGGGACCGTCCGATCTTCCTCGATAACGTGCTCGGCCTCCAATATTCGACCATCCGCGAGATCGTCGAGATCCTGGAGCGCACCTACTGCCAGACGCTGGGCGTCGAGTTCATGCACATCTCCAACCCGGAGGAGAAGGCGTGGATTCAGGAGCGTATCGAAGGCAAGGGCAAGGAGATCTCCTTCACGCCCGAGGGCCGGCGCGCCATCCTGAACAAGCTGGTGGAGGCGGAGGGATTCGAGAAGTTCCTCGACCTCAAATACACCGGCACCAAGCGCTTCGGCCTCGACGGGTCGGAATCGATGATTCCGGCGCTGGAGCAGATCATTAAGCGCGGCGGCGCGTTGGGCGCGAAGGAGATCGTGCTCGGCATGGCCCATCGCGGCCGCCTCAACGTGCTGTCGAACGTCATGTCGAAGCCGTTCCGGGCGATCTTCAACGAGTTCAAGGGCGGCTCGGCCTCTCCCGCCGAAGTCGAGGGCTCGGGCGACGTGAAGTACCATCTCGGTGCTTCGTCGGACCGTACCTTCGACGACAACAACGTCCACCTCTCGCTGACCGCCAACCCGTCCCATCTCGAGATCGTCGATCCGGTGGTGCTGGGTAAGGTGCGCGCCAAGCAGGACCAGCGGGCCAAGCCGAATGTCCAGCGCACCAGCGTCGTGCCGCTGCTCATCCACGGCGATGCGGCCTTCGCCGGCCAGGGCGTGGTGGCCGAGTGCCTCGGCCTGTCGGGCCTCAAGGGGCACCGCACCGGCGGATCGATCCACTTCATCATCAACAACCAGATCGGCTTCACCACCGATCCGCGCTTCTCGCGCTCGTCACCCTATCCGTCCGACGTCGCCAAGATGGTGGAAGCGCCAATCTTCCACTGCAACGGCGACGACCCGGAGGCCGTCACCTTCGCGGCCAAGATCGCCATCGAGTACCGCCAGAAGTTCGGCAAGCCCGTCGTCATCGACATGCTGTGCTACCGCCGCTTCGGCCATAACGAGGGCGACGAGCCGGCTTTCACCCAGCCGAAGATGTACCAGCGCATCCGCAAGCACCCGACGGCGCTGGAGACCTACGCCAAGAAGCTCATCGCCGAGGGTGTGCTGACGCAGGAGCAGTTCGACGCGCGCAAGGCCGAGTTCCGGGCCATGCTCGACGGGGAACTGGAGGTCGCCGGAAACTACAAGGCCAACAAGGCCGATTGGCTCGACGGGCGCTGGTCCGGCTTCAAGGCCGTGCGTGAGGACGTGGACGATCCGCGCCGTGGCAAGACCGGCGTGCCGGCCGATATCCTGCGCGAGATCGCCCAGCGCATCACCACGCCGCCGCCCGGCTTCCACCTCCACCGCACGATCCAGCGCTTCTTCGACAACCGCGCCAAGGCCGTCGAGACGGGCAAGGGGATCGACTGGGCGACGGCCGAGGCCCTGGCCTTCGGTTCGCTCCTCATCGAGGGGCATCGGGTCCGGCTGTCGGGCCAGGACGTGGAGCGCGGGACCTTCTCGCAGCGCCATGCCGTCGTGATCGATCAGGAGAACGAGCAGCGCTACACCTCGCTCAACTCCATCCGCGAGGGGCAGGCGAATCTCGAGGTCATCAACTCGATGCTCTCCGAGGAGGCCGTGCTCGGCTTCGAATACGGCTACTCGCTGGCCGACCCCAATTCCCTGGTTCTGTGGGAGGCGCAGTTCGGCGATTTCGCCAACGGCGCGCAGGTCGTCATCGATCAGTTCATCTCTTCGGGCGAGCGCAAGTGGCTGCGCATGTCCGGCCTGACGCTGCTGCTGCCGCATGGCTACGAGGGGCAGGGGCCGGAGCATTCCTCGGCCCGCCTCGAGCGCTTCCTGCAGATGTGTGCCGAGGACAACATGCAGGTCGCCAACTGCACGACTCCCTCGAACTACTTCCACATCCTGCGCCGTCAGCTGAACCGCGAGTTCCGCAAGCCGCTGGTGCTGATGACCCCGAAATCGCTCCTGCGGCACAAGCGGGCGGTGTCGAACCTCGACATGCTGGCGGAGGGATCGACCTTCCACCGCGTGCTCTGGGACGATGCCGAGCACGAAGACGACACGATCAAGCTCGTGAAGGACGACAAGATCCGTCGCGTCGTGCTCTGCTCGGGCAAGGTTTATTACGACCTCTACGACGAACGCGAGAAGCGTGGCGTCAACGATGTCTACCTGATGCGCGTGGAGCAGCTCTATCCGTTCCCGCTCAAGGCGCTGGCCAACGAGATGGCGCGCTTCCGCAATGCAGAGGTGGTGTGGTGCCAGGAGGAGCCCAAGAACATGGGCGCCTGGTCCTTTGTCGATCCGTATCTCGAATGGGTCCTCGGCCAGGCTCAGTCGCAGGTGAAGCGGGCGCGCTATGTCGGCCGCCCCGCCTCGGCGTCCACGGCGGTCGGCCTTCTTTCCAAGCATCAGGCCCAGCTCCAGGCCTTCCTCAACGAGGCGCTGGCGGTCTGACGACCCCGGTATCCCCTTCTCCGACGCGACCAAACCATTCGGGCGGACAGAGCACCATGGCAACCGACATCCTCGTTCCTACGCTGGGCGAATCCGTGAGCGAGGCCACCATCGGCCGCTGGTTCAAGAAGCCGGGCGACGCGGTGGCGGCGGACGAGCCCCTTGTTGAGCTCGAGACCGACAAGGTCACCCTCGAAGTCAACGCGCCCGCCGCCGGTGAACTCGGTGAGATCCTGGTGAAGGACGGCGAGACCGTGGAGCCCGGCGCCCTGCTCGGCTCCATCGTCGAGGCCGGCGCCGGCGGAGGCGCCAAGGCTCCCGCCGCCAAGAAGACCGAGACGAAGGCCGACACCCGCACCGAAGAGGCGACGCCGAAATCCGAGGGCGCGGACAAGGCGCCCGCCGAGGAATCCTCGGCGGCCTACGGCAACCACGGCGAGGCCGCTGCGCCGAAATCCGATCGTCAGGCCGGCGATAACGGCCCCGCCGTCGCCAAGATGGCGCGGGAATCCGGCATCGACCCATCGACGGTGAACGGCACCGGCAAGGACGGTCGCGTCACCAAGGGTGACATGATCGAGGCGACCTCCAAGGCGCCCTCCGCCCCGGCCCCGGCTCAGGAGCCGGCCCGCCAGGCCAAGGCTCCCTCGCCGCCGCGCCCCGCCTCGAAGCCCGACGATGCCGCGCGCGAAGAGCGCGTGAAGATGACGAAGCTGCGCCAGACCATCGCGCGCCGGCTCAAGGACGCCCAGGACACGGCGGCGATGCTGACGACGTTCAACGACGTCGACATGTCGGCCGTGATGGCCATGCGCGCCCAGTACAAGGACATGTTCGAGAAGAAGCACGGCACCAAGCTCGGCTTCATGGGCTTCTTCACCAAGGCGGTGATCGGAGCGCTCAAGGACGTGCCGGCGGTCAATGCCGAGATCGACGGGACCGACCTCGTCTACAAGAACTACTACCATATCGGCATCGCCGTCGGCACCGATAAGGGCCTCGTCGTGCCGGTGGTGCGCAATGCCGACGACCTCTCCATCGCCGGCATCGAGAAGACGATCTCCGGTTTCGGCAAGAAGGCGCGGGACGGCAAGTTGTCCATCGAGGAGATGCAGGGCGGCACCTTCACCATCACCAATGGCGGCATCTATGGCTCGCTGATGTCGACCCCGATCCTCAACGCGCCGCAATCGGGCATCCTCGGCATGCACCGCATCGAGGAGCGTCCGGTGGTCCGCGCCGGCAAGATCGAGGCGCGGCCGATGATGTATCTCGCGCTCTCCTACGATCACCGCATCGTCGACGGGAAGGAGGCCGTGACCTTCCTCGTGCGCGTCAAGGAGGCGCTGGAGGATCCGGCACGCCTCGTGCTGGACCTCTGAAACAACCCGGCAGCTGCCGTCCGCCGGCCGCCGCAGGGCGGCCGGACGCTTCCGCGTGCGTGAACTTCGATGGTGGGGCCTGACCTGCCGAACCTTCAAGCGAGTCACCAGCCTATGTCCTACGATCTCGTCGTCATCGGTACCGGCCCCGGCGGCTATGTTTGCGCCATCCGCGCCGCCCAGCTCGGACTCAAGACCGCCGTGGTGGAGAAGCGGGCGACCCATGGCGGCACCTGCCTCAATGTCGGCTGCATCCCGTCGAAAGCCCTGCTTCACGCCTCCGAGGCGTTCGAGGAGGCCTCGAAACACTTCGCCGACATGGGCGTCATCGTCAGCGCGCCCGAACTCGACCTCAAGAAGATGATGTCGTTCAAGCAGGACGGCGTCGACGGCAACACCAAGGGCGTCGAGTTCCTGCTGAAGAAGAACGGGATCGACGCCTATCACGGCCTTGGCCGGGTCGCCGGTGCCGGCCGCGTCGAGGTGCTGTCCGAGGATGGCGGCAACCAGATGCTGGAGACGAAGAACATCGTCATCGCCACCGGCTCCGACGTGACGAAGCTGCCCGGCGTGACGATCGACGAGACGATCGTCGTCTCCTCCACCGGCGCCCTCGAGCTTCAGTCCGTGCCGAAGAAGCTCCTCATCATCGGCGCGGGCGTGATCGGCCTCGAACTCGGCTCCGTCTGGCGTCGCCTCGGCTCGGAGGTCACCGTGGTGGAATATCTCGACCGCGTCCTACCCGGCATGGATGGTGAGGTCGGCAAGCAGTTCCAGCGCATCCTCGGCAAGCAGGGCATCGTCTTCAAGCTGTCGTCGAAGGTCACCGGCGTCGAGGTGAAGGACGGCGCCGCCACCGTCTCGGTGGAGCCGGCCGCCGGCGGCGAAGCCGAGAAGCTCGAGGCCGACGTGGTGCTCGTGGCCATCGGCCGCGTGCCCTACACCGAGAAGCTGGGTCTCGAAACCGTGGGCGTGCAGCTCGACAACAAGGGCCGCATCCAGACCGACAGCCACTACGCCACCAACGTCACCGGCATCTACGCCATCGGCGACGTGATCGCGGGGCCGATGCTCGCTCACAAGGCCGAGGACGAGGGTGTCGCCGTGGCGGAACTCCTCGCCGGGCAATCGGGCCACGTGAATTACGGGGTGATCCCGAACGTGGTCTACACCTATCCGGAAGTCGCCTCGGTGGGGAAGACCGAGGAAGAGCTGAAGAAGGACGGTATCGCCTACAATGCGGGCAAGTTCCCCTTCACGGCGAACGGTCGCGCCAAGGTCAACCACACCACGGACGGGTTCGTGAAGATCCTGGCCGATGCCAAGACCGACCGGGTGCTCGGCGTTCATATCGTCGGTGCGGATGCGGGCAACCTGATCGCGGAAGTGGCCGTCGCCATGGAATTCGGTGCCAGCGCCGAGGACGTGGCCCGGACCTGCCACGCTCACCCGACGCTGACCGAGGCGGTCAAGGAAGCAGCCCTCGCCGTCGGCAAGCGGGCGATCCACATCTGAGACGGGCTACCGCCCCCGTCTTGGCAATGAGCCGGAGGGCGGGTTCGACGTAGGCCGCCGTCCGGGAACGTCGCATCGCTCGGCACCCCGGACGGGGTGCCCGTGTTGGAACAGGTGTCTCACACCTTCCGCAGCGGAGCGCCGGATGCCCTACGAACTCTATTACTGGCCGACGATCCAGGGGCGCGGTGAGTTCGTCCGCCTCGCCCTGGAGGATGCCGGGGCGGAGTATGTCGATATCGCCCGCGAACGAGAGGAGGAGGGCCAGGGCCTCGGCGCCATGACCGCTTTTCTCGGCGATCCCTCGGTGGCGCGGCCGTCCTATGCGCCGCCCTTCCTCCGAGATGGCGACGTCGTGGTCGGACAGACGGCGGCGATCCTGCTCTATCTCGGTCCCCGGCTCGGCCTCGCGCCGTCGGACGAAGCCGACCGCATCTGGACCCATCAGATCCAGCTGACCATCGCGGATGTGGTGGCCGAGGCACACGACACTCACCATCCCATCGCGGTGAGCCTCACCTACGAGGACCAGAAGCCGGAAGCGCTTCGGCGAGCGAAGGACTTTCAGGCGAACCGGATTCCGGAATATCTCGCCTGGTTCGACCATGTGCTCGGCCGCAACGACGACCGCCATCTCGTCGGCGGGTCCACGACCTACGCCGATCTGTCCCTGTTCCAACTCGTGGACGGGTTGCTCTACGCGTTCCCCCACGCGACGGAGCGGACCCTCGCCGAAAACCGCCACGTCGCCGCCCTTCACGACGCGGTGCGGCAACGGCCCGGGATCGCCGCCTATCTGGCGAGCCCGCGCCGCATCCCCTTCAACCAGCAGGGGATCTTCCGACGCTATCCCGAACTCGATCTGTAGCGCGCGCACCCGCACGCGGATGGGCCTGCTCGAACGCATCCATCAGGCGGGCGGCGTCGACCTTGGTGTAGAGCTGCGTCGTCGAGAGCGAGGCGTGGCCGAGCAATTCCTGGATCGCGCGCAACTCCCCCTGGCGGCCGAGGAGGTGCGTGGCGAAGGAGTGCCGCAAGGCGTGGGGCGTGGCGCTGTCCGGCAGGCCGAGGGCGCCGCGCAGGGAGGCCACCGCATATTGGATGATCCGCGGGGAGAGCTTGCCGCCTTTCACGCCAACGAAGAGAGGCCCTTGCGGATCGAGCGCATGGGGGCACGCGGCGAGATAGGCCGCCACCGCCTCGGCCACCACGGGAAGGATCGGCACCATCCGCTCCTTGCCGCCTTTGCCCATCACCGTCACCGACTCCACTCCCGGTACGGGCGCATCGCGGCGGGTGAGGCCGAGGGCTTCGGAAATGCGCAGGCCGGAACCGTAGAGAAGAGCGAGAACGGCGGCGTCACGCGCCAGAACCCAGGGCTCGCGGGATTCCCCGGCGCGGATGTCGATATCGGTCAAGGCGCGGGCGGCGGCGATGGGAATCGGGCGAGGCAAGCGCCGCTCGACCTTGGGCGAGCGGATCGCCCCGAGGGCCGACACGCTGCCGTGACCGTCCCGTTCGAGGTGCCGCGCGAAGGAGCGAAGGCCCGCGAGCGCGCGCATCAGCGATCGACCGCTCACCGTCTCGGCCCGGCGCGCTGCCATGAATCCACGGATGTCGCGGGGCTTCAATGCGACGAGCCCGGCGATTCCGACCGTGCCATGCCGCCTCTGCAGGTGGTCGAGGAACTGCCGTAGGTCGCGCGCATAGGCTTCCACCGTGTTCGCGGCCATCCGGCGCTCGCGCAGCAAACTGTCCTGCCACGCCATGGCGACGGACCGGACTGCCTCGTCGCCGGGAAAGGCGATGGCGCTGGCAGTGGCAGGTGAAGGCGGAACGTGGAGCATCGCGCGGTGATCCAAGAGCGAAAAGCCCACTCAACGCCACCGAGGTTGACGGAGCGTTGCCGACGGGGCGAGGAGATCGTGGCGGTGGTCGGCTGTTTCACGGAACGGCGCAGCGGCTCAGCGCTTGATCATCGCATCCTACCCCTGTCGTCCCTCCCGATCCGAGCCCGCATGCCCGAGACACGCATCGTCTGCATCCGCCACGGCGAATCCACCTTCAACGCAGCCCATCGCCTCACCGGTCGCGATCCCGGCCATATCGATGCCCGGCTGACGGAGCGGGGCATCGCCCAGGTCGCGGCGGCCCGGGAACGGCTGCGGGACATCCCCTTCGATCTGGTGGTGACGTCTCCGCTCACCCGCGCCATCCAGACCACCGCCGGCATTTTCGGCGATCATCCGGCCAAGCCCGAGATCCTGGTGGAAGTGCTCCATCGCGAATGCCAGGAGAGCAGCTGCGATGTCGGGCGCGCCGCCTCCGTGTTGAAGGCGGAATTCCCGCATCTCGATATCGATCACCTGCCCGAAATCTGGTGGCATGCCGAGGGCGAGCCGATCGCGGAGGGTGTCCATGTGGAGCCGCGCCACCTCTTCGATCGTCGCGTGGCGACGTTCCGCGACTGGCTGACCGAGCGGCGCGAGCGGACCATCGCCGTCGTCGGCCACGGCACGTTCTTCTTTCACCTCACCGGCATCTGGCTCGACAACTGTGCCACCACCGAACTCGACCTCGCATCGGGGCCCGTGGCCGTCTGAGCCGACGCAGCGGAGATCACCCGCCTCGTCGAACCTATTGGCCGAGGCTCAGGACGCGCTCGCCCGCGCCGCATCCAATCGTTCCTGCGCCTGAACGAGATCGATGTCCGGTGCCTGCCGTCCGATGGTCAGGGCCTCGTCGAGGATGGTCGCTGCGCTGTCCCAGACGCCCTCGGCAAAAGGAGCCGAACCTTCCGCGATCTCGGCCGCTGACCGGGCATCGGTGGCCGACTTCACTGCCGCCACCGCGCTGCGAGCGATGGCGGAGGCGAGGGCGCCCCGTCGCCAGTCCCGTTGCTGCGACGCGGCCTGAGCCACGGTGCCGCCGCGCCACGCAGCGGCCTGCGCAGCCAAAAGACCCGCATCGAGATCCTGGGTTTCGTCGCAGCGAGCGGCAAGATCAGCAAAACCTGCCCGGTCGAGGAGAGGTGGCAGGATTCGACGAATGCTTTCCAGGGCGAGGAAGCGGGTGCGTTGCTCCTCGATCTCCGCCGTATCAGCGGAGCCGGACAGGCGCAGGACGAAGGCCATCAAGCGAGAGCGCTGGTCGTCCGGCATCGCGTCGTTGAGGCCGAGCGCGTAAGCGGCGAGGGGTTTCGAGAAACACGTCGGACAATCCGAAGAGGAGCGGATCGACCGGTAGGGTAGGCCGGCCGCGACGACCGCTGCCTCGTTGATGCAGGTCCCGCCATCTGGGCCGGGGAAGGGGTGCGAGCCGGACAGCAACCGCCAGTGAAGGATGTGCTCGAAACCTGATGCCATGCGGGCCGGCTCCGTCGGTTTCACGGGAAAACCCAGCCGCGAACCGGCGGGTCATCCGAAACCTGCCACAGGACGGCAATCCGTGACGAGGAAAATCTTATCCGCCCACGCCCACGGCGAGCCCGGCCAGCATGGCGATGCCGAGCACGAAGACGAAAGCGCCGGCCAGCAGTTCGAGCCCACCTACGGCGATGGCCCCCGTGGACCCGCGCCCTCCCGCGAGACGCAGGGCCAGGGCCTTGGCGAAGACCGCCAGGCTCGCCAGCACCCCGGTGGTCAGGGCCGTGCCCAGGGCCATGGCGAACGTTGCCGCGATGCCCGCCGCCAAAATGCCCTGCGACGCGGAGAAGACCAGGATGAGGATCGCGCCGGCGCAGGGGCGTGAGCCGGCCGCCAGTACCACGCCCGCCCGCTCGCGCCAGGAATCGAGGCGGCCGATGGCGGTGGCGTCGCTGAGGTGGACATGCCCGCAGCCGGGCGCGCAGGCGGCCGCGTTACCGCCGTGAACGAGCCCCGCCAGTCGTCCGGCCTTCCGCCACGTCACCGTGAGGCCGAGGAGGGCAACGAGGGCGAAGCTCACCGTCTCGATTACCGTACCGGCCCGCGTCATCCCGGCGGCGGTGGCGTTGAGGAGGAGGTTGCCGATGGCGACGATGGCGATGGCGACGAGGGCTTGCAGCAAAGCCGCGGCGGCACTGAGCGAGAAGCCGCGTGCCAGCGCCCGCTCCCCGGCCATGATGTAGCCGGCGATCACCGCCTTGCCATGGCCCGGTCCGGCGGCGTGGAACACGCCGTAGCTGAAGCCGATGAGGATCATGGGCCCCCAGCTTCCGCCCTGCTTGATGGCAGCGACGGTGGCTTGCAGGCTGCGCGAGAAGCTCGACTGCATGGCGAGCAGCCAGCCGCCGATCCCGGTGGCCGAGGGCGCCGCCTCGCGAAATCCGACACCGAATGGGGAGCGGGGCGGCGGTGGCGCCACGCTGGAGCCGAGGAGCCACGACAGCGCCGTGAGGACGAGGGCGACACAGGCGATCGCTGCGAGAGCCAGGGCGATCCGTAAGGCGATCCGGCCGCGCGGATGATCGGCCCATGCGGCGGCCACGCCTACGGACATGCGACGATGATCCGGTTCGCGAACTGGACGCCGTAACTCGATGCGTTGGTCAGCGCTTCGAAGAACGCCTCCGACAGACCCGGCTTGGCATCGGCAGTCTTGGCATCCGCGGTCTTCGCCTGCTCGGATTTGGGCCGGGTGATCGTGGCGGCGCAACCGGCCGGCGAGCCGACGAGGCGCGCGGTGTCCGCATCCTCCGAGAGGCTGAACGCAACGAAATAGGTCGGGTCGAAGACCTCCAACGCCGCGACTCCGCGCCCCTGCGCCACCGGCGATTTCAGCGGCAGAAGGAAGCTGAGCGTCAGCCTGTCGCCGTCCATTCTCATGCGCGGCTCGATCGGATCGGCGAAGGTCTGCTCCTTGCCGCCGATCTTAAGCTTCGTGAAATAGGCGAATTCCGCGAGATTGGCGGTATTGTCCGTGGCGAGGCCCGCGAGCTCGTCGGGGGAGACCGTGCCGTCGCCGTTCGCATCGAGCCCCTGGATCGCCGAGGCCGAGTAGCTCGCATCGAAGGTCCAGGCGTGACGGATGCCCGTCACCTTGCCGCCCTCGCCGTAATCGATCTCCGCCTTCGACGTTACCCAGACATGCGGATGGGCCGATGCCGGAGCGGCGGCCCCGAGGCTGAGGGCGAGCGCCGCCAAAGAGGACGCGACGAAGGAGCGAGCGGAGAGGAGAGCGGTCGGCGAAGCCATGCTGGACGCTCGCGAGTCAGGGTAAAGAAAGTCTGAACGGGTGCTGCGACGGGGGCCGGGAGTCCGGCCGCCGCCTCGATCTCCTCCGATTTCAGTGGGGCGAAAGCGAGGCGCGACCGTCCGTCAGGCGGCCCGGACGCTGGCGAGAAACCCCGCAATGCTTTCGTCGAGGGCGAGGCTCGCTGCTGCCACGCGGCCGGCGACACTCCTCACCGATTCGGCGGCCTGTGCGCTGGACGCGGCGGCTTCCTCGACCGTGGCGATGCCGCCGGACACGGCGTCGGCGCTGGCTTCGGCATCGGCCACACTGTCGGCGACGCGCGCACCGGCGATCCGCTGAGCCTCGAGAGCGAGGGCAACGGCCGCATCTGCGCCCGCCATCTGATCCATCGTTCCACCGATCGCTTCCACCGCCCGGAGCGTATCCTGAGCCGCGCCACGCATCGCCTCGATCTGTCCTTTGATCGCCTCGGTGGCACCGGCCGTCTGGGCGGCGAGCGCCTTCACCTCGCCGGCGACCACCGCGAAGCCCCGTCCGGCCTCACCCGCGCGCGCGGCCTCGATCGTGGCATTGAGGGCCAGGAGATTCGTCTGCGCGGCGACGGTGGCGATGGTCTCGACCACGGTGCCGATCTCGCGCCCCGCTTCGGTGAGGAGGGCGGCGGCGCGTCGCGTCGCGGTGACCTCGCGGTGTGCCAGGGCGCCCAAACCGTCGCGGATCCGCGATTGCCGGTCGATCGCCTCGCCACCACCCGCGACATCCGCACTGGCTGCCGCGGCCCTGCGCACCTGTTGCCCCGCGCCGGCCGCACCTTCCGAAACGATGGTGGTCTGATCTCGCGTGAGCCGCACGGCGTCCGACACCGCCTCCGCCGCGCCCGCCATGGCAGTGGCGGCGCTCGACAGATCCTGCGCCACCCGCTGAGCTTCCTCCTCGAAGGCCTGGGCGGCTGCCTCCAGGCGCGCGGCGCGCTCGGCTTCGAGAGCGGAATGAGCGAGCGCACGCGCATCGCCTTCGACCTTGTCGACGATGACGGTCCGCAGCACCGCAATGGAGCGGGCCATGGTTCCGATCTCGTCGCGTCGTTCCAGCAACGGGATGGCCCGGGTGAGATCCATGGCCGCAAGGGCATCGATCGCCGATCCGAGGCGGGCCAGCGGCTGGCGGATCTCCTTGAGGACGAGCCAGAGTGCGAAACCGAAGGTGAAGAGGATCACCGCCCCGGAGGCCACGAGGCTGATGATGCGGGTCTGCTCGATCTCCGCCACGGTCTCCGCGCGTTCGCTGCCGAGACGCGTGAGCGTGTCCTTGCCGATGCGCGTGATCGCGGACACCATCCTGGCGCGGCTCGCCACGGTGGCCTCGTCGGTGCCCTGGATGAGCGCGGCCTTCGGTGAGATGGTGAGGCCGAGTTCCGCCGTATCGGTCTGATAGGCGAGGAACTCCTTCAGCATCAGATCGAGCTTGAGGCGATCCGCATCGGGAACCTGCCCGACGATCCGGCTCAGGAACACGTCCTTCTGCTCGCCGACTTCGGCGAGGGCGGTTTTCAGGCCACCGAACTTGGCCCTGGCGTCATCGGTATCGTCCGCTGTATAGACCGCGCCCGCCGCCACCACCGTCCGTTCGATGGCGAGGGCGAGGCTTTGCGCCGACAGGGCCTGTTCCCAGACCGAATCCATTTCGGCCGCCCGCGCCTGCTGATGCAGCACCACGCGGTCGTTGAACAGGGACAGGGCGCAGGCACCGAGTGCCAGAAGCCCCATCACCGCCGCGAGTTTGTTGCCGAGGGAAAGGCGCATCGATGTGTTCCGTCATCTAAAGCTATCGTGAAGCTGATGACGCCCGAACCTTGCCGGGAGTTTAAATCGAGGCGGCTAACAAATTGAAAGTATTGGATTAAACGCCCGGGTCCGTCCGTGAGGGAGCGTCCCCAGGCATCGATGGATACGGATGACCGAGGAAAGGGCCGTTCAGTAGGCTGTCGAATCGGCCGAGGCGACATCGACCCTGTCGCCGGTACGCGAGAAGGCGATGGTGGTCTCGCGTCCGTCGGAGCCAAGCGTGCCCGGCACCGAAAGGTGGACGGTCTGTTCGGGATTCAGGGTCGTCACGAGGCGGATGACCTGGGGCAGATCATGGCCGGAATTGACGCTGGCGAGGGTGGCGACCACGCGGTAGCGGCCATTCTCGACGGTGTAATAGGCCGAACCACGATAGGTGCCGAGGTCGACGCTCTGGGCGCTCGCGGGCGAAAGCTCGGCCGCCTGGGAGGCGGTAGCGGAGGCGAGGGCGAGCGCGGCGGCGAGGAGGGCTTTGGACGAGATGCGCATGATGAGGGAACCTGTGCGGTTACTGTCCGCCGGGAGTGCCCGTTCGGAGAGCCGGTTGCACCGGGAGACCGACATATGCCGATTTTATGCTGCGCTGCGAAGAGATGAATGTTGCAATGCGTCAATGCTTTAATTGCATGACTCAGCAAAAAATATCTCGATGCATGTCAAAATTACATAGGTCTGAAGTGTGAGCGATTGAAACTGCTACTCCTCAGCCGGGAAATATTCGTCAGGCGGAAGGCGATCCCCTCCGCGCTTGAGGTAGAAGCATCCTATGCTGCAATGCAGCACAAGCGTTCCGTCAGTCGCGTCGGGTAAGGGCGGCGATCTCGGCTTCTTCCGCAGGGCTCAGCTTGGTCTCGTGTTCCGCACGCCGACGGGACAGACGCCAGAGGCCGAAAACCCCGAGGCCGAGGGCCATCAGGGGCGTCAGCCAAAGCAGCAACGTGTGCAGGGCAAGGACCGGGCGCAGCAGGACATACTCGCCATAGCGGCCGACGACGTAATCCTGCACCTGCCTGTCATCGTCGCCCGCCTTGAGCCGCTCGCGCACGATCAACCGCAGGTCGCGCGCCAGGGGAGCATCGGAATCGTCGATGGACTGGTTCTGGCAGACGAGGCAGCGCAGGCCCGACGAGATATCGCGCGCCCGCGCTTCGAGCTTCGCGTCCGGCAGGACTTCGTCCGGCTGGACGGCCAGGGTCGTGCCCGTCGAGCCGGCGAGAAGCGCCAGGGCGACGAACAGGCGGGGAAGACGAGCCGCGCTCATTCGGCGGGGGCCATGGTGCCGGGCATGGTCTTGGCCTTCTCCTTGGCCCGTGCGGGCGCTCCCACCCGCATCCTGCGGTCGGTGAGGGACACCGCCCCGCCCAGCGCCATGACCACGGAACCGAGCCAGATCAGCAGCACCAGGGGCTTGTAGTAGAGCCGCAGGCCGATGGCCCCGCCGGGGACCATCTCGCCGAGGCTGGCATAGACCTGACTGACCCCGACGGTGAGCAACCCGGATTCCGTCACGTTCATCTTGCGGCTGGGATAGAAGCGCTTGCCCGTCTCCACGGTGCCGATGAAGTCACCGGCCGTGTTGCGGATGGTCAGGAAAGCCGTCGTCTCCTCGTAATTCTCGCCCGTGCGCGGGCCGACCCGGTCGAGGGTGGCCACGTAGGGGCCGGAGGTGAGGGACTCGCCCGGCTTCACCGTGCTCAGGGCCTCCGTGGCCCAACCCTGCGCCGCGATGCCCAGAACCACGATTCCGACGCCCGCATGGGCCAGCGCGGTCCCCCAGGCCGAGCGCGGCAGGCCGATGGCCCGTCGCATGACGGCGCTGACCGTCCGTGCCCGGCTGTTGCCGTAGCCGCGAGCCCGCGACACGATCTCCATGGCCGAACCGACGACCAGGTAGGCACCGAGGCCGATGCCGATGGGCGCCATCATCGGGCCGCCCCAGGTCCAGGCGAGCACCGCGAGGCCGATGGCGAGGGCGACACCCATGGCGGCGAACAGGCGCTGCGAGGCTGCGTGCACGTCGCCGCGCTTCCAGGCCAGGGTCTGGCCGAAGGGGACGATGAGGAGGAGCGGAATCGCCAGGGGGATGAAGGTGTAGTTGAAGAAGGGCGGCCCCACCGAGATCTTCTCGGAGGTCAGGGATTCGAGCAGCAACGGGTAGAGCGTGCCGACGAAGACGGTGGCGCAGGCGGCGGCGAGGAACAGGTTGTTCATCACCAGGGCGCCCTCGCGTGAGATCGGCGCGAACAGGCCGCCCTGCCGCAGCATCGGCGCCCGCCAGGCGAAGAGGCTGAGCGAGCCGCCGATGAACAGGATCAGGATGGCGAGGATGAAGACGCCGCGCGTCGGGTCGGTGGCGAAGGAATGCACCGAGGTGAGGACGCCCGAGCGGACGATGAAGGTGCCGAGCAGCGACAGCGAGAACGTGAGGATGGCGAGCAGCACCGTCCAGACCTTGAGCGCATCGCGCTTCTCCATCACCACGGTGGAATGGAGCAGCGCCGTGCCCGCGAGCCAGGGCATCAGCGAGGCGTTCTCCACCGGATCCCAGAACCACCAGCCGCCCCAGCCGAGTTCGTAATAGGCCCAGTACGAGCCCATCGCGATACCCAGGGTCAGGAAGCTCCAGGCGATCAGCGTCCAGGGACGCACGGCGCGGGCCCAGACCGCGTCGATGCGGCCGTCGATCAGCGCCGCGATGGCGAAGGCGAAGGTGATCGAGAAGCCCACATAGCCGACGTAGAGGAGGGGCGGATGGATCGCGAGGCCGAAATCCTGCAGCAGCGGATTGAGGTCGTTGCCCTCGATCGGCGCCGGGCTCACCCGCATGAACGGGTTCGAGGTCGTGATGATGAACAGCACGAAGACGAAGGTGACGAGACCCTGGACCGCCAGGGTGTTGGCACGGAGCACCGGCGGAACCGAGTTCCGGGACACCGCGACCAGGGCGCCGAACAGGGCCAGGATGAGGACCCAGAGCAGCATCGAGCCCTCATGGTTCCCCCACACGCCCGAGAGCTTGTAGAGGAAGGGCTTGGCCGTGTGCGAATTCTCGATCACGTTCTGGACCGAGAAGTCTGACGTGGCATGGGCGTAGGTGAGCGCCCCGAACGAGAACAGGATGCAGGCGAAGGTGCCGAGCGCTGCCGGAGTGGCCACGGCGCGCAGGGCCGCGTCCCCCGAGCGGGCGGCCCAGACCGGCATCACCGCCTGGACCAGGGAAAGCGCCAGCGCCAATGCCAGCGCGAAATGTCCGACTTCGATCAGCACGTCGGATTGTCCTTCCTCAGGGTCATACCGGTCATCGTTCGCTGCGTCGTCCGAGCGTCGGCTCGCCGTCGGCGGTCTTCACGCCCTCGGCGGCTTTCCCGGCGGGGGCTGCCTTGGAGCCGCCCTCCTGCCACCGGCCCTGCGCCTTGAGCGCATCGGCGACCTCGCGGGGCATGTAGGATTCGTCGTGCTTGGCCAGCACGGTGTCGGCGCGGAAGATGCCGCCCGGCTCGAGCCGCCCTTCGGCGACGATCCCCTGGCCCTCGCGGAACAGGTCGGGAAGCAACCCGCGATACTGCACCTGGACCGTCGCGTTGGTGTCGGTCACGGCAAAATCGATGTTCTGGTCGGGGCCACGCTGGAGCGAGCCCTCCTTCACCAGCCCGCCGAGGCGGAAGCGGGTGCCCGGCGCCACACCCTGCGCGGTCACCTCGGTGGGTGACCGGAAGAACACGATCGACCCACTCATGGCGGACAGGATCAGGCCGAGGGCCAGCGCGAGCACGGCACCGCAGGCGGCGATCAGGATCAGGCGGCGGCTCTTGCGAGTCACAAGTTTCGTCCCGTTTCTGTTCCGGCGCCTCGTGAACGGGCGCTCGGTCGGCGCGGAAGGGCAGATCCGGCTGTCCTGTCGTCTGGCCAGTGGTCCGGTATAATTTAGGTTTCTGGCGTAACTCGGGTTTCGGCCCCATGACAGTCCGGGTCAAGACCCGTGGCCGGGGCGGATTGTCAGGGGGCGTCCTTCGTCGCAGCCCGGATTACGGCTTGTCGTTGCCTCCGCGCAGGCCGAGTTCCTGGGCCAGGATGTCAAGCTTTTCCATGGCGCGGGCATCCGGGCTGAGGGCCATGCGACCGCGATCGAGGGCATGGCTCGCCTGCTGGCGTTCACCCAATACGCTGTACGAACGCACGAGACGCAGCCAATCATCCACCGTGCCGCCCTTCGAGGCGAGCCGCCGGTCGAGGCCGGCGACCATGCCGCGGATGGCGGCGTCCCGCTCGGGCGCCGGCATCGCCTTCACGGCAGCCACGGCGGCATCCGTCCCGGCGCGCTCTGCCGCATCGGCGGCGGTCACCGGCGGAGCCGCCGGTGCCGTAGCGAGGCCGAACTCCCGTGCGAGTTCATCGAGCTTGGCCCCGGCCCCAGCTTCGCTGCCGACCGCGTTCCGCGCCCGGTCGAGGGCCGCCTTCATCTTTTCGCGATCTCCCAGCACGCCGTAGGACCGGACGAGGCGGACCCACTCGTCGGCGGTGCCCCCCTTCTCGGTCAGGCGCCGGTCGAGCCCGTCGACCATGCCCCGGATCGCCGCGTCGCGATTGGCGGCGGGCATCGCCTGCAGGTCCGCCGCAGCGCTGGAATCGGGAGCCTTGGCGGCAGGACCGGGCTTGGCGGCCGTGGCCGGCGCCTCGCCGTTCAGGCGGGTGAGCGTCTCGCGCACCAGGGGCAGCCAGGGCGCATCGGCCGGGGCGCTCTCCATCAGGGTGGTCAGCTGGCGGACCGCGCCGGGGATGTCGCCCTCGAGTTCGGCGGCGCGCGCCAGGTAGAAACGCGGCTTGGCGGCGCCGGCATCGAGGCTCGCCGCGCGTTCGAAGATCTCCTTCGCCCGGGGCGTCACGGTCCCGTTGGCGCCGGCGACGAGGGCCTCGCCCCAATCGGAGAGGCGCTGCGGCGACTCGCCGAGCAGGCGGGTGGCGGCCTCATAGGCATGGGCCGCATCGTCGAACCGTCCGAGGCGGACATAGACCGGCGCGAGCACCGACCAGCCGCGGCCGTCGCTCGGATCGCTGGCGAGCCGCGCCTCGATCTGCCCGATGGCCTTCAGCATGTCCTGCCCGCCGGACTGCACCGCCTGCCGGTCGGAGGCCGTCTGGGACGGCATGTGAGGCGAGCCGTAGAGCCCGTAGGCGATGAGCGCCACGAGCGGGATCGTCGACAGTGCGAAGGCCGAGGCCGCGCGGCGCTGGCGCAGGGCGGGCTCGGCCATCCCATCGGAGACGGCTTCGGGGTTCTCCCGGCTGGCACGAAGGAGGCGGCGGGCCGCCTCGGTGCGGGCCGCGTCGGCCTCGGCGGGCGCGATCAACCCGCGCGTCAGGTCGCGCTCGATCTCGCGGAGCTGGTCCTCATAGAACGCGGTTTCGGTGGACAGCGCTCCGGCCGGAGGCGGGGGAGCGGCATCCGCCCGCCGTGCCTTGGACCACAGCGACATCGGCCAGAGCAATGCCAGCACGGTGCCCCCCGTCATCACCGCCAAAATGAACCAGATCGCCGTCATCGCACCCCAAACTCGCAGCATCGCATGTAAGCGCCGGACGAGCCTGAACGCAGGGACCGGTTCGGCGACACGGTGTCACGTGAACCTGTGCCGTGTCGGAAGTCGCCGACCCGAGGGGCACGCCCGTCTGAAACACCATTCGGGGCGTTTCGCATAGTCCGGCGCTCATCCGGCGCTGGCATTCGGTGCGTCTCCGGGCACCTCGATCACGGCCCGGACGCCGCCGAGCTGGGCTTCCTCCAGGCGGAAACGGCCACGATAGAGGGCCGCCAGATCGGCCACGATGGAGAGGCCGAGGCCCGAGCCGGGTTTGGTCTCGTCGAGCCTCTGTCCACGGCCCAGCACCGCCGCGCGGTCTTCCGGCTGCAGGCCCGGCCCGTCATCCTCGATGGAGACGAGAAGGTGGGGATAATGGTGCTCGCTTACCGTTTCCGCCCGGATCGAGACGCGGCTGCGCGCCCATTTCGAGGCGTTGTCGACGAGGTTGCCGATCATCTCCTCGAAATCCTGGCGCTCGCCGCGAAAGCGCAGACCCGGCGGGACATGGACCTCGTAGGCGATGTCCTTGTCGCGGTAGATCTTGCCGAAGGTGCGCACGAGGCCTGCGAGCGCCGGCTCCACCTCGGTGGAGGTGCCGAGGGTGCCGGCCAAAGCCGCCGCCCGCGCCCGGTCGAGATGGTAGTTCACCTGGTCGCGCATCACCGCCGCCTGCTCGCGGATCTTCGCGGCGAGGTCGTCCGACGCGTCGCTGGCGCCGACCTCGTTGACGATGATCGATAGCGGCGTCTTCAGGGCGTGGGCGAGGTTGCCCACCTGCGTGCGCGCCCGCTCCAGGATCTCGCGGTTGGTCTCGATCAGGAGGTTCACCTCGCCGGCGAGAGGGGCGATGTCGCGGGGATACTCGCCGCCGATCCGGTCGGCCTCGCCCCGGCGGATCGCCCCGAGCGCCGTGCGGAGCTTGGCCAGGGGCGCCAGGCCGAAGCGGATCTGCAGCAGCGTCGTCAGCGCCAGGAACAGGCCGAGCAGGCCGAACGTCACCATCAGCGAGAAGCGGAAGCGGCCGACATCGTTCTCGATCTCGTCGGCGGGGCCGGCGACGCGCACGGTGTAGCGTCCCTCCTCGCCGAGATCGACGTCGCGCTCGATGATGCGTAGCGGCCGGTCGTCCTGGGCCTTGCCGTAGCCCTGGCGGATCTGGCCGATCCCGGCATTGTTGTCCGGCGTGCCGGCCGGCTTCAGCGGCACGCCGACGAGGGAGCGCGAGGTGCGCAGGTCGCGCGGGCGCGCATCCGGCCGCCCCACCTGCCAGTACCAGCCCGAGAGGGGCAGGTCGAAGCGCGGGTCGCTCAGGTTGAAGGAGCGGCTCTCGGGATCGTTGGGCGAGACGAGATCGGTGGCGAGGTTGTTGGCATAGACGAGGAGCCGGCTGTCGAAGGAACGCTCGGTGTTCTCGCGGTAGAGCGTGGTGAGGATCCAGGCCGCGATCAGCAGGATCGCCGAACTCGCGATCAGAGCCGAGCCCGCCAGGCGCACGGCGATGGAGCGCCGCCGGAACGGCAGCCAGGAGGGAAAGGCGGTCACACTCGTCTCGTCGTCATGATGGTGCGGCGGTTCCGCTCTGGTTGAAAGACGTGTCGTACCGTCTGTACCATCATCCGAATGGAGATGCGGCGATGGCCTTCGACATCGATGATCCCGAGACCGAACTGCTTGTGAGAACCCTGGCGGAGCGCTGGGGCGTTTCGTCCGACGAGGCGATCAGGCGTGCGGTTGCCCGCGAGTTACAAGAGACGTCACCGCAAGAGACGTCACGGATCCAGGTTCGGACCGTCGCCGAACTCGCCGATAGCGGAGAGGGCGTCGTGCGGCCCGGCGGATTGGACCGGCCGCGATGAGGCCGTTGGTGCTGAAGTAGGGTTGCCCGGCCGCTCGAACAGGCGGTTGTCCCACCAGCATGGCTGATGAAGCCCCACCGTAATCCTGCCGAAATCCGGATGGTCCGGGTTGATGAGGATATTGGTGCTCACGCGCGCCACGACGCTCGGGACGAACAGAAGCAGCGACCGGCGAGAGCGGTGCCAAGTTTCACCGAAGGTCCGCGACGCGTTGCAATCGGGATGATCCCATCCCGGCACCGCAGGTTGGGACAGCACCTCGTAGGAGAGACCGGCCGACAGGAGGATCTCGACGTAGTGCTGGTTGGGTGGAAGCCGTCCGCTGCCGTGGACGAGCTTTTCGAGCATGGATGTGGAGTAGTCGGCCGACGCATAGATCATCGGGCTTGCCGGTGTGTTCCAGCGGCCGGGGAAAAGGCGTGACCCCGTCGGATCGAAGATTGCGTACTCGCCGTCGGGATCCCCGATTCGATAGGCCTTCTGTGCCTGCGTGAGCGTCTGACCGCTCACGCAGCGGAGCCATATTTGAGCCGGCCGAGGACGGCCTCCACGCGTGGTCCGCCGAACTCGGATTCCAGCGCGACTTCGAGGGGCGGCCGGTTCTCGAGGAGAGGATGAGGGCGGTGTAGGAAGTCCCGGGCGGCGTCATCCGATTTCCAGACATCACGGGCCATCGCCCAGACCTTCGCCAGGCGCACCACCTTCGCACTCTCATGCGGGGTCAGCCTCGCCTTCGCCTCCGCGCGGCGGCGGTTGAGCGTAGCGCGTGCCACGAAGTTGAAGGCGAAAGTCCGATCGTCGGGAGCGACGGCGGAGGCGAGCCGATCGACGGAAGCCACCGGCAACCCCGCCGTGACCTGCGCGATGACATTCGCGTCCGTGCTTTCGCCGGACCTCGGCCCTTCGAATCCGAGAACGTCGGCAACGGCCACCCCGCTGTCCATGTCGTAGCTCGCCATGTCGCACTCCCGTCTCATCTGAGCCGATTATGGGGCTCAGATGAGACGGGGGCAAGATCCGCCGAAGTTCTACCCCCTACACCCGCGGCGCGGGCTGGTTCGGGTCGACGAGGTAGCCGAGGCCGCGCACGGTCTGGATCAGGTCCACAGCGAGCTTCTTGCGGAGGCGGCCGACGAAGACCTCGATCGTATTGGAATCCCTGTCGAAATCCTGGTCGTAGAGATGCTCCGTCAACTCGGCGCGGGAGACCACGCGGCCGGTATGGTGCATCAGGTAGGCGAGCAGGCGGTATTCGTGGCTCGTGAGCTTGATCGGGTTGCCGTCGACATAGACGCGGCCCGAGCGGGTATCGAGCACGACGGGCCCGCAGGAGATCTGGCTCGTGGCGTGGCCGGTGGCGCGGCGCAGGAGCGCGCGTACGCGGGCCATCAGCTCTTCCATGTGGAAGGGCTTGGTCACGTAATCGTCGGCCCCGGCATCGAACCCGTCGACCTTGTCCGACCAGCGGTCGCGGGCGGTGAGGATGATGACCGGCGTCTTGATGCCGGCGCGGCGCCATTTCTGCAGCACGGTGACGCCGTCCGCCTTTGGCAGGCCCATGTCGAGGATGATCGCGTCGTAGGGTTCGCTCTCGCCGAGATAGGCGCCCTCTTCGCCGTCGAAGGCCTTGTCGGCGACGTAGCCGGCCTCCTCGAGCGCGCTGACCACTTGCCGGTTGATGTCCCGGTCATCCTCGACGACGAGCAGACGCACTGCGATTCACTCCCAAGATGAGGCGGCGGTGAAGCCCCCGTCGCGGAGAACGATAGGCGCCCCCGCCTTTATTTGCCGATAACCCGTCCGGTGGTGGCATCCACCAACACGTGGACGAACTGTCCGTCCCGGCGCAAGGCCGTCAGGAGATAGGCGAGGCCCTCCCCGTGCCGGCAGAGCCGGGCGCGCTGGATCTCGGCCCGGGAGATCACCGTCCTGGCGGCGCGGATCGCGGCCACCGGCTCGATCACCCGCTTGTCCGCCACCGCCTCGCGCAGGTCCGCCGGGCTGAGACAGCTCTCGCTCGGCGGGACCACGTGCATCGGCGCCGAGACCTCGGCCGTACCGGGCGTCATCGTCTCTTCCGCCAGCGTGCGAATCGGCCCCGTCGCGAAAGCCGCGACGGTCAGGCCGATGAACAGCAGGGCGAGGAGGATGCGCATGAGATGAGTCAATGGTCTTCGGGCACTGAATGCGCCCTGAATGCGGGTTCGGCCGGGCCCCGATCCCGAACGATCGGATCGTGGCGCGGCGGGATGAGAGCGGGCAAGCCGATCGTGCCCCCTCCGGTTCCCGAAACGGGCGGTCACGAGCGGCCTTCGCCGTGGAGAACCGCAGGTTGCAGGCTCGCCCGCAAGGCGATGCCGAGGAGGCGGTGACAATCGACGTGCTCGAGGGCGGCCCTGCGCAGGTCGGTCATCGAGAGCTCGAATCCGGTCTCCGCCGCCCGGAGGCGCCCGGAGGCGGCGCGCAGGCGTGGGGAGGGCGGGAAGAAGCGGGCGAGACGGTTCATCGGGGTGAGCTCCCATCCATGGGTAAAGGGGAACGGGCAAAGAAGCACGAGGCGCGATGAGCGCCGCGCGGGGGGAAAGCCGGGGCGTCATCGGCCCTCGTGGCGGGTTTCCGAGAGGCGGCGCAGGATTTCGTCGAACTTCTCCCGCGCCCGCTCGTCGCCGCGATCGACACCGCGCGAGATCTCGCCGGCCAGCCGGGACAGGTCCTCGAGCACGCGCGTGCGGCTCTCGATGGCCAAAGCCACGGCCGAGTTCGCCTGCGAGGCCCGTTCCAGAGCCGTCGCCGTGGCGCCGGCCTCGCCGATCCGGGCTTCCTGCGCCCGGCCCACCTCCCGGTAGAGATGCAGGCAGGCGAAGCCGAGAAGGGCGGCGACGATCCAGCCCGCGCCCTCCTCCGAGAACAGCAGTCGGGCGGCTTCGAGTGCGATCCTGTCCATGGGAACCTCCCCTCCGCTGCCCCGAATGGGCTCACCCATCTGCTCGAAGGCTGTTCGCTCTTTCCAAGCAGGTCCGCGACCTAAGGCGCGCCGGGTGCCCTCTCCTCGCATTCAGGGCGACCGCATATGCCGATTTGCCTGTCAGAAACCCGCTGGCACCACCCCGTCATCCCGGGTCCGCGCAGCGGAGCCCGGGATCCAGAAACACAAGTGATGCAGGACTTTACACTGTCGGCGGCTCTGGATTGCACGCCTCCGGCGCGGCCCTCCGGGTCCGGGCTCGCCTGTGGCGACCCGGAATGACGGCGTGGTATCATATGCGATCGCCCTGCCTTCCAGGAGAGGGCTCGCCAGCGCAGCCCGCGAGAAGTGTGACTATCGCAGCCCTCGGTCCACGGAACGCAGCTCAGACCGGGGACACCGCGCCCTGTCCCGCCCGCAGGGCATCGAGGGCGGGGGGCAGGGTGTTGCCGGTCGTGGCCTCCTCATCGAGGGGCAGGCTGCGGAAGACCTTCTCCGCGAGACCCTCCGCCCCGCCCGCCGCCGTCACCAGCCAGGCCGGCGCCTGGTCGAGGGCCCGTTGAACCGCGCGTGCGATCACGGCCGAGCCCACCGGCACCGACAGGGTCCGTCCGCGTACGGCGCCGGCCACGGCATTGATCGCGTAATCGCCGACATTGCGCACGAGACGCTCGACCAGGGTGGTCGTGATCAGAACCTGCAACGGGCCGGCGATCCGCGCCAATGCGGCGGTCGCCGCGGTGATCGCCAGGGGCACCAGGAAGGCGGTGACGATCTGGGCGAGGGCGATCGCGGCATCGCCCCAGGGCAGGAGGATGGCGGCTTCCGCCGTCGCCGCCATGCAGGGCGAGGCGGCGCAGGAGGAAAGCAGCACGGCAAGGCCGCCGAGGACGAGGAACGAGGGTTTCATGACGATCTCCGGGATGCGGCGGGGGAGCGGGCTTTTCGGGATCAGGCCCCCGGGCCGAACAGGGCCCGGAGGGACGCCGTGAACCGAGCCCAGGCACTGGCGGGCGCGACGCTCCGCTGCGGCGGCGCGGTCCGAATCGAAGGCGTGCGGGGGAGGGGGCGGCGCTCGGAGCCGACGGCCGGGCCTGTCAGGAGTCCCGGCCCTGCTTCCGGTTGCTCCCGCGCCGGGCTCGCGGGCAGTGGGGTCGTCTCGGCCGGGCGCGGGATGACGGCGGGATCGGTGGAGCGGGCGCGCGGCAGGGAGGTTGCGTAGGGCGTGCGGAACTGGTCGTACTCGGCCCTCCGGCGCGGGATCAGGGAGGCGGGCCGGTTCCACATCAGGATCGCCTCGGCGGCCCCCGCGCGGTCCCCGGCCTTCAGGCGGCGCACGACGGTCGAGCGCCGGAACGCGCCTTCGCCGATGTTGAAGCAGAGGGAGACCAGGGCATCGAAGGCATGGTCGGGTAGATCGCTTGGCACCACCGCCGCGACGGTGCGCACGAAGCGGCCGACATCGCGGGCGAAGACGGCGTCGCATTCCGCCGCGGTCAGACGCAGGCCCTGTGTCACCGCGGGCGGCCCCGCCGCGCTGGTATGGCCGATTCCGATGGTCCAGATGCCGACGGAATCGCGGTAGGCGTCGAGGCGCCGGCCTTCGCGGGCGACGAGCACGGCACTGCCGATGGCGCTGAGGTCCATGGTTCACTCCGGGTCTGGAACGGGGGAGAGGCGTCGTCCGGCGACGCGCGATCCGGGAGGGCACCGCCTCCCGGGCGGTTCAGGGCACGGAGAGGCCCCAGAACGTCGTGTCGGCGGCGAGGATGCCGCCCTCGGCGCCGGTGAACTGCGCGAACACCTCCACGGTGTCGCCCGCCGCCAGGGCGAGGGTCGCCGTGAGAGCGAGGGTCGAGACGCCGTCGACCAGGCCGGTCACGCCCGCCCGGTGGCGCGGGGACGCCGCGCCGTTGCGGTAGAACCGGGCCTGGAGCGCGGTGGGCGCGGCGTTGCCGCTTTTGCGGAAGGCGAGGCCCGCGCCGAACGTGTAGGTGCCGGCCTCGGGGGCGACGAACCGGTTCGCCGCGGGCACGAACGCGCCCTGGTCGTTCACCTCGGCGGTGTTGAACGCCACCTTCGCCCAGGCGCCCGCCGGAATCGTCATGTCGGCGGCCATGGCGGCTGCGAACCGGGGCAGGTCGGTGAGGCGGGACCAGCGCGTCCCGTCATAGACCTTGAACGCGGTGGCGGTGCCGTCGAACAGGATCTGCCCGGGTGCGAGCCCTGCGCTCGGCGTGCCGGTGCGGGGGATGAGTTCGAGGGCGCCGTTGCCCCTGAACTTGACCACGGACCGGCGTGACCTCGTGCCGATTTCCGTCGTCTGGAAATCGACGAACGTGCCCTGCGCCGTGGCGGTGAAATCCTCTTCGGCGACACCGTTGAAGGTGACCATGTAGCCGGAGAACCCGCCCGCCGCATGGTAGCCACGGCCGAAGAAACCGAAGAATCGGTCTCCCGCGAGGATGCCCGTCGGGGCGGCCGGGGTGCCGCGGGCGATGCGCGTCGTGATGTTCACCACCGGCGCGCCCAGGCTGTAGGATTCGAGCTGGATCAGGGCGGCACTCGACGAGCCCGAGACGGAGATCGGAGCACCCGGCACCGGGCCGCCCGGCGACGCGGCCGAACCGAAACCGACGAAGCCGTTATTCGCCTGGGCCCGCCAGGCATGGGCCCAGTTCGTCCCATCCGCCGAGACTTTCACGGACAGGCCATCGTCGGCGATCAGGCCGATCTCGGCGCGCGCCGAGAATCCGGTCTGGAGCAGCAGCGACAGCACGTTGCCCGTGGCAGCCTTGTTCAGGGCGAAGCGCAGGTCGCCGGTGCCGCCCTCCGCCATGCCGCGCGCCGTCCACAGGGCCTTGTTGAGCTTGGCCGCGAACGGGTTCTCCGCATCCGCCTCGGTGCCGAGGCCGAGCAGGGCGAGGCTCTGCAGGGCCGAGATCGTGCGGGAGAGGGCGCTCCAGGCGGTGCCGTCGAAACGGTAGAACGCGTCCTCGTCGGCCAGATAGGCGAGCCACCCGGCTCTCGGCGCGAGGCCGTTCCAGACGCCGTCATGGAAATGGACGATGTGGCCGGAGAGCCCGGTCCAGGCGCCGGTGGGCGCAGCGTCGGCGACGAGGTAGCGGTCTCCCTCGGTGGGCGAGGAGGGCGGGGACGTCAGGTCCTTGTCGAGGCAGGCGAGCTGCACGAGGGTATCGAGGGCCGCCAGGGCCTCGTTATGGGTCACGTGCTTTCCCGCCTGCCCCGCCGCGATCAGCGGCAGGGCGAGGTTGGCCGTCATCTGCGACATGGTGGAGCTCCGGATCGGTGGGCGCTCAGGCGGAGCGCACGGGCAGGATGGCGCGGCGGCCGGGGCCAAGGCCGGTGAGCGCGCCGATCGGGGCGACGCTCACGTCGAGGTGGGTCTGCGTCGCGCCGAAATCGGCGCTCTCGTCGGCGGCGAGGTAGAGGAGCGCCGGCTCGGTCGTCCGAACGGTTCGGAGGATCGATCCGTCCGGCGCGTGGATCGAGACCTCGTAGGTCTCGCCCGCCTCGTCATGCGGGATCTCCACCGGCTCCCAGCCATCCGCGTCCCGCCGCGCCCGGCGGAGCCAGGCCAGCCGGATTCCCTCCGCCTCGCGGCGTGCGGTCAGGTGCACCGGCGCGAGGGGGCGGAGCGGCAGCAGGCCGGCGCTCGCCTGCAGCTCGACATGGCTCGGATCGCCGGGGTCGCGGGCGGCCGGCCCGATCCGGTAACGGAACGGCCGGCCGGCCTCGTCGAGCCGCTCCACCAGGGGCACGACCGCCCCGTCGTCGAGGCGCACGACGAGGCAGCCGGCCGGATTCGCGCGCCGGCTGAGATCCTCGCTCCCCATCAGGCCGCGCAGCAGGCGGCTGAGGCGGTAGGTGCCGGGACCGATCAGCTCGGCGCCGGCCGCCGCGATGATCTCGACCCCGCCATCGCTGCCCACCAGGGCGAAGAGGTTGCCGCCCGCCAGAACGTCGCTCTCGGCGATGGAGGAGAGGGCGCCGGCATGGCGCAGGCGCAGATCGAGCCGGGTCCCCCGGTCGAAGCGCCAGAGCGGTCCCGGCGGCAGCGGGGTCAGCGTCTCGCCGAGGCAGGCGGGGTAATCGACGATGCGGTGCAGGCCGAGCGGCCCGTCCGTCCCGGCGGAGCGCCAGACGGCCATCTCACCGGGCCAGGGATCGGCCGAGACGGCGAGATATTGGAGGATGGTCGGGCTGCCTCTGTCCACCGGCAGGTCGAGCACGCGGGCGAAGGGGCGCCCGGCCATGGATGGCGGCGGCCTGTGGGCTTTCCCGTCGGGGCTGCGATAGGCGTCGCGGCGGAACCCCTGGGCCGGGACCGCACGGGTCTCGATCCGCCGCGCGCCGGCACTGTCGGCGATCCGCACGATCCGGTGGGGGAGCCGGGCCCCGGGCAGGGCCAGGAGGTCGCCCGGCACCAGGTCGATCCGGCGCGGGCTCACCGCGAAACCCGCGCTGTCGCGCCCGGCAATGGCCATGTCGAGGAGCGCCTCGGCCAGCGCTTCCGCGCTCTCCCGGCGCGTGACGATGGGGGCGTCGGCGTTGCTTTCGCGCCGTCTCAGGCCGGTGGGACGGATCGCCGAGGCGCTGGCTTTCCGGTAATCCGCGCTCTCCCCGTCGCAGAAGCCGAGGGTGAGCGCGCGCGGCAGCTCGAATTCTTCGGCGCGGACGAAGCTGAGCGGCGCCCGGTCCCGCTCCGTCAGCACCAGATCGGCGGCCGCGAGGGCGATCGGGCGCTCGCGGCGCGGGCCGCGAATGTCGAGCCTGCCACCCACCGCCGAGACGTCGAGCCCGTAGATCCGGGCCAGGGGCTCCAGGGCGCCGCGCGCAGAGATCGGCCGGTCGATGACGTAGCCGTCGAGCCAGGCATCGGCGGCGATCCGGGCCGGCGCGGTGATGCCGAGATCGGCGAGGATCGCGCGGATCAGGCGGTCGAGCTCCAGCCCCTCGATCCGTCCTGTGATCCAATGACCCAGGGACCAGTTCTCCGCATCCGCCCAGACCGTGTCGAAATCCGGGAAGGCCGGGAAGGGCCGCGCATCCCAGCACCAGACGAAGACCGACTCGGCGGCGACCATCGGGCCGCCATAGACGGGCGAGACCGGGTTGTGAGCCGGCTCGAAACCCGGCAGCGCCGCATCGAAGCGGGTCAGGATGGCGGCGAGGCCACGGGCCTGGATCAGGTCGTCGCGACGATTGGCGGAGAAGGGCGGCGCGGCGTTCTCGGAGGATTTCGCATCGGGAAAGACGTTGGGGCCGTTGGTGCCCCTGTCTACGGCGGGCACGCCGATTTCGGTGAGCCAGATCGGCTTGGATTGGGGAATCCAGGCGGTGGTGCCGGTCTCGACCCCGCCGTCGCGCTCGCGATGCGGGTTCGACCACCAGGAGACGAGGTCCTTGGCCCGGTAGATCCAGGGCTTGGCCGCCGCGCCGTCGGTGATGGGGGTGCGCCGTTGCGCCCGCCGGTCGGCGTCGTCGGCATAGTACCAGTCGAAGGCCTCGCCGGCCCCGAGGCGGCGCTTGAGATAGGCCGTGTCGTAGAGGCTGTCGGTCTCGGCGAGGTCGGCATGGCCCTCGCCGTCGCGCCAGTCACTGATCGGCGGGTAATAGTCGATGCCCACCGCCGCGATGGCGGGATCGGCGAAGAGCGCGTCGAGGGGGAACCGCACGGTGGCCCCGCCGTCGCTGACATGGGCGCCGTACTCGGTCCAATCGGCCGCGTAGACCAGGGCCACGCCGGCCCCGAGGCGGGCGCGCACCTCCTGGGCCAGGGCCGTGAACGCCTCCACGGCCGGATAGCGCCCGGCCTCGCCCCGCACGCGGGTGAGGCTCGGGAACTCGCTGCCGATGATGAAGCCGGAGAGTGAAACGCCGTCGGCCGCCCAGCCGGCGGCAAGGTCGGCATAATGGAGAAGGAAGCGGCGATAGCCGTCCGGGTTCTGGAAGAAGGCCGCCACTTGCGCTGCCGCAACGGCGGTCCCGTCCGGGCTTCCCGGCTGGCCGGGGGCCGGCGCGCAGGTGATACGGCCCCGCCAGGGATAGGGCGGCTGATGGAGCGCGCCCGCGTCGCGCGGATCGGGCAGGCCGTTGCCGGCGGGCACGTCCATCATCACGAACGGGTAGAGCACGACCTCGAGACCGCGGCGGCGCAACTCGGCGACGAGGCGGCCGAGCCCGGCATCGGAGGGCGTGCCGCCATAGGCCGCACCTCCCATGGGCGCGGTCGAGACCGTCTCCACCTCATCGCGGGCCAACCCGGCGACGCTCCATGTGTCGCCGAGGGTCGCCTTGTCCGGCCGGTCGACCTTGGGCGTCACCGTGCATCGGCCCGCGCGCAGGTCGCTGCCGAACCAGCTCGCCACCACCGAGACGCGGGCGAGGCGCGGGCACAGGGCCTGGAGCGCGTCGAGGGAGGCGGTGACGTCGCTCGCCTCCTGGAACTGGAACCGGTTGGCGGCCCGCGTGGTGCCGAAACCCGCATCCTCGGTGACGAGGCGGGGGTCGAGGCCGAATTCCGTCGAGCCGGGAATGAGGCAGACGGCGCGGACCATCCCGGCGAGCCCCTCCACGGGGCGGATCACCTCGAAGGCCAGCTGCGGCACCCGGTTGCCGAACTCGGCGAGCGCCAGACGCTCGAACACGACATAGGCAAGGCCGCGATAGGCCGGTGCTCGGTCCGCGCCTTCCTTGGCGACGATCAACGGATCGGGCGCCTGGTCGGCCCCGCCCCGGTGCAGGCGGTAATTCAGGGTGGTGAGGTCGATCTCGCGGCCATCGGCCCAGACCCGGCGGACATGGGCGATCTCGCCTTCGCACAGCCCCACCGCGAGGTCGGCGAAATACGCATAGGTCGTGGTCACGGTCTTCTGGCCGGCGCCGCCCTTGCCCCCGGACGCGGCGCGCTGGACGCTGGTATTGGCCACTTCCAGCGGGCGCGTCGCCCAGATCAGGGTGCCGCCCACCTTGGCGCGGCCATAGACCCGCTTGATCGGCTCGCCCTCCGTGGAGGACAGCCCGGCCACATCGGTCAGGCGCGGGCCTTCGACGAAGCGCGGCCCGGCCCGCGCTCCGAACAGGGCGCTGTCGATCGCACCACCGGCCACGGCGCCGAGCGTGCCGAGCACGGCCCCGCCGATCGGCCCGCCGAGCGCGGTCCCCAGAGCCGCCCCGGCTGTCTGCAGGATGAGCGTGGCCATGCGGGAGGGCTCCGGGAGGGAGGGGATGTGTTTGCGCGGCCGCTCTCCTTGGCTCGCCATACAAAATCTTGTATAGAGAGGCGTGGCAGAGCGATCCAAAGACGTTGTGTTTGTCGGTAACTCGCTCGATCAGCTCCGGGCGTTTCCGCTTTCGGCTAGGCGCAAGGCTGGACACCAGCTCGACAGAGTGCAGGCGGGCCACGAACCCGATGATTGGAAGCCGATGACTTCAATCGGAGTTGGTGTCCGAGAGATTCGCCTGCACGAGGCGACGGGAGCCTACCGGGTCATCTACATCGCCAAGCTGGCGGACGCCGTCTTCGTCTTGCATTGTTTCAAGAAGGCGACACAGAAAACGAGTCCCAAGGACATCGCGGTCGCCAAAAGCCGCTACGAGACTTTGATCAGGGACATGACACGATGATCGGACAGGCATTTTCGAGCGTCTGGGACGCGATCGAGGACAGTTCGGCCGAGGCCGAAAACATGAAGCTTCGCTCTTCGCTCATGATCGCGTTGCAGAACCACATCGTGGGCGAAGGTTTGAGCCAGACTGAGGCCGCCAAAATTCTCGGTGTGACGCAGCCGCGCATCTCGGATCTGATGCGTGGCAAGATCGATCTGTTCGCAATCGATTCCCTCGTGAACATGCTGGGCGCGGTCGGTCTTCACGTCGAGATGCGCGTCAGCAAGGCAGCCTGAGTTTCCGAGGCGGGAACGCATCCGGAAACCGGAACACATGCGCCAGGTGACGGCGCCACCATCGCGTGAGGGTGACTTCCGTCACCGCCGCGCCGTCATGGGCGTGGATCATCGTCCCATCCCCGCTCGCGATCGCGCAGTGCTTTGCTGGCAAATGAGAGCGGAAGGCGAAGAGCAGGACGTCGGCTGCTCTCGGTGTGTAGCCGCTCAGAGGATCGCGCACGGCGGCGAGATGGCGGCGGGCGGCCTCCGCCATCGGGTCGCTGCCGGGGAGGGCGGATTCCGCCCATGAGGCCGAATAAGGCGGCGCGGTCTCTGGCTCCGGCCCGAGGAGCCCGCGCCAGATTCCCCGGACCAACCCGAGGCAATCGCAGCCGACGCCCTTGAGCGAGGCCTGATGCCGGTAGGGCGTGCCGATCCAGGCCCGTGCCTCGGCGACGATCCGGTCGGAACTTCGCATAACCAATTCCTTTGCCGGCTCAACGGAACAGACTGCCGCCGTCGAGGGCGGTACTGGAACCCGGGATGGCGCGCATGACGAAGTCGTTGCCGGGCATGTGCGGGAATCCCTGGAAGTTCACCGCATTGGCGAAGACCGCCGCACAGGTGGAGAGGCGCTTGTCGCAGCCGGCCGTCAGGGTGAACCGGTCCCCGGCGGCCATGGCGCGGGGCGGCTCCTGCCAAAGTTCGATCCGGACGCCGCCCTCGGACTGCCGGTGCGCCCGGACGTCGTTGGCGAGGCCGGCATTCGCGCCCGAATCCCAGCTGAGCCGTCCGCCCGTGAAGGTGCCCTCGGCGAAAATCCCCGCCAGGGTGGCTGGCATGTCGCCCGGTGTCGCCGGCGCGAGAACGGTCCCGGTGGTGCGGTAGCGCGGGTCGGCGAGGTCGACGCGGCAGCGTGCATCACCGAGATCCGCCCCGCAGGTGGCGCGGAAGGTCCGGCCGCGCTCCTCGTCGAGGCGGTCCATCAGCCCACGCAGTTCCGCGACGAAGGCGGTGCCCGCCCGGCGGATCTCGCCGATGGTCCCGACATCGAGGAGGAGCCGCGTTCCCGGATCGGTCCAATCCACGAGCCAGGTCTCGATGCCGGCCGCGTCGTAGAGCCCACCCGCCACGTCCGCGTCGGCGATGCCGAGCGAGGTCAGCGCCCCGGCGACCTCGCCGCCGCCCACCGCGAAGCCGAGCTCCGCGCTCGCCTCGGCGGCCTCTAACCCCGAGCGCGCGGTGAAGGTGATGCCGGAGAAGGCGAGGTCGCGGTCATGGTCGGTAAAGCCGAGGGTGAGGCCGTCGCGCCGGGTTCAGAGACCAGCAATGGCACAGGGTGGTGGACCCGCCGGCGAGATGCGCGGCGAGGGCGGCGGGGATGTCGCGCATGAATCCAAGCTCCGGTCAGGGCACGATCTCGATGAGCGGCACGTTCGGGATGTCGCCGGCGCTGAAAGCCTGGAGGTCCACACTGAGATCGTCGGTGTCGAAACGGACGGGCACGTCGAACCAGAACCCCGCCGTCACCGGTGCGCCCGCGGCGGGGGCCGTCGCCAGGGTCACGAGGCCCGTGGTGCCGTCGCAGGTGAAGGCTGATGCCGGCCGCTCGACACCGGTCACCGCCACCCGCACGGTCTCCGCCACCGGCTTGGCGATGAGGCGGCGATAGGGCAGCGGCCCGGTGCCGTAGGTCTTGGCGAGGGCAAACACCCGCGTCGTGCCGTCCCCGAGGCCGAGAGGCTGGTCGCCCGGCCCCACCGCCTGGCTCGGCGGCCCCGAGCGATGGTCGATCCTGTCGCGATAGCGGAAGCCGTAGAGGCGCCCGCGTCTTTCCTCGAAGAAGGCCAGGACCGCGTGCAGGGCGTCGAGGGTGCGGATGCCGAGGCCCGCATCGTAGCGCCGCCGCGAATCGGCCCAGCGGCTGTTGCGATGCTCGCGCCCCGAGGCGAGGGTCACGATCTCTGTGAGCCGGCTCGGCCCGCCGCTGCCGCGCAGGGCCACGTCGAGGGGAAAGCGGACCTCATGGAAATCACCGGCCATGGCGGGCCTCCCTAGATGGTGTTCAGGATGCCGTGGTTGTTCAGGATGCGCGCCGGCCCCGCGTCGTTCTCGCTCAGGACGCGCGCCGGCCCCGCGCTACGGCGCGGGCGAGGGCGGCGGCCACCTGCGCCTCCGAGCGGCGGAAGCTCTCCGCATCCGGCGTCGCGATATGGACGGTGACGGAGACCGGCTGCCCCGAAGCGCCGCCGGCGACCCCGAGGCGCCCGTCGCTGCCGCGCGCGAGGGGCAGGATCGCCTCCGGCCCGGCCTCGCCCATCAGGCCCGTCCCGTCGCGCATCGGGAAGTAGGTGGGGGCGGCCACCACGCCGCCGCTGCCGAAGGGGCGCACCCGGCCTCCAGCGATCACGCCGCCCTTCGCGAAGGCCGCGCTCGATGCGCCGGAATTGATGAGGCTCTTCACCAAGGATTCGATGCCGCCCTTCACCGGGTCGAGGACGGCCTTGCCCGCCATGCCGGCGAGCTTGGTGACGAGGGAGGTCAGCGCCCCATCGAGCTGCTTGGCCGGGCCGACCGTGCTGATGAAGGCCTTGCTCAGGCTGTCGCCGAACTTCTGGGCCAGATTGTCCAGGGTGCTCAACTGCTTGGTCCGCGCGGCGATGGCGCGGTCGATCTCGGTCTCGGCCATGGTCGGCTCCTGTCATCCGCTTCTCAGGGGCTCGGTTCTCCCCGCCCCCATCCTATCCACCGACCTCATCCTGAGGTGCCGCAGCGCAGCGAAGGCCTCGAAGGAGGGCTCCAGAAGCCGCAGAGGGGGCTGGAGGGCTCCTTCGAGGCGGCTGTCGCCGCACCTCAGGATGAGGTGGTTTTTTTGAAAAAGAGGTCCCTCATAGGCAGCGCGGCTCGCGTGGGAGCCGGGCTTCATCGAAGGCCGAACCACGTCACGACGGGTCGGGATAGGCATTCATCAGCCGCCGCAGGTCGGCGGCGCTGGCCGCGTCGCGGCGGCTAGAGCCTCCGAGTGCGGCCATCAATTCGCGGGGCGTCGCCGCCCAGAAGTCGCGCGGGCTCCAGCGCAGGGCGTTCAGGCCCAGGGCCATGGCCTCGTCCCACGGGAAGGCGGAGGGAGCCTCCGGCCCGATCCCGCCCGTGGGGCTCAAGGGTCCGGCGTCTCGGCTCCGAAGGCGGCGGCCAGGGCCTCGCCGAGGGCCGTGGCGATGGGCTCGATCCCGCCCGAGAGTGGCAGCCGCGCCACCGCCGCGTCGTCGAGATCGTGGCCGCCGCCGCGCAGGGTCGCGCCGAGGAGCGCGATGAGGTCGCGGCTGGCGAGACGGCCTTCGGCGAAGCGGCCCGCGAGGCCGGTGAGATCGGTGGCGCCGAGCGCCTCCTCCAGTTCGGCCAGGGCTCCCAGGGTGAGGCACAGGGTGTAGCGCCGGTCCCCGATCGCGACGGAGACCTCTCCGCGCCTGCGGTTCGCCATCACAGGCTCGTAAAGGTGAGGGGACCGGCCGAATCGAGGGCCATGTCGAAGGTCACCTCGCCGGCATGGTCGCCGCGATATTCCAGGCTGGTGATCTGGAACAGGCCCTGGATCGTGCCGAAGGCCGGCACCACGACCTGCAGCGTGTCGATGCTGCCGTCGAAGAACATCTGGCGCAGGCGGGTGTCGGAGGCCTCGTCGCGAAAAACGCCCGAGCCCGAGACGGCCGCGCGGCGCACCCCCGCCCCGGCCAACAGCTCGCGCCAGCGCCCTACGGATTCGGCGCTCGTCACGTCCACGGTCTCGGCGTTGAAGGCGAGCTGCCGGGCGCGCAGGCCGGCCACCGCCGTGAACCCCGTTCCCTCGCTGATCCGGATGAGGAGGTCCTTGCCTTTCTGGGCACTCATGGGGTCGCTCCTTGAAGCGGGTTAGCAAGAGAGGTCGCCGGTTCTGCGGAGCAAAGCCGGCTCAGGAGGTCGGCAGCCGCTCGGTGACGGCCTGGAGGGTGAGGATGGCGCGGGTCTCGCCGCTGCGCTCGTCACGGGCGCAGGCGAGGGATTCGACCCGCAGGACCGACAGCGCATGGCCGGCGGGAGAGAGCAGCGCCTCGTGCAGCAGGGCGGCGGCCCGGCCTGCAGCCTCGATGGCGCCGCGGCTGGAGCCGGGCCTGGCGAAGAGGATCAGCCCGATCCGATGGGTATGGCGCAGCGCGCCGTCGACGGAATCGTCCCGCATCTCGGCGGGTCCGAACAGCGCGTAGACGGGTGCCGCGCCGCGTGGAGGCTCGTCATGGATGCGGACCTCGCCGCCCATGAGCCGGCCGAGCTCCGCGTCGTCGCCGAGGACGGTGAGGATGGCGGCCCGCAGGGCGAGGAGCGGGTTGGCCGGAAGGGACAGGGCGTCGCTCATGTCAGGCCCCCGTCGCTTCGATCAGTTCCTCGACCTCGCAGACGAGGTCGCGCCTGCGCCCGTCGGGATCGCCCGCCGCGCGGATGGCGAAGCGGCGCGAACCGGAGACGAGCCGCATGGCGGGCGTCACGTCCGCCCGGTAGGCGAGGCGGATGCGGTGGGTCGCCACCGCATCCGAGCGGCCGCCGCGCGTGCGCTCGGCATGGCCGGTGGAATCCAGCGTGCCCCACAGGAGCGGGCCGGCCACGAACCGGCGAAGGTGCCCGCCGAACCCGTCCGGGTCGTCGACGAAGCGTTCGAGCACGTAGCGGCGTCGCCGCGCGCCGATGGGCGGGTGCGTCATGACAAGGCTCCGGGATCGGCGGGTTAAAGGCGCATCCGGCGGTGCGGCGCGACGAGCGCCTCCACCATCGGGGCAAGGGTCACCGGCAGGTCGCCCCGATGCTCGAACCCATGCGCCGCCACGAGCCGGATCGCCTGGGCGAGAGCAGAAGGGATCGGCAGACCCGATCCGCCAAACCCGGCATCGACCTCGATCAGGGCGGCGGCCCGGTATAGGGAGGGAAGGGCGGGCGAGACGATCAGCCCCGGCGCTTCCACCGTATCCGGCGCGAGGCGGACGAGGCCGGGGGCGAAGTCCGTGACGGTGCCCGTCGCATCCACCGAGCCGGCGCTCGCCAGGGCGACGAGGGGGCTCAGGGGAAGGGGTACGAACCGGTCCCGGGGCCAGGCCGTGAGCATCACCCGGTAGCGTCCGGGCGCCAGGATGCGCCGCGTCGCGAGCTCCACCATGGCGCGGGACGAGGCGATCAGGCTCTCCACCAGACCGTCCTCGGTGGTGTTGTCCGGGTCGAGCCGCAGGTGGGCGCGCATGTCGGCCAACGTGACCGGCTCGACGATGGCGGCATCGACGCGTATCGGATTCATCGTCGTCTCCGGGTGGGACGGTGAAGGGGATGGGCGGAATGGATCTCGACATGCGGTCTGCGGGTATCGCGCTGCTGCTCGGCCTCGCCGCCGGGCCGGCCGCCGCCGTCGTCGGCGGTCGCGAGGCGCCGGAGGCGGCCGGCTCGGCCGTGATGGTGCTGTCCTCGAACGGCGGCGTGTGCACCGGCATCGTCGTGGCGCAGGATTCGGTGCTGACGGCGGGCCATTGCGTGGCGGCGGGCTCCCGCCAGGGCGGCGCGGAGCACCGGGTGCATTTTCGCGACGAGGCGGGCCAGCCGGTGCTGGTCGATCTCGCCGCCCGCGCGGTCCATCCCGGCTACGACGCCGGCGCCATCGCTGGGCGTCGGCGCTCCATCGATCTGGCGCTCGTCCGCACCGCTACGCCGCTTCCCGCCCGCTTCCGGCCGACCCCGTTGAGCGCCGCACTGCCGCGCGCCGGCGAGAGCCTCGTCCTCTCCGGCTACGGGGTGTCGAAACCGGGCGAGCCGCGCACCACCGGCACCTTCCGCAGCGCCGTCCTCCCCGTGGTCGAGCCTTATGGGCAGAGCCGCATCCTGGTCTGGATGAAGCCGTCCGGCGGCGCATCCGGCGCCTGCCAGGGCGATTCCGGCGGGCCGATCGCGGATGCGCCCGGCGCGCCGCCGCTGGCCGTCTCCGCCTGGGTCGGGGGCGGCGCTTGCGGTAGCATCTCACAAGGCGTCCTGCTGGGGCCGCAGCGCGACTGGATCGACCGGACCCTCGCGGGCTGGGGCCGCTCCGCCGGCTGGTCCGCCCCCTGACGCCGCACTGCCTCAGCGACGGAACCGGAGCTTGGCCGAGGGATTGCCTTACGCTAGGCTTCATTCCAGGGACGTCCGGGGCTCATGCCGGGCGCGGGAGAGACACGATGTTCACGACCGCGCTGCGAAGGGTCGCCGTCACGGCGCTGGTCGGTCTCGTCCCGGCTCCGGCGCTCGCCGTGATCAACGGCGAAGTCTCCCGTGATCCCAATGGTTTGCGCGCCTCGGTGGTGCGCATCGAGAGCACCCAGGGCGAGATCTGCTCGGGCACGCTCATCGGTCCCGATCTCGTCCTCACCGCCGCGCATTGCGTCATGCACCAGGCCGGCTACAGCGTCGTCGCCGTCGACCGGTCGTTCCGCCAGCGCCGCATCTCCGCCATCGCGGCGTCGATGCACCCCGATTTCGTGCCCGGCACCACGCCGGAGGATCAGCCGGGCATCGATCTCGCCCTGATCAAACTGTCCGAGCCGTTAGGGGCGGATTTCCAGCCCCTCGATCCGCGCGGCGGCGGGGCCATCGGCACCGGCGAGTCGGTGGACATCGCCGGCTTCGGTGTCGTGGCCGAGAACCGCCGCAACACCGCCCGCACCCTGCGGCAGGCGCATCTCGTCTCCATCGGCTCGCTCCAGGTCGCCAACACGGTCACGGTGGTGACGGACCGGCGCAAGCTCGCCGAGACGGCGGGGGCCGGCGCCTGCCTCGGCGATTCCGGCGGGCCGATCCTGCGCGGCGGTCCGGGCGGCTACCAGATCGTCGGCGTGGTCAGCTGGTCGAGCGGCGCCATGCGCCAGGACAAGCGCGCCCGCACCGCCTGCGGCGGCTTCACGGCGGTGACCCCGACGGGCCAGCATGCCGGCTGGATCACCTCCCGCGCCGCCGAGATGGCCCAGCTCTCCCCGAGCGAAGCCCCCGCGAGCTTCCGCCGCTCCAACCGCTCCGATTGGATGGCGCGGCCGGGTCGGCGGTGAGGGGCGGAGCGTCGATTCTCTTCAGAATCGGCGTTCGTTCGTCGGCGTCATGCCTTGAAACGAGCCTCTGGGACGCGCTCAACGGAGGTGGGCTTTGACTGTGGACGGCCTCGGTCGTCACCGGTCTAGGTGGCCTCGCCGGGCGCAGTGTCTGTCCTCGGCGCTCCGCAGCCCTCCGGCTTCTGGATCAGTTGTGACCGTTCTGCGTCCAATGGATATTGGCGTCCAAGATGGACTCGTTCTCCGAGTGCAGACGCTCAGCTGATCCCGCGATGTGCTGAGCCACCACTTGGTGAGCGGTCTCGGCAGGAATCCCCGCTCGTGTCAGGTGCTCGACGAGCCGCGCACTGGCCTCCTGTGATGCGACGTGCTGCGCCTTCAGGTAGGCGATCGGGCTTACGGCTGACATTTGCGGCTCCATGCTGGGTTGCAGGGCTGAACGTCTCGGAGCGTCCCTGGCAATGGTGACGATGGGTATCTGGAAATCACAACCGGGCGTACCATCCACGGTTCGCATGAGATAAGCGAATAATCGGTTAAATCATTCTTTCGATAGCGCCGTTTGGTTCGTGGCGATAGAGGAAAAGTTCCTTCTCCTCAACATCTTGCCCTCTGGTGACTCGCATCCGACGCGAATGTCAGGGCCGCTCCCCGGCGATGCGCCACACGGGATGTCGCGTCGCTTCAAAGGATTCGAGAGATGCGCTTGCGGAGGCTGCCATGACACGCATAGGTAGCATTCACGCGTCTCCCTTCGAATTGCAAGTGCGCCACGATGTCAGCCTCGCTCAGTGTCGGCACGATTGTCGCGCGCATTTTCCCCAACGGAACGCGCTCCTTCTTTTCGGACAAAGGACATGAGGGATGGCCTGCCGTGCCGGACTACCCGGCGGATCTGTTTGCCGTCGCCGCCTATCTTCTGGAGACGGCGGGCGCCTACCACTATCTCGTGCCCCGAGACGAACCTGCGAATTGGAGTGCGTCGGCCCTGCTGATGGACCTCGACGAGCATGCCGAATGGGTGAAGTCCGGGCAGACATGGATGGGCCATGCCGCCGTTCCGGAACTGGTGACGCGCTTATGGAGCGAGATCGGTAAACACGCCGGAGACCCGGTCTTCGTCGAGCATCGCCCTCATGCGCCCCCCGCCCGCTGGTGGCTTCCGGCCATCGGTCTCCTCGTCATCGCGGACGAAGCCTGTGCCGATCTCGGATACGGAACGACCCGCGAGGTCATCCCTTCCGGAAGCGCGGCGACAAGCTGGGTCTACGATGCCTGGTACAGCTCGCAGGAACGGATCTACCAGAGCCTGCTGGAGAAGGCGCAAGCCCACATCACGTACTTTCCCCAGCACTCGACCGTCTGCATGCAGGCCGATCCAGACGTGGTCTGCGTTCAACCCAAATCGCGCACACCTCCGATGGGCTGCACGCTCCGGACCTTCAGTCACAACCTCGCGACGCTCCCGCCTCGCGGGATCGTCCGTGCGTGCTGGCAACGGCCGCCCGGACCGCTGAGGTCCGATGACGACGACGCGCTCAACCTGCTCTTGATCCCCTACCCATTCCAGATCTCGGCCCAGTGGTTCAAGGGACACGTTCGCCTGACCCCCGAGGACGCCGATCGTTCGGGGGTCACGAATACGACGCCCTGGGGGTGGTTCGAGCTTCAGCAGCAATGGTTGAATGGTCGCAGGCAGCCGCGGGGAATGACCCGGCGCGACGCTCTCATCGCCTTCACGATCAAGCTCATCGAACGGTCGATGGAGGATGTCGGCCATCTCCACGGCGTGGTTTTCCCGGAGCTCGCGCTCGACTGGCCGATCTACGAAAGGATCGTCGAGGCCGTCGTCACCCGTTTTCCGTCGATCGAATTCCTGGTCGCCGGATCGAGCATGAACTGCAAGGGCGAGGTCGCGAACGTCGCGCTCTCGAGCGTGTTCAAGTCCAGCAATCCCGATTGGCTTGCGCGCACGATCACGACGAGTCGTTCGAAGCACCATCGCTGGCGCCTCGATGAATCGCAGATCTCGACCTATGCCCTGGCCGCCGCCCTCGATCCTCGCGTGACGTGGTGGGAGAAGACGATGGTCCCCAAACGGGAAATCCACGTGAACGTGTTTCGTGAAGCATCGACGTTCACCACGATGATCTGCGAGGATATGGCCCGGGTCGACCCCTGTCATACCGTGCTGCGTTCCATCGGCCCGAGTCTCGTCTTCGCCTTGCTCATGGATGGGCCGCAGGTGCCGGAGAGATGGCCCGCGCGCTACGCTACGGTGCTGGCCGACGACCCTGGGTCGTCCGTCCTCACCTTCACCTCCCTTGCTCTAATCGAACGTGCGAACCGCACCGGCCGCAAGGACGGGTCCAGATCCGTGGCGCTGTGGAAGGAGGATACGGGGAGGACCGTGGCGATCCCCTGCCCGGACGGACATCATGGCGTGGTCCTGACCCTTTCGGGATATCGCACCACGGAAGCCACGTTCGACGGACGGCAGAACCGCGATGGACGGGCTTGGCGGTTCCATGGGCAGCAACCCGTCAAGCTTCGCCCGACGAGACCCGGTGACGAGGCGATGATCGCCCTCGTCACCGGGGCCACCTGAGGAGCACGCCCCCTCTCACCGCCTCGGTTGCGACTCGGCGGGGCGAGCGTCAGCCTCCTATCGCCGGAATGTCGTGGCGGACCGCCCCCCGGTGACCGGCCGACCCGCCCCGTTGCCTCACGCGAATTTCAGCAGCTTGATCGCGTCGAAATCCTGCACGCCGCCGCCGACGCGCTTGGTGGTGTAGAACAGCACGTAGGGCTTGGCCGAGTAGGGGTCGCGCAGGACGCGCAGGCCGGCGCGGTCCACCACGAGATAGCCGCGCTTGAAGTCGCCGAAAGCGATGGACAGGCTGTTGGCCGCCACATCCGGCATTGCCTCGGCCTCGGCCACGGGGAAGCCGAGGAGGGTCGCGATCCTGTCGGCCGAGACCGGCGGCTGCCACAGGTAGTTGCCGTCGGCATCCTTCATCTTGCGGATCGTGCTCTGGACCTTGCGGTTCATCACGAAGCTGGCGTTCTGGCGGTAGCCGGCCCGCAGGGCATAGACGAGGTCGAACAGCACGTCGGACGGGTCGGCGCTGGGGAAGGCCCCCGCCGCGCCCGTGGCGACGAAGCCGAGCCTGCCTGGGCTCCAGGCGGAATTCTCGACATTGTCCACGCTGAGGAAGCCGCGCGGGCGGCTGACCCCGTTGCCGGTGACGAAGGCGACGCTTTCCTGTTCGGCGAAGACGGTCTCCACCTCGTCGGCGAGCCAGGCGTCGATATCGACGATGGCGTCGTCGAGGAGCGTCTGGGTCGCCGCCGGCATGGCGTAGAGCTCCATGGCCGGGAAGCTCAGTTCAGAGAGGGACGGAGCGTCGGTCTGCGGCCGCGCCGCGGTCTCGGCGACCCAGCCCGAGACCGCATCGGTGGTGGAGACGGCGCGCTTGTAGAGCCCGCCCGAAATGGTGCGCACCGTGGCGAGCGCCCGGATCGGCGAGAGGTTGGCGAGCCGCTTCAGCACGTCCCGCTCGATGGCCTGCGGCACGAGATAGCCGCCATCGGGGCCGGAGCCGGCCGAGAGCGCCTTCTCCTCCAGGCGCTTCAGCCCGCCGCTCTCGCCCGCCCGGACATAGAGGTCGAAGGCGGCCTTGTGCTCCACGGAAGCCGGGTCCGGACGGGTCGGCCCATCACCACCCAGGGGCGGACGGCGGCCGTCCAGGGTCAGGCGGTCGAGGCGGGTGCGCGCCGAGTCGAGGGCCGCGTCGATGCGGGCGAGCTTCTCCTCGGTGAGGACATCGCCCGAGCGGCGCCCCTCGAGTTCGGCGAGCCGGCCGTCATTGGTCTCCTTGAAGGCCTCGACGGCGCGGGAGAGTTCGTCCATGGCGGCGCCGATTTCGGCGTCGGAGGCGGGGCGCGCCGCTTTGTTTTCCAGAAGGGCGTGGTTTTCCAGAAAGCCATGCGGATCGGCCTTGGTCTCCGGGGCGCTCGGCGAAACGTGAACACTCATGCGAACCTCGTCTGCTGGGTGAAGGGGGAAGGGGCGGAGGCCGTCCGGGGGGACGGCGCGCCACGCGGCGCGAGCCGGTGCGCGAAGGCGCGCAACTCGCGGGCGAGGGGCGTCACCGTCCCGTCCGGCGCGGCGGCGCGGGCGCCGGGCAGGAGCGGGAAGGTGACGAGGGAAATCTCCCAGAGGTCGATTGCGAGCAGGCGGCGCAGGCCGCCGCGCTGCGGGCTCGAACGCAGGGTGCGAAAGCCGATGGACAGACCGTCGAGGCCGCCCTCGCGCATCAGCGCGTCGACCTCGCGCCCGCGCTGGACGGCGAGGTTGATCAGCCCCTCCACCCGCAGGCCGCGCGCATCCTCGCGCAGGGAGAGCCACCGCCCGATCGGCTCGGCCGGATCGTGCTGGAACAGCATCCGCACACCCGCGGCCCCACGCTCGCCGAGGCTCGCCGCGAAGGCGCCGGCGGACACGACGTCGTTGCCGAGATCGGGCACGCCGAACAGGCTGGCATAGCCGGTGAAATGGCCGTCCATGGCGGGCTCCCGAAGGGTGGGGTGACTGGGGTGAGGCGGTGGGATATCCTCATCATGCCGAGGATATCCCGGAGGTGCGTGTGCCGCTCTACATCAAGGACGACGAGACGGCGGGCCTCGTGGTGAAGCTCGCGAAAGCGTCCGGCGTCACCAAATCCGAGGCCGTGCGCCGGGCCGTCACGGCCGAACTGAGCCGCCTGACCCCTCCGGTGCCGCTACGCGAACGCCTCGCGGCCTTGAGGGCCCGTCATCCGCTGCCGAAGCCCACGGGGCAGGCCGCCGACAAGGCCTTCTTCGACGACCTGAGCGGAGAATGACGCTCTTCGTCGATGCCTCCGCGCTGATCGCGATCATCGCCGGCGAGGCGGAAGCCGACGCGTTCGCGGATATCCTGGAGACCGATCCCGACAGGCTGTGTTCGGCGCTCTCGCTCTGGGAAACCATCGCGGGCCTCGTGCGCAACTACGCCTTCACGGTCGAGGCGGCCCGCGAACGGGTTCGCCTGACTTGCGAGGAGGTGGAAATCCGCCTCGTTCCGATTGCCGGGCGTGAGTTCGAACTCGCCGTCGAAGCCTATGAGCGCTTCGGCAAGGGCCGGCATCCGGCGTCCCTCAACATGGGCGATTGCCACGCCTATGCCTGCGCGAGAGCCCATCAGGCGGTCCTGCTGTTCAAGGGCGAGGATTTCACCCTCACGGATATCGTTCGGGCCGGACCTTCCGGCTAAGCCACCGGCCCGATCGACGTGACACCCGAACGATCGCGCCCCGATCGAGACGATGGTCCGGGTTGGCAATATCCGCCCGGATACACCAAGATTTCGCTTTCCTGATCGCAGATCAGTGACATTATTCGACTTCGATCGACTGCGAATCGGAAACGGGGGATCATCATGAGCTTGAGCGTTAAGCTATGCATCGCATCCGTTCTGCTGTGCCTGCTTGGTCCGATCCCGGCCTCGGCCGCGGATCCCACTGCCGATGCCCAGGCCGCGGCGGCCCGCTGGGACAAGACCTACAATTCCGGCGACATGGACGGCCTCAAGGCCCTCTACGCGACCGATGCGATGGTGATCCCGAAGGGCGCAGCGGTGTCCGGCGCCGACAAGATCGGCGCCTTCTTCGCCGGGCTGAAGGCGAAGGGGTTCGAGGAGCACGCGATCAAGGTCAACTCGGCGCAGATGAAGGGGGACGTTCTCCTCGTCACCGGGCGCTGGTCCATGTCCGGCCCCGGTGAGGGGGGCGCGAAGAAGACGTTCGAGGGCAACTGGGTCAACGTCCTGGAGCGTGAGGGCAAGGACTGGCGCACGGTGCTGCACACCTGGAACTGACGAACCTATAACGCCGTCCCGTAGCCCACGGCCTCGCGTTTCTCCGCCTCGGTGAGGAAGTCCGCCGCCTGGACCCGGCGCCAGAGCGATTCCCGCTCCGGCGCCAGGGCCTCGATCGCGTCGAGATCGGGCTCCAGGCGGGCGGGGCCGAAGGCGGGTTCCAGCCATTGGGCGAGGCTCTCTGCGGTGCGGCGCGCCAGCGGGATCACCGTCTGCCGGTAGAAGGCGCGGTTGGCCTCGGCGTAATTGGCGTGGGTGTTGTCGCCCGCGAGGCCCAGCAGCAGGGGCGGTACGCCGAAGGCCAGGGCGATCTCGCGGGCGGCGGCGGCCTTCGCCTCCACGAAATCCATGTCCTTCGGCGAGAGCGAGAGCGGCTTCCAGTCGAGGCCGCCCTCCAGCAGCAGCGGCCGGCCGGCATTGGCCGCGCCCTGGTAATTCGCCTCCAGCTCGCCCTTGAGGCGGGTGAATTGCGCGTCGCTCAACGTCGCGCCGGTGGAGGTGGCGTAGACCAGCGCCCCGGAGGGCCGGGCGGCATTGTCGAGGAGGGCCTTGTTCCAGGCCCCGGCGGCGTTGTGGATGTCGAGCGCCACCGCCGCCGCCTCCATCGGCGATAGGCCGTAATGGTCGTCGGCCGGGTGGAACAGGGTGAGGTGGAGGATCGGCGGCACGCCCTCGCGGGTCTGGTCGTGCCGCAGCACCCGCCCGCCGACGGTATGGTCGTAGGCGATGGGCCATCCATCGGGGCCCGGCACCACCCGCATCCGGTCGGGACGGAGAGCGTGGAGTTCGCGCGGGGTGCCATCGAGGCTCAAGGCTTCGAGATACGCGTTCCCCGAGACCATGAGGTAGCCATAGAGCGTCTCCAGCAGGCGCGATCCGCCCTCGCGGGCATTCGGCCGGGCGAGGAGGGCGAGGAGCGGATGCGGCCCCGCCCGGTCCGTCAGCACCAGGGGCAGGGCGGCCGCGGCCTCCGCCACCAGCCGCACCGCCCGGTGGACGATGGCGTTGCGCTGGAACCCCTCGCGCGCCAGCGCCCCGTAATCCCGCGCGGTCCACACCGCCCGGCCCTCGCCGTAGAAGGCGATGCCGAGGCCGGAAACCGGCGCCGCCTTGGTCTCGGCCACGGGAAAGGCGGCCCGCGCCAGGCGGGCGAGAAGGTTCGGCATGGGAATGTCCTGACTCGATCAGTTCTGGTCCGAAAGGCCTGTGTGCAGTCCCCTCTCCCCGCATGCGGGGAGAGGGCCGCGACGACCTTGTCGTCGACGCGGCGAGGCGGCAGCCGAGGGTGAGGGGGCGCGTCCGAAGGAGCCACACCCGGAGAGACCCCCTCACCCTCGCCCTAGCGGGCTCACGTCGCCTCCCGGCAAGGGGAGGACGACGTCCTCTCCCCGCCCGGCGGGGAGAGGGGGACCAGCCTCTTTTGAATAGGGACGTGCCTTCAGGCTGTTGGACCCGAAGGCCGGCGCTCATCCCCGTCTCCCCCGCCCGGCGGGGAGAGGAGAACGCGCTCACACCCGCCGGATCCTCGGCTCGGCCCTCTGCCCCAGCATGAGGTGGGTCAACGCCCAGACGAGGGCGTCGAGGCGGTCGGGCGAGGCGCCGCTGGAGAGGCCGCCCGGCCCGAAATCGCAGAGCTCGTCCTCGAGCGCCGGCAGGCTGCCGACATGGTGGACGCGGCCCTGCGCGTAGAGCACCGAGACCGGCTCGGCCCGCAGATACTTGCCGCGCGTCGCCCGCACCGGGATCACCGGCACCGAGGCGTCGACCTCGGCGATGACCGCGATGGCCATCTCGCCGCCCTGGTTGACCTCGACCACGAGGCTGCCCGCCTCCAGGCGATGGTAGAGCGCCAGGGCGGCGCCGGCCCAGGCCTGCGGGCTCGCCCGGCCCAACGTGGCGTCGGCGACCACATAGGCATGCCCGTCCGGTCCGAGCCCGGCGGCGACGATCCCGCAGGCATCGGCCCCTGCCTTCGAGGAGGCGGGCGGGTCCACCGCCACGACGATCCGCCGAAGCTCCGGCATCCCGTCCCGGCGCGCGGCCTCGATCCCCTCCCGCGTCCAGAGCGCGTCGGGCCGGTCCTCGATCAGCTCGCCGTCGAGCTCCTGCCGCCCGAGCCGCGTGCCGGCATAGCGCCCCACCACGGCGTCGAGGAAGGAGGGCGCGAGGTTGGCGGCGTTGTCGGCGGTGCGCGAGCGGCTCACCACCGTGAGCGGGTCGGAAAGGATGCGCCGGATCAGCGGGATCGGCCGGGGCGTGGTGGTGACGAGGTTGCGGGGCCGGTCGCCGAGGCGCAGGCCGAACTGGATCATGTCGTAGGTGGCGTCCGGCCGGCGCCATTTGGCGATCTCGTCGGACCAGGCTGCGCCGAATTGCGGCCCGCGCAGGGAATCCGGCTCCTCGGCGGAGAAGGCCATCGCCACCGCGCCGTTGGCCCATTCGAGCCGCCGCCGCGAGGGCGCCCAATGCGGCCGCGCCCCGGAGAGCGCCAGCAGGCCGGACGGCCCCTCGATCATCACGTCGCGCACGTCGGCATAGGTCTCGCCGATGAGGGCGATGCGGCCCACCGCCCGGGCGCAGAAGGCGGGGTCGCCCGTGGCCAGGGCCCGCACCCATTCGGCCCCCGTGCGGGTCTTGCCCGAGCCGCGCCCGCCGATCACCGCCCAGGTCGTCCAGTCCCCCCGCGACGGGCAGGGCGGCAGCTGGTCGGTCCGGGCGTTATGGAGCCAGTCCGAGGCCAGCGCCCGGATCAGGTGCGGCGGCAGGCTCGCCAGGAAACCCGGCATCCGGCCGCTCGCCGAGGCATGCCGCATAGCGCGCCGCGATTGCCGCGCGCAGGGCGGGCAGGTCGCTGTCATCGGCCGGGGGGCGGGACGTCGCAGAATCCCGGTCCGCAAGGTTGCGCTGCGCATCGCTCCGCTCCCGGTCTTCGCTAGAGAGGTCGTCGAGCAGCCGTTTCAGGCCGCCGAGGTCGCGCAGCACCTTCGCGGAATCGAGCGCGGGCGGCATCTCGCCACTCAGGGCCGCGTCGAACCGCGCGATCTGGCGGCCGATATGGGCGCGCAGGGCCTCGCCCAGATTGTCCATCACCCGCGCAGCCGGAGGGGCCGCCCCGGCCTTCTGCGGGCGCGGCGCCGGGCGGGCCCGCGGCCTGCGCTCGAAGCCGCAAGCCCGGAACAGGGCCGGCGCGCCGGCGACGGTGCCGCCGAGCGCCAGAGCCAGCGTCGCGGGCTCGATCTCCATCATCCCGTAGAGCGTCTCCACGGCGCGCCGCCGCGCGGGCGCCCAGGCTCCGGGGTCGAGCCGACGCGCTACGTCGCTCACCCCCTCGCGCCAGCCATGCTGGCGGTTCCACGTGCTGATCGTCTGAGCGCGGACCCCCGTCCGCTCCGCGATCTCGCGGCTCGTCATGCTCGTCGTCCGCATCAACTGCTCGACGAGTTTTCGTGTCTCCAAGGGAAGCTCCATCTCGCTGCCCCTCTCGTCACACTTCTTGAGCGTTCCTCATTGATACAGAAGGAGCGTCACGCTGTCAATCATAAATTCCTATTGTAGGATTTTTAGGCGTACGCCTGGCGGGGGGGGCGGTGGGACGCCTGACGCTTGGTCGCTTCTGCTTCCACCCCAACTTCGCTTGAGCGCTTAAGACTCAGCACTTCTGGGAGCTAACGTTCGTTCTGGTGCCTTTGGGCAATGATATGCCCAAGGAGATCTTTAAAACAGCGAATTTATCTATCCTAAAATCGGACGCTACAATGCGGGAATGATGTTCGGGGCCGGTCTCTATTCGGGCATAAAACACGCTGCTGAAGCCCTCCGATACTGCGCCGAGCACTGGGACATAGCCGCAAGCAATTTTATCGGTTGCAAATTTATGGTTATGCCACCAGTAGTGTCGATGGCAGGTGATTTGCGTCACTACCGTCTGTGAATAAGGAGGGGGCAGAACCCCACGCATATGGACAATAAGACCAAAGGGGCATGGCTTCTTGCTCAATCCAAAAATCTTGATGGTTACTCGGGTGCAGGTGCAGCTCGGTTAGAGAACATCTCATACGCGGGCAAGGTCGGTCGCCTCTATAATTTGATTCGTCGACAATCGGATGAATCAACTACCTTTGCCATATCGCGTCAGACGGTGGATAACGCTTGCCAGTTAAGTGGAATCGATAAGTCAGCTCGAACTTTAGGTTTAGAACTTCTGAAGAATGCAGGTCGAATCGACATTACAAGCGACGGATCTATCGCTGTGCTGGGCGCAACGACACAGGCAGTCCTTGAAGCCACTGCAGAATTATTTGATGAGCAAAAGCCAACTTCAGACGAGCAGGCGATCCTCGATCTCTCGGAGCGCGTTTCAGGCAAGCCATTCAGGCGTGCTGAAGCTGAAGAGTATATTTCAGATACTCACAAATTGAGGAAGGCAGAAGCGACCACTCTCGTTGATCTTTCAAAGAAGACAGCTTTGATTGATGAAGAGGGGGAGCCAGGCCGCGGTCTTCTTTTTAACTCTCATACTTTTCGCGACGGTAAGTACGCGGAGAAGGCACACAGAGTTTTGGAGCAGCTCAAGGCTGACGAGCGAGTCCGGCTCTCAGAAGTCCAAGATAAGCTAACGCGCAGCGGTGCGTTGTACGATGCTGATGTTGAAAAAATGTTGGGCGCTGAGCTTTACAAGCGACTGATTAGTGTGGGCTTGTTTGACCGGATGGAGGTGAGCAACAGCACTGAGTCTGTAGGATACGTTGCTTCACCCAACGATTTTCAGAAGTACGGGCGTCCCTTTGAAGAAGATCCTATTGATGATGCTAAGGCGCTGATCGCATCGCTAACGTACGGTCAAACGCGCAGTAGCGCCACCCGAGGTCAAATCACTATGCCAGACGCGCTCATCCGCGCTCTTGTCCGCGGTGACGAACTAGCCGCTCGCGCTGGTGGCATCCGCGCGATTGGTGAAGACTACCGCGAGCTTGAAGCTCGCCAAGTCGTCGATGTTACCGAGAGAAGCCATGGTCGATACACAATGCGCTTGCTCAAGAAGGACGTTGGCGAACTTGCATTGACAATTATCCGCGGCGGGGCTGCGTCTCAGGAGGCCGTTTTGATGGACGGCTCCCCGGCCAGAGCCTTCAAAGGTCCCCACGCAGCGCGAAACGAAGTACGAGAGAAGAACAATTTGAGTGACAAGCGGTTCGTTCACGACGCACTGGATCGCTTGAGGAGTGGTGGATGATGGCGTTGCCGAAGGGTGCTGGTCTCGAAGAGCTGGCGCGAGCTTATTTCGCGCGACAGGGCTTCTTGGCAATCCGGAGTGTCTCAATCCAGTTCGAGGATGAGGAGGTCACCGACGTCGACGTATGGCTGTACGGGCGTCAAGGCGGTGGTGTGCGTACCCGCGCGTTGGTTGACGTAAAAGACAAGAAGTCACCGAAAGCCTACGAGCGCATCATGTGGGTTCGAGGGATGCAACTGGCGCTCGGGTGCGACCGGGCGGTCGTCACCACCACCGATACGAACGCCAAGGTCAACCGTTTTGCTCAACAGCAGAAAGTTACACTGCTTACTGCCGCCTTCCTCCGCCGATGGAACGACGGGGACGACCTTCTCAGAGATCGCCTTAGTCTCGAAGAGCTGAACGCCAACATCCAATCATATGCAGGACACAAGCAGGACGGAGATTGGATTAAGCAAATCGCAGCAGCTAAATCCGCAGTCGTTAGTCTTGCGCCGTACCCCGCCTTCAACAAAGCAATTAGGTCATTTCGTTTCTTCGCTGAAAGAGCTGCAACCCGTCCACAGCACCGGGAGCAAGCTCTTCGCGGAGCTTTCTTGTCTGCCGCGTTGGCGTGTATGGCACTTGATGCTGCACTGGAGAAACTGGCCTTTGAAGAGCCTTCCGCTCGTCATGATCTGCTCTATGCCGGAGTGACGTACGGAGACTCCGGTGACAACCGAGTTCAAGAAAGCATCGAAACCGTACTTTCCGTAATCTCTAAGGGCGTCAAAAATGGGCGTGTAATTGCTCGCCAGACAAGCGATGCGCTTCAAGAAATGTTTACTGGGGTGCGCGCTGGAATCATCGCGGACTTCTTCGCAAAAGAGCAAAATTCGGGGCATCTGTTTACAGTCGCCCGCGAGTTGGAGAGCCGCGCTCATGCACGCGCTCGGCCAGATCTTGTTGGCTTGAGTATTGAGGCAAAGTCTATAATTGGTGTTCTTGCCGACTTCGTTGGCGCTAAACGGCCAGCGCTGATGAGCAGTGACTTCGTTACCTCATCGCCTGCCAGCTCCCTTCCGGCAGCGGCTTCACATTCGCTCGCGGCTGCTTCGGCCCCAAAATCGTCTAGCCCGGTGGCGGAGACGAACTCCGAAGTCGCCCCTACCGGACGCGACGGGCCCTTGTCCGCCAACCCGGTGTCCGAATCAGAGGAGCGGGAAATAGACCCAAATCCTAAACTGCTGTAGCCAATAGCTTTTTGCCCGTTAATCGAAGGCTTTATCGTCGAGCTAATGTCGCCTTTACGCACGGCTCGGCCAAGCTCCTGTCAATCGAATGACCGGTGGGCTGCGACTTTTTAAACGTGAGCTCACTTGGCCTTGCGCTCCGCAGGTGGACAGGCTCGAAACCACCCAGAGCCGGTCCTCTTCGCCACCGCCTAACCTCAGAAATCACTCGCTTCGGTCGGCGAGGGAATGGTGGTGAGGGCCTTCATAGGCGCGGGCTAGACCGCCTGCCGCCGCCCTTCGGCGGCGGCGCGCGTCAGCCTTCACCGCTCAAGCCGGGATCGCGTCCGCGCTGGGCGGCGTCCGGGGGCGGGGCATGATCGTCGCCGGGCAGGGCGGCGGGTCGTCGTCGTCGTTGTTTCGACGGCGCGGGCGGAGATAGCGGTGCAGGTTCGCGAGGCGCGGCCGGCGGCGCGGCGCGGGCCGGGGCGCGTCGGCGGCGGCATTCTCCGGGGCGGCGGGGCCGTCGAGTTCGGCGAGCGCCGCGAGCAGGGCATCGACGGTGACCGGCTCGGCCCTGGCCCCGGTGAGGCAGCGCAGGCCCGGAGCGCTCTCGAGGGCGCAGGCATCCGAGACCCAGGAGGCCAGGATCGTCCGCTTCTCCTCGCGGGAAAGGAGCGGGTGCGCCAGCACCTCGCGCGGATGACGAAACACGTCCCCGGGGGCGACCACGGCCTGCCAGGCCTCGAACGAGGCTGGCTGCGTGGCGGCGGGGTTCATGAGGCCGGAACGCCCGGCGCCGGAACGAGAAAAGTGCGTTTCCCTCATCGACATGATCGATCCTCCCTATGGCTGTGAGGCAGGACTGAGAACGGGATGCGGCCCTCGCGGGCCTGAAGGCCCCCGAGGGTCTCTCTCATGATCGGCGTCGGCGATCAGGCGGCCTCGGCGTGGTCCTCGACCTGGGCGGGCGCGTTGTCCTGGCCCACCGCCTGAGCCGCGCCGCCGATGGCGATGCGGCGGGGCTTGTAGGCCTCCGGCACCTCGCGCACGAGGTCCACGGTCAACAGCCCGTTGTCGAGGCTGGCTCCGGTGACCTTCACGTGGTCGGCGAGGTTGAAGGTCTGCCGGAAGGGGCGCGTCGCGATCCCGCGATGGAGATAGGCGCGCTCTCCGTCCTGGCCCCCCTTCTGGCCCGTCACCTGAAGCACGGTGTCGTGCTGCGTCAGGTCGATCTCATCCGGGGTGAAGCCCGCCACCGCCATGGTGATGCGATAGGCATCGTCGGCCACCTTCTCGATATTGTAGGGCGGCCAGGTGGTCGACGGCTCGATCCGGGTCGCCTGGTCGAGCAGCGAGATCATGCGGTCGAAACCGACGGTCGAGCGATAGAGCGGTGCGAAATCCAAAGTCCTCATGACCACATCCTCCTGAAGAGCAACGTGATGACAAAGCGCGCCGGACACCGTGTCCGGCGCCAGAATGCGAGCCCATCCGGGCCTCGCACGCGCATAACGCCGATGGTGGGGTGTGGTTCCGGGGCGGTGTCGATTTCTTTCGCGGTGTGAGAGGTCGGGCTTCGGGCCTGCCTCCCGCCACGAGGGGCTGCCGGCTTCCAATATCTCGCGGGCAGCGCGGGTCCCCTCTCCTGGAAGGAGAGGGACAGGGTGAGGTGTGTGCACTTTCCGGAGAGGGACCACACCTCACCCCAACCCTCTCCTTCCAGGAGAGGGAGCCGGTTGCGTCTCACGCCCGCCCGTCGAGAGCCTCCGGCACAGGGTCCTGATCGTCGTTGGCCACGTCGGAATCGTGAGAATGAAGAGGGGGGCCGGGCTCTCAGCGGGATCCGGCAAATTGTTTGATCACCGCGAGCGGTGCGGCAGGGGCCGGCCACAGGACGAGGCGGTAATGGTCCTCGCCGTCCAGGCGGTCGTCGGTGAGGGTGGTAAGGCCGCCGAAACAGGCGCGGACGCGGTAGGTGCCGGGGGCCACGGACAGGATGTCGATGGACCCGCCCGTGCATTCGTGGATTTCGAGCCGGCCCGAGGGCAGGTCGAGGCTCGCCTCCACCACGTGGTCCCAGAGGTCGAGGGCCTCGTCGGGCGGCCCGTCGAGGAGGTCGAGCTCCACCGGCACGGACATGTTGCGCTCGGGCTGGATGACCACGAGGAACGGCGCCGTCTTGACCCTCAGCTGGAGGTCCTCTTCGGTGTAATCCAGCGCCGCGTCGGGCATCTCGCCGTGATCCCAGAGATAGAACTGGTGATAGTCGGCGAAAATCTCGTAGCGCTTCTGCATGGCATCGCTCCCGCTGGCGCGACCGGAATAGGACGTCCGGCCGGTTTTCGCGATGACCCCGTCCGATGGCGGTGCGAAGGCCGGTCGCGTGGCGGTTGGCCCCGCCTCATTCCGCCGGGGCGAGGGGCCGGGACCGGTCTTTCCCCGTGAAGCCGAAGAAGCCGACCGCCGAGGCCACGATGACGCCGCCGCAGGCCGCCGCGATCCCGAGCACGAGCCCGAACCCGCCCCTCTCGTGCAGCAGGGCGATCAGCGGCACCGCGAACCCGCTCACGGTGAAACCGAGGAAATAGCGCACGCTGTAGGCCCGCGCGCGGTAGAGCGGCGGCACGTAGCGAGCCACCATCGCGTCGTTGATCACCACCTGCCCGTAGAGCGCGGCCATGGTCAGGACGAGCCCGGCGAGGAGCGGGACGCCGCTGCTCAGGGCGGCGATTCCGAGGCCCAGCGGCTGCAGCACCGACAGGCCGAGGAACAGCGCCGGCAGGCTGTAACGGTCGATCAGTCGCCCCATGAGGAGCTGGGTCAGGGCTCCCACCATGAAGACCAGGGTGGCCACGGAGCCGATCAGCGCGAGGGGCAGCCCCTCGCCGACGCGCTCGTCCACCACCTTCGGCAGGGCGATGGTGGTGATGTTGAAGGTCATCCCGCCGGCCACGATGGCGCAGGCGAAAACCACGAGCAGGGGGATGGGGCGGGACACCGCGAGCACCGCCTTGCCCCCTTCCTTGCCCTGCGCGCCCTCGCCGTCGCCGGGGACCATGGCCAGAAAGGCCGCTCCGCAGGCGAGGCAGACCAGCCCCGGCACCACGAAGGCCGCCTGCCAGCCGAACCCCGTCGCCAGCAGCGCCGTGACACCCGAGGCCGTCGCGGCGCCGACATTGCCCCAGACGCCGTTGACGCCGAGGTCCCGCCCGAGGCGGCGCGAGTGGGAAACGAGCATGGTCGAGCCGACCGGGTGATAGATCGCCGAGGCCAGCCCGAGCACGCAGAGCCACAGGGCGAAGGCCGTCGGGCTGGCGGCGCTCGCGACCCCGAGGCACGACAGGCCGTAGCCGAAGAAGAACACCGCCAGGAGGTTTCGCCGTCCGAACCGGTCGGCGAGCCAGCCCATCGGCAGCGCACAGAGGCCGAAGGCCACGAAGGCCCCGGTGGCGAGCGCGATGAGCTCCCCATAGGAAAGCCCGGTCTGCGCCGCAATGGCGATCACGGCCGTCGGGTAGATCAGCAGCACGAAGTGATCGAGGGCATGCGCCACGTTGACGAAGCGCAGGGTGCGGCGGGACAGGGTTTCGGCGTCCATCGATAGAGGATCTCCGCAGGCAGGCCCCGCTCTAGCTGACCCGTTGAACGCTGTCGGGCCGAAGGTGTACGCGATCGGGCCAAGGCAAACGATGCCACGGCAAACCGCGCCGACGGGGAAACCATGCGCTCCATCAGGGCCGAGGATTATCAGGACGTGCCCCGCGCCGTCGCGGTGATGCCCAAGACCTTCGTGGCCGGCAGCCGCACGGAGCGGCACTCCCACAAGCGGGCGCAGCTGCTCTACGCCACCGCCGGATTGATGATGGCGACCGCCGAGGACGGGACCTGGGTGGTGCCGGAGGGCCATGCCCTGTGGATCCCACCGCGCCTCCCCCACGCGGTGGTCATGCATGGCGAGGTCGCCATGTGCTCGGCCTATCTGGCCGTCGAGGCCATCGCCGGCTTCTCCGAACGGGCGCGCGTCATCGAAGTCTCGCCCCTCCTCGCCGCCGCCTTGGTCGCCCTGACAGGCGAGCCCGTTCTGTATGACGAGACGGGTCGCGGCGGGCATCTGGCCGCCCTGGTGCTCGACGAGACGAGACGCGCCCCCGAAACCCGGTTGACCCTGCCCTTGCCGCAGGATGCCCGCCTCCGGCGGATCTGCCTCGGGTTGATCGACGATCCCGCCTTGGCGCTCGGTCTCGACGCCTGGGCCGACCGGGCCGGCGTGAGCCGCCGGACCCTGACGCGCGGGTTTCGCCGGGAAACGGGCCTCAGCTTCGGGCAGTGGCGCGCGAGGGCCAGGATCGTGCGGGCCCTGGCCCTCGCGGCCGATGGCCGGGCGGCACGCCACGTCGCCGCCTCGGTCGGCTATCGGAGCCTCCAGGCCCTGAGGGGCAGGACCCAAGCGTTGATCGGACAGGAGGGGGACACCCGGCCGGGCTCGGCCACCGTCGCTCCGCCGGATTGAAGAGCGTCGTCCGTCCCGGCAGGATCGGTCATGCCCCGAGCCCGAGGAGCCCGCAGAATGGGTCGACATCCGCGACCTCCCCAGCGCCGTCTCGGACCCGTTCGGGGCCGATCGCGATGCTGATGCGTCTGCTCGCCCTGTCGCTGGCGATATCCTCGCCCGCCTGCGCCTTCGACGAACTCCTGGTCCGGCCGCCGACGAGTCTGGCGGACGAGTGCGTGAACGGCCTCGTCGAGCATCGAACAGGCCAGTGGAAGCGGCGGGACCGGCCGCTCACCTCCGGGGCGTTCGGGAGCGTCGAGGAGATCGTGCGGGACGTCGACCCGCCGGCCCTGCGCACCCTGGCGGAGCGCGGGTGCAGCCGGCACTTTCGGCATCTCTTCCTCTCCTGCACACGGGTCGATTGGTCCGAAAATGCCAGTCCCGCCCTCCGGCCCAAGGGCGTTTCGGCCGAAACGGAGGCGGAGATGATGCGGGTCATGCGCGGATGCCTCGCCGACCTGAAGCAGGCGGGCGTGCCGCCGGTGAGGAAGCGCCTGCCGTTCGGTAAGCGGGACGAGGCTATCGGGAGGTCGTGGTCCCCGACGATCCGGGTGGACATTTCCGGTCGGTCGTTCTCCGTCTATCCATCGGGCGCGATGAGGAACGCGACGCGGCGGTTCCGCTGCCGTCCGGCGGGGTCGTCGCGACCATCGGGATTGGCGTTGGGCGCGACCGGCATGGTCTCGCCCTTGCCCGCCGCCGACAGGCGCCCGGCGGCGATGCCGCGCCCCACCAGCCAAGCGCGGACGGAGACCGCCCGGCGCTCCGACAGGGCCTGGTTGTAGGCGTCCGCGCCCATGGCGTCGGTGTGGCCGGTGATGGCCATACGGGCCTTCGGCATGGCCGCGAGAACCTCCGCGAGCCGGACCAGCGCCGGGCGGGCTTCGGCGCGGATCACGGACTTGTCGAAGTCGAACAGGACATCGCTCGGCAGCTCCACCAGGATGGCCGCGCCCTCCCGCCGGGCGCCGAGGGCGGAGAGGTTGGCCTCCGTCTTCAGACGCGCCTCGGACGTCATGCCCTTCGCCCCGAAGGAGGAAGCGCCGCCCGAACTAGCCGCAGCGCTCGGTTGGGGCTTCTCCTCCCAATGCGAGGCGGGGAGGCCGATCTCGGCGAACCGGGAGGGAGCGTCGCCGATCGCGGCCCCGCCCGCCGTCACGGTGTAGCTCGACGCATGTCCCTCCGGAGCGAGCCCGGGCAGTGCCAGGATCGCCGCCAAAAGCACTGCCCCTCTCACGGGGTCAGAGCCAGCGGAACGGTGATGCCAGGCGCGTTGATGTCGTCGCCGGACCGGCCGGGGTTGAAGACCAGCGTCAGCCGGCTCGCGTCGGAGGGCAGGGCGCCGGGGAAAACGAGATCGCCCTCCATGGTCCGGCCGTTGAGAACGCGCATCCACTTGTTGTCGGCGATCTGGCGCAGGTGGAGACGCTGTTCCGCCCCGTCGCCCCAGGCGAGGTAGGCATTCTGCCGGTCGTTCATGTTGACGAAGGTCGTCTTGTGGCTGTCGAAACTCGCCAGCAGGCGGACCGTCGTGGCGTCCTCACCCAAAGTGACGGATTTCACCTGTACGGTCAGGCCCACCGGCGCGCTGACCTGCCCTCCGGCGATCGTCACCGTCCGGTCCGCGGCAAGTGCCGCGACGGGCAGCAGGGTCATCAACGCGAGGGCAGTTAGTCTCGAGACCAAAGCGGCGTTCCTTTCGAACGGAGAGACGCGGGCTTACGGTCAAGCATATAGAGAAGTCGGCCCCCGCCGGAAGATGCGGGTGCCGCCAAAGCGGGGCGGGACCGGAGCCACGCCTCGTCCGCAAGTTTAAGGGGGAGGTGATCCGTCAGCCTCCCGCCGCTCCCGCTCAAGGGGATTCCCTCACACGATGCCGCTGGCTTCGAAGGGCCACGGCTTGCCGAGCCGTTCAGCCACTTTCGCCGGATCGTGGCCGACCTCCTCCACGGCCGCCTCCACCTCCTCGCTCGGGGTCTGGAAATAGCGGGCCCAATAGGCCTTGTCCCGGGGCTCCTTCAGCGACACCGTGGTGGGCGCCTCGGGCGTGGATCCATCTATGCTCATCGGGCGGCTTCCTCAGCTTCGGTGCCGGGCCGGTCGCTCGGATCGTCCGGCGTTTCCTGAACGATCCCGCTCACGGTATCCTTCGGGCCGGTCGCGGCGCTGTTCTGTTCCGGCTTGCCGGAACCGCCGCCGCGCGACCGGTCGGAGGTGGATTCGGTCAGCGTCTCGGTCGGTTCGGGCGGTTTCGTCGTCTCGGACATGCGTCGCTCCCTGATCTGACGGGGCAACGCCTGAAGCGCGGTACGGGTTCGGGCCGGCCTCAATCGAGGTAGCTCAGGGCCATCCCCGTCCGGGGGTGGGGGAACACTCCCATACGCACCCCGTAGATCGCCTCCAGCCCCTCAGGCGTCACGATCTCGGCCGGGGTGCCGCGCGCGATGAGGCGTCCGCGATGGAGCGCGATGAGGTCGTCGCAGGTGCGGGCCGCCATGTTCACGTCGTGCAAGACCACGATGACGGTGAGGCCCCGCTCCTGGGACAGGTGACGCACGAGGGAGAGCACCTCGATCTGGTGGGCGATGTCGAGGGCGGCGATGGGCTCGTCGAGAAGCAGGCAGCGGGCATTCTGCGCCACCAGCATGGCGAGCCAGACGCGCTGACGCTCGCCGCCGGAGAGGCTGTCCACCATGCGCTCGGCGAAGGGGGTCACCTTCGTGAGCCGCATCGCCTCGGCGATGGCGTCCCGGTCGGTCGAGCCCAGTCGGCCCAACGCTCCGTGCCAGGGATAGCGGCCCATGGCGACGAGCTCCTTGACCAGCATGCCGGGCGCCTGCGGCGTCGCCTGCGGCAGGTAGGCGACCTCGCGGGCGAAGGCGCGGTCTCCCAGACTCTCGATCGATGCGCCCTTGAACAGGAGACGGCCACCGCTCGGGGCCTGCTGGCGGGCCAGAAGCTTGATCAGGGTCGACTTGCCCGAGCCGTTATGGCCGATGAGGCCGATGACCCGGCCGGTGGGGATAACGAGGCTCAGTGGGTGCAGCAGCACGCGTCCCGGAACGGAAAACGTGACCCCGTCGAGGCTGTAGTCCGCATCGTCCGGACTCGGCTCGCGTCTCGCTCCCGCATCGGCTCGGCTCAAGGACATCGTTCGCCCGTTCGACGCTGCAACGCCGTTATGATGGTGGGATCGAGGGCCGCGTCAGGCCCGCGCACCGGCCCTCTGCCGGTCGGCGAGGAGCGATTGGGCGATCTCATGCCCCCGCATGACCAGGATGGACAAGAGGGTATCGCTCAGACCGTGGGTCGGCTCGCTGAAACCCTGGACGTAGATGGCGGGCTCGAAGCCGGGCCGGGTGGCGAGGCGGTAGTCGCGTCCGATGGCGCCGTCGGTGAGATGCGGCGTGAGGGCCGGCATCATGGTCTCCAGACGGTCGCGGCGGTACCCCGTGGCGAGAATCACGGTGTCGTAGAATTCCCGCGTCGTGAGGCCGGTGGCGGCGTCCAGGGTTTCGAGGACGATCTCGCCGGCCTGCTCCGAGGCCCCGACCACGGTGGTCCTCGGTCGTAGGGCATGGCGATGCTCGCCGCTGACCTTCTGCTGGTAGAGGAGATCGAAGATCCGCGTCAGCAGGTCGGTGTCGATCACCGAGTAATTGGTGCCGCGGAACTCGTCGATGATGGCCCGGCGATGGGCCTCGGGCTGGCCATAGACGAAGTCGGTGAAGTCCGGGTTGAAGATCTCGTTGACGAAAGGGCTGTCATCGGCGGGCTTCAGCGCCTGGCCGCGGAAGATCATGGCGATGTCCGCGTCGGGGATACGACTCTGCAGGTCGAGGAACAGCTCCGCCGCCGTCTGGCCCGCGCCGATGACGGCGATGCGCGGCCGGCGCGTGGAAGCCTCCGGCAGGGGAACACCGTCGATCCGCGACAGGTAGCGCGAGGAGTGGAATACCCGGGCGCTGCTCTGCAACTCCTCGAAGACCGGCAGGATGCGCGGCTCGCCCCCGGTGGCGAGGATGACGGCGCGGGTACGCCGCCTCTGCTCGCGGCCATCGGCCTTGCGTGAATGGACCAGCAGGTGGCGGATGGTATCGCCGCGTCCCTCCGGCTCGATGGCCAGCACCGTATCGCCGTAATCGCAGCGATCGGCGAAATGCCCCGCGACCCAGCGCAGATAGTCGTTGAACTCGATCCGGCTCGGGAAGAACGACTTGCGGTTGATGTAGTCGATCAGCCGGCCGTGGACATGCAGGTAGTTGATGAAGGTGTAGGGACTCGTCGGATCGCGCAGGGTGACGAGATCCTTCAGGAAGGAGATCTGCATCCCGCTATCGGGCAGAAGCATCCCGCCATGCCAGACAAACTCGTCCTGGCGCTCCAGAAAGCGCACGCGCGGTTGGCGGCCCTGCTGCCGTCCCGCCTCGTCGAGGGCGATGGCGAGTGCCAGGTTCGACGGGCCGAAGCCGACGCCGACCGCGTCGTAGGCCGGTGCTTCGTCGTCGTCCCAGCGCCCGCCCTGCGAACCCCGGAAGGTGTCGCGCAGGGAATATGAGGTGTCCGAGGGGTCGTAGGATTCCGTCATCACCGAACCTCCATTCCTGCGCCGAGATGTCCGCGCCGAGCGGACCTCACGATCCGCCGGCAACTGTCAGGCTAAGGGACGTTCGGGCGGGGGAGGGATTTAGGAGCCGCCGCGAAAATAGTTGCGCCGCCGCTTAAATTTCGGCCGTCCGCCACCGTCTTGGGCTTCGACACCGGCCCATTCGCGGAGCACGACGCCATGGCTATCGACGACAGCGAAGCGACGTTCCTCGTCGTGATCAACGGGGAGGAGCAATACTCGGTCTGGCCCGCCCACCGCGCCGTCCCGGCCGGGTGGCGTGCCACCGGCTTCTCCGGGCCACGTGCCTCGTGCCTCGCCCATATCGAGACGGTCTGGACCGACATGCGGCCGCTCAGCCTGCGCCGCGCCCTCGACGGCGACGCCAGAGCCTGAGCGTTCCGCCCCCCGTTCCGATGACACTTCTAGGACATCCGATGATCGACGGTCTTCCGCGCGCGCCGCTGGCGGTCCCGCCCGCATCAGACCTCGTCAGCCACCTGCGCTGGCTCGCGGGGAACCACGGCACCGTACCGGCCCTGCATTTCCTCGACGATCCCCGGTCGGGGGAGATCACCGTCACCTATGCGGAGCTCGCCGGGCGGGCACGGGCCATCGCCGCCCGGCTGCGGCGATCGGCGAGCCCCGGCGATCGGGTCTGCCTGCTACTCGATACCGGCCTCGACTATGTCGCGGGTTTCTTCGGCTGCCTCCAAGCGGGCCTCATCGCCGTCCCGGTCTTCCCGCCGGAGCCGCGCCGGGAGCAACATCAGGCCCGGATCGCCGCCATCATCGCGGATTCCGAGCCCTCGATCGTCCTCGTCCATGACAGTGATGCGGAGTCCGTCCGCAACATGCTCGCGGCTTCGGGCCAGCCAGGGGCGGTCCTTCCGGTGGAGGACATCACCCCGGACGACCTCGCCGAGGGGGAGGGCGCCGACTGGCTCGTTGCCACGCCGGCACCGGAGGCGGTGGCCTTCCTGCAATACACGTCGGGCTCGACGGCGGTGCCGAAGGGCGTGGTCGTGAGCCACGGCAATCTCATCGCCAACGAACATCTGATCCGGGTCGGGTTCGATATCCGCCCCAACGACGTCATGGTGAGCTGGCTGCCGCTCTACCATGACATGGGGCTGATCGGCGGGATGCTGCAGCCGATCTATACAGGCATCCTGGGCGTCCTCATGTCGCCCAAGCATTTCCTCGGACGACCGGCACGCTGGCTGGAGGCCATCCACCGCTTTCGGGGGACGGTCAGCGGCGGACCCGATTTCGCGTTCCGCCTATGCCAGGACAGGGTCGATGACGAGACGGCGGCGCGTCTCGACCTGTCGAGCTGGCAGATCGCCTTCTCCGGGTCGGAGATGGTCCGCGCCTCCACCATGGCCGAGTTCGCAGAACGCTTCGCGCCCGCCGGCTTCTATCCCCGTGCGCTGAGGCCGTCCTACGGTCTGGCGGAGGCGACGCTCTTCCTCACCGCGGGCCAGCGGGGCGAGGGCATGCGCAGTCTTGACCTCGACCCGGCCATTCTCGCGGAAGGTCGTGCCGTGGCGGCAGGGGAGGGCACTCGGCTGGTCGATTGCGGTTTCGCGCAGCCGGACCATCCGATTCACATCGCCGGACCAGACGGGGCCAGCCTGCCCGATGGGACAATCGGCGAGGTCGTGGCATCCGGCCCAAGCCTCGCCCAGGGCTATTGGCGCAACCAGGACGCCACCGATGCCGCCTTCGTCGAGCGGGACGGTATCCGGAGCCTCAGGACGGGAGACCTCGGCTTCCTGCATGGGGGCCGGCTGTTTCTCGTCGGGCGCGAGAAGGATCTCATCATCCTGCGCGGTCAGAACGTCTACCCGCAAGATGTGGAGCGGGTCGTCGAGCGGAATGTCGACATCCTGCGCCAGGGACGCATCGCCGCCTTCGCCATCGAGCGGGATGGGCGTGAAGGCATCGGCGTCGCGGTGGAGGTCTCTCGCACCGTCCAGAAGCTCACCGCGCCCGAGGCGCTGGCCGCCCTGGTGTCCGAGGCGGTCGCCGATGCCTTCCTCGAGACCGCGCGTGTCGTCGTTCTCCTCAATCCAGGCGGCCTGCCGCGCACATCCAGCGGGAAAATCCAGCGGGGCGCCGCGCGGCGCGGGTGGCAGGCAGGCTCCCTCGACGCCTATGCGGTGGTGGAGGATGGCCGCCGAGTCGACGGAGAGGAGGCACCGAACCCCCGCCCCGATACAACCATGACCGGGTTGGAGTTGCGCCTCGCCGCGATCTGGTCCGCGCTTCTCGACCGCAGCGACGTGACCCGCGACAGCCACTTCTTCGCCCTCGGCGGCAACTCGATCGCGGCCATACGGATGCTCGCCGAGCTCCGCACCGCGCTCGGCGTCGCAGTTCCCCCACAGGTTCTGTTCGCTCATCCCCGGCTCGGGGCGTTCGCCGGCGCGGTGGAAACCGAGATCGCGGCGGGCCGGAAAGCCTTCCTGATCAAGCCTGCCTCCCGGGAGGGAGTGCTTCCCTTGTCCCTGGCGCAGGAGCGGCTGTGGTTCGAGGCCGAGTTCGGCGACGACGAGACTCATCATATCGCAGGTGGCATTCATCTGCGCGGCTCCCTCGACCGCGATGCCCTGACGCGCAGCCTCGATGCTCTCACGGCGCGCCACGACGCCTTCCGGACGCGGCTCTCTCGCAGACCCGATGGTCGCGGAGAACAAAGGATAGAAGCCGGCTACAAGATAGATTTAGCCGACTTCGATCTCTCGACGATCCCTCTACAATCCCGCGAAAAGCGCTTCGCCGAACTCTGTCGCGAGGAGGCCGAACGGCCCTTCGCGCGATGCGGCGGCCCCCTGGCGCGCTTCACCCTGGTCCAGCTCGACGAGACGCATCACGTCCTCCTCATCACCCTGCATCACATCGTGGCCGATGGTTGGTCCATGACGGTGATCCTGCGTGAATGGCCGGCCCTGTACGCGGCGGAGGTCGAAGGACGATCGGCCGATCTGGTCGCCCTTGCGATCCAACCGGCCGATATCGCATCCTGGCAGAGGGGAGAGGCTCAGGCCGAAGCGATGGAGGCCGATCTGTCCTGGTGGCGCGACCGCCTCGGCGACGCGGAACCCGCCCTGTCCCTTACCGACCGTCGCAGGCCCGCCGGGCAGCCAGATCGCGTCTGCCGGCACGGTTTCGCGATCGCTGACGGCCTGACCCGCCAAGTCATGGCCCTCGCGGCGGAAACCGGCACGTCGCCCTTCGCGATCCTGCTCAGCGCCTTCGCGCTGTTCCTTCAGCGCTACGGCGAAGCACGGCACCTGCGCATCGCGATGCCGGTAGCGGGTCGCCACCTGCCCGGCGTCGAGAATCTCGTGGGCGTCTTCGTAAATACGCTGGTGCTGCCGGTGACCATCGATCCGGTCCTGCCGGGTCGCGAGGTCGTGAGCCGGACCTGGGCCTCGCTCACCGATGCCCTGGCCCATCAGGACCTGCCCTTCGAGCGTCTGGTGGAAGCCCTTCAGCCGGAGCGTGTTCCAGGTCGCGCACCGCTCGCCCGCGTCATGATCAGTCAGCAACCGGCGGCTTTGGGGGCGTTCGGTACGGCCGGCGGCCTCACGCTGGAAGCGTTCGGCCAGGATACCGGCACGCCTGCCTACGATCTCGTCTTGGAAGTGGCGGAGAAAGCCGGCAGCCTGTCCGCGACCTTCGCCTATTCCGAGGCCCTGTTCGATGGTGATACCATCGCCGGGTTCGAGCACGGCTATCTCGCCCTCCTCGACGGCCTCACCGGTAGCCCGACCGAGCGTGTTGACGCGTTGCCTCTAGTTCCGTTCGAGGCCCTGTCGGATCTGTCGGCGCCCTACGCGGATGGGATGCCGCTGTCGGAGGGGCTGGTGCCGGAACTCATCGGCGAGGCGGCCCTCGCCGATCCCGACGCGCCAGCGGTGGTCTGCGGGCCGCGCACCACCACGTTCGGCGAGCTCGACCGGGCGGCCAACCGTCTCGCCCACCGGTTGATCCGTGAGGGAATCGGCCCCGAGACCGTGGTCGCCGTCGCCCTGCCGCGCGGGCCCGACCAGATCGCCGCCTTCCTCGCCATCCTCCGGGCGGGTGGCGCCTTCCTGCCCCTCGATCCGGCCCAGCCGACGGCACGCCTCACCGCCCTCGTCGAGGATGCCGGCGCCCGGCTGCTGCTGGCACAAGCCGGCACCCTCGACGGGCTGAGCCGAGCCGGTCCGGGCGGCCTCGCGCGGCTCGACCCGTCCAGCCTCGACCTCGCCTCCGAGCCGGAGACCGCGCCACCACCCGAGACCGTGGTCGCCGTCGCCCTGCCGCGCGGGCCCGACCAGATCGCCGCCTTCCTCGCCATCCTCCGGGCGGGTGGCGCCTTCCTGCCCCTCGATCCGGTCCAGCCGACGGCGCGCCTCGCCGCCCTCGTCGAGGATGCCGGCGCCCGCCTGCTGCTGGCCCGAGGCAGCACCCTCGACGGGCTGAGCCGAGCCGGTCCGGGCGGCCTCGCGCGGCTCGACCCGTCCAGCCTCGACCTCGCCTCCGAGCCGGAGACCGCGCCACCGCGAATCGCTCATCCGGACCAGCTCGCCTACGTCATCTACACGTCGGGCTCGACGGGCCGGCCCAAGGGCGTCGCCGTGGCGCACGGTCCCCTGGCCCGRCACGTGCGCGCCACCGGTGCGGTCTACGGCACGAACCGGCAGACCCGCGAGCTCCACGTCCTGTCGATGAGCTTCGACGGGGCGCAGGAGCGCTGGATGGTGCCGCTGGCCTTCGGCGGCTGCGTCGTGCTCAAGCCGGACGGATTATGGACCCCGCGCGAGGCGCTGGACGCCATGGAGCGTCACGGCGTGACCCATGCAGGCTTCCCCACCGCCTACATGCACCAGCTCGCGCTGGAGGCCGCCAGCGGCCCGCGCCCGAGCCGGCGCTCGTACAGCTTCGGCGGCGAGGCGCTGTCGCGGGAGAGCTTCGGACTGATCGGCCGGGCGCTCGACCCGACCCTGCTGATCAACGGCTAYGGCCCGACCGAGACGGTGATCTCGCCCCTCGTCTGGCGGGCCCGGGCCGGCGACGCGGTGGAGGGGGCCTACGCTCCGATCGGCCGGGCGGTGGGGGATCGCCGGGCCTACATCCTCGACGCGGCSTTGCAGCCSGTGCCGGTGGGCGTCACCGGGGAACTGCATCTCGGCGGTGACGCTCTGGCGCGGGGCTATCTCGGCCAGGCCGGGCAGACGGCGGACCGGTTCATCCCCGATCCGTTCCCGGAGCTGTCGGGCCGGGAAGGCGGCCGACTCTACCGCACCGGGGATCTGGCGCGCTGGCGGTCGGACGGGACGGTGGAGTATCTCGGCCGGGCGGACGCGCAGGTGAAGCTGCGCGGGTTCCGGATCGAACTCGGCGAGGTCGAGGCGGCGCTGCTGGCGCAGGAGATCGTGGCCGGCGCGGCGGCGGGTCTGCGCCAGGGCCCGGCGGGTCCGATGCTGGTGGCCTACATTGTCACTGCGGCCGGGGCGGAGTTCGACCCTACGGCACTTCGGGCGGAGCTCGCCCGACGCTTGCCGGACTACATGGTCCCGAGCCGGATCGTGGCGNTGCGGCCGGGGCGGAGTTCGACCCTACGGCACTTCGGGCGGAGCTCGCCCGACGCTTGCCGGACTACATGGTCCCGAGCCGGATCGTGGCGCTGGATCGTCTTCCGCTGACGCCCAACGGCAAGCTCGACCGCGCGGCCCTGCCGGAGCCTGCTCCGCTGGCGGAGGGGCTAAGCGGCCCCTCGCGCCCGCTCACCCCCACCGAGACCGTGGTGGCCGACATCTGGGCCAAGGCGCTCGGCCTTCCCGCCATCCCCCCCGACCGGAATTTCTTCGAGGCGGGCGGCGATTCCATCCTCAGCCTGCAGATCGTCGCCCGCCTGCGCGAAGCGGGTTTTGCCGCGACGCCGCGCCAGATCTTCGAGCATCAGACGGTGGCGGTGCTCGCCCGCGTCATCGCGCCGGTCGAGGGGTCAGCGGCTACGATCCGCGTGCCGGAAGGCCCTGCCCCCCTTACGCCGATCCAGCATTGGTTCTTCGAGCAACCGATGCCGAAGCGCGACCACTGGAACCAGTCCGTCGAGCTGGATGCCCGCGTGACTCTCGATGCCGACCGTCTCGGAGAGGCGCTGACGGCCCTCGTCGCCCATCACGAGGCGTTGCGCTACGCCTTCGGTCGTGACGCGGAAGGCGCGTGGTTTCAGGAGCCGGTCTCGCCGGCCCGCCTCGCCGATCCGCTTTCGGTGGTCGAAGTGGAGAGCGATGACGAGGCGCGGACCTGCTTCCTCGCCGCCGAGCGCAGCCTCAACCTCGCGGATGGGCGCGTCTTCGCCGCTGTGCTGGCAAACCTTCCCGGCGGACGCCAGCGCCTGCTGCTCACTGCCCATCACCTCGTCGTGGATGCCGTCTCCTGGCGCATCCTCGTCTCGGACCTCGACCTGCTCTACCGAGGCGATGCGGCCCTCGTACCCGCGACGCCGTTCCGGTCCTGGGCCCACCGCCTGCGCGACCATACGGCGGAGATCCGGACGGAGACCGAGGCGTGGATCAGCGCGCTCTCAGGCTCGACCGCCCGGCTTCCCGTCGACCATCCCGATGCTCCGCGCGATCAGCGTCACGCACGAGCGACCCATCTGGCCCTCGATTCTTCTGTCGTGGCTGGCCTCGATCGTCTGCGCAAAACCTATCGGATGCGCCTCGACGAGGTGCTTCTGTCGGGCTTGGCACGGGCCCTCGCCGCCTGGACGAAGCATCCCACGCTCGGCGTGACGCTCGAACGCCACGGGCGGGACGGCGACGCGGCGGATCTTCCCCTCGACAGGACCGTCGGCTGGTTCACCACCCTGGTGCCGGTCGGCCTGACGGTTTCGGGCGATATCGCGCGCGATCTAAAGGCGACGAAAGAAACCCTGCGTCGGCTTCCCGGCGACGGCACGGACTTCTCGCTCCTGCGCTATCTCGGGTCACGGACCGAACGTGAGCGCCTGTCCGCGCTGCCATGGCCGGAGGTGACCTTCAATCACCTCGGCACCGTCGCCGATATCGATGCGGGGCCCCTGTTTTCGCTCGACACCGAGGCGATGCGGCTGTCGGCGGATCCCGCCGCTCCGCTGGGCTCCGAACTCGTGGTCGACAGCTACCAGGGCAAGGGAGCGATCACCCTGCGCCTCGGCTATGGCGGAGACCGTTTCGACGGCCCGACCATCGAACGACTGATCGACCTCCTCAGGCTCGCATTCGATGCCCTCGCTGTGCATGGCCATGACGAGGCTGCCGGCGGCGCGACCCCATCGGATTTCGCCCTCGCGGGCCTGACCCAGGACGAACTCGACGGCCTCGGCCTCGATTGGTGGACGATCGAGGACCTCTACCCGCTGACTCCGACACAGGGCGGGATCCTGTTCCACGCGCTCGCCGCTCCGGGGGCCGGTCTCTACGTCAATCAACTCGGCGTCACCCTGGGCGGCCTCGATCCCGAGCGCTTCGCGACGGCGTGGCGGGCGAGCGTGGCGCGCCATCCCATCCTGCGCACCAGCTTCCACTGGACGGACGAATTCGACGCTCCCTTGCAGGTCGTCCATGCCTCTGCGGACCTGACGGTCACGCGCCTCGACCGGCCGGACGCGACCGACGCGGATCTCGCCGCGATCGCCGAGGCCGAGCGAGCCCAAGGCTTCGACCTGTCCCGGCCGCCGCTGATGCGTCTCCTCATCGTCGATTTCGGCCGGGGACGGCATCGGCTGATCTGGACCTGCCACCACCTCCTCCTCGACGGATGGAGCAATGCCCGCCTGATCTCCGAGGTGCTCCGCGACTATGCGGGCGAGACGATCGCGCCGCCGTCCCGCCTGTTCCGCGACCATCTCGCCCGGCTCTCGACACGCGACCGCGGCGGCGACGAGCGGTTCTGGCGTGACGCCCTGGCCCCGCTGGACGCGCCCAGCCTCATCTCCCCGGCTCTGTCCGGCGTGGCAGGGGCGAGCGGCCACATCGCCATCGATACGGTCTTGGGCGAAGCCCGCACCGACCGTCTCCATGCTTTCGCCCGGCGTGAGCAGGTGACCCTGAACACGGTGTTCGAAGCCGCATGGGCGCTCGCCCTGGGCCGGTTCACCGGACGCAAGAGCGTGGCGTTCGGAATCACCGGGTCGGGCCGTCCCCCGGACGATGGCGGGATGCACGAGGTGCTCGGCCTGTTCATCAACACGGTGCCGCGCTGCGTCGAACTTGGCGGACGGCGTCCGGTCTCGGACTGGCTGCGCCGGCTCCAGGCCGAGGCGGCGGCCCTGCGGGACCACGATCTCGCCTCCCTCGCTGATATCCAGACCTGGGCCGGGCGGAGCGGACAGCCGCTCTTCGACAGCCTGCTCGTCGTCGAGAATTATCCTCTCGACGCCGTCGTCCGCGAGCGCAGCCTCGGCGGGCTGGAATTCGGTCCGGTGACGACGCTGGAGGCCACCGACGTCCCGTTGACCCTGTCGCTTCTTCTCGACGGCTCGCCGCGCCTCAACTGGAGCGTGGATCAGGCCCGGATTTCCCCGGCCGATATCCACCGCCTCAATGCGCAACTGCTGCACATCCTCGACACCGTCATGGATGCGGCTGGCGCGCCCGTGGATACGCTCTCCCTCGTCCTGCCGGAGGAGATCGGGCAGGCCCGACGCCGGGCCGCCGACAGCCGCACGGCCCCGGTCGAACCCGCCATCCATCTGCGGATCGCGGAACACGCCAGGGTGCGGCCGGACGCGGTGGCCGTCACCTTCGAGGGCGAGCGGGCGACCTATGCGGAGATCGAGACCAGAGCGACGCGTCTTGCCCGGCGTCTCGTCCGTGAAGGCGTGCGCCCCGGTGATCTCGTGGGACTCTGCGCAGAGCGCTCGCTCTCGCTCATCGTCGGGATCCTGGCGATCCTGAAGAGCGGAGCCGGCTATGTTCCCCTCGATCCGAGCTATCCGGCCGAGCGTATCGAGTTCATGCTCGCCGATTCCGGTGCCCGGCGCGTGCTCACCACCACGAGCCTCGCCGCGAGCCTGCCCGAGGGTGGTCCCCAGCCGATCCTCCTCGACGAAGCGGCGGCGACCGAGGACGGAGACACCCCCTTGCCGCCGGCGCCTCATCCCGATCAGCCGGCCTATGTGATCTACACGTCGGGCTCCACCGGACAGCCGAAGGGCGTCGTCGTCACCCATGCCAACGCTGCGCGCCTGCTGACCACCACGCAGGCTGATTTCGGCTTTGGCCAGGACGATGTCTGGACCCTGTTCCATGCCTACGGGTTCGACTTCTCGGTCTGGGAAATCTTCGGGGCGCTCTGCCATGGGGGGCGCCTCGTCGTGGTGCCGCGTGAGGTGACGCGAGCGGCGGATGCGTTCCTCGATCTCCTCGTCCACGAGGGCGTCACGGTGCTGAACCAGACCCCCTCCGCCTTCCGGCCGCTGATGCAGGCGGCCGTCGCCCGGCCGCAGGGATTGGCCCTGCGCCACGTCGTGTTCGGCGGAGAGGCCCTCGACGTCGCCGGGCTGAAGCCCTGGTTCGATCGGTTCGGCGATGCGGTGCCGCGTCTCGTGAACATGTACGGCATCACCGAGACGACGGTTCACGTGACCTACCGACCTCTCGCCGCCGGCGACGCGCAGAGGGCGGATAGCCCCATCGGCGAGGCGTTGCCCGACCTCACCCTGCACCTGCTCGACGATTCCCTCGATCCCGTTCCCGACGGGGTGACGGGCGAGATCCATGTGGGCGGTGCCGGCTTGGCCCAGGGCTATCTCGGGCGCGCCGCGCTGACGGCCGAACGCTTCGTGCCGGATCCGTTCGGCCCTCCGGGCGGACGGCTCTATCGCAGCGGCGATCTCGCCCTTCGCCGGCCGGACGGCACGCTCGCCTATCTTGGGCGGGCCGACGGACAGGTGAAGCTGCGCGGTTTCCGGATCGAGACGGGCGAGATCGCCGCCGCCCTGCGGGCACAGGACGGTATCGCCGATGCCGCGATCGTGCTTCGCGAGACGGCGGGGGACAAGCAGCTCGTCGCCTATGTCACCGGCACGCCAGTGGACGAGGCGAGCCTGCGTGAAGCCCTACTTCGCCGGCTACCGAGCCATATGGTCCCGGCCCATATCGTGTCTGTACCGTCCTTGCCCCTCACGCCGAACGGCAAGCTCGACCTTCACGCATTGCCCGCGCCCCTGCCCCTCTCGCGAGCCTCGGCCGAGCCGGAGGGGGCGATGGAGGTCGCCCTCGCGGAGATCTGGCGCGAGGTGCTGGAGGTGGACGCGATTGGCCGCGACGACGATTTCTTCGGCCTCGGCGGCCATTCCCTCACCGCCGCACAGCTCGCCATGCGGGTGAAGCAGCGCCTCGGCGTCACCGTACCGATCCGCGCCCTGTTCGAAGCGCCGACCCTGCGCGGCTATGCCCTCGCGGTGACGTCGAACGAGACGGCGGGCGACGGACGGGACGAGGCGGACGACCTGTCCGACATGGACGCCCTCCTCGCCGATCTGGAGGCCTGAATGACCGCCCACCCCGCCGACCAAGCCACACCCCAGGCGACCGATCTCAGCCGCCGCTTCGGCCGGCTTCCCGCCGACAAGCGCCGAATCTTCCTCGACGCCCTGGCCTCCCGGGGCATCGATTTCGCCCGGTTGCCGATCGTTGCGCGGGAGGAGGATGCCGGCCCCGAGAGGGTCGCGCCCCTGTCCTATGCGCAGGAGCGGCTGTGGCTCATCGGGCGGATGGGAGGCGACGCCGCCCTGCTCCATATCGCGGGCGGGCTCGACCTCGTCGGGCCGCTCGATGGCGATGCCCTGGCGCGAGCCTTCGAAGCCCTCGTCGCCCGGCATCCGGCCCTGAGGACGGGGTTCCGTGCCGGCGAGAGCGACGGGGTCGAGGCCATTACCCTGGCCGTAGTCGCGGCGAACCTGCGGCAAGTCTCGCTCGAGACGTCGGATCGCGATACCGCGGAGGAGCGCCTCGCCTCACTGTCCCGCGAGGAGGCCAGGCGACCGTTCGATCTGGCGGCACCGCCCCTGTTCAGAGCCGTGCTGGTTCGCATGGAGCCAGAGCGCCACGTCCTCCTCCTGACGATGCACCACCTCGTCTCGGACGGTCGCTCGGTGGAGATCCTGCTCGCCGAGCTCATGCGCGTCTATGCGGCGGGCGAGGCCGCCGGTCTGCCCGCGCTGCCCATCGCCTATGCCGATTACGCGCGCTGGCAGCGCGATTGGCTGGAGGCGGGCGAGCTCGACCGCCAGCTCTCCTGGTGGCGCGATCGCCTCGGGACCACCGAGACCGTGATCCCGCTGCCCACTGACCGGCCCCGCCCGGCGGTTCAGAGTTTCCGGGGCGCGGCGGTGGATTTCACCCTCGATGCCGATGTGGCGACCGGGCTCGAAGCCCTGGCGCGGCAGGCCGGCGCAACCAGTGCCATGGTCCTCCTCGCCATCCTGTCCCTGGTCCTCCGGCGCTATACCGGCGAGGCGGACCTGCGCATCGGCATCCCTGTCGCCAACCGGAACCGTCCCGAGACGGAAGGGCTTGTCGGTCTCTTCGTCAACACCCTGGCGATCCGGGTCATCGTCGATCCGGGCGCGAGCGTCCTCGACCATGTGCGGGCCGTGCGCGACGCTATGGTGGATGCTCAAGGCCACCAGGACCTGCCCTTCGAGCGACTGGTCGAAGCGCTCCAGACCCGCCGGACCGTGAGCCACACCCCCGTCGTCCAGGTGATGCACAGCCACCGCGTCGAGGGGCCGGGACGGTTCGAGATCGGCGACCTGACGGTCTCGCCCTTCGGACGCGGGACCGGCAACGTCCAGTTCGATCTCGTGCTGGAAACGGTGACGGAAGCCCGCGGGGCGCTGCGCGGATCGTTCGGTTACGCCCGCGACCTGTTCCAGCGGGACACCATGGAGCGGATGCGAGACGGGTTCCTCACCCTTCTGCGCGGAGCGGTGGAGGAGCCCGGCCGCCGTGTTGACGCGTTGCCCTTGGTTCCGTTCGAGGCCCTGTCGGATCTGTCGGCGCCCTACGCGGATGGGATGCCGCTGTCGGAGGCGCTGGTGCCGGGGCTGATCGGCGAGGCGGCCCTCGCCGCGCCCGACGCCCCGGCGGTGGTCTGCGGGCCACGCACCACCACGTTCGGTGAGCTCGACCGGGCCGCCAACCGCCTCGCCCATCGGTTGATGCGCGAGGGCGTCGGACCCGAGACCGTGGTCGCCGTCGCCCTGCCGCGCGGGCCCGACCAGATCGCCGCCTTCCTCGCCATCCTCCGGGCGGGTGGCGCCTTCCTGCCCCTCGATCCGGCCCAGCCGACGGCACGCCTCACCGCCCTCGTCGAGGATGCCGGCGCCCGGCTGCTGCTGGCACAAGC
>NZ_LMMP01000008.1 GCF_001422815.1 Methylobacterium sp. Leaf91 | reverse complement strand
CTTTGAACTCGCCCCCAAGGAACGCCGTCGCCTTCGCGCGGTGCGCTCCCATCTGGCTGTTCACCTTGTCGGCGACAGTCCCAGGCGCCCCGCCGTTGTTGGCGTCACTGGCGTTGTAGCGGCCGACCTTGCCCGCGTTCACCGCCGAATAGAGATCGAGGAGCCCCATCCCCGGCTTGAAGCCGGCATCGACAAGGTAATTCCCCGCGGCATCGACCTGCGCCGCGACCGGCATATCCTGCGTGACACCGTACTTGGCGCGCTGGGGCTCGCCCCACTGGATCAACCCGCGATGCTGGCCCCACTGCGTCGTCGGGCCGGCCTTCCAGGGGTCGAACGTGCCGGCGGTCTCGTAGGAAATCGTCGTGGCGAGGTCGACCGGGTCCGCGCCGATCCGCCCGGCCGTCGCGATGATCGCGGAGCGCAGATCGTCGTTCATGGCAGGCTCCGGACATGCAAAAGGCCGCCCTTGCGGAGCGGCCCTCGGGTCTGNGCCGTCGCGATGATCGCGGAGCGCAGATCGTCGTTCATGGCAGGCTCCGGACATGCAAAAGGCCGCCCTTGCGGAGCGGCCCTCGGGTCTGGCGCGCGTGGCGCCTGACAGTGGCTGTTTCGGGCGTTTCGCCCGTCGGGTCAAGTGGGCTGAACGCGATCCCCGATCACCTCGCCCGCGGCTTGGAGCTGGCTGGCCAGGAAACGGCAATCCTCGCCGGCGAGCGGGAAGCGGATCTCAACGTCGTTGCGGCGGGCGACCAACCAGGCTGTCGGCCCAGACACCTCAACCCGGATCACCTCGACGTTCGGAGGGAAGCGCGTCAAACTGGAGGTGCCGTGCTGAAAGGCGACGGCATCGAGGTTGGGATTTGCCATGTTCAGCACCAAGGATCTGCTCGACTTGCTGGACAGGATACCAGTGTGGAAACGCCTTGGCGAACTCCCAGCGAAGCTCGATGAGGCCAACGAGCGCATTGCTGCACTGGAGAAGCGCCTGGAGCGCATGCCGGGCGAAGGGTGCCCGAAGTGTGGTGCGCTGGCGATGCGGCTCGACAAGGCCGGGAGGCCAGTGGGACCGGAGGAAAACCAGCGGCGGACGGATACATGGAAATGCGTGGAGTGCGGGCACTCCGAGATCAGAACGGTCCAGGTATCGCACCGCTGAGACCTAATCCGCTATTCCGCGACGGGGCGCGCTGCTATCGTCCCGCCATGCCCCGCTGGCTTCAAGTCGCCCTCACGCTCGTCCTGTTCACCGCCGTCATGCTGGCGGTCGGATGGGTGTTGAGGCGGATCGTACCGCCATTCAACCAATGGCTTGGGGCGACTTTCGGCGAATTGCCGTCTCTGCTTATCATTCTCGGTGTAGGGGCAGTTTGCTCCATCATTGGTTTATGGCCCCGAGACGAAAGCGGCCGAATGAAGCGCCTAACGCTGCGCCGCTGAAACATCGCGGGTTGGAGCGGCGCCACCGTTCGAGAGCGTAAGCAGCCGGCGCGTGAAGGCCTCCGCGTTCTTGCTGCCGACAGGCGAACGGGCCAAGGCGCGCAGGTCCGGCAGTGCCTTCGGATCGGTCAGCATTCGGGCGATGGCCTCACCATTTCCCATCATCCGAGCCTGCAACATGGCGTCACCGACGCCGCGCTTCAGACCGAGGACGGCACCGCCGGCAGCCCCACTCCACCCGCCGACGCCGGCACCGGCCGCTGCGCCCGTGGCGACGTCCGCAACGGCTTGGCCGAGCTGCGTCTTCCCGCTCTTCAACTGGACCTGGATCGCCTGGTTAAAGGCAGTGTCTGACCCCTTATTCGGGCGGTACCCGGTGGCTTCGAGGGTCGAGAGAAGGTTGTCCATCCCTTTCAGGATGGTCTCACCCTCCGGCAGGGCGCGGATCACGGCCTCGAGGTTCTGGCGCTGCTGAACGTTGCCCCGAACGCCCGAGGCGAAACCTGCGCCGCCATACTGCGCCGCCAGTCCCTTCGACTGTTGCGTCGCCTCGTTGAAGGTGGATTCGAGGTAGATGCGGGCGAGGTCGCGCGCGGCCGTGGGCCGGTTCTTGACCAGCGCCGTCATCGCCTGCGCCACTTCGCCGTGGCTACCGGGCTTCGGGTTCGAGGCGAACACGGACCGAATGGCGGCATCGACGTCCGGACGATCTGCAATGCGTCCGAGCGGCGAAGCTTCGACGCGGGCCAGCCCGTCGCGGGCACGAACGACCGCTTCGACGCGGTGGAAGACGTCCGGCATCTGCTCGAGCACGTCCGCCTGATCGCGCAGGAGAACGCTGAGCTTGTCCGGGTCGATGTTCCCGCGCGCATCCGAAGCGCTATCGAGGATCTTCGTCGCGACACGGCCCTCGTAAGCCTGCCGCGCCGCCGGCGTCGAGTTCGCCAGGAACTCGCGCGCCGCCGATGCGCCCTGGATATGGGTCGGCACCTGTTCCGTCGGTGTCGCCATGCGACCGGTGAGCGGATCCTGCTGGACGACGCGGCCGAGCGGGGTGTTGGGGGCGAAGGGCTCCAAGGGGCGGGAGTTCGCCGCGAAGTTCGCGTCGGCCGTCGCCACCTCGGGAACGGCCTTCAGCTGGGCGTCGAGGGCCGAGCGCGAGATCTGCAGATCTCGGACCTGCGTAGCGTCGCCATCGCGCAGTGCCGCCTGGATGCGGTGGTCGAGCCGCTCGCGAGCCTTCAGGTTACCTTCGACTGACATGTCGAGCTGGGCGCCGCCGGGCTCGTACAGATCCTTGCGCGCACCGCTGAGCGCACCGCGCACGTCACCCTTGGCGAAGCGGCTCTGCTCCGCAATGGCGTCGAGAGCCGGTTGCGGGTTCACCTGACCGAACCGCACGTCGGGAATCGTCTCAGTGACGGTGGTCGATTTCACGTAGGGGTCGAGCGGTCCCTTCATCGCACCGACAGTGCGCTCGTAGGCGGCGAGCGGGTCCGTCTCCTCGCCGCGCATCAGCGCGCCGACGACGCGCTCGCGGATGTCCGGGTGAATGCCCTTCGGGTCGACCTCGACGCGGGCAAGGTCCTCGTCGAAGCGGCTTTCGGCCAGCGACCGGGCGTTCGCATACTCGTCCGCCGCCTGACCACCAGGCGCACGCCCCTTCGGACGGCCAGCGCTATCGAGCGGGTAGGAGGGCACGCCGCGCTGCTCGTTCTGTAGCTTGCGCAACAGCTCGGAAGAGATGTCACGTGCCATGCCGCCATCGGCATCGGGACGGAAGTAACCCTCCTCGATCAGCCGCTCGCGCCAGAAGTTGTCGAGACCCTTGCCGTCCGGACGCGCGACCTTGCCGATACCGGGCACCATGAAGCGATGCAGGTCGGTCGCCGCCGCATCCCCATCCAGGCGCAAGCCGCCGTTCTGCGCAATGAAGCGGGCGAGGCTGACGCCGTTCGGATCGTCCCCGATCACGCTGGGCCGCTCGAATGCCTCGGCGGGACGAGGCGCACCCGGCTCGAACTGCGGACGCGAGAACGCCGGCTGCGTGACGATGGGCTCGCCAGGACGCTCTACCGCGACGGTACGCTCGATGCCGACGTTCTCGGGGGCGTTTCGCGCCGCCGCATAGTCGATGTCCGCCTGCGCTTTGCGGGCAGCCTCGCGCGCATCGACCACACCACGCATCTCGGGCTGGATGACCCGCCCGGCACCATCGTCGGTCACACGCGGACCGACAGCGGCGCGTGCCTGTGCCAAGGCCATGCCTTCGGGGGTTTGAGCCACACCGGCACGTGCAGCCGACTGAAGGTCGAGACCGAGGCCGGACGGCGCGGGGTTCTGCGGACCGATTGCGTCGAAGGCCGACCGGGCGACGTTGTCGATCGAGGCCGGACGGGCGGCGTAGAACTCGTTCATGAGCCGGCCGCCCTCACCGCCGGAATTGGCGACGACGCGGGCGAGCTGGGAAGCGCGCACGGCTCGTCCATCGGTCGCGCGGTTCAAGGCCTCGTCGAGGGTGACGCCGACGCCGCCGCCGGGCAACTGGCGGCCCTGCTCGATGATGTGCTGCGCCGAGGCGAGTTCCGCCTCCGACAGACCTTCGACGGCCTCGCGCAAGACGTTCTCGCCCGGTCCACCCCCGCGCACGGCAGACACCGCCTTCCCGACGAGCTTGCCCGCCACCGGGCCAGCTGCGCCGAGACCGCCACCGACGAGAGCACCATATTTTATCTCACCGATGTCTCCGGAGCTTCGAACCGCGGAATCTGCCGCACCGATACTGAGCCCACTCCCAGCGGAAGCCAGTGTCCGAATCCCAAGGCCACCCGTACCCGCACCGAAGGCCGCCGGCGCCGCCGCAACGAGCGGCAGGGTACCGACCACGCCGCCGCCGATCTCACCCGCCGTCGAGGCGATCGGGTTCTCGGCGGCGGTGCGCTCGCCGAATCCTTCGACCCGCTTCAGCTCCTCGGGGAAGGTCGTACCGTTCTGCAGGGTGCGAACGGCCGCGACGCCGCGGTTCAGCCCGCCGAGCAGGTAGGGGCCGACCACCGGCACGCCGTTCACGAGACCGCGCCCGATGGCGGCAGCGCCGTCGCCGGCCAACCCAGCCGTGGGCAGATCGGTTTTCGCCTTTGCAGCGCCCTGATAGTGCTTGAGCAGCGCCGTGCGCATCACGCCATCGCCAGTCCCCTCGGGGAAAGCGAAAACGTCGCCGTCTGGGCCTTCGATTTCGATGTCGGGCATCAGCGGAAATTCCCCGTAGCGGGATCGAACACGCGGCGCGTCCCGCCTCGCGGCGCGGTCCCGGCGGCAGGTGTCGCCACCGGACCAGCCTTGCCGTCAGATTGAGCCGTGGCGTTTGCCTGCGCGGCGGGGAAGAGCGGGTTGGCTAGACCAAACTGCGCGACCCGATCATCAAAGCCGGCGTCGATGCGACCGCCGTTCGCCTTGGCATAGTCACGAGCCATCTGGGAGATTTCCTGCTCGCGCTGCGCAATGGAGCGGTAGATCCCGATCAACTGCCGATTACCCTCCGGGGTCTTCGCGATGCCAGGGCCGATGAGGGCGATGGCTTTGCGGTCGCTGTCCGAGATACCAGCGCCCAACGACCCGCCGAGCTGATCCATGACGACTTGGTTAGACAGTGCATCTACCACCTCGGCGGGCGAAGCGGCAGCAGGGTTTTTGATGCCTACGACACCGAGGAACTGGTTCAGCCTCTTCACGTTCTCGGCGCCCAGACCAGAGTAGAAGTCCGGCTTCGTCATCTGTTGTTCCATGAGCGCAAGAGAATTGAGCTTTGCACCCGCGTTCCGCCCAGATGTCTGAAAGTCAGTGAACTGCTTCGCGTATGATTTACCGACCTCTGCGTCGTAAGCCTTTTCACCGCCCATGTTGATGGTGGTGCCAGTCGAATTGATTGGGCTGATCTTGCCCGACGAGTCCCGCTGGTAAGCGCCGGCCGGCAGTCCGAGTGCGGCCCGTTCCGCATCGGGGATCAGGTTGAACTTCTCATCGGGCTTGACGGAGGCGGCACCTCGCGCGGCTGCGGCCGACATGGATTCCTTCGTCGCCGGGTCCGCCTCGCTGCCGGGAATCGGCTCATACCCCTGGCCGTCGGCGCGCTGGCGGTAGTTGGGCGGGATGCCCTTTCCGTGGTTCGGGTCGCGCAGGATTTTGTACGCTTCCGTCACCAAGCTGCTGTTCGCCCCGGCGGACGCAGCCTCGGCATCGGACAGGCTCGGGAATGCCCGCTTGATGACGGAAGCGTTCCCGCTGAGCGCAGCCGTTTCCTGCGCGAGCTTGCGCTGCTTGATCCCGAGTTCGGCCTGCGCGAGCCCGGTGACGGCGCGTTGCTGCTCCGCCTTCTGCGCGTTCTGGAAGCCGGCGGCGAGGCCGTTACCAAAGCCGGGGGTCGACATGAGCCCGGTGCCCAGGCCGACCAGGAGGTCACTGCCACCGCGATCCGTGAATCGCTTCAGCGCGCCGCCGAAGTCGAAGCCACCGTCGGCGATGGGCGACGCTGACGGCGCAGCGGCAGGAGCCGGCATGGTGCCGGCGGTCGGTACCGCCTCGGGCGCCGGCATGTCGGACGGACGCGGAGGTGGCATTGGAGCCGAGCGCATCGGACGAAGTGAGGGGCTCGCCGGCATAGGCCGCGCCGCGCTTGCCTGAGGCGCGGGCATGGCCGGCAGATCAGGCGCATTCGAGCCCACGCCGAACGAAGGAATACCCGAGTTCGCGACGGGCGCGGCTGGAACGACATCTGGAACGCCCATGGGACCGAACCCGAAGGGCGGACGCTGAAGGGGAGCTTCACTCGTCGCGACAGCCGGTGCCTGCCCAGCCGGCGCGCTGGCAGAGCCGGTGCGCTCATCCACGTTCATGAGCGATGCCGGAGCGGCTGGATCGAAAATGGAAGGCTGCAGCAGACCAGGATACCTGTCCTGGTCGGTGACGATACCCGGCACAGCCCGGAAGCCGGGAGGAAGGCCGTAGGGAATGCCTGCGCTCATGACGGCCGGTCCTTAGATGAATTTCGAGGCGGTGCCGGCGATGGCCAGTCCGCCGCCGAGCAGCTGCTGCAGAAGGCTGGGCTGCGGCGTCCTCTGTTCGGTCGTTCCNTCCTTAGATGAATTTCGAGGCGGTGCCGGCGATGGCCAGTCCGCCGCCGAGCAGCTGCTGCAGAAGGCTGGGCTGCGGCGTCCTCTGTTCGGTCGTTCCCGTCGAGGTGCCGCCTGCGCCGGCGACCGGCAGGGCAACGCCGGACAGAAGCCCGACCTGACGCCAGGGTGCCGCCTGTTGCTCGTTGAAGAGGTCCTGCAGAGCCGCGAGCTGCTGTTGCTTCGCCTGGTCCTCGACGGCACCGATNAAGCCCGACCTGACGCCAGGGTGCCGCCTGTTGCTCGTTGAAGAGGTCCTGCAGAGCCGCGAGCTGCTGTTGCTTCGCCTGGTCCTCGACGGCACCGATKCCCGCCAATGTGCGSCCGGGCGCCAGAAGGTTGTCCTGGACCGTCTGGACCTGTCCGATGCCGGCCATGCCGGCGGCGCGGTCGCTCTGAGCCGCTGACAGGAGCGCGCCAGCCTGCGTGAGCGAGCGATCGGCGTTCGAGCCCTGGAGGTTGGCCAGCGCGTTGGCGCCGGCAAGCCCGGCCTGGTTCGCGTTCAGCGACAGGTTCGCACCGGTCGCGGCGAGGCTGCCGTTGCCCGTGTTGATCCCGGCGATGCCCTGGTAGAGGTTGCCGGCAGTCCCGGCCCGCGCGTTCTCAGCCGCGTCGATCGCGGAGGCGGCCTGCGCCTGATGCCCGCGTTCGGCCTCGTAATCGGCATAGCGGGCTTGGGTCTCGACATTGGCGACGGCATCGGCGGTCGCGGCGGCGAACCGGCCCGAGCCATACCGACCCGAGGCGGCGAACTGTTGCCCGACCTTCGATGCGGCTTCCGCGCTCGAGCGGCCGAGAATGTCGTCGAGATAGGGGTTCGCTCCGCCGAGATACTTCCCGTTGGCGACGTCGAGGAGCGACGACTTCACCTGCGACGGCCCGCCCGCCACGCTGTCGGCGAGCGCCTTCATGGCCGACGTGTCGGTGCCGTAGGTCCCGCCGGCCAGCGCCGAACCGGTGGTCTGCGCCAGNAGACGGCCCGCCCGCCACGCTGTCGGCGAGCGCCTTCATGGCCGACGTGTCGGTGCCGTAGGTCCCGCCGGCCAGCGCCGAACCGGTGGTCTGCGCCAGGCTGTTCGGGTCGGAGAGCTTCGACGCGGCAGAGGCGACGCCGCCCGTGTCGACGTTGGTCTTCACCCCGCCGAGCTGCGCGGCTGCGCTCTGGGTACCGGCGGTCGAGCCGCCATTGCCCAGCAGCGAGCCGAGGAAGCTGTTGCCCGCCTGCGCCGCGCCCGTGGCGCCGCTGGCATTGGCCTTCATGCTGTCCAGGCCGGCCAGCGTGGTCTGACCGAGGCCGGCGACGCGCTCGCCCGTATAGACCTGCGAGCCGACACCGGAATCGAACGCGGCATTACCGGAATCGATGATCTTCTGCAGCGACGGGACCGCCGCGGCATACGGATCGGACTTCGTGTTCTGCGTGGTCGTGGTGGTCTTCGTTCCGCCGCCGCTCATCAGGCCACCCGCAACTGTTTCGAGTAATAGGCGTCGACCTGGTAGTCGGGGAGCAGTGCAGCCCATCCGACCCGGCCAACGAATTCGACACGCTCGCAGCCATTGCGCGAGGCACCGGCCTCGATCTGGGCCATGATCTCGCGCCAGCGACGAACGTCGGTCCCGCCGGTGGCGAGGACGCAGCAGGATCGCCCGCCGCCGGCGATCTCACGCACCTGAGTGACGCCCGCGCCGATCGGCGTGCCGTCATCGCCCAGGATCAGCACCAGGAGCGCAGCCTCGACCTCGACGAGGCCGTGCAGATCCTCGATCGACAGGTCGCAGCCCGGACGGGCGCAGGCGCGGGSGAGCCACGGCTCCGCCACCGCCCACGCGCTCGCGAGGTCGGCATGATCGACGGGAAGAAGCTGCATCAGGGGCGCCGGAGCTCGTAGCGGACGACGCGGTCATCGGCGAAAGACACACCGTGCCCGAGCACGAACGATCCGCGCGCCGTGGATTTCAGGAAGATGCCGGACGCCGCGGCGGATGCTGACATCGGTACCGGCACGACGAGCGTGCCCTCGGTGCAAAGCGGGTCGACCACTGTCGTTTCAAGGCCCGGGGCGAGGGTCACGGCGCTCTTGCCGATCGCGTTCGAACCGCCGCTGGCAATCTCACTGATCGCCTGGATGATCCGGTCGAGCCGTGTCTCGTTCTTACCCGGGACGATCATCGCGAGCCCTCTCGCCGTGCATGCGGCTCGATCGCGGAGGCGTAGCTCCACGGCGTGTCGGCGGGGATGCGGATGCGGGCCCGGTGGTAGCGGGCTGACGAACGGCAGGGGGCGAGGCGCTCCACCGTGGGAGCCGTCTCGGGCCGGTAGCGGACCGGGGTCGATTGACCGGCATTCTCGCGCCCGCCGACCGCGATGCGCCAGTCGTCGGCGTCGCTATCAAGGCGCACACCGTCGATGAAGGTCCGATCCGGACGGGAGATCATCGCCTCCGCCGTCTCGAACGTCGCCTGGAGCGCCGGCCCGTTGAGAAGTGCCAGCCGGTTCGCGCCGGTGATGACGCCAAGCGAGGGCGCGCCCCCGGCATAGGATGGGTCGTCGAGGGATTTCTGCCCCGGATCGTCGAGGGAGCCCGGGATGTTGTCGATGGAGACGCCTGGCGTCGCGGCGACAAGCCCGAACCGCACCGGCATGGCGATGAACGACCAGCGGTCGAGCAGCCAGTCGTAGAGCAGGACCTCATCGAGGAGCGTCGGATCCGACGCGCTCGCGGTCCTGCTACGATAGGCGAACATGACGCGCGGGCCGGTAGGATCGCGAATGGCCACGACCGAGGCGACCGCATTCGGGTCGACGCGATCGAGGAAGAACCGGTTCACCCGCTCCGCACCGATCGGCGTCGAGCCACCGCCCTGGAACAGGTGGAATCCGTCGCGATCGAGGAAGAACACGCGCGGGCCGACCTTGGCGAGGGACCAGGGCGCCACCGCACCCCTGTTCTCCTCGTAGACCTCGAACCCGAACACCTCGGCCGAGTTCGGAACGAACACCATTCGGCGGATTGCCCGTTCCTGGAACACGATGCCGAACTCACCGCCGGCAAAGCCCGTCACCGCGCCGCCGTCGGGGAAGATCTGCAGGTCCGAGGTGTGACCGCCGCCGACGCCGGGCTGCCAGAACTCGATGTTGCCGAGGTCCGACCAGTCCACCGAGTTCGGGTCGGCGGCCAAGCCTGCCAGCACGACGAACTCGCCGACGACGCCGACGTGGCGGGCACGGGGCGGGCTGCCTCCGAGATCCTGGAACTGCTTGCCTCTGTCGACGTCGATGACCTGGACGGCCGTTCCGAGCGTGGTGGCGAGCAGGCGGCTGCCGTAGACCGCGAACGACCAGTAATCGCCCGGCGGGATGCTGTAGGTCGCGCCCGGCTTCGACACGTCATCCCAGCCCGACGAGCCGAGGTTGTAGCGATAGAGCTTCGTCCGGGTCCCGGCGAAGTAGACCGGGAACCCGAAGGCCGGCGACTTCACCTCGATGGCACCGAGGCAATCGGCCGGCAGGGGGAGGGAGATCGGAACGGGCGAGGCGAACGGCCCCCATCCATCGGCGCGCGGCACCGTGTTCGTCGCCACCGCCGTCACCGAAGCGTCGAGCGAGGCGACGTCGGGGGCGAACGGTGCCAGCCCGACGCGGATGGGGGCATCAGCCATGGCTTAGTTCAGCCCCTTGGAGGCAATGAGCTCGGCCTCGACTTCGGCAGCGCGCTCGGCGCGGCGTCCGACCTTCACACCGCTCGACTCTTCGATGAAGAGCTTCAGACGGTCGTCGGCGTTCTTCAGCCACTCACCGGCGCGGGCCTCGTCCTTCTGGAACGAGTATGCTTCGGCGATCACCCCGTAGAGGTAGAGCTGCGGCGCCTTCTGGATCAGCCAGTTGGTCTGAGCCGTCGGCGTCAGGGACGGAACACGCTGATAGAACACGGCGTCGATGGTCCCGGCGCGACCGGGAGCCGTCCGGATCTTGCCGCCGGCGACGGTGTAATACATCGGAGCGCCGTTCGGGCGGAAGCGATGGGTGAACTCGGGGCTGTTGGCCTCGACATACCGAAGGCGCTGGACACGACCGGCAGGAGCCGCCTTCCAGTTGACCATGATCCATTCGACGTAGGTCGCCGGGGTCGCCACGGTACCGTCGACGCCCAGCGTCAGGGTCGCTTCGGTCTCCATGCCCGGCACCTTGAGCGCCGAGTTCAGGCGGTTCTCGGTCAGCTGGATGAAGGTCGGGTAGTAATCCTCGAGGTCGTTTCGAGCGATATAGTCCGAGACGTTCAGAACGAGGCTGTCGTAATCTATGATGGCGGGGAGAGCGGCCATGAGATGGTCTCCGGGTCAGAGGTGGTAAGCCCGGATTTGTCCGGTCGATGCGATGCGGTTTGACCGGCCTCGCAGCGAGCGGAACGCATCCGAGACGAGGAGGCCCTGCGCTTTGGCGAAGGCAGGGTCGCGAAGGGTGTTGAGTCCGAGGTGCTGCTTGGCGCGCGCAGCAATGAGGTCGGAGGCTTCATCGACCCAGGGCGATGTCTCGTCTCTCTGGGAAGGGGCTGGAACGAGCACGTGGGCGGCGAGACGGATCGTCCACGCGTCTGACGGCATCGGCCAGAGCCGGATGCTGCGGTCGAAGTAGGAATAGGCGCAGGGCTGCGAGGCGCTCGCCGGATCGTCCCTACGTTCGATCGTCGATTCCGAGATGCGGGTCAGCGGATAGGTCTGGCCGTTCTCGATCCGCACCAGGCTGTCGATGGCGAGCAGGTCCGGGATGTCCGGTGCATCGCCGCCGAAATAGACGTCAGTCCCGGCCAGGGTCTCGAAGGTCAGGATCCGCTCGCTGAAGAAGAACCGCTCCGGCTGGTAGTGCCGGATCGCCCGACTGATCGCGATTTCGATCTGACGGCCGAGGTCCGACCGCTCGATGTCGTCCTCGATCTCGTCGATGAGGTCGCCGAGCGTCGGTTTCCCTTGCGCGTTCGGCATTGGCGACCCTCGGATTCGTGGACAGGTGCGGCGGCAGAGCGCTGGGCTCCGCCGCCACGAGCATCAGGCGTCGTTGTTCGGGACGTACTCAATGACGATGGTGGCGACGCCGGCGGCCGGGGCGCCGGTGACGGTGCCGTACAGCACGGTGTCACCGACGAGGCGGCCCTTGACGGTACCGGTATCGGGGCGCTTGGCGCCGGCGGCGGTTGCAGCGGAATCGGCCGCGGCGACGATGTCGTTCCCGCCGACGGTCGTGCCGACGGTGAGCGTGGTGCCGGCGGTGAACGCAGTCTCGATCAGCACGAGGGTGCGGCTGATCAGGGCGCCGTCCGGCAGGGAGGCCGGGAAGGCGAAGGCGCCGTCGGCGAAGGTGACGGTGCGGCGGATGGTGTGAACGACCTGCTCACGCAGTTCGCGCGCGGCCGGGCGCACGGGGGTGACGTTGGTGGCCATGTCGGGCCCTCTCAGGATGGGGGATGAGACGAAGGCGCGGAGCCGTCAGGCCCCGCGCACCGGTTCAGTCAGGAGAGGCCGCTTAGGCGGCGTCGGCGGGCTTGGCGTAGGTCGGGATGACGATCGTGCCGAAGTCGTCGCCGTTGTAGGTCGTCTTCTTCATGCCCCAGATCGCCCAGGCCGAGACTTCGAGGTTGCGCTTGTGGTCGAGCAGCTCCTCGTTCCAGCGGTAGCGGGTCTCGCCGCCGGCCTTGCCATAGGCGATGGTCGCGGCCTGCGCGCCGAGCAGCACGGCGCGGCGGGTGAGCGGCACAGCCGTCTTGCCGTCCGGCGACACGCCGGCGGTGACGTCCTGCGCCTCGCGGAGCACGACGTTGTTGTACTCGCCGAGCGCACCCGAGAAGATCGGGGACTTGGACGATTCCATGCCGGCCATCGCAGCCTTTTGGATGTCGAGCCACTGGCCCGCGGCGGTGTTGGTCCGGAGCGAGGTGACCTGCGTCGAGTGCAGGTACATCACGTAGACCTTGCGGCCGTTGACCACGATGGGACGGATCATGACCTTGCCGGTGGAGCCGCCGGTCTTCGCGAGCTCGACGGCCTTGTCGATGAGGTCGAGGGTCATGATGTCGCCCGCGACGAGGGCGCCATCGTTGGCGCGGCCGTTCGGGCGGAAGATGCGACCGACGGACGGGGCGGTGACAGCGTTGTTGGCGCTGAACTTCTTGCCGTTGGCCAGGCCGTTCACGGGGGTGAAGCCGCAGACGTGGTTGAAGAACGACACCGTCTTGCGGGTCTGGAACCAGTCGGCGAGACCGGCGCGGCCCTGCTCACGCAGGTTGAAGGGCACGCGCTGGGCGTCGATGGTGTGCTCGGACTTGCAGCCGACCACGTGGCCGAGCTCGTCGATGGTGACCTTGTCGGAGTTGGTGCCGAGCTGCTCACCGTTGCCCTCGGCAACGTCGGAGGAGGAGAAGCCGTCGCCCTTGAGCTGCATGCGCAGGCCGAAGGTGACCTGGTCGCCGTTGCCCTTTTTGGTCTCGGTCTTCTCCTGGATGATGGAGCCGTCGCCCTCGCCGATGAGCGGGTCGATGTCGATCGACTTGTTCGCTTCGGTGGCGAGCTTCTTCGACCACAGCTTAACGGCCAGGGGGTCGTTCACGGCAAATGCGGTGTAAGACATGGGGGTGCCTTCTGGGCTTGTGTCCGGGGGATAGGGGTACGTTGCGGGCTGTGCGTCGCCGCGCGGACGGAAGCCGGGCCCCATGGTGCCGCTGGGGACGGTGGTCGGACGGGATCCTTGCCGGGGATCAGGCGAAGACCGTGACGAGGCCGAGCGGATCGCGTGCCGTGCGATCAGGCGAACCGGGCCGGCGAACGCAAAAAGCCCGCGAGATGCGGGCTTCGGACGGACGTCGGATCGGGGAGTTGGTGGAAAAACGAGAGGGCAGGGCCCGGATGGGCTCGCGCGTCTCGCGACGGATAGCTAATGCGCGGAGATTGCCCGTCGGGTCAAGCGAGATGTTTTATCCGACTGCTGGAAGCCGCACGGGCGTAAATGCCCGCTCTGGTGCATCCGCCTTCAACGTAGATACCCTGCGCGCCGGCGACCTCCTGACTACGACCGACTCCGGTACTGACATGACCCGGATTATGGATAATCGGGCTACCGCGATCCGAGGACGGTCGTCGCATACATCCGCCGGGCAAATGCCCTTAAGCGGCACGTAAGAGGCGGGTTTCTGCAATCTCAATTAAAAACGGCCGGGGTGTCCCCCGGCCGCTCATTGTCGTGACGGCTGATCCGCTTAGCGGAGGAGCTGCAAGATGCCCTGCTGGGCCGTGTTGGCCAGCGAGAGGGCTGAGATGCCGATCGACTGGCGGGTTGACAGGGCCTGGGAGTTGGCGGCTTCCTCGTTGAGGTCCGCGTTCGTCAGGTTGGCTGCACCGGTGTCAAGGATGTTGATCAGGTTCTTCGAGAAGTCCTGACGGTTCTGCACCACCGAGAGGTTGGAGCCGAAGGTCGAGGACTGGGCACGAAGCTGGCTGGTGGCCGCCGTGATGGCCGTCAGAGCCTTGTTGATCTCGTCGTCTGACTGGAAACCACCGGTAATCGAGGTGAGGCCAAGGCCATCGGAGTCGAGCTTGGCGCCTTCGATGTTCAGGTTGGACGAACCCGTCTCGTTGAAGGTCACCTTCAAGGAGTTTTCCTTGGCATCAGTGCCCGAGCGGTACAGCAAGTTGATGCCGTTGTAGCTCGAATCCTTTGCCTGTTGGGTGATCTGATCCAGCAGGGTGTTAAACTGCTTGGCGAGCGAGGTCCGGGTGGCGTTGGTTCCACTAGCAGAACCAGCACCGCTCGCCACAACTGGCTTTGCAGTAGCACCCGCACCAAAACCGATATCCGTGTTGGTCGCCGCGGAAGACGCATCGATCGTGATCTTCTGATCCGATCCCGTCGCCGTCGAAGTAAAGGTCACTTTACCAGTCGTATCGTCACCAACAGCAGTGACCTTACCTTTGAAGCCCGTATCAGCATTCAGCTGCTTGTTGATTGCCGTGGCAAGGTCCGTCGCTTTCGCATCATCAATTGCGCCGAGCGTTGCATCCGCCGCAGTGTTCAGCTCGATCTTTTTGGCCGGGCCATCGCCGAGCTTGATAGTGAACGACGCATCGTCTGCGCCGGTGAAGTCAGGGCCGGTACCACCGGTCGCCAAACCAGCAACTGCTGCACCTTCTGCAGTTGCCGCTGTGGCGCCGTTCTTAGCGTCCGAACCAGTTGCGGTCTGAGCGGTCGCCACCGTTGCGAAATCACTGAAACCAATATCGACGGTGCCAGCGGTGTTGGTCAGGGTAATGCCGGCATCGGAACCCGTGTCCGTGGAGGTGAAGACAATCCGGCCATCGGTCGTCTTGGAGGCCGTCACGGCGGCAGGGGTCGCGCTATTGGCGATCTGGTTGTTGATGGCCGTCACGACGGTATCGGCACTGACCTTCGAGAGGTTGCTCGTAAGGCCGCCCAATGTGTTTGCATTGAGTGTGATCGTGGAGGTGTTCGTGCCATCGAAGATTGTGAAAGTAGAGCCGATATCCGTCCCTGAACCGTCCACCGACGCAAAGTTCTGGGTTCCGTCGGAAGCCGCCGTGGTGCTGCCTTGGTAGCCTACGCCGGCGGTCAGCACGGCCGCCGTGGCGGGGGTGCCGCTGGTGGTCGCGCTCTTGTCGGCCAGCGCCTGGTTGGCGGTGGACTTGGCGGAATCGACCAGCTTCTGGATCGAGGTGATGCCCTGGTTAGCAGCCTGGATCGTCTGGACGCCGTTCGAGATGCCGTTGAGGAGCGAGCCGAGATCGCCCGAGCGGCCGGACAGGGCCTGCGAAGTAAAGAAGCTCGTCGGATCGTCGAGTGCCGAGTTGACCTTCTTGCCGGTCGACAGACGGTTCTGGGTCTGAGTCAGCAGATCGGCCGTGCCCTGCAGCGAGAGCAGGTTCTGACGGGTCGCGGCGGTAAGGGTGATGCCGGAAGACATTGATTTTGATCCTTTGGATCTGAGAACCCTCTAATTTCGAAGGCATGTCACCAAGGCCCTCAACTTCCTAACCTGGCATTAAAGTGATGCGCCCATTTCCGAAGCGCGCTCGTCTTTCTGTCGTATAGTTAATGCATCATTAACCCGTAATAGGTACCTTGGAGAGGCACAAACACTGAATCTGGCGAATTGATATAATTAGCTCAAAAGGAGTTGAGTGATGGCATTAAAGCTTACGATTAGGCCAGGCGAAACTGTTTTCGTAAACGGCGCTGAGATTTGCAATGCGGGATCAGCTACAAGCTTAGTTATCAAGAATCACTGCCGCATTCTTCGCGAGAGCGAGATGGTCAGTGAAGGGGAAGTATACCTGCCATGCTCTCGGCTCGCTTTTATGTTGCAACAAATTGTACTTAAAGAAAACCCATTCGATGAGCTTAACGAGCTTTCGAAACTGGCTGTTCAAATTTTGCAGAGGATGCCTTCGGTCTCGCCTCAAATCCTGGAAATCCAGAACCTGCTAAGCGAAAAAAAGGCTCATATGGCTTTCAAGAAAGGCAAAGCATTGATGGCTATTGAGGCTGCTGAGTTCGGAACAGCTAAAGCCAGCTGACGGCAACCAGCCCTGGGTGCTACATGCTACCTGTACGAGATGATCGGGCTCGAACCGTTACGCCCTCAAAGGGTTAGCTCCCAGAAGGTCGTTTAGTGCCTGCGACGAGCCGGAAGCGGAAGCTGATGAACCGCATCCGTCAGGCCTTAGACTGCAACATTCAACCCCTTTTTGGAATGTGGTCGCATCGGTAACGCCAGGCGTGAACCATTTTGCGACCAGCTAATCTTCCAACGTTGGTACGTCCTCATCCTCGAATGAGGGCGTAGTCTCAGCCACCCATCAGGGCGCGGACGCGAGCCGGATTCTGCGCCGAGACCTTGTCGAAGTCGGCCTCCGACATTCCGGCGAGCATCTCGAGGGTGAGTTCGCCGGCAGGCGCTCCGCCAGCGGCCGACAGGGACTTGCTCGCAGCCTGACCGCGGGAGATACGCGCCGCCTTCGCCGCCGGGCTCTCGGCCGGGGCAGCGGCAGCCTCGGCCGGCTTCGGGGCGAACCCGCGCACCTTGGCGAGCTGCAGGATGCGCTCGGCCGGGGACTGGCCGGCGGCAATGGCGGCCTGGACGAGACCGAACTCGTCGTCGCGGACCGCCTTTACAGCCTCGGCCTCGGACATGCCGTAGACCTTCAGCTCGGCAATGCGGCCCTGGAACAGGTGCTCGTAGGCCTGCGCGAACTCGGGCTGGGCGGCCATTACGCGCTGGACGTCGCCGCGGTAGCTGGTCAGGACCTCGCCGCGCTGGGCTTCCTGCGCCTGTGCCTCGCGCTCGGCCTTCTGCGCCTCGGTCATCTGGGTCTGGCCGGTGCGGATGTCCTGGATCTGCTTCTCCAGGTACTTGGCGTAGCCGAAGATGTCCTCGTTCGGGTCCGGGGGCGTCTCGGGCTCTGGAGCGGCCTGCGCGGCGGCAGCGGCAGGCTTTGCAGTCTCGGTGAAGACGCGCAGCCGCTCATCGGCGCGCGCATGCTTCTCCCTCAGTTCGGACAGCTCGCGCTCGACGGCCTTGCGGCGCTCGCGCTCCTGGTGGAACGCGCCATGGCGGACGAACTTGCCCTTGTTCTGGTCCGCGTCGCCGTCCTCGGCATCGGTATCGACGACATCGCCCGGTGCAGCGGCCTCGGCCGGGGGTACAGCGGCAGCGGCGGCATCGGGGGCGGCATCGCCACCAGCGACCGGCTCCGCGGCGCCAGCGGCCTCGGGAGCGGGCTCGCCGGAGGCGTAGGCGTCGAAGGCGGCCTGCTCTTCAGCCGTGAAGGCGTCGCCGCTGTCTGCGGAGGCGTTGAAATCGTCGCTCATGGGTGTCCTCGTGACGTGAAGGGTACGAAAGCCGGCATGACGCCGCCGGCCGGGCGATCGGGATCAGGCCAGGAGAGGGCCGGCAGGCTGCGCGGGCGGGGCAGCCATGGCCGCCACCTTCGCGAAGCCGTCGATGTGGTCGTGCTGGATCAGCGCCGATTCCCGCTGGGCCTTGGCCTGCTTCAGGTTCGCGCCGGCGGTGAGGTCCTGGATCTTCGCCACGGCGGTCTGCATGGCGACCTGTTGCTGTTGCTCGGCCTGCGGATCGGTCGGAGCCTGCGCGAGCAGCTCGCGCATCTTCGCGACGAACGAGGCCGGGAACGGCGAGTACGGCAGCACCTCGAGGAGGACCTGCGGGGTGATCATGTCCTTGATCACCGGGAAGACGCTGGTGAACGTCGACCAGACCACTTCCTTCTGGTTCGGCGAGGACGGCATGTCGTCGATGATGACGTCGTAATCACCGAGGGTCCGATCCCGGAGCAGCGGCACGACGCGGGTGGCGCCGTCGCCGACGATGCGAACCAGGCGCCCGTCCGAGAGGAAGTTCTGAATGAAGTAGAGCCGCACCCGGCCGATATGCTTGCGCGCGCGGCGCAGGGAATCGAACAAGGTGGCGAGGATCGTCATCGCGGCCTGCTTGCGCTGATACTCCAGTACGCCGGCCTGTTCCTGTTGCTTCTGGCCGAGCAGTTCGAGGTTCACGCCCGAGGAATCGCGGATCGACATGATCGCGAACTCCATGAGCTGGTAATGGCCGGCGGGCAGCGTCGGGAGGGGCTTCTCCTTCATCCGGCCGCTCATCAGCGTGCCGTCCTCGACCCAGGTCACGGCGCCTGGCTTGGCGTAGCTCGCCTCGAACTCCGCCTGATCCGGGACCGCGCCCTTTTCCATAAGGATGCCGCCCTTCGCCTGGCGGTTCAGCATGTCCATGGTCTGGGACAGCCACTTATTGGCGTAGCGCTGGGGGTCCTTCATCATCCGGACGATGCCGAACCAGGTCCCCTTGTTGTGGTCGCGGTCGCCCGTCATGCACGCGTAGGAGAAGCGGTCGCCGGCAGGGGCCTCGCCCTCTTCCAGCACGGTCCCGCCGATGAAGGCCCGGCGATAGACGCGCTTGGTGATGCTGTGGGTCTGCAGGGTGATGCCCATGGCGGCCGCGCGGCGCACCAGGACGGATGCCTTGCCCGGCTCCATCTCGGTCGCCTCACCGGTGCCGGGATCGGTCACGGCGACAACGCGGCGACGCTCCCACCACTGGCATTCGACGATGGTCACCCGCGACGTGCCTTCCTGCGCGGATCCGGGACGGTCGATGCGGCTGTCACCGGGCTGCAGGCCCGCATGCTGGTCGCCGTCGCGGTCCTCGGCCCAGGCCGCATCGAGGTCGGCCGGGTCGGCATCGGGGAACAGTCCCTCGGCCTCGGCCCGGTCCATCGACTTCGCGCGGAAGATCCGGCGGGCGTCGGAGAGGTTCCGCTTCCGCGCCGTCGAGTCCCAGACCATTTCGAGAGGGTCGACGCGGTCCTCGACATAGGCGCCATCGGGATCGAGCTCGTAGTCGAGCCGCATCTCCACCCAGCCCATGCCGGTGATCGCGACGTCGACGAAGGCGTCCGATTCCTCGTCCTCCGCCTCGGCCTCATCAGCGAGGTAGCGCCCGGCCTCGGTCAGGACCTCGTTCTTGGCCGCGTCTCCGATCTCACGGGGCAGATATTGGATGTCGAGGCGGGCATTCACCTCCGAGCCCGCCACCGCCTTGATGATCGGCAGCATGCGGTTGAACGTGATCGGCGGACGGCCCTGCTCGCGCAGGACAGCCTCATCCGCGGCGGACCATTGGCGACCGGCCACGAAGTCATAGTCCTCGCGCGCCTCTTCTCGCCACCGCGAGGAGGCATCCCGATCAACGCGAAACCAGCCCTTGAGCTTAGCTGCCAGAGCGTCGCGATCGAGCGCCCGGCTCTCGCGCGTGGCGGTCTCATCGCCGGGCGTCGTGCCGCGATCGGCGTCGGTGTCCGTCATGTCGCCCATGCCGATCCTGAAGGTTGCGAGGCGCGGCGCCTGATGCGCGCGTAGCGATCTTGTGGCCCGGTCTCGGCCTTCGCTGGCGCCTGCGGCTCGGCGATCCCGACCGCGAAGTAGCGGAAGGCGTCGGCGCCGTGGCTGGCCCAATCGTGCAGCGGGTTCTTCGAGAACTGCTGCGTCGCGTCGTCGATGTCGTAGCGATAGTTACGCAGGGCCTGGAGGCCGTCGGCGCATAGTTCCTCGTCGAACCAGCACCGCGAGAAGAGCAGGCGGGCCGCGTCGATGCCGGCGGCGATCGTCAGCTTCGGCACGATCCGGACACGGTGCCCGGCGTCCCACATTTGTTGCTCGATGGTGCGCTTCGAGGCGAGGAGCTCGTTGCGCGCGTCGTGCGGGAGCCAGTGCTCGCCGTAGACGTAGCCGCGCTCCTCGGCGACGGTGCGCAGCTGGTCGATGTAGTGCTGCAGCGCGTGGCCGCGGTTCTCGTAATAGGCGATCAGCCGGAACTCGAAGCCGACGACCTGCGCGAACCAGATCGCGGTCTTATCGGCCCGGCCCAGATCCCAGAACGTATGCACCGGCTTCGACGGATCGAACGGCACCTTGCCGAACCGTCCGGCACTGTTCGCCGCCAGGATCTCGTTGGCGTAGATCGCGCCGTCGAGGACCTGCTTGCAGTGGCCGCCCCAGACCGTCTCGTAGGCGATGGGATCACGGGCCCTCAGGTCCAAGGCTTCCTGACGCAGCACGTCGGGGAACCACGGATTGTCCTCCCATCCGATCTTGACCACGCGGGCGCCGGTTGGCGGCTTCCTCACGAAGCGCTTGTAGGTCTCGTCTTCGGCCAACTCGGTGTTGAAGCTGACCCAGATCTCCGATCCCGGCTTCCGGATCGTCGGGATCAAGACGTCCCAAGAAGCCTTTGAAACGGTGCGGGCTTCTTCGACCCAGCAGACATCAACGCCCTCAGTCGATTTCACGGAGGCGACGTTGTGCCGGAGCCCTTTGAAGATGAAGTCTGTGCCGGTAGCGCCGAGGATGCGCTTTTCCTGGACCTCGTAGAACGCCCCGAGCCCCAGAAGATCAATCTGTTGGGCGAGCAGCGCATGCGCCGATTCCGCGATCGAGTTCTGGAACTCGCGCGCGCAAAGCACCCGGAGCTTACGCTGGGCGCCTTGGATCAGCAGCGCCCGCCCGAATCCCCAGGACTTCGCGCCACCACGGCCGCCGTAGGCGATCTTGTACCGGGCCGGCTCGAACAAGAACGCCAGCTTCTCCGGGAACTCAATCGCCATCGGGCAGCGGCGTCGGGCGGATAAACTGGACGGTCAGGCCGACCGGGATCTCCCCGCCGTCGCCATCACCGTCGACTGGCTGGGTGGCCTTGCCATAGCCCCGGTCGAGAATGGAGTTGGCCGCGGCTACACGGGCAGCCTCGCTCTCGCCCTCGAGAGCGATCTCCACGAGAACCGCGAGGGCGGCTTCCGTGTGCACCCGAGCGGCATCACGGACGCGCGCGGAGGCCTTCGGGCGACCACCAGGGTTGCCACTCTGACCGGGCTGGAAAGCCATTGTTAGGGGTCCTGTTCTCAGTCCCTGGGACGCTCAGAGACGACGAAACCGTGCACGTACCGCCACGCGGCCACGAACCTCTCAACCTCGTCCTCATCGCCCGTCACAGTGATACGCAGCGCATGGCCCACCACTTCAGTCGAGCAGGTGAGCGAACGCTTCCAAGCGCACATGTATGCCGACCCGTTATAGTAGGGCCGGATGAGGTTCCCGCAGACCGTCTCGATTGTCTGGGAGTACATCCGTCAGCCCTTCCGACGCTCGCAGGCGACCTTGTAGAACTCGCCCGGGCCCAGGCTCAGATGCGTGGCCAGCACCGGGCCGACCTGCGCGCATTCCGTGACCTGCGCGACGGGCTGGACGAGCATGTCGAGGGCGTTGTCGCGCGAGCAGTCCGAGCCGGCGATACCAGCGGCGCAGACGAGGACAACGGCGAGGAATCCGGTCATGCGCTCGGCATCCCGGCGATGGCGGTGCAGCGGGCGCGGATCTCGCGCGGATCACCGGGCAGGCCGAAGCGCGCGATGTTCGCGGCCCGGCCCTGGCAAGCGTAGAGGCCGCCCCAGATGCGCGACGAGGCGGTAAGCGGACGGCAGACAGCGCCGCGGCAGGCCTCGGCCTCGATGCGGTAGCCGATGGTCTCGGCATGCGCCGGCTTCGGGATGAACAGATGCACCCACAGCACGATGGCGCCGACGATCGCAGCGATAGCCGGGATGCGCCACAGGTCGTTGACCGGCGGCGGCGAGGGCGCAGCGGTGTTGGACATCAGTGCACCGTCGACGAGATCGGATAGCCCCAGGCGGTCGGGGCGGGCGGACGCGGACGCATCGCGGAGAGGGCGAGGCCGGCGAGGACGAGCAGGGCGCAGAGGCGGGGCATCAGGCAGCCTCACCACGGGTCAGCTCGCGGCCGAGGCGGATGACCCGCATGGGCGGGAAATCCGGGCGCTTGGCGGGGCGGGGATCGGGCTTGCCGAGCAGGCGGCGGAGCAGGGCGGTGTAGGGCACGAGCGGAGCCTCAGGGTTGCTCGACAGGGGCATCACCGCCTGTCCGGATGAAGCGATCGATCTCGGCTGCATGGATCGTCGCGTTCCAGGCCGAGCAGCCGGAGAGCAGCGCCAGGAGCACGCAGAGGAAGCGGAGGATCACAGGCGGAACCTCTGCATGGCTGCGCGGCGGTGCTCGACACGGTCGGAAGCGTTGCGGATCTCGTCGACGATGACGGTGGCCAAGCGCTCGCGGAGCGCGGTCGGGGCCACGCTGGCGTAGGCCTCGAAGTCGACCGCAGCGCGCTCGGCGGTGACCACGGACCTGCCGATCATGCTGGCGAGCAGTTCCTCGACCTGATCGAGGACGGCGGCGGGGGTGAGCGTCATGCGTCGGTCCTCATGGGATACTCGTCGGTGCGCACCGCGCCGCCGGGGATGAAGGTGATCTGCAGGTCACTCGGCCGGTCCGTGTCACGCTGGACGGTGGCGAGGGTGGCGAAGACGTCGACCCACTGCGCCGGGGTCGGACGGCCGGCCTCGACGCCGAGGGCGAACCCATCGAGCCAGACGAGGAAATCGCGGGGGCTCATCAGCGCACCCGAACGACGGGGAGGGACTGCGCGACGACGAAGTCCCAGGCCTTCGCCGAGGCGCCGAAGGTCAGGGCCTGGTCGCGCTTCGGCGTCCAGACGAGGCGGGTACCGGTGCGCGCGGCGAACAGAGGCGCAGCGTCGACGCTCGACGCGAGTTCGATACGATAGGGCTGCGTCATGGGAAGATCGCTTCATGCGCGCCCGGCTGAAGGACGTGCTGTTCGGTGCCCGTCCACGAGAACAGGTATTCGACGGCACCGCGGTATTTCGGATTGTCGAGCAGGTACCCGACGCCACCGGCGTTCCAGGTTTTGCCCGTGGGTGATGCGATGCCGTCGGCGTTCAGTCCGTCCGCGATCGCTTGAAGGGTGCGCTTCGTCCGACGGGACGGGCCGCGCTCCCGGAAGATCCTCCGGACCACCGCCGCCTGCTCCGGAATGATCCGGAGGCCGCCCTCGCGGTCCGCCTCGTAGCCGTAGGGGACACGCCCCCCGGCGAACCCGCCCCGCCCCGCCTTGGACAGCTTGCCGCCGGCGGTCCGGTCCCGGATCGTGAAGCGCTCGCTCTCAGCCATGCCGGCGAGGATGGCGAACACCGTGCGGCCCATCGGGGTCGCCGTGTCGATCGGCTCGGTGACCGACCGGATGCCAATGTCATGCTGCTCGGCGAGCTCGGCCACGGTGGTGACCGCGTACCGGATTTCGCGGGCGAGCCGGTCGAACTTGTAGACCAGCAGGATGGAGAAGGCCCCGGCCTCGGCGAGCTCGACCACACGACTGAACCCAGGGCGTTCAGTCGGCTTCGTCGCGCCAGACACGCCGCCGTCGGTGATGAGCTCCACCAGCTCGTAAGCCTGGCTCTCGGCGAAGGCGCGGAGGGCGCGTTCCTGCGTCTCGAGGCCGAAACCGTTCGTGGCCTGCTCGTCCGTCGAGACCCGGAGGTAGGCGACCGCCTTGGTGGAGAGGACCGCCTTCGCGGCCTCTTGGGTTTTTATTCTGGCCTTGATGCGAGACGTGCGCTTGGACCCCGACAACATAGCCAAGGCCCTCTAATTGCTCGCTTATTTCGGCTCAGTCGACGAGCCGCACACATAAATTCCGAATTGTCTTGGTAATTCGGAAATCCGACGTTTTAGGCGCTCGCCGCAACCCGTTTCGCCCGGCCGCGAAACGCGACGACGGTACGGGAGCCGGGCAGGGCCCCGGCCTGGAAAGAGCCGAGAACCGGACGGCGTGGAGCGGTCTCGCGCGGTATTTCGGTCCCGAACATATCGCGATAGAGACGACGCAGACCGGCGCGGATCTCGTCCTGCGCCTGCATGCACTGCTCGACGGTGTACCGATGCCCCGGAACCCGGAGGCGGTCGGCTTGGCGGAGAAGGTCGGCGACCCGCTCGGCTTTCTCGCGATCCGTCGTCATCGGGTTCCGATCATGGCAGATTTGTCCGCGCACGTCTTCGGCCTCAACGCCTAAGCTGTTGAGCCGGTTCGCGGGACTGAAAGAGGGTGCGAGGCTTTCCACCTCGCTTGTCACCCCGGAGAGGCGATCGGTTCCGTTTCAGCCCGGAACCACTATGGCCGGCCCATTCACGTGGTGCGACTTCCGCCGGGCCGCGTGGTCGGCCCAGGCATGTGCCCTTCCGTCGGCGTCGCCCGGCGGTGGCTCGTCTCGCAAGGTTGGCTTCGGTAATCCACGCCCGTGCGACGAGAGCAGTGGGCCTAAGCCAGGGGGGATGAGGGTCTGGAAACGAGAACGCCCGCGGGCCTTGCGGCTGCGGGCGTGCGTCTCGGGACGGTGCGTTTCTGCAACGAATTGCCCGTCGGGTCAAGCGACATCGAGACAAACGAAAGAGGTCGCTACCGGAAAAGACGGTGGATTATGTCTCCGGCAATTGTCCACTGAACCAGTCTTGCGAGGGAAGGTCCACAAGAGCCCAAGGTATCAATCCAGTAAATATGGTTTGCAGTTTTGACACCTCGATCAGCCACGTTTTCGTGAAACTTTTCCGCACGGCTTCCCAGCACACGGTCCCTCAGCTTCGGCTTGGTCACCAAACGACTTAGCATTTCCGCCAGATATGGAGGAGACACGCGTATTGGTGCTTGAATACCAACTTCCAGGGAATCAGAATTGGAGATGATGTTTTTCATTTCGGTGTCGTCAGCATCAGGCTTCACTGCCTTCGCTGTTCGAGCAGACCGAACCAATTCTGCAAGCTCATTTTCTTTAGCTAGAACTGCATAGCCATATTCGTCCATGAAAGCTACACAAACCGGACCGACATCCTGCGCTTCTCCGATCAGCAGCGCAAAATTTTGAAGTTCGATTTCCGAGCAATTGATATTTAACAGATATTTTTTACATAATAGATCCGCTCTAGTTTCGGTTCCGTCAAACGTATGCCATTCTTTATCTTCTATCACGACAATGCCCCCTCAAAGATACCAACGCGAAGACTGTCAGTTGCATTTAGGGAGCTGTCTAAAGCCCTGCGTCCTAATCCTGAAACAGTAAAATACACCTTTTTGCGCCCCCCTCTTTCCGGAGTAGCCTCGCCTTCCCTTGAGTTGACGAAACCACGCTCTTCAAGCCGGTCTAGGGAAGCGTAGATCGAACCGAACGACACCGTTTTGCCGGCCCGTTCAGCAATCTCGTCTTGGATTGCTACTCCGTAACCATTTGGCTGGAGTCGGATCAGGGCAAGAAGGATACGCTGTTCGAGGGTGCTTAGATCATCCGGATCGCGAGCCATCGGCTTCTCCATATCTTCAATTGCATTGAACATATGGATTTCGACACCATCCGCAAGAGGGGCGGCAGGGAAGAACGTGAGAGGGTCGAGGAAGCGGTTAAAGCGACTTGAAGAGCATCTCGGCTTCCGCGAAGTCTTCCCTTCTCAGCAGCGTCGACGGGGATAGCCTTCGACCTTCAGATGAAGGGGCGAGCCATATCCCAACACGGCTTTGCCGAGGGTGAACGCCAAGAAGCCGCAGATCCGCGGAAAACTGTCGTCCCGTTCAGAAATAAGTGGTCTGCCAAAGTACGCGAAAGACGGCGCATATTTAAGCAGCAGCGACATGCATCGTCAGCCTGAGGATGAGGAAGGGGCTATCGAGAGGTCGAGCCGCAGAGCGGGATCTCGGAGCTCGAGCCCACCCCTGCCATTTCGCTGCCGGGCAACAGCGCTTATATGCTCCGCTGTGGCGGCAAAGCCTTGAGACGCTCTGGCATCCCGCCTGCCATGTCCGCGAACTCATCGATCCGTATTGCTGCGGCCGGCGCGCGAGCGGTGTGCTGCGCCTCCGTCAGCTCGTCGAGGAGCCAGCGGAACCGCTTGGCGATGTCGGTGGAGGCCTTCTCGCTGGGAGCACGCCCGCGAGCGATGACGTAGCCGGAGAAGCTTTGCCCCTCGGCGAGGATGGCGCGGAGGAATCGCACGCCGCTGTCACCGATCACGCGGGCTGCGCGCTCGTTCATGACCTTGACCGCCTTCGCGGTCTCGATGCGGCTGAGCATCCGGATGTCTTCGATGGTGAAGGCGTGGGAGACGACCTGCGAGCCGGGGCCGGTGCTGGACATCGTGCTGTCCCAGGTGCCTCCGGACCGGACGCCAAGTTGCTTCTCCCACATGGCCTGCAGCATGCGGCCGACCTGGAACTGCGCTTCCGTGATGCGCTTGGCGGAGCGTTCAGCGGCGAGGACGTCGACGCGGCGATTGACGGTCGTCGTCACGAAGGTGCTGGCGTCGTAGGGATCGCGGAACGTGCCCTTGCCCTCGACGACCTCGACGTCCCGAGCGGTAATCGGGGCGAGGCGGATGTTCTTGTTGCGCCGCGTCGACGGCGCCACGCGGGTCGCGGTCTTACGGGTGGTGCTGGACGACTGCTTGGCCGACGCGGTCACGGTGGTGCCCCAGGGTTCGAGCGCGAACACAGTGGCGCGCTAACGTTTTCGTGAGTCCGCGAGCGTTGGCACGAATGTCAATGGAAGAAACATAACGGAAACGTCGCGCTTGCAGGTAGGCTTCAGCGGATCAGCCAGACACCGACAAGCGACAGTGTCGCCGAATAGACCGGGCGGTGGTCCTCATCGCTCACTACAACAGTGAAGGCGAGCCGCTCGCCTTCGGGCTTCGCGTGGTCTCGTGCGACATCGGGGAGCAATCGCATCGCCTGCTGGCGTACCTCGTCCAGGGTGGCGAACTCGGAGCCTTGCTCATCGAATTGATGTAGACCACCGTCGTGAACGTCGAAGAAGTAGCGGGCCATAGGTGCACTCCACGCGCCAGAGGGGAAGGCGGGAGCACACGCATCTCTCGGGCACTGGCTGCCAAGGGATCGAAGCCAGCGATAGGTCTAAGTGCGCCCTTCATCGCCAGCGCGCAAACACTTGGGTTGCAAGCGCCAAGTGCAGGTTCTTCCAACTAGGCGCTGAGACCGATCGATATCAGCTCGACCGCCATGTCGACACCCCGCATGGCGCTGTCCCTGTTCCAGCCGTTGATCCGGCAGGCCTCGCGGAAGCTGGGCTCGCGTCCGACCTGCGCATTGAGCCAGGCCTTCAGCTGCGCCTTCATCCGCCAGTCGGCGACATGGACCTCGGGCCAGCGCTGGACCCGGATGTCGCCGGGCTTCGGGCCGGCCTGTGCGTCCGCCTCGCTGTGCCCGGCCCAGGCGGCGACGAGCCAGAGGCGGACGAGGGTCGTGGGGTACTGCCGGGGCGGATCTGGGCCTTCGGGACGCGCGAGCATTAGCTCCGCTTCTCCTCGCTGGCAGCGGTGCCGACCGTGCCGCCATTCCGCCGGCGAGCGTTGCTCAGCCAATAGCGACGGGCTTCCGACTCGCTATCGATTACGCGATCGTACGGAGCGTGCCAGACCCCGTGCGGGTCGACGATGAAGCTCCCGTCCTGCCGCTTCCCGTCAAGGAGGAGAGGCTCGACATTGGAATCCACGATCTCCGGGATCGAGGAGCCTTCCGTGTGTTCAAAAGTCGGAGCAACGACCCAACCAATGATCGGCTCGTACATCACCCCCAGATCAACGGGCAACGTCGTGTCGGTAATGGTGCCGTCGAAGTAGAATGTAGCCACCCTGAAGCCCTCATGGGCAGGGATGACAGTCTGCGGCATCCTCACGGTATGGGTCTTTTGCACGTCGTTTCTCCTGTGTCCCACCTGTCCCACCTTCGTTTTACAGGTGGGGCGCGATAAGTGCTTGTTTTTGTTAGCAGTGCCCCACCTGTCCTACCTGTCCCACCTTTTTGAAGAGATAGAGTAATTTCATCGCAACGTGGTCCGAAGCCGTTGAGCATTTCTCGCGCGTACGCGAGGAAATAGGTGGGACAGGTGGGGCAGGTGGGGCAACGTCAATAATATCAGATACTTGCAGGTGTCCCACCTCAAAACATAGGTGGGACAGGTGGGACACTTCATTCGTCGAGATGCGGCAACTCAGGCGCGTCGTCGGGGTCATCCCACGCGATGCTCTGGCCGACAGCCTTCTCGAACGACTTCCGGCATTCCAGCAGGGAGGGCAGCGCGTAGCACCAGACCCGGCGCTCGCCCTCCGGTGTGTTCCAGTACCGTTTGACCCGGTGGAGCATCGGCACGAGCTTCTTGAGCCTGGCGCCGAGTACGGTCTCTGCGCTCTTGCGCCGTACACCGATCCTGTCGGAGGACTCGAAGTAGTCATCCCGCAGAAGGTCGGTCCATATCTCGGTAGGCCAGACCGAGACCTTGCGGGTTGGTGACCCCGCCATCAGCCGGTCGAGCCACCAGCCGTCGACAGGGTCGAGCGAATGGATCTTCTGCTCCAGGAGCGCGGCCGTGCGCGGGATGTGGCGCAGATCCACCTTCGACAGATCGAAAGCGAGGAGGTCGGCGAGGAGCGCCTCGCGCCCACCATCGGCGAGCTGCTGGTCGATCTCCGCGAAGTAGCCCGAGTTCTGCGCGCTCCCGGCGCCGACATCGAGCACGCAGAACCGGCGCTCATCCTTACCGGCCGGGACGACCCAATCCTCGTTCGAGGTCATGATGACCCGGACGTAATTCTTGAGCCGGATCGGATCGATGCCCTTGGATTCGACCATCTGCTCGGTCGAGGTAATGAGGCCCTTAAGCCGCCCCTCGGCCTGCTTGTCGCCGGCCCAGACGGCTTCGTCCGCCTGCAGGAGCAGGCAGCTCGCCATGTGGGCGTTAAAGTTGCCCGTGAGGTAGCGCTCGCTGTCGACGAGGAAGTAGTGCGCAGGGATCAGAGAACCGAACACCTCGCCCACCTTCGTCTTGCCGCTCCCCTGACCGCCACGCATCACCAGCGCCACTCCAAGCCGTTCACGCGGGCGCTGGATGATGTGTGCGAAGTAGGCGAAGACCCAGAGGAACAGGTACGGGTCGCCCCCGCACACGTTCGTCAGCAGGTGGTCGCGGAAGGTCGAGTATGATCCGCCCGCCCGTGGTTGGCAGGACCAACCGCGCCAGAGGTTGAAGTATCCGGGCGTGCCGCCTGCGAGCTCGGGCTCGGGATGCGCATCCGGATGGAACTCGACACCATCGTACTGCCGGCGCCCCCTACTTCCGAGCCAGCGCTTCGCCCAGGTGACGGTTTTCACCTTCCCATCGTGGTCGCGCATCTCCGTGAAGCGATTCAGGGACCACTGTCGGAAGGAATCCAGCGTGAGGTAGCGGATGCGCTGCTCCATAGGTGCATCCGCGTTCTCGCGGACCACGATGGCCTTCGACCCGATCAGGACGAACGCATACTCGCGGTTCATCGCCTCGAGCTCGTAACCGCCTGGATCAGGCTCGGGCGAGCTGGTGCGCTCGACGTCCTTCCGGGCCTTGCGGAAATTCACCAGCGCCGTCATGCGGCGGCCCTCTCGTGCGGGAACGCAGGTACAAGGATCGACGGTAGGCGAACCTGACGAAGCATTGCTTCGATGGCCTCTGCCTGAGCGATATCCATCGCCTGGATGGCAGCGGTATCGAGCAGGACCGGACGGGCGAGCCGCTCATCCACCACGACCACACCGCGGCGGCCAGCGGCGAGCCATGCGCTGACGTCGGCGAATACGCGCAGCGGATCCTCGCGGGTCGCAGGGCATGGATCGTCGAGACCCAGGAGGCCGGTCCGTCCCAGCCAGGTCGCCAGCCGGCCGGTTCGGGGATGCCAAGCCACGATGTCGAGCAGGGCGCCGAGCAAGTCGCAGGCGAGCAAGGTGAAGGCCGCAACGGGCTCCACGTCCTCTCCCTGGAGGTCGCGCGCGAACTCAAATCGGCTCCCGCGCCGGAAAACCACGGCATGGCGCAGCATTGGGTCGAACTCTCCACGCCGCCAGTTCACGCACGGGCCCGGCACCCCGCGAGCGCGCAGGCCATCGAAGTCGACATCACGCAGCGGACGACCGCGCCAGTGTGCGAGTTCCAGATCGGGCGAACGGGTCCGAGGCGCCGTCATCGGCGGAATCCGTGCGGGTCGAGGCCAAACCGGAGGGCTTCAAGCGTCCGGCTATCGAGCCCGGCCAGCAGTCCGAGCGTCTCGGCGGCCAAGCGGTCGCGCAGGGCCTTCGCGCGGCGGTGCGCGCCGCTGCCCTGCGGAAGCCGGTCGAGCGCCTCGGCGTCCTGCGCGGCGGCATCGGCGTCGTAGCCGAGCGCCACCGCAGCGTTGTGGAGCTGGTCGCGATCGGGGAGGCGGAAGGGTTCGCGGTGATCCATCGCGCCTACTCCCCGACCAGTTCGAGCAGCGGAGCAGCTACGGCCGCGCCGAAGCGGGCGACATCATCCGGCCGCGTCAGCGAGCGCTTGCAGCCCGGAGGTATCCAGAGTGGCGCGCGTGGCTGCGCTCCCTGGACCCAGATGAACCAAGCGTAGGATGTGGCGGACGAGGCCAACGGCTCCCAGCGTCCGCGCAGCATGGCGACGCGCTCGACGAAGGGGGCGAATACGGTTGGCGGGCGATCACGGAACAGGCGGGCGTAACGGTCCTCGCCCTCGATCCAGGCCGTCCGCAGCAGCATCGCCACGACCGTCGCCTGCGTGAACGCCTTCTCGGCAAAAGCGAGAGCCGCATTGAAGGGCGGGTTCATCGCGATCAGGTCGCAGGGCGGCAGGATCTTGGTGTCATTGTCGAGGAAGTCGGCGACGAGATAGCCCTTCCCGTAATCGAAGACGTCGCTGGCCTTCACGAGCGCGATGTTCTCGCGCAGGACCTCCGCCATGTGGCCTTCGCCGCAGCATGGGTCCCAGGCCGAGCAGATGTGCAGGCCGTCGACGACAGCCGGCAGGACGTGACGCAGCAGCGCCCGGGTTGCCCATGGCGGGGTCGGAAAGAAGTCGAGACTGTTCGGCGGCTCGCGGCGGCTCGACATGACTGCAGTGCTGCCGAACGGAATCATGCCTGCCCCCGTGCGATCCAGGACTGAGCCGTCGCGTCGCCGAACAGCCCGTCCCCGCGCCCCACGAGGAAGCGGCTGGCGATCGCGATCTCGGCAGCCTTGGGCGTGATGACCTTGCCCGGCGCAGGGGCTTGGCCGGGGCGGGGCTGGGGCGGCGGGTCGAGCCGGTACCGGCGACCGCGCTGGGCCGGTTCGGCGACGAGCGTCCAGCCGGCGAGGCACCACGCGACGATGCGTTGGGCACCTTCGGGGAGTTCGGAGGGGCGGGCGGCGTAGCAGTTCATGCCGCCTCGCCTTCGAGCAGGAGCGTCGGCGCCGGCAGGACGAGCAGCGGAGAGGCCGAGCCGCCCGTCAGCTCCTCGATGCGGATCACCAGCTCGGGCTTTGCACCGTAGCGCTTCTCGATCGCGGCCTTCGCGATCTGCTTGTCGTCGCGCCAGACGACCTCGTTAAAGGCGTCGAGCACCTTCAGCAGGTTGTCCGCGTCCGGCATGATCGTCGGCCAGACCTCACCGGCGAGGGCAGCGGCGCGGCGCTTTTTCGGCCAGCTCGCCGGCACCGGGAACACCGCGATGACGGCGACGGCGAGGGGGCCTTCCATGGGGGCGGCCTCGCCCATCACATCCTGTCCGGCCAGGCGCAACGCGCTCTCGTAAGAGCGCGTGCGAGCAGGCGTGAAGGCGTGGCCAGACGCCTTAGCGAAGCGTGGGCGGCCTTTGCCAACAGGCAGGCCGGACAGTCGGATGGTGACGGGCGAGGCCATAGCGATTCACGCCGCTTCGGTTTCGCGGGCGGTACGGCGGCGGCTTCGCGAGGCCTGCGGGACGTCCTCTCGCGTGAACTCGCGATCGGCTTCCCCGAGAGGCTCACCATCCCCTTCGCCTTCACCCTTGCCATCACCGTCGATCGGCAGCCCGGGTTGATCCGGCTCCGCCGTCGCAGCCTGACGCTGGCCGAAGTAATCGCCGACCTCCGTCAGCACGAGGATGGCCTCGCCGGCGCCATGCTCAGCTAGCTTGGTGATGTTGTCGACGGACCCGGCGCCGCTCACCTCGAGCTTCATCTCGCCGTTGACGCTCCACTTGCCGAGGCGGATCGACAGGTGCGGGAAGCCCTGGTTCGCGACGAGGCTCACCGCCTTACGGACCAGGGTTTCCGCCGAGCGGTTGATAGCGTCGATCTTGTCGGCCTGCTGGCGCTCCGACAGCTTCGACCAAGGCGTTTCCATTGACCGAACATGGGTCAACAGAGCATCGCGCAAGTCGCCCGACATGGTCTCGGCTTGCAAAACAGTATTGGCTGTGGCTTGCATCGTCTCTCTCCACACGGGCACCACGCCCGATTTCTGCCGCCTGGACCCTTGCTGTGACGGAGGGGGTCCGGGCGGTTTGGTTTTGGGGAAGGGGAAGGCCTACGGGCGCGGCTCACCGCGCGAGCGGGTGTCCTGCGCGCCGACGCGGGGGACGCGGGGAGCTTCGACAGCATCATCCTGGCCGTGCTGTTCGGCAGCCGATGCAGCCAAGCGCTCGCGGAGCAGGTAGCCTTCGAGCGGCCAGATCTGACGGAATGCGTCCTGGTAGGCGTAGCGCTCGCCGATGGCCTGGTCGAAATTCTCCGGCGATGCACAGGCCGACGTTCCGAGCAAGTGGAAGCCGTTGCTCATCGTGACCACACAGATCGTCAGGGTGCGCGACCGGAAGTATTCGGTGCTCGCGATCTTTGCGGTGATGCCGTCCTGCGTAATCCGCGGCGCAGTCTGGGTTTCGAGCGCGGCCTCGGCCTCGGCAAGCGATAGAGCAGGGGCGCCGGCGGAGTCGGCCGGCCGGGATGCCACGACATAGCTCGCCTGGAACACCGAATCCTTGCAGGGGTAGATTTCGCCCTCGACGCCGCGAATGATCCAGTCGCCGGGGCGAGCGAGCATGACGCCTTCCAAGGTACTGACGCGCATCGTGATGCCGTCGGTCCCCGCGTCCTCGAAGACGACGCTGCGGTCACGGATCGCCTCACAGATCCAGACCGGGTCTTCGAGCTGGTCCGGCCCGCCGGTCCATTGGAAGGCCTCGATCGTCACCGGCTTCTTCGTGAATTGGGCCATGTTCACTCTCCCTCGATTGCCCGCCACAGCGGCAGGTCGTTCACGCCCAGCGACGGCCGAGCACCCTTGCCCACAGCCGAGCGAACCAGTGCGCGGGGGGCTTCTCGTCGGGCCGGGCCTCGCGCAGCCGGGCTCGCAGCGAGGGCGTTTCGATCCGTTCCCGACAGAGGCGCCGCAGCGCCCGAAAGAGCCGCATGGAGTTCCTCCCGAAGAGCGTTGTTGTTGGTCTCGGCGGCGTCGGCCGCCGCCTCGATCCGCGCGCAGAGCCGCTCGTAGGCGGTGCGGATGTTGAGGGCGTCGCGCAGGTAAATCGCGGCATCGGGCTGGCGTCCGATCACCTTGCGCACCCAGGTCTGCGACTTGCCCAGCATCGAGCCGAGCGCCTGGTACGCGTCCATTCGCGACATGCCGCGAGACTGGAGCGCCTCGACCGCCGCGACGATGTTCGGCCTGACGAGGCCGAGTTCCTGTTCAGCCGTCATCATCGACCGAACGCCTTCTTGCTTTGTCCGCATCTGGTCAGACCCCTGTGCTTCAAGATGATCGAAGCAACGGAGGCTGATTGGTGCGGGAGGGTGGACGGGATACGCAGCACACAGGCGCGATCGACAGCTTGGCGGCATGGGCGATCGAGCAAGACGAAAGGGGACGTGCCGACCGGAGGCCTTGTGATGGTCCGGTCGGCACGCTCACGAGCGGGAGGCTTGCGCCTGCAACCGCCGTGATCTCGGAAGGGGACGCGTCCGGCGGTCGGAACGCAAAACAAGGTGACGCCGGACGCGATCGCGGGGCGACATCCCGCGCGATGGGGAAGGGTGCGGGGTTGCTCTCCACCCTGCAAAGTCACGCCTGTATCTTTCCCGTTGGCCTCACGGCGGGTCGGGTTCGCGTATCCGGCGTTCGATTGCGGCCGGTCTCTCCCGACTGTCACGTGCATTGGCACCGTCGCGAGCCTGGACACCCAGGGACCGACAAGCGGAGGCACGTCTCCGGCGCTGCTTATTCCCGTTTGCGTGGTCGGCGCGGCAGCGCTCGCCGTCACTCCACCTGTGGACGCCCCGAGGGGCGAATTTCTATGCGAGGCGTTCATGCGAACCTCGCCGCGATGAGGCACACGGCCCCGGCTGCGAGGAACACGCCCGCGAACGCCGCGCCGGTGCGCATGGCTGCAGGATCACCGCTCACGCGGTTGCTGGACAGGCTGGCGATCATCACCGCGTCGATGGTGAAGACCGCCCCGCAGATGGTGAGGACGAGCGCGGTCATGTTAGCGCCACTCCGGATGCAAACCGTCCGCAGCCTGGATGTCGGCCGCGCGCACGAGAGCGGCTGCGATCGCACGGGCACCGTCCGCGCTTATCCGCATCACCGGCCCGTGCCGCACGTGATTGTCGGGCAGCGGTGCGCCGCCCGACATCAGGATCGCTCCGTTCTCGGCGACCACGACATCGAGAAACGACGTTCCGACCGGCGGGGTGGGGTCCAGCAGCCCAATCGTCGAGACTTCTTCCCCGAAGACAACGCGCTCGAAGGAGCGTCCGTGCTTGGACGGATCGGCCTGGTGACACTGTGCAGACGCAGCGGCGACACGCCCGGCCAGATGAAGCGAGGATGTCCGTTCGCCGCGCGCGGCATGGATGCGCTCCATGAAGGTGCGCGTTTCAATCTCGCGCGCCTCGTGATCGGCCGCGATCTGCGCGTCGATCCGACGATCCAGCCAGCGGGTGAGGGGGGCGAGGATCACGCGCATCAAACCGTCCCCCGCATTTCGGGGACAGGCTGGGCCGGGGCAGGTACCGGCAGGAAATCGTTCGGCGTGACCCGGCCACCCGTTTCATGAGCGATCCGCTCGAGAACGTCCCACTCCGGGCGCCGGTCGCCCGACTTGTAGCGCCAGAGCGCTTGCCGAGAGACGCCAATCCGATCCGCAAAGGCGGAGTCAGAGATCTCTTCCTGGGCGAGAAAGTCTGCGAGCTTCATGGCGGCGAACATGTCACCATCTTGGTGACGCGTCAAGCGAGCGTCACCAATATGGTGCGTATCGCTGTTGCCATTTCGGCGACATGTTGATCGCCGTGGAACAGAAATACCCAAATGGCCTTGCTGAGGCCCTTGAGCGAGCCGGCATGAGCGCGGCCGAATTAGCTCGCCTGATCGATACCAACCGTCAGAACATTTCGCGCTGGTCGAAGGGCGAGCGAGAGCTTCCGAGAGACGTAGCGGAGCAGGTCGCGCCCATACTTCAAACGACGGCGGCAGCACTCCTGCTCGTCAGTTCAGAAGAAACGTCCCGCATACCGCTAGGTGGCCGGATCGTGGGAGGCGGAATGATCGACGTGTCCAGCAATCAAGATGAGCCAGGCGTCGAATACGAAATCGAGATTGCTGTGAAGGTCGAAGGCGCGACTGTCGCCTATCAGGTTGTCGGCGAGTCCATGATGCCAGTTTACCGGCCCGATACCGTCGTAATCTGCAGAGCGCACACCCCCAATGTCGACAGCCTCCTCGGCCGAGAACTGGCGGTTGGCACGAAAGAGCATGGTCGCATGCTGAAGACCGTGCATGCCGGATCTAAGCCCGGCCTGTATGATCTGGAGAGCTTTAACGCGAAGCTGATGCGCGACGTTGAGGTCGTCTGGGCAGCGCGCATCGCCGCGATTATCCCGGCCGACGAGTGGCGCATCCTAGAGCGTAAGGCGCAGGTTCGTGAGCAGCTCAAGAAGCCCTCTCAGCGGCAGCGCAGGGCTTCGGTGTAGCGGTGCCGATCCGATTTCGGGCTAGAACACCTGCCGAGAAAGAATGGCGCACCATAAACGGCACCTATCTCGCCATTCTAGGGTCTGGTGCTTTTGTGGACGCTGGTGATCGGGCCGTTCAGATCACAACAACAACGTCGCCCAAGAGCGTTGACGAGTGTCTCTTCCAGGTAGAGTTCACCGTCGAGATGTTTGCAGAAATCGCTCAGTCCATGATGGACGCGGACGCCGAAGGTGCTCGAAAAGCCTTTGGCAAAGCGTTGATGATCGGCCCGCGCGAACCGGTCTATGATACAGACGGACGAGAGTTGGGCTAGGGTTCCCCTCGCTTTCAGAACGCTTCACGAAGGCCCCGTTTCATGCGGGGCCTTTCTTATTTTAGGCTCCCAAAATGGTGTCATCCACAGGGCCAAAGCAAAGCTAAGCTGCATTTTTTGTCACCGATATGGTGACTACTGCTTGACGTGTCACCGGACTGGTGACATTCTCTCTCCACCGCCCCACGGTGATGGAGCCAGAACGTGACCCGCCACACTCCCCTCCGCCGCGAGCTGCCGAACCTCCGCCAGGACGGTTCGATCAAGTTCCGGATCGTCCTCGCCCAGGCCCGCCGCGAGGTTCGCCTCACTGCCGACCTGATCCGCACCGGCCGGATCGCCGCCTATCCCGACCGCGCAGCCTTCCTCCGCGCCGCCATCGCGCCGATGCGGAAGAAGATCGCCCAGGACCGCGCGTTCTGGGCCGTCGCGAACGAGCCGACGTCCACCATCGAGATGCGCCGCATGGAGCACTTCGGTCGCGTCTGGTTCGAGCCCGTCGTCACCGGTCATCTCGCCACGGCCATCGCCTCCCGCGAGGCCGCGTGATGGTTCAGCACATCACCACTCTCGCTGCACTTCGCGCCATCGCCGAAGGTCGCCGAGCCCCACGGCAGAAATATGCGGCCCTGCAGCGGGCCGCCCTGATCCGCGTCATCGGCCACGGACCACGCTCGAAGCCGGTCATCACGGACGCCGGCAGGGCCGCGCTTTCCAATGGGAGGGCTTCGTGATGTCGGTCGCTCCCCGCACCCTCGCCGATACCGGAATCTCCGGGCTCATCGTCGACCGCGAGACCTTCACCTCGCAGGATGTCTTCAACGCCGGCTTCGACGCCCGGCAGGAAGGCATCTCCCTCGGGATGACCATGGCCGCCCTCGATCAGGCGACCCACGCTCACAGCGCTGCAAGCACCGCCGTGAGCCGCATCGTTCGCCACCTGCCGAAGGCCGGTCCGATGGCGGCAGATGCGATCCGAACCCGCGAGATGACCGAGCTCGCTGCTCAGTTCCGCGCCCTCGCTGACGCGCTCGAAGCTGCCGCGAAATCCCCCGCTCCCGCCCTGCGCGAAGCCGCCTGACCGGCGCTCGCCCGCACGTCTCCACCCCCGAGGGCTACGGCCCCAACCGAAAGCGAAAACCCATGTCCCGAGGCGTCAATCTGCTCGAAATTCTGGCATCGGTCGCTGATCCGAACGCCACGATCCAAACAGGCGAGACCAAGCCGAATCCGACCTTGGAAGAGTCTGTCGCGGCTTTGAAGGGGGCGGCCATGCGCTACGCTGCGCCGATCCCGTTCAAGCGTGGCGACCTCGTCACGCCACGAGCCGACAGCACGCTGAAGAATGCCGGTCAGCCAGCAATCGTCCTTACGATCAATCTGGAGCCCGACTTCGACCTGACGCCGAGCGACAAGAACGTACCCGGCTCGCACGATTTCGGCGCCCGCTACGACATGCGTATCGCCCGGATGTGCGACTGCGGCCACGGCGAGATCCTTCCGCATTGGGTCGAGAGCTGGATGTTCGAGCCGTACGTGGCTCCCGAGCAGCCCCAGCCTGACGCCGAGGTTCCCGCCTCCGCTGCTTGAGCCGCCCCGCGGGCCGCTCGCAGCGGGCGGCCCGCACCTTTTAGCCCGAACCTCGCAAGGCCCGCCATGTCGGCCGCACCCATCCTCACCGCTCTTGGTATCGCGGGCATCGTGACCACCGTCGCGGTCGCCTTCATGCCGATCCTCTTCGCCGACATGCGCCGGGCCGTGAAGCGTGGCCTTCGCCACGACGGCAAGACGGACGCCACGGCGCTCACCCTGATGATCTTCGGTCTGTTGCTCATGGGCGCGGCCGGCGTCGGGTCGGTCTGGCTGGGGGCGAACTGGTCATGAGCCGCGCCATCCGCCTCGCGGTCGGTCTGCCGACGCTCGCCACCCTTTGGATCGTCGGCGCCTTCGTGGAGATCGCCGACGACCTCCTCTGCGCCCTTCACCCTCACACGGTCCGCGCCGTTCTGCGCCTCCGCGACTGGATGGATTGCCCCCGATGAGCGCGAACCGAAGCCCTGATCTGTCCGAGATCCTCAGCAGCCTTGCCGGCGACGGTCCGTTCGTGGCCGTCCGGACAGCATCAAACCCGAAGATCGTCGATCGGCATGGCCGGCCCCGTTTCTTCGTCATCCCAGCAGTCGGCGATCCAGCCGAACCGATGGACATGGCCGAGGCCGCCGCGCTCGCGCTGAGCGGTGCCTTTGGCTTTTCGCGTCCGCCCGTCGAGGCCCCGCTCGATCCCCAGCACATCAGGGCCGCCAAGGCGACCGACCGCCCCTATCCGAAAGCCGCGGAGTAACCACCATGCAGATCATCGAGCACACCGAGGGCCTGGTGCCCGGGCCCGGCCTCTACCGGATGGAGGCAAAGGTCTATCACGCGGACCCGGCACCGGCGCCGAGCCTGTCGTCGTCGATCGCCAAGCTGTTCATCACGCACAGCCCCGAACATGCATGGGCCGCGCACCCGCGCCTCGGCAAGCAGCCGGAGGACGAGCGCGACCCGACCCGCACGATGGAGATCGGCAGCGTCTCCCACAAGCTGATCCTCGGGCAGGGCGCCGACATCGTCGTGATCGATTCTGACGATTACCGGACGAAGGACGCCAAGGCCGAGCGCGCTGCGGCCTACCTCAACGGCGAGGCGCCGATCCTGCGCCCCGACTGCGAGAAGGCCGAGCGCCTGGCCAAGCGGTTCGGCGAGCGCCTCGCCTGCATCCCCGGCTGCGAGGGATTCCCCAGCGCCGAGGCCGAGGTCGTCGCCATCGTCCAGGACAAGTCCGGCACGTGGCTCCGGATCATGATGGACAAGGTCGAGATCACCCCGCACGGTATCACGATCTGGGACGTGAAGACGGGCGACGTTTCGGCCGCGCCGCAGGGTCTCGGCCGCCGGGTCGAGCAGATGGGCATGGAGGTGCAAGCCGCCTTCTACGTCCACGTCATGGAGACGCTGTTCCCGCGCCTCGCCGGTCGCGTCCGCTTCCGCTGGGTCTTCATCGAGAACGACGAGCCGCACGGCCTGTCCGTCGCGGAGGCGGATTCGGTGGGCATGGGCATCGGCGCCCGCAAGGCTGCCGCCGCCATCTCGCGCTGGACCAAGTCGCTGAAGCGGGACGAGTGGGCCGGCTACCCGACTGAGATCGTCCGCGTCGAATACCCGACTTGGGCGGCCAACCGCTGGACCGAGCGCGAGGAGTCAGACCCGCAGCTCGCCGACGTTTCATACGACCTCGCGACCAGCCATCAGCGTCCTCTCGACTATGGAGATGCAGCGTGACGTTCGCGTTCTCCCCCGCCGTCAGCTTCAAGGAACGGGTCGGCCTGTTCGTGTCCCTCACCGGCGGCACCAACAGCGGCAAGACGTTCTCAGCCCTGCGCCTTGCCCGCGGCATCGCTGGTCCGGCCGGCAAGATCGCGGTCCTCGATACCGAGGGCGGCCGGACGCTCCACCTTAAGGAGGCGTTCGCCTTCGACGCCAACATCATGGAGCCGCCGTTCACGCCGGATCGGTTCGCCCAGGCCGCGCTTGCGGCCGAGACCGCCCGCTATGACGCCCTGGTGATCGACAGCTTCTCGATGGAGTGGGTTGGCCTCGGCGGCGTCCTCGATTGGCAGGCGGCCGAGCATCAGCGGATGGGCAACAAGGACAGCACCAAGGGCACGTCCTGGATCAAGCCGAAGATGGCTCACAAGGCCATGGTCTATTCGCTCCTGCAGCGCCGCATCCCGATCATCTTCTCGATCCGGGGCGAGGAAACCTTCGTCCCTCCGAATACGAAGGTGTTCAAGTCGATCACCAACAAGCAATTTCCCTTCGAGATGACGGTCGCGTTCCGCCTGGAAAGCGATCGGAAGGGTTACATCGACCTGTCAGACCCGAAGTCGTGGAAGATGGAAGGGGCGCATCGCGAGATCCTGCGCGACGGCGACCTGATTAACGAGCACCACGGCGCCGCCCTGGCAGCGTGGGCGCGTGGCGAGCACCAGCAGCAGGCCGCGCCGCCGCAACCCGCCGCTCCACGGCGCGGCAAGGACGCCCTGTTCGCCGATGGGCGCGCCAAGGCCGACGAGGGCTCGTTCGCGCTCAATGCGTGGAAGGCGGACCTGCCACCGAAGGCGCGCCAAGCGCTTGAGGAGATCGAGCCCGAACTCGACGAGACTGCTGCGGCCGCCGATGCCCGCGACGCCGGCGATTACGGCCTCGACGATCCGGACGAGAGCTTCCCCGGCGACCAGAGCGAGGCCGCGTGATGGTCGCCTACAGCTTCAAGAAGCAGTTTGGCCCGCCGATCCTGGCCGGCACGAAGGCGCAGACGATCCGCGCCGACCGGAAGCGCCAAGCGCGGCCGGGCGAGGAGCTGCAGCTCTACACCGGGATGCGGACGCGGCAGTGCCGGCTCATCGCGCGGGTACCCTGCATCGCCGTCTCCCCCTGCCGGATCGACGTGCAAGCTCACCTCGTCTTCGCGAACGACAATTGGGCCCGCACGGCTCGGGACCTCGATGCCTTTGCGATCCGTGATGGCTTCCGGTCGTGGGACGAGATGGTGGCGTTCTGGCGCGCCCAACATTCCGCCGTCACCGACTTCCGGGGCGTGCTGATCCAGTGGGTGCCGCTCGCCCCGGCCGACGCGCTCGACATCGGAGCCGCAGCATGACGGGCATGAGCGCAGACACTGACCCGAAGCCTGACGGCTGGCACCCCTGGCCGCAAGCCGAAGGGCACACGATGCGTGACGCTCTCTACGTCGGCGGCGGTGCCGTCGCCACCGTGGAGGCATTTTCCGACAACGGTCCCTGGTACGCCAACGCGATCACGCCGGAAGGCGAGATTGTCCGGCGTGGGCCAGGGTCGACGCTTGAAGGTGCCATTGCTTGGGCCGAGCAGATCACCGGATACCGGGTGAAGAGGGTGCCGAGCATCGCAGAGGGGAGGGCGGATTGACCACGCTTCCGATCGGTCTCTCCCCGCGCGGGCTCACACGCGACCAGGCGGCCGAGTACGTCGGCTGCGAGACCGTCGCGGCATTCGACAGCTGGGTTCGGAAGGGTATCGTGCCGCCTCCGATCCAGGGGACGAACCGCTGGGATCGAAAAGCAATCGACAGAGCCCTTGATCGCCGGTCCGGCCTTCTCGACAGTGCCGACCAATCCTTCGAGGAGTGGGCGGCGAGCCATGCGGGTTAAGCTCAAGGGTGTGAACACGGTCACCCACACGGCGGCCGACGGCTCCACGTCGAAATATTACTACCACCGAGCCAGCGGGAAGCGCATCACTGGCGAGCCCGGCTCGGCCGAGTTCCTGGCGTCATTCGAGGAAGCGGGCAGGGCTGTTGCGCAGGAGCGAAGCGCCGGCACCGTGTCGTGGCTGATCCGCCAGTACTGCGACTCGCAGCAGTGGAAGAAGCTCGCCGAATCGACGCGGACGATCGGACGGTTCAATCTCAATGCCGTCGAGGCCAAATGGGGGGCGACGCTGCTTAAGCATGTCGACGACCGCCGCAGCCGCGCACTCTTCCTGAAATGGCACGACCAGCTCGCTGAGACCCAGCCGCGCGCGGCCGACAACAAGCTTGCAGCCCTCGCCCGGGTGTTCTCGTGGGGCTACAATCGCGGGCACCTGATCCATAACCCGATCGCCACGTTCGAGCGGGCCTACGGCAACAGCCGGGCCGAGCTCATCTGGCTACCGAATCACGTTGCTGCCTTCGACGCGGTGGCGAACGCTGAGATGCAGCTTTCGTTGCTGCTCGCGCTCCATACCGGCCAGCGCCAAGGCGACCTGCTCCGCCTGCCGTGGTCGGCCTATGACGGAGAAGCGATCAGCCTGCGCCAGGGGAAGGGCGGCCGGAAGGTCTGGATCCCGTGCACGGAGGCGCTGCGCGTCGCCCTCGATGCCGCGCCGCGTCGTGCGATCACCATACTGACGAAGCCCGACGGCACGCCCTGGACGAAGAACGCCTTTCACAATGCGTGGAAGTCCGCCTTCACGCTCACGCGGATTACCGACGACCTTCACTTCCACGACCTGCGCGGAACAGCCGTCACGATGCTGTCGGAGGCCGGATGCACGCCGCAGGAAATCGCGACGATCACCGGCCACACGCTGGCATCCGTGAATAAGATTTTGGAGCTGTATCTCGCCCGGACGCGGGCCTTGGCGCAGAGCGCGATTGTGAAGCTGAACGCCCACCGCAGAAACGCTAAGTGAACATCGCTTGCAAAAGATTTTGCAAAACATGGGTCGGCCCGAAGGCCTACACCACTCTAACGCAGGGAAAACACCAACAAAATCAAGTTGGTGCGGCCAAGAGGACTCGAACCTCCACCCCTTGCAGGACTAGCACCTCAAGCTAGCGCGTCTACCAATTCCGCCATGGCCGCATCGGTGCCACCCGTTCCGCCGCGCTCTCCGCCGGAGGGCGGTGCGAGGCGTTTCGTGTGGCGCGGCGCAGCGGATAACAGATCGAATCTGCCACGACAAGCGCCGTCATGCGTCTCAGATGAGATCGACCGGTCCATCAAGGATCTGAACCGCCCCATCGCCGATGGTGACGCCCGGAATGCGGACCACGTCCGCCTTGCGGATGAGCTCGGTGATCTCCACCGAAATCCGGTTTCCGGTCACGACGATCTGACCGCGCGCGATCGGGTGGTCGTTGGCGAGAATCTCGACCATATCGGTTTCCGTGGATTCGAGTTCGATCACGGCGCCGCGGCCCATGCGCAGCAGCATATGGAGCGGCATGTGGCTGCGCCCGAGCACCACCGAGAGATCGACCTTGAGGTCTTCGAGAACTGCCACGCGCCACGAACTCCGTCGGCCCGCACCGGGCCTGCCATGCCGGAGTGTTCCTGAGATATGGTGAAGCCTTGGTAAACGAACCCGCCGGCAAAGACCGTCTCTCCGTCTCGACGGTCGATTTTCGGCCGCGTTCCGGCATGCGCCCGGTCCTGTGGCGGATCAGCGACACTCCCGTCCCCTACGAGGAGGCGGTGGCCGCGATGGAAGCGCATGCGGGGCGGATCGCCGGCGGGGAGGCACCGGAGATGGTCTGGCTGCTCGAACACCCGCCGCTTTACACCGCCGGAACCTCGGCGAAGACCGGGGACCTCGTCGAGCCGGACCGGTTCCCGGTCCATGCCACCGGGCGGGGCGGCCAGTACACCTATCACGGGCCGGGCCAGCGGGTGGCCTATGTGATGCTCGATCTCAACCGGCGCAGGCCGGACCTGCGCGCCTACGTCTCCGCCCTGGAGGCCTGGATCATCGCCACGCTCGACGCCTTCAACGTGCGTGGCGAACGGCGCGAGGAGCGCGTCGGCGTCTGGGTGCGCCGCCCCGACAAGGGGGAGGGGGTGGAGGACAAGATCGCGGCGATCGGCATCCGGGTGCGCCGCTGGGTGAGTTTCCACGGCATCAGCCTGAACGTGGAACCCGACCTATCGCATTTCTCCGGCATCGTGCCCTGCGGCATCTCCGGCCACGGCGTGACCAGCCTCGTCGATCTCGGCCAGATCGTCACCCTGCCCGAACTGGACATGGCCCTGCGCGCGGCGTTCGAAGAGATTTTCGGCGAGACACAGGACGAATGAAGGCTGGCGCCGGACGGATATGGCGGCGCGTCATCGCTTCGGCACGAAAGAGTAGACCTATAAATTGGAATTATATATCAATATTCCATGTCTATCTCGAAGGCACAAATCTGAATAAGTAAACATTATTCCGCCATAGCGGTTTATAGTCATTCCAATCTATTCGATGAGATTCATCCATCCGCCATTGAACAATTGACACACCCGGCTTCGCATTCGTAGTTCGGCACTTATCGTCGTTCGACAGAGAGATGGTCTGTCTCACGCAGCACTGCACTTCCCCGAGGGCGCGCATAGTCGGCACATATCTCGACGTTACGGCGGGAGATCCGTTCCGGGCAATCGGGACCGCAGGGTTATTCTGGTAGGCGAGCGCATATGACGACCCGCACCGTTCTGTTCCGCCTGCATTGGCTGCTCGGCCTCACGGCGGGGCTCGTCCTGGCCCTCGTGGGCGTGACGGGCGCGCTGCTGAGCTATGAAGAGGCGCTGACGGAATGGGCGAATGCCGACCGCGCCTTCGTCACCGCGAGCGATGCGCCCCGCCTCTCGCCCGCCGCCCTCAAGGCGCGGGTCGAAGCGCAGCAGCCGGGGAGGGTGGTGAGCTCCCTGGCCCTCTGGGGCGATCCCGAGCGGAGCCCGCGCATCCGGTTCGCCAACGACCCGGCCATGGGCGCGCGGCCGCCGACCCTCTATCTCGACCCCGTCGACGGTCGGACCCTCGGGGAGATGCGCCTCGAAGACACGTTCGCCACCATCCGCAAGCTGCATCGCTGGCTGCTGCTTCCGGGCGACGGCAAGGGCTGGGGCCGCAGCATCACCGGCATCTGCGCCATCGCCCTCCTGGTCTTCCTGGCCACCGGGCTCTACCTGCGCTGGCCCAAACTCCATACGTGGAAGATCTGGCTGAAACCCTCCCTCAAACGGCCCGGACGGCCGCGCTGGTGGTCGCTCCACACCATCGCGGGGACCTGGCTCGTGCCCTTCTACGCCGCCATCGCCCTGACCGGGCTGTGGTGGTCCTTCGACAGCTACAGGAACGCCGCGACCTGGCTCCTCACCGGTGAGACCCGCGCCCCTCGGGCGGCACGCGGCCCCGGCGCGCCGCCTCAGACCACCGGCTCGGCCCTCGATACCGCCTGGGCGACGTTCAGCGCCGGGGAGGGCGCGGGCGCGCACATGGCCCTCATCGCGCTGCCGGGGCCGGAACAGGCGGCGATCCGCATCCGATTCCTCGCCACCGCGTCGGACCTGCCGAAAGCCCGCGACGAGGCGACCTTCGACCCCGCCACCGGCGCCCGCCTCTCGCAGACCCGCTTTGCCGACAAGCCCCTCGGCCGGCAGATGGCCGAGAACATGCTCGAAGTGCATCGCGGCCGCTTCTTCGGCGGGTTCGTCGCCTTCCTGTTCTTCGCCGCCTCCCTGGCGATGCCGCTCTTCGCGGCGACCGGCCTCACCCTCTACGTCCTCCGCCGCGGCGCCCGCCGCCGCAGGCTGATGGCGGCAGCCCCTGCCGGCGCGGGGACGATCCGCGCCTGATCGGGCGTCCGCCCATGATGCTCCTCAGTCAGCGGTGCGCCCAACACCCGGCGATCCAGGCCAGCCCCCGAGTAACGATCTCCTCCGGCGGTCCCGATCTGACGGCTCACTCCGTCTGTTCACGACCCTTGGCAGGCATCGGGAAGGTCCGCTTCGCGGCAGCTGGGCGGACGATGACTACGACTGGGCTGAGGGATTTAGGCCAGTCCGCAATCAGTCAAACAGCAGAAAAAGTAGACTTGATGACGACTTCCGCAATCAAACAATGGGCATATCATCCGCAAGACGTAGAGTACTCGCGCGGCGACATCCCTACGAATCGTCGAAACATGGCTGCAAAAGCACCGGTGGTTTCATAGCCGAGGGCTTGGGCAGTCCCAGTCACGGACTCTCCAGCAATCAGCATCGGCACTGCCGAGAGAATCCGGGCTTGCTGACGCCACGTCGAGAGGGGACAGCCGAGTTCATGATGAGCGAGGCGTCTCAGAGTCCGAACTGATGCGCCGGCGCGACGCGCCAACTCGTCGATCCGGTGCTCTTCTCCAGGCCGGGCCAGTATGCCGGCACAAACGCGCGCTAGGCGGGGGTCTGAGGGCATCGAGAGGGCGACACCTTCCGGGTCGAGATCGGCGAGTTCATCGACCAGCACGGCGGTCAGGCGGCCAATACGTTCTCCATCGCTTGCGGCGCATGGATCGAGCATGCGCAGGATCAACTCCCGTACCAGCGTTGGGACCACGAAGCCGCGAGGCACATCGCCCAAGAGCCGCTGGGCGCAAGCGGTTTCGATGTAGAGCGTCCGGAGCGACACGTCTCCCCGTGCTCGGAGTGCATGCGCCAGGCGCGGCGGGATCCAGAGGGCTCGCCGAGGCGGGACGAGCCACAGGCGCTGAGCCGCCCGGATCTGCATGACGCCGGCGGTGGCATGAATAAGCTGCCCGCCGACATGGCAATGCTCGCCGACGACCGAGCCATCCACATAGTCGCGCGCAATGGCGTGGAGGGACATCGCTGACGGCTCGTCACGCGTGGCCATCGACGAGATGAGTACGGAACCAGTCACGAGCGGCAGTACTGGTTTGCTCGAAGAGCTTGACATAGGGATCGAAATGGCCTCCGGCGAGCAACATCAGATGCTTGGGTGGGAGCGCCCGCTGGTAAGCTTCCAGGCAGAGTTCCGTGGCCGTCAACAGGTCTTGGTCGGCTACGATCATCAAGAGTGGGGTGGGGCTGATACGGGCGATATGGATGGCGGGTTCGTTCTCGCGCGCCAGTTCAGCGCTGCGGAGGGTGAGTGTGTTACGCCAAGTTGGCGCAAAATCTCGGGTCTCGGTGAAGAAGACATAGGCGTCGCTGCCGGCCATCGCACACCCTTCATGCGGATCGTTCGAGACGGCCGGGAAGGTCGCAGGCTCCTCACCCCTGAAACGCGTGGCACGATCTGCGTCGAGCCGGGAGAGCAACGCCGGCACGAGATCAGCACGCGTGCGTCGAAGTGCTGAGCGGTAGCCGCTTATCGTCGGCACTTGACTGACGACACAGCGGACGCGCCGATCGAGGGCAGCAACCTCCAGCACATGGCCTCCGCTGTAACTTGTCCCCCATAGGCCGATGCGGGCGGGATCGACCCAAGCCTGGGTCTCGGCAAAGCTGATCGCATCGCGATATCCGCGTCGCTGCAGGACAGGATCGGCTTCCTGCCGGGGCAGCCCGTCGCTGGAACCGAAGTTGGCGTGATCGTACACCAGCGCGCCGAGACCAGCGGCAGCGAAAACCTCCGCGTAGTGGTCGAGGTATTGCTCCTTCACCCCTGACAGGCCGTGCGCCATGACAATGCAGGGATGGCTCTGCGCCTCGCCTTCTGGTTCGTAGAGCCAGCCGCGCAAGTTACGGCCTTCGGAACGAAACTCGACATCGCGACGCATCTGGGATCCCCATTTGAGAAAGGATCATCTATGCCGCTTCGTCGGATGGCCGGCGTCGCCTGATCGGCCAGAAAGGACGCTGTATCGGCCAACATCATGCTGGACCTATCGTAGCGGCGGATGTCCGCTATCAGGCTCGACAAACAGTATCCTGAACGTCTCCGTCAGGTCGGAGGCGAAACGTCCGCTTCTGGCCGAAAGGCCAGAGTCCGGAAGCTATCCGTTGCGGACGTCTTATCAGGCGCCAAACGTCAGATTTTGACGACAGCGAAGACCAACACATCCCGTCGCCGGGAAGGGCAGGTGGGTCCGCGGCCATACCATGTCCCGGCGGGGGGCATCTCGGCCCCCGCGCCGAAAATTGCCCGGATCAGACCACTAGCAGGTCGGAGGCGGTCAGTTCGGGCTTGCCGAGAAGGGTCGCGAGCAGCACCGCATCGTGGTCGGTGCCGGAGCCGTCCGCGTCGTAGAAGAGATGGCCCTTGGCCGCGTCGTAGAGGATGCGGTGGTCTTCCGTGGTCGCGGCGCCGACGGCGAAGGCCTCGTCCGATAGGGAGCCGGGGGTCAGCGCCGTGAAGACGCTGGCATCGAGGGCGAGCCTGTCTTCGCCGTGGCTGAAATCGACGATCCGGTCCTTCTTGCCGGCGGGAAGCGTATCGAACACGAAGGTGTCGGCACCGGCGTCGCCGCGCAGGACATCCGTTCCCGCGCCGCCTGTCAGGATGTCGTCCCCGGCGCCGCCGAACAGCCGGTCGTCACCCGCGCCGCCGAGGAACTGGTTCGCCTCGGCATCGCCCCGCATGGAATCGGCGAAGGCCGAGCCCTTGACGATCTCGAAGCCGGAGACGCCCCCCGTGCCCGTGGCCCGGCCGGTTTCGAACAGCGCGCGCGCCGATGCGCCGAACTCCGAGTAATCGAGCGTGTCGGTGCCGTCGCCGCCGAGGCTGAGGCCACGGATGGCCGAGCCCGTCTCGATGGCCAGCGTGTTGTCGCCGGAGCCGAACTGGATCGCGGTGCCGCCTGAGCCGATGATGCGGCCGGCATTGACCACCACGTCGTCGAGGGCACTGACGATCTTGATGGCAATGCCCGACCCGCCGTGGATGAGCCCCGCATTGTCGATGCTCGTGAGGAACGGCGCATCCCCCTGCGACGAGTCGTCGATCAGGATTCCGAGGCCGGCGCCGTAGATCCGCGCGCCGGCGTGATTGACGATGTCGCCGCCACCCGCCGCGATGCCTTCGGCGGTGTTGGGCAGCCCGTCGGACCCCGTGCCGCCGGCGCCGAGGCCGCGGATGGTGCCGTGATTCTCGATTGTTGCACGGAAATCGATGTCGATCCCGTCGCCGTCGCCGTCATTGATGCCGTCCGGGCCGCCGCCGTCTTCGGAACCGGGCGTCGCGCCGTTGACATCGGAGCCAGCCGCATCCGCGAAGGTGCCCGTGATGATTCCGTGATTGATTACGGTCGCGGTGCCGTCCGAGCCGATGCCGGAACCGTTGCCGCCGAGGATGCGGGCGCCGGCCTCGTTCGTTACCGTGGCGACGCTGCCCTCGCCCATATTGACGCCGTGGCGGTCGCCGAGGATGGCGCCGCCGGCATCGTTGCGGATCGTCCCGCTCGCCCCGTCCTCGAACTGGATGCCGTCGGCACCCTGAACGTAGCCGGTGGCGGAACCGCCCCGGATGGTGCCGCTATTGACGAGATCCAGCGTCGCGCCGATCCGCACGCCGTCCGAGACCAGGGACAGCAGCGAGCCGGCATTGTCGATCTCGGCGAGGAACCCGCCTGTGGTCGAGGCGAGGTCGAGGGCCTGGCCTGTGCTGGAGACGATGGTCGAGCCGCTATCCGTGGTGATGGTGAGCGTGCCGGCGGCGACGGTGCCGTCCTGGATCTGCACGGCATCGTCCCCGGCGCGGATGGCGCCGCCATTGTCGATCGTCGCGGTCAGGGTCGCGCCGATTTCGCTCTCGAAGCGGATCGCGCGGCCCCCGGCGGTGTTCTCGATCAGGCCGTCATTGTGGATCTCGGCGCCGTCCGGGGCGACCTGGAAGCGCACGGACTGAGCATTGGCGGAGACAGACAGGGTTCCGTCCACCTGCAGCGTGTCGGCGCCCGCCAGGGTGAAGCGAGCGGTCTGCGTCGTGCCGTTCGCGACGGAATAGGCGGTCATGCGGTCTCATCCTCGGCCGGACGCGTCCGCGGACGAGCGGACGTCAAATCACCGGCCGTGGCGGACATTAGGGGGGTCGGATGACGCTCGAACGACGGTGCGCGTGGCGGTGGATTCTCGCGCATTCCGGGGGAGGCGCGCCCCTACACCACCGGCACGCCGCGGCCCTTGGCATGCTCGGCCGGCTCCACATGGATGACGACGACGGCCCCCGCGATGGCGCCTTCGATGGCACTCTCGAGCCGGTCGCAGATGTCGTGCGAGTCCTTCACGGTCATCTCGCCGGGCACCACGAGGTGGAAATCGATGAAGGTCGCCTGCCCGGCATGCCGTGTGCGCACGTCATGCGCCTCCAGCGCCCCCTCGCCATGCTCCGAGATCAGGGCGCGGATCTGGGTCACCATCTCGGCCGGAGCCGCCTTGTCGAGAAGGCCGCTCACGGAATCGCGCACCATGGTCCAGCCCGACCACAGGATGTTGAGGGCGACGAGGCCGGCGATGAGCGGATCGAGGATCAGGGTTCCGGTGAGGGCCACCAGGGCGACGCCGACCAGAACGCCACCGGATGTGAAGACATCCGCCATCACATGGCGGGCATCGGCCACCAGGGCGGGCGAGCGCCAGACCTTGCCGCGACTCAGGAGCGCCATGGACCAGGCGGCGTTGATCGCCGTCCCCACCGCGCTGACGGCAAGGCCCAGCATCGGCGCATCGAGGGGTTTCGGGTCGAGGAGGCCGTAATAGGACTCACGCAGGATGAGGATGGCGGCCACGATGATGAGGGCCCCCTCGATCACCGCCGAGAAATACTCGGCCTTGTGGTGCCCGAACTGGTGGTCCTCGTCGGCGGGCGCGGCAGCCACGCGCAAGGCGATGAAGGCGAAGGCCGCCGCCGCCACGTTGATGATGCTCTCCAGCGCGTCCGAATAGAGCGCGAGACTGCCGGTGAGCCAGTAGGCGGTGAATTTGATCGCCATCACGAGAAGGCCGATTCCGGCGCTCGCGAGGGCGGCTTTCTGTGTGCGGTCCATTTCCGGTGAGAATCCATGACGGGCCCGGCGGATGGCGGGGCAGGGCGTGGCGCGCCCTGCCCATACGATCATCCCCATCGACAAGGCCACGGCAAAGGTTGAACCCGCCGGTGAAGGGTTTAGTCGCTGCTATGTCTGGGGTTCGATCTCTTGCGATGCCGGCGCGGGCCCCACACCGCGATCCGCCTCTCGCTGGGCAGAGCGGGCGCTCTGCGCGCGCGCGCGCTCGGCCTTGCGCGCGTAGCTTCGGGCCATCCAACCCCACCGGGCATTGGCCGCCATGACATCGAGACGCTGGGCCTCCCGGTCCCAGTAGGACATCAACTGCGAGTCCAGCGTGATCCGCCGGCGAGGAACCTTGGCCTTGGGGAGAGCGGTCTTGAAGGTGTCAGTCATCGCACGAACCGAATCTGAGCCAATTTGGCCGGCCACAACGCAGACTCGCGCTGACGCGGTCAAGGTTGTTTTCAACGTAGACCTGTAACCGTGCGGCCCGGTGGAGAAAGGCGGGTACATGAAAAGTGGCGATGATATGGGTTTCGCCCGTCAGGCCTTTCCGGCGACTTGGCCGTCATCTGCATGTCTATGTCCCGCATCCACAATGCGCGACAGCCGCTTCCCGCTTTTTCCAGACGGCGATCCGCCGGCCATTGATCCCGAGCCCTGAACCGTGCTGTTGGCGCCCGATGCGCGTCGACCTCTTCGATTTCGATCTGCCCGAATCCAGCATCGCTCTCAGGCCACCCCAGCCCCGCGATGCCGGGCGAATGCTGGTGGTCCGGCCGGGCGAGGCCCTGGAGGACCGCGCGGTACGCGATCTCGCCGACCTGCTGCGGCCGGGCGACGCCCTCGTCTTCAACGACACCCGCGTGATCCCGGCCCGCCTTCACGGCATCCGTCACCGCTCGGGATCGCCGGGGCTGCGGATGGAGGCCATGCTGCACCTCCGCGAGGCAACCGACCGATGGCGCGCCTTTGCCCGGCCGGGCAAGCGTCTCGCCATCGGTGACAGGGTGAGCTTCGGGCGGAGCGGGCAGGGCGCCGCCTGCTCCCTCGGCGTTCTCGATGCCACCATCACGGAGAAGGGGGAGGGCGGCGAGATCGTCCTGCGCTTCGATCTCTCCGCCCCCGCCCTCGACGAGGCCATCGTGCTGGCCGGCGAACTGCCGCTCCCGCCCTACATCGCGGGCAAGCGCAGCACTGACGCGCAGGACGCGGTGGATTACCAGACGGTCTATGCCCGGCAGGCCGGCGCCGTTGCCGCCCCCACCGCGGGCCTGCATTTCTCCGACGAGCTCCTGGCACGGATCGACGCCGCCGGCATCCTGCGCCATTGCGTGACGCTGCATGTGGGGGCGGGCACATTCCTGCCGGTCAAGGCCGACGATACCGACCACCATCGCATGCATGCCGAGATCGGCTTTCTCGATGAGGAAACCGCGGATGCTCTCAACCGGACGCGAGACGGGGGAGGCCGCATCGTCGCGGTGGGGACCACGGCGCTGCGCCTGCTCGAGAGCGCGGCGGACGAGAATGGTAGGCTTCATGCCTTCTCCGGTCCGACCGAGATCTTCATCACGCCTGGCACCCGCATCCGCGCGGTGGACGCCTTGATGACCAATTTCCACCTGCCGCGTTCGACCCTCTTCATGCTGGTCTCCGCCTTTTCCGGGCTGGAGACCATGCGGGCGGCCTACGCACATGCCATCGCGGCCGGCTATCGCTTCTATTCGTACGGGGATTCGAGCCTGCTGTTCCCAGCCCGATCCGAGTGACGCGATAATCCCCCCTCTCGGGCGCCCGCAGTGTCACGCTCGCGAAGCGGGACGGCGGCGCGGCCCCGGCAGGCCGGTCATTCCTGGTGTGTCGTCATCATGCTTTTAGCCCGCTCGAACGCTTCGGGCCCGATGGCGAAGGGACCATCGAAGGGCCGCTCGTGGAGCGCGATGACACAGAGCGTTCCCACCATCGCCGTGGAGAAGATGGCGAGCGTGATCACCTGGGCGCGCGGCTTGTCCACATGGACGATACCGATGGAGATCAGCGTCAGCGTGCAGAGGAACAGCAACGTCAGCCATTTCGAATCGTCGTTCTTGCTGGCGCTCAGGGCGAGCCGCTCACCGCGAGCTTCGCGAAGGTTCATGATCGTGGTCATCAGCGCGGTGTGAGCGACGGCACCGGACGCCGTGGTGTGCACCGGGTCGGCGACCATCTTCATGAGCGCGCTGAGGGCCGCGCCCGCCTGGCTGGAATACGCCGTCCCCGTTCCCATCTTCGGAAATTCGTCGGTGATCACCGCATTCGCATAGGCGAGGAGCGCCTTCTGGATGTCCGACATGTCCGAGACGGTGGCCTCGCTGAGGTCGTAGGCGGCGATCAGGTTCGCCCGCTCGGTCTGGACGATCCGCGATGCCTTGCCCTGCCGCTCCCAGGCATCGTTCGCCACGAAGCCGGTGAGCAGGGCGAGCAGGATGCCGATCGAACTGAAGAACGACGCGACGATGCCGCCGACATTGTTCAACAGATGCGCCCGCGTGGCGGGCACGTTCGTCAGGACGATCAAGACGATCGAGATGCCGGCGAACAGGCTTGCGAGTATGCCGATGATCAGTGCTAGTGGCTGATCGAGCCAGATCCCCATGAGCATCGCTATCCCTCGCGGTCGTTTGGTGAGTCGGCCGGGACGGACAAATCCCGCTCGGAATCTCCGGATCATGGGGGGATGCGATAGCGCCGGTCGGCAGTGGCGACCAGAGGCGCGGTCAGCTTCCGGACTGTGCTGATGACCGACCGCCTGTAGGAGGCTCGCATGTTTCCGTTTTGCGGCGCGGAGCTTTAAAGACCTGGCCCATGTCCGACACTGCCTCCCTCCGAAACGCTACATCTGACCACTTCGGCTTCCGCGTCGACGCCACCGACGGACAGGCCCGCACCGGTGCAATCTCGATGCCGAGGGGGACGATCCGTACCCCGGCCTTCATGCCCGTGGGGACCGCGGCGACGGTCAAGGCGATGTATCCGGGCCAGGTCCGGGATCTCGGCGCCGACATGGTGCTCGGCAACACCTATCACCTGATGCTGCGTCCCGGCCCGGAGCGGATGGAGCGGCTCGGCGGCCTCCACCGTTTCATGAACTGGCCGCACCCGATCCTCACCGATTCGGGCGGTTTCCAGGTGATGTCGCTCTCCGCCCTGAGAAAGCTCGACGAGCAGGGCGTGACCTTCCGCTCGCATGTGGACGGGTCGAGCCACCATATGAGCCCGGAGCGCTCCATCGAGATCCAGGGGCTGCTCGGCTCCGACATCCAGATGCAGCTCGACGAATGCGTTCGGCTTCCCGCAGAGCGAGCGGCCATCGAGAGCGCCATGCGCCTCTCCCTACGCTGGGCCGAGCGTTGCCGGATCGCCTTCGGCGAACAGCCGGGCAAGGCAATGTTCGGCATCGTCCAGGGCGGCGACCTGCCCGACCTGCGGGTGGAGAGCGCCAGGGCCCTGGCCGATCTCGATCTCAAGGGCTACGCCATCGGTGGCCTGGCGGTGGGCGAGCCGCAGGCCGTGATGCTGGCCATGATCGAGACGGTGGAGCCGCATCTCCCGGTTGGCAAGCCGCGCTACCTCATGGGAGTCGGCACGCCCGACGACCTGATGCGCTCGGTGATGCGCGGCATCGACATGTTCGACTGCGTGATGCCCACCCGCGCCGGCCGCCATGGCCTAGCCTATACACGCCATGGCCGGATAAACCTGCGCAACGCCCGGCACGGCGAGGATACGCGACCGCTGGACGAAACGTCGTCATGCCCCGCCGCGAGGGACTATTCCCGTGCCTATCTCCACCACCTCGTCCGCACCGACGAGATCCTGGGCATGATGCTGCTGACATGGAACAACCTGTCCTATTACCAGGACTTGATGGCAGGGATGCGTGCGGCGATCGCCGCGGGTCGTCTCGCCGATTTCTGCGATGAGACCCGCGAGGGCTGGGCGCGCGCCGAGGCCGAGCGCGCCGACGAAACCGTCTCCCGCTGATATCACCTTCAAGGGTGTCGGCACGCGGTTTGGTAGGGCCCGGACGAAGTCGACACCATTTTCGCGGGAGTGACGGGACGGTCGCCATCGAGGGCGGCAGGACGCCCTCGACCGCGCTGTCGGTTTACCAGACTGCCGAGAGGATCATGACACGGGCATCCCCGCGTTCAGGTCTATCCAAGAATGAAGGCCTACCCAGCAAAAGCCAAACACCCCTCCGGCGCAGCCCGAGCCAAACCGTCGCGATGACATTGCCAAGCGCGGCACCGGTTGACCCCTCCACTCCAACCCCCTATTGCGAGCCACGCTTGCACCAACGGGCAGCCCGATCCCCATCGGGACCGGCCCACCGAGCAAGCGAGCGCGTAGCTCAGCTGGTAGAGCAACGGACTTTTAATCTGTAGGTCCTGGGTTCGAGTCCCAGCGCGCTCACCACTTACTTTATTGATTAAACCAGCGGTTGCCGGTCTTTGCGGCATCATCAGCAAATCTGCAACTGCCATTTCCAAGGCCTCCGACCCTCGATAGTTCGGGCGGCCCGCCTCTACACCACCGCCTCAAAATCTTACAGGCAGCTCAGGCCGGCAACTGGGTCTGGTCGGGCTGGATGCCGAGGGACAGGGGTGTGCCGTCGTCCATAGCGGCCAGACGGGACACCAGCAGGTCGTAGAAGCGGATCAGGCCCTTGTACTCCACGAGTTCGGGCGGGAGCGTCGCCAGTACGCGATGGAGGCGCTTGTGCCACTTTTTCACCCGCTCGATATCCTGCAGGCTGATTAGGTAGCAGCGGATACCGAACAGGATCGCGTTGGAGCGGGGCAGGCGGAACAGGGTCTGTAACTCGACGCGCAGGTGAAGCTTGCCCGCGATGTTCTCCGCCGTGAGGGTGGTGCGGTCGGGGCCCCAGTCGGGATAATTCTCGGGCGAGGTATCGAGACGGGGGTTGATCGTCATCGTCCAGTTCAACCGGCGGACGGGATGCCCGTATTGCAGACGCAGGAGATATTGCAGCGCCCGGTCGAATACGCCGATCTCATGTGCCAGCGGTACCGGCCCGTGCCATTCGTGAAAGCTCATCCCGATATCGAATTCCAGCGACCAATCCGCCTGCGTCGTGACCATACCGCCATCGACGTAGAGATTGTTGTCCCGCTGATCCTGAAGGGTGAAATCGCCTTGCGCCTGACGGGTGATGTATTCGAACGGTTCGCAGGGCAGCGTGGACGCGTCGCCGAAGACGAAGCGTTGGTCGAGATTCAGGGGACGGTTGATCCAATGCCACGCGGTCCCGTCCCGCGTCAGGCTGAAATGCTCGGGGTAATCCGTGGACAGGCTCTCCATCAAAAGTTCGAGCGTGTCCCATTGCGCGGGCATCATGTGCGGCAGCACCTGACACCGTTTCGGATCGTGATCGAGGACGATCGCGCGCTCCCTGCATTCCGCGACGTAATGTTCGTCCACATCGAACGCGTGTTCGAAGGCAGGCGACGGGCCTGCTTTCACATGAGGCTCGATATTGACCGAGTACCTGTATGTGTCTTCGCCGAACGGAAACGGAAAGCGCAGAACCGCAGCGTCGCTGTTCCGATAGGAGAAGTCGTCCCGGAACGTCTCGTCCGTCTTGAAGTGAATACCCATTTCAGCCACCTTTTCCCAAGCGGCACTGATCCCGACCGATGGCCGGTCTCAGCGCGTTAGGCGGACGCCCGCCGCCGCGCGGTCGCATCAACAAACGCGATCGGTTCTCCTCGTCGTCGACTAATCTTAGAAATCGAGCACGAGGGTCTCGGATCTGGCCCGGGAGACGCAGGTCGCGATGAGGCGTCCCTCCGACTTCTCGGCATCGGACAGGACGTGATCGCGATGGTCGGGGAGGCCCTCCACCACGGGAAGGAGGCAGACGCCGCAGGCGCCCCCCCTGCAGAGGCAGGGGGCCTCGATGCCAGCCCCCTCCAGCGCCTCGAGAAGAGTCTGCGACGCCCCGACCTCGATCGACCGGCCGGACCGCGCCAGGGTGACGACGAACGGCTCGCCGCCCTTGGCCCCGCCGAAACTCTCGCGATGGATCGCGTGCGGCGTCCATCCGAGGCCGCGCGCAGTCTCCTCGACCGCATCCATGAGGCCCTCCGGCCCGCAGGTATAGACATGCGTGCCCAGAGGCTGGTCGGCGAGGAGGGCGGCGAGATCCGGTCGCGCACCCAGGCCCGCACTGTGGACGTGAACGCCCGCCGCATCGGTTCCGAGCAGGTCCCGAAAGGTCTCGACCTCGTCGCCGGCGCAGAATTGATGCAGTTCATAATTGGCGCCACGAAGCGCGAGGACCGGCAAGTAGGACAGGAACGGCGTCACACCGATGCCGCCGGAGATCAGGATATGCTTTCGGGCCCGGGACGCGATGGGGAACAGGCTCGCAGGTACGCCGAGTTCCACGGCATCACCAGCCTTGAGCATGTCATGCAGGAAGTGCGAGCCGCCGCGCGATTCCACAACACGGCGGACGATGATCGCGTAGTGATCACGTTGATCGGGTGGTGTCACTAGCGAATAGGCGTTCTGCCAGACACGGTCCGTATCCCGCAGAGTGACGAGCACATGCGCCCCTGGCGGTGAGGTGGGGAATGTTCCGCCGCCTTCCGGAACGAAGCGGAAGCGCTTCAGGGTCGGGTTCAGGAGTTCGATCTCGGCGACGCGCGCCGACAGCTTGCCTTCGACGATCATGAATAGGCCTGCTCTGCGGGAGGAACGTCGCCGGCGACTTCGGCATCGACCTTGACCCCCATGAAAGCCGAGAGGCGCCGGGAGAAATGATCCCGGACGAAAAGGTTCGCGCCGCAGCCCTCGCATCGGACGATGGTGGTCGTCACTGCGTGGTTGAAGGTCCGGCAATGGACGCAGGCGACGCGACGCGCCTTGGTGCCGGAATGACACTGGAAGATCTCCTGCTTGTTCATTCCGGCGCGTTGCGCCGTGTTGAAGACGTCCCAAAGGAAATCCTCGGTCCCGCTTGCATAGAGCCGCAGCCCCATGCGCTCCCGCGCGAGACGGTGGTCGAGGCGATCGATGAGGTGCCGTGGCGAACGAAAGCATCGCCCACCACCGGCCTCGGGCGGTCTCGTACGGCCCTCCTGGTCAGGGGCCGCGACGAACCAGATCTCCGCTTCCTGTCCGGGCAATGCCGCGAAGCTGAAGGCCGGAGAGTCTGAAACCAGCAGGTGTCGTAATCCGGAGGAATCCACCGCCAGCGACTGATAGACCGGCCGGCTCTTGATGAACTGATCTGACATCGGCCTCATCTCGACAACGGACGATATGGTAATCGCCCGGCTCATCATTCCCATTCACGGTCTCAGTCGTCGGCACGGACCGTGCGAACCCTCGGAGCAGGATTTGATTCAAGGAGCATGACTCTCCGTGCCCCAACCATAGGGCGATAACCGCTCTCCAAGAGAATTTAACTTTCTCCAAGAGAATAAAAATGTCAATCGCCGATTTCGTCCGGCACGTTGGCCCGATGTCGATCAGGCAAGTGCCGGACGATCGTTTCATCGACTGCCTTCGTCAAATTCTCGAAAAAGCAGGGGCGATCCTGATAAATTGAAAGTGCCCAGCAGAGCCAAAGCCCATGAATCCACGGTTGATTCGGGCATCCTCGGCGATTGATCCCCTCAGGGCAACACAGTGTGCGGGCCATGAAGGATGTCAGCGCGTTGCGATCATCGGCAGCGAATGATTCTGCCTGAGCAGATTGCTTATATACTGAGCATGAGTGGATAAAAACGGCCAATTGCGGTGCATTTCAGTTCAATTTCCGTCCTTACTCGGCGGTGACCTGCAATAGCGCTTGACAGCCCTTAGCCCAAGGGGAAATGATTGTTCCCGTAGAGAACCCAGGCGATCGTCGACGGTCTCGCTCACGTGATTTACCGGTCACTCCTGCCCGGCACGGCCCGACCGTCCGGCTGACATCCATCAGCCGGACAACACCAAACAGATCTTCATCCCGTGTGCCGACAGGACCTTTGTAGCAGCCACCAAACATCAGGGTAGCGACGATACCGGCATTTCACCCAAAATTTTGGCCCTCGCGCCAATTCGACGGTGACATGTCCAAAGCAAGTCCATCGACAACCCCGCCAACCTAAATAAATAGCGAACAACAAACTACTAAAGGTACGCTTCTCACCATCATAGACGGCGGTGAGCAAGCTGGTCTTTTCTGATCAAACGATAAGATATCTCGAAGACATGTCTCTCAGCGCTTCTCACTGGCGTGGCGAGTGCGCACGGGAGCGTGCCTCATGGAAAAGACGAGGCTCCGGGTGCTCCTCGGTTCTTCCCAAACCTCATCGAAACGAACGGCCCTGGGATCGCAACTCCGCGGAGGGCACGTCTCGATCCGAACTGATCCCTCGCCAAGACAAATGGAGCATTCAACCATGAGCACCGGACTGACATCCGCGGCAAAGCCTCTGGCGGGCTACACTTCCCCCGCCATCGAAGCCGCCGGAGACGGCAAACTCCATCGCAGCATCAACTGGACGGGCGCGTTCTGGGTCGCGAGCGGCGTGCCCGCCCTCGTCCTGTTCTCGGTGGGCGGCATTGCCGGCAATACGGGCAAGCTCGCCTTCCTGATCTGGACGCTCTCCATGATCATGGGCTTCATCCAGTCCTTCACCTATGCGGAGATCGCCGGCCTGTTCCCGAACAAGTCGGGGGGCGCGTCGGTCTACGGGGCCGCGGCCTGGGTCCGCTACACCAAGCTGGTGGCGCCCCTCTCGGTCTGGTGCAACTGGTTCGCCTGGTCGCCGGTCCTGTCGCTGGGCTGTTCCATCGCGGCCTCCTACATCATCAACGCGGTGGCGCCGCAGCCGACGGCCACGTCGCCGGCCGTGGTGCAATGGCTCGCCACCAACGGTGCCGCCCTGCAGATGGCCGATGCCGACAAGGTGACGGCGGCCATCGCGGCCGTGGCGCCCGGCATCCGCAGCTGGACCCTGTTCACCACCACCCTCGGCCCGGTCTCGCTCTCCCTCAACCTGGCCTTCTTCATCGGCGCCGCCCTCATGCTCGCGGTCTTCGCCGTGCAGCACCGCGGTATCCTTGGAACGGCGAACGTCCAGAAGTATATCGGCCTCCTCGTCATCATCCCGATGTTCATCGTCGGCGTGGTCCCGCTACTGATCCACGGCGTGAACTGGGAGAACTTCTCTCCGCTCGTCCCCCTCGCGGCGCCGGCCGCTCCCGCGCCGGGCGCCTGGAACATCACGGGCTGGACACTGGTCCTCGGCAGCATGTTCATCGCGGCCTGGTCGACCTACGGGTTCGAGACGGCGATCTGCTACACCAGCGAGTTCCGTGATCCCGCCAAGGATACGTTCAAGGCGATCTTCTATTCGGGCCTGCTCTGCCTCCTGCTGTTCACCCTCGTGCCCTTCACCTTCCAGAGCATGCTCGGCGTCGAGGGGATGCTGGAGGCCTCCATCGTGGACGGGTCGGGTGTGGCGGCAGCACTCGCGCACATGGTCGGCGGCGGTCCCATCGTCGAGAACTTCCTCGTCATGCTGATGATCCTGGCCCTCGTGCTCTGCATCATGACGGCGATGGCGGGGTCCTCGCGCACCCTTTACCAGGGCTCGGCCGACGGTTGGCTGCCGCGCTACCTCAGCCATGTGAACGAGCACGGCGCGCCGACGCGGGCGATGTGGACCGATCTCGTCTTCAATCTCGCGATCCTGGCGATCGCCTGTGCCGATGCGACGAGCTTCTTCTTCATCCTGGCCGTGTCGAATTGCGGCTACATCATCTTCAACTTCCTCAACCTCAACTCGGCCTGGATCCACCGCATCGACTCGGCGCATATCCCGCGCCCCTACCGCGCACCGACTGTCATCCTGGTGCTCGGCGGCGTCTTCGCCTTCGTGAACGTGATCTTCATGGGCGCGGGCGCAAAGGTCTGGAACCCGGTCGCCCTCTGGGCCGGCCTGATCACCGCCGCCCTGATCATCCCGGTCTTCTGCTACCGCCACTATGTCCAGGACGGCGGCAAGTTCCCGGCCGAGATGTACGAGGACCTGCATGTCGGCCCCGACGGTGCGGTAAGCCGCCGCCGGGCTGGAATCCTGCCCTACCTGACGCTCGCCGCTGGCGTCGTGGTGCTCCTCCTCTCGAACTGGTTCTTCCAGCTCTGATCGAACCGGGCTGCCGGGGCCGTCGGCTCCGGCAGCCCGCGCGCGGGACGAGACAGAGCCCGCCCAATCAAAAAACGGAACGCTAGAGCTGCGCCCGACCACGTTGGGTCGGGGCACATCTCTAGGCCTTTGTTTTGCCGCGCTCTTTTTCGCCGAACCGGCATCCACTTCGGCGGAGAGCGCTCTAAGGGACAGCCGCCATGAGCTACAAAGACCTTCCCCGCCAGTCGGCCCTCAACGAACGCCACCTGGCCCTGGGCTCGTCACTCGACGCCGAGTGGAACGGGATGCCCATCCCCCAATCCTACAGCACCGACCGCTACGAGGAGACCACCATCGTCCGCTCGCGGGCGGGCCTGTTCGACGTCTCCGGCCTTCGCATCGTCAACGTCTCCGGTCCGGACGCGGAAGCGATGCTGAACGCGATGCTCACCAGCGACGTCGGCAAGATCGCGCAAGGTAAGTCGGCCATCAGCAACATCGTCGACGAGAACGGCTCCCTGATCGACGACGTGCTGGTCTACCGCGACGGGCCGCAGGCCTTCCGCGTCTCGCATGGCGGCGGCAGCCTCGAAGACGTTCTTCCCGAATTCACCGAAGGCCGCGCCGTGGAAGCGGCCCGCGACGACGACGTCCACATTCTGTCGCTGCAGGGACCGCTGGCCCTCGCGATCCTCGCGCCGCACACGCCCTTCGATCTGGCGACTCTGAAGTATTTCGAGCATGTCCGCACGACGCTGTTCGGCCGCGATGTGTCCCTGGCGCGGGGCGGCTACTCGGCCGAGCGCGGCTACGAGGTGTTTTGCGCCGCCAAGGACGCCGTCGCCCTCTGGGACGCGATCATGCAGGCGGGCGAACCCTTCGGCATCGTGGCGGCCTCCTGGGACTGCCTCGACATCGTGCGCGTGGAGGGCGGCCTGCTGTTCTTCCCCTTCGACATGCCGAAGCCCGACACCACGCCGTGGGAAATGGGCCTGGCCTGGACCGTCGACCTCGACAAGGCGGATTTTCGCGGCAAGGCCGCCCTGCTGGCGAGGAGGGGCAGCGAGCGTTTCAGCCAGGTCGGCCTCGAGATCCTGCACCATGAGGCGGTGACGCCCGGCGCCAAGATCTTCAAGGATGGAATCGAGGTCGGCACCGTCAACAGCACCACCTACAGCCGCCACCTGATGAAGTCCCTCGGCCTCGCCCACCTGCCACCGGAGCTCTCCGCCCTCGGAACCGAGGTCGAGGTCCAAACCGAGACCGGCCCGCTGATCGCCAACGTGGTGCGGACGCCCTTCTACGACCCGATGCGCCTGCGCACCCATCCGGCCGACGAACGGACCGCCTGATACCAGACCGCGAGCCGGCGGCATGCCGCCGGGCCCCGGTGAGACCGGCCTGCGGGTCGGCCTCACTGGGAAGCCGCGGAGCTATGCGGCCCGTGTCAGGCCGAGGGAAAGAACGGACTGAACTTCTTGATGAGATCCCGTTCCGACGTGACATCCACCTTGCGATAGATTCGGATCTTGCAGTTCTTGATCGTGCCCTTGCTGATCTTCAGAATCTGCGCGATGTCGCCCGTGGCCTGGCCTTTCATGGTCAGGGTCAGGATGTCCCGCTCCCGCGGCGTCAGGGCTGTCAGGATGTCCGCCGCAGCCTGATAACTGGCCAGATCGTCCTGCGCCGAGACTTTCGGACCCAGCATGAAGATCCGGCCGCCGGGCGCCAGGGCGAAGTCGCGATCGAAGGTCTCCGACGTGATCACATGATCCCGCGCGTGGACGGTCTGGATGGCGTCCGCGCGAGCCAGCGTCTCCAGCATCGGTTCGATGGAGACATCAGCCAGGACCGCCTGCTTCCAGGTCTCGTTGGCAAACACCTCCACGTCGTGGCGGTCTCGGATCAGGGTCGGGCGGTTGAGCAATCCCTCCGCCTGCTTCCCGTTCGTATAGCGCAGATTGCTGAAAAGGTGGCCGAGATGACTCCGGTGACATCCCTCTAGGGCCGGAAAGATCAGTTCCGCCCTACGGACATCCTCCTGCGAGAACTCCCCCCGCTCGCGTTCGAGGAACAAGCCGAAGCAGCAATGCCCCACCGTCGAGAAGAACATCCCCAATTCGTCGGAAATATTGGCGGCGGGGCGGAAGATCTTCGCATAGAGGATCGATTCTGGGCTGGTATGCCCGATCTCCGACAATGTCAGGATGCCCGGCTTGCCGAACGTCTTCCAATAGAGGGAGAACGGATCGATCCGAAGGCATTTCCTGTTGTAGAAATCCACGATCTCGCTTGGAACCCCGGTGGTGTAGAGCACGTCCGGCGGGGCCACACGCGAGTAACGGATGATCCATCCCGAATCGCTCTCGATGGAAAGAGCGAACAGGGACAGTAAGTTCCGGTGAAAACCCTCGGTTCCGATCGAAGCCGCGACCTCGCCGAACCGTCTGTACCATTCGGCGTCGGTCAACCCGATGCCACCGTTCCGGATCGGTTCGTCACTCATCCTAAAACGGTCATCTCGGAAACGGTGCCATCCACTGCATCTCACGCGCTCGTCGCGAGACGGCCGGCCTCGCTCATGCGCGCGTCCCGCACAGTATCGTCGGCAGCCCCACCACCCAAGGCCTTCTTTACCCCCCGGGTCCTTCTTCCACGGTCGTACAGAGAGAATGCGAATGCAAGGTAATGGCACATTATCTGCTCGAAACGACCATTTGGCACGATCCTCGCAAACCCAGACGCCCTTCGTTTTTTCAATGCAGAGGCTGACCCACACAGTAGTGCCAACAGTCACTATTGCATCGTCATTTCACCCCGGCATAAAATTTTCCCAGGAAGAATGAACGCGCGGGGCGATCCTCGCTGTCGGAGCGGATGGCTCAATCGGGGGCCGTCTCGCCTCACACGATGTTTCTCGGAGATCTCATCATGCGGAAACGGGTTGCGATCATCGGCGCGGGTCCGAGCGGATTGGCTCAGTTGCGGGCCTTCGAGTCCGCGCGACGCCGAGGCGAGGAGATCCCCGAACTCGTCTGTTTCGAGAAGCAATCCGATTGGGGCGGCCAGTGGAATTATTCCTGGCGCACCGGCCTCGACGGAAACGGCGAACCCGTCCACAGCAGCATGTATCGCTACCTCTGGTCGAACGGCCCGAAGGAATGCCTCGAATTCGCGGATTACTCCTTCGAGGAGCATTTTGGCCGCCCGATTCCGTCCTATCCACCGCGGGCGGTGCTGCACGATTACATCGCCGGCCGCGTCGAGCGCAGCGATGTTCGCAAGTATATCCGCTTCTGCACGCCCGTCCGCTGGGTCAGCTATTCGGAGGAAACCGGCAGGTTCACCGTGACGGCGAAGGATCTGATCGCCGATGAGCATCAGGTCGAAGAGTTCGATTACGTGGTCGTGGCCAACGGGCACTTCTCTGTGCCCAACGTCCCGAGTTTCGAGGGACTGGAGCAGTTCCCAGGCCGTGTGATGCACGCCCACGACTTCCGCGTCGCCGACGAGTTCGCCGGCAAGCATCTCCTGATGATCGGCGCAAGCTATTCCGCAGAAGACATTGGCACCCAGTGCATCAAGTACGGCGCGAAATCGATCACCTTCAGCTACCGCACCAAGCCGATGGGCTTCGATTGGCCCGAAGGCTTTGTGGAGAAACCGCTTCTACTGAAACTCTCGGGGAAGACAGCGCATTTCAAGGACGGCAGCACCAAGGAAGTGGATGCGATCATCCTGTGCACGGGCTATCAGCACACCTATCCGTTCCTGCCGGACGAGCTGCGCCTCAAGTCACACAATTGTCTGTATCCGGCCGGGATCTACAAGGGTATCTTCTGGCAGTCGAACCCGAAGCTAATCTATATCGGGATGCAGGATCAGTATTACACCTTCAACATGTTCGATGCCCAGGCCTGGTATGCCCGCGACTACATGATGGGCAAGCTCACCCTGCCCGGCGCGGAAGAGCGGAACGCCGACATCACCAAGTGGCTGGCCTATCAGGACACGCTCACCAACCCGTTCGAGGCGATCGACTTTCAGACGGAGTATGTCCGCGAGCTCCTGGCGGCGACCGACTATCCTCCCCTCGACGTCGACAAAGTTGCCGAGCTGTTCAAGGAATGGGAGCACCACAAGATGGAGGGCATCCTCACCTATCGCGACAGATCCTACCGCTCGACCATCACCGGCACGCTCTCACCGGCCCATCACACCACATGGATGAAGGCGATGGACGACTCGCTAGATGCCTTTATGGGCCTGCCCCAAGCCGCGGAATGATCGCGTAACACTCTCGCGTCGGCCCGGCCGCATCGCGGCCAGTTCACCAGGGATCGCCGAATGAACCAGATTTGGATGCAGCCCGAGCCCGCGCGGGGGGCAACGTCGCCGCGCACGCTCTCGTTCTCGGCGAGGGGTGGAGCCTCAGCCTTCTTCGAGGTCGAGGCCGGGGATCGTCTGCGCATCGTCGATCCGGAAGGGTGCCAGCCTGCCTTTCTCTATGCTCGCCCCGATGCGTTCGGAGCGGCGGCCGCGGACGGGCGCGTCGCCTCGAATGTGGGGGATCTCTTGCGCCGGCGGGGCGAGGGGATGGGCGGAGAGGCGGAAAGCGCCGCTCTCGCGCGGCATGGCCTCGCAGCGTCCGATCTCGAAGCGCACGCGCTGTTTCACGGCGAGTCCCAACCGGGCTCGGCCTTCGAGGTGACGGCGGCCGCCGCCTCGGTCTGCGTGCTCATCGTCCCCGGCGGCCCGATGGAGCCGGACGCGCAGGATCCGCCGACCGATCTGCGGGTGGAGATCGAGCCTGCGACGTCCCTCGAGGGGAGGGCGCCGCCGCCCCTCGCTCCGCCCCTTCTCGACCTGCGCGTGAGGGCCGCGACGGCGGAGGCCTTCACGGTCAAGGCCGGTCAGTACATCCAGATCATCGACGTGGACGGGCGCCAATGCGCGGATTTCCTCGCCTTCGATGCCGTGGCCCTCGAAGCGGGTGATGAATACGGCCTCGACGCCACCACCACGCATACCCTGATGGGATCGACGGCGCCGAAACCCGGCCTGCTGTCGAAGTATTTCGACGCGCGCATGGTCCCCCTGGTCGAGATCGTGCAGGACACGGTCGGGCGCCACGATACGTTCATGCTCGCCTGCTCGGCCAAGTATTATGAGGATATGGGGTATCCCGGTCATTCGAACTGCACCGACAACTTCAATGCTGTCCTGCGACCGCATGGGGTTCAGCCGAAGAAGGGTTGGCCGGCGATCAATTTCTTCTACAACACCGTCGCCGGGCCGGACGATAAGATCACCATGGACGAGCCCTGGTCACGCGCGGGCGATTACGTTCTGTTGCGGGCGCTGACCGACCTCGTCTGCGCCACCTCGTCCTGCGCCGACGACATCGATCCCGCCAATGGCTGGTGCCCCACCGACATCCACGTCCGGGTCTATGATTCTGAGAGCGCCTTCTCCAAGGGTATGAGCCACCGCATGACCCCCGATGCCGAACCGCGCCTCACCCGCGAATCCGGGTTTCACCCACGCACCGCCGCCTTGACACGGAAGATGGAAGATTATCGCGGGTTCTGGGTGCCGACCTGCTTCAACGCGGCGGGCCCGCTGGAGGAATACTGGGCCTGCCGCGAGCGGGCCACGATCATGGACCTCTCGGTGCTGCGCAAGTTCGAGGTGATCGGGCCCGATGCCGAGGACCTGATGCATTTGGCGGTGACCCGCAACGTGCGCAAGCTCGCCGTCAACCAGATCGTCTATACCGCCATGTGCAACCCGCATGGCGGTATGATCGACGACGGCACGCTGTTCCGTCTCGGCCAGAACAATTTCCGCTGGATCTGCGGGGACGAATATTCCGGCATCTGGCTGCGTAGGCTCGCCGAGGACCACAAGCTGAAGGTCTGGGTGAAGAGCTCCACCGACCAGCTCCACAACGTCTCCGTCCAGGGGCCGAGATCGCGGGCGATCCTGTCCGGCCTCGTGGTCAGCCCGCCCCAGGAACCCACGATCGATGAGTTGAAATGGTTCCGCTTCACCGTCGGGCGCATCGACGGCGTGCCGGTCCTGGTGTCGCGGACGGGCTATACCGGCGAGCTCGGCTACGAGGTCTGGTGCCACCCGAGCCAGGCGACCGCGATCTGGGACTCGATCGTGACGGCCGGCGAGCCGCAGGGTCTCACGCCGATGGGGCTCGCCGCCCTCGACATGCTGCGGATCGAGGCCGGCCTCGTCTTCGCCGGTTACGATTTCTGCGACCAGACCGACCCGTTCGAGGCGGGCATCGGCTTCACGGTGCCCAAGGACAAGCCGGACGCCTATATCGGGTCGGAGGCCGTGGCGCGGCGGCGGGACAACCCGCACAAGCGGATGGTCGGCCTCGACCTCACGGGCAACGAGCCCGTCGGGCACGGAGATCCCGTCTATGACGGCCGGACCCAGGTCGGGATCGTCACCAGCGCCACGAAATCGCCGATCCTCGGCAAGACCATCGCCCTGGCGCGCCTCGACGTCTCGGCGGCGGCCATCGGTGGGTCGGTGGAGATCGGCAAGCTCGACGGCCATCAGAAGCGGCTTCCCGCGACCATCGTGGCCTTTCCCCACTTCGATCCCAAGAAGACCCGCGTCCGGGCGGAAGCGCCCACACGCGGCGATCTGGGACAGGCCAGCCTCGCCGAGCCCTCGCCGGAGAGCGTGGCAACGGCCGGAATCCCCGCTTGAAGTGCCTCACACAACTCCCGATCACGGTCGGTTCCCGCTCCGAGCATGACGGTGCAGCAGGAGTTTTGTGAGAGACACTTAATGCGCGAGAGACTACGGCGAGGCTTCACCGCCACCGCCGCTTCAACAAAAATCGACGAGACAACCAATCGCAAGACGTCGGAGCTTACCGAGACACGAGAGAAGCGCGTGAACTCCGCACCCCGTCTTCGTTAGACCACTCACCAAATTTCGCTCCGTACATTCCAGAGTCCGTTCCGAGGATACGGATATATAAAGCAAGCTATTGCTAGGACTTTTGTTAACCTGTCGATTAGATATTGCCGACCAGCATATCTTCCAGGCGGAACCGATCCTGCAATGGCCACACTCTCCTTCAAGGCCGCGAGTGCCGGCAGCGCGTCGCTGGCGGCGATCTTCGCCGTCGGAACGGACTTTCTGACCAGGCAGATCGGCGACTCGTTCGCCACCCAGGCCGAGGCGTTGCAGCGGGAGACGCTGTCGAACGAGGCGCGCGCCGTGCGCGGTAGCCTGGACGAGCTCGCCCAGATCGCCAAGAACATCGCCTTGGTCGCTGGCGCCATGCGGAGCAACGGCGTCACGGATCGTGCAGCTTACGATGCGGCGCTCAAGCGGCTGCTGGAGGAGAACCCCGCCATCCTCGGCACGTGGACCGGGTGGGAGGCCAACGCCCTCGACGCGCGCGACACCGACTTCGCCGGTGGTTCCACCTCCGACGCCACCGGGCGCTTCCTGCCGTACTGGAACCGTGGAAGCGGCGCCATCGTGCGCGAAGTGCTGACCGGCTACGAGGACCCCGTGGAAGGGGCCTATTATCAGCAGCCCAAATCGCTGAGCCGGCCCGCCGCCATCGAACCGTACATCTACCCCGTGGCGGGGAAGGACACGATGATCATGTCCTTCGGGGCACCGATCACGGTGGACGGCAAGTTCCTCGGCGTCGGAGGGATCGACATCGATCTGTCCGCCATGAGCCAAGCCGTGGCATCGGTCCGGCCCTTCGGCACCGGCTACGTCACCCTCGTCTCTGCTCGGGGCGGAGCGGTGGCGTATCCGGATGCGAAGGCCGTCGGCAAATCCCTCGACAAGCTGGATCCCGCGGCCGCCATGGCGGCGCGACGGGCGATCGAGACCGGGGAGCGCGTGCAGGAGGTCGTGATCGGACCCGATTCCCGATCCTGGCGCTACATGGCCGAGCCGATCCAGGCCGGGGCGACGAAGGATCGCTGGGCGATCGTCACTGCCGTTCCCGTGGCGACGCTGACGGCCGCGGCCGACAGGGCGCAATGGATCCTCATCGGCATCTCGGCCCTGTGCGTCCTGGCGAGCTCCGCCATTCTCTTCGCCCTCATCCGGCGTCTCGTCGGCGTGCCGATCCGGGCGCTCGGCACCACCATCGGCGACATGGCCGCGGGCGATTACAATGCGCCTGTGCCGCAGGCGGACCGCCGGGACGAAGTGGGGCTCGTGGGCAAGGCCGTCGTCGGGCTGCGCGATTCCCTGCGGCAGAGCGCGGAGGCGGAGGAGCGCCGGAAGGAAGCGGCCCGGGTGATGGCGGACGAGCAGCGCCGGGCCGGCACGCGGGGCCTGGCCGATGGGTTCGAGAACGCCGTGGGCGGCATCGTCGGCCTCGTCGCCTCGGCCGCCACAGAATTGCAGGCCACCGCGCGCGAGATGGCCGACACCGCCGCCCGCACGGCCGGCCAGTCCGACACGGTCGCCAACGCGGCCCGTGACGCGGCGGCGAACGTGACCGCCGTCGCAACGGCGGTGGAGGAACTGGGGAGCTCCGTACAGGAGATCGCCCGGCAGGTGAGCGGTTCGAGCCAACTGGCGCAGGAGGCCGTCGACGAAGCCCTGCAGACCTTCGGTTTCGTGGAGGCCCTGAGCGGGGCAGTGGCGAAGATCGGCGACATGGTGACGATGATCAACGCCATCGCCGCGCAAACCAACCTGCTCGCCCTCAACGCGACCATCGAGGCGGCGCGCGCCGGCGATGCCGGCCGCGGATTCGCCGTGGTCGCCTCGGAGGTCAAGGAACTCGCCAATCAGACCGCGCGCGTCACCCAGGACATCGCGGGCCAGATCGCCGTGATCCAGGGCTCCACCGACCAAGCCGTGACGGCGATAGGCACCATCACCAACCGCATCAAGGAGATCAGCACGGTGGCGACCACGATCGCGGTGGCCGTGGAGCAGCAGGGTGCGGCGACGCAGGAGATCGTCCGCAACGTCTCCCTGGCGGCTGTCGGCACCGGTGAGGTGACCTCGAACGTTACGGGTGTGGCCGATGCCGCCGTGCATACCGGCGCCGCGGCGGATCAGGTGCTGATCTCGGCATCGGAACTGTCACGCCAGTCGGAACATCTCGGTTCCGAAGTACGGCAATTCCTGGCCAATGTCCGGGCCGCATAAATCCCTTGTGAAGGACTGCCGTCTCATCCGTTCACGGGTGGACGGCAGTCCTGTCGATCGACACGACACGGCGGTCCGGGCTTCGGACCGCCTTCGACAGAGTCTACTGATACCCTTTAGGGAATGGGTCCGGCTTGATCAGTTCGGGGCTCGTATAGACGATCTCGAACTGGCCATCGGCCTTGGCCTTGCCGACGCGGGTCTTGGACCAGAGGTGGTGGTTCGGATCGACGCGCACATAGCCTTCCGGCGCGTCCTTGAATTCCAGGCCCGGGGACGCCGCGACCACTTTGTCGACATCGAACGAGCCAGCCTTCTCGCAGGCCATCTTCCACAGGAACGGGCCGAGATAGGCGGCCTGGGTCACGTCGCCGATGACGGTCTTCTCGCCCCACATCTTGTGAAAGGCGCCGACGAAGGCCTTGTTGCTCTCGTTCTCGATGGACTGGAAGTACTTCATGCAGGAGTAGGCGCCCGCGATGTTGTCGCCGCCGATGCCCTCGACCTCGTCCTCCGTGACGGACAGGGTGAGCAGGGTCTGTTTCGACAGGTCGATGCCGGAGGCCTTGAGTTGCTTGTAGAACGCCACGTTCGAGCCGCCGACGACGGTGACGAAAATCACCTTCGGCTTGGTAAGCTTGATCTTGTTAATCACCGAGTTGAACTGGGTGTGGCCGAAGGGGAAGTACTCCTCGCCGACGACCTTGCCCTTGAGCACGCTCTCGATGTGCTTGCGGGCGATCTTGTTCGAGGTGCGCGGCCAGATGTAATCCGAGCCGATGAAAAAGAAGCTGTCGCCGCCCTTCTCCTTGTGGACCCAGTCGAGGCTGGCGAGGATCTGCTGCGTGGCTTCCTGGCCGGTATAGATGACGTTCTTGGACTGCTCCAGGCCCTCGTAGAAAGTCGGGTAGTAGAGCAGGCCGTTATACTGCTCGATCACCGGCAGCGCCGCCTTGCGCGAAGCCGAGGTGAAGCAGCCGAAGATCGCCGCGCAATGGTCGTTGACGAGGAGCTTCTTGGCCTTTTCGGCGAAGGTCGGCCAGTCGGAAGCGCCGTCCTCCTGGATCACCTTGATCTTGCGGCCGAGGATGCCGCCGGAGGCGTTGATCTGCTCGAAGGCGAGCTTTTCGGCCTGCGTGGCACCGGTCTCGGAGATCGCCATCGTGCCGGTGACGGAGTGGAGGATGCCGACGGTCACTTCGGTGTCGGTGACGGCGAGGCCCGTGGTGTTCACGGTATCGGCCGCAAAGACGGACGAGCTTCTCGTAGCGGCAATGATGGGGGCTGCTGCCAGGCCGAGTAACAACCGGCGACGAAGCTGAAGATAAGCGGTGCCTTCGTCTTTCGACGCCATCGGTTCGTTCCCCACTTTTCATTGCGGAGGACATGCCTTTGTCCACCCACGGTTGCTCCCTGGAGCAGGATCACTCCAACTCAACCGAGGCACACTGTCGGTAAGAAACTTCGTTTCTTAAAGGGTAAATTGGCTGCATGGTGCATCATTGCTGGGCAGGCTGAGCGCCTTTCCTTCACGACCGTTGAGCGGAGCCCGCGCCCGCCGATCCAGTCCAGTCCCGTCCCGTCCCGTCCTCATTTACGGCGGCGCGCGGGGGCGACACCGAACAGCGCGGCGAAAGTGACCGCGAAGACCGCATCCATGCCCGTCGACAGCGCGCCGCCATTGCGCGCGAGGACCCGCACGGCCAATCCGGCGGCGTTCGGAAGCGGGCTCGCTCCGCACAGGCAGCCGATTCCTTCGGCGGCGACCTGGAGCACGCCGATATCGGGACGGCAATCGACGCTCCCGAGGATCACCATCGAACCATAGGCCGCGTAGGCGCCCATGGGGGAGGCGGGGCTTGCCAGGGTCGCGCCGTCGAGGGTGGAGCGCTCGTTGACGAGGATGCGTCCATCCTCGGTCTCGACCCGTAGGGACAGGGCAATCCGGGAGAAGGGCCGGCCCATGCCGGTCGGATCGTGGCTGGCGAAGCCTTCGCTGACGATTACGCGGGCATCCGGGCCGACGACGATGCGGGTGTCGAGATCCAGCGCCGAGTCGGGAAACAGGATCATCGGATCGGGATGGAGCGCCAGGCTCGCGTCGCTGGCGATGGCCAGACGCGTGTCCTGGCGTGCCGCGAAGGCGCCGGTATCATGCACGACGGTGGCCGATTGGGTGGTGACATGGGCCCGGCTCCCGGGCCTCGCCGTGATGTCGAGGCCGAGGCGGTCGGCCCGGTAGAGCCCGCCGGAGGCCGATTGGAGATACAGCGTCGCGATGTCGGGATGGTCCGGATACATCCGGAACGGCCGGGTGATGTGGAACGGATAGGGCACGACCTGCCGCGACAGCACCGTGGTGCCGCCGCCGCGCACGAAGACGAGTCGCGCCTGAGAATGGCGCGAGCGGCCCGCTCCCTCCGGCGAGGCGCCCCGGACCTCCTCTCCCACGTCACTCAAGGCGCGAAGAGCACGGCGCGGCAGATCGCATCCGCCACGGCGTCGATTCCGTCACCCGAGCGTGCATTGGTGGCGATCATCGCCTTGCCGCCGCGCACGGCAGTGGCCTCGCTGAGCATGGCGGGGAGGTCTATTCCCACATGGGGGGCGAGATCGGTCTTGTTCACCACGAGAAGGTCGCAACGCAGCACGCCGGGGCCACGCTTCCTCGGGATATCGTCGCCCCCCGCCACGTCGATGACGAAGATCCACCAATCCACCAGATCGAGGGAGAAGGTGGAGGCGAGGTTGTCGCCCCCGGATTCGAAGATCAGGAGGTCGAGGCCGGGAAAGGCCGCCTCCAGGGCGTCGCCGGCGGCGATGTTGAGGGTCGGGTCCTCGCGGATCACCGTGTGCGGGCAGGCGCCGGCCTCCACGGCCGAGACCCGGGCCGGGTCGATCAGCCCGGACCGGCGCAGGCGCTCCGCGTCCTCCTTGGTGACGAGGTCGTTGGTGACGATGGCGAGATCGACGCCGCGCCCCGCCAGGACCGGGATCAGACGCTCGATCAACGCCGTCTTCCCCGAGCCGACCGGTCCGCCGATGCCGATCCGCGCGGCACTGGCGCGGGCAGGAGATGGGGTGAGAGTCATTGCGGTCTTGAGCATCAGCGCAGCATGTAGCGTTGGGCGAGGGGGAGGACCTTGGCCGGTTCGCAGGTCGCGATGGCCCCGTCGACGAAGACGTCGAAGGTCTGGGGATCGACGCGGATATCGGGGCAGGCGTCGTTCCAGAGCATATCGGCCTTGCTGAGCGTCCGGGTGCCATGGGCCGGCAGCAGCGCCTTGCGCAGGCCAAGTTCGTCGCGCAGGCCCCGCTCGATCGCCAGCGGATGGACGAAACAGGCCGAGAGCCCTTGCTTGGCGAGGCCGAACGCGCCCCATTGCGGGCGCAGCAGCATCGGTTCGCAGGTCATCAGCGACGCAGCGGAATCGCCCATGGCGCCCCAGGCGATGAAGCCGCCCTTGATGACGAGTTCGGGCTTGATGCCGAAGAAGGCGGGCCGCCACAGAACGATGTCGGCCATCTTGCCTTCTTCGAGAGAGCCGATGTGATCGGCAATACCGAAGGTGCGCGCCGCATTGATCGTGTATTTGGCGATGTAGCGCTTGATCCGGGCATTGTCGCCGAAGCCGGCCCGGTCCTCGGGCAGGCTGCCGCGCTGGTCCTTCATCTTGGAAGCGAGCTGCCAAGTCCGGCAGATCACCTCGTGGATGCGGCCCATGCCCTGGCTGTCGGAGCCGAGCATCGAGATCGCGCCGATATCGTGCAGCACGTCCTCGGCGGCGATGGTCTGGGCGCGGATGCGGCTCTCGGCGAAGGCCACGTCCTCCGGCAGGGCCGGGTTGAGGTGGTGGCACACCATCGTCATGTCGAGATGCTCGTCGAACGTGTTCACCGTGTAGGGATTGGTGGGGTTCGTCGACGAGGGCAGGCAATGGGGCAGGCCGGCGACGCGGATGATGTCCGGCGCGTGCCCGCCGCCGGCCCCTTCCGTGTGATACATGTGGATCACCCGGCCGCCGATGGCGGCGAGCGTGTCCTCGACGAAGCCGGATTCGTTGAGCGTGTCGGTGTGGAGCTGGACCTGGAAATCGTGCTCGTCGGCGAATCCCAGGCAGGCATCGATGGCCGAGGGCATCGCCCCCCAATCCTCGTGGATCTTCAGGCCGAGCACACCGGTCTCCAACTGCTCCTTGAGGGCCGCCGGCTTGTGGGTGTTGCCACGGCCAAGGAAGCCGAAATTCACCGGCCAATGCTCGGCCGCCTGGAGCATCTTGCCCGTGTTGAACGGCCCCCCGGAATCGATGCCCACGGTGATCGGCCCGAGCGAGCCGCCGAGCAGGGTGGTGATGCCCGACGCGATGGCGTGGTCAGGCAAGCCCGCGGAATCGAAATGGACATGGACGTCGATGGCGCCCGGCGTCGCGATCAGCCCCTCGCAATCGCGCACCGTGGTGCCGGCGGACACGATGAGCCGCGGATCGACCCCGTCCATGATCGCCGGGTTGCCGGCCTTGCCGATGCCGACGATCTTGCCGTGGCGGATGCCGAGATCGCCCTTCACGATGCCGAGCACGGGATCGATGACGAGGACGTTGCAGAGCAGAAAATCGAGGGCGCCCTCGGCCGAGGTGATGCCGGGCGCCATGCCGATCCCGTCGCGCAGGGTCTTGCCGCCGCCATGCAGGCATTCGTCGCCGTAGACGGCGTAATCCTTCTCCACGACGGCGACGAGGGAGGTGTCGGCGAGGCGCACGCCGTCCCCCGTGGTGGGACCGTAGAGGGCGGCGTAGTCGCGGCGGGGGATCGTCACCATGATCGTCTCCTTGATACCAAGCGGCACTGATCTTGACCGATGGCCGGGATCAGTGCGTTCGGCGGACGCCCGCCGCCGCGCCGTCGCGCGGGCAGACGACGATGAGGTCTCCTCATCGTCGTCCGGTCTGACACGCCCGGACTTCTAGGCACCCTTGAAGCCGCCGGCTTTGGCCCGCGCCAGGGCGGCGGCGCGGTCCGCCGGCGTATCGATCGTCCCCTGGGTCAGGTCGTTCAGCCCGGTGAGCCGGCGTTCGCCGCCGAACCCCACCAGGGTCACGGTCTTGCGCTGGCCCGGCTCGAACCGCACCGCAGTGCCGGCCGGGATATCGAGGCGCAGGCCGAGCGCCGCTTCACGATCGAAGTCGAGGGCGCGGTTGACCTCGAAGAAGTGGTAATGCGACCCGATCTGCACCGGACGGTCGCCGGTATTGACCACCTCGATAGTCGTGCGGGGACGCCCTGCGGACAGCTCGATCTCCCCCTCGGCGGGCAGGATGGCGCCGGGCTCCAGCGTATCGGCCGGCGCCCCTTCGGCGGGCCGGATCGGCTCGTGCACGGTGACGAGCTTGGTCCCGTCGGGGAACACGCCCTCGACCTGCAGGATCGGCAGCATGGCGGCGATGCCGGGCATGACATCCCCGGTGGTCAGGATGGTCGAGCCCCACCCGATCAGATCGGCGACGCTGCGCCCGTCGCGGGCGCCTTCGAGGATCTCGTCGGTGATGATGGCGACAGCCTCCGGATAATTGAGCTTGAGGCCGCGCGCGCGACGCTTCCGTGCCAGTTCCGCCGCCGTGAAGATGGTCAGCCGTTCGAGTTCGGTCGGTGTCAGCAGCATGGGCAATCCTCAACGCATGACGCGGCAGAAGGAGGCGGGTCTTCCGAGCCGCCATGCGGCAAGACGTGAATCAAGAAACCGCGGATCAAAAGACCGCGGGTCGGCAAACCACAGATCGATCGGGGCGCTGCGGGCTCGAAGGTGACAATCGGGGCCCGCCTTCCGGAACCGCACCTCAATTCGCGAACAAGCGCAGATCGGCCCGCGCATGGCGCATGGTGGCGATCTCGATCAGCGGTGTGAAGGCAACGAGCATGATGTCCGGGCTTTCCCTGTCGTCACGGGCCGCTCCCTGCATAGGTTGGGCCGCAATCTCCGCCAGAACCGGCATCAGGGCGGTCAGGATGCGCTGAGCCTCGATGGCGCCGACCAGCCCGAGCCTGACGGACGCGGTGACGAGGGCAGTGGCACATTGGTAGCCGGCGATCTCGGTGATCGCCGTTTCGTCCAGACCGAGGGATCGCCACAGCGCGCCCTGCATCACCGCCAGATGCCCGAGAAGGCGGCCGTCGCGCACGGCGCGTTGCAACCCGTCGGCCCCCGCCGTCCCGATGCGGGTATGGGCGGCGAGCAGCGCACCACCGTTGCGGCGGCTGCCCGTGCGCATCGGCTCGGGCAGGCAGGCCGCCTCCATGGCGGCATCGATCTGGGCGAGCCGCGCGAGATCCCCCGCCGCCCGGTGCGCCAGAACCAAGGCGACCCGGTCGCTGCCGGCCCAGCGGTGACGTAGAACGGCCTCGACCGCATGGCCCAGTTCGGCCCCGCCGAGGCCGTCGAGTAGCGCCGCAAGCCCCTCGATCCCATTCGAGAAAGCGAAGCTACCGCTTGGAAAGGCCGAATCCGCCTGCTGCAGGGCAATGAGCCGCTGCAGCATCAGGCGGCCTCGTTCCGAGCGTCGAGTCCATGCGTCACGCGTCCGCCAGAGACGAGATCGCCGAGGCGCGCCAGATAATCTTCCGGAGGACCTTCGAGCGCGACGAGAAGATCGTCACCATCGAACCGGACGCGCCAATGCAGGTTGCCGGCGTGGTAGCCAAGTTCGAGGGCGGCGATCTTGTCCCTGGGCGCGAGCCGAAGCCAGCGTTCCGCCCCGACCCGCACCACCACGGCGCGGTCCGCATCCAGGATAAGAACGGCGCCGTCGAACAGGGTTTCCTCGCGGGGCAGGGCGATGGCGATCTCCTCACCGCCCCTCGTCGTCGCCCGTAACCGCCGCCGGGCCATGTCGGCGCTGTCGATCGCCAGGATGTCGACGGCATGGCGGTGATCGAGATGATGCAGGCGGTGCGCGATCTCTGGATCGAGCCTGCTGCCTACGATACGGTCGATGACGCGCATTCGGTATCCGCTTCCCCGCAAGGTCCGGGAGACGAGATCAGGCTCAGTCGTTCCGGGCCGCCAGCTTTCGGGCGAACGTATATCGAAACGCGTCCACTGCAATCGCTTGCAGCCATCTTTCCCCATTCAAGCGGTAAGACGCAGGACGGGCCCTGATGCCGGGGCGAACTCGTCGCGCTACGGCGCCGCTGCCCCCGCGGTCAGGGGAGGGCGGTAGAAGGCTCCGATTTCGCGGATCAGATCGCGCCGCTGCTCCTCCACCAGATCCGCGAGGATGTCATCGTGATCCCGGCTGATGACCGAGAGCAGACGCACATTCGGATACTTGCCTTCGAAAACAACGAACACTTCCGCCTCCCCAGAAGGGTCGAGGGGATCGAGGCAGTAATGGTTAGCCATACCGAAACTCCGAGCCATCGCGACAAGAACTGGATTTCATCGAAACCCTTCCGACAAGGCGGCAACCAAACAATCACTCGTCGTTTCTAATCTTCCGAAACCTGTATCTCTCGGAAAATGACCTGTTCGGCCACTCAGCATTTCCAAGTTGCACATAGCGATGAAGACGATCACGCCCATGCCTTGGGGACATCGGCCTCGAATCGGCTGCTCCGATTGCCTCCACGGCTATCACGCAAAAGTAATGGCCGCTACCAAAATGGGTCCAAAAGCAGCAATTCCACAGTATTCACATATTTTGGAAAGAGAATGGTACCCTTGACTGGTACCAAAACGGGAGATGCCCGTCGGTCCGGCCGTTGCCTTCGTCCTTATGTGCGCAGGCGCAGCCGGTAGGCGTAGGCATCGCCGCGGAAGAGCCCTTCGACATACTCGATCAAGCGGGAATCGGTGCCGTAGGAGCGGCGCTTGATCAGCAGGCAGGGAAGCGGCTCGGAAAAGCCGAAGATCGCGCATTCCTGCGCCTCGGGGGAGGCGGCCTCGATGGTCTGCTCGCAATCGACCAGGGGAACGCCGCACTCGGCGAGGCGGGCATAGATGGACCCCGACAGGTCGACCTCGGCGAGGCCGGGCGCGAGACCGAGATCGTACCAGGCCTTCTCCACGGAGAGGGGAATGCCGTCCCCCATGCGCACACGCACGAGTCGGAGGAACCGGGCCGTGGACGAGAGACCGAAGATCGAGGCGATGGAGCGGTCCTCGCCGATCGTCCGTTCGAGAATGCGGGAAGAGGGGACGCGACCCAACTCGTGCATCTCCTCGGTGAAGCCCTTGAGGCGCTCCATCCCGGGCTTGATGCGCCGGAAACCGTCTTCCACGATGTAGCCGTTGCGGCCATGCGCGCTCACCAGCCGCTGCTGGCGCAGAGCGTCGTAGCATTGCTGGACGGTCTTCCTGCTGATGCCGAGATCCTGCGCAAGCTTCCGTTCGGCTGGCAGCGTGGCTCCGGGACCAAGAACACCGTCCGTAATCATGGCCCGGAACTGGTGCTCCAGCTGCCGATACATCGGAAGAGCCGTGTCGTTCTGGATGCGGAGGTTCGCGAAAACGCTTGGTGTTTTGGTCAATGCGGCGGCATCGTGCGAAGAGCGTGCGGGCAGCGTGTCACTGTCCCTTCCTTACAGGATCTTGCGGCGGGCTCGCTACATGGGAAGCGCCTTCGTGCTCGGGAGTTTCGTCGCGGCCGGCACGTTCCGGGTCGACCGGCTTCCCCATCCCGGCGAATCCCTCCTGGCCTCCGCCGTCGCCTGGGAGCCAGGAGGCAAGGGGTTCAATGTCGCCGCCGGCCTGCGCAGGCTCGGCGTGGAGGTCGATGGGCTGATCCCGGTGGGTACGGACCATCTCGCGGCGCTGGCGGATCCCGCGCTTCGGCGGATGGGCCTGCCCGCCGCCATGATACGGCACCATCCAGGCTCCACCGGCATCGGCGTTGGTTTCGTCGGGGCCGATGGCGAGAATTGCCTCGCAGTCCATCCCGGCGCCAACCTGCTCCTGTCGCGGGAGACCGTGCGCTCGGCGGCGGCGAGCCTCACCTCCTCCGCGATGGTGATCGCGCAGTTCGAGATCGGCGACGACGCCATCGCCGAAGCCTTCGTGACGGCGCGCGTGGCCGGCGTCCCGACCCTGCTCAATCCGTCGCCGTTCCGAATGACGCAGCCGGAGATCTTGTCGGGGATTCTGGCATCCACCACGATCCTCGTGGTGAACCAGACCGAGGCGGAGGCTCTCCTCGGATTCCTGTACCCCGGGCGGGCCGGCAGCAACGACCTGCGCGCCGTGGCCGGGAAGCTCGCGGAGGCGCTGCATGCACGTGGCGTGGAGGCGCTGGTGATCACCTTCGGCGCGGCCGGCGCGCGGATCGTCCTCGGCGGCTCGACCGTCCTGGACCAGCCGGCCTTCCCGGTGACGGCGATCGACACGATCGGTGCCGGCGACGCCTTCATCGCAGGCTTGGCGACGGGCCTCCTGACGGGCAGATCCTGGAGTGAGTGCGGACGGATGGCAGCCGCCTGCGGCGCCCTCGCGGTGACACGAAGCGGCGTCCTCGATGCACTGCCCGATCCAGGTGAGGTAGCGGAATTCCTCTGCGCCTACCCACCCCCGATGGAGGCCCCATGACCCGGCCGGGTTGGGGATGGCGGCCCGCCTCAGCGATAAGTGCCGCTGACTTCGTCGAACGCGTAGGCCCGGGCATCTCGGCCCGTCGCAGGGCGCACCTTTCCATCCTCGCCACGGACCGTGCCGGTGAGGGTCACCCGGATGGGAGGCCATGCGAGGGGCTTGAACGAATCCTCCGCTAGGATCTCGAGCTGACCCAGGCTCTTGCCCATCCCGCAGGGTTGCCCGTCATCGGAATCACAGGCGGCGGTGTCGTCGGACCCGGCGGGGACCTCGCCGACCACCCTCCAGCGAAGCGGCACCTTGCTGAAATGCAGCAGGAGGAAGCTGAGGCTGTGCGCGCCCGCCGCTCCATAGGATGTCAGGCGCAGGCCCATCACCAGACGAATCCGGTTCACCGGCCTCGTCGCGGCGCCGAGCGCCTCATCCACTTGAGGAGCGTCCCCGTTGCGGTTGCCGGTCCCGATCTGCCCGATATCGGCCTGCACGCCCTTGAGGCGCCAGTGCATTTCCTCCAGGGCGAAGGTTGCGGCGGCGATAGTCCGCCGGTTGGGCGTCTCTGCATTTTCCCCTGGCGCCGCCATCGTCGCAAAGCCTGTGAACCAAGTTCCGGTCGGGGTGGAGATCGTTGTCCCGTACCAGAACTCCGCCGGGCGGCCGTCCTTCATCAGGCAGGTTCCGGTCTCGGCGCGCGCTGGAATCCCGCAGATCGCCGCCAGAACGGTCTCCTTCGGCGGCTGAACGACGTCCGGATCGGCCGAGGCGGGCGAGAGTCCGCCGACAACCGAACCGGCCAGGACCAACATCGCCCACACTCTCACGCGCCTCGAACACCCATGACGATCACTGGATCTCTTCACGGGGCCAGACCGGGGATGGCCCCCACGGGGCCGATACGGGATGGAACACATGGACGGTGAAGCCTCGCCGGCATCCGGCATGCCGGACAGTGAGAGATCGGCCCCAGAGGGCAATGCCCGAGCACCACCCCGGCAATCCGGATCATTCGAACACACCGGCATTGGCCGCCTTCGCAGCAGCGGCGGAGCGGGAGGTGACGTCGAGGGCCCGCAGAAGCGCCGAGACGTGGATCCGGACCGTGAACGGGGAGATGTCCAGTTCCCGGGCGATCTCCTTGTTGGTGTGCCCCATGGCGACGAGACGCAGGACGTCGCGCTGGCGCTGCGTGAGCGGCGGAAGGGTGAGGCGCGGGGTGGCGAGGCCCGAGGCGGTGCTTCGCCTCATCACGCTCTCGCCATCGCGCAGCGCCGCGATCGCCTGCGAGATCTCCTTCGCGGGCAGGGATTTCCCGATGAACCCGTCGGCGCCCTCGGCCAAGACGGCGCGGATCACGGCTTCGTCCTCGATTCTGGAGACGACGATGATCGAGGCCTTCCGGAATTCCTCGCGCAGCGCACCGATGGAGCGATGGGGATCGATCCCGGGAAAATCCGGATCGAGGAGAAAGGTCTGCGGTGGCGGCCCGGCTCGCGACAGTGCCAGAACCTGCTCCATCGAGGCGGCTTCTCGAACGAGGGCTTCCGGGTAGAGCCGTTCGGCGATGTGGATCATCCCCGCGCGGAACAGCGGATGGTCATCGGCGACGATGATCGTCTCTTTCAACGTCCCGATCACTCCACTCCCGACCAGGGCATCGGATTCATCCCGCATGGGACCGAGCTGGCGGCTTACTGCCTGGACAGAGACAGGAAAGGTCAAGGCGGACGCCATAGGTCATGTGTACTAGTAGACCGATTTTTAACAGGTGCATAGAAGCTTGACCGATTAAGGAACGAGAAATTGCCAGGATTTTTTAGAATAATTTTAATATTTAACGTGCGGGATAATATTTATTAATAAAAATGTCGACTTATACTAGGATTTTCAATTATTTTAGCCAGAATATGGAGCTGGAAAGATGTCGAATACTGAGCATCAAACGCAAGCTCAGGACAGGAGCGCCGATCTCAAAGCGGCTCCTGCGGGACCGGTTCAGGCAAAGCCGGCCGTTTCACCGAGCATCATCGCCCTGGCGGGTGGCATCGTGGCGGCGGGCGCTATCGCGGCCTTCCTGCTCATGGGTGGCGGAGAGATGGCGGGGACGGCCGAACGCCCGGCCCTGAACCTCGTCAAGACGAGCGAGATCGACAAGGCCGCCGAGACCCTGGTGCCGGAGGAGAAGGAGAAGCTCGTCACGCAGGCCAAGGCCTGCACCGCGCCCCTCGGCAACATGCGCCTGTCGAAGATGACGGCGAATGCCGGCGGCGTGGTGCGTATCCGGGCGGGCAACTACCTCTCGCCGGCCTTCAACGTCGCCGAAGGGCCGATCAACATCGCGGTCCCGTTCCCCGCCCCCTACGAGGTCGGCAGGGGAGAGATCGTCGTCGAGGGCGCGGCCAAGGACGTCTTCTTCGAGCTGACGCCGGGCCTGAAGATCGACACGACGGGCGGCGTCCAGCGGATCCCCGTCATCTGGAACACCAGCAAGCCCTGCGGAGGCTGACCGATGTCGAAATCCGCCATCATCCCGTTCGTCATCTCGGGACTTCTCGTCGCGATCCTGACGCCTTTGCTGATGAGCACGGAATACGGGCCGGTGGCATGGTGGAACGCCGCCGGAAGCGAGTTGCGGTGGCAGGCCGCCATCGGGTCGGCCGCCGCCCTCTTCGCCGCCCTCGGCCTCGTGGTGACGGCCACGGCCGCGCGGCGGGCCGAGGCGGGCCTGGGGCAACCGGCCGGGGGCTTGAGCCTGCCGCGCCTGCTCTTCGCCCCGCGCCGCATCGTCGAGGCACGTTCACCCGACGAGGTCATCGCCACGCTCGAGGGCATGGTCGGCCTCGCGCCGGTCAAGCGCGAGGTCAACGCCCTCATCGCCCGGCTCGAACTGGAGCAGCGCCGCCGCGCGGAAGGTCTACCGGTCTCGGCGATCAGCCAGCACATGATCTTTACCGGCCCGCCCGGCGTCGGCAAGACCGAGGTGGCGCGGGCGATCGGCGAGATCTTCCGCGCCCTGAACGTCCTGCGTCGAGGCCATCTCGTGGAGGTCGACCGCGCCGGGCTGGTGGCGGGCTATGTCGGGCAGACCGCCGCCAAGACCCTGGAGAAGTGCCAGGAGGCCCTCGACGGGGTGCTCTTCATCGACGAGGCCTACACCCTCGCGGGCGGGTCCGGCGGCGGCGATTTCGGCAAGGAGGCGATCGACACCCTGCTGAAGTTCATGGAGGACAACCGCGACCGGATCATCGTGATCGTGGCCGGCTACACCAACGACATGCGCAGGTTCATCGACACCAATCCGGGGCTCGCCGGGCGCTTCACCAAGACCATCGAGTTCCCGCCCTACAAGCCGAAGGAGCTGTGCGAGATCCTCCGGCGCATGGCCGCCCGCCAGCAATTCACGCTGCCCGAGGGGTTCGAGGCGGCGCTGACCCCATGGCTCGCCCAGCGCTCCCGTTCCGACGACTGGTCGAACGCCCGCGAGATGCGCACCCTCCTGGAGAAGGCCCGCGAAGCGCAGGCCGCCCGCGTCGCCCTGGAGGGCGGCGACATGCGCCGCTTGGAGATCGTCGACCTGCTCTTCGCGATCGGCGAGGACGCCTGAGGGCCAGCGCCCCTTCCGGACCGCGACACGCACCGCGCCCGACCCGCATCAAGGCACGTCACATCCATGGAACGCCTCGACAAGCATCCCGCCGCCCTCTTCCTGGCCATCGTGCTCGGCGCGACCGCCCTGGTGGTCGCCCTGCGGCCGGACGTGCTCGCCCCCCTGGCGGCGACACCCTCGGCCCTGCTGCGCAACGTCCTGATCCTGGGGGGAATCGTCGGCGGCCTGCTCGCCGCCACCTACATTCCGGCGCGGATCGCCGGCATGCGGCGCGCGATGGATCAGGAGAGGGCGAACCGGAAGATCCGCCCGATCCAGTTCGAGGATGACGGCGCGGCGGTGGAGAAGAAGGACCTCCTCGCCACGGCGCTGGCGACCCTGGACGGCATGGTCGGCCTCGCGCCGGTGAAAGCGGAGGTGAAGGGCGTCATCGCCCGGATGCAGGTGGAGCAGCAGCGCCGCGCCCAGAACCTGCCCGTGGCGGCCATGAGCCAGCACATGGTCTTCACCGGCCCTCCCGGCGTCGGCAAGACCGAGGTGGCGCGGGTGCTCGGCAGCGTCTTCAAGGCGCTGAAGGTGCTGCGCAAGGGACATCTCGTCGAGGTCGACCGGGCCGGGCTGGTGGCCGGCTATGCCGGCCAGACCGCGATCAAGACCCTGGAGCGTTGCAAGGAGGCCCTCGACGGCATCCTGTTCATCGACGAAGCCTACGCGCTGGCACCCGGCGGGGCCGGCGGCGGCGATTTCGGCAAGGAAGCGATCGACACCCTGCTGAAGTTCATGGAGGACAACCGCGACCGGATCATCGTGATCGTGGCCGGCTACACCAACGACATGCGTCGGTTCATCGACACCAATCCGGGTCTCGCCAGCCGTTTCACCAAGACGATCGAGTTCCCGCCCTACAGCCCGCCGGAACTCGCCGAGATCCTGCAGCGCATGGCGGCCAACCAGGGCTTCGTCCTGCCGGAGGGCTTCCAGAAGGAGCTGATCCCCTATGTGAGCGCCCGCTCCCGCGCCGAGGATTGGGCCAATGCCCGCGAGATGCGCACGGTGCTGGAGAAGGCCCGCCAGGCCCAGGCGATGCGGCTCTCTGCCCATCCCGGCGGCGACATCAACCGGTTCGAACCCTCGGACATCGCCGCCGCCCTCGGCAGCCAGGGCGCAGGCGCGATCGACATGGAGGAGGCGCGCAGGGTCATCGGCCGCCTCGAGGCGATGATCGGGCTCGCCCCGGTCAAGCAGCAGGTGAAGACCGTGGTGGCGCGGGTCCTGGTGGATGCCAAGCGGCGCGCGGAGGGCATCGAGGTCGGCGCGGTGAGCCAGCACATGGTGTTCACCGGTCCTCCCGGCGTCGGCAAGACCGAGGTGGCGCGCATCATGGGCGACATCTTCAAGGCTTTGGGCGTCCTGCGGAAGGGCCATGTGGTGGAGGTCGACCGCGCCGGGCTAGTGGCGGGCTATGTCGGGCAGACCGCGGCGCGGACCCTGGAGCGCTGCAAGGAGGCCCTGGACGGCATCCTGTTCATCGACGAGGCCTACACGCTGGCCGCAGGCGGCGGTAGCGATTTCGGCAAGGAGGCGATCGACACCCTGCTGAAGTTCATGGAGGACAACCGCGACCGGATCATCGTCATCGTGGCCGGCTACACCGAGGACATGAGCCGGTTCATCGACACCAATCCGGGGCTTGCCGGCCGCTTCACCAAGACGATCGAGTTCCCGGCCTACGATCCCTACGATCTCCTCGAAATCCTGCGCCTGATGGCGACCCGGCAATCGTTCCGGCTGCCGGCCCGGTTCGAGACCGTGCTGCTCCCGTGGATCGAGCGGCGCGCGCAAGGCCGCGACTGGGCGAACGCGCGCGAGATGCGCACGCTCCTCGAGCGCCTGCGCGAGGCCCAGGCCCTGCGGCTCTCGGCCGATCCGCTCGGCGATCACGGCCAGTTCGAACTCGTCGACGTGGAGCGCGCCATCGGGGGCGCGGCGCCCTCCGCCACGGCGTCGTGACCGCATGAGATCCGGCACGATGACCGCGCGCGCCGCCGTCCATGGCAGCCTGTGGTACGAGGATCCCTGGTACCGGCTGGCCTGGCTCGCCCTGCCGCAGGCCGGCACCGTTCTGCTCGCCAACCTGCTCTTCGCCCTCGTGGCGCAGGGCGAATGGGGTCGGCCCGCCACCGGGTCCCGGCAGCGCGCCGCCGAACTCGAAATCCTGCGCGACCGCGCGGGCGGGGAGGGCGACGCCGCCGCGCTGAACCAGCTCGCGGCCGGAGCCAAGGCGGGGGAGATCGACGCCGCGACCCGGCTGGCGACCCTCTACGATCCCCTCGTCGCCGGACGATTCCCGCGCAAGACCGTGCCGAGCGATCGTGGGCGCGCAACCGAGCTTTACCGGGCCGGCAGCGATGCCGGGGATCCCGCCGCCATGGCGCGCCTCGCCGACCTGCTGCTCGAGGATTTCAACCCGGGCGACGACCGGACACGGGGATGCCGCCTGGCCAAGGCCTGGCTCGACCATCCGGCGACGACGCGGGACATGCTCCGCGGGGAGGAGCGCCTGGCCGAGAAGCTCGCCCGCTGCCTCGTCGATGCCGAGAGCGGCATTCCCCAGGATCCGCGGCGGGCCGGCGACCTCATCGTCGACACACTCCGGCTGAAATACGAACCGTCGATCCGCGCCTATGTGCGCGGCCTTGGGCTGCACAAGCCCGCGCTGATCCGCGCGCTGCAGGAGGCGATGGCGGCGCGGACCGTCGGCCGCTACACCGGTCCGGTAGACGGGCTCGTCCACCCCGAGACGATCGCGGCGTTGGAACGGGAGGCGGGCCTGCGCCCGTTCCTGCCGGAGCCCGCCCCGGAGCGCCGCGCCGAGACCGGCACCGGCCTGACGGCGGAGGAGTTCCGCAGCCTCGCCCAGGCGGCGACCCGGGATCTCGCCGCCCTGGCGCGGGTCCAGGCCATCGCCGACCGGGGGAATGCCACCGCGCTGGCGACCCTCGGCTACCTCTACAGCCCGTTCCTCAACAAGGGTGAGGTCTTCGCGCCGGACGCCCGGCGGTCCGCCGCCAATTTCGAGCGGGCCGCAGCGGCCGGCGCCCGCGACGCCGCCGCCCAGGCGGCGGGTCTCTACGACAAGGGCGCGGGCGCCCTGGAGAAGGACCCGGACCGGGCGGCCTCCCTCATCCTTCGCCAGCTCGAGCTCGATCCGGGCTACCAGGTCTTTCTGACGGACCCGGTCTTCGGCGCGACCTGGAGCCCCGCCTTCTGGGGAGCGCTCCAGCGGGCGCTGGCGGCGCGAGGCATCTACACCAACCCGGTCGAGAGCCGCCGCAACGACGCGGTCATCGCCGCGATCCGACGCTTCGCCCAGGCGAACGGGACGGCCCGGAGCCCATCGAGACCATGAGCAACGCGCGAGACGAGTGGCTGCGCGCGCACGCGGCCCTATGGTACGGCGATGCCCGCTACCGCCTGGCCTGGTTCGGCCTGCCGCAGGTGGTGACGCTGGGGCTGGCGGGGCTGTGCCTGTCCCTGGCCGCGCAGGGGGAATGGGGCCAGCCGGCCACCGCCTCGAAGGCGCGGGTGGCCGAGCTGACGACCTTGCGCGACCGGGCCGGCAAGGAGGGCGACCTCAAGGCGTTCCAGGAACTCACCGCCGCGGCCACGCGCAACCAGATCGACGCCGCGACCAAGCTCGGCACGCTCTACGACCCGCTGACCGCCGCCTATTTCCCGAAGAAGCCGTCGCCCAACGACTTCTCCCGGGCCGCCGCCCTCTATGCTCCCGGCGCCGCGGCGGGCGACCTCCTGGCGATCACGCGCCTGGCCGACGTGCTCCTCGATCCGGCCAATCCCAATGGTGACCTCAAGCGCGGCTGCCGCCTCGCCCAGACCTGGATGGACGACCCGGAGACGCTCAACCGCACGATTACGGGCGAGGAGCGCGTCACCGTCAAGCTCGCCAAATGCTATGTCGAGCCCGAGAGCGGCCTGCCGCAGGATCCCGTCAGGGCGGGCGAGCTGGTGACCGCGGTGCTGTGGCGCAAGCACCAGCCGACCATCGACGCCTTCGTCAACAATCTCGGCATGCAGAGCCCGGCCCTGGTGGCGGGGATCCAGCGCCATCTCGCCAAGTCCGGGCGCTATATCGGCCTCGTGGACGGGCGCGCCAATCCCGCCATCGTCACCGCCCTCCAGGTGGAGGCCGGGATCCGGAACACCGTCGCGGCCCCGCGGCCCGAGCCGCGCAAGGTGGCGCCGAGCGGGCCGGACCCGGAAGTCACGGCCCTGGCGGGCGCCGCCATGGCGGGAGACCGGGGCAAGATGGCTCAGCTCAAGAGCCGGGCCGATTCCGGCGACGCGGACGCGCAGATCGCCTATGCGCGCCTGTTCAACCCGGTGCGGAACAAGGGGCAGGTCTTCGCGCCGGATGCGCAGGTCGCCGTCGCGTATTACGAGCGGGCAGCCGCCGCCGGCAACGTCATGGCGGCGGGGGAGGCCGCCTCGATCTACGATCAAGGCTGGGGCAACGTCGCCAAGGATCCGAAGAAGGCGGCCGCCCTCGCCCTGCGCGGCGTCGACCTCAAGGACGACCAAGTCACCTTCTGGCTGCTGTTCGAGGAAGCGGGCAGTTGGAGCGGCCCGTTCTGGGGCGCCCTCCAGGCCGAATTGACCGCCCGCGGCTTCTACACGCTCCCCGTCGAGAACAAGCGCAACCCCGCCGTCATCACGGCCCTGCGCGCCTACATGAAGGCGAAGTCGTGAGCGGGACCGACCGGCTCGGCGCGCACGCGGCGCTCTGGTACGCGGATGCGCGCTACCGTTCCGCCTGGCTCGTCCTGCCCCAGGCCGCCATCGCCCTCGTGGCCGGCCTCGCGCTGCTCTTGCTGAAACCCACGGCGGATTGGGGCAAACCCGCCGACAGCAAGGACAGCGAGAAGATCTATCTCGACCTCCTCGACAAGGCCGGCAAGGATGGCGACAAGGCCGCCTTCGAGAAACTGAAGGCCGCGGCGGATGCCGGCGACATCTCCGCCCGCTCCTTCATGGGCGCCCTCCACAATCCCGAATGGGCCGGGATCTACGTCAAGAACCCCGTCAAGCCCGATGCCGCCACCGCCCTGAACTATTATCAGAAGCCCGCCGATCTCGGTTATCCGGGGGCCCAGCGGGGCATGACCGATCTCCTGCTCAACCGCGGGCGCGGCCAGTACGACCTCAAGCGCGGCTGTCGCTACGGGCTCGCCTTTCAGGCGAACCCGGTCGCGATCCGGAACAACTATCTGAACTCCTGGTCGACGCTCTTCTGGTTCGCCGGCTGCTACGCCGACGCGGAGAGCGGCGTGCCGAAAGACCCTCAGAAGGCCGCCGACATCTACATGGACACGGTGGCGGCCAAGCTGCCGCTGGCCATCGGCACCTTCACCGACGATCTCGGCCGCCAGCCCTCCGATCTCGTGGCCGCGATCCAGCGCAATCTCACCCGGCGCGGCTTCTATTCCGGACCGGCCGACGGGGCGGCGACGCCCCAGACCCAGGCGGCCATCCGTGCCCTGTCCGGCACCGCCGCCGCTCCGCAGGCTCGGCCCACCGATCCGGGCCAGCCGCCGCCCCAGGCGCGCCCCACGGCGCCGGCGCCGAGCACCGACGAGATGATGGCGCTCTTCAAGAGCGCGACCACCGACGCCGCCGCCGAGGGGAAGCTTCGCGCCCTGGCGGAGAACGGCGTATCGGTGGCGCAGTATCTCTACGCACTCCTCCTGTCCCCGGCCAACACCAACAAGCAGCGGATCACCGCGCCCGACGCCGCCCTGGCGAGCCGCTATCTCGACCGCCTTGTGGCGGAGCGGTCCTTCGCGCCAGCGGCCGCGGCGGCGGCCTTCCTCTACGATATCGGCGGCTCCAATCTCCCCCGCGCGCCCGGAAAGGCGGCGGACATGACGATCCGCGCCCTCGAATTGAAGTCAACGGACATCATTCAGAATCTCAGCGAGGACCGGTGGGGCGCCGGCTTCTGGGCGGCGCTGCAGCAGCGACTGGTCGACCGGAATCTTTATCACGGCCGTATCGTCGATCAGCGTAACGACCGGACCATCCAGGCGGCGCGCCGCCTCCTCGGCAACCCTTAGGAGATGCCCGTGGCGGCGGATCGCGGTTCGAATTCCCTGGCGTACCCGGTGCGGCTGGCCCGGTGCTGCCTCGCCCTCCTGGCGGGGATCGTCGGGCTCGGCCTCGTCCTGCCCGGCGCCGCCGAGGCGCAGATCAAGGTCCGCAAGGCCGATTGCTACGTCGAGGCCGATGGCAGGATCGCCATCAACGGCGTCTGCGAGTTCCTGACCGACGCGCACAGCTACGGGACGGGCGGGTTCCGTCTCGCCAGTTACGAGAACGGCTACCTCCGCTACGGGGTGGTGGTGGCGGTGACGAGCCCCGGAAGCGGCACGGCGACATGGAACGAGACGCCCGGCGGCAAGCCCGACGAGGGTCCCTCCGAAGCCGTCACCTCCGGCGGGGCCTGCTGGACCGGGCCACGCACCCGGACCTGCGCCTGGAAGATCGGCGAGGGCCGTCCCGGTTTCGCCGGGGGCGGCGTCGCGCCGGCACCCGGGATCGGCGCGCCCCGCACCGCCGATTGCCTCATCGAGGTCGGGGGCGCGGCGCGGATCGACGGCCCCTGCCAGTTCCGGGCGGATGCCGGACAGGACGGGGCGGGCGGATTCGAGGTCCGGTCCTATGCCAGGGGAGGGCTGGACTTCATCGCGCGGCTCACCCGCGATCCACGGGACCCGCAGAAGGCCACCGCCTCGTGGAACGAGCGCCCCGGCGCACCGCAGGCGACGGCTCCCCTCGGCACCCTGGCGCCCAAGGGGCCGTGCTGGGAGGGTGCGGGCGCGCGTCTCTGTGTCTGGCAGGCCGGACAATCTCGCGACGCGTCGGACCGGCCCGCCGCCGGTACCGATCCGGGCCGCGTGCCGCCGACCGAGACCGCGCGCCCGGCCTCGCCGCCCGTGCCCCGGGACAATGCGGGGACGGGGGCGGAGACGGGGGAGACACCGCCGGGGATGGTCCTGAAGTTGACCTTCAAGGGCCGCTGCGAATCGCTGGTGATCGATGGCGAGGACATCACCGCGTCCTGCGCCCCCACCGCCAGGAATTCCTCCACCACCGGGTCGGCGCGTGCCGAGTTCGTGTTCGGAACCTCCGACGACCGGGAGGTCAGCTTCCTCGCATCGGCGAAGGGATGGGTCGAGAGCGGCACCCTGCGTCAGCCCATCGACGAAGTGATGTACGAGGAGCGCGGCCAGAGCCTCCTCGTGAAGGCCAAGGGCGTCTGCGAGATGCCCAACCCCATGGGCGGCCCCGTGGTGATCACGTGCAGCGCCCAGACGTCCAACAGCACCTACACCGTCCGCTTCCGCACGGATGGCGGCAAGCCGGTCCTGGAGCGGTCCAGCCCCGGCTGAGCGCCAGCCACGACTCGCCCGTTCCATCCCGAAGCCGAGGAGAAGCCCATGACACACCGCCTCCCGAACGCGGCCCTCCGGTCCACCGCGCCGCTGCGATGCTCGGATTTCCGATCCTTGACCCTCCGATCCTTGGCGCTCGCCGGCCTCCTCGGGCATGGCCTCGTGCTGCCGGCGCTCGCGGAGACGGAGAACAAGACCGCCCGTCCGGGCCAGCGGATCTTCCTCCAGGGCTTCACCCATTATTTTCCCCAGCAAGGGTGCCGTTCCAAGGCGGCCTTGATCAGCCTCGTCTCACCGCCGCGCGGCGGGCGCGTCGAAACCCGGCGGGAGCTGAGAGTACTCGGCAGCAAGATCGACGAGCGAGGCGCCACAATTCCGCAGGTGGATGGCTGCGAGGACGTGAAGAAGGATTCGATGTCGATCTTCTACACCGCACGGCCCGATTTTTCCGGTCTCGATACCCTGTCCGTCGCCGTGACCTTCGGCGACGGGACGACGGTGCCCTACACCTTCCGGATCAGGGTGCCGGAGGGCGAACGCCGCCAGGCTCCCGCCGTCTCGCAGGCGCCGGCCCCGCGCGGCAACGGCGCGGGCCAGGCCGCCGGAACCACCGCGACGGCACCGGCGGCGCGGGCCGCCAGCACCGGCGACTTCCTGCGCGACACGGTCCGAGAGGCGACGCCCGCTACCCGGCAGGCCCCGGAATCTCCCCCTGCGAAGGCGGCCAATGCACCGGGCGCTACCGCCTCCGCGCCTCCCGCCCGCGTCGAAGCCCCGGCGTCTCCGCCCGCCCCGCGGGAAATGGCGCCCGCGCCCCGGCCCCGTCCGGCTCCCATGCCTCAGCTGTGAGGTGTCCCGTCTCGGAATCCGGTGGTCCGCGCGAGCGCTGCCGCAGCACCGCCGCCGATGACCTGCCGAGCGGTGCAGTGAGGCGATGACGCAGCTTCTCATCGGGGCGATCGTCGCCCTCGGCGCGATCCTCTATGTCGCACGCGTGCGGCAGATGCTGAATGCCGCCACGCGCGCGCATTTTCCGCGACGAATCCTGCTGGTCTACATCCTCGTCCAGACACTGATCTTCGGGGCCGTCCTTGCAGGCGGCATCTGGCTGGTGTCGTGGCTGATGCGCTGACGGGGGGATGACCGGCAGCGCCTTGCGGAGCGGGATGATTGCTTAGAACCGGGCACCATGCCGTCCGGCTCCCACGGCCCCTCAGAGCCGGCTTCACACCGGTCAAATCATGGCTGTTCTTGTCTGGAGAACTGAAGGTCCCGATGAATCGCACATTCGCCTTTCCCGTCGCCGTGATGGTCAGCCTGCTCGGCAGCATCGTCGTCGAGCCGTCCTACGCCGCCGGCATGAATACGCAGAAATATTCCCCGGACTACGATAAATGCATGGACAAATCCGGTGGCGTCACAGCCGAGATGCTGGATTGTGCGTCCGCTGAACTGTCGCTGCAGGACAAGAAGCTGAACGCCGCCTACCAGACGCTCATGCGCAAATCGACGGACGAGGAGAAGACCGCGCTCCGCGATTCTCAGCGGGGTTGGCTGGCCTACAGGACCGCCTCCTGCAAGCTGACGATGATCTTCGGAGGAGGTGGAACCATGGACCTGATCGCCGCCTCGAGCTGCAATCTCGATGAGACGGCGCGGCGGGTGTTCTTCCTGGAAAGCCTGCTCGCCGAGTAGGGCCGTCCGACCGAAGGCATCGGCAATGGCGCATTCGTCCAAGCGGTGACGCGAATCGTCAATCCGACTCGGCGCCTTGCTTCCATAGCTCGGACCATCTCCCTCCCGAACAGGATAGCCTTCCATGCCCTTCGTCACGACCAAGGACGGCGTCGAGATCTTCTACAAGGATTGGGGTTCCAAGAGCGCCCAGCCGATTATGTTTCACCATGGCTGGCCGCTCTCCTCGGACGATTGGGACGCGCAGATCCTGTTCTTCCTGCAGCACGGCTACCGGGTCGTGGCGCATGACCGACGCGGTCATGGCCGCTCGGCCCAGGTCGATAGCGGCCATGACATGGATCACTACGCCGCCGACGCCTTCGCGGTGACGGAAGCGCTGGACCTGCGGAACGCCGTGCATATCGGTCATTCCACCGGCGGCGGCGAGGTCGCCCGCTATGTAGCGAGGCACGGAGAGCCGGCCGGACGCGTGGCCAAGGCCGTGCTGGTCTCCGCGGTGCCGCCGCTGATGGTCAAGACGGAAGCCAATCCCGAAGGCCTGCCGATCGAGGTGTTCGACGGGTTCCGCGCGGCCACCGCCGCGAACCGCGCGCAGTTCTTCCTCGATGTGGCGAGCGGGCCCTTCTACGGGTTCAACCGCGACGGCGCGACGGTGCAACAGGGCGTGATCCAGAATTGGTGGCGCCAGGGCATGATGGGCAGCACGAAGGCCCATTACGACGGCATCGCGGCGTTCTCAGAGACCGACCAGACGGACGATCTGAAAGCCATCACCGTGCCGACGCTGGTCCTGCATGGGGACGACGACCAGATCGTTCCCATCGCCGATTCTGCGCTGAAATCGGTCGAACTCCTGACCAATGGCACGCTCAAGACCTATCCCGGCTTTCCGCACGGGATGCTCACCACCCACCACGACGTCATCAACCCCGACCTCCTCGCCTTCGTAAAAGGCTGATCCGGGTTTTCGCGACGGCGGTCACGCCGTCGCGTCCCTCGTCGACCGCCCCGTCAGCGCCTGCTCCAGCGAGCGGATGATCGTGGCGCCGTCGCAGGGCTTGCCCAGGAAGTCACTGGCGCCCGCCGCCAGAAGGGTTTCGCGCAGGGCCTCGGTCGGGAACGCCGTCACGAAGATCACCGGCACCCGCGATCCCAGGGCGCGCAGACCCTTCTGCATCTCAACGCCGGTCATGCCGGGCATCTGCACGTCAGTAATGACACAGTCGGGCGCGTCCGAGGAACAGGTAGCCAGGAAGTCGCGGGCCGAGGCATAGATGCGGGCGGTGTAGCCGAGGGAGCGGACGAGGCTTCCGGTCGCCACGCGCACGTCCTCGTCGTCGTCGACGATCGCGATCACAGGCGGAGCTGGCATTCCACTGACCTAAGGGTTCACCGCCCGGTCCCCGTGATCGGGGAGGGTTGGCCCAGGCCGAGATATGGCCCCTCGCGCCGTGGGTTGGAATCATACGGAGGTTTGCCGGGCCCCACCTTTCGGCAAAGGCCGGCAGATCGGTCACCGCGTCGGCGCACCGCCGGCATGGGAGATCCCGAGGGACTCGGCACTCCGAACCAGATCGGCCAGGGAGCGCGCCTTCATCTTGCGCATGACGTGGCGCCGGTGGATCTTCACCGTGATCTCGCTGAGGCCGAGATTGCCAGCGACCTGCTTGTTCATCAGGCCGGCGGTGACCTGCGCCATCACCTCCCGCTCCCGCGCAGTGAGGGTCTCGTAATCGGCCCTGAGATCGTCGAGGGCCGCATGCGCGCTGCGCTGGACCGCGTCGCGCGCCAACGCCGTGCCGATCGCGTCGAGAAGATCCTGTTCTCGGAACGGCTTGGCGAGGAAATCGACCGCTCCGGCCTTCATGGCTTTCACCGTCATCGGAATATCGCCGTGCCCGGTCATCAGGATCATAGGCAGATCGATCCCCAGGGCGCCGAGCTGAGTCTGGAACTCGAGGCCGCTCACGCCCGGCAGGCGGACATCGACCACGAGGCATCCGGCGCCCAGGGGACGCGGCGCGGCGAGGAACTCCGCCACCGACGCGAAGGCAGCGCAGGTAAGATCGATGGAGCGGAGAAGACCCGATAGGGCATCCCGGATATCCGGGTCGTCATCGACGACGAACACGGTCTGCCTCGCAATCGATGCGCGTGCCGGCCCTGCCGCATTACCTCGGATCATGATCCCCTCTCGGCCGTCATCGGTATGGTGAAGTGGAAGGCGGCGCCCGGACCATCGTCGCGATCGTGATGGCCACCGATCCAGAGGCGACCGCCATGCGCTTCGACGATCGAGCGGCAGATCGCCAGTCCCATGCCCATCCCGTCCGCCTTGGTGGTGAAGAACGGCTGGAAGATCCGTTCGACGGCCTCCGCCGCGATTCCCCGCCCGCTATCGGCGACAGTGACGCGGACATGCTCGGTCCCGTCCGGGGCGACGCGGATGATCAGGAGACGGGGCCGCCCGATGACCGTCGCCATGGCCTGGATGGCATTCACCATCAGGTTGATGAGCACCTGCTGCAGCTGAACCCGGTCGCCATGGACCGGCGTCACGTCGGCCGCCACGTCACGCACCAATCGCACGTCATGGCGTACCATCTCGCGTTCGACGAGAAGTACGGCTTCCCCGATCATCTCGCGCAGATCGAGCCAGTCGCGCGGGGGCGGCGCCTTGGCGAGGAAAGTGCGGATCCGCGAGACGATCTCGCCGGCGCGGGTGCCGCTCGCCACGACCCGCGTCACCGCGGCCGAGACTTCGCCGAGATCCGGCGGGCTCCGCTTCAGCCAGCGCAACGCCGCCTCGCCATTGGTCACGATGGCCGCGAGGGGCTGATTGACCTCATGGGCGATGGAGGCGGTGAGTTCGCCCAGCGTCGTCACGCGCGCCGTATGGGCGAGCTCGGACTGAAGCGCCAACAGCGCTTCCTGCGCCTGCTTACGCTCGGTGATGTCGAGGGCGAAGACCAGCACGCACTCGAACCCATCCGCATGGGACGGAAAGGTGATGCCGAAGAGGATCGGCACCCGCTCCCCCGAAAGCGAGCGGATCACGGTCTCCCCCTCGAAGAAGGTCTCGCCCCGCGCCAGCGCCAGCAACGACTCGACGAAGGTCGGCTCGTCTTCGAACAGGAAGGCGTCGAGGGATTGCGGCGCTGCGGCGCCCGTATCGGCTCCGATCAAGCGCCGCAATTCGGCATTGGCATCCACGATGGTGACGCTGCGGCGCAGGTCGCGGACGACCTCCGGATGATCGTCGAGATAGGTGCCGAGGGACATCCCCGAATCGCGCGGGACCGCGTCGATGACCGCCTTCACCTGGCGCCAATCCTGCTGCAGGATCGCCACGCGGGCCGTGTCGAAGATGGTACGGTAGCGCCGCTCGCTTTCCGCCAGGGCGGCGTGGGCGCGCTTGCGCTCCGTGATGTCGGTATTGGTCTCCAGGACAGCGAGCGGCTGACCATCCGCATTGCGCTGGAGCGACCAGCGGCTCTCGACGACGACCCTGGCGCCCGACCGCACCGTCTGGACGAGTTCACCCTCCCACCGCCCGTTCCGCATCAGCGCGTCCCGGATAGCCGCCTCCCCATCCGGAAAGGCCGTACGCAAGAGGACGTGCACGTTGCGCCCCCGAACCTCGTCCCGGCGCCAGCCATAGAGGTCTTCCGCGGCGCGATTCCAGAACGTCACCGTGTCGGTGGGCGTACGCACGAAGATCGGATCGTGGGTGAGTTCGAGCAGTTCGGCCTGCTCCGCGAGGATGCGGGCTGCGGATTGATTGCGAAGCACCAGGAGCGCGCTGATCGCGATGGCCGCGAGGCTGACCAGGGCGCGCAGCAGCGCCGAGTCACTGTCGAACAGGCGATGCGACAGGAAATAGGCGACGGCCGTTAGGATGAGACACCCGGACGCCGTCAGGATCACCCCGTTCCGCTGGAATGCTCGCGCGGCGATGAGCACGACGACCACGTAAAGCACGGCCACCGCGCCTTCGAGCGGCGTGAACGCGTCGACGAGGAAGATGACCAGGGCGAGGCCGAGGGCGACGATGCCCAGGATTCCGCCCGGTCGCCGGCCCTCCGGCGGGGCGGCGGGGCGGAAAGGCGAGGGGGCCGCTACGACAGGCGCGTCCATCGCCCCTCCGCGGCATCGACGGCGCCCCGACGCACCCTGTCGTCCGGTCGCCCGGCTAACGGCACCGTCACGGAGAATAGCGATCCCGTACCCTCCACGGACCGAACCGTGATCCTGTGATCCAAGGCCAGTGCCGTCTGGCGCACGATCGCCAGGCCGAGGCCGAGACCCGGCTGGGTATGCTCGCGCCCGCCACGGTCGAAGGCGTCGAAGATCGTTCCGCACCGGGACGACGGAATCCCCTCGCCCTGGTCGTACACCGCGATCGCCAGATGCTGCCCACGCCTGCGGCATCCGATCAGAACGGTCCCGTCGCAGCGGGAATATTTGATCGCATTGCCGATGAGGTTGCGCAGGATCGCCATGAGCATCGTCGGATCGGTGTCGACCATCCTCGCCGATGGCCGGAAGCGAAGCGTGATCCCGCAGGCACGAGCATGACCGCCCCACTCCGCCTGCAGTTCCTCGAACATGTGGCGCAGGCATACGGCTTCGCGTCGGATCACCGGCCCGTTGCGGAGTTGCGATGAGCGCGCGAGGTCGTCGAGCTCGTGTCCCAGCCGGTGAAGCGCGCCCGTTGCTATGCCGAGGCGAGCGGCGACCTCCGGGTCGGAGCTGCGCTGCAGCGCGCGCTCAATGGCCATGACGGCGACCTGGAGCGGCTGCTTCAGGTCGTGCCCAGCCACGGCAAGGAGACGGGACATGGCGGCACAGGCCGTCTCGGCGCTCATACCGGCCTCCACCCGTCCCGCCGGGCTCTGCGCATGAACGGCCTGAAGCATCGTCATCTCCCCATTCCCGGTGGCCTGGACGGCGGATGAAGCCTCGGCCGTTCGAGCGAACCATGAAGCGTGACCGGATGCCTGTGAACTATACTGTCGTTTACTACAGGGGTCACCGCGCGGCGCTCATACGGGCCATGATGGAGCGTGGCCCGGCGCATGCCCGTCCCTGATGCCGCGCGCCGCCGGACGGCTGCGCATCCGTCCGGCATCCAAGTCGCCATAAGTCGCCCCGCTCGTCTTGCACGTATGGTCCGTGTTTTGAACGATCCGCGTTCACCTCGAGAACACCTCTCCAACCGCGCGCACCATGGATCGCCGGACGCGAATCAATGAGACCTCCTGCTGATTCCGGTCGTTCGGTCAGACACCATTCCCGATCGTCGGCGAGTGGGTGGTCGCCGGGAATTGGCACCGGCCCATCCAAAACATCGCGCGATCGGACAAGCCAAGTGGCATGCCGTCCTGCAGCTACGGCAGTGACGACGGGACGAGACACTATCCGGGGCAGGAATGGCCCCTCCGGATTCGACGGCACGGAGTGATCCGAGATGACCGACACCAACCTCGCGGCGGGCACCGACGGCGACGAGCGCACGGCGCAGACCTTTCCCCGCCTCAGCGATGAAATGGAGCGCCGGGTGGCCGGCTACGGCACAGAGGAGATCCTGCCGGAGGGTAGCCTCATCTTCACCAGAGGGCAGCGGCGGGTGGATTTCTTCCTCGTCCTCGCCGGCCGGATCGAGATGTTCGAGACCGACCATGACGGGGTCGACCGGGTCTTCGTGGTGCACACCGAGGGGCAGTTCACGGGCGAACTCGACCTGTTCAACGACCGGGAGATCCTGGTCTCGGGGCGCACCGTGGTGGAGACGCGTGTGGTGCGGATCGATCGCGCCGCCTTTCGCCGCTTGGTCACCGCCGAGCCGGATATCGGCGAGATCATCATGCGGGCCTTCATCCTGCGCCGGGTCGGCCTGATCCGCCATGGGCGGGGAGGCGTCGTGCTGATCGGTCCCGGTCACCAGCGTGAGACCCTTCGCCTGGAGCGCTTCCTCGTCCGGAACGCCTACCCGCACCGCATCCTCGACACAGCGGGCGACCCGGCCTCCCGCCACGCCCTGGACGGATTCGGCCTGATCGAGGCGGACCTGCCGGTGGTGATCGCTCCGGGCGCTGCGGTGATGCGCAATCCTACGAACGCGGCACTGGCGGACGCGCTGGGGCTGACGGAAGCGATCGACCCCGGCCGCATCTACGATGTCGCGGTGATCGGCGCCGGACCGGCGGGCCTCGCCGCTGCGGTCTATGCCGCCTCGGAAGGGCTCGACACCATCGTCATCGAAGGGCTGGCACCCGGCGGTCAGGCCGGCACCTCCTCGAAGATCGAGAACTATCTCGGCTTTCCAACCGGGATCTCCGGTCAGGCGCTCGCCGGCCGCGCACAGGTCCAGGCGCAGAAGTTCGGGGCGCGTCTCGCGATCTCCCGCATGGCGACGGGGCTCGATTGCGGCGGGTCACCCTTCCGGGTGATCCTCGAAGATGGCACCGCCGTCCCGGCGCGCGCCGTCATCGCCGCCACCGGCGCCCGCTATCGCCGCCTGGATCTGCCGCGCTACGCGCATTTCGAAGGGCAGGGCATCCATTACGCCGCCACAGCCATGGAAGCGCAACTCTGCACCGGCGAAGCGGTGATCGTCGTGGGTGGCGGTAATTCGGCCGGTCAGGCCGCAATGTTCCTGTCCCGCACGGTGGCGCATGTCCACCTTCTCGTGCGGGCCACCGGTCTCGCCGCGACGATGTCCGATTATCTCGTGCAGCGGATCGCGTCGTCGCCGCGCATTACCCTGCATACGCAGACCGAGATCACCGCGCTTCTCGGTGAAGACACCCTGACATCGGTGACATGGACCGACCGGTCGAGCGGGATCAGTGAAACGAAGGCCATCGGCAACGTCTTCGTCATGATCGGTGCCTTGCCGAATACCGGATGGCTCTCGGACTGCCTCGGTCTCGATCCAAAGGGATTCGTTCCGACCGGCCTGCGGAGCGACGGGATGCCGGCCGCGTCTCCCTATGCCACAACGGTCCCGGGTCTTTACGCCGTCGGCGACGTTCGCGCGGGCTCGGTGAAGCGCGTCGCATCCGGGGTGGGCGAGGGATCGGTGGTGGTCCAGGCGGTCCACGGTTTCCTGCACCCGGAGCCCTGAAGGCACAGAGGCGAAACGCCAAGCCCGAGACCGGCGGGGGAGGGCTATGGCCGACAGGCTTTGGCTGGATTTGGGCCGGCTTCAGCGCGTTCGGACAGAACGTTTCCCACTCTGGACGCCGGATGCATGGCCGCCGTCAGGGAAAACGGAGCGGAGGACCGAATGGACCACTTGCTGGCCATTCGGTCCTCCGCCCTGAATCTCACCTAACCTCGGATCTCACTTGGCCTCAGATCTCACGTAACCTCGGATCTCACTTGGCCTGCAGATCCATCTTACGGCCGACCTGCTGGCGATCGGCCTCGACGGCCACCGGCGCCACCGCCTTCCCCGGGGCGTCGATGCGGTCCCGCGCTCCGGCGGCGTCGAGCCCCGCCGGAGGCGTGTGGGATTGCGCGAAGGGCACGGTCGATGCCAGCGCGAGGATGGCTGCGAGACAGGGTCTGATCAGAAGGTTCATGGCCGCTCTCCCCGGAAATGACCGCGTTGCCGCGAGGCGATGAAAGCTCAGTCGGCGGGACCGCCCGACGTCGTGCCGAAATTCGGCACCGCGTGGTTCGTCTCGTCGGCGTTGCCGCCCTTGGCCGAGCTGTCGATGGTCCGGGACGCCTGCGGCTCATGACGGGATTGCAGGGAACCGGTCCCGTCCAGGTCCACCTGCTCGACGGTGCTGCGGGCCGGATGACGATCCGGCATGGCGAGGGCAGGGGCCATCAGGCCAAGCTGCAGGAGGGCGACGGAAGCAAGATGCTTGATCATGGTACGTCTCCGGATGTCAGACTGGTTTCGGGTCAGAACGGAGCCGCTCGATGTCTTCGCCGCGGCCCTGAGTTCATGCCCAGATCTTAATCCTTCCAAGCAACCTGAATACTATACGGCAGATCATCCGATCGATGCGTTGGTTAAACCGTCTCATACGAAGGTTTCGGCTTGCGCTTGCTCCGGCAGAACGGTGTTCACCGTAATGACGGCTCGACCCTTCGGCCGCTCAACGCTGGCGCGTGGCCACGATGCCGAGTTGATCCGCCATGCGGACGAGGTCGGCGAGGGACCGGGCCTGCATCTTCTCCATGACCCGCCTCTTGTGAACCTTGGCGGTGATCTCCGTGATGCCGAGATCGGCGGCGATCTGCTTGTTCATCAGCCCCCCGATGGCGCATCGCATCACGTCGTTTTCCCGTGGGGTCAGCATGGAGAACCTGGCTGCGAGTTCGCCCTGTGCGCGCCGATCGGCGAGGGCGGCGGCATCGGCTTCGAGCGCCTTGCGGATCGCGGCGAGCAGCACGTCCGCGATGAAGGGCTTGGTCAGGAACTCGACGGCGCCGCCCCGCATGGCACGGACCGACATGGGGATCGTGCCATAGCCGGTCAGGAAGATGATCGGCACCGTATTGCCGTCCGCGCGCAACATTTCCTGGACGGCCAGTCCGCTCTGTTCGGCGAGCCGCACGTCGAGCAGGATACATTCGGGTGATTGACGCAGGAGCGAGCCCGACAATCCGCTCGGATCCGCGTGACCGACTGCTGCCAGCCCATCGGACATACAGAGGCGGACCAGCGCTTCACGCAGCACAGGGTCATCGTCGACGATATGAATGGTCGCTTCGGGCATTGGTCTCGCGGGCGCGAATACGCTCGTCTCATACACGAATTGCGTAGCGCCTCGACTGCAAGCTTCGCACAGACCTATTATTATCGTGCGCCATACCGCAATCCCAGGGCGACCACCTCACCGTCAGGGAAAGGATCACGCATCGGAGATGGGGAGCGTGATGTGGAACGCGGCGCCTCCACCCGGCGCGGCATCGACACGGATGTCGCCCCCATGGGCATCGATGAGGTTGCGGCAGATCGCGAGGCCCATGCCCATGCCATTCGCTTTGGTCGAATGAAACGGCTCGAAGATCCGCGCGCGCCGCTCCTGCGCGATGCCGGGGCCCGTATCGCTGACGGTGACGGCGACGAAGGCGGCCTCGCGGCGGATGGCGACCAGGATATCCCGGCGTCCGGCGCTGTCCGTCATCGCCTGCGCCGCATTGAGGAGCAGGTTCACGAAGACCTGCTGGATCTGGATCGGATCGGCCGCGATGAGCGGGATCTCACCGTCGGCGGCAATGTGGACCGTCGCGCCGTGGACACGGATCTCGCGCTCGATCAGCAGATTGGCGTCCCGCGCCGCCTGTAGCGGATCGACGGGGGTGAACAGGCGGGGCGCGTTGCCGAGATAGGATCGTGTGCGGGAGATCACGTCTCGGGCGCGGATCGCGGCGCCGACCACGTCGTCGAGGGCTGCGGACGCCGCCTCGACATCCGGCTGGGGCCGTTTCAACCAGCGCAGGGCGGCTTCGGCATTGGCGACGATCACCGCGAGCGGGGAATTGACCTCGTGGGCGATCGACGCGCTCAAAGCTCCCACCGTGGTGATCCGCGATGATCGTGCGAGCTCGCTATCGGCCACGGCGACGTTCGCCTGCGCCTGCTTGAACCCCGTGACATCGAGGGAGGTGACGATGATCTCGGCGAACCCGTCGAGATCCTGCGGCAGCATCGCGGTGAAGAGCGTATCCCCCTCGCTTCCATCGGCCCGGACCACATGCGCTTCCGAGCGGAAGAACCGATCGCCGCGGCCGAACGCGACGAGCCACTGGACGAAGGTCTGGTCTGTCGAGGGCAGCAGCCGATCGAGCGGGCCGAGATAGGCGCTCTTGTCAGTGGCCCCCGTCTCCTCGAGGGTGAAGGCGTTCACGTCCGTGACGATCACCTTGGCACACAAAGCGCGGAGTTCGTCCGGACGGCTGGCGTAATAGCACTCGATATCGGTCACGCCCGCATGGCGCAGTTCCATGACCGCCCGGGCCGCCTCCGTCCAATCCTCGCGCCACATCGAGATCCCGGCCCGCTCGAAGATGGCAGCGAAGCGCGCCTCACTGCGTTCGGACGCGGCTCGCATTCGCGCGATGCTCAACATTGCGACCGCAAGCGCCAGAACGCCGCCCGCTCCGATGACGAGGGCCGCCATCGTGGATGACGCCGCGGCCGCCCAACCGGCGAGCCCCGCCAGGATGACGGGCGGGAGCGTCACTCCGGCGGCAAAGCCGAGCCCGGTGGGGTGCAGCTTCCGGCGACGGGCCGGACCGGCTCGCATCCAGGCGGGTGGGTCTCCCGAGGTCGGTCGATCCGCTCCGGGCGAGGCGGACGCCCGGCTCGGCCACCGCGAGAAGACCTGCCGCATTCGCTCGTCCGCCTGGCTTCGCCGCGATGTCGGGCACTGCTCGTCTGGTATCCGATACACCTGTATAATAGCCGAGTTCGCGCGCGGCTTGCACGTTGCCGGCATGGATTTTCACCGTCACGGCGCACACAAGTTCCCGAAAGCGGGTCTCTTCGCCTCCTCGGCGGGCCGGCAATGGAACGGCGTCGCCGCGGAGTTGCGGTCTCATCCGGCCGGCGACCTGCCCGCCATCGTCCCGACCCAGATGGAGATCACGCTCGCGGTCCGGCGCAGCCCCGATGCTCATGTCAGCCGCAAGGGCGCCGGGATCCGGCAGCGGACGCCGGTGGAGAGCGGAACGATCTGGCTCTGTCCCATCGGGGTCGGGGAGGACGACATCAACATCTCGGCGCCCCTGGACGAGATCCTCCACATCTATCTGCCGGCGGAGCGTTTCGACCATCTCGCCGCCCTGTATGGCGACGCGCGCATCCGTGCCGATGCCGTGCGCTATCTCGCCGGCGTCGAGGATCCGCTGCTCGTTCAGATCGGCCTCTCGATCCATCAGGAACTGATCCGGGAAAGCTCGGCGGGCCGCATGATGGTCGAGGCTGCCGCCCTCGCCCTGACGGCCCGGATCGCGCAGGCCTACGGTCACGACCGACCGGAAACGCGAGCGCGCCCCGCCACGGACGCCGCATCCCCGGACCGGATCAACCGCGCCGTCGCCTTCATCCGCGACAATCTCGAACGGGACCTGTCCGTGGCCGAGATCGCCGCCGTGGCTTGCCTCAGCCCGTTCCACTTTACCCGCATGTTCAAGCGCGTCACCGGGAAAACGCCCTATGCCTTCGTCAGCGAAGAAAGACTGAAGCGCGCACGCCGATTACTGATCGAGCGCAAAATATCCCTGACCGACGTCGCCCTGTCCTCCGGGTTTTCCAGTCAGGGCTCGTTCAACACGGCATTCAAGCGCGCTGTCGGTCGGACACCCGGCGAGTATAGGCAGCATTATTCATAACCCCTCGCAATCCGGACAGCAGGATATGCGAAGTCCACGGCAATTCGGCGAAATACGAGAGCGGCCTCAGCGATTTAAATGATCTCCATGGTGAATGGGGAAACAGACATGCACGTGACGCCTGTCCACGAACCGGCAAAGCAAGCTCTCGCGCGCCCGGCCCCGGCATCCGCCCGCCCTCGCGCAAGGCAGCATTTTCGTTTCGAGCGAACTCCATGCGATCCAGTTGGCCCATCGAGAATCCGGCTCGGCGACTGGTCCGAGGGGGCCATCGTGCTGATGTCCAGGGACGGCGTCGGAAGCGCGGTCCGGATCGACCGGGTCGATGCGCTCGTTCTCCAGATCCGGCTCGACGAGCCACCGACGCCTTGGAACCACGTCGCGCTCCTGGACCGTGCGGATGGTCAGCCACAGATGCAGCTGCGCGCAGGCGAGGCGATCCTTCATGACCTGCGTCAGCCCCGCCTGTTGCGGGCTCCGGCGCGAACCCTCCAGATCGGGCTCGATCGCCAGATCCTGACGCAGGTGGCCGAGGATCTGAACATCCACGATGCCGATCCCGTCGAGGAATTCCTACCGGTCTACGGAATGGTGCTGGCGGACCCCGCCTTGTATCATCTCGCCGTCAGTGTCGGAGAAACCCTGGATCGGGGCGATCGCTGGGCCGGGGCCATCCGCCGCCAGTTGACCCATGCGGTGGCGGCCCATCTCCTGGGAACCTATACGCGGCTCAAACCCGCGCCCGAGACCGTTCGCGGCGGCCTGGCTCCCTGGCAGCTTCGTCGCGCTCAGGACCGGATCCGTGCCGATCTCGCCCAGGCCATCGACCTCCGGGCGGTCTCGGAATCCTGCGGCCTGTCCGTCAGCCACTTCGCGCGCGCCTTTCGCCAATCCACCGGCATCGCGCCCCATTCCTGGTTGACGGGGGAGCGCATCGCCCGCGCCAAGGTCATGATGCGGAGGAAGGATCGGACGCTCGCCGACATCGCCCTGGCCTGCGGCTTCGCCGATCAGAGCCACTTCACCCGCGCCTTCGCAAAAAACCAGGGCACGACTCCGGGACGCTGGCGTCGCCTGATGGAACCGGAGGCGCGGCACGCCACGATGCCGTGACCGCCGGAGCCCAAGGGGTTCCCTCAGGGCATCCTGGGGACGGCGCCGTTCAATCTTCGTCATCGTCCTCCGGAACGATGTCGCTGAACGGCACGGTCAGCACGCGGCGCGCATTCGCGTCCTCGACCTCGAAGGAGCAGGCGAACCAATCCCGCACGGCAAACGAGCGAGATCCAGCGACCAGCTCGCGGGCACATTGCAACGCATGCTGGCGCGCGGCGTCCAGATCGGCCAGTTCATCTCCCTCCGGATCGACTGCCAGCTTGCCGAGGCCCGCACCATAGCGAAGGTTGAAGAAGTACCGGGGCATGTCAGGCGCCTTCGATCAGGCGGGCATACTCGGCCTCGGGCGTGCCGTAGCTGCCATTGGCCATCTCCTCCAAGAGCTCCCGATCCAGCACGGTGATGCGCCCGCGCCGAGCCCGGATACGACCGGCCCCTTCGAGCTGCTGCATGGCCAGGGTGACGCCTGAGCGCCGCACGCCCAGCATCATCGACAGGAACTCGTGCTTGAGCAGCAGTTCATCGCCTTCTGCACGATCGTGGCACATGAGCAGCCAGCGTGCGAGGCGCACCTCGATCTCAAAGGTGGCGTTGACGATCGCCGTCTGCCGCACCTGGATCATCTCGGTCAGAACGTAGCGGAGGAGCAGCTTGCGGAGGGTCGGGCTCTCGTCCACCGCCGCGCTGACGATCCCGGCGCGGATCGACAAGGCGTGACCCGCCATCTGCACGAAGTGCCGGTAGGGGACACGGTCCGAGCCGAGCAGCACATGCGACGCACCGACCACGCCCTCTCGGCCGATGATCCCGATCTCGACCCGGCCGTTGGTACCGTCGGCCGTAATCGAACCGAGACCGCTCTCCAGGAAGTACAGGTACTCGGTGCGGATATTGGCTTCGATCAGCGTCTGATCGACCAGCAAGTCAACGGGTTCCAGATGAGACTGGAGCCGGGCGAAATCCTCACCGATCATGACCTTCAGCAGGCGATTGCGCACGGCAGATTGCTGGATGTGAGCCATGGGCCCTTGCCTCCTCGTCGGAGCAAGAGCTCGGCGTCTCTTAGCCGCCTACGCTCGGACATCGTTGCAGGCGATCCCTAAGTCATGGCACGGACAACAGATGATCTCAATAACATTTGGCAAACTGTCATAGATTAACCGAAGCTGACCAGCGTATCCGACGTAAGTTCGATGCCGCACCGGACGCTTTGTTTTGTTTACTGTCAATTCAGATCATGTTTAAACCTGGGTATACGATTTTGCCCGTCAGATGACAGGTGGCCTTCATTTTTGGAGCCCGGACATGGACCTTGCAGCCCGACAACCGACGGTGCTCCTAGCCGAACCGGATTTTCTCATAGCGGAGGACCTCAGCGACGCTCTGATGGGGGCGGGCTACCGCGTGCTGGGGCCATTCGCGACGACGCCCGAGGCACTGGCCGCCATCGACCTGGCCAGTCCCGCCCTCGCGGTGGTGGACGTCAAGCTCAGGGACGGCTTCTGCACCGTATTGGGCCGCGAATTGCGCCAACGCAGAATTCCCATCCTCGTCCATTCGGGTTTCCAGCAGGACGAGCCTCGTGCCTCGGACTTCCAGAACCTGCCCTGGCTGACCAAACCGGCTCTGCCCAACGATATCATCGCGCTGCTGGACAGCCTCACCAAAGCGCCCCCACCGATGAGCGCCGAGGTCGTGACGCCTATTCGGAGGCTTCAACCGGTCGAGGGCCGGAGCAACCCCTTCATCCGCAAGCTGGAGGGGTTCGTGACGCTCTCCCAGGCCGACCGGGAGATCCTGGAACGGATCAGCGCCAATCCTCGCCCCATCGCGCCGCATACCGATTTCGTCCGGGCGGGCGACCCACCGGATGGCGTCCATCTCGTGATGAGTGGGATCGCCTGCCGCTACAAGCAGCGCTCCAGCGGCGCCCGCCAGATCACCGCCTATCTCGTGCCCGGCGACACCTGCGATCTCGATGTGGCGCTGATGAACCGCATGGACCACACCCTCGCCACGCTCTCCGCCTGCGAGGTGGTGCGGATCCCGGTCAATGTCGTGAAGGATCTCATGGAGCATCATCCGGCCATCGCGCGGGCCTTGCGCATGGCGAGCCTCGTGGATGAGGCGACCCTGCACGAGTGGCTGGTCAATGTCGGTCAGCGAACGGCGCTGGAGCGGATCGCCCATCTGTTCTGCGAACTGATCACCCGCTTTCAGGCCGCGGGTGTCGGAACCAACCAAAGCTGCGACCTGCCCGTCACACAGAACCAGCTCGCTGATACGACGGGAATGACCACCGTCCACGTCAACCGTTCGCTACAGGAGCTTCGACGGCGCGGGCTGATCGAGCTCAAGGGCCGGACCCTGAGGATCCTCGACTGGCCGCGCCTGAAGCGTCTCGCCGAATTCGATGCGGACTATCTGCATCTCGGCGAGCGGTCCGCCGCATAGGATTTCGGCGTCGGCGAAGCGCCGACGCAACGCGCCTCGACGGTCCGGTATCGGTCGACCCGCCTTCCGTCCGCAGACGCGGACGCCTTCCTCGCTGAGAGCAGGGTTCTCGCCGCGAAGCCCCCGGTCCGTAGACCGGGGGCGATATGGTGCACTCACGATCCTTCGCCGCCGGGCCTGCTTTGGCCCCGCTCGTGCCTGCCTGCGAGCCACGTCCGCCCTGATCATCGAAGATCATCCGGCCCATGTGCTCATGGGTTCCGGCCGGATAGCGGGTCCTCGGTTCCGTCGAGGCTCCCTCCTCGCAAGGGTTCGAGCCCGTGGACGCCCCAACGTGGACGACCCGACGCGGTGCAGGACGAGCCGGCGAGCCGGTTTTTCACCAGCGTGGGGAAAACAGAAGCGGGCTCGACCGTTGGGTATCTGCCCGAGTTCTCGCTAAGAGATCGGTCAGCCGCCACGGATAGGGCCACATGTACGACCCCGAATCTCACGCATTTCCCTCTCCGAAATTCGTACCCGTTTGCGCCATCGGCGCCTCGGCGGGCGGCATCGCGGCGCTGCAGGGCCTGTTCCGGCAACTCCCGCCGGATCTCGGCCTCGCCTACGTCGTCATTCTTCACCTCGCACCCGACCACCCGAGCATGCTCGCCGACATCCTGTCGGGCTGCACCCGGATGCCCGTCAACCAGATCCAGGACAGGCCGACCCTCAAGCCCAATTGCGTCTACGTGATCCCGCCCGACCGCGAACTCGTCATCGATGGCGACAGCGTCACGGCACGGGAGTTCAGCGAGCCGCGCGGCCGGCGATCGCCCATCGACATGTTCTTCCGCTCCGTCGCCGCCGCCCGTGGCGATGGCATCGCCATCATCCTGTCGGGCGCCGGCGCCGATGGATCGGTGGGTATCCAGGCCATCAGGGAGGGCGGGGGCGTCGTCATGGTGCAGGAGCCGGCGGAAGCCAGCTTCGCCTCCATGCCGCAGAACGCCATCTCCACGGGGACGGCCGATTTCGTCGCGCCGCTGGCCCGCCTGGCCGAGCGCGTGGTGGAGTTGGCCCATAGCAAGGAGGCCGTCCGCTCTCTCGACATGGACGCCAGCGCCAACGAGCTTCGGCGCATCGTGGCGTTCCTTCGCGCCCGCCTGGGCCACGATTTCTCAGGCTACAAGCGGGCCACCGTGATGCGGCGCGTGATCCGCCGCATGCAAGTCTGCCGCACGGATACGCTCGCGGACTATGCCAATCACCTTCTGGCCACTCCCGAGGAAGCTAAAGAACTCTTCACCGATCTTCTGATCTCGGTGACGCAGTTCTTCCGCGACCCGCAGGCTTTCGAGGCCTTGAGGCACCAGACGATCCGACCGCTCTTCGACGATCTCGGGCCCGAAAAGGGGGAGAACCTCCGCGCCTGGGTCGTGGGTTGTGCCACCGGAGAGGAGGCGTACAGCCTCGCGATCCTGCTGCATGAGGAGGCTGCGCGGCGGAAGCTCCATCCGCAGATCCAGATCTTCGCCACGGATCTGGATGATACCGCGCTCGGGATCGCGCGGGAGGGGCACTACCCGCGCTCGATCGAGGCCGACGTCTCCAATGAGCGCCTCACTCAGTTCTTCGTCGACGAAGGCTCGCATTACCGTGTGCGCAAGGAGCTGCGCGACAGCGTCATGTTCGCCACGCACAGCGTCATCAAGGAGCCGCCCTTCATGCGGCTCGATCTCATCACTTGCCGCAACCTCCTGATCTACCTCGAGCGCAGCCTGCAGCAGCAGCTCTGCGCGATCTTCCATTACGGCCTCAAGCCGGGACGCTACCTGTTCTTGGGGTCGGCCGAGACCGTGGACGCGGCAACGGACCAGTTCGCCCCCCTGGACCGGGAAGCGCGCATCTACAGCTCCCGGCCGAATGCGGCCCGCACGCTGCCGATCCTGCCGCAATTCGCCGTGCCCGAACGGCTCATGCCGATGAATCACGCTGCTCCCGCGCGCAACGAGAGTGGGGACAGGTCGGCCACGCTGCACCTGTCCGCTCTGGAACAGAGCGCGCCCGCGAGCGTGCTCGTCGACGACGTTCAGCACATCCTGCACCTCTCGGCGAATGCGGGGCGCTTCCTCCTCCACTCGGCCGGGCCGGTCTCCAACCAACTCCCCACGGTGGTGCGGCCTGAGCTGCGGCTCGATCTCAGGCTGGCGCTGACCCGCGCCCTCGACCAGAAAGAACCGACGCTCACCCATCCGACCGTGGTCGCGTTCGACAGCGAGCGGCGCAGGATCGCCATGCACGTCGTTCCCGTTCCCAGCGAGGCGCATATGGGGACGCGCGCGCTCGTGTTCTTCCTGGATGGTGGCCGCGTGCGCGGCGACGACACGTCAGAGGCCGCAACCGACACCCAGCCCGACGAGGTTCGCCGCCTTCATGCCGAGTTGAGGGCTGCCCAGGAAGCCCTGATCGCCAGCCGCAGCGGGCACGAAGCGTCGATCCAGGATCTTCGTGCCACCAACGAGGAGCTGCAATCGATCAACGAGGAGTATCGCTCGACGGCAGAGGAGCTCGAGACCTCGAAAGAGGAGCTCCAATCGATCAACGAGGAGCTTCACACCGTCAATGCCGAGATGAAGAGCAAGCTGGCCAGCATCTCGGTGGCGCATAGCGACTTGCAAAATCTCACCTACGCGACGGAAATCGGCACTTTGTTCCTCGATGCCAACCTGCGCATCAAGATGTTCACGCCACCGATCGCGGAACTCTTCAACATCACGAAAGCCGATATCGGCCGTACGATCACCGATTTCACGCACCGTCTGGAGTATGACGGGATCGAGGCGGACACCAGTCGGGTGCTGCAGGACCTCGTGCCGGTGGAGAACGAGGTCCGCAGCCGGGCCGGGCAATGGTTCATGATGCGGCTCAGACCCTACCGCACCGTGGAAGATCGCATCGACGGCACCGTCATGACCTTCGTCGACATTACCGCGCGTCGCAAAGCCGAGGCGGCACAGAGCCGCTCGGAGCAGCAGTTGCGGGCGCTCGTACAAGCCAGTTCGCAGGTGCTCTACCGGATGAGTCCGGCCTGGGACATGATGCACGAACTCTCCGGAGGAGGATTCCTGTCCGATACGGACGATCCCGACCAGAGTTGGGTCACCCGGTACATCCCGGAAGAAGATCAGGCGCAGGTCCGTGCCGAGATCGAGGCGGCCAACGCCGCGAAGCGTTCCTTCGACCTGGAGCACCGGGTCCGACGTCTCGACGGCACGGTGGGATGGACGCATTCGCGGGCCATCCCGGTCTTCGACGGCGATGGCAACATCATCGAATGGTTCGGCTCGGCGACGGATGTCACCACGCGCAAACGCGCCGAGGATGCCCTGCGTGAGAGCGAGGCCCGCCAGCGCGCGTTGATCGAGGGCGTCCCACAGCTGGTCTGGCGGGCGGTCGATGGCGGCCAATGGACCTGCGCCAGCCCGCAATGGGGCGCCTATACGGGGCAGTCCGAAGCGGACAGCCTCGGTCACGGCTGGATCGCCGCTCTCCACCCTGACGACCGTGATGAGACCCTCGCGCGCTGGGAGGAGGCGGAGCGTTTGGGCACGCTCGTGGTCAATTACCGGATCCGCAATGCGGCGGAGGACCGTTATTCCTGGTTCCAGACGCGCGCGACACCGGTCCATGACGAAAGGGGGAGGATCGTCGAGTGGCTCGGCACCTCCACCGATGTGGACGACCTGCGCACCTACCAGGAACGCCAGAAGGTCATGGTCGCCGAATTGCAGCACCGCACCCGGAACCTGCTCGGCGTGGTCCGGTCCATCGCTGGACAGACGCTGCGCTCCAGCGAGACGCTCGAGGATTTCGAGGTGGCCTTCACGAACCGGCTGTCCGCGCTCTCACGTGTACAAGGCGTTCTATCCCGCGCGGATAACGAGCCGATCACCATGGACGCGGTGCTCCGTGCGGAGCTCGACGCCCTCGGCGCCGCCAACATGCCCGAGCGCGTCCTATTGTCGGGTCCGAAGGTACGCCTGCGCAAGCGCACGGTGGAGATCTTCGCACTGGCCTTGCACGAACTCGCCACGAATGCCCGCAAATACGGGGCGCTCACCACCGAGGCGGGCCGCCTGGAGGTGACGTGGCGGACCTATGCGGGCGAGGAAGGCGAGCGCCTCGTGTTGGAGTGGCGGGAGACCGGGCTCGAACATGTGCTGGAGGAAGAGGGTCCGATCGCGAAGGCCGGCGGCTACGGCCGCGAATTGATCGAGCGGGCATTGCCCTACGTCATGCAGGCACGCACCACCTACGACCTCTCCTCGACGGACCTGCACTGCACCATCGATTTGCCACTCATCGATCCTGCCCAGGCACAAGATCTGGGGTGACGATGGAATCGAGCCCCTGGGCAAGCCGCGTGATCCTCGTGGTCGAGGACGAGTATGCCCGGGTCGATGCGTTGCGCCGTGACTGCGAGGGAGCCGGCTTACCGGCACGCTTCGCGGATGTGGTCAGGGTCGAAGTGCCGGTCGAGCTTGAGAAGATCGCCGAAGCGCTCATCCGCTGAAACATTCGGCATGGGCGCCGGATGAAAGACCGTCGGGCTCCGTCGCCGGGGCAGGGGCCTCGCTGCTATCCATCGATATGCGCCGCGAGCTCATCGGCGGTCCCCATCGGGAAGGCCTCCTTCAGGTGGCTGAGGAAGGCGGAGACACGTGCGCTCAGCAACCGCCGCGATGGGTAGAGCGTCCAGAGGGCGATCTCCGGCCGGTCGAGATCGCCCCAGAGAACCATCCTGCCGGCCGCCAGATCGCGGCTGACGAGCGAGATCGGCAGGCGTCCGGCGCCGAGCCCGGCGCGGACCGCATCGCGGACCATCATGAGCGATGACAGGCCGAGCACCGGATCGACGGTGACGCTGGACTTACCGCCGGGCGATCGCATGTCCCAGGTCAGCGGACCTCCGATCGGTCCGCGGATGACACCGGGCACGGTTGCCCCTTCTCCCGGCCGGTCCAGGCCCGGGCTCGCCACGACCACCAGCCGGTCCCGCAAAAAGATACGGCCGACCAGAGTCTCGTCAGGCTCCGGGTTGACCCGAATTGCCAGGTCGTAGCCCTCCTCCACCATATCGACGGCCCGGTCCTCCGTGGTGATCTCCAGACGGATGTCGGGATATTTCAACGCGAAATCGACCGCGAGCCTGCCCATCGCGGTCTGTGAGAACAGCACGGGCGCGCTGATGCGCAAGCGTCCGCGTGGCCTGTCTCCGCCCGTGGCGATGGCCGACGCCGCTTCGTCGAGTTCGGTGAGCAGCACCCGCGTCCGCTCGTGAAGGGCGCGGCCTTCCTCCGTCAGCTTCAGGCTGCGCGCGCCCCGTTCGAACAGGCGCAGGGCGAGGCTGGCCTCCAGCTCCCCGACCCGGCGGGACAGGGTCGCCTTCGGGCGTCCAGAGGCGCGGGCAGCCCGGCCGAACCCCCCGTGCCGGGCGACGAGGTTGAAATCGGCGAGGGCGAGGAGGTCCATACGTTCCACCTGTGAGACGGACCGTCCTAACAGACAGTCTATCGAACCACGAGTGGGCCCCTCATTCTCCGGGTGTCGTTTGAAACAACCTTGGAGTGACCCCCATGACCATCCTCGTCACCGGCGCGACCGGCACCGTCGGCCGCCACGTCATCAACCACCTCGTCCAGCGTGGCGCCGATGTCCGCGCACTCGTCCGCGACCCCGTAAAAGCGGAGCTTCCTGCGGGCGTGACCGTGGTCCAGGGCGACCTGCTCGATGTCGACACCTTGCGGAACGCCCTGTCGGGAATCTCCACCCTGTTCCTGCTGAACGCTGTGGTGCCGGACGAATTCACCCAGGCCCTGATCGCCCTCAACCTCGCCCGCGAGGCCGGGATCGAGCGGATCGTCTACCTGTCGGTGATCCATAGCGACCTCTACGTGAACGTGCCGCATTTCGCGGGCAAGTTCGGCGTCGAGCGGATGATCGAGGGAATGGGCTTCAACGCCACGATCCTGCGCCCGGCCTACTTCATGAACAACGATGCCCTGATCAAGGACGTCGTGCTCGGCTACGGCGTCTACCCGATGCCGATCGGGGCCAAGGGCCTCGCGATGATCGATGCGGCCGATATCGGCGAGATCGCCGCCCTCGAACTCATCCGCCGCGAGCGGTCCAGCACACCGCTCCCCTTCGACCGGATCAATCTCGTCGGTCCCGAGACGCTCACCGGCGCGGACGTCGCCGCCATCTGGTCCGAAATCCTGGGCCGCCCGGTCGCGTATGGCGGTGACGACACCGGCGCCTTCGAGCAGAACCTGCGGCAGCAGCACGCGCCGAGCTGGATGGCCTTCGACATGCGCCTGATGTGCGAACGCTTTCTCGACATCGGGATGCGGCCGGAGACCGGCGACATCGATCGCCTCACCAAACGTCTGGGTCGTCCGTTGCGGTCCTATCGCGATTTTGCCGCCAGGATCGCGGCGTCCGCCTGACACCATTTGGGACACCGGCCGTCAGGCTCCAGGAGTTCGGTGGGGAATAACGAACTCCTGAGGCCGGATGGCCACGCGCAACATCAAGAATCCGCTTTGTGCTCGGATCGTCTATCGATCGCGCCCCCTGATCAACCGGCGCGGTGCCGACAGGCGCGCTCCAAAAATAAGAGAGCGCACGGATAGCCTGAGCAGAATCAATCTCCCGATCACGGCTCGCATGGAATGAATGCGGTAAAAGCGCCATAAATATAGCTCCTTATCCTTTTGACAGATTTAGATTTATAGATGAATCTGGGCCTATCGATGATCCGTCAGGTGTATCATCTATCCCATGAGGCTGGCTTTATCGCGTCATGATCTCGATTCATTGACGCGAATGCGTCACCTCGCCCGCGGAAACGCTTCTCTCATCATGAATGTTGCTGTCCGGCCGCATCTCGTCGATCGGCCACGATCCGTGAGCCTTCCCGCTTCCCGCCAAGGGCTCCACCCCAGGATCGTCGAGGAGGATCCTCCCTTCCTTGTAGTCGAAGGCGTGTCGCTCGGGTTCGGTGGGACCGTGGCGCTCGATGCCGTGGATCTGTCGGTCGGGGAGGGGGAGATCCATGCGGTCATCGGCCCGAACGGAGCCGGTAAATCCTCCCTGATCAACGCGATCAGCGGGCTTTACGCGCCGGATTCCGGAGCGATCCGGATCGGCGACGACCGCTTTTCCCGCGTGCCGACGCGGCACCTCGCCCGCCTCGGTGTGGCCCGCACCTTCCAGAACCTGGCGCTGTTCCGGGGTCTCACCGTCCTCGATACGGTGACGATCGGGCTGGTCGACAGCCAGTCCGCCGGGCTTGGTGCGCAGGTCCTCGGACTTCCCCATGCGCGTCGCGAAGCGCGCGAGCACCGGGAGCGGGCCGATGCCGTCATCGCCGCGCTCGACCTCGCCGACATACGCGACCGGCTCGTTGGCACGCTCCCCTATGGTGTGCAGAAGCGGGTCGAGCTCGCCCGCGCCCTGGTAGCCAAGCCGCGCCTCCTGCTGCTCGACGAGCCCATGGCCGGCATGACGGCCACCGAGAAACAGCGGATGAGCGGTGATATTCGCGCCGCGCGGGACTCCACCGGCACCACCATCGTACTGATCGAGCACGATGTCGGCGTGGTGATGAGCCTGTCGGATCGCGTCACCGTCCTCGATCACGGGCGGCGCATCGCCTCCGGGACGCCGGCCGAGGTCCAGGCCGATCCCGCCGTCATCGCCGCCTATCTCGGCCTCGCCTTCGAGGCCGGCGCATGAATCCCGATCTCGCCTTCTTCGTCGAGGTGCTGGTCGGCGGTCTGCTGTCCGGGGTCATGTATGCGCTGGTCGCGATCGGCTTCGTGTTGATCTACAAGACCTCCGGCGTGCTCAACTTCGCGCAAGGCGCGATGCTGCTGTTCGCGGCACTGACCTTCGTCAGCCTTACGGAACGGGGCGTGCCCTTCATCGGCGCCTTTGCCGCGACCCTGGCGGTCATGGCCCTCCTCGGGCTCGCCATCGAACGCGCCGTCCTGCGGCCCCTGGTCAACCAGCCGCCGATCACTCTCTTCATGGCGACGCTCGGCGTCGCCTACGTCATCGAGGGAGCCGCCCAGCTCGCCTGGGGCACGCAGGTACACGGGCTAGATCTCGGCATCGACGATACGCCGATCGACCTCGCCGGCATCCTCGTCAGCCGCTTCGACCTGTTCGCCGCAGCCGTCGCCGGGCTGATGGTAGCCGTGCTGAGCCTGTTCTTTCGCTACACCCGCACCGGCCTCGCCTTCCGTGCGGTGGCGGACGATCCGCTGGCGGCTCTGAACACCGGCCTGCGCCTGCCCCGGATCTGGGCCGCGGTCTGGATCGCGTCGGGCATCGTCGCCCTGGTGGCTGGACTACTCTGGGGAGCGCGCCTCGGCGTGCAATTCTCGCTCTCCCTGGTGGTGCTGAAGGCCCTGCCGGTCCTCGTGCTCGGCGGTTTCGATTCGATCCTCGGCGCCATCGTCGCCGGCCTCATCGTCGGCGCGGTGGAGAAGCTGTCGGAAGTCTATCTCGGGCCGGTCATCGGCAGCGGCATTGAGGGCTGGATCGCTTATGTCGCGGCTTTGGGCTTCCTGCTGCTGAAGCCCTCGGGGCTGTTCGGCATGCGCAGCGTCGAGCGGGTCTGAGCGCCATGGCCGCCACCTCTACTCCGCTGGACAAGTCCCTGCCGTGCCTATCCGCCAAGGGCATCGGCGTCGTTCTTCTTCTGACGATCGCCTATGGGATCGTTCCGCTCGTCGGCAGCAGCTACCTCTACGAGGCGATCCTGACGCCGTTCCTGGCCCTGTCGCTGGCGGCCCTCGGACTCAACCTGCTCACCGGCTATGCCGGCCAGCTCTCGCTCGGGTCCTCTGCCTTCATGGCGGTGGGGGCCTATGCCGCCTTCAACCTGTCGCTGCGATTGCCCTTCCTGCCGCTGCCGGCGACCATCGTGCTGGCCGGGCTCGTCGCCGCACTGGCGGGGCTGGTGGCCGGTTTGCCCGCCCTGCGGCTGCGCGGCTTCTACCTCGCCGTCTCGACGCTGGCGGTGCAGTTCTTCGTGGCCTGGGTGCTGAACCGCTTCAGCTGGCTCTCCAACGACAGCCCATCCGGAATCATCAGCGCGCCACCGCTCGTCGTCGCCGGCCTGTCCTTCGAGGATGCCCGTGGCCGCTACCTGTTCTCGCTCACCGTGGTGACGCTGCTGACGGTCCTGGCCTGGCGCCTGGTTACCTCGCCCACCGGACGCAACTTCGTCGCCGTGCGTGACAACGAGACCGCCGCCCGCGTCATCGGCGTGAAGGTGGCGCGCACCAAGCTCCTCGCTTTCGGGCTGTCCTCCTTCATCATCGGCGTAGCGGGTGTGCTCTGGGCCTTCGCCTACCTGCGCACGGTGGAGCCGGCAGGGTTCAACCTCGACCGCTCCTTCCAGATCCTGTTCATCGTCATCATCGGCGGCCTCGGCACCCTGCGCGGCGCCTTCCTGGGCGCGGGGCTCATCGTCGTCCTGCCGTTGCTGTTGTCACGGTTCGGCGCAGCCTTACTCGGCGACGGGTTCGATTCCGGCACGCTGGAGATGTGTCAGCGCATCGTCCTCGGAATCCTGATCGTCGCCTTCCTGATCCGCGAACCCGCCGGGCTCAGTGCGCTCCTCGACCGCGCCGTGCGCCGCCTACGCCCCTCGGCCTGACCGTTCAAACTCCTGAGACCAGCGAACTAAGGGACTTCCCATGCCCGCATTCAGAACCGCCCTGCGTTCCGTGCTCGTCGCCGGGACCGCCCTCGTCGCGCTCACCGGTTCGGCCGGCGCCGACGAACAGCACTTCCCCCTGCAGAGTTACCGGGTGGGGCCCTATGCGGCCGGCGGCACCGGGTTCTTCGGTGGCTTCATCGATTACCTGAACCTGATCAACACCCGCGACGGCGGCGTGAACGGGGTCAAGCTGACCTGGAGCGAGGGCGAGACCCAGTACGAGGTCGAGCGCGGCGTCGAGGTCTATGAGCGGCTCAAATCCCGTCCCGGCATCGCAGCCTGGAACCCGCTCTCTGTGGGAATCGCCTATGCGATGGTCGACCGGATCACCAAGGACAAGGTGCCGCTGATCACGATCAATCACGGCCGCACCGATTCCACCGATGGCCGGGTCTTCCCCTACGTCTTCCCGCTCCTCCTCAACCCCTACAGCGAGACATCCGGCATCGTCGAATATCTCGGGAGCCGCGAGGGTGAACTCGACAGGCTCAAGGGCAAGACCATCGCGGTGCTCTATCATGGCTCGCCGTACGGCAAGGAGACGATCCCGATCTATGAGCTCCTCGCCAAGAAGCACGGCTTCAAGGTCGAGCAGATCGAGGTGCCGCATCCCGGCAACGAGCAGCAATCGCAATGGCTGACCATCCGCCGCCTCAAGCCGGATTACGTGGTCCTGCGCGGTTGGGGCGTGATGAACCCGGTGGCGTTGAAGACCGCCCAGAAGACGGGCTTTCCCGCCAACCGCATCGTCGGCAACGTCTGGTCCAACTCGGAGGAGGACGTGATCCCGGCAGGAGAGGCCGCCAAGGGCTACGTCGCCATCACCACGCAGGCGTCGGGCGCCGAATATCCAGTGCTGAAGGACATCATCAAGACCGTCTACGACGGCAATACCGGCAATCTCGCCGACAAGAAGCGCATCGGTAGCGTCTACCACAACCTCGGCATCGTGAACGGCATCCTCAACGTCGAGGCGGTGCGGGCGGCGCAAGCGAAGTTCGGCAAGCGGACGCTCACCGGAGACGAGGTCCGCTGGGGCTTCGAGCACCTGCGTCTCGACGAAGCCCGGGTCGCGGCTTTGGGCGCCAAGGGCCTGTTCCATTCCATCAACGTCACCTGCGCCAATCACGAAGGCGATGGCCGCGTCACCTTCCAGCAATGGGACGGGGCGAAATGGAAGGTGGTCTCCGACTGGATCGCCCCCGACTGGGCGACCCTGCGCCCGATCATCGAGGCCTCGTCGGCGACCTACGCCAAGGAGCACGGCATCACGCCGCGCAACTGTGCCGCCGAGGAGAATGCGACCCACGCCGCGGCGGCCACTCCGTGACCGGCACGCCGCTGCTACGCGTCGAGGCGCTGGAGGCCCGCTATGGCGGCGCCGTCCGCGCCCTCTCGGGAGTCGACCTCGCCGTCGCGGCGGGCGAGATCGTCGCCCTCGTGGGCTCCAACGGCGCCGGCAAGACCACCGTCCTCAAGGCGGTCTCGAACCTCCTGCCGGCCGAGCGCGGGCAGGTGACGGCGGGCCGCATCGTCTATGACGGACAGGACGTGTCCCGGACACCCACCGACGCCCTGGTGCGGGCGGGCCTCGTCGGGGTGCTCGAAGGCCGCCACTGCTTCCGTGGGCTCAGCGTAGAGGAGAACCTCGTCACCGGTGGGCTCGGGCGCGGCTCGAACCGATCCGCCATTCGGTCCGACCTCGCGCGGATCTACGCAATCTTCCCGCGCCTGCTGCAGAAGCGCCGGATTCTGGCCGGGCTGATCTCCGGCGGCGAACAACAGATGGTGGCGATCGGGCGTGCCCTGATGGGTCGTCCGCGCCTGCTCGTCCTCGACGAACCCTCCATGGGCCTCGCTCCGCAGGTGGTGGCCGAGATCTTTCGCACCCTCGAGCGCCTCAACCGCGACGAGGGACTGACGATCCTGGTCGCCGAGCAGAACGTCACCGTCGCGCTGCGCCATGCGGACCGGGCGGTCGTGCTGGAGAATGGACACAGCGTCCTCACCGGCACCGCCGCCGAACTTCGTGGGCGCGACGACATCAAGACGTTCTATCTCGGCCTCGGGACGGCGCCCACCCACGTGCCGGCCTGAACGGTGTCGTTCCAAGAACGGGACCCTGCGCCTGGGGCAGGGCGCCGTCACGAGGCCGACGACAACGCTTTCACCCGCGGTATCACCTCGGTGCCGAGCAATGAGATGGATCGCTGCATGGCATCCGGCTCCTGCATCGCCGAACTCATCTGGAAGGTCAGACGGGATATGCCACCGAGCGCGGCGCTGGCCGTCACCACCTTCGCCGCAACCGTGTCCGGCGCTCCGATCAGGTAGGCGCCGTAGGGGCCGCACATGGCTTCGAATTGCTCACGCTGGTTCGTGTTCGGCCATCCCCGCTCCGCCCCGATCTTCCCGAACAGCTGAGCCCAGCCGGGATAGAACGCCTCCTGAGCGGCCCCGTCGGTATCGGCGACGAAACCGACGGCATGCACCCCGACCTTGAGGCTCTCCGGTGCATGGCCCGCCTGGCGGCCGGCTTCGCGGTAAAGGTCGACCAGGGGGCGAAAGCGTTGGAAGCTACCGCCGATGATGGCGACCATCAGCGGCAGGCCGAGGGTGCCGGCGCGCGCGAAGGAGGCCGGTGTTCCACCCACACCGATCCAGATCGGAAGCGTCTCCTGGTGCGGACGCGGATAGACGCCTTGGCCGGTGAGCGGCGGGCGGAACCGGCCGCGCCAGGTGACATGGGTCCGCTCGCGCAGCGTCAGAAGCAGGTCGAGCTTCTCCGCGAAGAGGGCGTCGTAATCCTCGGCGGCGAACCCGAAGAGCGGGTAGGCCTCGCCGAAGGAGCCGCGCCCGACCACAATCTCCGCCCGGCCCTTGGCGATCAGGTCGAGGGTAGCGAACTCCTGAAAGACGCGGACCGGGTCGGCCGCGCTCAACACCGTGACGGCGCTTGTCAATCGGATCCGGCTCGTGCGTGCCGCCGCGGCCGCGAGGATGACGGCCGGAGCCGCATCGAGGAATTCGGCGCGGTGGTGCTCACCGATACCGAAGACGTCGAGCCCGGCCCGGTCGGCCACCTCCACTTCCGCGAGCAGACGCGCCATGCGCTCGGCCGCCGGAAGGGACCGGCCCGTTTCCGGATCGGGAAGGGTGACGGCGAAGCTGTCGATGCCGAGTTCCATGGCGGACGGTCTCTCTGGTGCGATCAGATGGAAGAAGCGTGCAGATCGATGAGGCGAGAATGGGAGCGCGGCCCCTTTGCGATGGCGCCGCATCCGTTCGCGTCGGCCGCGGCCATCCCGGGCAACGGCCCCTTACTCAGCGACGGCGCCCCAGGACCGAGAGGATCTGGTCTCGGCGCAGCCAGGCCAGGGTTCCGGTGAGGGCAAGCAGCACGGCAGCCGGGGCCACTGGCGTGGGTAGAACGACCAGATGGGCGATGATGGCGCCGACCATGGTGCAGGCCAGCCAGAGGGCGGCAAAGGCCGCGTAGCCGGGGATCAGGAGGGCGACGGCGCCTGCGACTTCCACGAGGCCGGTAACGACGCGGAACCATTGGCCGACGCCGATGAGGTCATAGACCTGCACCATCATCGGCACCCCGGCGAGTTTGGCGCCGCCCGCCGCCAGGAACACGAGAGCGAGCAGGATCTGCAACGACCATGTCGCGATGTTGAGCTTGCGCGACGGAGCGGACGGGGCCGTGAGGGTCTGTGACATGAGGAACATCCAGTTCGATGCCGCCGAACTCTGGACTGGCTCGGCTGTGCGCTAAGCCGTAGGCCCCTTCCATCCCCCATCGAAGCCTATATCTTTCGATGCATACCATCACCTGGACAGATGGATGCTCGACCAACTCACCCTCGATCAACTCCGGACTTTCGTCGCCGCGGTAGATACCGGCAGCTTCTCCGCAGCCGCACGCAAGCTCGGGCGGGCGCAGTCGCTGGTCAGCCAGTCTCTGGCAAACCTGGAGACGCAATCCGGCATCAAGCTCTTCGACCGCTCGAACCGTTATCCGGTCCTGACTGAGGCGGGCCGCGTGCTGCTCGCCCATGCACGCGCGACGGTAGCGGCCGCCGAGACGTTCAAGGCCCAGGCCCGGGACCTTGCCGGCGGCCTGGAGGCGGAAGTCAGCATCGTGCTGGACGTCCTGTTCCCGTTCCAAGTGCTCACGCAAGCGGTGGCCGCGTTCCAGCCGACCTTTCCCTCCACGCCCCTGCGCATCCAGGTCGAGACCCTGGGGGCGGTGATCGCGCCGGTCCTCGACGGGCGCTGCGCTTTCGCGGTCGCGGGCGCCACGCCCCTGCTGCCGCCCGAGCTTGCGCGCGAGCCGTTGCGCCAGATCGAACTGGTCATGGTCGCCTCGCCCGCCCATCCCCTCGCGCGCAGGACGGGGACCATCCCGACCGCCGACTTGGCCGAGCATGTCCAACTCGTCCTGACCGACCGCAGCGAGCTGACGAAGGGGCGCGAGTTCGGCGTGTTCTCGCCAAGGACCTGGCGGCTGGCCGATCTCGGAGCCAAGCATGCTTTCCTGCGCTCGGGGCTCGGATGGGGCGGGATGCCCCTGGAGGTCGTGGCGGATGACCTCGCCGTCGGACACCTCGTGCGCCTCGACATCGCTGCGTTGCCGAAGGGTGGCCTCTTCCTGCCGATGTGGGCCGTATACCCGATGGAACGGCCTCCGGGACCGGCCGGGCGCTGGCTCATTGCCCAATTGCGTTGCGCCGACACGGGCTAGTGACGCCAACCATGATGAGCGACGAACGCCTCTGCGCCGACAGAGTGGTCGAGGTCAGAATCAAAGAAAAAAAGTGGTCGTTCCATCCGACAGGGCCGGACGGATTTGGACAACGCTTGGCAGCGCCTGCACTTGGCACCCTTCACGGAGCGAGTTCGCGTCGTACGTTCGTGTCGATCACTTTAATCCAGCACCATCGGTGCTTTTTGAATGCATGTCACAGGACTGTTATGAGCGCGACCTACTGGCAGGATCGTTGATCCCCCGGGTCCTGAGGCCATCATGTCCGACGCCGTTGCTGCTCCGACCGGACTGCCGCAGGGCGCCAAGGCGCCCGCCACGGGGCCAAAGCTCGACCACGGCATTCATCCGGGCGGCGTCATCGCCTTCCTGCTCGTCCTGGTCGCCGGACTGGGCTACGCGCTCTACAGCCTCGTGACCGACATGAACGCGGTGGGGCAGTCGCCTCTCGCCATCGGCGCCTTCGTGCTGCTCGGACTGGCTCTGCTCATCGCTCTGGCCTTCGAGTTCGTGAACGGGTTCCACGACACCGCCAATGCCGTGGCCACCGTGATCTATACTCACTCGATGCCGCCGCTCGTCGCGGTCATCTGGTCGGGCGCCTTCAACTTCCTCGGTGTGATGCTGTCTTCCGGCGCCGTGGCCTATGCCATCGTCACCCTGCTGCCGGTGGAACTGATCCTGCAGGTCGGGTCGTCGGCCGGTTACGCCATGATCTTCGCGCTGCTCATCGCCGCGATCCTCTGGAACCTGGGCACCTGGGCTTTCGGCCTGCCGAACTCGTCGTCCCATGCCCTGATCGGATCGGTCATCGGCGTCGGCCTCGCCAACCAGTTGATGGCCCCCGAGGGACAGGCAACCTCGGGCGTCGACTGGGCGCAGGCCCTGGGCGTGTTCAAGGCGCTGCTGTTCAGCCCCGTCATCGGGTTCGTCGCCGCCGCCCTGCTGCTGCTGGCCCTCAAATTCACCGTGCGGCGCAAGGATCTCTACGAGGCCCCCAAGGGCGAAACCCCACCGCCTTTGTGGATTCGCAGCCTTCTGATCCTGACCTGCACGCTCGTGTCGTTCTTCCATGGCGGCAATGACGGCCAGAAGGGCATGGGCCTGATCATGCTCATCCTCATCGGCGCCGCCCCCACCGCCTACGCCCTCAACCGCACGATGGCGGACGACACCACCCCGGCCTTCATCCAGACCTCCCAGAACGCCAGCACGGTATTCGCCAGCCATGCCGGGAACGCGCCGAAGCCTGACGCCGCCGAGGCCCGCAAGCAGGTCTCGGAAGCTCTCAAGTCCAAGGACCTGAACCAGCCTGCCGTGTACGGGGCCCTCGCCGCGCTCTCCACCGACATCGCCGATAACGTGAAGGCCTACGGCGCCATCAAGCAGGTGCCGGCTGCGGCGACCTCGAACCTGCGCAACGACATGTATCTCGCCGCCGACGCGATCCGGCTCCTGCCGAAGAACGGCGCGACATTCTCGGAAGCCGAGGCCGGTACCCTGAAGGCCTATACCGGCCTCCTCAACGATGGGACACGCTACATCCCGACTTGGGTCAAGGTCTGCGTCGCACTGGCTCTCGGCCTCGGCACGATGGTCGGCTGGAAGCGCATCGTCGTCACCGTGGGCGAGAGAATCGGGAAGACCCATCTCACCTACGCGCAGGGCGCTTCCGCCGAGATGGTCGCCGCCGGCACCATCGGTCTCGCCGAACTCTACGGTCTGCCAGTCTCGACCACGCACATCCTGTCGAGCGGCGTCGCCGGCACCATGGCCGCCAACGGTTCGGGCCTGCAGATGTCGACCGTACGCAACATGGCGCTGGCCTGGGTCCTGACCCTGCCGGCCGCCATCACCCTGGCGGGCGTCCTCTTCTTCATCCTACGGCACGTGTTCTAGCGGCACCTCGACGTCGCCGGCCGGGGACCCGATGCTGGACGATCGCAGCGTCCCGCGGTAGGCGTCCACGGCCGAAGCAGGGTTGCTTCACGAAACGGGACTGGCCCCTTGAGCGAACGAACAGGGGCGGGAGCGCTGACGATCTACCTCGACGTGGACGGCGTCGTCACGACGGTGGACTTTCAACGGCAAGCCGGGAAGGACAGGCTCAACCCGACCCAGGTCGCCCTCGTTGCCGCCCTGGTACGGGAGTTCGACGCGAAGGTGGTCGTGTCGTCCACATGGCGCGTCGACGATTGCCGCCCGACACTGGTGGAAGCCGGCCTATCCGAGGACTGCTTTCACCCGGACTGGCGGACGGCCATCCTGCCGACGAGCAGGAATGCCGAAACGGGCGCGATGCTTCCCGCCGAGCAAGCCGGGCGCGGCGATGAGATCACCGAACACGCGAGCCGGAACCACATCACGCACTACCTCGTCCTCGACGACGTAGAGGTCGGCCCGGCCCATGCGGGTCGGCACGTTCGTCCCGTTGCAGAGCTTGGACTAAGCGAGGCGGAGGGGATCCTGGCCCGCGACCTGCTGGCGGGTATGGTGGCTCCTCGAGGAATGATGGGTCAGATTGGCTCATTCCCACGCACCGCCGATTTACTTCCCCACAGGGATTGAACTTTTCGAAAGCACCGGTCATTCCATGACAGTGGAGTGACACCCGCGTCACGCTGCCCCCGACATCGACAGGGTCTCCTGGATCTTTGCCGGACCTGCCCGTCCGGCCCCGCCTCGACGCCGCCCCCGTGCGGCTGCTGAGAGCGCGTCGCGTCGGATTGTCGTTCGGCAGGAAGGAGTGGCTGCGATGTTCGGGTTCAGAACTCACGGAAGGACGTCCAGTCCTTCGCTCGCGGTCCTGGGCATTGCCGAACGGTCGGCCGCGGAAGCCTATGCCGCGCTCATCGCCACAGGCTGGTCGGAGATCGGATTCGGGTACCATGGTACCGTCCATGCGCATCCGGACCATCCGGACGTCGTCGTGCGCTTCGCACGCAAGGCCGATGGGTTCGGCGATTATGCGGCCCTGCTTCGCAAGGGGTTCGCAGGCTCCGATGGCCCGCACGCGCCGCGTATCCACGACCTGCAGGTCAGCCGCTGCGGCGCGCTGATGACCGTGGGCTCACGGCTCACGAATCCGGCGCGGGATGCCTGGTGGCTGGCCTATGCCCATGCCGTCATCGCGGACCATCCGGGCGTCGCGATGGACGAGGGCGTCCGAGACCGGTTCAAGGTGGAATGGCCGGCCCACGAGCCACGGATCGATCACGCGAGCTTCGACGGGATCCGCGAAGACTTCAGGGCCGCGTGGCCCGGATACGAAGCCTATGTCGCGTCCTTGCGTGCGGTATCGCCGCAAGGCCTCGATCCGAACATCGGCAACGTCCTGGTGGGCGCCGATGGCAGTCCCGTGGTGAACGATCCGCTCTGTGATGACGGACACGGCCTGTGGCGCTCGCCTCTCGCGCGCTTGCTCACGCGCTACGCGGATGTCCTGCACCGCCTGGCCAACGAAGCACGGGCCAGGTTGAGCAAAACTCTCGTGCCTGCCTGATCGTCGGGCGTCGCTATCTTGCGGCAGAGGTTCAGAAAGCCGGCATCGAGGGCGATGACGCGTTACCGGTGCGCGCCGTCTATTCGATCGTCATCTGAAACCCATCAGAACTATGCGTTTCCCTCAGGCCTAGACGAAAGGCATCTTTCCTGAGCGTCTGACGGCCATCCGATGCCTTCGGCGCCGAACGTCTCTGGAAAGGTAGCACGCCTCATGACTAAGTCGGGATCGGCTGCCTCCCTCCGGCGTAGAGGCGGCCCTATGCTTCCGATCCTCGTCCGGCTGGCCTGGGTGAGCCTTGCCGGCGGTGGCTGCGTGACCATGGAGGCCCGGCGCGAGGCCGTGGTACCGTCACCGAACGCGGCGTTCACCGCCATGTATGGTGCGCGTCCCGACGAACGCTTCCCCCTTCCGGCGACCGAAATCGGCAGCATCGATCCCCGCTACTTTCGCCAGGAGGTCGCGTATCCGCGCGCCGAAACGCCGGGTACGCTGGTCGTCGATCCGGGTAACAAGTTTCTCTATCTCGTACGCGAGAACGGCCGAGCCCTGCGTTATGGTGTCGGCGTCGGCAGGGCCGGTCTGGCCTGGAGCGGGTCGGCGCGGGTGGGACGCAAGGCCGAGTGGCCACGCTGGACCCCGACGGCGGACATGATCGCACGGGAACCCGACCGCAACGGGCCGTGGCGCAACGGCATGGCCGGGGGTCCCGGCAACCCGCTAGGACCGCGCGCGCTCTACCTGTTCGAAGGTCCGCGCGATACGCTCTACCGCATCCACGGCACCACAGAACCGCAATCCATCGGCACCGATGTCTCCTCCGGCTGTATCCGGATGTTCAACCAAGACATCATCGATCTCTACGGCCGCGTTCCGGTCGAGACGCGGGTTGTCGTGCTTCCGGCGGACGAGCATGTCGAGACATTTGAAGGCCCCGTCGCCCGGTCTGCATCTTCCTCGGTGGGTGGCTGAGGGCATCGCACCGGCGGGCGGTCTGCGCGAGGCAGGTCTCGAAGCTGGCGCGCCTGCGAACATGGGAGACGGCGGAGCGATGCGACACCCGGATCTGGAACTCGACCTGCTGCGGGCCTTCGTGGCGGTGGCCGAGACGGGGAGTTTCACGGCCGCCGCCGACGTCGTGCATCGCTCGCAATCGGCGGTGAGCCAGAAAGTCCTGCGCCTTGAGGAGATCCTGGGCCGGCGGGTCTTCGACCGGACCAGCCGCATGCTTGGACTGACGCCGGACGGCGAGCGCCTGCTCGTGGCGGCCCGCCAGATGCTGGAGTTCAACGACCGGTTCCTGCGCGGATGGCGGGAGCCGCCGGCGAGCGGCACCCTGCGGCTCGGTGTGTCGGAGGACTTCATCCCCGGTCAGTTGCCGAAGCTCCTCGCCCGGTTCGGCCGCCTCTATCCCGACGTCCATATCGCGCTGATGACGGGGTTGAGCTGCAACCTCCTCGAAGCCTACGACGCGGACCGGGTCGATGCGGTCATCGTCAAGCGCAGTGGTGCGAACGGGCGGGGGCGCGTGATCTGGCGCGAGCCCCTCGTCTGGCTCGCCTCCGCCGATTATCAGCTCGATTTTACGAAGCCCGCGCGCCTGGTGATGCTGGCGGCCCCCTGCAGCTATCGCGAGCAGATGATCGCGGCCCTCGATTCCGTGCGGCGCGACTGGGTCGCCGCGTGCACGGCGAGCAGCCTGATGGGCGTCCAGGCAGCGGTGGCGGGCGGGCTCGGGGTGACGTTGCTCGGGCGCTCCTTCGTGCAGGAGGGCATACAGATCCTGCGGGCGCCCGAGCTCTGGCCGGCCCTGCCCATGACCGAGGTCAGCGTACTCGGCGAAGACCGGGCACCCGACCTCGTGGAGCCACTGATCACCTTCCTCAGCCAGAGCCTCGCCGGCCATGACGGGCTCACCATCGCGGCCTGAGCGTCGGCGGACGATCAGCACGTCTGGGGCGTTGCGCACCATGATGGGGTCCGGCGGGGCCGGTACAGAAGCAGGGATAAGCAGATCATGTCCGAGCACGTCCATCTGATCGCCCGCCTTGTGGCCCGCGAAGGACAGGAGGCAGCGCTAGTTCAGGCCATGGCGGCGCTGGTGCCCGCCGTGCTCGCGGAACCCGGCTGTCTCGCCTATGTGGCTCACGAAAGTCGTGAGCGGCCCGGCACGATCGTGATGTACGAGGTCTGGGAAAGTCAGGCCGCCCTCGACATCCATGCCGATGGCGCGAATTTCCGAACGCTCGCCGCCCGCTTCGACGAACTCCTGAGCGAGCCGCTCGCGATCGAAATCCTGAACAGGATCGCCTGATCGTCGAACTTCACAGCGCTCGCCGGACGTTCGGACCCCTTTCGGCCTCGACATTCCACCAACCGCGAGCGGTGCTCAAGCCTCCGGGGCGTTGCAGGCCATGAAGGTCTCGGGCGCCCCGTCGGCGGGATCGACGAAGATGATATCGGTGGGCGCGCGGCGCGGCGTGTCGATCGAGAGGAAGATCATCGGCCCCTGCGTGATCGTCGGCAGGGCGTGAACGGTGCCGCGCTCGAAGGACAGGAGTTCGCCAGGGCCGAGTGGGCTGGCCCAGACGCGAACAACATCGCCGCACCGGCGCCCGCCAACACGCTACGCCTGTCCGGGGCCGATGCCCCGCTCATGCCCAGCCCTCCAGGACGATCTTGCCCTTGGCCCGCCCGCTCTCGATCAGCGCATGCGCACGCCGAAGGTTGACGGCCGAGATCGGGCCGAAGCTCTCGGCGAAGGTGGTTTTCAGCGTGCCCGCATCCACGAGGCGCGCAACCTCGTCGAGGAGCCGCCCCTGTGCTTCCATGTCGGCGGTCTCGAACATCGAGCGCGTGAACATGAACTCCCAGTGGGTCGACACGCTCTTGCGCTTGAAGGGTACCACGTTGAGGCTCTCCGGATCGTCGATCAGCGCGAAGCGACCCTGCGGCGCGATCAGTTCGGCGATCTCGGCCACGTGCTGATCGGTGTTGGTGGTCGAGAACACGAAGCCCGGTGCGCCCAATCCCAGCGCCGCGATCTCGGCAGCGATCGATTGGGTGTGATCGATGATGTGATGGGCACCGAGCTCGCGGCTCCAGGCGGCGGTCTCGGGCCGCGAGGCGGTGGTGATGACGGTCAGATCCGTGAGCTGGCGGGCGAGCTGCGTCGCGATGGATCCGACGCCGCCCGCCCCGCCGATGATGAGGATCGACCGGGCGGCACCCGGCACCGGCTTGCCGACGTCGAGCCGGTCGAACAAAGCTTCCCAGGCGGTGATCGCGGTCAGCGGCATCGCTGCGGCCTCGGCCGCCGAGAGCGAAGCGGGCTTGTGGCCGACGATGCGTTCATCGACGCAGTGGAGCTCGGCATTCGTCCCGGGCCGCCCCAGCGCTCCGGCGTAGAACACGGTATCCCCGGTTCGAAACAGTCGGGCCTCTTCGCCGACCGCCTCGACGATTCCGACCGCGTCGTAGCCGAGGATGTGCGGCTGGCCCTCGGCCGGGGTGACGCGGGCGCGGACCTTTGCGTCGACGGGGTTCACCGAGACGGCCTGCACCCGGACGAGCAGATCGCGCAGACCGGGCGTCGGGGCTGGCAGGTCGAGATCGACCAGAGACACTTCGTTCTCGATCGGCAGGGATGTGTGAAAACCGACGGCCTTCATTAGAGTGCTCCTCGTTTGGTGGGGAAGTCAGGGACGGGATCGGTACGTGCTCGCGGCGATGCCCAGCACGATGGCAAAGGATCGACGATCAGGTCGAGGCTCGGGGCCTCGTGCAGGGCTGTGATGGAGAGGGCGAGACCGGTGACTGGCACCGCGACCATGAGGTTCGAGATCGCCCTCGCCGAAGATCGCGCGCTCGCGGCGTTGACGGCGCAGAAGCAGAAGGCCGTGGGACGGGACCGACGAAGGCGAGGCAGGTCCAGAAGGTGGCATTGCCGTCACCGGTGAAAGGCCATTCGGCGGCATAGGCCAGCGGTGTCAGGATCGCTGCAGCGAGCGGCCGCACGACATCCCCCATCGGGCGAGCGCGTGCGGGCCCGGCCGAAACCGGCGCGTCGCGACGGGCAGGGCGGGCAGCGGCACGTGGGGCAGGAGTCGTCGCTGAGGCGGCCATGGTTGGCGTCTTCCGGGACAAGTATCTCGGTTCGGTCGCGTCCGGTTGCGGGGTTCGCGGCGCGAATCCTCATCGACAGCGCCCCCTCAGAATGCCGTCCGATCTACAATTCGGTAAGCGCGTAATTCTGATCGATGCGATGAAGAAAACGACTGAACGGTTCGACGGGAGCGACAGGGCACACGCTCCGTCATCGTCCTTTTCACCGAGTAGGTGCTGGACGAACGCTTCCTACGTTACGCACCGGACAACGACGTCCTATCGCGACATGCTGAATTGCGCCGAGATACTTGGAGGGGGGCCCTGGGGGTGGACGGATTGGGCAAGGCTGATTGACCGGATTGTTGGATCTTCGAAGGATGAAGACCATGGCACGACACCGTTCCCATAGCGTCGCGTTCGAGCGTCAGGTTGCGCAGGAGTACCTGTCCGGCGAGACGCTGCACGGCTTGGCCAAGCGCCACGATCTCTTGCGCAACCTCGTGCGCGTCTGAGTGCAGAAGTACGAGGCCGGCGCGTTCGATGATGACGCGGCCGCCGACGACACGATCCAAGCCTACGAGGCGCGCATCGCCGCGCTCGAACGGCTCGTCGGCCGGCAGGCGCTTGAGCTTGAGTTTTTAAAGGGAGCTCTGCGCAACGGACCGTTGCCGAGAAGCGAGCCTACGTCCGTAATCACCGGCCCGGCAGCCTCTCCGTCGCGGAGGGATGCCGACGGATGAGTCTGGCGCACTCCACCTACTACGACGCTCCGATGCGTGCTGCCGACGGCACCGCCCGAGTCGAGGCTATGGCCGCGGTCGGCGACGCGTTCGAAGCCTACGGCTGGCGCCGCGTCCAGGCAGCTCTGCGCCAGCAGGGATGGCGGGTGAATCACAAAAAGGTCCGCCGCCTCATGCGCGCCCATGACCTGCAGCCACGCGTTCGGCGCCGCTATGTCACGACCACCGATAGCGATTACGAGAGCCCGATCTTCCCGAACATGGCCCGACATGGCTGTGTCCCAGGCAGTGGTGTAGCTGACGGGTGGTCATCGGCGGTTGCCGGGTAGGGTCGGGTTGCGACTTCCAGCCCCGAACCGGAGAGCTCCCCGATGACCGAGGAGATCATGGCCCTGCATGGGCTGATGGAGGAGAGCGCCGACACCGATCTGCTGCGCGAAATGATCGGCTTTGCCGCCGAGCGACTTATGGAGTTGGAAGTGGGCGGCCTGACCGGCGCGGCCCACAACGAGAAGAGCGCCGAGCGGCTGGAGAACGACCGGATCGTCTCGGCCGCCGTCATCGTGACGGTCGGCGTCAACAGTGACGGCCGGCGCGAGGTCCTCGGCATGGACGTCGGCTCGTCGGAGGCCGCGACGTTCTGGACGGCGTTTCTCCGGAAGCTGGCGCGCCGGGGCCGGCGCGGTTCAAACAGTGGGTTGGTTTCGTTTCCGACCGCCCCTTGCCGCGACCCACCCAAGCGGGGTCAAAATACGTTTCCGGTTCCGGTAGCCCTCGAATGGTCCTCGCGTCGAGTCAATTTCGAGGCATCATAAAGGGAAAAAGGTGGTGGAGCACGCATCCCGTCGGAACCGGTCTCTGGCGCCGTTTCCCTGCTAACAGGGAAAACAACAGGGAAAACGGCGTGGTGCAGCTCCCAGGCACGTCTTAGCCCAGCAAAAGTGCAGCAGATTTAATAACTTAATGATCAATTCCCTACGCGGCGGAACAGGGAATTGAGTTTGGTCATCAGGGAGCGCGTATGGGCGAAACAGGCAAGCCGATCAGCGGGAACAGGGATCGCTTTCGGGCAAATGCAAAAAGGGCCGGAGAGCCATGAGGCTCCCCGGTTGATTGGGATTATGAAGCATCGGTGGAGGGGGCTAAGGTCTCTCCGAGCCTTGAGCGCATATCGCCAGCGTCGATGAACCTGACCTCGATGCTGGGAGCATACTTCGGTCGATCGTCGAGGGTCTTCAGCCGTTCCTCATGGGACATGCCATCGGGCTCATCCGCCGGCGCCAGAGCCTTGATGGTATCGAAGAGGAGCTTGGCGGCTTTCATGTCGCCCTGCAGTGCCTTCCGGGTGAGTTGCTGGGCGAGTGCCTCGATCTGGGTCGTCCGAATCGTGCGGCCATCCTTGGTGATGGCAATCGGCTCACGCGCGGCCTGGGTAAACGCGTCCAGAAGATCGCGTCGGCCGAGCGGTGCCGAGTGGCCTCGGGGCCGGCCGCGTGGGTTGCCGGACTGGCCCTTCCGGAAGCGACGGTCGGCTGGCGGTTTGCCGTACCCGACCTCGTACGCGGTGCGTCGCTTCGGTTTGGTCACAGTGGTGTTCGCAGCGTCCGCCATCACGCAGCCTCCTCGAGCAGGGCAGGGGCCGTACGGGCCGACCGGACCTCGTCCCAGGTCTCGTCCGTGCCGTCGAGAATGGCGTCGCGGCCCGTGAAGGCCTGCCAGCGCCGGATAGCGACATCGACATAGACCGGGTCGAGTTCGAGCACCCGCGCCTCGCGTCCCTCTTCTCCGCAGCCAGCAGGGTCGTACCGCTGCCGGAGAACGGATNTCGGACCTCGTCCCAGGTCTCGTCCGTGCCGTCGAGAATGGCGTCGCGGCCCGTGAAGGCCTGCCAGCGCCGGATAGCGACATCGACATAGACCGGGTCGAGTTCGAGCACCCGCGCCTCGCGTCCCGTCTTCTCCGCAGCCAGCAGGGTCGTACCGCTGCCGGAGAACGGATCGAGGACGATCGCGCCGCGGCGCGTCACGTCCTTGATCGCATCGACGACCAGGGCCACCGGCTTGACGGTGGGATGCAGCGCCAGATCGCCCGCGCCCTTGAAGGTGTTGACCCCGGAATAGGTCCACACGTTCGAACGGTTGCGCCCGTGCCGGCCAAGCTCGACATTGTTGGTGTGGCTCGCCGTGCCGACCTTGTAGAGCGCAATGAGCTCGTGCTGCGAGCGGTAGAGCGAGCCCTGCCCCGGATTGGTCTTGCTCCACACGATGAGGTTCTTCTGCTCGCCGTAGAGCGGTCGGGTCGCGGCANAGCTCGTGCTGCGAGCGGTAGAGCGAGCCCTGCCCCGGATTGGTCTTGCTCCACACGATGAGGTTCTTCTGCTCGCCGTAGAGCGGTCGGGTCGCGGCATGCAGCTCCGGTAGGTGACACCAATCCATGCAGACGTAGTGCAGGGCCCCATCACACGAGACCGAGACGGCATGGCCGAGGCTCTCGCTCAGGAAGGCCGTGAATGCCTCCTCGGTCATCTCGCCCGAACCCATGACGAACTCGCGGTGCTGGACCCGGCCGCGGCCCATGACGTGGCCGTTGACGGGGACGTTGTAGGGCGGATCGGTGAAGACCATGTCGGCCTCTCGTCCACCCATCAGACGCTCGACGTCATCGCGGCTGCACGCGCTGCCGCACAGGATCCGGTGCGGGCCGAGCTGCCAGAGGTCGCCGAGTTGCGAGACCGGTGCTTCCGGCTCACCGAGCTCGTCCTCGCGCGAGGCGAGGCGCTCCTCGTCGAGATCCCCAGTCAGCAGATCGAGCTCGGCGATCTCGAAACCGGTGACGGAGAGATCCAGCCCGATCTCGGGCAGGTGGATGGCGAGTTCGCCGAGTTCGAGGGCAAGGGTCGCCCGATCCCAGCCGGCCAGGGTCGCGATCTTGTTGTCGGCGATCGCATAGACGCGCTTCTGCGTGTCGCTCAGGTGATCGAGCCGGACGGTCGGGACGGTGGGCAGGCCGAGTTGCTTTGCTGCCAACAACCGTCCGTGCCCGGCGAGCACGAGCCCGGTTTCGTCGACGACGAGCGGCACGGTGAAGCCGAACGCCCTGATGCTGTCGGCGATCTTGGCGATCTGCTTTTTCGAATGGGTGCGAGTGTTGCGCGGGTTGGGTTTGAGGAAGGTCGGAGCTTGGTCGACGATGGTCAACCCGGCCGTGGGAAAGGCCAGTGCGTTCGTCGTCATGATTGGAATGTCCTTGGAAAGCGCGCACGACGACAGGCCCGCGTGCCGGAAGGCAGCAGGGGAAAAGTCGGCGCAGTGGTCTGAGAAAAGGGCCGCTCAGGCCCGGAGACAGAAACGCCCCGGGGCAGGTGCTGCGGGGCGAGGGGACGTGCAATCGCGCATCGAGCTGCTCAGGCGCGCCGTTCGGAAAGGATCACGATTGCGGGTGGGTCCAAGCTGGTCCGCTGCGGACACAGAAAATTCAACTTAAGGAAAATGCGCAGTTTACCCGTCGGGTGTCAAGACGCTCCTTCGCAAGATCTTGACATCAATGGAAACTACCCATCGGCGACCTGAGCCACTTTATCTTATTATGGCACGCCGATAGGACTTATCAGCTGTGAAGTTCCCGTCCTTCGGCCGTCATGGGTTGAAATCCGCCGGCCTGCTGTACGACCGGGTTGGGTGGGGAGCGGACCCTGACCCTTCATCCTGAAGCGGACGTTCCGCCTCCGACCCAAACATGACGTAGCGAGGGATTCGGCCGACGCTCGAAAGCGGAATCTTACGGCGGCATTCCGTTGGTGTGGGTCGGTCCCATCGCCGACATCCTAGGTCGTGTTCATTGCAAATCGCGACGGATTCGCGGCTGAAGCGTTAATCGGGGCCCCGGAAACATGTGCCCGAACTATCTGGACAACACCCGCGCCGCCACTCCGAGCGCGCGCACGCCAAAGGCGAGATCTGCATCGCTGGTATCCTCTGTCCAGTGATGGCTGATGCCGCCGACCGACGGGACGAACAGCATGGCGGCCGGCAGGATACGGGCGATGTTCTGGGCGTCGTGGCCGGCGCCCGAGGGCATCACCTGCCAACGGCCGGGGCAGACCTGCTCGGCAGCCTCCGAGAGGGCCCGCATCAGGTTCGGATCACACCGGGCGGGGATCGCCTTCGACAAGGGTATGAGCGTGGCAGTGCAGCGCTCACGCCGGTTCGACTCTTGCACCAGTGCTTCGAGGCAAGCTTCCATTCGCTCCAGCACCGGGACCGACACGTCGCGGAACTGGAAGGCCACCTCTGCGCGGCCCGGAATGATGCTGTAGCCGCCGGGATCGAGCGTGATCCGCCCTGTCGTCCAGGTGCTACGCGGGCCGCAGACCTTCGGAAATTCCCGATCGATGGCCGCGAGCAGGCGTACCGCGGAGAGTCCCGCATCCCTGCGCTCGGCCATGGTGGTGCCTCCGGCATGGTCCTGCTTGCCTTCGAAGACGATCTGAAACTGCCAGATCGCCACGATGCCGCTGACGACACCGAGATGCAGACCTGCGGATTCGAGTTGCGTGCCCTGCTCGATATGCAGTTCCAGAAAGCCCCGGTAGCGCGCGGGATCCAACTGCATCCGAGGTTTTCCGGCCAGTCCGGCCGATTCGAGCGCCACGCGCAGGGGGGTGCCGTCGGTGCGGTTGCGGGCGGCGTCGATCTCGGCCTCGGTCAGGTCACCGATCGCCGAGCGGCTACCCAGGAAGCCGCCGGAAAAATGTCCCTCCTCATCTGCGAAGGCGACGACGTCGACGGGAAGCCCGGCCCGGGCCAGCGCCAGTCCGGCGACGACGCCGAGCGCCCCGTCGAGCCAGCCGGCCTCGTTCTGGGTCTCAATGTGGCTGCCGACCAGGAGGTGGGGCCCCGGGCCACGATGCCGCCCAAGCACGTTGCCGATGCCGTCGATCGACGTCTCGAGACCGCAAGCCTCGATCCGGCCCATCAGCCAGCGACGCGCCTGCATATCTTCAGGCGAAAAGGTCGGCCGGTGGACGCCGGTGCGGAACCGCCCGATCTCGCGCAAGGCGTACAGGTCGTGGAGGAAGGTGTCGGTCTCGATTTCGGTCATGCTGGGTCCAGGCGGTTGATCGCGTTCGGTAGTCACCCCCCACCCTCTTTCAGAGTTCGAGGGTCACGCTGCCCTGAGCGCGCGAGACGCATGGCGTCATCCGGTCCCGGCGTTTCCCGACCGAGAGCACGGCATCACGATGGATCACTGTGCCATCGTGATAGCCGCACTCGCAGGCGCCGCAGACTCCGAGTTCGCATGAGGAGGGTTGGGAGAAGCCGTGCTCCCGCAGGACGTCGAGGAGCGAACGGTTCGCAGCTACGTGGAGCTGGGCGCCTGTGGATGCGATGCGAACTTCGAACGGCTCGGGTTTGAAGGTTTCGTCCGACAGTGGGGCGAAATGCTCGACATGGACCTGCTCCGGTGGCCAGCCCTGCGAGTCGAGGGCAGCTTGGACGGCGTCGGTGAGACGCTGCGGGCCACAGGCATAGACATGCGTGTCCACCTCGACGTCGCCGAGACGCATCGGATCGAAGCGTCGGCCTTCATCGGCGAACCAACCCTGAAGTCGGTCACCGCAGATCGCGCGGACGTCCGCGAGGAGAGGCGCATGGGTGGCCGACGACGCACAGAAATGGAGCACGAAGTCCGCTCCTTCCGCCGAAAGCGTGCGTGCCATAGCGAGGAGCGGCGTCACGCCGATGCCGCCCGCCACAAGGATGTGCCGACGTGCGGCGGGTGCGAGGGGGAAGTTGTTGCGGGGCGCTGAGACATCGACGACCGCGCCGACGGTGAGGTTGCCGTGCACCCAAGTCGAACCCCCGCGTCCCGCCTCCTCGCGCTTGATCGCGATCTCGTATCGCGTGCGATCTGCAGGGTCGCCGCAAAGGGAGTACTGGCGCACGCGTCCATCCGGCAGCCGAAGATCCACGTGGGCGCCGGCTGTCCAAGATGGGAGCTCCGGCCGCCGCGGATGGACCAGGGTTAGATGCAGTACTTCGGACGTTGTCGCCATAGCCGCCGAGACCTGCAGCCTCATGACCAGACGTGCGCTCACGACCTAGTCCACCATCTCGATCGTATCGCCGACCCGGATGATTCCGCCGCGCTCGATCCCGCAATTGAGGCCCGAGCGGTTGTAGAGAGGCAGGTAGACCGGCTGGCCCAGGAGTTCCTCTAGGTACTTGCAAGGAAAGTTGAGCCGTCCGCCGCGCAGGATCACCTCGCCGACGCGAAATCGACGCCCCACGAGGTGGTTCAGTGGGACGCCCCGAACCGTGAGATTGCGGCGGTGGTCGATCGGCGCGATGTGCAGAGGACCGCTTTGGAGCGGCGGGTCGTTGCGGTTGATCGCATCCAGCGCCTCCTGCTCGATCAGGGTCACCTCGCGGGTGTCGGGCTTGGGCGAATAAGTGCCCAAACCGAGAAAGTAGCGGTCCCCCTCGATGCCGCGCCCGGCAACGCACCGGGCCTCGGTGCGTTCTTCCATCTCGTAGCTCGCCGCCGAGGCCGTATGGATGTTGAGCAGGCTGCCCCGCCAGCCCACTGCGCCTCCCGGAACGCCGACCGCTATCGAACCGGCCGGATGTGCGAACGCCTCGACCATGCGGGGTGCTGTTACGTCCGTCATCGCGTGGCCTCCGATTGTGTCGCGAGAGCGATGGCTTCGATCTCGACCATGGCGTCGCGGGGCAGCCGGGCGACCTCGATCGTCGATCGCGCCGGGGCATCACCGGGGAAATGCTCCGCATAGACGGCATTCATGGCGGCGAAGTCGTTCATGTCCTTGAGGAACACGGTCGTCTTGGCGACCGTCGCCAGGCTCGCGCCGCCCGCATCGAGAACCGCCGCGAGATTGGCGAGCGAGGCCTTGGTCTGCGCCGCAATCCCGTCGGGAAATGCGCCGGTCTCCGGGTCGATCGGGAGTTGCCCCGAGGCGAAGACGAGATCGCCGACACGGGTTGCCTGCGCATAGGGTCCGGCGGCCGGTGCGGCCTTGTCCGTCTTGATGATGGTTCGGTTCATTCGTGTTCCTCGGTGTGAACGGGGCTGTCGGGATCAATCTACGATACTAGAAAAATATCCACTGTGAAGGATCGGCGGCATCGAAGTTCCCAATCATGCGCCGAGCTCGGGCGGTCCAGCGGCTCAGTCGATCTGTCGTCGAGCGGTTTCGGGCGACAGGAACGCAGCGACCAGCGTCACGCAGGCCAGCACGATTAGGTAGACCGAGATCGGCCATGTCGCGCCGCTGCTCCAGGTCAACAGTGCGGCGGCGATGAGCGGCGTGAAGCCTCCGCTCAGGGCTGCTCCGACCTGGAATCCGAGCGAGGCGCCGCTGTAGCGCAGGCGCGCATCGAACAGCTCCGACATCCAGGCCGCGCCCGTCCCGAACATGATGCCCTGGCCGAAGCTCAGGGCCACCGCGACGGTCAGCGTGATGACGGTCGGATCGCGGGTGTCGAGAAGCTGGAACAGCGGGAAGGCAAAAACGATGGAGAACAGGCAGGCGACGACGAACAGGGTGCGTCGGCCATAGCGGTCCGACAGCCATCCGAAGACGGGAATCGTGAAGAGCTCGATGATCGCCGCGATCAGGATGCCGTTGAGGATGACGCTTCGCGGCAAACCGAGCTGCCCCGTCACGTAGGAGATCGAGAACACCGTGACGATACTGACATAGGCGATCTCCGACACCTTCAGGCCGACAGCCTTCAGGAAAGTGCGGGGATGCTCCGTGAGGATCTCGACGACCGGGATCTTGGCAACGGCAGCGCGCTGCTTCACCCGCTGAAAGGAGGGTGTTTCGTGCAGGCGAAGCCGGATGAAGAGGCCGACACCGACGAGGAAGGCGCTCGCCAGGAACGGCAGCCGCCAGCCCCAGGCCAGGAACTCGGCCTCGGGCATCAGCCCCGCCAGAGCGAAGGCTCCGATGGAGAGGATGACGCCCAAGGGATAGCCGAGTTGGACGATGCTCCCGAAGAAGCCCCGTCGATGGGCCGGTACGCTTTCGACCACCATCAGGACCGCGCCGCCCCACTCCCCACCGATACCGATGCCCTGGACCAGTCGCAGGGTGACGAGCAGGATCGGTGCCCAGACGCCGATCTGGGAATAAGTCGGCAGGCAGCCGATCAGGAATGTGCCGAGGCCCATGATCATGATCGTCAGGGAGAGCATGGCCTTTCGACCGATCTTGTCGCCGAAATGGCCGAAGACGATGCCGCCCAGGGGGCGGGCCAGGAATCCGACAGCGTAGGAACCGAAGGCGGCTATCGTCCCGACGACGGGGTCGATACTCGGAAAGAAGAGCTTGTTGAACACCAGGGCACTGGCGGTGCCGTAAATCAGAAAGTCGTACCATTCGACTGTCGTGCCGATCACGCTCGACCAGACAATCTGTCGTCGGTCCGCGAGCGAGACCTCATGCCGGTCGAGACCGCCTTCGGTTTCCATCACAATCGCCGTACTCGCCATGGCCTTCGACCATCCACCGAACTGGAGAAAATTCCACTAATGTGGAGGCAATCGCCGTGCCAGATGCGGCAGCGATCGTTTGGCGCGCCCCGGGCGCGCACGACGGCGCCCGGCCGTGCGGCGAAAGCCGGGACGTCGCGGGATGGGGCGCGTGCAAACGTCAGGACGATCCCCTATTCAGGGGCGAAGCTGACCCGCACGGCCCTACTTGCCGGTCTATTGGGAGGATGGGAGTGGATGACGGCATGGCGGTGAGGGAGATGGTTGCCCCGGCGCAGACAGCGGCCGAAACGAGTTCCCAGGCCTACGTGTCCGAGGAGATCCGTCGCCGCCGCAGGGAACTCCACCTGTCCCTGGAGGCGCTGGCGACGCGCTCCGGCGTGAGCCGCTCGATGATCTCGAAGATCGAGCGCGCCGAGGCGGTGCCCTCGACCGCTGTACTCTCCCGCCTGGCGGAGGCGCTCGGCGTGACCTTCTCGCGCTTGATGGCCCCGGCGACCGAACTCGAAGTCCTGCTGATCCCGGCACGTCGCCAACCCATCCTTCGGGACGAAGAATCGGGCTTCCTGCGTCGCTGCCTGTCGCCGGTCCTACCGGGCCGAGGCATCGATCTGGTGCTGAACACCTTGCCGCCCGGTGGCAGCACGGGCGAATTCACGGCCCATCGCCCTGGCGTCTCGGAATACATCTACATCCTGCGCGGCCGCCTGCGCGCCGTGATCGGCGACCGGACCGTCGTCGCGGAGACGGGGGACAGCCTGTACTTCGAAGCCGATGCCGGGCACGCGTTCACGAATCTCGGCACGGACCCGTGCGAGTATATCCTGGTGATCGATCCGTCCCGCGCTCGGTAGCGATCTTCCGTCGGAATCTCGGGGGTTCGCATGCGTTGCAGAGAATGGGCTTGAGAACGAACCGGAGCGCATCCTGCGATGGAAGACCGTTTTGACATCGCCGTCGTCGGCCTTGGCGCCATGGGAAGCGCGGCCCTCTATCAACTGGGGCTGCGGGGCGCGAAAGCGGTTGGCCTCGATCGCTTTGCCCCGCCGCACATTCTGGGGTCGAGCCACGGAGAGAGCCGCATCACCCGGCAGGCTGTCGGGGAGGGCCGCGACTACGTCCCCTTCGTCCTGGCTTCGCACCGGATCTGGCGAACCCTGGAGGCGGAGACCGGCGAGACGCTACTGACGGCATGCGGCGCCTTGGTGATGGGGCCGGGCAGCGGTGACACCTCCCATCACGGCAAGCCGGATTTCGTCGGGCGTTCGATCGATGCCGCGCAGGCCTTCGCGATCCCGCACGAGGTCCTCGACGGAGGCGAGATCGCGCGCCGCTTCCCGCAATTTCTGAATCTCGGCGGCGACGAGAGGGCCTATTACGAGCCTGGCGGCGGCTACGTGCGCCCCGAGCGCTGCATCGCTGCGCAGCTGCAACGGGCCGGCGAGCTCGGCGCCGACATCCGCACCGGGACGACGGTGCTGTCGATTATCCAAGAGCCGGGCGGGGTCCGCATCGAGACCGAAAACGGCGTCGTCCTGGCCGATCAGGTGGTGGTCTCGGCCGGGGCCTGGACCGCGCCTCTTCTCGGCGCGCCGTTCACGGAGCTGCTCACGGTCAGCCGCCAACTCCTGCACTGGTACGCCCTCGACGACGCCTCGGCCTACGGCTCGGAGTCGCCGGTCTTCATCTGGATGCACGGTTCCGGCGACACGGACTACCTCTATGGCTTCCCGCCCCTGCCGGGGGAGGTCCAGGTCAAGGTCGCCACCGAACAATACGAGACCGCCACGCGGGCCGAGGCCTTTGACCGCGCCGTGAGCCCCGAGGAATCCACCGCCATGTACCGGCACCACGTGGCGGGCCGGCTCGCCGGCGCGACGGGGCGAGTGACCAAGTCCGCCGCCTGCCTCTACACCGTGACCCCCGACCGCGGCTTCATCATCGACCGCCATCCGCAGATGAACCGGGTTCTCGTCGTCTCGGCCTGTTCGGGGCACGGCTTCAAGCACTCTGCCGGGATCGGCGAGGCCGTGGCGAACGAGATGGTGCAGGCCAGCGGGCGGATCGATCTCGCACCGTATTCGCTCGGACGGTTCGGCTGATCCCCCCAGTGATGGCCTGCCGATTGCTTGACCCGTTCGGACCGGACAAGGCAATCTGCTCGAAGAGGGATCGTCGGGTCTCGGTCTTGATTTCCGGTCGATCGGCATGAACCAAGCAGGGATGTGGTGCGATGCGTAAGCTGACTCAGGCGTTCCTCGGCTGCAGCCTGCTCGCCGCCACCGCATTGCTCCCTGCCTCCTTGGCCTCGGCTGCGGATGGGATCGAGGCCATCAAACAGCGCGGGACGCTCATCGTCGGCGTGAAGGCGGATTACCGTCCCTTCGGCTTTCGCGATCCGAGCGGAGCGATCATCGGGATGGAACCGGACCTTGCCGCCGACGTCGCCAAGCGCCTCGGCGTGAAGCTCGAACTCGTGCCGGTGGTCTCCTCCAACCGGATCGAGTTCCTGCAGCAGGGCAAGGTCGACCTCCTCATCGCCACGATCTCGGACAAGCCGGAGCGCCGCCGCGTGGTGCAGGCTATCGACCCGCAATATTATTCCGACTTCGTCAACGTGATGCTGCCCAAGAAGGCCAATATCACCGACTGGGCGCAGCTGAAGGGCAAGCCCCTCTGCGCCACCTCCGGCGCTTGGTACAACAAGGACGTGGCCCGCACCTACGGTGTCGAAATCGTCGCCTTCGATGGCTCGGAGAAGCCGCTCTTCGCCCTCAAGCAGGGCAACTGCCTCGGCTACGTCTACGATCAGAGCATGCTGCAGGGGAAGCTCCTCGACGCCGACTGGAAGGCGGATTACGCCCTGCCGCTGAAGGGTATCCTCGACGCCCCCTGGATGATGGCGGTGGCGCCCGGCAATGGCTCCCTCCAAACCATGATGGAAGCTACGACCAAGGACTGGATGAAGTCCGGCTTCATCGTCGAATCAGAGAAGAAGTGGGGCATCGAGCCGACGGAATACTCGAAGGCGATGCACGAGAAGTACAAGAACGCGACCAACTGAGCCGCGCCGGGCCGAATGACCCGCCGTCTTGAGGAACACGATGGACGCCGTCCCAAACTGGTTCCGGACCCTTTACGACACGACGGGTTTCAACTTCACGGTCTTCTACGACCCCTATGATTGGGACCGCTACGTCAACGGCCTGAAGACGACGCTGCTGCTGGCGGTGACGACGATCCTGGCGAGCCTCGTCATCGGCGCAGTCGGGGCACTTCTCCAAGGAGGCCCGTCGCGGCTCATGCGCGGATTCGTCAACGGCTTCGTCGTGGTGTTCCGCAACACGCCGCCCCTGGTGCAGATCTTCTTCTTCTACTTTGGGCTGGGCACCCTGCTGCCGGCCACCCAGACCGCAGACGGGTTGCGCGTGCCGATCCTCGACAACGTGCAATGGGCCATCGTCTCGCTGTCCCTGTTCGCCGGCGCCTTCAACGTCGAAATCTTCCGCTCCGGAATCGAAGCGGTGCCGCGCACCACCATCGAGGCGGCCGAGGCCCTTGGCTATACCCGCCTGAAGGCCTACCTCTACATCGTGCTGCCGCTCGCGCTCCGCGTCTGCCTGCCGGCCCTCAACAACAACCTCATCAACCTGCTCAAGACCACCACCCTGGCCTACGCCATCGCGGTGCCCGAGACGCTCTATGCGGTGAAGCAGATCTGGTCGGAATCGCAGAACGTGCTCGAGATGATGATCGTGCTGCTCGTCACTTACGCGGTCCTGGTCGGCGTCCTCGTCTGGATCATGCATCGCTGGGAGCAGGCCTTGCGGATCCCGGGCTACAGCCGGTGAGGGCGCCTGAGCCGCCTGCAAGCGACCTGCCGGTCCTGCTGCCGTTCCGGGTGTCGCGTACGCGGACCCTGTTCACCTTCCGCCCGGCTCAAGGGTGGCTTCTCGGGGCGTGGCTCACCGGCCTCGTCCTCGTGGTACCAGCCTTCGCGCAAGGGCCGGACGCCGTGCTGTCGCCGCTCCAGGTCGTCCTGCGCTGGGCGCCGCTCCTGCTGACGGGCTTTGCCTTCAACGTCGCGATCTCGCTTGTGGCGATGCTCCTCGGCACGGGGGCGGGTCTTGGGCTGGGGCTCGCCCTAGTGAGCGAGGGGCCGGTCCTGCGCCGCATCGCCTGGGGCGTGACACAGTTCTTCCGCAACGTGCCCTGGCTGGTGCTGCTGTTCTTTGTGATGTTTCTCGTGCCGTTTCAGGTCACGGTGTTCGGCCTGCGCGTGCCGCTGCCCGACTGGGTCAAGGCGACGGTGGGGTTCGCGCTGCCGGTTATGGCCAACGTCGCCGAGATCGTACGCGGCGCCGTGAGCTCGGTGCCGGCCACACAGTGGGAGGCGGCCGAATCCCTGGCTTTCACCCGGCGCCAGACCCTGTTCCGCATCATCCTGCCCCAATGCCTCAAGCGGATGCTGCCACCGTGGATGAACGTCTACGCTCTGATCGCCATGGCAACGGTGCAGGCCTCCATCGTCGGTGTCACCGAGATGCTGACATTGACGGCGCAGGTTCACGCCGCCGAAGGCGGGCGGCCCGAGCTGTTCGCCCCCCTCTACGGCTTCGCCCTGCTGTGCTTCTTCCTATACTGCTACCCGATCGACCGGCTGACCGCGCGCCTGGAGCGGCGCTTCGAAACAGCGTGAGGCCCGGGTGTCCGATGGTACGTTTCTGATGGTGCTTTTCTGATGGTGGGTGTCTCGTCCTCCGGCCCACCGATCGTGCAGCTGCTCGACGTGCACAAGTCCTTCGGTGAGGTGGAAGTCCTCAAGGGGATCAGCTTCGACGTGCGCCGGGGCGAGGTCGTCTGCATCATCGGCCCGTCGGGATCGGGCAAGTCGACGCTGATCCGCTGCATCAACGCCCTCGTTCCGGTCACGTCCGGCACCATCCGGGTCGACGGGATCGAAGTGGTCGACCCGAAGCTCGACAAGCTGGCCTTGCGACGCAAAGTCGGCATGGTGTTCCAGCAGTACAACCTGTTCCCGCACAAGACGGCGTTGGAGAACGTCATGATGGCGCCGATCCACGTGCTGGGCCAGGACAGACGCGAGGTCGAGGTCCGGGCACGCGCTCTCCTTGCCAAGGTGCGTCTCGCCGGCAAGGAAGCGGCTTATCCCGGCGAGATGTCCGGCGGGCAGCAGCAACGCGTGGCCATCGCCCGCTCGCTCGCGATGCGGCCGGACGTGATGCTGTTCGACGAGGTCACAGCTGCCCTCGATCCCGAGACGGTCAAGGAGGTTCTCGTCACCATTCGCGAATTGGCAGAGGAGGGCATGACCTGCCTTCTCGTCACCCACGAGATGAACTTCGCGCGCGAGGTCGCCGGCCACGTCTACTTCACCGATCGCGGTGTCATCGTCGAGCACGGGCCGCCCGAGACTTTGTTCTCGTCCGCCGTCGATCCGCGCACGCGACAGTTTCTGTCCCAGGTTCTGTAGGAACCGATTCAAGTCAATTCAGGCGAGCTGCGAGTATCGCCCAATTACCTACTCGGAAACGGGCCAGCTACTTGCGACTCTTGCTGGTCGCCCGACCGGCCTTGGGTCCTACCCGATAGCGGTCATTCTTGATGAAGACGCAGGATCTTCATCGTCTAACCTGGGTACATCGAACTTGCGGCCGGCAACGACGCGAAACTTCATGTGGAAGCACCAATGCCCCTGAACGGTCTCGAACTCTCGAAGCAGCTCATCCGGTTCCGATCGATCAATCCTCCAGGCGATGAGAAGGAATGTTCCGAGTTCATTGCCCGGCTGCTGACCGAACACGGGTTCGACGTTGCCAGCTACGAATTTGCCAAGGACCGACCAACACTGGTCGCGCGCATCCCTGGGACGGCCGGTGGCAAGCCGCTCTGCTTCACTGGGCACATCGACGTCGTGCCACTTGGGTCGAACGAGTGGCAATTCCCACCCTTCGAAGGGGTCGTGCAAGATGGCCGGTTGTACGGCCGCGGTTCCAGCGACATGAAGGCCGGCGTAGCGGCGTTCATCGCGGCTGCATGCAACCTGATCGGGGACGGGCTTAGCTTCCACCGCGGTGTCACGCTCGTGATCACCGCCGGAGAAGAGACGGGATGTGAAGGCGCATTCCATGTCGGCCGTGAGAAAGTCCTCGGGCCAGCCGAACTCCTGATCGTGGCCGAGCCGACGTCTAATGCCCCCATATTCGCCCATAAGGGCTCTCTCCGCGTCATCGTAACCGCGCGCGGGAGGACAGCGCATTCCTCAATGCCGCATGAGGGCGAAAACGCCATCAGCAAGGCGGCGGAGTGGATCCGGAGACTTGAGGGCCACGAGTTCGGCGCCCGCCACCCACTGCTCGGCAGCGCCACAGCCTGCGTCACCACCATCCGCGGCGGAGAAAATATCAACTCCGTCCCTGACTTCGTCGAGTTCACCGTGGATATCCGGACCCTGCCGGAGCAGAAGCACGAAACGCTGATCGCCGAACTCAGCCGCCTGTTCGGACCGGAGGCTGAGATCCGGGTTGTCACGAGCTTCCCTGGGTTCGCTACCGAGCCGGACGATCCGTCCGCCGCCCTGCTCCTGACGCTGCTGCGCGAGCGGACTGGGGCGTCGGCGGAACCAGCTGGGGCACCCTACTTCACCGATGCGTCGGCTCTTGTGCCGGCCTTCGACGGAGTCGCCACGGTGATCGTAGGACCCGGCGAGCCGGTGCAGTGCCATAAGACGGACGAGTACTGCCTCGTCGACCGGATCGAGGAGGCGCAGGCCATCTACAGGGACTTGATGCTCCGCATGTGCTGCGACCGCGCGGGATGAGGCGCATTGGCCGACGCCGCTGCCGCCGTCCGGCAGGCCTGACGTGAGCGCTTGCGCGGTTGCTTCACACTGCGCCTAGGGCCTGTCGTCGCTTGAACGGATTGGCGCGTTTTGCGTTTTCGTCTCTCTGATTGCGGGAGGGACGATGCTGAGCGATGCGCAATGGTCTGAACTGNTAGGGCCTGTCGTCGCTTGAACGGATTGGCGCGTTTTGCGTTTTCGTCTCTCTGATTGCGGGAGGGACGATGCTGAGCGATGCGCAATGGTCTGAACTGGAGCCGCTGGTCGAGGCCTGCCGGCCCAAGGCCAAGACGCCACCGCAGCACCTGCAACGCACGCTCTCGGCGATCCTCTGGCGGCATCAGAACGGGGCCAAATGGCGGGCGATCCCGGAGGAACTGGGTCCGTGGTGGCGGGCTGCCCAGATCTTCATTCGCTGGTCCCGGGCCGGTGTCTGGGAGCGGCTGCTCAGCCTGGTGCAGGAGCGCGGTGTCCAACTCGGAATGGTGTTCCTCGACGGCACGAACGTGCGGGCTCACCAAAAGGCGGCCGGGGCCGCCAAAAGGGGGGATCTGCGGCCGAGCGAGATCATCGTGAAGCACTTGGCCGCTCGCGTGGCGGCTATGGCACCAAGGCTTGCGTGATCGCCGACGGGCGGGGCCGCGCCATCGCCTTCCGGCTGGCGCCCGGTCAGGCCCATGAGCTGCCCCATGCGGTGCCGCTGCTCGACGGGCTGCCCAGCGTGCCGAAGTGGGTCGTGGGCGACCGTGGCTACACCAGCCACGCCTTCCGCGAGCACATCTGGACCATGGGCGCACGGCCCGTGATCCCGCCGCAGCGCCATGAGGCGCCCGTCGCCTGCCCTGACTGGATCTACAACAACCGCAACCAAGTCGAGCGCCTCTGGGCCAGGCTCAAGGAATGGCGGGCCATCGCCACACGCTACGAAAAGACAGCCGCCAGCTTCATGGGCATCCTCTACCTCGCCGCCGCACTCGATTGGCTCAAGCGATGACACGCCCTAGCCCGCCTGGGCTTTCAGCGTTTCCATCGAACAGCTTGGCCTAGGTGAAAGTCCGGTCT
>NZ_LMMP01000007.1 GCF_001422815.1 Methylobacterium sp. Leaf91 | reverse complement strand
GAGGCTTTCTCTGCCTTCCGGCCGAACGAGTGCCGCAACTATCTCACCGCCGCTGGATACGATGCCTATGATCCAAGCTGAGCGGGCACGGCTCTAGCACTTTCTGATCTAGGGTTTAAGAACGTGCTGGCGCTTGATACGAGCCAAGCATTATTGGATGAGTTAAGCAAAACTATCGAAAGCCGCTCGATCAAGGCAATACTTGCAGACCTGCTAACATTTCCAAGGCTCGTCACGGAAGGGGGAGTTGACGCCATCGTCTGCATGGGAGACACCCTCACTCACCTTGAAAGTCAGAATGATGTATCAAGGTTGCTCGAAGATACTTATCGTGCGTTGCGTTCCGATGGCCGGCTTGCACTCACATTTCGTGATTTCTCGACCGAACTGACCGGGACTGATCGGTTCATACCTGTGCGATCAGACGACCAGCGTATTATGCTATGCGCGTTGTTGTATGAGCCTGAGCATGTTGTCGTGAACGACCTTGTGTATCTCCTATCTGACCATGGGTGGGAACTTCACAAAAGCAGTTATCGAAAGCTTCGGCTGAGTCCCTCATGGGTTGCTGCCGAAATGTGCCGGCTAGGATTTTCTGTAGAGATCGACGCGTCAATCAACCAGATGCAGACAATTGTTGCTCGCAAATGCTAGCATAGGCTCTGACGAATTCGCGGCCCTTCTACTTCCTGTTCGACGGGCCATTTCGCCCAAGACACAATCGAACTCGGAACGACTGACGACTCCATGCAGATAGCAGCTTTTGGCTGTTTCTTTTCCGAAAGCTGTCTGACCGCTCTCCACCAAACCCGGTCGTACGCTCCGCCCCGTGAAACGGCACGAAAGCGGCCCCTTCCAAGGCTCGTCAAGGATCGCACGCAACCGACCACGCCGGGCGACCAGGTGAGAGCTTTCGCCTATGAGGGAAGCGCGCTGCGTGCGGGTCAGATCCGGCACGCGCCTTCGAGCGCCGTGTTCTCCGCGTCCGTGAAGATCCGTGAGCGGATGAGGAAGCGCTTGTCGCGGCCGTTCTCCAGCGAGAACATGCCGCCTCGGCCGGGCACCACGTCGAGGATCAGGTGGGTGTGCTTCCAGACCTGGAATTGCGGGCGGCTGATCCAGAAATCGGCGCCGGCCACCTGGCCGAGATGGACGTCGCTGTCGCCGGTGAGGAAATCTCCCACCGGGTAGCACATGGGCGACGAGCCATCGCAGCATCCGCCCGATTGGTGGAACATCACCGGCCCGTGCTCGGCGCGCAATTCCTCGATCAACGCGATGGCGGCCGGTGTCGCCGTGACCCGCAGGGGCGTTCCGTCGGCGCCGACCTGATCGGCGGTGGTCGCTTCGGTCGTGCTCATGGAACGCTCCCTCCCGTCATGTGACCCCGGCCGGGGGATGTCCCGAGCCGAGGTGTTCGTTCACGCCGCCTTCTTGGCCGCGGCGTCGCCGTAGAACGTGCCGCCGGCCTCCGCCATGCGCAGGAGGTTGTCCGGCACCGCAAAACGCGACCCGTGCTTTGCCTCCAGGCCCTGGGCCAGGGAAACGAACGCTTTCGCACCCATGAAGTCGATGTAGGACAGGGCGCCGCCGGTGAAAGGGGCGAAGCCGAAGCCGAGGATGGAGCCCACATCCGCCTCGCGCGGGTCGGTGATCACGCCTTCACCCACGGTGCGGGCGGCCTCCAGGGCCTGAACCACCAGCAGCCGCTGCTTCAGCTCGGTGAAATCGACGTCGTCGGGGTCGATTCGCGTGGTCTGGAGCTCCGACAGGCCGGGCCAGAGCTTCTTCGAGGCGCCTTCCGGATAGTCGTAGAAGCCTTTCCGGTTCTTGCGGCCGAGCCGGCCCTCACCCTCCACCAGGGTCGTGAGCAGAGCCTTCTGAGCGGGATCGATCGCCTCAGCGCCGAGCTGCGCTTCGGTGGCCTTGACGATCTTCAGGGCGAGGTCGACGGCGACCTCGTCGGTGAGGGAGAGGGGTCCCACCGGCATGCCCGCTTGCCGGCCGGCATTCTCGATCATGGCGGCGGGGATGCCCTCGATGAGCATCTTGTGGCCCTCGTACAGATAGGCGCCGACGCAGCGATTGGCGAAGAAGCCCCGGCTGTCGTTGACGACGATGGGCGTCTTCTTGATCGCGCGGACGTAGTCGAGGGCGGTGGCGAGCGCGGCGTCGCCGGTCTGCTCGCCCTTGATGATCTCGACGAGCATCATCTTCTCCACCGGCGAGAAGAAGTGGATGCCGACGAAATTGGCCGCGCGCCGGGACGCCTTGGCGAGGCCCGAGATCGGTAGGGTCGAGGTGTTGGAGGCGAAGATCACGTCCTCGCCGATCACCGCCTCCACCTTGGCGATGACTTCGGCCTTCACCTTGGGATCCTCGAACACCGCCTCGATCACGAGATCACAGGATGACAGGTCGGCGTAATCGGCGCTGGTGGTGATGCGCGCCAGCAGGGCCTCGCGGTCGGCGGTCTTGGCGCGTCCCTTGTTGATCTGGTCGGTGACGAGCTTGTGGGCGTAGGCCTTGCCCTTCTCGGCCGCCTCGGTGGACTGGTCGAGGAGGATCACCTCCATCCCCGCATTGGCGGTGACGTAGGCGACCCCGGCCCCCATGAAGCCGGCGCCGACGACGCCCACCCGCTTCACGCTGGTTTTGGCGATCTCCTTCGGCCGGCGCGCGCCCTTGTTCAGCTCGCCCATGGAGATGAACAGCGTGCGGATCATCGCCGCCGCCTCCTTGGAGCGCAGGATCTTGGCGAAGTACCGGCTCTCGACCCGCAGGGCGAGATCCATCGGCAGCTGCAGGCCCTCGTAGACCGAGGCGAGGATGGCCTTGGCGGCCGGATAATTGTCGTGGGTCTCGCGGCGGTAGATCGCATTGGCCGGGGGCCAGATCATCATGCCGGCGGGCGAATAGACCTTGCCCGAGGGGGCCTTGAACTTCGGCTGGTCCCAGGGAGCGACGGCCGAGCCGCCGGCCTTGATCCAGGCCTTGGCCTTCTCGACGATCTCGTCTTTCGGCGCGACCTCGTGGACGAGGCCCATGTTCTTAGCCATGAGCGGACGGATCTGCTCGCCCTTGAACAGCAGCTGCAGGGCGTCGCCGGTCTGCATCAGGCGGGGGACGCGCTGGGTCCCGCCTGCGCCGGGGAACAGCCCGACCTTGATCTCGGGCAGGCCGACGCGGGTCTTCGGGTCGTCGGACAGCACCCGGTGGTGACAGGAGAGCGAGAGCTCGAAGGCGCCGCCGAGGCAGATGCCGTTCACCGCCGCCGCGAAGGGCTTGCCGCAGGTCTCGAGCTTGCGGAAGACCAGGGTGAGCTTGCGCGATTCCTCGAAGAAGTGGCGCATGGCCTCCTCCTCGCCCTTCTCGGCTTTCAGCTTCTCGTAAGCCTGACCGAGGCCCTGGAGCATGGTCAGGTCGGCGCCGCCGGAAAAGTTGTCCTTGCCCGAGGTGATGACGCAGCCCTTCACGGCCGGATCGGCCACCACGGCGTCGATGACCTGATGCAGGTCGCTCATCACCTCTTCGGTGAAGACGTTCATCGAGCGGCCCGGCATGTCCCAGGTCGCGAGGGCGATCCCGTCGGCATCGACGTCGTAGCGGAAATTCGTGAGATTCATTTCTGACCCTCGAAGGTTCGGCGAAGGAATCGTATCCATTAAGGCGATCTAAAACCTTCCGATGGATAGTTTTCCGAGAAAGTTCAAAGTCTTAACATGGGATAGAGTTGATGGCGTCGAGGAAGGCCTGCCAAGGATGTCGTGATGGCGTCGATCTCGATCTTGATTTTACCATGGCTTTTCAACCGATCGTCGATACCAGGGTCGACCGGATCTGGGGCTACGAAGCGCTCATCCGGGGCCCGGAGGGCCAGTCCGCCGGATCGATCCTCGGGCAGGTGACCGAAGCGACCATGTACCGGTTCGATCAGGCCGCGCGGGTGCGTGCCATCGAACTCGCCGGACGCCTGTTCCAAGCCGACGACGACACCAGGTTGTCGATCAACTTCATGCCGAACGCCGTCTACGAGCCCGCAGCCTGCATCCGCTCGTCCCTGGAGGCGGCGCGCCAATTCGGCTTCGCTCACGAGCGGATCATGTTCGAGTTCACCGAGAACGAGAAATTCCGCGACATCGCGCATCTGCAGCGCATCGTCGACGAGTATCGCCGGCAGGGCTTCCTGACGGCCCTCGACGATTTCGGCGCCGGCTTCGCCGGGCTCAGCCTGCTGGCCAACTTTCAGCCGGACCTGATCAAGATCGACATGGACCTGCTGCGCGGCATTGACCGTGACCGGGCGCGGCAGGTCATCACGGCGGGCATCCTCTCGATCGCGCGGCAACTCGGCATCGAGGTCATCGCCGAGGGAATCGAGACGCAGGCGGAATTCGCGACCATGCGCGAACTCGGCGCGAATCTGTTCCAAGGCTATTACTTCGCCCGTCCCCAACTCGAAGCCCTCCCGAGCGTTTCCGGCTTCGAGGCGCGGGAGCCGCGCCTCGACCTCGCGTCCTAAGGGGGGGCGAAGCCCCTCCCAGTCTTCGCGCTTTACTTCGCGCCGGTCTCTACTTGGCGCCGGGCATGGGCGGCATCGGCGCAGCCGGCTTGTCGCCGGCCGAGGCGATCGCCAGCATGTTCAGGATCTTGGTGACCGCACCCTGCGAGATGACGGTGACGGTCGAGGCCGGGTCCGAATTGATCGCCTGGAACTTCTGGTAGATCTTGTCGTCGTAGATGCCGCTGAGGTGCTTGAGCTCGTCGATGTTGAACTTCTCGGCATAGGCCTTCGAGAGACCGTCGATCATGACTTCGCGCTGCTTCTCGAACTCGGCGCGGACTTCCTTGCGCACCGCCTCGGCCTTGTCTTCCGCCATCGGCTGCACGGTCTTCTCGAGAGCTCCGGTGAAGCCGGTTTCGAGGTTCTTGATCAGCGTCTTCTGAACCAGATCCTTGGCGATCGTGACCCGGTCGGACATGTCGTCCGCGCGGGCGGCGAGCGGCGCCATCAATGCCGTGGTCAGCATCATGGTGGCGAGAATGCGTGTCATCTTGGCGTGTCTCCCGATGTTGTCTTTGCGCCGCCGGTTCCGGCGGCGGGAGCGCGCCGTCTAACAGCGTTTCGAAGGGTTTGGGAGGCGGGACCGGCGAAAGCCCGCCCCGGCCCGGTTCTACACCCGCTCGATGATCGTGGCGGTTCCCATTCCGGCGCCGATGCAGAGGGTCACGAGGGCGCGCTCCTTGCCCGTGCGCTCCAACTCGTCGAGGACCGTGCCGAGGATCATGGCGCCGGTGGCGCCCAGCGGATGGCCCATGGCGATGGCGCCTCCATTGACGTTCACCTCGGACGGATTGAGCCCGAAGGCCTGACAGAAGCGCAGGACCACGGCCGCGAACGCCTCGTTGACCTCGAACAGGTCGATATCGGCGATGGTCATGCCGGCGCGGGCCAGCACCTTCTTCGTCACGTCCACCGGTCCGGTGAGCATGAGGGCCGGGTCCGAACCGATATTGGCGAAGGCGCGGATACGGGCGCGCGGCTTGAGGCCGGCCCGCGCGCCGGCTTCCTTCGAGCCCACCAGCACGGCGGCGGCACCATCGACGATCCCCGAGGAATTGCCGGCGTGATGGACGTGGTTGACCATCTCCACATCGGGATGCGCGTCGACCGCCACGGCGTCGAAACCGCCCATCTGGCCCATCTGGACGAAGGAGGCCTTCAGCCCGGCCAAGGACTGCATGTCGGTGGAGGGACGCATGTGCTCGTCGGTGTCGAGCAGGGTGATGCCGTTGACGTCGCGCACCGGGACGACGGAATTCCTGAACAGCCCGTCGGCCCAGGATTTCGCCGAGCGCTTCTGCGATTCGACCGCGTAAGCGTCGCACTCGTCGCGGCTGAATCCGTATTTCGTGGCGATGAGATCGGCCGAGACGCCCTGCGGCATGAACCAGGATTTGATGGCGATGGCCGGGTCCACCGGCCAGGCCCCGCCGGAGGCGCCGAGGCCGACGCGGCCCATGGATTCGACGCCGCCGCCGACCGTCATGTCGTGCTGGCCGGCCATGATTTGGGCCGCGGCGAAGTTCACCGCGTCGAGCCCGGAGGCGCAGAAGCGGTTGATCTGCACGCCGGGGACATGGGTGCCGTAATCCGCCACCAGGGCCGCCGCCCGGGCGATGTCGCCACCGGCCTCGCCGACGGGATCGACGCAGCCGAGGATGACGTCGTCCACCTGCCGCGTGTCGAGCTCGTTGCGCTCTTTGAGGGCGCGCAGGGCCGTTTCGGCGAGGCGTAGGGCCGTCACCTCGTGCAATGCGCCATCCGGCTTGCCGCGACCTCGCGGCGTGCGGACGTGATCGTAGATGAAGGCCTCGGGCATATGCGTTTCCCTGTTGTCCGCTCCTGCGGAGCGACGGCTTTCAAAGTCTGCTCTCGGTCTCGCCGTCATTCCGGGGCCGCGAAGCGGAGCCCGGAATCCAGATCCGCGAACACATCCAAGGTTTGTCGCGTCGGCGGTTCTGGATTCCGGTCTCGCTCTGCGAGCGCCCCGGAATGACGTGGTGAACTGAAAGTCTGTCGTCCGCTCTAAAACGCCTCGGCGCTCAACGCCATGGTCGTGTCGGCCCCGGCCTTGATCCGCACGAGGCGGGTCGCGGTCTCGGGAAGCGTCCGCTCCATGTAGAACCGGCCGATGACGAGCTTGTCGTCCATTTCCGGCGACGGGCCTTGCGCGATGCGCGCCAGCGCCGCCTTGGCGATCCGGGCCCACATGTAGCCCATGGCGACGAGGCCGAGGAGGTGCATGTAGTCGGTGGCGCCGGCCCCGGCATTGTCGGGCTTGGAGAAGGCGTTCTGCATGAACCACATGGTGGCGCCCTGGAGGTCGTTCAGCCCGGCCTGGAGCGGGCCGGTGAACGGCTTCATCTCGGCCTCCTCGTCATGGTCCTTGATGAAGGTCTGGACCTCGGCGAGGAAGCTCATCATCGCCCGGCCGCCATCCTTGGGTAGCTTGCGGCCGATGAGGTCCATGGCCTGAATGCCGTTGGCGCCCTCGTAGATCATGGCGATGCGGGCATCGCGCACGAATTGCGACATGCCCCATTCCTCGATGTAGCCGTGCCCGCCGAAGAGCTGCTGGGCCGCCACCGCGTTGTCGAACCCCTTGTCCGTGAGCACGCCTTTCACCACCGGGGTCATCAGGCCCATATGGTCCTCGGCCTTCTGGCGCTCGGCCGCGTCGTCGGAGCGATGGCCGATATCCGCCTGAAGCGCGGTCCACAGCACCAGCGCGCGGGCGGCTTCGTTGAAGGCGCGAATTCCCATGAGGGTCCGGCGCACGTCGGGGTGGACGATGATGGGGTCGGCCACCTTGTCCGGGGCCTTGGCGCCGGTGAGGGCGCGGCCCTGGAGCCGGTCCTTCGCGTAAGCCACCGCGTTCTGGTAGGCGACCTCCGACTGGGCGAGACCCTGGACGCCCACCGCGAGGCGCGCTTCGTTCATCATCACGAACATCGCATTGAGACCGCGATTCTCCTGGCCGACGAGCCAGCCCTTCGCGCCGTCATAGTTCATGACGCAGGTGGAATTGCCGTGGATGCCCATCTTGTGCTCGAGGGAGCCACAGGAGACGCCGTTCCGCTCGCCCACCGATCCATCCTCGTTGACGAGGAACTTCGGCACCACGAACAGCGAGATACCCTTGGTGCCGGCCGGCGCACCCTCGATCCGGGCGATGACGAGATGGACGATGTTCTCGGACAGGTCGTGCTCGCCGGCCGAGATGAAGATCTTGGTGCCCGTGAGGCTGTAGGAACCGTCGCCGTTCGGCAGCGCCTTGGTCTTGAGGAGCCCGAGATCCGTGCCGCAATGGGGCTCGGTGAGGTTCATCGTACCGGTCCAGGCGCCTTCCACCATCTTGGGCAGATAAGTCGCCTTCTGCTCCTCCGAGCCGTGGACGAGGAGGGCCGCCATCGCGCCCTGCGTCAGGCCCGGATACATGGCCAATGCCAGATTGGCCGAAGAGGTGAATTCGGAGATCGCGGTGTTGATCGTGTGCGGCAGGCCCTGGCCCCCATATTCCTCCGGCACGGAGATGCCCATCCAGCCACCCTCGGCATAGGCGTCGTAGCCGGCCTTGAACCCGTCCGGCGTGGAGACGCTGCCATCCGCCTGGCGGGTACAGCCCTGCCGGTCACCCACGGCATTGAGGGGGGTGAGCACGCCCTCGGCAAGCTTGGCGCCCTCGACCAGAACCGCCTGGATCAGGTCGGGCGACGCATCCGCGAAACCGCGCAGGTTGTTGCGTCCATGGAAGGCGAAGACGTCGTTGAGGAGAAACTGCACGTTCTCGACCGGTGCACGATAACTCGGCATCTCGTCTGTCCTCCACCCGCTTGATCGCATGCCCGATTCGGCCTCTCAGCCCCGGCACGCTTGATAGTTCATATATAAACTATCGCCGTGCGAAGGGAAAGGGGCACCCTCAGCGAGGCGTCGACGATAACATAAGGCCAGTTTGGCACAGGGCTTAACCGCCTGTTTACCAAGAGTGCGAAATGTCAGCGGCAATCGATCCGTTTCGCTGCCGCTGCGACACCTCTGCGTTGCACACTGACAAACCGGATTGGGTCACGGACCTCGCTGCCCCGGGTTTGACGATGAAACGCAACGCGACGCTCAACCTGGAAGAGTTCGACCCGGAAATCCTCGATGCCGCCCGCGATGTGGCGCGTCGCGCAGGGGTGCCGGTGGAGACCTGGATCGCGTCGATCGTCACGCCGGACCAGAAGCCCAAGGCACGCCGCCGCCGCTTGACCTCGTCGATGCAGCATCAGACCCGCCCGCTCGTCGACGTTTCGAGCAGCGCGCCGTCACCCGTCGAGGCCAATCTCGAATCCGCCGAGGCCGATCCCGCACCCGTCGACGCCGCGGAGGCCGTCGTCACCGACGGCGCTGACGTCGTCTCGGCCCCCGTCGTCTCGGCTCCTGCACCGGACCCGATCGCGCCCTTCACCACCTCCATCGCCGAGATGATGCGGCGTCTCGACCAGATCGATCATAAGATCGCCCAGGATCACCAGATCTCGCAGGAGACGGCGACGCGGACGATCGAGGAGATCGAAGCCAGGATCAGCACGGTGCTGGATGCCGGCCTGTCCCCGGCGGCACAGATGGCCGAGCGTCTGGCGCAGATCGAGCGCCGCATGGTCGAACTCGGCGAGCAACTGGCCTCGCCGCGCCCCATCGGCCGGCGCGGCCGCCCTGTCGAGGTGGAGCTGCGCGACGCGGTGGCGGAAATCCGCCAGCGTCAGCGCGAACTCGATTCCGACTCGGCCACTGCCGAGCAGAAGCCTGCCGCCTCGGCGACACGGGCGCCGTCGCCGGCGCTCTCCGAATTGCAGGCCGAGACGAGCCGTCTTCGCGAATCGATCACCGGCCTCGCCACGGGCCGCGACGTCGGTGCCCTCGAACAGGCGATGCACTCCCTCGTCACCGGGGTCCAGCGCGCGCAGGAGCCCTCCGATCTCGCCGCCATCGCGGCCCCCATCGAACTGATCCGCGTTCAGGTCGCCCGTCTCGCCGACGATGTGGCGGAGAACGTCCATGCCCGCGTCGCCAGCGACGTCGAGCGCCTCGCGGCGAAGGTGGACGGGGCGCTCAGCAGCAGCGCGCCGGGCTTCGCCGACCGTGACGAACTCGGTAACCTGTTCCGCGAACTGGACGAAATCCGCCGCCTGATCGGCTCGCTCGCCGGGCCGGAGCGGATCCAGAGCCTCGCCCAGGGGCTCCAGGCGATCAGCGCCCAGATCACAGAATTGCAGGGCGGCGTCGGCGGTGACGGAGCCAACATGGCCGAGCTGCGGCCGTTGCTCGAAGAGATCCGCCTCGGCCTGCGGACCCCGCCTTCGGGTGGGATCGAGGAGCAGATCCAGGCGATGGGCGCCAAGCTCGACGCGCTGCGCGAAGGCGGCTCCGTCGGCGGCGGCAGCCATTCGGACGAGATCATCGTGCGGATCGACGCCCTCGCCGACAAGGTCGAGCGGGTCAGCGTCAATCCGGTCGGCGACCTGATCGGCCGCCTCGAGGATCTCGGCGAGACCCTGCGCCGGCCGGTGATTCCCGGCGGCGACCTCGCCTCGATCCACGGCATGCTGCACGACCTCGCCGACAAGCTCGACCGGGTGGGAGGCCCCGCCGGACCCCGCGCCGAAGGTCTCGACGTGCTGGAGAAGCAGGTTCTGGCGCTGGCCAGCCGCATCGACACACGCGACGCGGACCCCGCGATCGCCGGCCTCGAGCGGACGATGTCCGACCTGCTCGGCCAGGTCTCGGCTTTGCGCGAAGAGGTTCCGATCGAGGCCGCAGTAGAGCGCGCCGCACGCAATGCCGTGGCCGAGAGCATCGGGACCACCGGCGAGACGGGCGAACTCGGGATGCTCCGGGCCAGCCTGGCGGATCTGCGCGCCCAGCAGACGGCCTCCGAGCAGCGGATGCAGGCGACGCTCGACGGCGTCCATTCCACCCTGGACAGGCTCGTGGGCCAGCTGGGCGTCCTGGCCGAGGCCGGCCCGCTCGCCGCCAGCCGCTCCACCTCGTCTCACGACCTCGCCGAGCGGCTCGGAATCGCCACCGGCCGCGTGGACGAGCGGGCCCCGATGCAGGCGGGCGCCATGATCCGGCGGGCCGAACCCTTGCGGGTGAGCCCGACGGCGCAATCCTTCGAGCTCGGTCGCGTCACGGACGAGCCGCTGGAGCCCGGCGCCCGCCGTCCCAGCCCCGACCGGTCCGCGGAGAGCGGTTCGGACGCGATCAAGCCGACCGAGAGCGACATCAAGACGAGCTTCATCGCCGCCGCGCGGCGTGCGGCGCAGGCCGCGCAGAACGAGGCCGCGATCGCCGCCCGCTCGCCCGAGATGCAGCGTCGCGGTGCCTCCGACGACGCCCTGGAAACCTCGACCCCCGGGCGCGTTGCGCGTCTGCGCGCCGAATTCGACAAGCGCCGCAAGCCGCTCCTCCTCGGCCTCGCCGCCATCGTCCTCGCGCTCGGTGCATTGCAGGCCATCAACTCCCGCCGCACCGCGACGGATGTGTCGGCGGCCCAAATCGCCGAAGCGCAGGCCGCCCCAGGCCAGCCCTCGGACAGCGCGGCCAAAACCGATTCGGCCAATGCCGACACGGCCAAGGCTGACGCATCGAAGGCTGACGCATCGAAGGCTGACCCATCTCCCACCGACACGGCCAGGGTCGCCGCGGATACGCCTGCGCGGCCGGACCCGGAAACCACCCAGTCGATCTCCGAGCCGGCCTCGTCCAAGGCCGTCCCGACCCTGACCGAATCCTCGAGCCAGCCGGCCCAGCGTCCGGTGCCGAAGGTCGCTGCCCTCGGTAATCTGGCGGGCGATCTCGGGGCGGTGCCGACGGGGCTCGCGCAGCTTCGCAAGGCCGCCCTCGAAGGCGATGGAGCCTCCGTCTACGATCTCGCCGCCCGCGCCCTCGAAGGCCGGGGCATGCCCCGCGACTTCGCGGTGGCGGCAAAGCTGTTCGAGGCTCTGGCCGAAGTCGGCTACGCCCCGGCGCAGTACAAGCTCGGCGGCCTCTACGAGAAGGGCTCGGGCGTGGTGCGCGACCTCGCCCAGGCCAAGCTCTGGTACGCCCGCGCGGCGGAACAGGGCCATGCCCGCTCGATGCATAACCTTGCCGTGGTCTACGCCGAGAATCCGTCGGCGAACGGCAAGCCGGATTACACCACGGCTTCGCAATGGTTCCGGCGCGGCGCCGAGTACGGCATGCGCGACAGCCAGTACAACCTCGCCGTCCTCTACGCGCGGGGCCTTGGGTTGCAGCAGGATCTCGTCCAATCCTACCTCTGGTTCTCCGCCGCTGCGGCCCAGGGCGACGACGATGCGGGCCGGAAGCGCGACGATGTCGCCGCCAAGCTGGCGCCGAAGGATCTGGTGGTGGCGCAGAAGCTCAGCACCGCCTTCAAACCGAAGGCATCGGTGGCGGCCGTCAACGAGCCTCCCGCGCCCACCGGCGCCGGCGTGGATGGGTCGATGAGCCTGATCGGTGCACCGCCCCCCGCCACACCGGCTCCGACCGCGCCTCGCCGTACCACGGGTGCGTGACACACCGGTCGCACGCGGACATGGACTGCGCGTGATAGCGACGCGCGTAGCGTCGACGCGGGCGGAGCGAAGTCGAATCGACGTTCCTGTTCAGAGCTTTACCTGAACCCGGACGCGACTCGATCCGTCGGCGGCTCTGGATCGGCGGGGCGTTTCGCGCGGCGAGAACCGTGTATAGTCACGGCGGTGAGATCCTGGCCGCGGATCGCGGACGATCGCGGGATCACGGACCAATGGAGCCGAAGATTCGATGGCGCGTGTGACGCCCATACCGACATCAGCCCTCGTTCTTGGCGTCGCCGGCCTCATTCCCTTTCTGGGGTTCGCAGCTCTTTCCCTCAGCGGCAGCGATGGTGGCCTCGGCAATGTCGGGCTGGCCCCACGCACCATCCTCTCGACCTATGGCGCGGTGATCGCATCGTTCCTCGGCGGCATCCGCTGGGGTGCGGCCGCGTCGGGCGGAGCGGGCGGGCGCGACTACGTCATCGCCATCCTGCCCTCCCTCATCGCCTGGGCGGCCCTGGCCTTCCCCATGCCGTGGGACCTGCGCGTGCTCGGCCTGCTCGTCCTCGGCTGGGGCTTCGTCGATCTCGACCTCGTCCGGCGTGGCCTCGTGCCGACCTGGCTCGGACGTCTGCGGCTCATCCTGTCGGTCGTGGCCGGCTGCGCGCTACTGATCGCGGCCTGAGCTTTCAGGGCCGGTCGGGGCCGAGCCGCGAGAGGTAGCGCTCCGCCTCCTCCCAAGTCTCGCCGATGCCGGAAAAGCCCACATAGCCGTCGGGCCGGACGAGGATCAGCCGGTCGCCTTCGGGCGGGCGTCGCGGCGTCGGTTCGAGCAGGGCGGGATACCGCGCCGCGAAGCTCGCTCCCCGTACCGCATCCGCCGCGTAGAGGACGAAGAGCGGCACCGGGCCGGAGCCGGGGGGCTTTCCGTCATCGTGCTCCGGCGCCCAGCGCATTCCCGCCTCGGGGCCGTGAGAGAGCGGGCTGTCGGTATAGGCGATCTCCACCTCGCTCATTGTCGCCGCCATCTTGTCCTGCACGGCGTGGAAGCCGAGCATGAACCGGAGCGCGAGGTTGCGGAATCCCTGCGCCACGGGGTTCGACAGGGTCGCCATGTCGGTCAGGCGGGCGGCATTGCGCAGCACCATGTCGCCGACGGCGCTCCGCTCGGGGCTGTAGCTGTCGAGGAGCGAGGGCGCGGCTTGCCCCCGCTCCACCATCGCCAGTTTCCAGGCGAGGTTGATGGCGTCCTGCATGCCGGTATTCATGCCCTGGCCACCGGCGGGGCTATGGATATGCGCCGCGTCGCCGGCCAGGACCGCGCGCCCCTGCAAATATTGCGAGACCTTGCGCTCGTTGATGCGGAAATGCGTGAGCCAGACTGGATCGACGACACGAAAGCCGCCCGCGCGCTGGTCCACCAGGGCCTGTACGTCGCCGAGGGTCGGGTCCGGGCGCGGATGCGCCGGATCGGTCTTGCCGACCTGCGCGATCACCCGCGCGCGGCCGCCGGGGATCGGGAAGACCACGAGCGGCCCATCCCGGTGGAGATAGGTCGCGATCTCATCGCCGGGCGGTGCACCGTCGCCCTCCACGCGGATATCGGCGAGGAGCCAGTCGTCCCCCTGCGCCTCGCCCGCGAAGGCGAGATCGAGCCCGTGCCGCACGGTGCTGTGCGCGCCGTCGCAGCCGATGAGCCAGGATGCCGAAATGGTCTCCTCGGCACCGTCCGCGTGGCGCAGCGTCGCCTCGACATGCTCGTCATCCGTCACGAAGCTCACGAGTTCCACCTCGCGCTCCACCGCGACGCCGAACGTGGCGAGATGCTCGATCAGCAGGCGCTCGGTCTCCCGCTGCGGGATCATGAGGGCGAAGTTGTAGCTGCTGGCGACGGCGTCGAACCGGATATGGCCGAGGATGCTGCCGGCGCTGCGCAGGGCCGCTCCATGGACGCGCAGACCGGCATCGAGGAAGGCTTGCCTGCAGCCCATCCGGTCCATGAGTTCGAGGGTGCGCGGCCAGACCACGAGCGCCTTCGAGGTCTGCGTCGGCTGCGGGCTCTTGTCGATCAGGCGGATGCCGATGCCGTATCGGGCGAGTTCGGCGGCGAGGGTGAGGCCGACCGGGCCGGCCCCGACGATGAGCGCTTGAAGCATGACCGTGCCCTGGCTCCGCTGCGATTCGCATTCGAAGCCACTGTATCGGAGATTCGATCACCCTCGGTAGAGACAGACCTCCCTGCCAGGAGGGTATGGGGCGACCACCATTCCGGGCCGGGGGTAGCGATGGAGTCCAAGACGACCGCGTGGTGGCCTCCGATCGGTTGCGGACTGGTCTCCCTGCATGCGGGCCTGATCGTCTCGTTCGCCCTCGGCCGCCTCCTCACCTGACCGAAACGCGACCTCATCCTTCGAGGCCTCCGCTGCGCTGCGGCGCCTCAGGATGAGGAGGTTGGTTGGGATGGTCCATACTCCCCGGATCGTCGACCCATGAACCCCATCAACGATGCCCTTAAATCGGAGAGTGCCCCCATGCCGCCATCGTCGCTCGGTAGCGATGGCCGGGCAGGATTTGCCGCGCGGGACGCCCCAGCGGCGATGGCGTTCCTATAAATATTTGACATAACACGATTTTTTCCGTTGCGACCAACGGCGGCGTTTTTGCAATGCAGGCGTGTGTCACTGGGAAAGTCGTGCCGCCATGTCCATCGGTCTCAACGGAATATCCGCCCCGGGAGCGAGCTACCCCGTCCGCACGACGCCGTCAGGATCGACGGAGGCGTCGGCGAAGGACGACTTCCTGAAATATGCCAAGATGACGCCCGCCGAGAAAATCCGCGAAGAGATCCTCAAGAAGATGGGCCTCACGGAGGAAGCGTTGGCCGGGATGCCGCAGAAGGAGCTCGAAAAGATCAACCAGGCGATCAAGGAAAAGATCGAGGAACTGGTGAAGCAAGGCCGGGAGAAAGTCGTCGGAGCCTTCGCCGACATCAAGGCCTGAAGAGACGGCACGCGGCCGGGTGGCGCTCAGTCCCGCGCCAGCATCGCCTTGCCGATGGCGAAGACCCGGCCGTCTCCCAGGAGATGCGCGGTGAAGCCGGCAGGAAACAGCGGATCGAAGGCCGGGTTGCGCACGTTGAGGCCGCCCGCATAGGCACCGAAAGCCGGCATCACCAAGCGCTTACCGTCGGTGACGAAGCAGCGGCGCCGAACCGCGCGGCCGCGCATGGCGACCTTGCCGCAGGGATGCAGATGCCCGGCGATCTCGCCCTCCGGCGCATCCGGCAGCGGCTCGTGCCGCAGGGTCAGTCCACCGAGCGCCATCGTCTCGGCATAGCGCCCGCCGACGCCTTCCGAGACGGCATGGTCGTGGTTGCCGGCGATCCAGACCCAGTCCCGGCCTTCCTGCAGGGCGGCGATCATGGCCCGGTCGCCGGGCTCCATCCGCTCGGGGCCGCGCGCATCGTGGAAGGAATCGCCCAAAGCCACGACGCAGGCCGGGTCGAAGCGGACCACCGCTTCGTGCAGGCAGGCCAGGGTCTCGCGGGTATCGTAGGGCGGCAGGAACTGGCCCGAGCGCGCGGCAAAGGCCGAGCCCTTCTCTAGATGCAGGTCGGAGACGATCAGGGTCCGGTGCGCGGCGAGCCACAACCCGCCGCAGAGGTCGAGGGTGAGCGCTTCGCCGGCCAGCGTCAGGCCGGGGGTCTTGATGGTCCGTTCGAGTTTCTGGCCGAGCGCCAAGATCGCATCCTCTAATCCGGGGAAGGGGCGCGTCACCGAATCGTCACCCGAGCGCTTCTTCGAGAAGCTGCGCCTCGGCCTCCGCCAGGATCTCGTCCGCGCCTTCGCCGTAGACCTTCTCGCGCCCGATTTCGAGCATGACGGACACGGAGAGCGGCGAGACGCGGTCCAGCGCCTTGTGGGTGATTCGCCCCTGGATGCGCCTCAACATCATGCCGAGGCGGGCCACGTCGAGGAGTCCGGTTGCCGCATCCTGCCGCGCGGCGCGCAGGAGCAGGTGGTCGGGCTGGTGCTTGCGCAGCACGTCGTAGACGAGATCGGTGGACATGGTGACCTGCCGCCCGGTCTTCTTCTGGCCCGGATAGCGCCGCTCGATCAGCCCGGCGATCACGGCGCATTGGCGAAACGTGCGCTTCATCATCGAGGATTCGTCGAGCCAGGCTTCGAGATCGTCACCGAGCATGTCCTCGGCGAACAAGGCGCCGAGGAAGCCGGGCTCGCGGGCGATGGCCTCGCTCACGTCGCGGGTCATCCAGATGGCGATGCCGTAATCGTTGGCGGCAAAACCAAGGGGACGCAAACCCGCCCGCTCCAGGCGGCGGGTGAGCAGCATGCCGAGGGTCTGGTGAGCCAGTCGTCCCTCGAACGGGAAGGCCGTGAGGTAATGGCGCTTCGCCCGTGGGAACGTCTCCACGAGGAGGCCGTCGGGCCCCGGCAGGATCGAGCGGCTGCGCTGCTGGACGAGGTAGTCCGCCACCTGTTTCGGCAGCCTGTCCCATTCGAACGGGTCGGCGATGAGGGCGCGCACGCGGGCGGCGAGGAAGGTCGAGAGCGGAAACTTCGCTCCCGCATAGGACGGGATCGCCGGGTCGGTGCCCGGCCCGGCCTTGCTCGCCAGGGCCTCGTCCTCGGACAGGCCCTCGAAGCGCAGCACTTCCCCGGCGAAGAGGAAGGTGTCGCCCGGCGTCAGGGTATCGGCGAAATCCTCTTCGATCTCGCCGAGAACGCGCCCACCCTTGGGCAGGATGGCGCCCGGTTTACCTCGGACGCCGCGCGCGAGGCGCACCTTCACCTTGGCGGATTCGACGATGGTGCCGACATTCATGCGGTATTGCTGGGCGATCCGCGCATCGCGCACCCGCCACAGCCCGTCCGGCCCGCGCAGGATCTTCGCGAACCGCTCATAGGCCCGCAGCGCGTAGCCCCCCGTCGCCACGTAATCGACGACGGCCTCGAAATCCTCCCAGGACAACGTCGCGAAGGGCGCGGCCGAGACGATCTCCTCGTAGAGCTGCAGAGGATCGAACGCATCGGCGCAGGCCATGCCGAGGACATGCTGGGCCAGAACGTCCGGCGCGCCGAGCCGGGCATCCGGCGTGTCCTGTGCGGCTTCCTCCACCGCGTCGAGGGCGGCCTGGCATTCGAGGATCTCGAAGCGGTTGCCGGGGACGAGATAGGCCTTCGACGGCTCGTCCATCCGGTGATTGGCGCGCCCGATCCGCTGCATGATCCGACTGGCCCCCTTGGGCGCGCCGATATTCACGACGAGGTCGACATCCCCCCAATCGATGCCGAGATCGAGGGTCGCGGTGCAGACGATGGCCCGCAATTGCCCCGCCGCCATGGCCGCCTCCACCCGCCGCCGCTGGCTGGCATCGAGGGAGCCGTGATGGAGCGCGATGGGCAGCGACGCCTCGTTGATGCGCCAGAGTTCCTGGAAGGTGTACTCGGCCTGGAGCCGGGTATTGACGAAGACCAGCACCGTCCGGTGCGCCTGGATCAGGTCGTAGATGGCCGGCATCGCCTGACTGGCGGTGTGGCCGGCGAGCGGCAGGGTCAGGCCGGTATCGAGCAGGTGGAGGTCAGGTGCTGCCCCGCCCTTCACGACGACGAGGTCGGCCATGGCATCACCGAACCCTCCCCCCTCTGCGGGGGAGGGTGGCCCGCGAAGCGGGTCGGGAGAGGGGAGCGCCGGTTCCTGAGAGGTCGCCCCCTCTCCCGCCTGCTCCGCAGGCACCCTCCCCCGCAGAGGGGGGAGGGTCATCGAGCCCTGCGGCACCAGATACCGCCTCAGATCGTCCGGCTCGCGCACGGTGGCGGAGAGGCCGATGGCGGTGAGTTTTGGGCTGAGGCGGTGCAGCCGCGCCAGCCCGAGCGACAGCAGGTCGCCCCGCTTCGAGGTGACGAGGGCGTGCAACTCGTCGAGCACCACGCAGGAGAGGGTGGCGAACAGCTCGGACGCCTCGCGATGGGCGATGAGCAAAGCGAGCTGCTCAGGCGTCGTCAGCAGGATGTCGGGCGGGCGCTCGATCTGGCGCGTGCGCTTGTGGGAGGGCGTGTCGCCGGTGCGGGTCTCGACCCGGATCGGCAGGCCCATCTCGGCGATGGGCGCTTCGAGGTTGCGGGCGATGTCTACCGCAAGGGCTTTCAGCGGCGAAATGTAGAGGGTGTGGAGCCCCCGCGCTTTTCGCGATGGCGCCCGCTTGGACAGGGCGACGAGGCTCGGAAGGAACCCCGCCAGCGTCTTGCCGGCCCCTGTCGGCGCCACCAGCAGGGCCGAGCGCCCTTCGCCGACGATGCCGAGGAGCTCAAGCTGATGCGGACGGGGCGCCCAGCCGCGCGAGGCGAACCAGGCCTCGAACGGCGCGGGAAGCCGGCCCTCAGGCAAGGATCGTCAAGCCAGAGCCATTAGGAACCGGTCGATCAGTTCGAGGGCGCGCCCGGTCATCGCACCGGGATAGCGCACGAAGATGTGGCAGCCGCCGGGATAGATCGCGGTATGGCCGCCATTGCCGGCCGCCGCCCAGCGGGACGACATGTAGAGCGTGTCGTCGAGCAGCGGATCGTGCGTGCCCACCGAGAACAGGGCGGGCGGCAGGCCCTTCAGATCGGCATAGAGCGGCGACACGTCGGGCCGGCGCCGGTCGATGCCGTCGCGGACGTAATCGTTGGCGAAGGTGGTGAGGTCCTTGGTGTTCACCACGAGGCGGGTGTCGCCCCAGTTGCGGACGCTGGGGGTCAAACCGAGGTCGAAGAAGCCGGCATTGAGGTTGGCGCCGCGGAAGGCGCGGGGCAGGTTGTGCCGGTCGCGCAGGCGCAGCAGGGTCATGACGGCGAGATGTGCGCCGGCCGATTCACCGCCGATGGTGAGGGCCGAGATGCCGAATTCGGCCTTGCCGGGGCCTGCGAGCCAGAGGGCCGCCGCCTCGCAATCCTCCAAAGCCGCCGGATAGGGATGTTCGGGGGCAAGGCGATATTCCACCGACAGACAGACGAAGCCGCAGGTATCGGCGATCCGCTCCAGCCACGGATCCTGCTCGTCGGCCGCGCCCCAGACCCAGCCACCCCGGTGGATGTGGAGGTAGGCTCCGCGGAGCTTCTGCCACTTCTTCGCGTCGGGCCGGATGACCCTCAGAGAGAGCGGGCCGCCCGGGCCGTCGATGACCACCGTCTCGGCGCGCGCGCTGCGCGGCATCGCCGGAGAGGCCTGGGTTCCCTGCCGGCGGCGCGCGCGCACTTCGGAAAGGGGAATCGACCAGGGATCGGCCTGAGCCGCATGGGCCGCGATGATCTCGGCGTTCAGGCGGTGGGTCTCCGGATCGATCGTCGCCGGGTCGAAGAGGGCGTGGTCGATCATGGAACGGTTCGTCTCATCCAGTGTGGGGCCGAAGCAGCGTTCGGGCGGGAGGGTCGAATGTGGGCGAAGCCCGCACCGATGCCAGTCGCCTTGCCGGCACGAGACGGCCTAACGCCCCAATGGACAGACGGTTTCGTTCGGGTGTGTCGCATCGGTCACGCTTCCGCCGGGTTCGCCGGCTTCAGAGAAGCCGATGAGGCCCCATATGTCCGAGAGAGTTCGGCCGTCGGACCACGGCCAGAGGATGACAGCATGATCGTCGACAACGACCCCCGCCGACAGGGACCGTACCAGGGCCGTCCCCCGGTCGGCAGTGGCTATTCCGATGGAGAACCGCGTTCGGCCCTGCGCCGCTTCCTCGGCGGCTCGCCCATGGCCGTGCTGGTGAAGCTGCTGTTCCTGTCCATTCTCGTCGGCGCCATCATGGCGATGGTGGGTGTCACGCCCGGCCTGCTGTTCTGGCACATCTACGACGCGGGCCGCGCGCTCATCGATCTCGGATTCGAGACCTTCCATGATTTCGGCCGCTGGATCCTCGCCGGTGCCGTGGTGGTGGTGCCGCTTTGGCTGCTGTCGCGGTTCCTTTCGGTGTCGAAATAGCCAGGCCGGAACGCACTCTACCGAAGGACATGAAAAAGGCCGGCGTTTCCGCCGGCCTTTTTCAGTTCGAAGCGTGTCGAAGACGATCAGCGCTGAACGATGACCTTCGCGCCGACCTTGGCGCGGGTGTAGAGATCGGCCACGTCGTCGTTGGTCATGCGGATGCAGCCCGACGAGACGGCGGTGCCGATCGTTTCCGGCTCGTTGGAGCCGTGGATGCGGTAGATCGAGCCGCCGAGATACATGGCGCGGGCGCCGAGCGGGTTCTCGATGCCGCCCTTCATGAAGCGCGGCAGGTCGGGACGACGGCGCAGCATTTCGGCCGGGGGACGCCAATCGGGCCATTCCCGCTTCATCGTGATGGTCTGGGTGCCGCCCCAGGTGAAGCCGGGACGACCGACGCCGACGCCGTAGCGCAGGGCCTGACCGCCGCCGAGCACGTAGTACAACCGGCGCTCGGCCGTGGAGACCACGATGGTGCCGGGAGCGTAATTGCCGCCGAAGGCGACCTGCTCGCGCTGGATCGCCGACATCTGCGGCACGGCCGAGGCCATCGGGTCGGCCGGGTTGAGCGAGGCGTTGGCGGTGGGCACCGCCACGACGGCCGGGGCAGGCTCCGCCTGCGGACGCACGCGCAGCACCAGCGCGTTGTCCAGGGGCTGACGGGTAAGCGGGTCGATCTCATAGGCGGCGGCGGGCGAGGCCCAGACACCAACCATGCAGACGAGCCCGGACAGGGCGGGGGCGATACGGCGCATCAAAGCCTCTCGAAGGCAGGCGAAACGTTGGGGAAACACGGTCGGTAACGCAACGCAGGATACCGTTTTCCGATCGCCAAGACGTAAACGCTGCCGCCCCAAAGCCAAGCTGAATTCGCGATGAAGCGATGGTTGTGGCGGGGTCGTGACTCCGTGGCCACAGTGTGGCGGCTTAGCCGTATTCGCAGGGATTATTATTAGGGGACCCTGTCAGCCGGGAACAATATCCGACGCGGCGGAACCGGACCCGCGTCGGACGTCCGAATACGCCAGATCAGACCGCGTCGAGGCCGAGGTCGATGATCGGTGCGCTATGCGTGATCCAGCCGCTGGAGATCAGGTCGACGCCGGAGGCGGCGATGGCCCCCACCGTCTCGCGGTTGATGCGGCCCGAGGCCTCCGCAATGGCGCGCCCGTCGATCATCCGTACGGCCTCACGCAGCTGGTCCGGGGACATGTTGTCGAGGAGCACCGCATCGGCGCGGACCGACAGGGCCTCGGCCAGCTGGTCCAGGGTGTCGACCTCGATCTCGATCTTCACGAGATGCCCGGAATAGGCCCGTGCCCGTTCGATGGCGGGAACGATCCCGCCGGCCACGGCGACGTGGTTGTCCTTGATGAGCACGGCATCGTCGAGGCCATAGCGGTGGTTGGAGCCGCCCCCGGCCCGGACCGCGTGTTTTTCCAGGGAACGCAGGCCCGGCGTGGTCTTGCGGGTGCAGACGATCCGCGCCTTGCCGTGCGGCCGCGCAGCCTCCACGAGCCCTGCCGTGGCGGTGGCCACGCCGGACATGCGGCACAGGAGATTCAGCGCCACGCGCTCGGCGGTGAGGATGGCGCGCGCCGGACCGTCGAGCCGGATCACCACGTCGCCGGGGGAGACCCGCGCGCCGTCGTGGCGTTCGACGATGACCGACACGGCCGGGTCGATCAGCGCGAAGGCGATGATGGCCGCATCGACGCCGGAGATCACCCCGTCCTGCCGGGCCGCGATGACGCCGGAGAGGCGGGCATCGGCGGGCACGATCGCGTCGGTGGTGATGTCGCCGGCGCGGCCGAGATCTTCGAGCAAAGCCGCGCGGACGATCGGCTCCACGAGGAGACGGGGGAGGGGGACGAGACGGGCATCGCTCATGGGTTCGCTCGTATGATGGTCGCTGGTAGGGGGCCGACGATCCGCCCACTGACCTCGTCCTGAGGTGGCGGAGCGAAGCGGAGCCCTCGAAGGAGGCCTCCATCTCGCATGGGGTAGCTGGAACTCTCCTTCGAGGCCCGCTCGCGCGGGCACTTCAGGATGAGGTCGATGGGTGGGATCATCCCAAGACGATTCCGATCGTCCGATCTAAACCGGAGCGACCGCATCGACCGAGACGGTCTCCGCCATCCGCCAGACCTCGGCCAGGGTCACTTCGCTGTGCCGGGCCGGCGCCTGGTCCGGGTGGTCGCTGCGCCAATGGGCGCCCCGGCTCTCCAGGCGGGACAGGGCGGAGGTCGCGACCATCAATCCGGTGAGGGCCGAGTCGGAGCCCTGCCTCGCCGCCGGCGCCAGGCGGCGCACAGCGTCGGTCAGGCCTTCGGCGTCGCGCACCACCCCGACATCGGCTTCCATGATCCGGCGGATCGCGTCGTGATCGGCGTCGTCGCGCCGGCACGGCTCGGCGATCGAAGCCGGACCGGGGGCGGGGACGGACGCAACAGCCTCGGCGATCCAGGGGGCGAAGGCCATCGCCTCGAGGAGCGAATTGCTGGCGAGGCGGTTCGCGCCGTGCAGTCCGGTGGAGGCGACTTCGCCGCAGGCGAACAGGCCGGGCACGGTGCTGGCGCCGGTGCCGTCCACCTTGATGCCGCCCATATGGTAATGCGCCGCCGGGCGCACGGGGATCGGCTGGCGCTGCGGGTCGATGCCGGAGGCGGTGCAGAGGCCGGCCACGGTGGGGAACCGCGTCGCCATGCGGGCGCCGAGGGCACCGCGACAATCGAGGAAGACCTCGGTGCCGCGCCGCCTCGCCTGGAAAATCGCCCGGGCGACCACGTCGCGGGGAGCGAGATCGCCCCCGGCGATACCGGCCATCACCGGTTCGCCCTCGCTGTCGATCAACCGCGCGCCCTCGCCGCGCAGGGCTTCGGTGGCGAGCGGCATCGGGTCCAGTCCCACCGAGATGGCGGTGGGGTGGAACTGCACGAACTCCATGTCGCGCAAGGTCGCCCCGGCGCGCGCCGCCAGCGCCAGCCCTCGGCCGGTCGCCCCGCACGGGTTGGTGGTGGAGGCGTAGAGGGAGCCGAGCCCGCCGGTGGCGAGCACGACCGACCGCGCTTCGAGCCGCACCGAGGCACCGTCGCGCTCGCAGATCAGGCCGGCGACGGCGCCGCTCTCGTCCTGCAGCAGGCCGCGGACATTGGCGACCAGGATCTCGATGGAGGGCGTCAGCGCGACGGCCTTCAGCAGCGTGTCGAGCACCATCCGCCCGGTGGAATCGCCGCCCGCCCGGACGATGCGGCGGCGCGAATGCGCCGCTTCGAGGCCGAGCGCCAGGGCACCGACGGCATCCCGGTCGAAGGGCGCGCCGAGGCCGACGAGCCAGTCGATCAGGCCGGGGCCGGCTTGCGCCACCCGCAGCGCGACGGCCGGGTCGGTGAGGCCGGCGCCGGCAGCTTCCGTGTCCGCCGCATGCAGTGCGGCGGCATCGTCCTCGGCCATGGCGGCGGCAATGCCGCCCTGCGCCCAGCCCGTCGCCGTGCCGCTTCCCAAGGGAGAAGCGGTGACGAGGGTGACCGGGCGGGGGCTGAGCCGCAAAGCCGTGGCGAGACCGGCGACGCCGGCGCCGACTACGATCACACGGTCCGAGCCGGGGAGGGTGAAGGAGAACGGGGAGTGCGCGTTCATCGCGGACGCACCGCGAGCATGCGCTCCACCGCCGCGCGAGCGCGCTCGGCGAGTTCCGGCTCCACCGTCACCTCATGGGTGAGGGTCTCCAGGGCGTGGCGGATGTTCCGCAGCGACATCCGCTTCATGTGCGGACACATGTTGCAGGGCTTGATGAACTCGATGTCCGGGTTGGCGGCGGCGATGTTGTCGCCCATGGAGCATTCCGTCACGAGCACCACCTGACGCGGCCGCTTCTCTGTGACGAAGTTCATCATCATCGCGGTCGAACCCGAGAAGTCCGATGCCGCCACCACGTCGGGCGGGCATTCCGGATGGGCGATGACGGTGACGCCGGGATAGCTCTCGCGCACCTCGTCGATATCGGCGGGTGTGAACTGCTCGTGGACCTCGCAATGGCCGGCCCAGGTGAGGATCTCGACCTCGGGCACCAGAACCTGGACGTTCTGCGCCAGGAACTCGTCGGGAATCATCAGGACGCGCGGCGCATTGAGCGAGCGCACCACGTCCACCGCGTTGCCGGAGGTGCAGCACACGTCCGATTCCGCCTTCACGGCGGCGGAGGTGTTGACGTAGGTCACGATCGGCACGCCGGGATACTTCTCGCGAAGTCCCCGCACGTCGGCGGCGGTGATCGAATCGGCGAGCGAGCACCCGGCCCGCATGTCGGGGATCAGGACGGTCTTGCCCGGATTGAGCAGCTTGGCCGTCTCCGCCATGAAATGGACGCCGGCCAGCACGATCACGTCGGCATCCACGTTGATCGCCTCGCGGGCCAGCGCCAGGCTGTCGCCGACGATGTCCGACACGGTGTGGAAGATCTCGGGCGCCTGGTAGTTGTGAGCGAGGATCACCGCGTTGCGTGTCTTCTTCAGCTCCAGGATCGCCGCGACGTCATCGGCCAGGGCCGGCCATTCGATGGCCGGAACATGCCGGCTCACGCGGGCGTAGATATCGGGCAGAGGCAGGGTCGAAACCCGGTCGATCGGGAAACTCGTGGCCGCCATGGTCGCGTCCTCAATTATGCTCAATCTGAGCATTGTGCCGACTAACGTAGGCGTGTGAGATACGCTTGTCTAGATATGCTGAGCCTGAGCATATTCATTTTGCATTGCGATATTGTGCAAACGTCATCCTCCGCCATCGCCGTCCCTTCCCTCGTGGTCGAGCGCGATAGTTCCTGATCGCGTGAGGGGACAAGGACGTTCAGAGGTCGAGTGCCGGTTCGGTCCGATAGGCACGATGCAGCAGGGCGGTGAGTTCGTCGGATCGCGGCAGGGTGACGGTGCCGATGGACGATATAGCGACGGCCGGCGTCCAGGAATTCATCGCGACGGCTCCGGCAAACTCGTGGAGCCCGTCCGCCGCTACGACCGCCTCGCGCTGGGGGACACCGAGGGCGGTCAATCGACGGCGGACAATTCCCATCGTGACCCCGGCCAGGATGTCGGCCTTCGGCCATGTCACCGACACTCCGTCCCAGAAGGCCAGGTTCCAGATCGTCGCTTCGCCGATACTCCCCTGACGATCGACGAACGCGGCATCGTCGAAGCCCATCCGGGCAGCCTCGCGCAGGAGATGGGTCTTTGCCGATTCGCCCACATGCTTGACCTCCGGGCGCCAACGCTCATGCGGCGTGAGGGCCAGTTTCAGCGGGCCGGCGGGGCCGTCACTCGGCGGAAAGGTTCGAACTAGAATCGAGAATATTTCCGCTGCGCAGTCGAGGCGGAACTCGCCGTTGCGCGAGAACACTGTCGCGGTGAGCGACAGGTCGCCGGGGGCGCCCGCGATGGCGGTCCGAAGTGCGTCTCGTATGCGCTCCTCAGGAATGGTGCAGCCGAACAGTGCCTGCGACCCGTCGAGAAGGCGCTCCAGATGAAGGTCCAACCCTCTCACGCGCCGGTCACGGACCTGCATGGCGGTAAAATGCGCGAACCCGGCGAAGGCGAGGGGGGCGAGGTCGGAGGCGGTGGCGATGCGCCCGTCGATCCAGGCATGGGTGGCGAAGACGTCTGTCATGGGAAAGCGCTCTCGACTGGTTTCCATCGAAGAGCCGCAGCCTTAATCCGTGACAGCACTGTCAGGGTCAACGGCCAATGCGGATTGGGACGCTATCGAAGCGCACGGGCGTCAGCGTGCGCATGCTGCGCTATTACGAAGGGGAGGGGCTGCTCGCGCCGGAGCGCACCGCCTCCGGGTATCGCGATTACACGCCGCTGGACGAGGAAACCGTCCGGCGGATCAGGACGCTCGGCGCGGCCGGAATGACCTTGCCGGTCATCCGCGTGTTCCTGCCCTGCGCGCTCGCCGGGCGCGGCGCATTCGAACCCTGCGACGAGCTTCGGCAAACGTTACGCCGGCACATCGGCGAGGTGGACGAGCGCATCGCGGCGCTCGAGACGAGCCGCGCCATGCTGGAATCGATCCTGGCGGCAATGTAGGCCCCACCCGCGATTGCCGCGTCGCCAGGGCCGAAACGTGTCTCGGCACGCGATGCCTCAGGGCGACCGTCGCGAAGGGGTCAGCCGGAACCCCGGCGCGGGGCGCTCCAACAGCACCTCACGGCGGAAGCGGACGAGCCGGGCGGGCCGCCCTGCCGCGCCGCTGGTAACTTCGTCGGTCTCCTCCACCAGCCCCTGCTGGGCGACGAGTCGACGGAAATTTTGCTTGTGGAGATTGGCGCCCGACAGGGCCTCCACGGTGCGCTGCAACTGGAACAGGGTGAAGGTCGGCGGCATCAGCTCGAACACCACGGGGCGATACTTGATCTTGCCACGCAAGCGTCCGATCGCCGTGGCGAGCACCCTGCGGTGATCGAACGTCATGGGCCGGCCCGTCGTGGCGAATTCGGCAGCATTTGCTTCCCCGGCCTGTCCCCGCGCTTCGGGGATCAGACCGGCCTCGAACAGGAGTTCGTAGCGTTCGAGCACGCGCTCCTCGTTCCAGGCCCCGCCGCCGATGCCGAAGGTGAGGCCGAGCCTGTCCTCACGCCGCCGCCTGACCTTGGCATCGGATGTCCCGGCCGCCCAGGCCAGGAGCTTGGCCTCGATCTCGTCGAGGGTCGCGGGCCGGCCCGCGCGCCAATCCTCCCAGGGAAGGAACGCGTACCAATTGTGCCACGACGCCTCGGCGAGCGCCGCCGACCGCATCTCGCGGACCAGAGCGAGATAGGCCACGGACAAAGAGTGAAGGCCGCCCGAATCGTCGCCCTGCCGGTCGCGGTCTCCGAACGTGTAGAGCTGCTCCACATAGCCGAGGCGCTGCTGGGTCTGGCGCTCCACCCAGGCGCGCAGACCGCGTTCCAGGGTCGGGTGCTCCGGCACGAGGGGACCGGACGGCAATCCGGTCTCGCGGCTCGCGGCCTGGCCCGGCACCTTCACGGTGAGGGCGCGCGGCTCGCCATCCGTCGCCGCGACGATGACGGCGACGAGCCCGACCGCCGACGGATTGGGAAGCGCATCGGCCGCTTCCGCTGCAAATCCGTCCTGCCCCCTCGTCACCTGTCCGCCCCCCGGTCCGTGAATGGGTCTCATGGCAGATTGCCTGCCGGAATCAACGCGCGAAAGGATGCGCGCGTCGCCTCACGCCTTGGTGGACACCGGGCGCGCCGGGTTGCCGACGACTGTCGCGCCGGGCGCCACGTCGCGGGTGACGACGGCGCCGGCCCCGATGATCGCATGGTCGCCCACCGTGACGCCGGGCAGGATCAGCGCGCCGCCGCCGATCCAGACATTGCGGCCGATGGCGATGGGGCGTGCGAATTCCAGCCCGGCCTCGCGCGCCTCCGCCTCGCGGGGATGGTCCGCCGTGAGGAGTTGGACGCCCGGCCCGATCTGTGTCCGCTCGCCGATCGTCACCGTGGTGCAATCGAGGATGACGCAGTTGAAGTTCAGGAAGACGTGGGCGCCGATGCTGATGTTGAAGCCGTAATCGCAATGGAACGGCGGCCGGATCACCGCCCCGTCGCCGACATTGGCCAACGTCTCGCGCAGCAGAACCCGGCGCTCGTCGGCGGGGCGGCCGAGCATGGCGTTGTAGCGCGCGAGCCAGACCTGGCAGGCGCGCAGGTCGGCACCGAGTTCCGCGTCGTCGGGGTGGTAGAGTTCCCCCGCGATCATCTTCTGCTTCGGCGTGCGCCCGGCTTCGGTGGTCATGCCAATCTCCGTGCTTCGTCGAGGCGGGGAGTAGGCCGATGGGCCGGGGCCGGCAAGCGAAGCGGTGCGGATCGGCTTTGCGTGGCACGGCCACCCGTTTAGATTGCCGCCGCTCGAACCTGGGCGCTGGGGCTTACCGGAGGAACGACGTGATCGGACGCGACACCGCCTTGGGCTCGACCGTGCCGGTCGACGTGAGGCTCTACGGTATTCTCGACGTGGACGTCTGTGGCGATGACGGCGACGACCTCGCCGATATGGCGGCCGAGGCCGTCTCGGGCGGATGTACCCTTCTTCAATACCGGGAGAAGTCCATCGAGAACGCGCGCGAGTCGCTGGCGCGCATCCGGGCCATCCGCGCGGCCATCGCGGGCACCGGGGTGCCGCTCCTCGTCAACGATCGCTGCGATCTCGCTCTGGCTGCCGAGGCCGAGGGCGTGCATCTCGGCCAGTCGGACCTGCACCCGGCGGATGCGCGGCGCATTCTGGGCCCACGCGCCATCATTGGCCTGACGTTGAAATCGGCGGCTCAGGCCGACGAGCTCTATCGCCTGCCCGTGGATTATGCCTGCATCGGCGGCGTCTTCGCCACGACGAGCAAGGACAACCCCGATCCGCCGGTCGGGCTCGACGGTTTCTCGCGCATCGCCTTCCGGGCGCGCCTCGCCCGGGGCACCGGTTTTCCGGTGGGGGCCATCGCCGGGATCGACGGCAGCAACGCCGCCGCCATCATCGCGGCGGGCGCCGACGGCATCGCCCTGATCTCCGCGCTGTTTTCCGCCGAGGAGGTGGAGGCGCGCGCCAGGGACCTGCGCTTCCGGGTGGATTCGGCCCTCGCGGCGAGGGGCGCGGCCGCCTAGAGCTGCGCCCGACCACGTTGGGTCGGGGCACATCTCCAGGCCTTTGTTTCGCCGCGCTCTTTTTCGCCGAACCGGCATCCGCTTTGGCGGAGAGCGCTCTAACGAGCGAGCCGGGCGAATGAGCGGTAAAATTCTCTAAGTCCCTGTTCTAAAATCATTTTCAATCGGGCCGGATTCCCTCGTTCCGGACGATGGTTTAGGGTTGCCGCAACGCAAGGGACGAGACACGCCATGACACCCATCGCCGTGACCATAGCGGGCTCCGATTCCAGCGGCGGCGCCGGTATCCAGGCCGATCTCAAGACCTTCGCGGCACTCAAGGTCTATGGCGCCAGCATCATCACCGCGCTCACGGCGCAGAACACCCTCGGCGTGCAGGCGATTCACGACGTGCCGGCCGATTTCATCGCCGCCCAGATCGACAGCGTCTTCTCCGATCTCGACGTCAAGGCGGTGAAGATCGGCATGCTGTCGAAGCCCGCGGTGATCGAGGCCGTGGCCGCCGGGCTCAGCCGTCATGCCTCCCGCATACCGATCGTCCTCGACCCTGTCATGGTGGCCACGAGCGGAGACCGCCTCATCTCCGACGAGGCGGTGGACGCTATGCGCCGGCACCTCCTTCCCCTGGCCGATCTGGTGACGCCGAACCTTCCCGAGGCCGCCACCCTGATCGAGTCTCCCGTGGCGCAGAGCGAGAACGAGGCGGTCGTGCAGGGACGCAAGCTGCTCGCGATGGGGGCCCGCGCCGTGCTCATCAAGGGCGGCCATGCGGAGGGCACGGAGAGCGTCGATCACCTCATGAGCACGGACGGGACGCTGCGGCGCTTCGCATCGGCGCGCGTCGACACCCGCAACACGCACGGCACCGGCTGCACCCTGTCCTCGGCCGTGGCGGCGGGCTTGGCCCGTGGCCTCTCCCTGACGGAGGCCGTCACCCAGGCCAAACGATACGTCACCGCCGCCATTGCCGCGTCCAATTCCGTGACGGTGGGACGAGGGCACGGACCGGTCCATCATTTCCACGCCCTTTGGCACTGACACGAGGGAGAAGTTGGCCTCCTTCGCCTTGCATCGGATGCCTGATTGCGTTTGAAGTACCGCACGATCGTTCGATGTACGGAACGACGCGATAGGTTCTGGGACAATGCAAGATCAGGCGACGACGCCCGAACGGGGACGGCAGCGGGATATCCTGAACGGAGCACAGGTTCTCTCGGGCCAGCTCGGCAAGACCATCCAGCGGCTGCGCAAGGCCTACAACCTCTCACTCTCCGAACTCGCCGAGCAGTCCGGCGTGGCGAAATCGATCATCAGCCAGATCGAGCGCAACGAGACCAACCCGACCCTGGCGACCATCTGGCGCCTGAGCCAGGCCCTCGACGTCTCCATCGAGCGCGTGCTGGCCACCAGCGACGAAGAGCCGTTCATCGAGAAGACGTCGCGCGCCGACACGCCGATCCTGCTCTCCGACGACGGCAAGATCCGCCTCGCCATCGTCGGCTGGATCAAGACGGTGGAATGGCTGCAATGGTACGAGGTCACGGCCGATCCGGGCGGCGTCCTCGATTCCGATCCGCACCAGCGCGGCTCGGTGGAATCCCTCACCGTCACCGAGGGTTCGCTCGAAGTCGAGGTGGCCGGCACCTTCCAGCGGGCGCGGGTCGGTGAAACGCTGCGCTATCGCTGCGACAGGCCGCACACGGTGCGTTGCGTCGGAACGGAACCCGCCAAAGCGATCATGGTCGTGATCATGAAAGCGGCGGTGATGGAGTAGGAGCGCCGAGCGTCCTTGCCCGTCTCGACCTGCGGTACTCCACGGGGGATTACCGCGACACGACGGTCAATGCCCGGAATTGACCCAGCGGACGATGTCGGCGAGCACGACGCTGAGAGCGGCATCGAGACCGATGGCCGCGTTGCCCGCCTCGACCTTGGCCACCGGCACGCGCGCGGTGAAGATGCGGGCGGCGACGACCTTGCCGGTGCCGTCGGTGATGAGCTTGGCCGAGATGTCCACCACCGCTTCGCCCGAGCCGGACGCGATGTCGAAGGCACGGATCTCGCTGATGAGCGCGTAATCGGCCACGATCTTGTCGCCGGGGCGGCTCACGGATTTCAGGCGTCCGGAATTTTCGAGGCTCTGGATCAGCCGTGTCTGGACGAGGCGCGGCAGGCGGTCGGCCCATTGTCCGCCGCCGAGGAACGACAGGGCACCGCCGGCCTGACGAACGATGATGCGATCCTGCTCGAAGGGCTGGAGGCCGACGGGCTCGGCCACCGAGATCGACCGCGCCGCCACGCTCGGCCGGCCGGAACTCGGCAGGGCGGCGAGGTCGAAGGTCATGGGCGCGCCGCCGCCACAACCGCCGAGCAGGGCGGAGAGGCAGGCGAGCGCCAGGGCATGCGAGCGAAACGTCATCCGAAGGGCCTGGAAACCTGTGCAGCGCTGCAAGAAGCGCAACCGTAAACTACGCCATAGCGGTTTCCGTGCCGTGACGCCGGACACATGCGGCTAGGCTTTGCCGGGTTCAGCGGCCACCGTTGTATTCTGGCAACGATGGCTTGCCGCCGAAGATGACCTGCGACGGGTCGCGCTCCAGGCTCTTCACCGTCCGGTTGAGGGTGTTGAGGGTGCGCTGGCCGTCCGAGGAGAGGGCTTCGACCTCGCGCCGCCCGGTCCCGCTGAGGCGGCTGAAGCTCGACGCGATGGTGGAGGTGCGCTTGTCGAGGTTCTCCGACAGGGTGCGGAAGGCCTTGCCGGCATCGCGCACGGAGATCGCCGCCTCGCGGACTTCGGCGAAGGTGCTGCTCCCAGCTTGGCCCGAGGCGGAGCCGAGGAAGCTTTCGGCCCCCTTCAGCACGTTGTCGACCCGGTCGGCCGAGGCGTTGAGCTTGCCGGCAAGCGAGCGCGCGTCCTTCACCGCACCCTCGATGTCGGGGCTCGCGGTGCTGAGCGCGGCGGAGAAGCGCTCGGCATTGTCGATGACGCGGTTGAGCTTCTGTCCGTCGATGGCCTTCACCAGCGAACTCACGGCAGGCCCGGCATCGTTCAGGGTCTTGGAAAACGATTCGACATTGGCGAGGGTGCGGGTGATGGCGCCCTCGTTGCCGGCCACCAGCTTGTCGAGGCGCTGCAGCACGTCGTCCGCGCGCTGGGCAATCTGCTTGGCCGCCGCCATCATGTCCTGGATGTCGGAACTGTCGGCGAAGATCGTCGGGGTCTGGTCGCCCGAGCCCGGCGTCAGGGGCGGCGAATCGGCGTTGCCGCCGGAGAGCGAGATGGTGGAGACGCCGGTCAGCATCGCGGAATCGAGGCGGGCCCGGGTGTCGGCGCGCAGGGGCGTGGTCCGTTCGACCTCCACCATCGCGACGACCCGGCGAGGGTCCTGCGGCAGCAGTCGGACATCCATCACCTCACCGACCTTGATGCCGTTGAAGGCCACGGTCGAACCCTTGGCGAGGCCGCCGACGCTGCCCGAGAAGACGATGCGCACGCTCTCGCGCACCTGACTGCGCGATCCGCCCTGGAGCCAGAACACGAAGCCGAAGGCCGCCACGACGACCGCGAGTGTGAAAGCCCCGACGAGGGCGTAGTTCGCACGAGTCTCCATCGGATCAGTCGTACTCCGGATGGGCAGCGCCCGTGCGGTGCGCCACGGCACGCAATCGGCGGGCCGTCAGCGTGTGAATTCTTTCAAACATGGGCGTTTGCCCCGCCGGTGACGATCGCGCGGGCGCGCTTGCCGTGGAAATACGAGCGAAGCCAGGGGTGGTCGCTCGCCAGCATGGCGTCGATCGGCCCCTGCGCGATGATCTGGCCGTCGCCGAGTGCCGCGATGCGGTCGCAGGCGGTGTAGAGACTGTCGAGATCGTGCGTCACCATGAAGACGGTGAGCCCCAGCGTCTGTTTCAGGGTGGCGACGAGTTCGTCGAACTCCCCGGCGCCGATCGGGTCGAGGCCCGAAGTCGGCTCGTCGAGGAACAGGATTTCGGGGTCGAGGGCGAGGGACCGGGCCAACGCCGCGCGCTTGATCATGCCGCCCGACAATTCGGAGGGGAGCTTGTCGGCGGCATCGGGCTTTAGGCCCACCATCTCGATCTTGAGGCGGGCGAACTCGTCGAGCAGGCGCTCGGACAGGTTCAGGTGCTCGCGCATCGGCATCTGGATGTTCTGCTTCACCGTGAGCGCCGAGAACAGCGCACCCTGCTGGAACAGCACGCCCCAGCGCTGCTCGATCTGCCGGCGGCGCGCCATGGTCATGGTGTCGACGTCCTCGCCGAACACCTCGATCGTGCCCGAACGCTTCGGAACCAGGCCGAGGATCGTCCGGGTCAGGACCGACTTGCCCTGTCCGGACGGGCCGACGAAGCCCAGGATCTCGCCGCGATAGATGTCGAGGTCGAGCCCCTTCATCACGACCTTGCTGCCGAAGCCGACCACGAGGTCGCGTACGCCGATGATGACGTCGCGAGGCGGGGCGCGGTCGAACGGCGCGGGGGGCGGGGACATCTGGTTCACGGCGATCAGAAATCGATGGCCGCGAAGAACACGGCGAAAAGTCCATCCAGTACGATGACCATGAAGATAGACTTCACGACTGAGGCCGTGACGTGACGTCCGAGCGATTCTGCCGATCCTTCGACGGCGAAACCTTCGATTGTCGCGATGATGCCGATGATGAGGGCCATGAACGGCGCCTTGATCAGGCCGACCGCCACGTGGTGGAAGGAAACGGCGGCCTGGAGCCGCGCCAGGAATGCGTCGATCGTCATCCCGCCATAGAGCGAGGCGGTGAGGCCGCCCCCGGCCAGGGCCGCCAGCGAGGCGAGGAAGGCGAGGATCGGCAGGCCGATCACCAGCGCCAGGATGCGCGGGACGATGAGGATCTCGATGGGATCGAGGCCCATCACCCGCAGGGCATCCACCTCCTCGCGCATGCGCATCGAGCCGATCTCGGCGGTGAAGGCCGAGCCGGAGCGCCCCGCCACCATGATCGAGGTGAGGAGCACGCCGAGTTCGCGCAGGATGAGCAGGCCGATCAGGTTGACGACGAAGCTCTGCGCCCCGAAGCGCTGTAGCTGGAAGATGCCCTGCTGCGCGACGATGCCGCCGACCAGGAACGAGATCAGCATGATGATCGGTACGCCCCGGAAGGCGACCTGTTCGAGCTGGTTGACCAGGGCCGTGCCGCGGAAGGTGCTCGGCCGCGAAGCGACGCGGATACAGGCGGTCACCACCTCCCCGAGGAAGGCGAGGCCGCTGACCATGTCGGATTTAGCGCCGACGACCCGGACCCCGAGATCGTGCAGGAAGCCCATGAGGCGGCCGCGTTTGGGCGGACCGGCATAATCCTCGTCCGGCAGATTCATTTCGCCGAGCAGGATACGGTGCTCGGCCGTGGCCCCCGCATAGGCGAGGCGACCGCCCGCGGCTTCGATCTCGCCACGGGTCCGCTCCAGGACCCAGGCGCCGAGCGTGTCGAGCCGCGCCACCTTCGACAGGTCGACGAGGATGGGAGCGCCCTTTGCGTCGCCGGCGATGCGCGCGGCTGCCCTCTCCACGGAGGCACCCTGATCCGCCGTCCAGCGACCGCTCAGGACCACGCGTCCGCCCTCGCCGAGAAACTCGGCTTCGGCGGCGTCAGGGTTCGGCTTGGCAGCAGCGTGGCGCACGAAGCGCGACTCCCGGTTCATGCGCAACTAAAACGCAGATCAAGGTTACGGATTGGTCAAGACCCACGGCAAGCGGCGGAGTGCTGACCTACAAACGGGGCGGTGTGAAGGGGGCAAGTGTCGCTGCTCTCGCGGAAAGTGACACGAGGCACAGGCCGGACAGGGCGAGCGGCGCCATCAGGGCGAAAGCGAGCGAGCCTCCGCCGGCCTGGTAGGCGACACCGCAGAGAATCGTCGCGCTCGCCGAGGCGCAGGCATTGACGGCGCTCGACATGCCTTGAGCGCGCCCCCGCGCCCCATCGGGCGCGAAGGCCGAGATCGCCGTCATGGCGCCGAGCTGCGTCGCCCCGAAGCTGAATGCGTGGAGGGTCTGCAGGAACAGCGCCGGAACGAGCTCGCCGCCGATCAGGGACAGGCCGACGACGCGTATGAGGGACGCTGCGGCGCCGAGGCCGATGAGCCGGAACGGCGTACGCCAATGGGCGGGCCAGCGCCCCACGGTGGCGAAGAAGACGATCTCGGCGGCGACGCCCGTCGCCCAGAGCACGCCGATCCACGATGAGGAGATCCCGCTGGCCTGCCAATGGATGCTGCCGAAGGCGTAGGTCGCCGCGTGGCTCGCCTGGATCGTCGCCTGCGCGCCGATGCAGAGCCAGAGCACGCGGGGCAGCTTCGGGCGTGTGCCGGGCGCGATGCGCGGCTGCGCCATATGAGCTTCCACCGGGCTGGCGAAGATGGTGGCCGCGGCGACGAGGGCGAGGCCGGTGAGGAGGACCGGCACGGCGAGGCGTTCCCCCATGGCGCTGAGGGCCGCCCCCCCGAGCAGGCTGGCGATGAGGAAACCGATGGACCCCGCCATGCGGATACGGGCGTAGTCGAGCCGCTTGCTGTGCCGTACGGCGGCCAGGGTGAGGTAGTCGATGGTCGGCACCAGCGGCGCTCCGGCCGCCGCGTTCACGGCGACGAGCACAGCGAGGATGGGCCAGCCTATGGCGGCGCCGGCGGGCATCAGCGCGTAGGTCGCCGCCACCGCCACGCTGCCGACCAGCAGGAGACGGCGCGCGGCCACGCCCCGGTCGATCAGCCCCACGAGGGGAGCCGTGGCGATGATCTTCATGGCGATGGGCAGCGCCAGGAGGGCGCCGATGATCCGCGCATCGAGGCCGAGCGCCTTCAGCCAGACCGGCATGAACGGCATGGCGATGCCGATTTCGACGAAGACGACGGCATAGAGCAGCGACAGACGCGTCGCGTTCGGCTCCGTCGGAGAGGATTGAGACAAGGGGGACCGCTCGATCGAGGGGCGAAGCGGCCTCAAGCCGAAGCGTTGCCGGCCGCTGACGATGATTCGACCCGTAAAGGGGGCGTTAAAACCATCGTGTCAATCTACTGGTGCTGGTACCCGCGACTTCGCGCAACGGCGCGAGGCACCATCGAGGACACGAGTTCTATGTCTGTCATGCGTTCGCTCACCCCGGTCGATGAGTCGGAATACGACCGTATCGAAGCGGCGATGAGCGAGAGCGAACGCGGCCGCTGGTTCCTCGCCGAATATACCAGGCGCAACCGCAGTGCCGATACGGACATGCTGCTCGGCGCCATCTCACGCCTGGAAAGCGCGGTGACGGCGGATCGCCCCTCCGACCGGGAAACCGAGCGGGTCGGACGCATGCGCGGCGACCTGATGGACATGGCCCACGCCATCGCCAGAACCAAGGCCGAGATCGCGGCGATCAGCACCGTGGATCAGGACCACAGCCGCCTTGGCATCGCCTCCGTCGCCCTAGACGCCATCGTCCGGGCCACCGAGCGCGCGACGTCGGACATCCTCGGCGCCGCGGAGGAAGTCCAGGAGACCGCCTGGACGATGCGCGAAACCGGCGCGGATGCGACGATTTGCGACGTGCTCGACCGCCGGGCGACGGAAATCTACACCGCCTGCTCGTTCCAGGATCTCACGGCGCAGCGCACGGCCCGGATCATCCATACCCTGCGCTATCTCGAAGAGCGCCTCGCGGCGATGATCGCGATCTGGGGCGGCGAGGTCGAGGCGATCCCGCCGGCGCCGGGCTCGACGGCGGCGACTGTCGCCCAGGACCTCGACCAGAGCGATGTGGACCGGTTCATCGACATGGATTCCGGGCGATCGGAGAGTGTTCGGGAAGCGAAGGACGACGTGACGGGGGAGATGGAGGCCGTCGTCGAAGAGCAGGCGGAAGAGCCGGTGAGCCCGGACATGCCGCTTTCCTCCGCCATGGAGACGACGGACGAAGAGGCTCCGTTCACCGAGCCGCACGCATCCGAGGCGGGCGAGGAGGCTGTCATTGAGGACGCCATCGCCGAGGAACCTATCGCCGAGGACACGAGCGAGCCTTTCGACGACGAGCCGGCCGACGAGGTCGTTTCTGACGACGAGAGCACCGAGGACCGGGCGACGTCGCCGGCTTCCGAGAAGACCGACATCGCCACGGCTTTCGCCGATATCGACGGCCTGAGCGAGAAAGAGAAACTCGCCCTGTTTTCCTGAGCGAGACGAATGCCCCGCGCGCATCGTCGACGGCACTGATAAGAGGGCCGTCATGGCCCTTCACCTCCTGAAGCTCTGCGTCGGACCCGCGACGATCGAGGACCTCGAACAACGCATCGCCCGCAACCGGGACGACGCGTTGCAGTCCGGGCGCGACCCGTCAACGTTCCACGTGACCCGAATGGTGCCCAAACGTGCCTCGGCCATTGCCGGGCAGGGCTCGATCTACTGGGTCATCAAGGGCACGCTGTGCTGCCGCCAGGCCATCACGGCCATCGAGCCCTTCACCGATACGGACGGCGTCGGCCGCTGTCGCCTCGTCCTCGATTCGGTCGTGGTCCCGGTCAATCCGCGCCCATGCCGGCCCTTCCAGGGCTGGCGCTACCTGACGGTGCGGTCCGCGCCGGCCGATCTCGACATGCGTCGCGCCGACGGCCTCGCCGACATGCCCGAATCGCTGCGGCGCGAGCTCTCCGTCCTCGGCCTGATCTGACCTTATTCACCCTCACCGTGATCCGGCGACGGAGCGGTGATGCCGCCCCGTCGCCAAGGATGTCAGGCCCCTTCGAAGCGGCCGCTCGCATGGGCGAGCATCGTGTAGACCTTGCCCGTCTCCGAGGTGAGGTAGGCATCGGCACGACGCGAGTCGCGGTCGTTCTTCGAGACTTCGCCGAGGAGCCGTTCGAACTCGCCGACATAGCGGTCCACCGTGCGGCGGAACTCGGCATCGGCCGCGTAGCGCCGGCGGATCTCCTCGAAGGTCTGCCGACCCTGCGCCGTGTAGAGACGGCGATCGAACAGGTTCGGCTCACCGCGACGGTAGCGCTCCCACAATTCCACCGCCGTCTGATGTTCGATCATCTTGGCGATGTCGTTGGAGATCGTCTCGAGGGCGGTTCGGCTGCGGTCGACGGCAGCGCCCTTGCCCGCTTCCAGTTTCGCGGAGCCGGCCTTGGCGGGCTCCGCCTTGTTGGAGCCGGCCTTGGTCGCGTCCGGCTTGGCCTGACCGTTGGGACCGGCGGCCGCGTTCGCCGGATCGGCCCCATCCGTGTCGTCGTCGAGGGAGGCGCGCGTCAGCAGGTCCGACAGCCAGCCGCGATTGTCGCGTCCCGACGGGGCACCCGCACGCGCAGTCTCGCCGGGACGCAGGGCGGGCTGGTTGCCGGCACGGGCCGCCGGGGCGGAGACGATCGTCATCTGCTGGGTCGGGCGAGCGTCGGACGACTTGTCCTCGCGGGCCTTCGGCTCGGAGGGCTTTGCGGCGACCGGTGGCGCGACCGGGTTGGCCCCATTCTGCTTCGGCTTGGCCGGAGCGGGTTCCGAGACCTGCACGTCCTGTTGCTTGGCGGGCTGGACGTCCGCCTTGCGCGGGGCGGGGGCCACCGCCTCGGTCACGTCGACGCTGCGCCGCGAGCGGGAGACGAGCGAGGACAGCTCGTTCAGCGCCTTGATCTGGTCGGAGACGACCCGACGCATCTCGCTGGTGGCTTCCTGGGTCTCCCGCGGGATTTCCAGAACGCCGCGCTGCAGGTCCGCCCGCGTCGCTTCGAGTTCGCGACGGATCTCCGCCGCCATCTCGCGCATCCCCGCCACCGAGTCGCCGAAGCGGCCGGCTGCGCTCTCGAACACCGTCATCATCTGCTCGGATGCGCCGGAGATCGCCGTGCGAACAGCGGTCGCCGTCCGCTCGCCTTCGCTGCCCGCATCCTTGCGCAGGCCTTCGAAGGCTCCCGTCACACTGGCGCCCGCGCTTTGTGCCGCATCGGACAGGCTGCTGGCGATGCCGCGCGCCCGCTCCTCGGCGGAGCGAAGGGTCTCGGCCATCTGCGTGTCGAACCGTGCGGTCTGCTCCTCGAGGACGCCCGACCGCGCCTCGATGCGGGTCAGCACCTCTTCCACCGCCTTGTCGCGGCTGGCGAGAAGATCGACGAGGCGCGTCTCGACGGTTTCCAGAGAGCCAGCCGCGTTGGTGAGCGTGCCGGAATGAGCGCGGGCGATCTCGGTGAGCGAGGTCCCGCGGGCATCGAGCGAGGCGGCGAGGTCGGCCGCATCGCGCAGGGCGCCCTCGGCGACGGCCTTCAGCTGGTCGACTTGTTCGGCGACGCTTCTGCTGGCGCGCTCCGTCTCGGTGCCGATGGCGGAGAGCGTCGCCTGCACCTGCTCGACCCGGCCCGACAGGCCGTTCTCGATGGCGCCGAGATTCTCTCCGGCATCGGTGACGAGTTCGCGCAGGGCCGAATTCGCCCCCTCGACCCGGTCCAAGACGCCAGCGAGTTCGCTGCGGAGACGATCGCTCGCCTCGTTGAGGCTCGCCAGCGCACGGGAGGCGCCGCCGTCGATGGCTGCCAGCAGGGCATTCCTGGACGCTTCGGATTGTTCGGCGAGGTCCCGAACACGATCAAGCAAGGTGTCGGCGAGGGGCTTTGCGCTCTCGTCGAGGATACGCGCGATCTCCTGATTGCGCTCGCCCAGGGAGGCGACGAGCTGGGAGGCCGGCCCCTCGACGATCTCGCGGAGGCGCTCGGAATGCGTCGCCATCGCCTCGACCATATGGGTGCCGCGCGTGTCGATCGTCTCCACGATCGATCCCCCACGCTCCTCGATCGCGCGGGTAATGGTCTCCGCGCTCTCGGCGAGGCGGCGGGCCAGGGACTGCCCGCGCGCCTCGATCAGAGAGGCCAGGGCGGTCGAGCGGCGATCGAAGCCGGCGACCATGTCCTGGTTGCGCCCGTCGATGAGGGCGGCCACGGCCTCGTTGCGCTGGTCCAGAGCCGTGGCGAGCGCATCGGCATGGGCCTGGGCGAGGGCGGCGTGGCGGTTCACCCGCTCGTCGAAAGCGGAGAGCATCGTCGCGCTGCGCTCGTCGACCAGGGCCGCATAGGCGTCCTGGCGGTCGTCGAACGCATTGGCGAGAGCATCGCCGCGGGACGCGACGAGGGAGGCGAACACCTTCATCCGGCTGTCGATCCGGTTCGTGAAGGCCTCGCTGCGGGCATCCACGGCCTGGGTCAGGGCGGCGCCATGGTTGTCGATCGCATGGGCGAAAGCGGTCGCACGGCTGTCCACGAGCTGGTCGAGGGCGCGCAGGCACTCGTCGAACAAAGCTGCGATGGCCTGCGTACGAGCATCGACCGACTGGGTCAGTGACTGGCCCTGATCGTCCACGGTGCGGGTGAACGCGCCGGTCCGGTCTTCGACGAGATCGGTGAGGGCACGCATCCGCGCATCGAAGACATTCCCGATGGCCTGAGCGGTGGCCTCGACGGCCTGGCTGAGGGACGTGCCGCGATTGTCGATGGTCTGCGTCAGATCGGCGGCGCGGTTGTCCACGAGGTGGTCGAGGGCGCGCAGGCGCTCGTCGAAGACGGTCGCGATCGACTGGGCGGTGGCCTCGACGGCCTGGCTCAGGGAGATGCCGCGATTGTCGATGGTCTGCGTCAGATCGGCGGCGCGGTTGTCCACGAGATGGTCGAGGGCACGCAGGCGCTCGTCGAAGACGGTGCCGATGGCCTGGGCGCCGGCCTCGACGGCCTGGGTCAGCGACGTGCCCTGGTGCTCGATGGTGCGGGCGAACGCCGCCGCGCGGTCGTCCACCAGGGTGTCGAGGGCGCGCAGGCGCTCGTCGAACAGCGTCCCCATGGACTGGGTGCGATCGTCCACCGCCTGGTACAGGGTGCTGCCCTGCATCTCCATGGTGTGGGCGAATTCCGCCGTCCGGTTCTCCACGAGGGCGTTGAGCTCGCCCAGGCGCTCGTCGAAGAGGGCGCGCAGGGAGCCGGTGCGGTCGTCGAGGGACCGGGTGAGGTGTCCGCCGCGGTCGTCCACCGTCTGGGCGAAGTCCGCCGTCCTGTTCTCCACGAGGGCGTTGAGGTCGCGCAGGCGCTCGTCGAAGAGAGCGCGCAGGGAGCCGGTTCGGTCGTCGAGGGATCGGGTGAGGCTGCCGCCGCGCTCGTCCACCGTATGGATGAGTTGCGTCGCGTGGTTCTCGATCAGCTCGTCGAGGGCGCGCAGGCGCTCGTCGAACAGCGTGCTCAGCATGGCCGTGCCGGCATCGACCGAGCGGGTCAGGACGGAGCCCTTCGTGTCCAGCGTGTGCACGAAATCGGCCGAACGGTTCGCCACGAGGGTGTCGAGGGCCTGCATGCGGTCGTCGAACAGGGCGCCCATCGCGTGGGTCCGGTCGTCGACGGTCTGCGTGAGGGCCGTACCCTTGGTGTCGATGGTCCGGGCGAAATCGGCCGAACGCTCCGCCACGAGGGCGTCGAGGGCCTGCATGCGGTCGTCGAACAGGGCACCCATCGCGTGGGTCCGGTCGTCGACGGTCTGCGTGAGGGCCGTGCCCTTGGTGTCGATGGTGCGGACGAGTTCGGCCGCGCGGTTCTCCACCAGATCGTCGATCGCCCGCAGGCGCTCGTCGAACAGGGCGCTCAGAGCGTGGGTGCGCGCATCGACCCGGTCGGTGAGGGCTTCGGCGCGGCTGTCCACCAGGCCGTCGAGGGCGGTGAGGATGTCGTCGAACAGGGTCCGCAGCCCGTGGGTGCGGGCTTCCACCGATTCCGCGATCCTCGCGCCGCGACCGTCCACGAGTTCGTCCAGGGCGCCGATGCGCTGGTCGAACAGCGCGACCAGGTCGCGGGTCCGGGCTTCCACCGCGCCGGCCGCGCCGCCGAGGCTGGCTTCGATCGTGTCGACGAAGGTCCGGCCATGCTGGCCGAGCGAATCGTGCAACGGAGCCAGCCGGTCTTCGAAGCTGCTGGCGAGCACCTGGGAATGATCGTCCAGCATGGTCCGGATCTCGTTGGTCCGGTTGTCCAGGAGCTGGTGGACGGTGCGCACGCCCTCGTCGAGCAGACTGCCGATATCGGTGGTCCGCGTCTGGAGGGTGGAGCCGAGGCGGCCTTCGCCTTCGCCGAGCAGACGGTCCGCATCGGCGACGACGTCGCGCAGGCGGGCGATGATGGTGTCGCCGCGCTGTTCCAGAAGCTCCGCCAGGGAGGAACCGCCGCGATCGAACAGCTGCGCCAGCTCGGTGATACGGGTGCCGAGGGCGCCGAACACGACGCGTCCCTTCTCGTCGAGCTCCTGGCCCATGGCGGCCGTGCGCTCGTCGATGAGGGCGGCCAGGGCTTCCGCGCGGTGCGAGAAGGACGAGCGGATCGCCTCCGCCTGTCCGGCCAGAGCCTCGTTGGCATGGCCCGTCCGGCTCTCGATCATCTCGACGAGCTCGCGGGTCCGGTTGGCGAGATCCTCGTCCACGGCGCGGGTGCGGCTCTCGATGAGGCGGATCGCTTCGAAGGCCTGGGAGCCGAAGGTCTCGTCGATCAGGCGGCTGCGCTCTTCCAGCGCGGCGGCGATGGTGTCGAGACGCCCGACCACGCTGGTGTCGAAGCGGCCGACGCCCTCTTCGATGCGGCGGGACAGGTCGGTCGCCTGCTGCTCGAAGCGCTCAGCGATCTCGGTGGAGCGGCTGCCGAGGGTATCGCCCAGGGCCAGGCTGCGGCTGGCGATGTCCTGCGCCATGCCGTCGGCGCGGGCATCGAGAGTCTGGACGAGGTCGCGGCTGCCTTCGACCATGATGCGCGCCATCTCGCTGGTGCGCAGGATCAGGGCCTCGTTGAGGGCGGTGGCGCGGGAGCCGAGCTGACCATCGATCTGGCTCACCAGATGGGTGAAGGTCTCGCCGATCTCGGCGGAGCGCTTCACGGAGCGTTCCTCGAGGGCGCCGAGCTGGCTCTCCACGGTCTCGCGGGCTTCGCGGGTGCGCTCGGCGATGGTGTCGGCCACCGCCTTGCCCTGAACCGTGATGACGCGGTCCATCTCCTGCAGCTGGCCGGTGACGGTCTCACTGAGGGTGGAGGTGTCGCGGGCGATGCGGTCGGCGAGGATATCGCCGCGCGCAATCGTCTCCTGGAGCGCCGCAAGGCGGTCGTTGAGCACGGTGTCGATGGCCTTCGCGCGGCTTTCCGTCGTGTCGGCGAAGGTAGCGCCGCTCTGCGCGAGGGCGTCGCTGACGCGGGCGCTCTGGGCGGTCACCGCCAGAACGATCTCGCGGCCGGTATTGGCGAGCTGGCCATGCGCCTCTTCGGCATGGGTGGTGATGAGGTCGGTGAGGCCACGGCTATGCGTGCCGAAGGAAGCCTCGACATCCTTGATCCGGGCGGCGAGTTCGCCGCCGACATTCTCGGCCGCGCGGGCGATCGCGCCCGTCGCCTCGGTGGCGCGGCTGACCAGGGTCTGGTCGATCTCGGACAGGGTCCGGCGCAGGGCCTCCATCGCATCCTGGGCGCGCCCACCCACCTCTCCGCTGAGGCCGCTGGCGGCCTGCTGGAGGAGCTCGGCGGCTTCCTGTGTGCGAGCGGCGAGCTCGGCGGAGGTGGCGGACAGGCGCTGCTCGAAGATCTGCACCGCCTCGACCGTGCGGGCTTCGAGTTCGCCGGTGGCGCTCGCCGAGGAACGGCGCAGGGCCTGGGCCGCTTCCGCCGTGCTGGCGCCGAGGCTGACCGTGGTCTCTTCCGCGCTGCGGCGGAAGATGTCGGCGGCCTCGCTGGTCCGCGAGCCGATCTCGGTGGCCAGGGTGTCGAGGACGGCGCGCAGGCTCTCGATCGCGGTGCCGGACTGGGAATCGAAGGTGCTGCCGAGAACCCCGAAGGCTCCGGTCAGGGTGAGGGTCGCGTCCTCGACACGCTGGGTGACGAGACCGCCGACCTGCTCGCCGGCCTTGGTCAGGCGGCGGATGCTGGCATTGACGACGGAGGCCGTATCCTCGCCGCTGCTGCGGAGCGCGGCCGCTGCCTCGGCCGACCGGGTGTCGATCTCGCCGTTGAGGCCCGCCACGGTTCCGCGCAGGTTCTCCACCGTGCCCATGGCCCGGGTCTCGAAATGGGTGCCGAGGGCCGCGAGAGCCGCGTCCATCGCCCGCGCGGCTTCCTCGGCGCGCTGGGTCACGAGGTCACCCACGCGCTCTCCGGCGGAGGTCAGGTTGCTCTCGAGCGAGCCGCCCTGCACGGTGAGGGTCTCGTGCAGGCGGTTGGCCACCGTATCGATGCGCTCGGCCAGAAGACCGGCGCGATCGTCGATCCCGCTGCCGGCGGTCTCGATCGACCGGATAAGGTCGTCGCGCAGGGCAGTGGTCCGGGCCGCGAACGTCTCGACGATGCCCTCGGATGCCTGGGCCAGACCCGCCTGCGCCTCGCGGGTACGGGTTTCGATGGTCTCGGATACGCCGCTGCCGGCAGCTTCGATCTCAGCGCGAAGGGCCGCGCCCCGAGCGGCGATGTCGTCGGTGATGGTGGCGCCCGTGGCGGCGAAATGCTCGCGGAGCGCCGTGCCGGTCTCGGCGAACCGGGCGGTGATCTGGCCGCCGGTATTGGAGAAGGTCGTGGTCAGTTCGGTGCCGCGGGCGAGGAACGTGTTCTCGAGGCCGCGCGCGGATTCTTCGAAGGTCTGGCGAACTTCGCTGCCCTGGCGGTTCAGGCTCTCGATCACCTCCATCCCGGTCTGGGCGAGGGTGCGGGCGACCTGGCCGGCATTGTCGGCCAGCGTCGCGGTGAGCATGCCGCCGGTCCGCTCGAAGGCGAGGGTGACGTCCGCCGCGCGGCTTTCCAGGGATTGCGTCAGGGTGTTGCCGACTTCGGTCAGGCTGCTGCGCACACCTTCGCTGGTGCTGGCGAGGCGCTGCACCAGATCGTCGCCACGGTCGGTGACGAGGCCGACCACGCGGTCGCCGGCTTCTCCGAGGGCCGCCGTGATGGCGTCGCCACGGTTGCCGAGCGCCGAAGTGATGGCGTCGCCGCGCGCGTCGAGGGCACCGGTCACCCGTTCGCCGGCGCCGGTCACTGCGGCGACGATGCGTTCTGCCGCGCCATCGAGCTCCTGGGTCAAGTTCTGGTGCGACCCGGTGATCGCGCCGCGAACGCGCTCCGCATTGGCGACGATGGATTCGCGCTGTGCGACGAGCTCGTCGACGAGGGAGCGGATGCGGATCTCGTTGTCGGAATAGGCCCGTTCCAGGGTCGCGATCTCGCCGCGAACCAGGGTTTCCAGCTCACCGGCACGGGCGAGCGCCCGCTCGACGCCGTCGCCCACGGCCGCGACCTCGCGGCGGACCGTCTGCGACATGGTGAGGACGGCATCGGTGGAGAAGTTCTCGGGTTCGGCGAGGCGGATCGCGACTTCGCCGACGGCGCGGGCCACGAGGCGCATCTCCTGCGCACGGACGGCGAGCATCGCCATGATCGCGAACAGGACGATGGGGCCGACGATGGCGGTGGCGCCGACGGCGGCCTGAAGCGCCGTCATTCCGGCGAAGAAGCCCTTCAGCTCACCCCCCGACTGGTTCCAGGCGAGGGCGAGGAGGGCGGCGAACCAGACAGCAGAGACGATCGCGGCGACGATGTAGGGCGTGCCGGACGGCCGCACGCGCAAGGTCTGCTGCAGGATGCCGATGTTCTGGCGGTCGTCATTGGCCACCATGGAGCGGTCCGGCGGCAGCAGACCTCCTTCGCGGCGCGGCCGGTTGCGGTCCGGCGGCGGCAGGTCTGAAGCGAGGGGCTGGTCGAGATCGAGGCGAGGGGGCGCGAGGCGGCCACCCTGCTCGCTCAGCAGATCGTTGTCGCCCACATCGGGAAGCCGCGGCTCGACCCGGGGCTCCGCCGCCTGCGTCGAGGGGAAGTCCAGGTTGAGGGCCTGCTCGATGGCGGAAAGAGCCGCCTCGGCCGGGTCCTTGAGCTTCTTTTCCGTGGCCATTCAACGCCTCGTTACGCAGATCGTCGAAGCCGGCCGCACCCGGTGATCGACGACATTTTTACCAATTTACCAAGGAAGTTTAGACCTCGGCGCGAGACCCGGATACCCGAGTGGATCGAACCGTCCAAAAAACCTTAACGAAATGGTTACCAAGCTTGGCACCGGTTTCATTCCGTCGGCATTCTGCATGATGCCTCAAGGCTTAAACGGAAGCGAACGATCTCGGCCGCTCCTGTGGATAGACTGGTCGAGTCGGGCCCGATCGCCCGGTTCGGTTAAGGCGAGGAGACCCGTGACCCCTCTGATTGACCATGCCTACCTCTCCGAACAGACATTCGGCGACGTCGACCTCGCCCGCGAACTGCTCGGGCTCTTCGCCGGACAGTGCCGCCGGCTGATGCCCGGAATCGCCGACGCGGATCTCGATCCGGACCGGCGGGCCGACCTCGCCCATACGCTCAAGGGCTCGGCCCTCGGCATCGGCGCCGCGCCGGTCGCCGACGTCGCCGCGTCCATCGAGGATCGCCTGCGCGAGGGGAGGGAGGTTCCGGTGGAGACGGTCGCCCGCCTCGACGAGGCGGTGACGGCCACCCTGGCGGAAATCGACGCACTTGGCTGATCTTGCCACGCTTGGAGGGAACGGGACGGCATCTGCGACGTAAGCGCAGGAATGTGGGGCGATAGGTCCGGTGACGCTTGCATTCGATGGGCCGCGCCTTCAAGGCAGTCGCGCTGCACAACCGGCCACAGACGTGTTGTCCGAGCCTGGAGTCTTTGATGCCCAAGATCACCTACGTCGACCATGCTGGTACGGCCAGGACCGTGGAAGCCGACGTAGGATCGACCGTCATGGAAGCGGCGATCCGCAACAATGTGCCGGGCATCGATGCCGAATGCGGCGGCGCCTGCGCCTGCGCCACCTGTCACGTCTATGTCGATGCCGATTGGGTCGATGCGGTCGGGCCGGCCGAGCCGATGGAGCAGGACATGCTCGATTTCGCTTCCGACGTGCGTGCGACGTCCCGCCTGTGCTGCCAGATTCGGATCAAGCCCGAACTCGACGGGCTGAAGGTCATCACGCCGGCTCGCCAAGGCTGAGCGGACGACGACCGAGGCTTTCGCTGAAGCGCAGCAGATACCCGTCGGGATCCTGAACCAGGAATTGCCTGACGCCGACTTCCGTCTCACCGACCCGGTACCAGGCCTCGTGGGCTGGCCGGAACAGAGGCCAGGGCACGGCGTCCAGGGCCGTCAGGATCGGATCGAGGGCATCCACCGCGATCTGGAGATTGATCCCGCGACCGAGCGGCGGTTCCAGGGGGCCCGTCTGCCAGTTCCCGTTGACGAGGTTGAGCATCACCTGTGCTCCGCCCCGCTCGATATAGGCGAAGCCGTTCTCCGGCCGGGCATAGGCCACTGCGAACCCGAGCGCCCCGCACCAGAAGGCGAGCGAGGCGGGAAGGTCGCGGATGTCGAGTTCCGGAACGAGCGGGCTGAACCCGCCATGGGGCATCCGGTCGTCCGTCATCTCACCAGAGACCTCATGGCGCCGTCGATCCCTTCGAGGTTCAGCGGGAACATCCTGTTCGCCACGATGCCACGGATCATGCCGATCGACTGGGTATAGGCCCAGTGTTCGGTGGGAACCGGGTTGAGCCAGACCGATTTCGGAAACCGTTCCAGCACCCGCTCCAGCCAGACCTGGCCCGTCTCCTCGTTCCAATGCTCCACGGAGCCACCCTGCATGACGATCTCGTAGGGGCTCATGGAGGCGTCGCCGACGAAGACGACGCGGTAATCGGACGGATAGGTACGCAGGACGTCTAAAAGCGGGATCGCCTCGTCGTGGCGCCGGCGGTTCTCCTTCCACACGCGCTCGTAGGGGCAATTGTGGAAGTAGAAATGCTCCACATGCTTGAACTCGGCGCGGGCGGCGGAGAACAGCTCCTCCGCCAGGGCGATGTGCCAGTCCATCGAGCCGCCGACATCGAGGAAGAGCAGCAGTTTCACGGCATTGCGGCGTTCCGGCCGGTGGCGAACATCGAGATAGCCCTTGTTGGCGGTCTCGCGGATGGTGCCGTCGAGATCGAACTCCTCGGCCGCGCCGGTGCGGGCGAAGCGCCGCAGGCGGCGCAGGGCGACCCGCATGTTACGCGTTCCGAGCTCGACGCTGTCGTCGAGATCCCTGAATTCGCGCTTGTCCCACACCTTCACCGCGCGAAAATTCCGGTTGCCGTCCTGGCCGATGCGGATGCCTTCGGGGTTGTAGCCATAGGCGCCGAACGGTGAGGTTCCCCCGGTGCCGATCCACTTGTTGCCGCCCTGATGGCGTTCCTTCTGCTCGGCGAGCCGCTGTTTCAGCGTCTCGAACAGCTTGTCCCATCCGAGCGCCTTGAGCTCCGCCTTCTCGGCATCGGTGAGATACTTCTCCGCCAGCTTGCGGAGCCATTCCTCTGGGATCGCCGTCGATTCCGTGGCCTCGCCCAGGGTCTCGATGCCCTTGAACACGGTGCCGAAGACCCGGTCGAACCGGTCGAGATGGCGCTCGTCCTTCACCAGGGCCGCGCGGGCGAGAAGATAGAACTCTTCCACGCGCTTGTCCGCGAGGTCGCGGTCCAGGGCGTCGAGCAGCATGAGATGCTCCCGCAACGTGACGGGAACCTTGGCATCGCGCAGGGCCGTGAAGAAATGCAGCAGCATGGGCGGAGAACGCGCGATCCCGGCGCTCGGGTCAAGGCCACATCCGCATCGGTGGGAGCGCGTCCCGGTGCCACGGTTCGCGGGCCGATGTCGTGAGCCGGATAACGGAAATAATCTTGAATTCAGTAGGATATGCGGTGCGCTTTCGTCGTTCGGCACCGACGAAGCTGGGTATAAGTCGGGAATTCTGTTGATATCGCCGCAAACTGTGTTCGTTGCACCTTCAACACTGTCATTGGAATCAAACAGCTGAGAGGCAGAGTGAACGTCAAGTCAGGGCCGGGGTATTTGGCAGAGTAAGGGTGGACGTTATGGCGCTCGTCTTGCGCTCCTTGAGTGATTTCAAGCGGTTTCTGGCGAAACCGGGCGCGACGATTCAGATCGTGAGGAACACCTTCATCGAGCGCCAGCCAGCCTCGTTCCAAGAAGCCTATCGCCAGAAGGGCATGTACGAACCGCGCACCGTCCAGGCGATCTCGAAGAAGGCGGCGGTCTTCGCCATCAAGGGCCATCCCTCGACGGTTTGGCTCTATTGGGACAAGGGCACGCGCAACTGGCGCTATTCCGGCGACACCCTGGCGGTCCCGCTCAATACCGGCGTCGGCCCGCCCGACGAAATCATCTATCGCTGTAGCTTCTCACCGGGATCGGAGCCGAAGGCTCGCGCTCCCGCTCGACCCCGCGCCAAATCCAGCGATCCGGCGCCAGCATCGCCGACGGATCAGCCGAAGCCGACCATGCCCGAGCGCGGACAGGGCCGCTTGTTCTGATCCCTTGCCGTACCGCTCGCCCCAAGCACGATTCCTGATCAACCGGCCCGCATCGCCCAGTCAGCACCATGTCTTCGAACGACGTCGATAGCTGAGGCTACCTCGCTTTCAGGCCATCGCAAGAGCATTCGTTGGTCGATCCGCCTAATTTCAGACGTGTCTTCGAATTATCCACTACTCCGACGTCATTGGTACGGCGGTTCGTATGGAACGATACGCTCCGCCGGATCGATCAGGCGCTCTTTGCGGGTTGCTCTTCTTTCGACGATGCTTCCCGAGCTTCCATCACCTTTCCTGCCTCGAGGTTCTTGCCTACGGTGCGCCGTGCGCGGAACGCCGGCCTGACCTCGGTCTCCTTGCGCTTGAGCATGGCGCGGTACTCGTCGCGCCGCTCGTGGATCGAGGCGATGACGAGGCCCATGGGGACGCCCACATCCACCAGTACGGCTTCCGAAAGCTGCAGGGACGCTTCGATGGTCTCGGGCACGGCGTCGTCGACGCCCAGTTCGTAGAGCGCCGTGGCGTGGCGGGCGTCGCGGGCGCGGGCGACGATGGTGATGTCGCGGCGCTCCGCGCGCGCCGCCTCCACCACGGCCTCCACCGCCCTCGGGTTGTCGAGGGTGACGACCAGGGCGCGGGCATTGGCGATATCGCAGCGCCGCAGCAGTTCCGGGTTGGAGGAATCGCCGAAATAGACCGGGTTGCCGAGGCGGCGGTGCTCGGAGACGCGCGCCGCGTCCGCATCGAGGGCGAGATACGGGATCTTGTGGCGGGCCAGCATCTCGCCGACCTGCCGTCCGACGCGGCCGTAGCCGGCGATGATGACGCGGTTCTGCTGCTTGTCCGGCACCGGCTCGGCGCGGGCGCGGCCGAGATTGGAGCGGGACATCCGCTTGCCGAGACGGCGCGCGAGGCTCGCCAGCCCTGGAATCGCGATCATCGTCACCGTCGTGACGATCAGCGCCGCCTGGCCGAGGCCATCCGGTACGAGCCCGCCCGCGATGGCGCCGCCGATGAGGACGAAGGCGAATTCGCCGCCGGGGCCGAGGAGAAGCGCCGCTTCGAGCGCGACACCGCGCTGGATGCGGAGGAACCGGGCCGCCACGAGGATCACCGCGCCCTTGATGAGGATCAGCCCGATGGACAGGCCGAGGATGGTTTTCGGCGCCGCCATCAGCTGGGCCGGGTCGAGGTTCATGCCCACCGACACGAAGAAAACCCCGAGCAGCAGCCCCTTGAACGGGTCGATCGTCGCCTCGATCGCCCGGCGATACTCCGTCTCCGCCAGGAGCAGGCCCGCGACGAAGGCGCCGAGCGTCATCGAGAGGCCGCTCGCCGCAGCGGTCAGGGCGGTCGCCACGATGACGAGGAGACAGGCGGCCATGAACAGCTCAGGCGAGCGGGTCCGGGCCACGAGCTGGAACAGGGGCCGTAGCGCGAGGCGGCCGGCGACCACGATGAGGACGAGGGCGATGGCCGCCTGTCCGAGCGCGAGGGCGAGCGCGCCGCCGACATCTGCCCCGTCGCTGCGGCCGAGCACGGCGATGGCGAACAGCATCGGCGCCACGGCGAGATCCTGGAACAGCAGCACGGCGAAGCTGGCGCGGCCCGCGGGCGTGTTCAGGCGCTTCTGTTCGGCCAGGACCGGCAGGACCACGGCGGTGGAGGACAGGGCGAGCGCCAGGCCGACGATGACGGAGGCGGCCAACGGCACTTCGAGGGCGAACAGGATGATGCCGATGACGAGGGAGGAGGCCAGCACCTGGGCCGACCCCAGCCCGAAGACGAGGCGGCGCAGGGTGCGGAGCCGCTCCCATGACAGCTCGACGCCGATCATGAACATCAGGAAGATCACGCCGAATTCGGCCAGATGCGCGATCTCGGACCGGTTGCCGATGGTGAAGATCGACACCCATGGCACCGTGTCGGCCAGTCGCCCCAGGCCGAACGGCCCGAGGATCGCGCCCGCTCCGATGAAGCCCAGCACCGGACTGATGCGCAGCCGGTGGAACAGCGGCACCACCACGCCTGCGGTGACGAGAAAGATGATCGCTTCCTTGTAGGATCCGGCGTGAACGTCCGTCATCGATCTGGGCAATCTCCCGAGAGTGGTGCGCGCGACGCTGGCCGAGACGGGGCAGCCGAAGTTCTGCACAGGGAACTCCGGCCGCGGGAATCCATCGGGTCGCCGGCAGCGAGGAGAGCATGCAAGCCCATGTACCGCCTGGGCAACCTGCATTTTGCCGGCCCATGCGGATTTCATCCCTCGCCGCACTCAGCCATGCATGCGGGACGCGCTGGCGCAGAAGGGGTTTTGCGCTGCGATACGGAATGGCGCAAAAACGGCACAATGGCCGCATAGGGCGGAACTTAACGATCGGTTAAGCCCCAGCTTACCTCACGGTTTGTTGCGTCGTTCGTCGCGTTTTTTGAAGACACGAGTGCCTCATGCGAAAGTCGCCGCCCAACCGGGATGTTCAGCGCGAACGACGTGACTGGATCCGTGAGTCCGAGCGCTGGACGCACGAGCGCCATCTCGAGAAGGGCTACCGGATCAAGTGGGGCTATGTCGGGATCGCGTATCTCGTCGAGTTCATGGTCATCGGCGCGTCCCTCTGGGGCGCCTGGCTGTTCGCCGGGGTCTACAGCGACGGGGACGACAAGGCCTTCTACTTCATGCTCCTCGCGCCGCTGGTCTACGCGGCGGTGGAGCTCTGCCGCGTGCCGCTGGGCATCCTGGCCCGCACGCAGCGCTCCTACTTCATCCGGGCGCTGGCCATCGTCGGCATCATCTTCGCCGCAGGCGTCACCACCAAGTCGGTGTCGCAGCTCGGCGAGATGATGTTCCACCCGCGCCTCATGGATGCCGCCAAGGCCAAGACCGCCCTCAAGGACGCGCAGGCCGACCGCTCGACCATCGACAACCGCATCGCCGCCGCCGATGCCCGTGTGGCCCAGTACACGACGGAACTCGACCAGATTGAGAAGCGCGCCGCCGAGAATGCGAGCCAGCTTTCGGCCTTGCCCGCCCAGCGCTGTGAGCGCGTCTCGGGCACCAACAGCAAGGGCCAGCGCTATTCCAACCTGAAATGCGTCACCGATCCGCGCACCGCGACCCTCAATGCCAGTGTCGGCAAGGCCGGTGCCGACCGGGCGGTGGTGACGAAGTCCCTCGAGGAAGCCCGCAAGGCGCGGGCCGAACTCGACCGTGGCGTGGCCGAGCGCAAGGTCGCCGATGCCGAGCAGGCCTATCGCAATTCGGTGAACCGCTCGCAGCTCCACTCCTTCACCGCCATGGTCTACGGCGTCGATCCGATCGACGTGACGGATGCGCAGGTCCACGCGTTCCTGCGCATCTTCGTGTTCGTGCCGGCCCTCTGCGCCGCCTTCGCCTCGACGATCCTGGCGCTCTGCGCGGTCTCGGTGCGCAAGACCTTCATGGACGAGGACGATCTCGGCGCCGCCGTGAACCTCGAGGCGACGCCCTACATGCTCGACTCGATCACCGATTCCATTCGCCAGGAGATGGGCCTGGCGCCGCCCAAGCCCGTGCGCGACGTGACGCCAACTGGTGAAGTGATCCCGCTGGACCGCCGCACCCCACCTAATATCCACATCCCGCCGGCGGCTAATGCGGGAGCCGGCGCATGAGCATTCACGCATCGGGGACGCCGGAAAACGTCGTCCTGGCCCAGAGCGTCAACGGCCGGCTCCGGGCCGAGACGAGGATCACCGCCGCGCGTGCCTTCCTGTTCCGGGCCATCGGGGCGGGTGCTTTCGCGGCGCTCGCCGGCATCGGCATCGGCGCGGCGTCCTATGGCTACGCCTACATGAACCAGTTCGACTCGGCGGCGGAGAAGATCGCCGCCGCCATGCAGGCCGCGCTGTCCGACGTGACGCTGAAGACCAAGGGTGAGGTGACGCTCACCGACAACGTCCTGAAACTGGAAGGCGGCCCCGTCCGCTCTTCCCCGTCGCCGACCCAGGCCCAGCTCGGCAAGGACGCCGCCCCCGCTTCAAAGGCTACGGTGAACACCACTTTCACAGTGTTCAAACAGGTGCCGTACATGGACGGCCAGATCGTCACCGGCTGGAACTTCCGCGCCAACGAGGAAGTGCCCTTCCAGCAATATTGCTACTTCTCCCGCCGGACCAACGAGGCCAAGGGCCAGGTCGAGATGAAGATCGATCTCGCCATGGACGGCAAGGTTCTGCCGCAGCCGCAGAAATCCGACGTGAACCTCGCGATCCTGGCCTCGAACTGCGTCTGGAGCGACGGGAAGTCGCTCTGAGGGCTCTACGCTTCAGCCGAATTTCGGTAGTGGGAGGGCACCCGTCGCCATCCCGCTTCGGGGAAGCGCGCATCGGCTGCGCCGCAGACGCTGAAGCTTCCCAATGGATGAAGCCGCAACAGAAAGCCGACGCCTCATGCGCTTTACCGGTACCGCCGATTACGTCGCCACCTCGGACCTCACCACCGCGGTCAACGCGGCCATCGTGCTGGAGCGGCCGCTTCTGGTGAAGGGCGAGCCCGGCACCGGCAAGACAGTGCTGGCGGAGGAGATCGCCAAGGGGCTCGGTGCGCCGCTCCTCACCTGGAACGTCAAATCCACCACCAAGGCGCAGCAGGGCCTCTACGAATACGACGCGGTCTCGCGCCTGCGCGACAGCCAGCTCGGCGATCCGCGCGTGTCGGAGATCGGCAACTACATCCGGCGCGGCAAGCTGTGGGAGGCGTTCACGCATCCCGAGCGTCCGGTTCTCCTCATCGACGAGATCGACAAGGCCGATATCGAGTTCCCGAACGACCTTCTGACCGAACTCGACCGGATGGAGTTCCATGTCTACGAGACCGGCGAGACGATCCGCGCCGAGCGCCGCCCCATCGTCATCATCACCTCGAACAACGAGAAGGAACTGCCGGACGCGTTTCTGCGCCGCTGCTTCTTCCACTACATCAAGTTTCCCGATGCCGAGACGCTGAAGGCCATCGTCGAGGTGCACTTCCCCGGCATCAAGCATCGCCTCGTGGAGGAGGCCCTGCGGGTCTTCCTCGAGACGCGGGAGGTGCCGGGTCTGAAGAAGAAGCCCTCCACCTCGGAATTGCTGGATTGGCTCAAGCTCCTCGTGTCGGAGGATGTCTCGCCAGAGACCCTGCGCGAGCGCGATGGCCGCAAGCTGATCCCGCCGCTCCACGGCGCGCTCCTGAAGAACGAGCAGGATGTCGGCCTCTTCGAGAAGCTGGCCTTCATGATGCGTCGCGAGGGAAGAGGGGGCTGAAACGGGCGGGTATCGAGCCGCGCCGTCATCCGGAGCGCCGGAGGCGAGCCCGGGATCCAGAGCCGTGACGATGCCAGGAATGGGCCAGACCTGCGTTTCTGGATCCTGGGCTCCGCAACGCGGCCCCAGGATGACGCGGGGACATGAATTAGGGCGTCGCCATCGAGGCCGGGCCTTGGGATGAGCGAAGGCAGGCCCGGATAGGGCCGAGATGTCATCGGAGGATTGTCCATGAAACTGAAGAAACTCGGCCGGACCGGCCTCGACGTGTCGCCGCTCTGCCTCGGCTGCATGACCTACGGCATTCCCGAGCGCGGTCCCCATCCCTGGACCCTGCGTGAGGAGGAGAGCCGCCCGCTCATCCGGCAGGCGATCGAACTCGGCATCAACTTCTTCGACACGGCGAATTACTATTCCGACGGGACCAGCGAGGAGATCGTCGGGCGTGCCCTCAAGGACTTCGCCGACCGTGACAGCGTCGTGCTCGCGACGAAGTGCTATTATCCGCTGAAGGACCAGCCCAATGCCGGCGGTCTCTCCCGCAAGGCGATCTTCGCCTCCATCGATGCCAGCCTGAAGCGCCTCGGCACCGACCATGTCGATCTCCTCCAGATCCACCGCTGGGATTACGGCACCCCCATCGAGGTGACGATGGAGGCGCTCCACGACGTGGTGAAGGCCGGCAAGGCCCGCTATATCGGCGCGTCCTCGATGTACGCTTGGCAATTCGCCAAGGCCCTGTTCACCGCCGATCTCCATGGCTGGACCCGGTTCTCGACGATGCAGGACCATTACAACCTCCTCCACCGCGAGGAGGAGCGCGAGATGCTGCCGCTCTGCGCGGACCAGGGCATCGGTGTGCTGCCCTGGAGCCCGCTGGCGCGCGGGCGCCTGACCCGCGACTGGGACGAGGGCAGCGCACGCCAGGATTCCGACGAGGTCGGCAAGCGGCTCTATGCCTCCGCAGAGGAGGCGGACCGGGCCATCTTCGGCAAGGTGGCGGAGATCGCGCAAGCGCGGGGCGTGTCGCGGGCGCAGGTGGCTTTGGCCTGGGTGATCCAGAAACCGATCGTCACCGCGCCGATCATCGGGGCGTCGAAACCCAGCCACCTGACCGATGCCGTGGCGGCGCTCGACCTCGCGCTCGATGCCGACGAGATCTCCGCCCTCGAATCGCTCTACACGCCGCACCCCGTCGTCGGCTTCCAGTAAGGCCTTTAGACTAGGAAGGTTCTCCGTCCATGCGCCGCCTGATGCTCCTGCGCCACGCCAAGTCCGACCGTTCGCCGGGCGTGCGCGATATCGACCGTCCGCTGAACCCGCGCGGATTCAAGGCCGCGCCGCAGATGGGGGCCTATCTGGCGGCGCAGGATCTGATCCCCCAGAAGGTGGTCGTCTCTCCGTCCTTGCGGACGCGACAGACTTGGGAGGGCATGTCCGCCGCCCTCGGCAATCCCGAGGTCGAGATCGTCGACGCGATCTACGAAGCGCCGGAAAGCGCGCTGCTCAAGGTTATCCGGTCGACGCCGGCCGAGATCCGGACCCTGCTCATGATCGGGCACAATCCCGGCCTGCAGGATCTCTCCCTCGATCTCGTGGGCGATGGTCCCCGCGAGGCGAGGGCGCGGCTCTCGGTGGAATTCCCGACCGCGGCGCTCGCCGTCATCGATATCGAGGGCGATGCCTGGACCGGGTTCCGTCCCGGCACGGGCCGGCTCGAACGGTTCGTCACGCCCAAGGGCCTCGACCGCGATGACGCCGCCTGAGCCTATGTGGCGATATTGAACGGATCACCGGCTGGGCCGTTGCTCAGTGCCATGGCCCGCCACCGCTGATCCCGTGTTCGTCACCACGCTTCTCGTCCTGACAACCCTGATGCCGCGCATGGGCATCGGCCTCGACGCCGTGAAGTCCGGCGTCGCGCGCACGGAATCGGCCGTGGCGATGGTAGCCCCTCCCTCCGACGCCCCGAGTTTTCTCGCCAGCGAGAGGGCGGTGTCGAACTGGCGGGCGGAAGCGGGGACGGCCCTGCGTCCCGCTTCGCTGGCCCTGGTCGCCCGCTACGCGCCGGTCCCGCCCGCTTTCGTGGCGCGCTGCGTCAAGCTCAACAATTACTGGTGCATCAAGAGCGCCCGCTGGCGGGGCGAGATCGGCAGCGATGCGGAGGGGCATACCGGGTTCGCCACCGCCGGCGACGGCGCCGACGCGGCGGCCCTCCTGCTCCGGCGCTATTATCGCGAGTTCGGCCGCCGCAACGCCCTGTCCATCGTCCGCCGATGGGCGCCGGCGGAATGCGCTGTTTCGAGCGCCGGGGTTTCGGGCGGAAAGGTCTCCACCGGTCTCGCGCCGCTCGGTCTCGGCAAGACCCTGCGCGCCCGCTACCTCGCCCGCCATGCACGGGGAGGAATGCGCAAGCCTCGCATGGTCGCGCGGGGCGGGCCGCTGCGGGTCCAGCCCTGGTCGCCGCTGGCGAGGATGGCGGGCGCGCAAAAGCCGAGGCCCGTCCGTATCGCGGGGGCCGCCGAGACGATCGGCCGTCCGGCGATCACCCCGATCATCGCGAGTTCGTCCGAAACCGGGGCGACATCGCCGTCCTCCCGGCTGGCAGACCGGTTCGCGGCGGAATCCGCAGCTTTGCCCGCCCTCGCGGCTGGACTACCGGGTCTGCGGCTGCAGGATCTGGCGGCACCGGCACCCCTCTGCGGGAACGACGAGGTCCGCATCCGCAATTACGCCACGCGTATCGCCGCCAGCGTGGGCCTCAAGATCGAGGACGATCTGGCGTTGTTCGATGCCGATGGGCGACCATCGCCCCGTCTCGCCCCGGTGATGCTCGCCATGTCGGCGGTGGAACTCGGCGTGCTGCGGGCGGGGCCGGATCTGGTGGAAGCCGCCATCGCACGGCTCGCCGCCGCCCAGGTCGATCCTGGCCAAGTCGATCCCGGCGCGGTGGACCGATGACGCGTCCGGTTCTTGCGTTCGCTTGACGCGCGCGCCACCTCACCACTGCATTCGCCACCCATCCTCCCCCTCCGGCCAAACGAGACCCTCGCTTCATGATCAGCTTCGCCTCGCGCGCGGGCTCCGCGATCCAGGCCTTCGCCGAGGCATCGAGCGATCTCCTGATCCAGCCGACCCTGAGGCTCGGCGTCACCGGTCTCGCGCGGTCGGGCAAGACGGTGTTCACCACCGCGCTGATCCATCATCTGGTGGAAACCCATGCCCTGCCGGCCTTCGCCCCGGCGCATGAGGGACGGCTGCGCCGGGCCCGCCTCGTGCCGCAACCCGACGACGACATCCCGCGCTTCCCCTACGAGGATCATTTCGCGGCCCTGACGGAGCAGCGCCTGTGGCCGCGCTCCACCGACCGGATCAGCCAGTTCCGCCTCGCCATCGAATACGAGCGCAAGGGCGGCTGGCGCTCCGGGCCGGGCACGCTGATGCTCGACGTGGTGGATTATCCCGGCGAATGGCTCCTCGACCTCGCTCTGATCGACCAGAGCTACGCGGAATGGGCCGCCGCCACCATCGCGGGCACCCGGCGCACCGGGCGCGCCGCCATCGCGGCGCCCTGGCTGGCGGTGCTCAAGGACCTCGACCCGTCCGGCCCCCTCGACGAGGTCGTGGCCGAGCGGGCGAGCATCGCCTTCACCGCCTATCTCACCGCTTTGCGCGCCGGGCCGGAATCGGTGGCGACCACGCCGCCGGGCCGCTTCCTCATGCCGGGCGACCTCGCCGGATCGCCGGCTCTGACCTTCGCGCCCCTCGACGGCCTGCCGGAGACCATCGTCCCGAACAGCCTCGCGGGGCTCATGGAACGGCGGTTCGAGGCCTACAAGGCCAAGGTCGTGGAGCCGTTCTTCCGCAACCATTTTCAGCGGGTGGATCGCCAGATCGTCCTCGTGGACGTGCTCGCCGCCGTCGATGCCGGGCCGGCCGCCCTCGCCGAATTGGAAGAGGCGCTCGACACCGTGCTCCTCAGCTTCCGCATCGGCCGCAATACCATCCTGTCGCGCCTGTTCGCGCCGAGGGCGGATCGCATCATGTTCGCGGCCACCAAGGCGGATCACCTGCACCAGACCAGCCATGATCGGCTGGAGGCTTTGCTGCGGCTCCTCGTCTCCCGCGCCATGCGCCGGACCGAGGCGGCCGGCGCTCGCGTCGGCACCGTCGCCCTCGCCTCCGTGCGGGCCACGCGGGAGACCACGGTCCACGATGACGGCATGACCCTGCGCGCGGTCTCGGGAACGCCCGAGGCGGGCGAGCATGTGGGCGACGAGATTTTCGACGGGCGGAGCGAGGCGGCGGTGTTCCCCGGCGAACTGCCCTCGCGACCCGAATCCGTTCTCGACGGCGCGGTCCCGCCCGGATCGCTCCGCTTTCCCCGCTTCCGCCCCCCGCTGATCCGGCCCGACGCCCATGGCCGGCCCGGCCACCTGCCGCAGATCCGCCTCGACCGGGCGATGCAGTTCCTCATCGGCGACAAGCTCACGTGAGCGCCGGGCCGAGCGAGTCCCCCTCTCCCCGCGCGCGGGGAGAGGGTCGCGGGGACCTCGTCGTCCCCGCGACGAGCGGAGCGAGGGTGAGGGGGCCGGACCGGATGTGGCATTGTCGCAATCGCCCCCTCACCCTCGGCTGCCGCCTCGACGTGCCCCCCGACGAGGGGGGGACACGTCCCTCTCCCCGCAGGCGGGGAGAGGAGCGCTCGACCGATCTATCCCACTTCGCGACCATGCCATTATCAAAGGTCCGCCCATGACCTCTCCGAACCGTCCCCGCGCCTTCCGCATCCCCGCCGCCGAGCCGGCCGAGGGACTGGAGGGCATCGTTCCGCCGCCGGAGCCGCCGAACGCGGTCAGGATCGTCGAAGAGCCGTTCGAGATCGTCGAGGCCGCGGACGGCACCGCCGTGCCGGTGGCTCCGAAATCCCGAGCGCCCTGGTTGTCGGTGCTGATGCTGGCTTTGGGCGGCCTCGTCTCCCTCGGCATCGGCCTGTCGCTGGAGCGGATGATCGCGGACCTGTTCTCCGCCGCGCCCTGGCTCGGCGGCGTCGCTCTGGCCCTGCTCGTCCTCGCGGCCATCGCCTTCCTCGCCCTGGTGATGCGCGAGCTCGCGGGCATCTGGCGCGAGCGCCGGATCGAGAAGCTGCGGGCGAAGGCCATCGAGGCCATCGCCACGCGGGATCACACCGGCGCGCAGGCGGTGGTCGCCGAACTTTGCGACCTCTACGCCACGAGGACCGGGCTGGTGGCCGGCCGCCAGCGCCTGAAAGCTCTGGGCGATACGATTCTCGATGTTGACGACCGGATCGGGCTCGCCGAGCACGAGCTGCTCGAACCCCTCGACCGGCAGGCCCGCAACGCCATCGCCTCGGCCGCCAAGCAGGTCTCGGCGGTGACGGCTCTGAGCCCGCGCGCCATCGTCGACGTGGCCTTCGTGGTCTTTGCCGCGGTGCGCCTCCTGCGTCAGATCGCGACGATCTATGGCGGGCGCCCGGGTTTCCTCGGCTTCCTGCGTCTTGCCCGCGCCGCCTTCGCGCATCTCACCGTCACGGGCGGGATGGCGGTGGGCGAGAGCATGATCCAGCAGGTTCTCGGCCTCGGCATCGCCGCGCGGGTCTCGGCGAAGCTCGGCGAGGGCGTGCTCAACGGCCTGATGACCGCCCGGTTCGGCCTCGCGGCCCTGGCCGTCTGCCGCCCGCTCCCCTTCGTCAGGGAGGAGCCGCCGCGCCTGTCGGATGTGGCCGGGGAGTTGCTGAAGCCGATGGGCGGTGCCGAGAAGGCGTGAATCAGAGCCCCTTGAGGAAGCCCGCCAGGCGCATCAGCCCTTCGGGCCAGGGACCATGCCCGCTCGCCACGTTGATGTGACCGGATTCACCCGCATCGACCAGGGCGGAGCCCCAGGAATAGGCGAAGTCCTCGGCTCGGTCATAGGCGCAATAGGGGTCGTTGCGGCTCGCCACCAGCAAGGACGGGAAGGGCAGGGGATCGCGCGGCACCGGCGCGAAATCCGTGACGCTCGATGGCAGGTTCGGCGTCTGCTCCACATCCGGGAACGCCACCAAGAGGGCACCCCGCACCTTGCCCTCGGGGAAGGCGGGCGCGGCCTGCACGGAGGCGACCACGCCGAGGCTGTGGGCGATGAGGATCACCGGACGCGTCGCCGCCTCCACCGCCTCGACGATACGCGCGCGCCAGGAGCCGGCTTCGGGATGGTGCCAGTCCTCCTGCTCGACGATGCGGGCATTGGCCATGCGGGCGGCCCAGCCGGCCTGCCAATGGCCGTCTTCCGAGCCTGCATAGCCGGGGAGGATGAGGATGTCGCAATCGGCGAGCTTCATGCTGCCCCGATAGCGGCTCGCTCGCGCGGCGTCGAGACGGATGGGGGGAATTCGGCAGGCATCGCCGCGTTGGGTAAAGGGCCTCCACGCTTCGAGAGGTGGCGGCCCATCATTTTCATCGAGGGCCCGCGCGGATCGAGGTTTCCCGCGTTAGCCGAGTGTCGCGCTCAGGCGTGCCCAGGAGAATGCACATGACGAAGCTCTTCATCGCCAACATCCGCGCCGCCAAGGGCTTTCGCCCGCTGGTCACGGTCCGGGCTGCCGCCGAGGGCGAGGCCAAGGTCTTTCTCGCCGCGGCCTATCCAGACGACGAGATCGTCGATGTGGTCGAGCCGAGCGACTGGGTCAGCGATGCCGATACCGGGTCCGCGCCCGGCGATATCCGCGAGCATGCCGGTGTCGAATGGCAGGCCCCGTGAAGCCTGAATGAAACGAGGGGGCGACGGCTTCCCCTCGCTGCCGGCGCGGCAATCGTTGGCCAGGCACGTAAGATCACGGCCGTCCCAGACCATAGGCCATCGCCGAGATGGCGATGAGGAAGGGCGTCCAGAAATGGACCAGGCCCAGGCCGCTCCACACCGTGAACCGCTCGTTGCAGCCGGTGGTGTTCATCGCGCATCCCAGGGGGACGAGGTAGAAGAACCAGAAGGCCGTCGCCACGAGCAGCGCCAGGCCGAAGATCAACGCGGCGATCCGCATCCTGGCCCTCCTCCCGCACACAGACGCCCTTCGGCATCGGGGTGTCGCGCACTGCCGAACGAATCAATTTCGGTAAGACCGGATGCCGTCACGTCTTATGGGCCTTCCCGCAGGGCATCGACGGCGTGACCGGCGAGGTTTGCCCCCAGGAGCCGCTCCGCGTCGAAGCCCCCCAGCGGCCGAAGGCGGCCGGGCAGGTCGGCGATATCGCGCTGCCGCCGGAGGGCGGCCTCCCGCGCTGTTGCCAGGGTGACGGCCTCGAACCGGATCGGATCGCCCGGCCGGCTTTGGGCGAGGCGGCGCAGATCGGCCGAGATCACCGTCGCGATCTTCGGGTAGCCGCCCGTGGTCTGCCGATCCGCCATCAGCACGATGGGCAGGCCGTTGCCTGGCACCTGAATCGAGCCCATGACGGTGGCGTCGGAGACGATGTTGTAGCCGCCCGCGCCATGGGCGATGGCCGGGCCGTCGAGCTGGTATCCCATCCGGTCGGCGCGATGCGACACGGTGAAGGTCGAGCCCAACAGCGTGTCGATCCCGCCTTGGGTGAAGCGTTCGGCCTGGGGGCCGAGCAGGACGCGGATCGGTGCATCTCGGTCGAGGGGAACGGCATCGATGGTCCGGTCACCCAGTGCAGTACTCTCCATCGCGGCGAAGGTCAGATGGTCGCCGGATCGGAACAGACGTCCCTCGACGCCCCCGATACCGGCGCGGAGATGCAGCGAGACGCTACCGAGCACGGCACCCGCTTCGAACCCGCCGGCCACGGCGAGGTAGACGAACGCTCCCTCACGCGGCGGGTCCACGATGAGTTCGGCGCCTCGCGCCAGGGTCGCGGTGCGGTGACTGGCAAGGGGGGCGCCGTCGATACGGAGCGTGCCGGGCGCGCCAGCGCAGGCGAACCATCCCTGTCCGGCCTCCATCACGAAGCTGCCGCCGCCGAGGCCGAATTCGAGGACCGGTGTGTCAGGGGCATTGCCCACCAGCGCGTTGGCGGTCGCCATGGCGAGGCGGTCCATCGCACCGGAGCCGGAAAGGCCGTAGCGCTGGTAGCCCTGCCGTCCGCCATCCTGGAGGCTGAGCGCGCCATGGCATCTGCGGATGACGAGACGCCCGGTCACGGCGTTGTCTCGCATTCGACGATGCACTCACCGGCCCCCGCTGCCCGGTCGAGTTCGTCCCATCTTTCCGGCTCGATGGGCAGGAAGCGGATGGTGTCGCCGGGCTCGAACAGGAAGACCGGGTCGCGGCCCGGCAGGAAGGCGCGCACGGGGGTCCGCCCGAGGAGGTGCCATCCGCTCGGGGCGGCGATGCTCGCCACCAGAGCCTGCACGCCGCCGATGGAGATCGTACCGGCCGGCGTTACCGGCCTCGGGCTTTCCCGGCGCGAGAGAGCGAGGCTGGGGTCGAGACCGGAGAGATAGGCGTAGCCCGGCAGGAAGCCGTTCATGGCCACCCGGTAATCGGCTGCTGCATGCCGGGACACGACCTCGTCGGCGCTCAACCCATGATGGGCGGCGACATCGGCGAGATCGATGCCGAAGGACCCGCCATACACCACCGGGATGCGCCATAACCGGCGTGGCGTCGTCTCGGTCGAGACCGCGCCGATCAAGGCGAGGAGCGAGGCTTCGATCCGGTTCGGCTCGGTCGCGCAGGGATCGAGATGGACCGTCAGCGAGCGGTAGGTGGGGACGGCTTCGACGAGCCCGGGAATGTCGCCATCCCGCACGGCACGATCGAGGGCCAGGACCATCGCGTTGGCCTCAGGGTCGATCGTCTCACCGAACTCGATGGTGACCGCAGTGTCGCCGCACCAAAGCAGGCGGGGCTGAGGGGCTGACACGGGTCGCGGGGCCTCGCTCGACGCAATCTCCGTCGGCCCCGGGGGCAACCCCGATTCCGACACTCGCTCCAGTCCGAACACAAAAGGGGCGGCGCTGTCGAGCGCCGCCCCTCTTCCGTCGCGAAATTTGGCTCGGAAACCTGCCCTCAGTGCTGCCGCACCGGCGGCACATCCGGCTTGCGGAGCGGCTCGGAACCGCCCTGGGTCGTGGTGTTGAGATTCTCTGGGTCGAGCGCGCTCTCCACGAACTCGCGGCCACGGTCGGCGAAGTCGCGGGCGTAGCGGATGCCCTGGTCCTTCACCTCGTCGGACCAATGTCCCACCGTCTCGTCCTCACGGCGCGTCCTGGGAAGCAGGGCGCCGAGGAGCATTCCCGCCGCGAGGCCGACGACGCCGACGAGAAGCGGGTTCTCGGTGACGAACTGCTCGACATTGGTCTTGCCGCGGTCGAGGCGCTGGCTTCCACGCTCGGCGAACTCGCCGATGCTGCGACGGCCGGAGCGGTGGGCGTCCGACGCCCATTCACGCGCGTCGTCATAGGTCCCGGACGCGCGGTCGAGCAACGATTCCGCCTTGTCCTTGACGGTGTCGCGGGCGTCGAGGGCCGCGGCCTTGGCGCGGTCGGCATAGCCCTCGGCTTTCGACTGGGTATCGTCGGCGAGGTGGCCGGCCTGGTGGCGAAGGTCGCCGGCCGTGGTCCGTGTTTCGCTGCGCGCGCGGTCGGAGATGTCGTGGAGCGAACGGGCGGTCTCGTCGCCATGGGGGAGGCCGGCGGAGACGGCGATATCGTCGGGGAGGGAACTCTTCGGCCCGCCCGGAATGCTGCTGGAACTCATGGATGCGACTCCTGTCGAATGGGGATGGGGCGGCGATGCCGCTGCCGGATCAGTCGGGTGTCGATCGGCCCGTGATGGCTCAGATCTGGTTTGCTTCGGCCAGTTCCCTCACGGGCTGGCGGGTCGGCTGGTCGGGGTCGTAGGCCTTCGCGGCCACGCCCGGCGTCACCGGCAGCGCACCGTTGGGATCGATGAGCGGACGCTTCGTCAGCGTCTGCCGATCCTTGCCGGTGCGATGCAGAAGCCAGCCGATGCCGGCCGCGATGAGCAGGACGGGGACCGGGTTGCGCCGTATCGCATCGAGAGCGCCGTCATAGGCACCGCTCAGCGGGGTCCGGCGGACATTGCCCAGCATGTCGTCGACGATGCTCGGGACAGAGAGCCTGTCCTGAATGCGATCGATGGTCTGATCGAGGCGGGCACGGCTCGCCTCGATGTCCTTCTCGAGATCGTTCAACGATTCACTCATCCCGAAACCCTTTCCGACAACGCACGCGCGTCCTGGCGCATCTGCCGTGTCGTGCGGGTCGGCGCCAGGGTGGAGAGTGACATGGTGCTCCGCCCGATCAGGGCGAAGACGATGGCGATGACCAGAAGCACGCCGCCGACGATGAGAGCGGACAAGGCTTCCGAATGCACCACCGTCGCGAGCCATTTCACCAGGGCGTCCACGAGGACGAACAGGGCGACGACCCCGAAGACGCCGGCGCCGACCATCAGCGCGAGGCCGATGAACAGCGTGCGGACGTTGCTCGTCATCTCGTTGCGAAAGAGCGCCATCTCCTTGCGCGCGAGTTCGCTGGTCTCGCGCAGGGCATCGCCGACGAGGCTTTGAATGCTGGATTGAGGGGCGTTCGACATGGCGTCCGCCTAGCTTCGGAAGGAATCGCGGGCATCGCGGTCATGCGCGATGCTCGACGACTTGATGAAGCGCGAGACGACGAAGCCGGTCACGAAGGTGGCGACGGCGACGGCCACCGGCGCGCGGCGGGCGAAGGCTTCCGCCTCGTCGTAGAACTCGGCGAAGCTGCGGTTCTCGATGGAGGAACCGAGCTGTTCGAGGCCCTCGGCGGCGCTGTCGAAGAACGCCTTGATGTTGGGCTGCTCCTCGAAGGACTTGCTCGAATCCCGCAGGCCCTGCGCCAGGTCGTTGACGGACTGGGCCGCGTCGCCTTTGCGGCGATCGGCATAGTCGGTGGCATGGGCGCGTGCGGCGGCGACGAATCCCCGTCCACGCTCGACGGCCACGTCGGCGATGCCCTCGACATCGCCCTTCAGCGTCCGCCAATCGCCGGTCGGAGTAGCAGCCTCGCCGGAGCCGATCCCGGGGGCGTTCGCCGCGGATGCCGGGCCAGTGGGTTGATTTGCGTTCACGCGCATACTCCTCGATCACTTGTGGTCTGTGTCACCTGTGGCTCTTCAACATCACGGAAACAGACGCGGTTCCGAAGGGAATGCGCTGCGTATGCAATGCTCGGACGGTGGCGCTGCCAACGGTCGGAACCGCCGGCCCAGCGGGATTCACCTAAGCTTACGTTGGGTGCCGGACCGGGCCCATCCTGGCGCTCGACAGCCGCCGAACCGACCAGCGATCCACCGCCGAACCGACATTCATGGTGCTGAACTCTGGCCGCGGGCGGCGCGGTCGGCTAGGTTGGTCGGCGGATTATCAACATACGTAGCCGTATCCGACGGATCACCGCCGGGTTACGCGCGTTGACTGTCGGAATCATCCTGTCCGGTGCGCCCATGGTGCGCCGCACGCTGAGGACCGGAGCCCGCTGAGTGGCACGCCTTGTCATCGTATCGAACCGTGTGGCCATCCCTGAAGACAGCGGGAAATCCGTTGCCGCGGGAGGCTTGGCGGTCGCCGTCAAGGAGGCCTTCACGTCCTATGAGGGACTGTGGTTCGGCTGGAGCGGCAAAGTCGTCGAGGATCCGTCCGAAGAACCCGAACTGATCGATCGCGGTCGCGTTCAATACGCCGTGGTCGACCTGTCGCCTCAGGATCACCGGGAGTATTACAGCGGGTTCGCCAACCGTGCACTTTGGCCGATCATGCACTACCGGCTCGGCCTGGGGGCGTTTTCCCGTTCAGATTACGCCGGTTACCAGCGTGTGAACCGGACCTTTGCGCGGGCTCTCGCCAAGCTGATCGAGCCCGACGACATCATATGGGTCCACGATTACCATCTGCTGCCGCTTGCATCGGAACTGCGCGGCCTTGGGATCGCCAACCCCATCGGCTATTTCCACCACATTCCCTGGCCGGCGGCGGACGTGTTCAACACGCTGCCCGCCAGCGGTGACCTCCTGCGCGGCATCGCCGATTACGACCTGATCGGACTGCAGACCGACCCGGACGTCCACAACCTGTCGCGCAATCTCATCGACGAATTGCGGGCCATTCCGCTCGGCGGCGGCTCGCTGATGGTCGATGGGCGCCGGACCCGCATTCGCAGTTTCCCCATCGGCATCGATGTGGCGGGGTTCAAGGAGGCGGCGGAGAATGCCGGCGCCAACAAGACTGTCCGCGAGACCATGGCGGGGCTGCGCACCCGCAAGCTCCTCATCGGCGTCGACCGGCTCGACTATTCCAAGGGCGTGCCCGAGCGGATGGAGGCGGTGGACCGCTTCTTCGCCTCGAATCCCGACCAGCGCGGCAACGTCGTCTACCTCCAGATCACGCCTAAATCCCGCACCGAGGTGCCGGAATACGAGGAACTCAGCCGCGAGGTGAACGAGACCGTCGGCGAGATCAACGGCGCGCTGGGCGAGCCGAACTGGACTCCGATCCAGTACGTGACGAAGGCCTATCCGCGTCCTGTCCTGGCGGGTCTCTATCGCGCCGCCCGCGTCGGCCTGGTCACGCCCATGCGCGACGGGATGAATCTGGTCGCCAAGGAATACATCGTCGCCCAGACGGCGGACGATCCGGGCGTGCTCGTGCTGTCGAAATTCGCCGGTGCGTGCCGGCAGCTGCCCGAGGCCCTTCTCGTCAATCCCTATGACCGGTTCGAGGTGGCGGAGGCGATCCGCACGGCGCTCTACATGCCGCGCGGCGAGCGGATCGAGCGCTGGAAGCCCATGGTCGAGCGGATGACGCGCGAAGATGTGGATTGGTGGGCGCGGAATTTCTTGACGGACCTGGAGAACTTCCGCACCGTCGAGCGCGAGCCACCCCGCGCCGCTGCTGCCGCAGAGTAGCCCCCCGTCGTCCTGCTAACGGCGGGGCGAGCGGTACCGGCCAATCAGGCCGGTTGCGGGACAGGGCTCCGGGGTACCGTTCTTGCGTGACCCGCGCCGACGATCGGCCCGCATTCGTTGGGCCTATGCACCTGCGAAAGGCCTCCATGATCGGCATCGACGAAGGCGTACCCGGACCTCTCGGGGCGCATTTCGATGGTCGCGGTGTCAATTTCGCGCTGTTTTCCGAGAACGCCACCGGTGTGGACCTGTGCCTGTTCGAGCCGGGCGAACGCCACGAACATCGCGTCATCCCGCTCCCCTGCCGCACCGACGACGTCTGGCACGGCTATCTGCGCGGCGTGTTTCCGGGCCAGCTCTACGGCTACCGGGTGCACGGCCCCTGGGACCCGGCCAACGGCCACCGCTTCAATCCGGCGAAGCTCGTTCTCGACCCCTATGCGCGCGAGATCCATGGCCGGATCCGTTGGCACGATTCCCTCTACGGGCACCGTCGCGGCCTCCAGCGCGAGGACCAGATCGACCGGCGTGACAGTGCGGCCCTCATGCCGCGCGGCGTGGTGACGGCCCCCGACCTGCCCGAACTCGCGATCACGCCGATCCGTCGTCCCCTCGGGCAGACCGTGATCTACGAAGCCCATGTGAAGGCGCTGACGCAGCTTCACCCGGCGATTCCCGAGGCGGAGCGCGGCACCTACGCCGCCTTGGCCCATCCGGCGATCATCGAGCACCTGTTGAAGCTGGGTGTGACGGCGATCGAGCTTCTCCCGATCCAGGCCTTCGCCGACGACCGGTTCCTGGTGGAGAAGGGGCTGGTGAATTTCTGGGGCTACTCGCCGCTCGGCTATTTCGCGCCGGAGCCGCGCTATCTCGGGGCGGCCGGGGCCGGTGGTCTCAAGGCGGCGATCCGCGAACTCGCCGCCGCCGGGATCGAGGTCATTCTCGACGTCGTCTACAACCACACCTGCGAGGCCGATCATACCGGACCGACCCTGTCGTTCCGGGGCATCGACAATGCAAGCTATTACAAGCTCAACCCGGAGAACCGGAGGCAGGAGATCGACTGCACCGGTTGCGGCAACACCCTTGACCTCGACCACCCGCGGGTCATGCAGCTCGTCCTCGACTCCCTGCGGCATTGGGTGACCGCCTATGGTGTGGCGGGGTTCCGCTTCGATCTCGCCACCAGCCTCGGGCGCACGCCGCACGATTTCACCCCCAGGGCGGCGTTCTTCCAGGCCATCGCGCAGGATCCGATCCTGTCGCGGGCGAAGATGATCGCGGAGCCGTGGGATATCGGCATGGGCGGCTACCAGCTCGGCGCCTATCCGCGCGGCTGGGCCGAGTGGAACGACCAATTCCGCGACGGTGTCCGCGCCTTCTGGCGCGGAGACCACGGCATCCTGCCGAAGCTCACGCAGGCCCTGTCCGGCTCGCGGGAGATCTTCTCCGGCTCCGGCCGTTCGCCTTTGGCCAGCATCAACTACGTGGCGAGCCATGACGGCTACACGCTGGCCGACGTCGTCGCCTTTGAGGAGAAGCACAACCACGCCAACGGCGAGGACAATCGCGACGGCCACGGTCACAACCTCTCGCGCAATTACGGCGTCGAGGGTCCCACCGACGATCCTGCGATTCTGAGCCTTCGCGCGCGGCAGAAGCGCAACCTGCTGGCGACGACCTTTCTGGCCCAGGGCGTCCCGATGCTTCTGGCCGGGGACGAGCGGTCGCGGAGCCAGAACGGCAACAATAACGCCTATGCCCAGGACAACGCGATCAACTGGGTCGATTGGGAGAACGATCCGGACCCCGGCCTCACGGCCTTCGTCGCCAACCTCACGGCTTTGCGCCGCGAGCAACCGGCCTTGCGCCGCCTGACCTTCTTGACCGGTGCCGTGATCGGGGAGGGGCCGCTGCGCGACGTCCACTGGCTCTCGCCCTGCGGTGCCGAGATGGACGACGAGGCCTGGGCCGACGGACACCGGCAGGCCTTCGGCATGCAGATCGGCAACGACCTGCCGAGCGCGGACCGCCTGCTGATCCTCATCAACGCCGCCGAGGACGCGATCGATTTCACCCTGGCCCCGGTCATCGGCGGGCCGTGGATGGTCGTGTTCGACACGACCCGGCCGACGGGCGCGGTCCCGGCCGGGCAGGCCTTGTTCCCCCCCAATGCGCGCCTGCGCATCGATCCCCGTTCGCTCTACGTCCTGCGCGGAAGACAGGCCGCGTCCTACGAGATCTGAGGGAAGGGGAGGCGGTCCGGTCCAGCCGCTCCCGCCCCGATCAGCGGTCGTCCACGCCGCGCCAGGCCGGACGGCGATCCGTCTCGGCCAGGGTGTCGCGCGACGAGCCGGCGAGAGATCCCGCCACCTGCCGGACCAAGCCGTCGGTGGCCTGGCTCAGGGCCTTCTCGCGCGTATCGGCCGGCAACGCTCCCCAGGCGACGGAGACGGATTTCTCCAGCGACGGCGCCGCAATGCGCGCGGCGAGGTCGGGATCGTCGCGGTGGGCGGCGAGGTAGGAGAGGGCGCCGATGGCGAGGCAGACGCGGATGAGGAACGACATGGGCTTTCCGGACTGGTTCGGTGTCGGCCGTGAGCGGGCCCGTGCGACCGAGCCTCCGCGCAGAACGTAAAGCCCACATCACGCACGCCCTGAAATCCAGAACCATGGTGAACATGGCTTTGCCAGCACCCTCCAGCGAACCGGCATGTGGTGCCCGGCCCTGTGGATAGCGGGCGATGTGCCCCGAAAGGGACCTTCCGCCGAATAGGCTTGGTTACGGACCGGAAAGCATCCGCGAACAATCGGAGGGGTCTGCGCAACACTCGCTTAAGTCGGGTCTGCGAGGTTTGGCATCAGTCGAGTTCAAGTCGAACCCGAGTCAAAGTCGAGCAAGGGGCGACGAAGCGGCCTGTTTGGCACTTCGCGCTGTGCGTGTGCGTATTGCGTATCTACAGCGGCCTGGCTTCCCTGATCGATCTCCGGCTCGCCGGACTCGTGCATGAGTCGGTGATCGACGACGATGCCGTGCGGTTCCGGCACGAGCGGTTCCTGGTGTCGCGCCTCGCGACCGGGATCGTGATGATGGCCTGCCTCCCGCCTTATCTGCTCTGGCGGGGCGTCCCCAGCGGTCTCGAAGTGCTGGCCATCGCCAGCCTGATCCTTCCGATCTTCGCCGCCGTGTTCCTGTCGCGGACCGGGATCCTCTGGGTCGCCCATGCGATCTCGTCGGCGGGTCTCACCGGCCTCGTGGTCTGCCTCGCCCAGATGTCGGGCGGGGTGAATTCCGCCGCCGCGATCTGGTTGGTGGCGATCCCGTTGGAAGCCGTCGTGTCCGGCTCGCGCCGCGCGACGCTGGCCGCCGCCTTCATCGCGATGATCGGCGCCCTGGTCGTCGCCTTCCTGCCGCCGGGCAGCATCTCGCTGCCCCTCCTCGACCTGTCCCGCTCCCTGGCGATGCCGGTCTTCGCCATCACGGCCATCGGTCACGTGGCCGCCCAGGCCCTGGAGCATCTGCGCCACGAGGACCGCTGGCTGGCCCGCATGCGCGACAACGAATTGCGCGACCGCATGCTGCTCTCGGCCATCGACGACCTCGTGACCTGGCACGACCGGAACGGTCGCGTCATCGATGCGAGCGCCTCCTCGACACGTTTCGTCGGAATCGAACCGGGGCGCCTGCGCGGACACGGCCTGCTCGACCGCGTCCATGTGGGAGACCGTCCGGCCCTGCTGCAGACGATCAGCGACGTGGCCGCCAGCGGCAAACCCGCCACCGTCCAGTTCCGGCTGCATCTCGACGCGGCCGCCCAGCGCGCCGAAGGCGAGCCGCGGGTGATCTTCGCCGAAATGCGGGCCCATTGCATCGTCGGCACCCTGTCGGGGATCGAGGGATCGAGTGTGGTTTCCGTGACCCGCGACGTCAGCGAGCACCGTCGCCACGCCGAGGAACTGGAGCGCGCCCGCGCCGAGGCCGAACGCGCCGACGACCTCAAGAGCCGGTTCCTCGCCACCGTCAGCCACGAATTGCGCACGCCCCTCAACGCCATCATCGGCTTCTCGGAAGTCCTCGCCGGGCAAAGCTCCATGACGCTCGGGCCCGAGCGCAGCCGCGAATATGCCGAGATCATCGGCAGTTCCGGTCGCCATCTCCTGGACGTGGTGAACGCGCTCCTCGACATGTCGCGCATCCAGAGCGGCAATTTCGATTACGTCCCCGAGGTGGTGAATGTCGGCGCGCTGGTGCGGACCTGCTGCGACCTGATGCAGCTGAGGGCCGACCAGGGCGGGATCACGCTGGTGCGCGGCACCGACGGGTTGGGGATCGACATCATGGCGGACCCCCGCGCCTGCCGTCAGGTGCTCATCAACCTCCTCTCCAACGCGGTGAAGTTCACCGCGCCCGGCGGGCGGATCGAGGTCTCCGTCCGGCGAAGCGCGGCGCATCTCGACATCGTGGTGGCCGATACCGGGATCGGGATCGGCGCGGACGACCTGCCGCGTATCGGCGCGCCGTTCTTCCAGGCGGGCAGCGGCTACGACCGGACGCATGAGGGGACCGGCCTCGGTCTTTCGGTGGTGCAGGGCCTCGTCGGCCTCCATGGCGGCAGCATCTCCATCGAGAGCGCCGAACGCCAGGGCACCAGCGTGACCGTGACGCTTCCCCTCGATTGCCGGCGCGGATCCAGCACCGCACCGCCGGCCCCGATCCGCACCGGCATCCGCCGTTCGACGCCGCTGCCGAGCCTCGACGGGACGGTGGTGCCGGTGCGCCGACCGATGGGGCTGTTCGACCCCGCACCCGAGGCGGTGAGCGAACGCTACATCCCGATGCAGCGCGCGGGATGAGAAATCTCCGCGACCCCCAAGGCCCCACGCGCGCCTCGTCCCGGCTTCGATGCCCCGGACGAGGCGCGCGCATTCCGTACCGGCACGGCGTTTCGCCGGGGCCGGTTTTCCGTTCCCGGCTCGATCTGTCGGGCCGTCGTCTGCGTTCGAGGGGATAGACCATGCGCGAACCGCTGCCGAAGCGCGACCAGCGCGAGATCGTCGTGCCGACCAGGGCGGCGCAGGCCTCCGCGCCCCGCCGCAAACCCGCCTCCGGTCCCGCCCGGCGGCCCGCCTCCGGCTGGTTCCGGAACGTCGTGCAAGCCGTCGGCGGGTTCGGGCGGTTGTGCCTGCGCCGGCCGGGAGAGGTGCTCGGCTCGGTCGTTGCCATCGGTGCAGTGGCGGCCGTCGCCCTGAATGCGCTCGGCTACCAGGGTGGCCGCCACCCCGCGCCGCTCTTCCCCACCCTCGGCAAGGGTGCCGGCACCACCACCGCCGCCAAGCCGGTATCCGGCCAGGCAGCCGAGCCGGCGAAACTGGCGGAGGCCGCGCCGCGCAAGATCGAGGTGCCGAAGCCCGAGACCGCTCCCGAGCCGAAAGCCGCGCCGGCCATCGAGGCGGCCAAACCCGCGCCCAAGCCCGCGCCGGCGGCGGCGTCGACCAAGCGCGATGTCATCGCAGACATCATCAAGGCCGGGGAAACCACGGCGTCGGTGACGCCGAAACCCGATCAGGCCGTGGCGCAGGCACAGCGCGCCCTGGTGAAACTCGGTTACGGACCGCTCGTCGCCGATGGCGTCCTCGGCCCCGGCACACGTGCGGCCATCGAGAAATTCGAGCGTGACCGCAAGCTCCCGGTCAAGGGCGTCGCCGCCGGCCGCACCTTGCGCGAACTCGCCTCCCGTGCCGGCTCGACCAAGGGATAAGGGTCGGATCCGGCGTTCGGCCTCTGTCCTCTGTGTATGAGGGATTGAAAGCGGCAAGGCCGCTTTCGGTGTCGACGGCGCGCGAACGCGCGAAGCCCCCGCGATGTCGGCGTGGAACGGTCAAACGGGAATCGTCGTTCCTGCCCGCTCGCGCCTCTCTCCTGACGGTTCAGGAATGGCGGAGATTCTGGCCGAACACCGTTTGGCAGTTCCGGCCAACCAGTCCTTTCTCGAGCAGGGCAAGTCCCTGAACGGTCGGCCACGCTCGGGGTAAATAGAACGGCGAGTTAATCTGCCGTTCAGATAGGCGCTTTGCTCAAGTAAGCTGCATTTTGTTGGAACGGTATTTGGCAGGTCTCCGTTTATTGCTCCGTAAAGACTACAACAACTGGAGCAACCTTATGTTGAAGCAGATTCGCATCGTCGCCCTCACGACCACGTTCGTCCTCGGTGGCGCTGCCCTGGCGGTCGCGCAGTCGTCGTCCACCGTCGGAACCGGCGGCTCTTCCGCGGGCGGTGGCACCAGTTCTTCGACGGTCGGTACGGGTGGTTCGTCGGCTGGCTCCGGAAGCGGCTCGGGCACGTCCTCGACGCTGGGCACGGGCGGTTCGTCGGCCGGTGGCGGCAACAGCTCCTCGACCGTCGGCACGGGTGGTTCGTCCGCCGGCACGGGTAGCGGCTCGGGCTCGACGGTCGGTACCGGCGGTTCGTCGGCCGGCAAGGGCACTAGCGGCTCGACGGTCGGCACCGGTGGCTCGTCCGCCGGAACGTCCGGCGGCGCCGGCAAGTCCGGCAGCGCCGCTGGCCACGACAAGAGCGGTCCCGGCAATTCCGAGAACGCGCCCGGCCATAACAAGCGCTGAGCCGCAGGTCTGACCCCTCGGGCGCGGTTCCCCGGAGCCGCGCCCATCCCGCTTCCGAGGAGAGTTGCACCATGGCGCGTATGATCCTGCCGCTTCTCGGCGGCGCCCTCGCCATTGCCGGGGTCGCCGCGAGCCATGCCCAGACCAGCACCGTCACCGCGGGACCGAACGGCGTCTCGGGCGGCACGACGGTCACCACCGGGCCGAACGGAAAACCCTGTAAAATCGTCTCGTCCGATGCGGCGAAGAACACCGGAGCGGTGTCGAGTTCGGTCACGGCCGGTCCGGACGGCGTGAAGAGTTCCTCCACCGGGGGCCCGTCCGTCACCACCCGATCCGCCGATGGCACGATGAGCAGCTCGGCCTCGAGTTCGAGCTCCGGCAACGGCACCACGATGACCACCACCGGCGACGGCGACTGCGTGGTCACCGTTCCCAAGGACAAGAGGTGAGGCTGACATGACGATGACCAAGGTTCTTCCCGCGCTCGCGGCCCTCGGGCTCCTCCTCGCGCCCGCCATCGCCGATGCCCAGACTCGCGGCAGCGCGACGGGCGGCAGCGCCGGTTCCGCCGCCGCCGGCGGCACGTCCGCCTCGACGGTCGGGACGGGCGGCACCTCGACGGGCTCGGACGGCGCGACGGGCTCCTCGCTCGCGACCGGTGGCAGCGCCGCCGGCGGCAAGAGCAAGGATCGCTCGCACGTGAACGAGACCGGTAACGGTGGCCTGAACGGACAGGCCAAGGCGATGTCCCATGACGGCGGCACCTTCTCGAAGTCGCAGACCAAGACCAAGGTCCGCGATGGCGAGAGCGTCGAATCCCGCACCAAGACGATGTCGCACGAGCCGGGTTCGAAGCCGGTGAAATCGACCACCACGACCGGTTCGACCGTCGCCCAGTAGGTCTTCCGGGCAGACCCGATCCTGGCGTGCTAAGGCTGGACGCTTCTCTGGAAACCCAACGGGACCGCCCCTCGCAAGGGTGGTCCCGTTTGTGTCTGATCCAGGCGCAGGAGCCTTGTCGATCAACCCGGCACCGGTCGATTTATAGACCCGAGACGGGCGATCGCCATCGAGCGTCGGATCCAATCCGGGCATTGGTCCACAGAGGCCGATGCTTGCGCCAATCCATCGGTGCTATAGGCGGGCCATGCCTCGCCTGCGCTCCGATTTCTGGGTCTCGGCCCATCTCCGCCGTCTCGCCGTCGAGGGGATCGACGCGGTGCAGCGACGGCGCGGTGCGCCCGAGGCGGGAGCCATCTTCGTGAAGGTCGACCGTCTGGATGGCCGGGCGGACCTTTATGGTCCGGCCCCGCAATCCCTCGTCGATACCGGGGACGGGGCGGACCGCAGCTTCGTCCGGCTGATGAGCGAAGCCTCGCCGCCCGATGTCGAACTCCGCATCGGCAAGGAACTGCGTTTCGACGACGATCTCTGGATCATCGAGATCGACGACCGCGCAGGCCGCCACCATCTCGATCTCGCCGAATAGAACGACGCGGGCTCCGGCGGACCGTCAGGCCGTTCCGGACTGCCGCACCCTGCCGGGAAGGGCCGGGCGTAGCGGGGCGCGCTCGGTGGCGGGCATGCGGGGACGCACCGCGTCGGGGGCCGCGTAGGGCTGGTGGGCGGAGCCGCCGTTGAGCCGCTCGGCCAGTGGCATGTCGAGAACCGCACAGAGAAGGTCTCGGGCCGCACCGCGCGGGATGGTGCGGAACAGCTTCACCAGATCGTAGACCCGGTCCACGGAGCGGGCCACGGTCTCGTTGAGGGTGAGGAAGACATACACCGCCTCTTCCTCGTGCAGCCCGACCGCGCGAAGCGCCAGGGTCAGGAGGTCGTAGCGGCGGCTCGGGTCGGGTGTCCCGGCGAGAAAATTGCGCTGCAGCCCGAGCATGTCCGACAGTGCGCCGACGAAGCCGGCCACGTCCTTGCGCCCGGAGAAACCCGTGAGGATGGCTCCGGCCTCCCGCGGCAGGGGCGGCGCTGGCCGAAGTGCGGCGCGCGAGCCCACCGCCCGGCCGATCGCCTCGCGGAGTTCCTCGTCGGAGTACAGAAACAGTGGTCCGAGATCGCCCGGAGCGAGGTCGGGACGGGCGAGCAGCGCCTGGGCCAGGTCCGGCCTGGTACGAGCGCGACCGACCAGGAGCGCGACGGTGGTGCCCTGAAGGCTGAGCTGCCAGTTCTCGGCAAGCGCGAGATCGATGGCCGCGACGTCGCGGGAGGCCATCTCGTCGATGAGGCTGCGGCTCAGATCGGCCCGTCGGGCGATGGCGACGGCGATGTCCGACCCGTCCGCCAGTGCGGCCTCGATCACGAGCGCCGACAGGTCCGGCGCCTGCGCGATGACCAGATCCCTGATCTCACCGCCGCGTGCGGCGAGTGCGGCGAGGACGGATTGCGGGGTCGCGGGGAAGGGCGCCAGCTTGCGCGCCACGATCTCGGCTGTCTCGTCGTCGACGGTCGGGATCAGGCCGCCGGCCAGGGATTCGAAGGCCTCCACCGTCTTCCTGTCCCGCGCGGTCGCGGTGAGGAAGAGATCGGTCTGCACCCGGAGGATGACAGGTTTCAGATCGAGGTCACCGAGACGCGACAGTTCGATCAGGCCGGAGAAGTCCGGCGCATCGTCGAGAGATGGGGACATGGCACTTCGTTTACGCAGAACTCGCTGGACACAGCTTTAGCGAGCTTGCGTGAACCGACCTTTAAAGGGCGACGCCGCCGCGCCGCCCTTCTTGCCCCATTGCGGGATCAGCCGACCAGACGCGCCTTGTTCTCAGACGTGGAATCGGAACCCTTCGGCGGGGGGAACACCACCGGTGTCACGGCACCGGGTGCCATCGGACCCGTGGCCGGCGCGGAGGGTTTCGACACCATAGCGGCGCCGTTCACCGGCTGGGGTTCGGCGGGTTTCGCAGGTGACGCGACGGGCGCAGGCACCGGTGCCGGCATCTCGTTGCCCTGCAGGGCTGGCGCGAGGGCCGGTTGGCTGCGATCGTCCTTGTCGACGAGGTCGCCGGTGACATCGTCGCTGGACGGCCCCTCGAGCAACTCGGTCGGCGCCTTCCAGACGAAGGCGTCGAGATGGCCGGTGACCGGCGAGACCGGCGCCCAGCGCTCCGAGGCGATCCCGTCCGCGATCCACATCGGGTCGCGCGGGGCGTGGGCGGCCTTGGCCAGCCATTCGCGTGCCCGGCCTGTTCCCGCACCGTGCTCGGCCTCTTCGATCTTCGCCATGGCGAGGCAGGTGCGGACGGTCGGACGCTCGGCGAGAAGGGGCGCCAGCGCTTCGCGGGCCTTGCCGAATTCCTGCGCCTCCAAGGCGGCCTGCGCCATGGCGAGGCGGGCTTCGGGGTGCCAGGTGGAAATCTTGGCGAGGGTTTCGGCCCGGGCGAGCCGGTCGCGCACGGAATCGCCCACGCGCAGGCCGAGATAGACCTTGGCAAGGTCCGGGTGGGGATTGGCGCGCCAGGCCGCTTCGACGATCTTGGCCGCTTTCCTCAGGTCGCCGCGCCGCGCGAGCAGGCGTCCGGCGATGCAGGCGGCCGGGACGAGGTCGGGCGCGAGCTTGACCGCATCGAGAGCGCGCTGCGTCGCCGCTTCGGGCTCGCCGGCCTCGCGGGTCTGCGCTGCGGCGGTGAGAAGGACCGCGCGCTGGCGACGGGCGAGCCCCTTCTCGATGAGACCGAGGGAGGCACGGCGCTCCACCGTCTCGACGGCGCCGCTCCAATCGCCATCGGCGCATTGCGCCTCCAGCACGGCCTCGTTGGCCCAGGTGACGCTGGGAGCGAGGCGCGCGGCCTCGGACGCATAGGCACGGGCGGCCACGTCGTCCTCGCGGCGGCGGGCTTCCACGAACAACCCGCGCAGGCCGAGCACCCGCGTCTCGGGATCGTTGACCATGCGCTGGAACGCGTGTTCCGCCGCCTCGCGGTCACCGGAGATCTGGGCGGCCTGCGCCTTCAGGAGGAGCGCCAGGGGCTCGGCACCGAGCAGACGCTCGGCGTCGCTGGCATGGCGACGCGCCGCCAGGGGATCGCCCGAGCCGACCGCGACCATGCCCCGCGAGAGGGCGGAGAAACCCTTGGCCCGGCGACGCTCCTTGGAGCCACGGACCAGGGCCTCGGGAAGCGTGATGATTCCCCTCACCACGGCCCAGATGAACCCGATGACGATGGCGGCGATGAGCACCCCGATCAGGGCGATGGCGAGGCTCGTGGCGACCTCGTACCCGTTCCACACGATGGTGACCGTGCCGGGCCGGTCGGCGATCCATGTCGCCCCGAAGGCGGCAATGGCGAGGAGGGCTAGAAAGGCGAGGGCGCGCCACATGGGATCACGAACTCCGGAAGGTGGCGTCGGCCGGGGAGGGGACGCGAGTATCGGGAAAGGCGGGCAAGCTGCGCCCGCACACAATGATCGAGACGACGCCGTCCGGCGATCCGCGCAGACGGACGGACCTCACCGGGCTGTACCGGTCGACGGCAAGGCCTTGAACGCGTCCGCCAGCAGCATCCGCGCGGCGTCACCCGCCGCGGCCCGCGAGGCGAGCTTGGTGCCAAACTCGCCGAACTGCCCGCGTACATCCTCGGGCAGGCCGGCAAAGGCCTTGGCCGCCTCGGCAATGGCACCGCGATCCAGGGCATCCTGCACCTTCGGCACGGCATCCTCGGTGACGGTTTCGCCGGGCTTTGCCGGCGCGTCGACCTTGCGGACTTGGACGATGGATTCGGCCATGCTCATCAGGCGCTGCTTGATGTCGCCTGTCTCGGCCACCGATTTCGCCTGGGCCGCCTTGCGGTTCGCGGCGATCCGCTCGGCGATGGGACGGAACTCGGCGGCGAGAGACGCGGCCGTCGGAGCGCCCTTGTCGGCGAAGGCCGCGACGGCGCTGAGCCGTGCCGGATCGCCGGGTTCGGAGCTGCGCAGGGCCGCCAGTGCATCGGCATAGGGCGAGCCGGTATTCAGCGCGCCGACGATGCGGTCCGCCGCGACGACCCGCATGGCGGCCTGGACGGTGGAGGCCTCCGCGCGGCTGGCCAGGGCCTGATCGAGGCCGGCGATCTTCTCGGATTGGGCCTGGATGAGCCGCTCCACGCCCTTGGCCGCTTCGGCCGCCTGCGCCTTGTTGGCGTCGACCGCCTGCTGGCTGGCCTGCGTCGCGGTCTGGACCGCTTCCGTCGCGGCCTTCACGCGGCTCTCGAGGGTTTGCTGCAGGCTCGCGAGCTTCTGGTTCAGCGCTTCCCCGGCCTCGGCATTCGCCTTGGTGCGCGTCTCGAGTTCACCCTTCAGGGCGGTGACCTGGCTCGCAAGCCCGTCGTTGGCGGCGGGCTTGGCGGCGGTGTCGACCTTGCCCTCGACGGCCTTCAGCCTGTCCTCGAGACCGGTCAGGGTCTGGGGGGTGATGGCGGTGAGACCGGCATTGCCGGATTGGTCGCGTCCCGGCTCTTCCTGTAGAGCCGCCACGCGCTGGTCGAGCCCATCGAGCCGGGCCATGAGATCCGGCGGCAGGGTCGCGGCTGGCGCGGATCCGTCACCGGTCGGCGCCGTGGTCGGTACCGCGGACACGGATCCCGCCTTCTGCAGCGCCTCCTTGGCGATGGCATCGGCCGAGCGAATGGATTCTTGCAGCGGCTTCAGGCCGGCCTCGTTGGCGCCGATGCGCTTGTCGAGGGCGGCGAGGGCCTCCTTCGGCGCAAGCGCGGCGATCTTCTGGTCGAGGGCGGCGATGCGACCGTCCTCCGCGACGCCCAGGGCACCGGAGCGCTCCACGGCGAAAAGCAGGCCGGCACCGATGACACCACCGAGGAGCCCGGCCGTGGCGACCGAGCCGAAGCCCGCGCCGCCGCGCCTGGGTTCGGGCGCGGCAACGGCCGGACCGATCTTGGGTGTTGTCGAACCGGCGCTCTTCGCGTCGGAGGGCGCGGACGGCTTGTCCGGGCTGCCCGTGAAGGTGGTGGAGCCGGAGGGTTTGGTCGCGCTCGAAGCAGGACCGGTCTTGGTGGCCTCGGGGGAATCGGAAATCCGCTTCGCCTTCAGGTCGATGATCGGCCCGTCGGTGATCTCTGCCTTCTGCGGCGTGGATTGCGGGCCGCTGGTGGCCGCCCCGGTTTTCGGCGCATCGTTACGCATCGATGACGCACCGCTCGCCGCCGGACCTGCGCCGATGGGGCCGGAACCGGCAGGCTTCGCCGGCTCCGACTTCGCCGGATCGGGCTTGGACAGATCGGGCTTGGGGCCACCCGCCTTGCCGGCGTCGAAGCTCGATGCGGCAGATTTCGGCGGCTCGGATTTGACGGGCTCCGCCTTCGGCGCATCCGCTTTCACGGGGCTGGACGGAGACGTGCCCGCCTTCGCGGCGTCGGGCTTCAGCTCAGCCGGCTTCACGTCGGCCGGCTTGCCGTCCGAAGGTTTGGCGACCGTCGATACCGGTGTCGTGCCGGCGACAGGCGTCTCGGCCTTGGCCGGCTGGGCCTGTGATCCTACGGGCGGCACGATGGGCTTTGCTTCGCCTGAACTTGCGGAGCCGGGATTCGAAGAGCCAGGATTCGTGGAGCCCGGCTTGGCGGTGGCAGGATTCGTGGAGGCAGCACTCGTGGAGCCGGGAATCGGTGTGCCGGGCTTGCCCACTTCAGGCTTGCCGGTTTCGGGCTTGCCGGTCTCGGGTTTGGGGCCGTTCGCCCCGGTGGGCGTTCCCGGACCTTTTCCGTCGCTGTTGGGTGGATTCACGGGCTTCTTGCTCCCTTCCCGACTTTCGTCTGCCGCATTCCGCAACCTGGCGCGTTCCGCGCTCCGTTTGCCGCCCTGCGGTCACAGCTTGTCATTCGTCCTAGCACCGAGGCCGCCGCCTCGGCGAGACCGCTTGTCAGAATCCTGATGTCAGGCCCGCGAGAAGTGAATCCTCATTGGCCTGTCCGGCAACGAAATGGGGAGCGATCCCAACCCGAGCCAGGGGAGCCGCCACGTCCGCCGACAAGCAGTAATGCCTGAGCGCCGCGAAAGCTCCGCCATATCCCGCCTTGATGGCGAGTTCGCAAGCCGTCGCGGCGCTTCTTCGTGAGTAGTGCAACACGCCTGTCAGCGTGGACGGGGGCGCGAGCGCCGACGCCACCAATGCGGGCAGCGACGGCACGGCTCGTGCGCCATAGGCAATGTGGCTCGTCAGCCGGAAGCCGGCTCGTGTCAGGGATGCCTCCGGTTCCGCCTTGCGGTCCTCCCCCGCCACATGCAGCAGGGATGCTCCCGGCGAGACTTCCCGCTCCACGAGGCCGACGAGATCGGCGGCGTTGCCGTCGGCCGTCTTTACCGATGTAAACCCGCATTCCCGTGCCAGCGCCGCCGTGCGTGCACCCACCGCGAAGACGGGGACGCTATGAAGCGGGTGCCATCGCGAGGCTTGCCGAAGCGCGTTCGCGCTGGTGACGACGAGACCGTCGAAGGGGCCTTCCGGCAGGGGAGCATCCGTCGCCGCCACCACGAGGACCGGCGCCACCAGGGGCTCGAAGCCCAGGGCGGAGAGTCGCTCGGCCGTGCGCGTGGCGCCCGGCTCGGGCCGCGCGATCCAGATTCGTGTCGCCACCATGGCTTCGGATTCGCTCCTCGGCGGGCCGTTGGCAAGCCGCTTCGATGACACGTCGTTGCCGGTGGACGACCATCGCTGGCTCCGGCCGTCGTTGCCCTCCACCGTCATGCCCGGCTAGGGTGGGAAACCTTGTCTCCGTGAAATCCAAAGCATCGTCATGAACGTCCTCGGCATCGAAACGACCTGCGACGAGACGGCCGCCTCCGTCGTGATGCCGGGCGAGGACGGGCGAGGCCGCATCCTCTCCAACGAGGTTCTGAGCCAGATCGCCGAGCACGCGGCCTATGGCGGCGTCGTGCCCGAGATCGCGGCCCGCGCCCATGTGGAGGTGCTCGACCGCCTCGTCGCCCGTGCCCTCGACGGCGCCGGAATGAGGCTGTCGCAGGTGGACGGCATCGCGGTCGCGGCCGGGCCGGGCCTGATCGGCGGGGTGCTGATCGGCCTCGTCACGGCCAAGACCCTGTCGCTGGTGGCGCGAAAGCCCCTCATCGCGGTGAACCATCTGGAGGCGCATGCGCTGACGGCCCGGCTCACTGACGGCATCGGCTTTCCCTACCTGCTGCTGCTGGCTTCCGGCGGGCACACGCAGCTCGTGGCGGTGAAGGGCGTGGGCGATTACGTCCGCCTCGGCACCACTGTGGACGATGCCATCGGCGAGGCGTTCGACAAGGTGGCAAAGCTCCTGGGCCTCGGCTATCCAGGCGGCCCCGAGGTCGAGCGCATGGCCGAGACCGGCAACGGGGAGCGTTTCGCCCTGCCGCGGCCCATGCTCGGCCGCCGCGAGCCGAACTTCTCCCTGTCGGGCCTCAAGACCGCCCTGCGGATCGAGGCCGAGCGGCTGGCCCCGCTCTCCAGCGCCGATGTGGCCGATCTCTGCGCCAGCTTCCAGGCGGCGGTGGTGGACGTGGTGGTGGACAGGGTCCGTGTCGCCCTGCGCGAGTTCGGCTCCATCGCGGGCCATCCGACCGCCCTCGTCGCCGCCGGCGGGGTCGCCGCCAACGGCGCGATCCGGCGTGCGCTGACGACACAGGCAAACGAGGCCGGTCTCGCTTTCGTGGCCCCACCCCTGTCCCTCTGTGGCGATAACGGCGCGATGATCGCCTGGGCGGGAATCGAGCGCTTGCGCCTCGGCCTCGTGGACGATCTCACCGCGCCCGCGCGCGCGCGCTGGCCCTTCGCCGAGGCGGCGGCGGTTGCCTGAGGGTCTTTTGAAAGGGACCGTGCCGCCCGTCGCCCTGCAGAGGCGCTGGCGCGACCTCGTCGACCGGCGTCTTCCCCAAGCGGCCCGTGCCCGGCCGGAATGGCCGGTGCGCCTCGATCATTGTTTCGCGCGCATCCTCCTCGACAATGCCTGCGGCGGTCCCTGGCGCGAGAGCGTCGCCCCGCCCGCCTGGGCGAACATGCCGCCCGACCGGCTCTCCCTCGCCATCGATCTCGGCGAGGCGGTGCTGGCCGAGAAGGCCGATCTCGGACTCCTCAACCGGCGTTCCCTTGCCTGGCGCGGCAAGATCCGGCGCAGCGTGCCGCCGCCGGTTCCCGCCTCGCTCAAGGGGCAAGGCTTCGTCCTCCGGCGCTGGCTTCGTGCGGACGATCGGCCTTTCGCGGATCTCAATGCCGATGCGGAGGGGATGCGTCATTTCCCCTCCACCAAGAGCCGGGGCGAGAGCCTGATCGAGGCGCGCGCCATCGACCGGCGCTTCGAGTCCGACGGGTTCGGGCCCTGGGCGCTCGACGTGCCGGGGGAGGGGTTCGTCGGCTTCGTCGGCGCCATGCGGCTGATCCGACCCATGCCGTTCGGGGGTGGGGAGACGGCGGGCGCGACGGTGGAGATCGGCTGGCGACTGGCCCGCTCCGCCTGGGGACGCGGCCTCGCCACGAGAGCCGCAAAGCTCGCCCTCGACGACCTGTTCGGGCGCTGCGGCGTGCCGGCCGTGGTGGCCTTCACCGCCGCGTGCAACACCCCGTCGCTGCGGGTCATGCACCGGCTCGGCATGGTGTTCGCCGAGGATTTCCTGCATCCGGCCCTCCCGGCGGACGACCGTCTCCAGCCGCATCGGCTCTATCGGCTGAAGGCGGGCGGGACATCCTCGATCGGGGACCAAGCGCCAGAGGACCATCGATCATGAGCGAGCGGATTGCGGTGGTAGGCGGGGGCGCCTGGGGAACGGCGCTGGCCAACGCGGCGGCGGCCACGGGGCGGCCCGTGACCCTGTGGCTGCGCGACGGGGAGGCCGCCGCTCGGCTTCAGGCCAGCCGCGAGAACGCCCGCTACCTGCCCGGCGTGACGCTGCACGACGGCATCCGCGCCACCGGCGAAGCGCGCGATCTCGCCGGGGCGGGCATCGTCCTGCTGGTGACGCCGGCCCAGACCCTGCGCGGCGTTCTGGGAACCCTGCGCCCGTCCCTCGATCCGCAGGCGGCCATCGTCCTCTGCGCCAAGGGAATCGAGCGGGGCAGCGACGCCTTCATGAGCGCGGTGGCGGCCGAGGCGATGCCCGGCGCGCCCGTGGCCGTCCTGTCCGGCCCGAGCTTCGCGGCGGATGTCGCCCGCAACCTGCCCACCGCCGTGACTCTGGCCGCGGAGGATGGCGCCCTCGCCGGCCGCCTCGCCGCCGCTTTGTCCGGCCCGGCTCTGCGCGTCTACCACACCGACGACGTGCGCGGCGTCGAGATCGGCGGGGCGGGCAAGAACGTGCTCGCCATCGCCTCCGGCATCGTCGCGGGGCGCGGCCTCGGTGAGAGCGCCCGCGCCGCCCTGATCGCGCGGGCCTTCGCCGAGCTGATGCGCTTTGCCCGCGCCTATGGCGGACGGCCCGAGACGCTGATGGGATTGTCTGGCCTCGGCGATCTCGTCCTCACCGCCTCTTCGCCGCAATCGCGCAACTTCGCCTTCGGCCAGCGCCTCGGCGCCGGGGCCACCCCGGAGGAGGCGGCGGGCGGCAAGCTCGCCGAGGGCGCCTTCACCGCCGCCGCGCTCATCGCCCTGGCGCGCCGCAACGCGGTGGAGATGCCGGTGGCCGAGGCCGTGGCCGCCATCGTCTCCGGGGGAGCGAGCGTAGATGCCGTGGTGGCGGGGCTCCTCGCCCGTCCCCTCAAGGGGGAGGCCGAATGAGCACGGGGCCGATCCACGCCTTCCTCGCCGGCACGGGTCGTGATGGCGCGCGGCGCAGCCTCGCCGACATCCTCGCCTTCGACGATGCGCGGATCGAGGGCGTGCACGACTACATCCAATGGTGCTTTCCCCTGGCCAAAGCCAGCCGCGCGGTGCCGGGCGCCCCGGTGCTGGGGCGCGACGAGGCCGAGGCGATCCGCGCCGACGAGACCGCGCGAGCGGGCCTGCGCTCGGCGCTCGCACGGATGCGGCTCTTCTATACCCGCACCGACGGCTGGCTGCGCCCCTACGACCACAACCACCTGCGCATCACCCGGATACTCACCGCGAGCCGCAGCCTTCTCAGTCCGGACGAGGCGGAGGCATTCCACGCCTTCGTGACCGCGCGCAACGCGCAAGCCGGCTCGCCCATCAACGAAGACAGCTTGCGCTACTGGGGATCGGCCCTGCACGACGCCTGACGGCTACGCTTTCCCGCGCTAAGGAGGCGCGACGATCGAAAAGGCGAGCGATGGCGTACTGGCTCTACAAATCCGAACCCAAGACCTGGTCCTGGGACCAGCAGGTCGAGGCGGGGGAGCACGGCACGCCGTGGAACGGGGTGCGCAACCACGTCGCCAAGCTCAACCTGATGGCGATGCAGGTGGGCGAGCGCGGCTTCTTCTACCATTCCAACGAGGGCAAGGCGGTGGTGGGGATCGTCGAGGTGATCCGCCCCTACTACCCCGACGACACCGACCCGACCGGCCGGTTCGGCATGGTCGACCTGCGGGCCGTCGAGCCGCTGAAGAAGCCGGTGACCCTGGAGGCGATCAAGGCCGAGCCGCGACTGAAGGCGATGGTACTGGCCAACAATTCCCGCCTCTCGGTCCAGCCGGTGACGGAGGAGGAATGGGCGATCGTGCGCGGGATGGGTGGGCTCGTTTAGAGCTTCCCCACCCCGTCCGACCAAGCGATCAGCCCATCATGAATTGCGCCACGGCACCCTGGAACGTCTCCGGCGCTTCCTCGGCGACGAAATGGCCGCTCTCCTCGACGATGACCGTCTCCAGCCGATCGCTCTCGCGGCTCAGGGCGTCCGACAGGCGCGAGCCCACCCCGTAACGGCCCGTGATGGCCAGGACCGGCATTGCGAGACGGCGTCCGGCGAAGCTGGCCGCGAGCGCGGCGTCGTCCTTGAGAGCGCGATAGTAGTTGAACCCCGCTTTCATGCCGCCGGGCAATGCATAGTGCCGCGCGTACTCCGCGATCGCCTCGTCCGTAACGGCCTCCTTGCGGTGGGACCACGCCCTGATCTGGTCGCGGATATAGCCACGCTCCCGACCGGCCGTGAGCTTTTCGGGGATGTCGGGGGCCATGTGGAATCCATAGTGCCACGCTCCGCCCTGGAGCGGGTCCATGTTCTCCGTGCCGGGAAGAAGGCAATCGGCGAGGACGAGTCGGGAGATCTGGTCGGGGTGCAGATGCGCCAGGACGTAGGCCGCCTTGCCGCCCATGTCGTGCCCGACCACGCCCGCACGGCCACCCGCCTCGTGGTCGATCAGAGCACGGATATCCTCCGCAATCGTACGTTTGTCGTAGCCCGATACGGTGCGCTCCGAGAGACCGAGCCCCCTGAGATCGGGCGCGATGACGGTGAAGCGGTCGGACAAGGCGGCCATCGTGGCCTTCCAGGCCGCCCATGTCTGCGGCCAGCCATGCAGAAGGACCAGGGGCGGGCCGGATCCGGCGACGACGTAATGCATGCGGATGCCATTGAGCTGCGCGAAGCGACTGGCCGCTCCCGGCGGCAGCACGCCCGCATCCAGCCCGGAATCGGGCACCGCCCCGAGCGCGGGCGCGATCCCGAGCGCGAGGGAGGCGCATGCGGCGGAACGGAGGAGGTCTCGGCGCTGGATCGGCATGTCGGCATCCGTCATGGTTGCGATGCAGAATGGTTGTCCGATGCCGACGCAGCGTCTACGCGCTGGACAGCGCTCGTTGCCATAACCAGGGGTTATGCGTGGATCTCACCGTCGCCCTCCGAGCCTTCATTCGCACCGTGGAGCGCGGTTCGATGACGGCGGCCGCCGAGGATCTCGGGATCTCGCAGCCGGCGGTGAGCAAGCTCCTTCGCAATCTCGAAGCGCATACCCGCGCCCGGCTGCTGGAGCGAAACTCCCGCGCCATCCGGCCGACACCCGTGGGCTTGCGTCTCTACGAAGCCTCCAATGGCGCCCTCGCCACCATCGACGCCGCAATCGACGAGGCTCGGAACGAAGCCGGGACGATCGGAGGTTCCCTGCGCGTGCATGGCCCGGTTTGCTTGGGAGAGAGCCGCCTCCACCGGATCGTCGCCGACTTTCAGGATCGGCACCCGGCCGTCTCGGTCCGCCTGACCCTCGAGAACCGCTCGGCCGATCTCATCCACGAAGGCTTCGATCTCGCCATCCGCATGGGCCGCCCGGTCGACCAGGAGGCGATCCTGCGTCGGATCGGGCTGGTCCAGCGCATCCTCGTCGCGGCACCGTCGTATCTCGAGACACGCGCTTCGGTCACCGAGCCGCACGATCTCCTCGACCACAGCCTCCTCGTCACCGACACGGTGTTGTCCCGGGCCGATACATTGCCCCTGTGCCGGAACGGTGAGACGGTCGAAGTCCCGGTGCGGCCGGTGCTGACGACCAACAACGCGCGCGTCCTCATCGACGCCATGTTGTCGGGGCGGGGGATAGGGACGGCGCAGGTCCAACTCGTCACGGAGGAACTGGCGAGCGGGCGTCTGGTCAGAGTCCTGGGTGATCACGAGATCCGGCCGACCGAGCTTTACCTCACCTACTCCTCGGCGAAGTTCCTACGGCCGACGGTGCGCGCCTTCGTCGATTTCGTCGTCCCGGCCCTGCGCCGGATCGACGGCATCGTCTGATTGCCGGGGGGCTATCTCACCCCTGCCGCTGCGCCTGCGTCACCGCCACGTGGATGAGTTCGGCCAGCGTCCGAACGCCGAGCTTCTGGCGCATCTGCGAGCAGGCGTTGGTGACGGTCTTGTAGCTCACCGACAGGTCGCTCGCGATGACGCCATAGGACTTGCCCTGGGCCAGCCGGGTGAGGATCTGCTGCTCGCGCGGGGTCAATTGCGATTCCGGCGTACGGCGCGGGTCTGTGCGCAGCATGGCGACTTCGGTGGCGAGGCGACGGTCGAGATAGACCTGGCCGGAACGGACCTTCTCGAAGGCTTCGTACAATTCCACCGATGCATGGTCCTTCAGCACGTAGCCCAGCGCCCCAGCCTCCAGCGCTCGCGATACGATCACCGGATCGTTGTGCATGCTGAAGACCAGGATGCGAATGCCGGGCGAGGCGCTGCGCATCCGGCGGATGAGATCGAGACCCGCGAGCCCGCTGCCCTGGAAGGTCAGGTCGCAGATCACCATCGAGGGGCGCAGGCGGAAGAACAGGCGGTAGCCCGCCACCGTGCTGGTCGCCTCGGCGATCCGCTCGATACCGGCGTCTTCGAGGACGCGACGGCAGCCCTGGAGGACGATCGGATGATCGTCGATCACGAGGACGGGCGCTTGGGTCGATGTCGGTGTGAACGCGTTCATACGGAAACGATCGGGCTCGTGTCCTCGGTCCGCTCGGGATCGAGCGGTATCACTATCCGGACAACCGTCCCCGGCGCCGCGTTGTCAAGGTGAAATGTGCCGCTGAGCGCTTCGACGCGCTCTCGCATCCCCGACAAACCGATTCCACCGCGGAAACCTCCGTCGAGATCGGACGTGCGTTTCTCCGCCAGCCCGGTGCCGTCGTCGCGGATCTCGACCCGCAACGCGTCGGAGGCGTGGCTCTCGCTCACCTCCGCCATCACATGGCGCGCCTCCCCATGCCGGACCGCGTTGGTCATGCTCTCCTGGATGCAGCGGAAGACGGTGAGGTCGACGAGGTCGCCGTAGCCGCGGGCGAGGTCGGTGAAGCGGCCTTCGAACACCGTCTCGGAATGGCGGCTGCGAAAATTCCGCAGGAGAAGCTGCAGGCACTCGGCCAGAGGCACCTGACCCAGGGCATGGGGACGCAGGCGATTCAGAAGGTCGCGGTTCAGCCCCTGCACCTGCCCGACGATGGCGCTGATCTCGTCGGCGCGGGCGGTGAGCTTGGCCCGGTCCGGCTGGCTCTCGGCCTGCGCCATCCGCGTCACCGAGGCGGCATTGGCCTCGAGCGCGAAGAGGCAGGGGCCGAACTCGTCGTGGAGTTCCAGCGCGGTGCGCCGCCGCTCGTCGTCCTGCGCCGTGAGAAGCTGCCGGTTGAGGCGGCCATTGGCGGCGCGGGCTTCGGAGAGCGCCTCCGCGACGCTGTTGAAGCGCTCGGCGATGATGGCGAGTTCGCGTGAGGCGGGCGGGTCGAGCCGCACCGTGTAATCGTGCCGCTCGAGCTGGGTCAGGCCGTCCGCCAGCTGCGTCAGGGGAGCGAGGACGCGGCCGAAGGCGATGTAGAGGGCGCCGAGAAGCCCGAGATTGAGGCACAGGCTCGCGAGCGAGAGGGAGACCGTGTAGCCCCAGACCTCGTCGATCTCGTCGAGGGGTTCGGTGGTGATGAGCGCGGTGCCGATCCGCTGGCCCTGCGCCACGATGGGCAACTCGTCGCGCTGTGGTGCCGGGGCGATCAGGGCGGCGAACCAGCGCGGGGCGAGATGGCTCTCGCGGCGCGCGCGCGGGTTGGCCAGGGCGACCTTACCGCCCTCGGCATCGAACACCGCGACGCGGACATGGCGGAGGTCCTGCACCCTTAATTCCAGCGTGCGCAGCAGGCTCGCGGGGGAGGCCGATTGCGCGAGGCCGATCGTGTCGGCCACGACCAGTTCGATATTGGCGAGGGTCGCCTGCATCTCGACCTGCACGGCCGAGCGGGCATTGACCACGATGAGGCTGAACGAGACCACGGCCGCCAGCAGATCGATGGCGAGGACGAGGACGACGAGGCGTGCCCGCGTCGGCAGGGAGGCCCAGCGTAGGCGCGGCGAGGCGCGTCTGGCCGGTTCCACAGGCGGGGGGCCGGGGGGAGATAGGGTCATCGTCGATCGTACCGGGATGGATCGGGTGCGGCTGTGCGCTTGTAGCGATAACCCATCCGCTGGGAATGCGCGCATGCGGGATGGGGCGCACAGCGCCCGTTTCACCCCGACGCCGCGACCATCTGAAAATGGCGCTCGGCCGCAAGTGCTCGACGGATACCGAGCGTTAAGCGCCAATGCTTTATCCAGATACATGTGAGCGACGACACGGGCGTGACTGGCACGATGTCCGAGGACATCTTTGTGCCCGAATGTCGGCATCACGTCCGTTCCGCGCCGTCGCGATTCCGTGACGGTCAAACGTTTTTTCGACCATTGTTAGAGAACTCGCCCGATGATGCAGGTTGCCATCGACCCGAGCGAAAGGCGCGACGCTGGCTCCCGCAAGCCCGTCGCTGACAAGGTTGTTGCTGACAAGCCGGTCGCGGCCAGGCCGGTGAAGCCTGGGTCGAAGCTTGGGTCGAAGCCCGCCGCGCGCGGTCGCATGGTCGTTCTCGGAACGTTGGGCTGCGTCGCCGTGGCCGGCCTGTCCTACGCGGCCTATTCGGCGATGGGCAGTCTCGCTGGTCCGCAGGTGGCGCGGCCGAACCTCTACCAGATGCAGAAGGCGCAGGCCCTCCAGGCCAAAGCGGCCGATTGGCCCGACCTGCGCGACGGCGTGCCCGCCCTTGCCTCGGTCGCCGGATCACCCGCGGCGGTCCGGGATACCGGCATTCAACTCGTGGAGAGGCGGGCCCTCGTCGAGGAGCCGGTTACGGCCGAGGCGATGTCGAAGGTTCAAAGTCCCGCGCCGGTCGAGGCCGCTGCCAAGGTCGAAGCACCCCCGAAGGTCGATACTCCCGTGACGCTGGCGGCGGCGACGCCCGCTCCCTCGATCGTCAAGGCCGAAGCGCCCCGTCCGAAGGCGCTGCCGCCGATCGAGCCGGTGAGCCTGGCGCTGCCGCCCAACGCACTCTCGCCCATCGTGCCGAACCGCGTCGCTTCGGTCATCGCCCCGAGTGCGGCCCAGACCATCCGCGCGCGCTCGGCGGCCACGAGCTTCGCGTCGCTTCCCCCTGAGCCGACCCGTGCCGAGGCCGGTGCGGAAACGTCGAAGCCCAGCGCCAGCGTAGTCGTGAAGCCCGCCGCCAGTGTCGCCAAGCCGAGTGTGGCTGTGGCCAAGCCCAAGCCGGCCAAGCCCGCGAAGCCCGTGCAGGAAGCCAGCGCCGAACCCGCAGCGGCACCCGCAGCGGCACCGGAACCCGAACAGAGCGAAATCTTCGGCCTGAAAGTGCCGTCCCTCGCCCCGGCCGGTCGCAAGATCGCCGAGAGCGTGGAAGCCCTCGGCAACGCCGTGAAGAACCTGCCGAACCAGTTCTGACCCTCGACGATGACGGGGGCCGTTGACCTGATAGCCCGTCCGGAACCTAGATCTCGTCCCGTGGCGGGTGCCCGAACAGGGCCTTGTAGGCGCGGCTGAACGCGGCCTCCGACGTATAGCCGACCCGCAGCCCGATCTCGCCGACCCGTGCCTCCCGCCTCGCCAGCATGTCTCGCGCGAGGCTGAGCCGCCACTCGTTCTGGTATCGCAGCGGCGAACGTCCCACGAGTTCGGTGAACCGCTCGGCGAAGCCCGAGCGGGACATGCCGGCGAGGCCTGCCAATTCGTCGATACGCCAGGGCTGCATCGGCCGCTCGTGCATGGCCTTGAGCACGCGGGCGATGCGGGCATCGGAGAGACCGCTTAGCCAGCCGGACGAATGCCCGAGATGGACCCAGGTCCGCAGGGTGCGAATCACGAGCAGATCGATGATCCGCGAGATCATCAGGGCCGCGCCGGGCTGCGGGTCGGTCGTCTCCCGCATCATGAAATGCACCATGCCATCCAGCCATTCCGCCCCTTCGGCGTGTCGGATGTGGATGAGGTCCGGCAGGGCCGCGATCATGCCGCGAAGGCTGTACGGGTCGAACCAGAACCGACAGACGATGACCGTCGCCGGCGTGGGTGATGCGACCAGCCGCGCCGCCCCGGGGCCGCGTGGCAGGAGCATGAGGTCGCCGGTGTCGAGCACGAGCGGTTGTCCGGGGCTTCCGCCGACCTGAAGCGCACCTGCGGCGACGACGAGAACATGCGCCGCATCGACGTCCAGTTTCAGCGGCTCGCCGTGCGAAACGGTCCGGGCCTGGACCCGGTCACCGTTCAGCCGAATCTGCGCCAACACCTGCGACAGGAGATCGGCGTTCTCCGCGCCGGGGGAAACGATCTCCGGACGATCGGTCAAGTCTTTCGGCGGAACCGTCATGGCCGATGCGGGGTCCAAAAATTATACATGCGGTCCTTGGAGACGTTTCCCCCCTGTGGCGATGGGCAAGGTCTCACGAGAGCCGAGGATACCGCAAGGCCTTCAGCGCGCTGGCGCTGCTTTGCCGATCCTCGGAGCGACAGGCATAGGAGAAGGACATCGACATGCCAGTTCCCGCGTCGACACAATGGCTAACATCCTACTATTTCGTCCGTGCCGGCGTTGCCGCCGCCTGGGTCGCCGCAGCCGTGACCGTCGGACGAAGCGTATCCCCGGTCGCGGCGGTCCTTCTCGTGGCGTATCCCGCCTGGGATGCAGGGGCCAATCTCGTCGATGCGCAGCGCAGCGGTGGATGGAGAGCCAATCCCAGCCAGATCGGCAACGCCGCGATCAGCACCGTCACCGCTCTCGCGGTCGCCGTCTCCCTCGGCCTCGGCCCCCACGCGATCCTCGCGGTGTTCGGCTGCTGGGCCATCCTCTCCGGAATGTCGCAGCTCGCCACCGGCATCCGGCGCTGGAACGGCGGTGCCCAATGGGCGATGGTTCTCAGCGGGGCGCAATCGTCGCTCGCGGGCCTCTTTTTCCTTGCGAAGGCGAACGACGTCGCAACGCCCGGCATCATGGACGTCGTACCCTACGCCGGCTTCGGCGCCTTCTATTTCCTCGTCTCGGCCGTGTGGCTGGCGGTGGCACGGGCGCGGCAAGCCTCGGTGGAGGGCACAGCGTGATGTCGGGATCGGCAATCATGGCCGGGTTCCATGGTCCGGCCTCCTCGCATCACGGTCGCGATGCCGTGTTGCAGATGTGCGGGATCGAAACTGAAGGTGACGGCGCGATCGTCGAAGAAGAGGCGACCCGAACATGACGCGAATCCTGCCATGGCGTTTGGCATTCTGGGCGTGTCTTCTGGCGGCCGCCGCTGCGCTCGCCCATCCGATGGAGCGGGAAGGAGCGGTCATGAACGTCGACTGGCGAGTGGAGCCTCATGCCGGGATCGGCCGTCTCGTCTTCGGTCTCACGCCGGGGGAGGTCGCCTCCGCGGCGGTCCCGGTCTACGGCACCCCGACTCCGCTCATTCGAGGAGCGGATGCGGCGGCCGATACCGAAGGACTGATCGCCGCGTTGGGACCATCTCTGTCGGCGGCCGACATCTCCACCATGAGGCGAGCCGCCACCGATCTGGCGAGCCTGGACCGGCAGAACCTCGAGAAGGACCGCACGCCCATCCTTCTGGAATATCGCAACGGCCGGTTGGATGGCGTGACGGTCGAAGCGCGTCATGCCGAGACGCATTTTCGGAACGAACGGATCTTCTCCCTCGATGCGCGGGAGGTGCTGCGCCTGTTCGAGCGGGCGAACGGTGCCCCCGGCCGATTCCGCTCCACCGAAGCCGCCTTCGACAACCTCGCGGTCTCCCTTTTCTCGTTCAGTAGGGTCTCACCGGACGGCAAGGTCCGGGTCTTGCGGGACGACGACCCGGATTTCACCGAGCGCTCCGTCACCCTGCGCCGCGCGCCCTACCGGCCCGCGAACGAGATGGATCAGTTCGTTACGGCGTCGTTCGAGTGATGGAGCGGTGTTGCCGGTACTGCTCTTTCCCCTTGAGTGGCTGGCTTCATACCTCTGCTTTGACAAGCAGACGGCGTCCCTCTCCCCCTTGTGGGGAGAGGTCAGGAGTGGGGGTGGCGCCGCTAGCCTCTGCCGGTCGAGGGTCACCCAACCACCCCCACCTCCAACTCCTCCCCACAAGGGGGAGGAGGGTTAGGACGGCGCATCCCGCGACATGCGGGAATGCCGTAGCCGCACATGGACGGAGGGAGAGAAGAAGCCTTCAGCGCGGACGGCGCTGCGGCGGCTTCTTTCCGGCTTCGCGTTCGTGGCGGGCGGCGCGGGGGCTCTTGAACCCCTTCGGGCCCTCGGCCTCACGCTCGGGCTCGCCGCCGAGAAGCGCCTCGACCTGGATTTCCGGCGAGCCGTTCTTGGCGAAGGTGGCGGCGAAGCGCGAGGCGGCGCCGCCACGAATCTCGAACTTGGTCTCCCGGTCGAAGATGCGGATGGCGCCGATCTCCTGGCGGCCGATATTGCCGCGACGGGTCAGCATCGGCAGGAGGCGACGCGGGTCGGCATTGTCGCGACGGCCGAGATTGAGCCGGAACCAGACCGAGGGGCCTTCCGCATCGATCCGTGCCGAATCGGCGGGGTCGTAGACCTTGCGCTCCTTGCGCTCGGGGCCGGCGCCCGGATCGGTCACGTCCTCGGGCTCGGGCAGGCGGGCGCGGTAGATCTTGGCGAGAGCGGCGGCCAGTTCCTGCGGCGTGCGCTGGGCGAGCAGCGCCTCGCCCATGGCGAGGTCTTCCTCGGAGGGCGTCTCGGTGAAGAGCGGGTCCTGCCACATACGCTCGCCGTCGAGGCGGCGGATCTCGTCGGCCGTGGGCGGGGCGGCCCATTCGGCATTGACCTTGGCGATGGCCAGCATCTGCTCGGCGCGGCGGCGCTTGGAGGCCGGGATCAGCAGCACGCTGGTGCCCTTGCGGCCCGCGCGCCCCGTCCGGCCGGACCGGTGCTGCAGCACCTCGGCATCGTGGGGCAGGTCGGCATGGATGACGAGGCTCACCGTCGGCAGGTCGATGCCGCGTGCGGCGACGTCGGTGGCGACGCAGACCTTGGCGCGGCCGTCACGCAGGGCCTGGAGCGCGGCGTTGCGCTCGCCCTGGCCGAGCTCGCCCGACAGGGCGACGGCCGAGAAGCCGCGCTCGGTGAGCACCGCCTGGAGATGGCGGACGGCGTTGCGGGTGTTGCAGAAGACGATGGCGGTGGGCGCATCGGTGTAGCGCAGGGTGTTGACCACCACGTGCTCGATCTCGCGCGGCACCACCCGCACGGCGCGGTAGGTGATGTCGGTATGGCCGCGCTCCTGGCCCTTCACGGCGATGCGCAGGGCGTCGTTCTGGTAGCGCTCGGCCAGACTCGCGATCGCCTTCGGCAGGGTCGCGGAGAAGAGCAGGGTGCGCCGCTCCTTCGGGGTCACCGAGAGGATGAATTCGAGGTCGTCCCGGAAACCGAGATCGAGCATCTCGTCGGCCTCGTCGAGGACGGCGACACGCAGGTTCTGGGTGGCGAGGTTACGCCGCTCCAGATGGTCGCGCAGGCGGCCCGGCGTGCCGACGACGATATGGGCGCCCTCGGCGAGAGCCCGGCTCTCGCGGCGGGGGTCCATGCCGCCGACGCAGGCGATGACGCGCGCTCCGGTCTCGGCATAGAGCCATTCGAGCTCGCGCTGGACCTGAAGCGCGAGTTCGCGCGTCGGGGCGATGACGAGGGCCAGCGGCGGGCCGGGCGGATCGAGCCGCTCGGCATCGCCGAGGAGCGTGTCGGCGAAGGCGAGGCCATAGGCGACGGTCTTGCCGGAACCGGTCTGGGCCGAGACGAGGAGGTCGCGGCCCTGGGCCGCCGCCTCGATCACGGCACTCTGGACGGGGGTCGGGTCTTCGTAGTTGCGGGCCTCGAGCGCTCGGACGAGCGGGGCCGGCAGGGTAGGAAAGGGCACGGGGCAGAGGCCTTGCAGGCAGACAAGGCAAACCCTGCGGATTCGAGTCACCCTGAGTGGCGACGTCGCTGCATCCGGTCGTGGGTCCGGCCTCGTTCGGTTACGGAGCGTGTGCTTCTAGCCGCAATGCGGCGCTGACGCCACGCCCCATGCTGCAATGCTTCCAAGCGTGGTTTGCGTGCATCCCGTGGCGAAGGCACCGGGCGGACCCTCCCATCCAAATCCTTACCGCGGCCAATGCGGGCACGATCGGTGAAGGCGGATCGCCCAAAACGACGTCCGACACGAAAGGGGGCCCCGACGGTTGCCCGTCGGGACCCCACATTGGTTTCGAGTTCGGCTGTGTAAGATCAGATGCTCGGTGCCCGTTCACACCGAGCATCGTTCATCATGCATGTCGAACAAGCCTGGGCCCGTCCGAAGACACGGATCGGATCAGCTCCAAGTAAACTCGTTGGTCAAATGGGCCATGGGCGTCTGGCCGTTCACTTCGGCCACGTCGATATTGGCGCCGATATTGCCCTCTCCCCAGACGATGTTGCCCGGATTTCCCGCATTTTGGTACGAGGAATTGGTCACCACCGTATTTTCGTTCACGCCCCAGAGCAGCGCGTTCGAGAGAGGATCTCCCCGTCCCTGATCCGACGCGATGTTGTCGAAGGAGCGCGTGAAGTCGAAGGTGTTGTTCTGGCCGTAATCCGCGAACGCGCCGTTGCCCATATGGATCGTATCGACGTTGCGGACGGTGCCGTTGTTCGACCCCTCGAAGATGACTCCCTGACCGCTCGGCGAATTGTTGCCGTCGATCACGCCGTTCGAGACGGTGACGTTGTCGCTGTAATAAACCGAGATGTTGTCCTCGGTCCAAGCGACGTTCGGGTCGTTGTGGACGTAGAAGTTGTTGAGGCTGCTGTCCGGCGACTGGCCCATTTGCACGAGCTGTCCGCGGGGGAAGGGCCCGCGCATATCGTAGCCTTCGATGTTCTCCAGTTCCGCACCCGGCGAGTATTGGATGAGCACGCCCGTCGAGGTGTCGTGGAAGGTCGCGTTCGTTACGCTCAGGTCGTCGGCTTCGAAGGCCGAGATCCCGTAATGGTCCGGGGTCCGTTCGGCGCCCGTCTCGGGTGCGCCCTCGTTGAAGACCTCCACGTTCTGGATATCGACGTTGTCACCATCCATGACGCGGATGCCGGCGCCTTCCTCGGTGCCGCCGTTTCCATTGAAATGGATGCGGACATTCTCGACCGTCACATTGTCCACGCGATCGATGTCGATGCCGGGACCGCTATCGACGTAGATGTCCATGTCCCGAATGACATCGCCTTCCTGGGCGACGATCGTTCCATCGTGGCGCGTGAGAGGAGCGTTGCCGCCCTCGGTCGGGGGCTCGTCCACGGGTGCCGGCTCGGAGGGCTGCGCGACGACCGGGGGTTCTTCGGGCGAGGGCGTCGCTCCGATATCGGGCACCACCACATCCGGCCCCTCGGGGATGGGAGCCGGAGTGTCGACCTCGGGTACCGAACCCGAGAAGCCTTCGCTGAACGCGTTCGTGTAATGGGCCATGGGCGTCTGGCCGTTCACTTCGGCCACGTCGATGCCGGCACCGATATTGCCCTCTCCCCAGACGATGTTGCCCGGATTTCCCGCATTCTGATACGAGGAGTTGGTCACCACCGTATTCTCGTTCACGCCCCAGAGCAGCGCGTTCGAGAGAGGATTTCCCCGTCCCTGGTCCTCTGCGATGTTGTCGAAGGAGCGTGTGGAATCGAAGGTGTTGTTCTGGCCGTAATCCGCGAACGCGCCGTTGCCCATATGGATCGTATCGATGTTGCGGGCGGTGCCGTTGTTCGACCCCTCGAAGATGACCCCCTGACCGCTCGGCGAATTGTTGCCGTCGATCACGCCGTTCGAGACGGTGACGTTGTCGCTGTAGTAAACCGAGATGTTGTCCTCGGTCCAAGCGACCTTCGGATCGTTGTGGACGTAGAAGTTGTTGAGGCTGCTGTCCGGCGACTCGCCGAATTGTACGAGCTGTCCGCGGGGGAAGGGCCCGCGCATATCGTAGCCTTCGATGCCCTCGAGTGTGGCGCCCGGCGAGTATTGCACGAGGACGCCCGTCGAGGTGTCGTGGAACGTCGCGTTCGTCACGCTCAGAGCCTCGGCCTCGAAGGCCGAAATCCCGTAATGGTCCGGGGTCCGCTCTGCGCCCGTCTCGGGTGCGCCTTCGTTGAAGACCTCCACGTTCTGAATATCGACGTTATTGCCCCGCATGATGCGGATGCCGGCGCCTTCCTCGGTGCCGCCGTTTCCATTGATATGGATGCGGACGTTCTCGACCGTCACATTGTTTACGTTGTCTATATCGATGCCGGGACCGCTATCGACATAGATGTCGAGGTTGCGAATGACATCGCCTTCCTTGGCGACGATCGTCCCATCGTGGCGTGTCAACGGAGCCGCGCTGGCGCTGGATGCGGATGTCGCCCCGGCGTCTGACTCCACCACCACAGGGACGTCGGAGGCGGGTTCCGTGCTGTCGATGACCGGAACCGTGCTTGAGACGCTGCCGTCGGCAAGTCCCGAAACGACGTCGGATATCGGGCTCGACCCCAGGCCCGTGTCGGAGGCGGAACGCGCGTCGTCGCACGATGCGACGTGATGTTGCGAATGCTGCATTCAATTTCCAGTTGTGTCTGCGGCCGGTCCTGATGCCGACCCTCTCAATCCGCTGCTGTTTTGGCCACGGATCCCCATGAGCATCGGCGTTGTTTGCCGACACTATTCCCAAGATTATTGTCGCACTGATGAGCGAATAATCGGATCGTACGAATTACCAGCCGGCACTAAGAAGAACTTCCTCTGTGCCAATTGGCAAATGTACAGATCGGTACACTTCAGTATTCTAGTTCTTTATTGTCACAACAAATCTTAGTGAGCAGATCTTGTTCAAAATGTGTCACGGATGATTTTCGATCATTGGCGCGAGGTTCGCCGGTCTCGCCTGAAAAGCGGGTCGTATGCCGGTGCGTGCATTGTGGCGGATGATTACTACCGGACGGAAACGGGGCTCTCGCACAGGATGCCGCTTCCCTTCCGCCGAGGTCCCGGAACCCCTTGGTGCGCGACCGCCTGAGCCCGGCCCTTCGCAATCGCGACCATGGCGGCGGCTATGTGGCGTGGCGGATCTCGCCGAGGTGGCAGTGGCCGCGAATGCCAGTGACGGCGGGCTTTGCCGCCGTCCGCATTGGCGGATGCTACTTCGCTAAAGACCGAGATAGCCCCGATGCGCACTTTCTCGAAGAACGCGCGGCAGTGATGATGGTGGCGGTGCGCTTCCCATCGGAGCAGTCAAACGCAATCGCCTGGATAGCGTCGAACGATCGTTCATATCATCTCAGTGGAGACGATCCGATGATATACAATGTTCAGACATTGAGGGCGATCGCGGCCTATCTCGTTGTTGGCTTTCACTGCCAAATCTTGCTTTTCGGTGATCTGAAATATTCAATGGGGGCTTGGGGCGTCGATATATTCTTTGTGATAAGCGGGTTCGTGATGGCCTACACCACCGACGGCCGGAACGTGAGCCCACGTCAATTCATCGTCAAACGACTGGTTCGCGTCCTTCCCCTATACTGGTTCATGACAATCGCTGTCTTTCTCACGGCCCTATCGATGCCCTTTCTATTCCGCAGCGTCGATGCCGGGCCGGCGCAGCTGCTCATGTCGCTGGCGTTCATTCCGTTTGAGAAATCGAGCGGTTTGATCCAGCCGGTATTGTTCCTCGGATGGACGCTCAATTACGAGATCTTCTTTTATTGCCTCTTTTGTCTGAGCCTGTACATTCAGGCGGAATTAAATCGATACCTTTGTCTCAGCCTCACCATGGTCGCGCTCGTGATCCTCGGAGCGATGTTTCGCCCCGAGGATGTGCCCGGCCGGTTTTATACGGACCCGATCATACTCGAGTTCGTTGTAGGCATATGGATCTATTACATCGCGCGACACGTCGCGATCTTACCTAGCCTTTTCAACGTCCCGATGATCGGCACCTTGGGCCTCGCCAGTTTCGGTCTTTTATTGGCGGCGGAATTTCTTTGGCCGACCGTTCCCCGCTTTATCGGCCTTGGTCTGCCGGCAGCTTCACTCGTCCTCGCCGCGATCTTGCTGGAAACCAAGGGCGCCGTCTCGAAAACCGACTTTGCCATAAAGCAGGGCAACAGCAGCTACGCGCTATACCTGACGCATTTCCTGTCCTATCAACTCTGCGAGAAGATTGTCTTCAAAATTTTCGATCCACAGAGCCTCTATTTGAGGTTGGCCGCATTCGTTAGTGCGATGGCGCTCGCCGGAATTCTTGCCTGGATCGTGCATCGTCAGATCGAAATCCCTCTGACCCAAAGCGTCAGGGATGTGTTCACTGGCTTCTGGCGTCGATCTCCCGCCCGGCCGTAGCATCGGGTCGGCGGACCTGAATGGTCGGTGATTCGAACGGCCGGCTGGGGCCTTTCGAGAAGCCCCATCCCCGTCGTGACCCGGGACCTGCTAAGGGAGGCCCTGGTGCATGGGGCCAAAGAAGACTCTCAGGCAGGAACCTTAGATGGACGTGCTCGTCATCGGCGCAGGAATCGTCGGCCTCGCGGTGGCGCGGGCCCTCGGCCGGCGCGGGCATTCCGTCATCGTCGCCGAGGCCGAAGGGGCCATCGGGACCGGCGTGTCGTCGCGCAGTTCCGAAGTCATCCATGGCGGCATGTACTATCCCGCGGGCTCCTTGCGGGCGCGTCACTGCACGCGTGGCCGCCGGATGCTCTACGAGTTCTGCCGGAGCCACGGCGTGCCCCATGCGCGTCCGGGCAAGCTCATCGTCGCCACCTCCGAGCCCGAGCGGGCCGCCTTGGAGGGAATCGCCGAACGCGGCCGGGCCAATGGCGTCGAGGGCCTCGCCTTCATCGAGGGCCGGGAGGCCCGCGCCCTGGAGCCGAACCTCGCCTGCGTTGCCGCATTGCATTCGCCCGAGACCGGCATCGTCGACAGCCACGGCCTGATGCTCGCCCTGCAGGGGGATATCGAGGATGCCGGCGGGGCCATCGCCTTCCATAGTCAGGTCGGCGCGATCCGGCGCGAGTCCGGGGGCTGGCAAGTGGAGGTCTGTGGCGAGGACTTGTCCTTCGACGCCGTCGTCAATGCCGCCGGCCTCGGCGCGCAGGCCGTGGCGCGGGCGGTCGAGCCCTATCCGGGCGAGCGCATCCCGAGGCAGGTCCTCGCCAAGGGCAGCTATTTCGGGTGCCTCGGCCGTCCGGCCTTCTCGCGGCTGATCTATCCCGCGCCTATGGAAGGCGGGCTCGGCATCCATCTCACCCTCGACCTCGCCGGTCGGATGCGCTTCGGGCCGGATGTGGAGTGGGTTGACGCGCCGGACTACGCGGTCGATCCGGCCCGCACCGAAATCTTCGCCCATGCCATCCGGCGCTATTGGCCGGGACTGCCTAAGCATGCGCTGACGCCGGATTACGCCGGTATCCGCCCTAAACTCACCGGACGGGGCGAGGCGGCGGCGGATTTCCTCATCGACGGGCCGGCCGAGCACGGCCTGCCGCACCTCGTCCACCTGTTCGGAATCGAGAGCCCCGGCCTCACATCGAGCCTGTCGCTGGCCGAGGAGGTGGCGGATCGGCTGGTCGGGGCCGAGCCGTGAGGGCTGCCGGATTCCCACATCTCCCCGCTGGCTTTTCCTTCATCCGAGAGGGTTCAACCCGAAGCGCGACGTGCTCCCTCTCCTGGAAGGAGAGGGCGATCGTATATGGCACCACGCCGTCATTCCAGGTCGCCACAGGCGAGCCTGGAATCCAGAGCCGCCGACAGTGTAAAGTCCGGCACCACTTGTGTTTCTGGATCCCGGGCTCCGCTGCGCGGACCCGGGATGATGGGGTGGTGCCAGCGGGTTTCTGACAGGCAAATCGGCATATGCGATCGCCCTGCCTGGAAGGAGAGGGCTGGGGTGAGGTGTGGTCCATCTCCGGAAAGCTCACACACCTCACCCTGTCCCTCTCCTTCCAGGAGAGGGGACCCGCGTCTCCTGTGAGATGTGTGACTATCGTAGGCCTGAGGTCGGAGCGTCGGCCCGTTGACACTTCTGCTGGGCGCGCAATCGTCCTGAGATGCAGCGTCCGGCTTCACGCCCTAGCGCGCATGGTCCTGAGAGGCCTCAAGCCATGACCGAGATCCAATTCGTCGCCTTTGTGGTGACCCCGCTCCTGGCCCTCGCCGTCGGCGGGGGCGTGGCATTGTGGGCGCGTCACTGGGCTTAAGGCGCCTCCCCGGCCCGCCAGCGTTTGCCTGTCCGCTCAGCCGCCGAAACGTTCGGTCCTGATGCGTCCCGGTTCCAATCCGACATCGAGGAGCAGGTCCGCCGCGTTGCCGACGAAGGCGTTTCCGCCGCAGATATAGACGTGGCGCGGAGCCCCGAGCTTGCCTAACGCTTCGCCGATCATCGCCCCGTCGATCCGGCGGCCACCGGCGCGCGTCAGATTGAGCATCAGGTCGAAATGCGCCTCGTCACGGGCGCGGACAGCCAGTTCCTCCGCGGCGATCGCTTCATCCGCCTCTCGCACCGAGTAGAGCAGCAGGGCGGGCACCTGAGGCGCCGCCGCCGCGCGGTGGCGCAGCATCGCCAGCAGCGGCACCACGCCGGACCCGCCGCCGACGAGGAGGAGGGGGCCGCCATCCTCCGGGCGCCAGACGAACGAGCCGCCGATGGGGCCGCGCAGCTCGATCGTGTCGCCGATCTCCGCCACGGAATCGAAGAAGCCCGAGACTTCGCCTTCGGGCAGGCCCTCGATCATCAGTTCGATCGTGCCGTCCGTGCCCGGCGCCGAGGCGATGGAGTAGCTGCGCTGGGCCTGGTAGCCGTCGGGAGCCGTCAGGCGCACGTCCACATGCTGTCCGGCCAGCATCGGCCGGTCGAAAGCGGTCCGGAACCGGTAGCTCTTCACCCGCCGCGTCACCGGCTTGATGGCGAGGAGGGTGGCTTGTTGCCAGGGGAGGGGCCGCGCGGCGGGCTCAATCACCGGTGAAGCGCTGCTCACGCCAGGGATCGCCGTACATGTGATAGCCGCGCAGTTCCCAGAAGCCGCCCTCGTCCTTCTTGGTGAAGCGCAGGCCCTTCACCCATTTGGCGCTCTTCCAGAAATACAGGTGCGGCACGAGGAGCCGGGCCGGGCCGCCATGGTCGGGCTCGATCGGCTGCCCCTCGTAATGGGTCGCCACCATGGCCTTGGGGCCGGCAAGATCGGCGACCGGCACGTTGGTGGTGTAATCGTCGTAGCCTTCGGCGAGCAGGTATTCCGTCGGTGCCGAGATCCCCGCCGCCGCGAGGATGTCGTCGATGCTGACGCCCTCCCAGCCGGTGTCGAACTTCGACCATTTCGTCACGCAGTGGATGTCGCCGCGCCAGGAGGTCCGGGGCAGGGCGGAGAACTCGTCCCAATTCCAGCTCTTGATGGGCCGCGAGCCCTCACGCAGGGTGAAGCTCCAGCTGTCCATGTCGATGCGCGGGTTCGGACCGATCTGCAGGACGGGAAAGTCCTGTTCAAGATACTGGCCCGGCGGAAGCCGCTCCTGCGTCGCCTCCGGTGGCCGTCGTCCCGTGAAACCGCGTGTGGCCATGCTCGTCTCCGTCGTCGCGCTTGCCGTGCGACTTCCTTCGAGCTTCAGAACCAGCGGGTCAAGCGGAGCCCGGAGACTCGCCCTCATCCTGCGGATGTCCCGGCAGGATGCCTTCGGCCACGAAGAGAATACCCTCCGGCCGGTACGAGATCTTCGCCGTGCCGTCGATCTCCTGTGCCAGAGCCCGCTCGATCAGCCGCGATCCGAACCCCTTTCGTGTCGGCACGGCCACCGGAGGACCGCCTGTCTCCTGCCAGAGAACGCGGAAGGAAAAGGAGGCCGTGTCGTCGAGGAGGCTCCAGGACAGCCGGATCAGGCCGGTATCGTTGGACAAGGCCCCGTATTTCACCGCGTTGGTGGCGAGTTCGTGCAGTGCCATGGCGAGCGCCAGGGCACCGCGCGGCGGCAGCCTGATCTCGCCGCCCTCGACATGCACGCGCTCCCGCCCCTTGCTCTGGAACGGGGCGAGGGCGCGTTCGGCGATGTCGGCGATGGAGGCGCTGTCCCAGGCCTCCTCGGTCAGCACATCGTTCGCCGCGGCAAGCGACACCACCCGGGCTTCGAGAGACCGGCCCGCCTCCTCCAGGCTGGGGGCGGTTCGCAGGGTCTGGCGGATGATCGACTGGATCAGGGTGAGGGTGTTCTTCACCCGATGGGTCAATTCGCCGGCGAGGAGCGAGCGATGCTCTTCCGCGTGCTTGCGCGCGGTGATGTCGAGGGAGACTCCGGCCATGCTGACGGGCGTTCCATCGGGACGGTAGACGGTCTGCCCGCGGATATGGACCCAGCGCAGGTCACCGGACGGCGTGACGACCCGGTACTCGATATCGTAATCGATGTTCTGCTCGATGGATCGGCGCATCTGCGCTTTCATCCGTTCGCGGTCGCCGGGATGGATCGCGGCGCTCATCTCGCGGTAGCTGAACGGCTCATCGGGATCCCGGCCGAAATTCGCCCGGAAGTGGTCGGACGTCTCCAACGTCATCGCGACGAGATCGAGGCTCCATGAGCCGATCTGGCCGGCAGTGAGCGCGAAGCGCAGATTCGTCTCGCTGCGGCGAAGCGCGACGGTGCGGCGCTCCACCTCGGCCTCCAGCGCGTCGTGGTCGTTCTGCAACCGGACCAGACGGTCCTTCTCCAAAGTCACGTCGTATTGGGAGGCGAAGAAATACGCGACCTTGCGTTGCGAATCGAAGACCGGCGCGATGAGGAGGCGGTTCCAGAAGACCTCTCCGTTCTTGCGATGGTTGAGCAGGTCGATCTCGATCGGAACGGCTCTGTCGATGGCGTCGCGAATGCGGGCAACGGCCGCCGGATCGGTCTTCGGGCCCTGAAGGAACCGGCAGTTCCGGCCGAGGATCTCGTCGCGGGAGTAGCCGGTGGCGCGCTCGAAAGCGGCATTCACGAAAACGATGGGGATGTCCGGCAGGTTCGGGTCGGCGATGACCATCGGCATCCGCGTGGCCCGGAGGGCCGCGGCGAAAGGGTCCGGTCCGTCGACGGTGCGGGCGATCTCCGAGGCGATCCGCTCCTGTTCGGAAAACCGGATCACGATACGGCGCCCAGGATGGTCCAATGTCTCACGCGTTGCCTCGACCTAGAATCCGACCCGTGCGCGATGAAGCGATTCGGACATTATTCGTTGTACGCGTGAGCTAAGCTTAAGCAAGGCTTCATCTCGACTTATCTGACAGCGCTGTCGTGAAGAGTTCCCTGGCCGTTATTTCGCCTTGATTTGTGTATGTTTACATACAGAACACCGGTCCTTTGGCTGAAGCGGTGCTTTTTGACGAAATCGACCCTTTCAGACGCCGGGACGCTGCCCAGAACGCGGAACGCCCGCCGCGGTCGAACCGGGCGGGCGTCCTGACGATCGGTGAAAGGACGTTCAGCAGCCTTTGGCGGCATCCGCCGCGGTGGGCTTGCCGTCCTGCTGCTTCGCGACATCCGAGGCCGAGGTCGCGGTGTTGGCACCGACATTGTTCATGGCGCCGACCGTGCCAGGCGACTCGGCCTTCGCGCCGGGGCTGACATTGCCGGTCGCGCCGGGATCGACCTTCGAGCTCTTGTCGTTCATGGCCGCCTTCCCATCCGCCGTGGAGCCGGTGGCACAGGGAGCGGCAAGAGCCATGGCGGAGCTGAGCATCACGATGGCGCCGGCGCCGATGAGCTTGGAAATCTGTCGCATCTGTTCCTCCAGGAAGTATTTCTCATGTCGTAATGGATGGCATGCGTCATTCGTTCCAATATTTTTCCGGATTGTCCCGCATCTATAAGGACAAAATTGCAGGTCATGCGTAACGTCGGCCACCATTTCCTGCAGCGCTCTGACGGTTGTTTCGAGAATTGTTTTGCGCCGCACAAAAGGCGGTTCCATTAATGGTTCAGGGCTCGAAACCATAGTCGAATCATGCTGTTATCTGGTGATTCTTGACGTCTATCGTATCGGTCAGAACCTCGCGGAGAAGACTTGCCAGGCGTTCTACCGCTGGATTTTTCACCGCCGGCGCCGTGAGCAGCCTCAACGAGAGGCAGGGCAGAGGCGGCAGGCCCGCGTTTAAGGGATCGAGCGCCTCAAGGGAGACAGGTAGGCCATGGGGCGTGCGCACGGTCAGGCCGAGCCCGGCCGAGACGGCCGCCCACAGGCCCGCGAGCCCCGGACTGCTGAACGAGATCCGCCAGGGAATGCCGGCCGCGTCGAGCGCTTCGAGGGCCGCGTGCCGGAAGATGCAGGGCGATCCGAACAGGATCAGCGGGAGTGGACGGTCCGCGCTCTGTACGATGCCGTGGCGTGGCCCGATCCAGGCCATCGGCAGGGTTCCGATGACGGTGCCATCCCGCTCGACGCCATCCTCGTCCCAGAGGAGGGCGAGGTCGAGCTCCCCGGCCTCCAGGCAAGGGCGCAGGATGGCGTTTCGATCCACATGGGCGTCGATCCTGACGCCGGGATGCAGGCGCGCGAAACGGCCGAGCGTCTCCGGCAGCCAGGTCTCGGCGAAATCCTGGGGCAGGCCAATGCGAACGCTACCCGTGAGGGCTGGCGAGCCGAGGGCGCTCACGGCGGCATCGTTCAGGTCGAGCAGCCTGCGAGCATAGCCCAGCATTATCTCGCCCGCCTCGGTGAGGACGAGCCCGCGCCCATGCTTCTGCACGAGTTGCTGGCCGACCTGATCTTCGAGCTTGCGCAATTGCAGGCTGATCGCGGAAGGCGAACGGCCGAGACGCGAGGCGGCCTTGGCGAAGCTGCCGAGATCGATCCCGACCACGAAGGACCGCAACACGTCCATATCGAGGTTGGCCGGCACGATCATTGAGGTTTTCCGAACGGACGCTTCAGAATTACGAGATTTTCCAAACTATCCTGAAGGGTCATCATTCGACCGTCAATCGCGGAGCGTCCGCGATCCGAAGGGGAGGAAGACCTGATGCCGTTCGTGAATGTGAAGATCGCCGGTCCGGCCATCGCTGCGGAGCAGTTCGACAGCCTGCATCGCGGCGTGACGGAGCTGATGGCCGGGGTGCTCGGCAAGAACGCCGACCTGACGTCGGTGCTGGTGGAAGAGGTGCCGCTGCAGGCATGGCAGGTGGGAGCCCGGCCGCTGGGCTGCGCCGCCCATATTCAGGCAGCCGTGACGGCGGGCACCAACGATGCCGAACAGAAGGCCCGCTTCATCGCGGAGGCCAATACCCTGCTGCATCGGGTGCTGGGGGATGGGTTGCCGCTGGCGACCTATGTGGTGGTCCAGGAAATCGCGGCCGAGGCGTGGGGCTATGACGGCCTGACCCAGGAGCACCGGCGGCTCGCGCGCTGAGATCCGGCGGGCCGGATGGTACGGGTTCGGACAATCGGCATATTGCCGACCTCGTTCGGGCGACGTTCACCTGTGTCATCCTAGATGAGCACGGTAGAGGCCTTTGCCGGCCTTACTGTCGCGTCGAACGGGACCGTGGGGGCATTCCAGTGTCCGTCGGCCGCGTCATTCGCGGCGTAGGACACTCGAGAAGTGATGTCTGCAGCCCCGTGAAGATCGCCCTCCTCGCCCACCTCAAATATCCCATCGCCCAGCCCTTCTCGGGAGGGCTCGAGATGCACACTCATCTGCTCGCGAGCACCCTGCGTGCCCGCGGGCACAGCGTGACGCTCTACGCCTCCGAAGGGTCGGATGCGCGCGGATGCCTGAAGGCGGTCTGCCCGCCCACCGGCAGCGCCGTCGACGACGAATCCGCCCTGCGGATCGACCGCGCCGAGCTCGCCGCCTACGAGGCGATGGTGGCGGATGTGGCGCGCGGCGACTTCGACATCATCCACAACAACAGCCTGCATTACCTGCCGTTGCTGCGCGCCCGCGATCTCGGCGCGCCGATGGTGACGGCGTTGCACACGCCGCCCTTCGAGCCCTTCGTGCGCGGCGTGAAGGCGCGGGCGGACGACATGACCTTCGCCGCCGTTTCGGAATCCCTGGCGCGCGAGTGGCTGCCGCTCATCGACGAGCCGCTGGTGATCGGCAACGGCATCGATCTCGACGCCTTCGCCTATTCGCCCGTCCCCAAGGGCGAGCCCCATGCGATCTGGATGGGACGCCTCGTCCCCGAGAAGGGGCCGCATCTGGCCATCGATGCCGCCCGTGTCGCCGGCATCCCCCTGAAATTCGCCGGTCCGCAGAGCAACCGCGCCTATTGGGACGCCGAGATCGCGCCGCGCCTCGGCCCGGACATCACCTATCTCGGCCATCTCGGCCATGCCGAACTCGCCCGCCGCGTCGGCGAGGCGCATGTGGCCCTGTGCACGCCGCGCTGGGAAGAACCGTTCGGCCTCGTGCTGGCCGAGTTCCTGGCCTGCGGCACGCCGGTCGCGGCCTTCGCCCGCGGCGCCATCCCCGACATCCTGGACGAGACCTCGGGCGTTCTCGCCGTCGCCGACGATCCGGTGGATCTCGGCCGTGCACTCGCCCGCGCCATCCGCCTCGACCGGCACGATTGCCGCCGCCGGGCCGAGCACCTCTTCGACGCCGACACCATGACCGACCGCTACGAGGCGATGTACCATGCCGAAATCCGCCGCTGGTCGACCCCCGTCTCCGTCCGTCCGGTCCCGGCCGGCGCTCGCGCATCGCTTCTCGACAATGCGTAACAACCCGCTCTCCCTCGGCCGGGCCGTCGTCTGCGTGCCCGCCCGCAACGAAGCCGAGGTGCTGCCGCGCCTCGTGCGCTCCCTCGACCGGCAGATCGGTTCGGGAGACGGCGCGCTGCTGCGGGTCGTGATCCTGGCCAATAACTGCACCGACGCGACGGTGTCGCTGATCCGCGAGATGGAGCGCAACGGCGAGACGCGCCATCTCGATCTCCGCGTGATCGAAGCGGTGGTGCCGCGTGAGGTGGCCCATGTGGGCACCGCGCGCCGGATGGCGCTGGATGCGGGGGCCGACTGGCTGGATTCCGACGGCGTCGAGGATGCCGTTCTTCTCAGCACCGATGCCGACGCCGTCGCCGCCCCCGGCTGGGCCCGCGCCAATCTGGTGGCCCTGGAACATTCCGAACTCGTGGGCGGCCGTCTCGTCATCGAGACGGAGGAGAGCGAGAACCGGGACCCGGAAATCCACGCGCTCCATCGCCGGATCGAACAATACTGGGTCGCGGTGCGCGCCCTCGAAGAGGCCATCGATCCCCCTGCCCACGATCCCGCGCCTCGCCACGGCGACCATGTGGCGGCGAGCCTGGCGCTTCGCGCCGCGCTCTACCGGGAAGTCGGCGGGCTGCCCGCGATCCCTTGCGGCGAGGACAACGCGCTGGTCGCCAAGGTCCGCCTCGCGGGCGGCCGCGTCCGCCATTGCCCCCATGTCTCGATCTCGGTGTCCGATCGCGGCACCGGCCGCGTCACCGGAGGGATGGCCACCGAGATGGCCCGTCGCGCCCGCGTCGTCGCGGGCGAGGAGGCTTACCTCCTGCCGCCGGCGAGCCACTGGCTCGCCGTGATCGAGCGCCAGCGTGCGTTCCGCCTCGCCTGGGGCGCCAAGGGTGGCCCGGAAGCCGGATTGCGGGCGCTCGGCGTATCGGCGGAGGACATCGCCGCCATCGAACCGGGGACCTGCGTCAACGCCATTGCCTTCGCCGAGCGCGTGGGAGAGCGGGTCGGCGAGATCGGGCCGGAGCCGGCCCATGTCCCCCTCGACGAGGCCATCGCGGGGCTCGATGCCCTCCTCGCCCGGCTGATCGACAGGCGCACGGCGCGCGTCGCGTGAGCGAGGCGGCGGCGCACCGGCGTCCCGTCGGCTACTATGTCCACCATCAGGGCGCCGGTCACTGGCAGCGCGCGGATCTCATCGCCGCCCGCCTGGACCGGCCCGTGACCCTCATCGGCACCTTTGCCGAGATCGACACCTCGCGCGCCAACGGCGCGATCCTAGATTTGCCCGACGACCGCCTCACCGGCTTCGACGGCCAGGACGGCGAGGCGATCCGGCCGGACTGCTTTCATTATGTCCCCGTCGGGATCGACCGCATCCGCGACCGGATGGGGATGCTCGCCGACTGGATGGCGAAGACCGATCCGGCCCTGCTGATCGTCGACGTGTCGGTGGAGGTGACGCTCCTCGCGCGGCTCCTCTCGGTGCCGACCCTGGTGGTGCGCCTCGCTGGGAACCGCACCGACATTCCGCATCTCGAAGGCTTCCGCTCGGCGGAGCGCCTGCTCGCCTTCAACCCGCCCGAGATCGAGACGGCCGGAACGCCGGACTGGGTGCGGGCGAAGACCCTCTATGCCGGCTTCCTGGCCGATGCCCCCAAGGCAGGCGCGTCGGAAGACGGCTCCATTGCGGTGATCTACGGGCGAGGCGGGGCCGGCGGCTCGGTCTCCGACCTCGCGGCCGCCGCGCGTGCCGTGCCCGACCGGCACTGGCACGTTCTCGGCCCGGTGGAGGCACCGACCGCCGATCTCCCGCCGAACCTGCATCTCCATGGCTGGGTCGCCGAGACCGGCCCCTATCTCGACCGCGCCGCCTTAGTGATCGGCGGCGGCGGCGACGGCGTCGTCGCGGCCGTGGCCACGAGGGCGAAGCGCTTCCTCTGCCTGCCGGAACCCCGCGCCTTCGACGAGCAGACGGCGAAAGCGGAATCCCTGGCGAAGCTCGGCGCGGCCATCGTCCGCCAGGCATGGCCGGACGCCTCGGACTGGCCGGTTTTGATTCAAGCGGGCCTTGCCCTCGATCCGGCGGTGATCGGCGGGCTGGTCCAGGCCGACGCCATCGGCCGCACGGTCGCGATCATCGAAGACGTCATTCAGGGGATCGAGCGCCGCCGCGCGCGGAGGGTTTAGTGCCTGTTTGATCTGATATTCCAAGCTCTTACCTCATCCTGAGGTGCCGCGTAGCGGCCTCGAAGGAGCCCCCCAGGGATCACATCGGCCTCTGGAGCCCTCCTTCGAGGCCTCCGCTGCGCTCTGGCACCTCAGGATGAGGTGGAGGGTGGGATAAACCGGTCCTCGACGTCCGAGAGAGAAGCCTGCACCGCTTCTGCGCGCAAACACCTAAAACGGCCGGTCCAGCGGTACCCGCGCGGCTTCCATCTCGTCCGCGGTCGGCATGCGTAGGATCGTCGGCGCCTCGCGCCAGGTCGGCGGCAGCAATCCCAACCGCGCGAAGGCATCGAGCCAGCCGTCCATGGGCCAGAGTCCGTGCCGGGCATGGAAGCGGGTGGCGTTGGCGATGATGTCGGCGAAATGCTGGAGCGGCGGGTCGAAGGCCCCGTGATACTGGTGGTAGGCGTGGCCCCCGGCACTGAACAGGATCGGGATGCCGGCGGCATCGGCCCGGAAGGCGAGGTCGGTATCCTCGGCGCCGTAGCCGTCGAAGGCTTCGTCGAATCCGCCGATCCGGTCGAAGGTCGTGGCCCGGACACCGAAGGCGAGGGACCAGAACAGGCCGGGATTGTCGGTGCGGGCAAGGCCCGCAGCCGGGAAGTTCCGCACCGGATGGGTATGGCCCGACGCGCGCAAGCCCGCCTCGGTCCAGCCATCGTCGACGGCCCGCGCCGGCAGGTAGCTCACCTCGCAGCAGATCAGGCCGTCGGCTAGCCCAAGATCCGCGTCGAGGCTCGCGACGAGATCGCCCGAGGGAATGCAATCCACATCGAGGAAGATCAGATGATCGCCGCAAGCCGCGCGGCGTCCGGCATTGCGGGCACGGGCCAGCGGCAGGCCGCCGCTCGGAAGGACGATGCGGCGGATGGGAAAGCCGTGATCGGGGAGGGGGGCGGGGTTCGCCCCCATTTCCACCACGATGCATTCGGCCGGATGCGTGCCCCGGCCGAGGCCTTCGAGAAGGCGCGCCAGATGCGCGTCGCGGCCCTTGTTCAGGGTGATGACGGTCGTGCTCACGCAGCGTCCGCCGGCATGGAGACGAAGATCTCGTAGGGGCCGAGGAAGCGCGCGATCATTTCTGGCGCGAGGCGAAAACCCGTCGGGTCGTCGGAGATGAGGTCGGTGGTCTGCGAACGATGCGCCGCCACGGCCCTCGCCTTCGCCGCCACATGCGCGCTGACATCGACGCGGTAGCCCGACGGAGGGGCGCCGACTTCCGTGCCCTGCGGCAGGGTCCAGCCCCAGACCGGATAGGCGAAGGCCTTCGTCGCGCCGAGCTTCGGCTGGGCGAGCCTCACGATGGCGGCCGCCGCCTGATGATCGCAATGGGGATCGTGCGCCCAGGTCACGCAGACCGCGCCGGCCCCGCTCTCTTTGGCCACGGACGCCACCACATCCGCCGCCGCCTGCGCTTCGGGGCCGCTGCTCGACACTCCCGCATCGGGCAGGCGCAGGAACGTGACGTTGGCGGGAGCGAGGCCGAGCGCCGCCACCGCTTCCAGCGTCTCCTCCTCGCGCAGCGCCCGCAGGCGGAGCGGCGGATAGAGGGCGGAATGGGTGTGCGAGCCGCAGCCGTCACTGACGATGACGAGCCGCACCTCGCGCCCCCGCGCGCAGGCCTCGGCGATCAGGCCGCCGCATCCGAGGCTCTCGTCATCCGGATGCGGGGCGACGACGACGAGCCCGCCACCATCGGTGAGGGCATCGAGACCCGCCACGGGGAGATTCTCGGCGGCGGTGAGAAAGGCGTCGGCATGCATGGAAGCGAGTAGTCCCTGTGAAAGGATGGCAGCGCCATCGCCATGATTGTCCCAACCCGTTCCCTGTCACCACGGCATTCACCGATTTCGCGGGCAGCGCGGCTCTCCTCCCCACAAGGGGGAGAGGGACGCGGTCATCCTGAAACATCAGATGGGTGAATGCCGCAGCTATGAGGGGGATTGGGCGGGACCTCCGTAGCGAAGATCAGTGGAGTGTATCGACCGAACCGGAATGTCGCCTGAACAAGTCACGCCGCGCCGTAGCGGTCGTTGAGGCTCGCGGCGAGGCCGTCGGCGAATTTCGCGGCGGCCACGGGCAGCATCCGCCCACGCAGCTGGCCGAGAATCAGGGTCATGGGGGAGAGGTCGCGTTCGTCGATGGGCCGGCTGACGAGGCGGTGGTCATTGGGGATGCCGCTCGGCACCTGCAGGCTCACCACATCCTCGCGCAGGGCGAGGTTGCGCAGGAATTCGAGCGAGCTCGATTCGACGGCGGGGCGAAACGGCGTTCCCCGGCGCGCCAGCGCATCGTCGAGATGATGGCGGATCGCCAGCGACCGGTCGGGCAGGGCGAGGGGATGAGTGAGGCATTCGCGCAGCCGCACCGGCCCTCCCTCTTGGGCCAGGGGATGCGAGGCGCGCATCACCACGCAGAGAGTCTGCCTGCAGGTGAACAGGGCGTGGAGATCGACCGACGGCGGCGGCTGCAGCACGAGGGCGAGGTCGGCCTCGAAGGAGACGAGGGCCGCCACCGCCTGGGCATGGTCGCGCACCTGGACCGTGAACGAGACGAGGGGAAAGCGCGCCCGGTAGGCCCGGACCTCGTCCGGCACGATCTGGTTCACGAAAGCCTGGCTGCAGGCCAGCGCCACATGTCCACGCCGCACGCCGGACAGATCGGCGATCTGCGAGCGGACCCGCTCCATATCCGACACCTGATCCCGGATATGACGCACCAGCAACTCGCCGGCCGCGTTCAGCCGCATGCCCTGCGCCAGCCTCTCGAAGATCGGCGTCCCGAGTTCGTATTCGAGGTCCTGGATCTGCCGCGTGAGCGCCGAAGGCGCGATGTTCAGGGCCTCCGCCGCCCGGCGGATCGAGCCCCGCCGCGCTACCTCGGAAACGTAGGTCAGGGTGCGCAGATGCTTCATGGGGCCTGTTCGATCAGGGCTCTCAGCCGCGACTCGCGCTCAGGTCGATCGTCCCATCAGACCACCTCATCCTGAGGTGCCCGCGTCAGCGGGCCTCGAAGGAGGCCTCCAGATGCCGCAGCGATCCCTGAAGGGCTCCTTCGAGGCCGCTCCGCGGCACCTCAGGATGAGGTGAAGTCTTGGACAAACGACCCGAACATGCGCCTGGAGGGTGATCTCCAAGGCACCGCTCCGCCCTACGCCAGGTGTTGCGAAATCCGCAACACCATCGTCGATAACCAGCACTCGTTTGCAACGGCCTCCCGACATACCCTCTCCGGGTTCACATCATGTCGGAGCTGGCTCAGATGATTCGTCGTCGCACCTTCCTCGCCGGCCTCGGGGCCGGCCTCGTCGCCGCACCGTCGGTGCTGCGGGCCGAGACGCCCATCGTGATCCGGATGGGATCGCTGAAGCTGATCCATTCCATCGCGCCGTATTTCTACGCCCAGTTCGCGCCGCCCGGCGTCACCGTGGAGGTGATCCCGTTCGAGAGTCCCACCGAGTGCAAGAACGCGGTGGTGACGAAATCGGTGGATTTCGGAACGTTCGGGATCGCCGCCGGCACCCTGGGCGCCGCGGCCGGTGAGCCCATCGTCGTCATCGCCTCCACCTGCAATCGCGGCATGGCCATCATCGCCAAGACCGGGTCGGGCATCCAGAAGGTCGCCGACCTCAAGGGCAAGCGCGTGGCGATCTGGCCCGGCTCGACCCAGGAGGTCTTCGCCCTGGAGCGCATGCGGATGGAGGGGGTGAGCGTGAAGGACATCACGCCGGTCCGCATCTCCTTCAGCGAGATGCACATCGCCCTCGCACGCGGTGACGTCGACGCCTATGTCGGCGCGGAGCCCGCCCCCGGCGTCAGCCTCTCCACGGGAATCGGCACACTGGTCGAGTATCCCTACGGCACCGAGATGGGCTCCCTCAACATGGTGTTCGGCGCCCATCGCGACACGCTGGCCGAGCGGCCGGAGGTGGTGAAGACCATGCTGGAGATCCACCGCAAGGGGTCGGATTTCGCGCAAGGGAATCGCGACGCCACCGTGGCGATGGCGGTGCAGAAGCTCGGCCAAAAGCGGGAGGCCATCGAGCTCTCCGTACCCAATGTCGAATTCAAGTGGAAGCTCGGCGAGACCGAAGTGAAGCAGGCCAAGGCCTATTCCGAGCACATGCTGGCGGCCCGGCAGATCAAGCGCCTGCCCGACTTCTCCAGCTTCATCGATACCCGCTTCGTCGATGCGATGAGGGATTCGTGAGCGCGCCGGCCGTTTCCGCGCCGGCGGTGGCGGAGGTAGCGACCCGCCGCGCGCTTCCGAGCTTCGCGAGCCTCAAGCAGGCGTTGCTCGCGCTCACGCTGCCGGTGGCGATGGGCATTGCCTGGCATCTGCTCACGGTCGGCAAACCCTACAGCCTGATTCCGCCGCCCTCTGAGGTCTGGATGGCGATGGTGGATCTCGCCATCGGCGGACCGGAGGGGGATGCCTTCAGCGGCACGCTGCTCACGCATCTCACCGCCTCGCTCACCCGCGTCTTCGGCGGGTTCGGTCTCGCTGCCCTGGCGGCGGTCCCCCTCGGCCTGCTCATCGGCCGGGTTCCGCTCATGCGTCAGCTCCTCGACCCGACCCTGCAGATCCTGCGCCCGGTGCCGGTGACCGCCTGGCTTCCGCTGGCGATGATCCTGTTCGGCCTGGGTCCGCGCTCGGCCTATTTCCTCGTCTTCCTCGGCGCGTTCTACCCGATCCTGGTCAACACCATTTTCGGCGTGCGCTCCGTCGAGCCGCGCCTGTTCGAGGCCGCCGCCATGCTCGGCTGCCGGGGTTCGGCGCAGTTCGCCCGCGTGGTGCTGCCGGCGGCACTTCCCTCGATCTTCACCGGTCTGCGCCTCGGCCTCGGCTTCGCCTGGGTGGTGATCGTCGTCGGCGAGATGACCGGCGTTCCCACCGGCCTCGGCGCGATCATCATGGAGGCCCGGCAACTCTCGCGCACCGAGATCGTGATCTGCGGCATGATCGTGATCGGCGTCGCCGGCTTCGTCTGCGACCGGGCCGTGATGCTGATCGGCCAGCGCCCACTCGCCTGGAGCCCCTCACATGGCTGAGCCCACCGTGCCGATCCTCGACATTCGCGGCGTGTCGAAATCCTTCGCCGTCCAGGGCCGCACGGTACAGGCTCTGAGCGGCGCGAACCTCAGCGTGGCCAAGGGCGAGTTCATCTGCCTGCTTGGCGCTTCGGGCTGCGGCAAGTCCACCTTGCTCCGCATCGTTGCCGGGTTCGAGACGGCCACCGGCGGCGAGGCGCTGATGTGGGGCAAGCCCATCGAGGGACCCGGCCCGAGCCGGGGCATGGTGTTCCAGGATTACGGCCTGTTCCCCTGGCTCACCGTGCGGGACAATATCGGCTTCGGCCCGAAATCGCGCGGCCGGCCGGCGGCGGAAATCCGCGATACGGTGGAGCGCTACATCTCCCTCGTCGGGCTACAGCGCTTCGGCGACGCCTTTCCGCACCAGCTCTCCGGGGGCATGAAGCAGCGGGTCGCCATCGCGCGGGTGCTGGCCAACGATGCCGAAATCGTCCTCATGGACGAGCCGTTCGGAGCGCTCGACGCCATGACCCGCGAGCGGCTGCAGGACGAGCTCCTCGATCTGTGGAGCCGCACCGGGTTGACCGTGCTGTTCGTGACCCATGCCATCGAGGAGGCGATCTTCCTCGCCGACCGGGTCGTGGTCATGTCCCCGAGCCCCGGCCGGATCGACGCGATCCACGCCATCGACCTCGCCCGCCGCCGCGACGTCTCGAGCCCGGCCTTCAACGACGTGCGCCGGATGCTCTCGGCTCAGCTCCATAGCCACCACGCCCCCGTGGCCGCATGAGCGGCGCGGCGTCGCGATCCGGCGACTGGCGCCGGATGGACCGCGAGACCCTGAGCCGCGCCTACGACAACACCCGCGCCGTCGCCGATTCTGCCGCCCGACTGTCCGGTTGGCGGGCGCGAAGCGCCGCGTTTCGCGCGCTCCACCCCCACACGCTCGACCTCCCCTATGGGCCGGCCGAGCGGAACCGGATCGACCTGTTCCAAAGCGGGGCGGAGGATGCGCCGCTCCTCGTCTTCATCCATGGCGGCTATTGGATCCGCAATACGCGCCAGGATTTTGCCTGCATGGCCGAAGGAGCGTTGCATCACGGTCTCGATGTGGGTTTGGTGGGATATACCCTGGCGCCAGATGCCAGCCTCACCGAGATCGCCGCCGAGATCCGGGCGGCGCTGCGCTTCCTGCGCGACCGGGATGAGGGGAGGGGGCGCCGTCGCCTCGTCGTTTCGGGCTGGTCGGCCGGCGGGCATCTCGCAGCGCTTGCCATGGCGTGGCCCGAGGTCGATGCGGGCCTCGCCATCAGCGGCGTGTTCGATCTGGAGCCGATCCGGCACACCGAGCTCGACGACCGCCTGCACCTGACCGATGCGGAAGTCGAGACGCTCTCGCCGATCCGGCAGGTACCGCATTCGGATAAGCCCCTCGCCATCGTGTGCGGATCGAACGAATTGCCCGAATTGCGACGGCATTCCGCTGATTACGACCGCGCGTGGCGGTGCGCCGGGAACGCGTCACGCTTCGTCGAACTGCCCGGCCACGACCATTTCTCGATTCTCGACGAGCTTATCCGCCCCGACGGCGCGCTGACGGCCCTCGCCGTGGAGCTCGCAGGGAAGGGCCCGTAGCGCTCCTCTCGCCGTACCGAAGCCGGCCCGTCACTCCGAATTTTCGCCGCGCAGGCACGCCTCCTGAGCCTCGCCCGCTCGCCGCGCGCTCCTCGCATGGCGTCCGATGACGGCTTCCCCCTTCTTCGCTGCGAGCAGGTCAGGGTCGCCCCAGCGCGCCAGCATGGCCTGAAATGCCTCGTGCCGCTCGCGCAGAAAGGGAATTCTCCCCCCGGCACTGTCCCTGCACGGATGAGGTGGGTGGATTGCGCCGCAGGGCACCCAGCCGGGCGGGATCGGAGCCGTGGCGGGATGGGTTCGGCCGAGACGCAGGATGCTCGGCAGGAGATGGGTCCTCGGGCCGACCGGGGCCGATCCCGCTTCGATGCGGATAGGCGAGAACACCTCGATCCGCCCGATTCGGGTGACGAAGACGCGATGAGGACCGGCGGCGACGAGCTGAGCGGCGATGGGATCGCCGGGTCCGAATAGGTTCCCTCCGGCGGCCCTTCTAAGCAGTGCGATCGTCCCGGGATCGTTCGTCCGAATACAGGCATCGACAGCGAGTAGGTTTAGACCGAGATCGAACACTATACCGTCGCGGTCCTCGGGTTTTGCTGCATGGTGATCGGGGCCGAGTTCGGTGATGACCGACCGTCTATTCATGGCGCAGGCATCATCGGGCAGGCATAGGGCCACGGCATGACTCCAGCCGAAGGCGAATCCTGTTTCGTAAGCCACTGGTCGACAGTCGGCGTCTGGGTCGAGGGCGATGGCTCCCCGTGTCGTGGTCAGACCCATCCGCGCGTCCGGCAGGGACCGCGCTTCTTCAGCCGGGTCCCGGAGAAAGCTCGCAACCGCGCCGAAACTTCCAAAACTCCAAGTGGTAGAGGGATCTTCGAGCGCCTTCGCCATCAGATCCGCGACCGCGCTCCTGAAGGCTGCGGCCGGTGAGCGCCTTGTCGTGAGAAACGCGTCGGTGAGTAGCTCCATCGCGGCAGATTACCGGGGCGGAGCGTCGTGCGCGAGACGCGATCACAGGCGGCACTGAAATTGCTGCGGACCCGACGCGTTCGCCCTCGCCGGGCGCTTCCCATCGTCGTCTCGACCGGGCAGTCTCTCGGCCTGATCATTCATGGATTTCGAGGATGGACCTGAATTCAGTCGGCGCCGTCGCCACGCCGAGGACTCGCCTCGACTTGGCCGATTGGCAGGACGGCGATGCGTGGCTGGCCGGTGGGACGTGGCTGTTCTCCGAGCCCCAGCCGCATACGCGCCGGCTCGTCGATCTTTCCCGGCTCGGCTGGCAAGCACTTGAGGTGAGTGAGCGTGGCCTTTCCATCGCCGCGACCTGCACCATCGCCGACTTGTTTCGTCTCGATCTGCCGGTCTCTTGGCGCGCGTCGCCGCTCTTCGCGCAATGCTGCCGGGCGCTGCTCGGATCGTTCAAGATCTGGAACATGGCCACCGTGGGAGGCAACATCTGCCTCGCGCTGCCGGCCGCGCCGATGATCGCGCTCGCCACGGCCCTGGAGGGCACCTGCCTCGTCTGGACGCCGGAGGGGGCGGACCGTGAGGTTGCCATCGTCGACCTCATCGTCGGCGCGCAATGCAATGCCCTGGCGCCCGGAGAAATTCTTCGGCGTGTCGATCTTCCTGTGGCCGCGCTGGAACGCCGGACCGCGTTCCGCCAGATCTCTCTGAGCCCCAATGGACGTTCCGGTGCCCTGTTGATCGGTACCCTGGACCGAGGCGGTTCTTTCGCTCTGACCATCACGGCCTCGACGCGTCGCCCGCTGCGCCTGGTCTTCCCCGCGCTGCCGGATGAGGCAGCGCTTACCGCTGCCATCACCGAAGCGGTGCCGATGGCGATGTACCATGACGACGTTCACGGCGCGCCGGATTGGCGGCGGCACATGACCTTCAGCCTCGCCGAAGAGATCAGGCGCGAATTCGAGAATGAGACTCCGGCATGATCCTGCATGTCAACGGCCAGGAGCAGGCTGCATCGCCACGGCCCGGCCAATGTCTGCGCACGATGTTGCGCGAACTCGGCTGGTTCGGGGTCAAGAAGGGTTGTGATGCCGGGGATTGCGGCGCCTGTACGGTCCATCTCGACGGCGAGCCGGTCCATAGCTGCCTGCTGCCCGCCTTCCGCGCCGAGGGGCGCCGCGTCACCACGATCGAAGGGCTGGCTGGGTCCTGCACGCCGGAGCTCGGTGAGACGGCGGGATTACACCCGATGCAGCAGGCTTTCCTCGACGCCCAGGGGTACCAGTGCGGCTTCTGTACCCCCGGCATGATCATGACCGCATCGGTCTTGGATCAGGGGCAAAGGAGCGATCTCGCCACCGCGTTGAAGGGCAATCTCTGCCGCTGCACCGGATACGGCGCCATCGCCGAAGCTATCGCGGGGGTGGCGCGCGTCGAACGCCTCGCGGATGGTGACGGCGAGCCGTGCGGGCGCAGCATCCCGGCCCCGGCGGGGAGGGGGATCGTCTCGGGCGATGCCGCCTTCACCTTCGATCTGGCCGTGCCCGACCTGCTCCATCTCAAGGTGCTGCGCTCGCCCCATGCCCATGCGCGGATCTCGCGGATCGACAGGGCGGCTGCTCTGGCCGTGCCGGGTGTCGTGGCCATCTTCACGCATGAGGATGTGCCGGCGAAGAGCTTCTCCACCGGGCGGCATGAAAATCCCCTCGACGACGCAGCGGATACGCGGATTCTCGATCCGATCCTGCGCTTCATCGGCCAGCGGGTCGCGGCCGTCGTGGCCATCAGCGAGGAAGCGGCCGAGGCTGGTTGTGGGGCGCTCCTCGTCGATTACGAGATCCGCGATGCGGTGCTCGATCCAGACGAGGCCATGCGACCCGGCTCACCACTGGTCGTCCATGACAGTGCCGACCAGCCCGGAGAGGATGCGCCGCCGCGCCTCTCTCATCCTAATCTCGCTGCAGAGGTACATGGCGAGGTCGGCGACGTCACGGCGGGGTTCGCAGAGGCGGACCTGATCCATGAGGCGACCTATCACTCCCAGCGCGTGCAGCACGCCCATCTCGAGACCCACGGGGCCCTCGGCTGGCGCGATGACGACGGCCGCCTCGTCATCCGCTCCAGCACCCAGACGCCGTTCCTCACCCGCGATGCGCTGGCCGACCTCCTCGAGCTTGAGCGCGACTCGGTGCGGGTGCTCTGTGGCCGGGTCGGCGGCGGCTTTGGCGGCAAGCAGGAGATGTTGACTGAAGATCTCGTGGCGCTCGCCGTTCTCGCCACAGGTCGCCCCGTCAAATGGGAGCTGACACGTCAGGAGCAGTTCAGCGCCACCACGACACGCCACCCGATGCGAGTGACCGTAAAGATGGGTGCCCGCCGGGACGGCACTTTGACGGCGACCGCGCTGAATGTGGTCTCCAATACCGGTGCCTACGGCAACCATGCCGGCGGCGTGATCCATCACGGCTGCAACGAGGTGATCGGCGTCTATCGCTGCCCCAACAAGCGTGTCGACGGATATGCGGTCTATACGCATACTCTGCCGAGCGGCGCGTTCCGGGGCTATGGCTTGAGCCAGACCATCTTCGCGGTGGAATCGGCCATGGACGAACTGGCGCGCGGCCTTGGCCTCGACCCGTTCGAGATGCGCCGCCGCAACGTCGTGCGCCCCGGCGATCCGATGGTGTCGAACAGCCTCGAACCGCACGACGTGGAATACGGAAGCTACGGCCTCGATCAGTGCCTAGATCTCGTCGCAGCCGCCATGCGCGAACTCGCCCCGGCGGACATTCCTTCCGCTGACTGGCTCGTCGGCACAGGGATGGCCCTGGCGATGATCGACACGATCCCGCCGCGCGGGCATTTCGCCGAAGCGCGGATCGCGCTTCGAGCGGACGGGACCTACGCTCTCGATGTCGGTACCGCCGAGTTCGGCAACGGGACGACCACGGTTCATGCGCAGATTGCGGCCTCCGCCCTCGGCACGATCCCGGACCGCATCTCCCTTTGCCACGGTGACACCGACCGCATCGGCCACGACACCGGTGCTTATGGATCGACCGGTATCGTGGTGGCCGGGCAGGCGACGTTGAAAGCCGCACTCGCGCTGTCGCAGGGCCTCCGCGAGGCTGCCGCCGAGAGGGGAGGGGGGGCTCCCGATCAATACCGTGTACACCGCGACGGCGTCTCGAGCCCGTCGGGGGATATTGGCTTCTCGGACCTCCTTTCGGATGGCCCCATCGTGCGCAGGGGCAAGGCAGATGGCTCGCCGCGCTCCGTCGCCTTCAACGTCCAGGGTTTCCGGGTCGCAGTGCACCGGTCGAGCGGCGAAGTGCGCATCCTCGATAGCTTGCATGCCGCCGATGCCGGCCGGGTCATGAACCCGATGCAATGCCGTGGGCAGATCGAGGGTGGCGTAGCCCAAGCGATCGGTGCGGCCTTGTACGAGGCGGTGCGCATCGATGACGAGGGGCGTGTGGTCACGCAGACGTTCCGCAACTATCACATCCCAGCCTTCGCCGATGTACCCCGCACCAAGGTCTTTTTTGCCGACACCTACGACCGCATTGGCCCGCTCGGCGCGAAATCCATGAGCGAGAGCCCGTTCAACCCAGTTGCTCCGGCACTTGCCAATGCCATCCGCGACGCGACGGGTGCACGGCTCACCGCGACCCCGTTTGCGCCGGACCGTATCTACCTGTCGGTGATGGAGGCGGTAGAGCATCGGGACAGCCCGGTATGACATCGGCCATTTTTCGATGATTTCGTACCGGTGAAGAGAGCTGCGCTCAACGACGTTTGGTCGAGTGAAGCTGTTGAATGTTTTCTGCTACGCTCTTCTTCGCCGAAGCGACTTATACTTCGGCGGGAAGTTTTCAGAGAACCGTTTCGATCAGCCCGAGACGCTTGGCTTCGTCAGCTTCGATGTACCAATTGTACGGCGCCTTCTCGATGACCTCGTCGAGGGTGACGTTCGAGCCGGCGACGAGGTTGGCGAAACCCTCGTTCTGAATCTCGATGGAGGTCTCGATCTCGTGCAACGTCGCTTTTAGGCTGGCGATGCATGTGGTCAGCGGGCCGTGGATCTCGAGGGTCTTCGCCATCTTGCGTTCATGAATCATGAGCCGCGTCCCCCGCGTGAGATAGCGGTTGGGGCGGGCGAAGAAGCTCATGAGGGTCGTGCCGGCGGAGTAGATCGCGGCCTTTCCGAGGAAGACAAGGCGACGGTGAGGCGTGACCTCGCTAGCGAAGCGGATATCCTCGCCCATCATACGGGCTACTTCGGGGTCGCCGCCGAGGGTCGTGAGTTCGACCACCACAAGATCGCGCTCGCAGGCGGCGTCGAACTGGCGACGGAAGTCCTTGTACATCGCATTGTCGACCGGGCCCGACAGCAGGATGGCGGGGGCCTTGAAATCCGGGGCGGAAAGAGGCGAGGTGTCCATTGTCGATCCTTGGCCGGGCTGCGCGGGGAGCGGTTTCCCGCAGGACTCATGCCCGGCTCTTGTCGGATCAGAATCCCCAATCCCGTCGGCAGTTGCGGTGACGGCGAAAAATTGCGACCGGGGCGGTGAAGCCATCCGCACGGCCCGGCGACGGATCTGGACTTTTCAGCCCACCAAGCCTATATCGAGCCTGCGTTTGATGACCGGTTCGTAATAACGTTTCAGGACCCGGAGGGCAGTACTCCGGCGCCTCCACCAAAAGCGCATCGTGATGCGTTTCTGATGGGGGCGAAATAGGATCGACTGGGCGGTAAAGGGATCGCGAGAGCGTCGGTAAGGACTCGACCGGTTTGGCGCAGGTAACCCCTGTTCCAAGTATTTGGCCAAAACTCTAAATGCCAACGATAACGTTGTCATGGATGCCCGCCTCGCGGCGTAAGCATCTTGCGGTAGGGTAACCGTCGAAACAGAACCCGGGGCTTCGGCCCCGGGACCCACTTTATCTCACTCATTTGATGAATATCAGTCAGCCGCGGCACTGCCGTTTTCGGCTCTATTGTCGTATGTTTGTCGCATAAATCTCCCATGCAAGATTTCAGCGTCAGACCGTCCGGCACGTCACAACAATTCCTGCTGCGTGATCGTGCCAGCAGGTCGTGTGTGCGTACGCACATTCGTGCTCTAGAACTTTTCCAAAGCGTTGCTGTCTGGTGTGCCTGCGCTAATTCGCATCATCAGGGAAAGCTGTTGACCATTGAGCGTTTGCCGGAGGCTGGTCGAAGCTTCGCGAAGACTTCCGCGACATGGCTCAACGGAATTTTATGTCTATGGCTCAGGTTCGGAGAACGCCATGCATGGCACTGAAGACCTCGAACTCAACCGGCGCGATCTGATGGCAGGAGCATCAGCCTGTGCCGTCGCCGTTGCCTGTCCCTCCGCCGCGTGGGCTGCTTCTCGCGATGCGTCAGGCCCCGTCATGTCCAAGGTTTCGCTGACCGTGAACGGAACGGCCCACGAAATCGACCTCGATACTCGTACGACCCTCCTCGACGCCGTCCGCGAGCACCTTCACCTGACGGGTGCAAAGAAAGGGTGCGACCACGGCCAATGCGGAGCGTGCACGATGATCGTCGACGGCCGACGCATCAATTCCTGCCTGACCCTGGCGGTGATGCACCAGGGCGATACCGTCACCACCATCGAAGGATTGGGGAAGCCTGGCGAGTTACATCCGATGCAGGCAGCCTTCATCAAGCATGACGGCTACCAATGCGGGTTCTGTACGCCGGGCCAGATCTGCTCGGGCATTGCGGTCCTCGATGAGATCAAGGCTGGCATCCCAAGTCATGTCGCCGCTGATCTCACCGCGACCGCTTCATTCACCACTGACGAGATCCGCGAGCGTATGAGCGGCAACATCTGCCGCTGCGGTGCTTACTCCAACATCGTCGATGCCATGTCCGAAGTTGCGGGGAGGCAGGCATGAAGTCTTTTACGTATGAGCGGGCAACATCACCGGCCGAAGCCGCTGCGTCCATCACGCGCGTCCCCGGCGCGAAGTTCATCGCCGGCGGCACCAACCTCCTGGACTTGATGAAATTACAGGTGGAGACGCCGACCCACCTCGTCGACGTCAACGGCTTGGCTCTCGATACGATCGAGCCGACGGAGGAGGGGGGCTTACGGATCGGTGCCTTGGTGCGCAACACTGATCTGGCGGCCGACATGCGGGTGCGGCGCAGTTACGCCGTGCTGAGCCGGGCTCTTCTGTCCGGTGCCTCGGGCCAGTTACGGAACAAGGCGACCACGGCCGGCAATCTGCTTCAACGAACCCGCTGCCCCTACTTTTATGACACTGCGCAGCCCTGCAACAAGCGCCAGCCTGGAAGCGGTTGCTCCGCCATCGGGGGTATCAGCCGCCAGCTGGCAGTGGTGGGTGCCAGTGAAGCCTGTATCGCCACGCATCCCGGCGACATGGCCGTGGCCATGCGGGTCCTCGACGCTCATGTCGAGACGGTGAACGGTGAGGGAGTTACCCGGACGATCCCCATCGCCGCGTTTCATCGCAATCCGGGAGACACGCCGCAGATCGAGACGAGCCTGCAGCCCGGCGAACTCATCACCGCTGTCACGATCCCCAAGCCGGTGGCGGGGACGCATATCTACCGCAAGGTCAGGGACCGCGCCTCCTACGCGTTCGCTTTGGTCTCCGTGGCGGCCGTTATCCAGCGCGACGGAAGCGGGCGCGTGGCAATCGGTGGTGTCGCTCCGAAGCCCTGGCGTGACGAGGCCGCCGAAGCGGAGCTTCCGAAGGGAGCGAAGGCCGTGACGGACCGTCTGTTCGCGGATGCGAGGCCGACTGACGACAACGCCTACAAACTGAAGCTGACCGAGCGCGCACTTGGCGCCGTCCTGACCGAAGCGAGGGCCTGAACCATGAAGTTCGACACTCCCGCGGGTCGGAACCCGATTGACGAACTGAAGGTGGTGGGCAAGCCCACGGACCGGATCGACGGTCCGTTCAAGACGACGGGCAGGGCGCAATACGCCTACGATTGGTATGATCCGAAGTCGAAGGCAGCCTATGGCTACGTCATCGGCGCGACCATCGCAAAAGGGCGGATCAACGCGATGGATCTGAGTGCTGCCAAGGCGGCACCCGGTATCCTGGCTATCGTTACCGCTGAGAATGCCGGCCCCCTCGACAAGGGCAAGCTCAACGCCGCCAAGCTTCTGGGTGGCCCGGAGATCGAGCATTACCATCAAGCCATAGCGCTGGTGGTGGCCGAAACCTTCGAGCAGGCGCGCGCAGCCGCAGCGCTCGTGCGGGTCGACTACACCGAGACCAAGGGCGCCTTCGATCTTGCGGCGGTGAAGGACACCGGGAAGCCGGAGAAGCTCGCGAGCGCGCCCTCCGATACATCGATCGGTGATTTCGAGGGGGCTTTCTCGGCGGCGCCCATCCAGCTCGATGCTACCTACACGACACCCGACCATGCTCATGCGATGATGGAACCGCATGCCTCCATCGCCTCCTGGGACGGCGACAGCCTCACCGTCTGGACCTCGAACCAGATGATCGATTGGGGGACGCGGGACCTCGCTCTGACCCTACGTATGCCGAAGGAGAAGGTTCGCCTCATCTCCCCCTTCGTGGGCGGCGGGTTCGGCGGCAAGCTGTTCCTGCGTTCGGAGGCTGTGATGGCCGCCTTGGGCGCGCGAGCCGCCAAGCGACCGGTGAAGGTCGCCCTGACGCGGCCGCTTACGTTCAACAACACGGTTCACCGCCCCGCTACGATTCAGCGTATCCGGCTCGGCGCGACGCCGGACGGAACTATCACGGCGATCGGCCACGAAAGCTGGTCCGGCAACTTGCCCGGCGGCAAGCCGGAGGCTGCGGTGCAGCAGACCCGCCTGCTCTATGCCGGCGCCAACCGCATGACCCAGACCCGCCTCGCCATGCTCGATTTGCCGGAGGGCAATTCCATGCGCGCGCCCGGTGAGGCTCCTGGCCTGATGGTGCTCGAGATCGCCATGGACGAGATGGCCGAGCGTATCGGGATCGATCCGGTGGAGTTCCGTATTCGCAACGACACGCAGGTCGATCCCGAGAAGCCTGAGCGCCGGTTCTCCCAGCGCAGCCTCGTCGAATGCCTGCGCCAGGGCGCTGCAAAGTTCGGGTGGGACAAGCGGATCGCGAAGCCAGGTCAGGTCCACGAAGGACGCTGGCTCGTCGGGATGGGTGTCGCTTCCGCCTTCCGCAACAACATCAACGTCAAGTCCGGCGCGCGTGTTCGCCTCGACGATCGAGGCGTCGTGACTGTCGAGACCGATATGACCGATATCGGCACCGGCAGTTACACGATCATCGGCCAGACGGCCGCCGAGATGATGGGATTGACCCTCGACAAAGTCGTGGTTCGACTTGGAGATTCGGCCTTCCCAGTCTCTTCGGGCTCTGGTGGCCAGTTCGGCGCGAACTCTTCGACCTCGGGCGTGTACGCCGCCTGCGTTAAGCTACGCGAGGCAGTCGCAAGGGCGCTTGGCGTCAACTCGGACGATGCCGTATTCACGGATGGATATGTCCGCTCCGGAAACCGTTCGGTGCCCCTCGCGGATGCGGCGAAAGCTGGGGAGCTCGTCGCCGAGGATACGATCGAGTTTGGTGGCGATCTCTCGAAGACCTATCAGCAATCGACGTTCGGAGCCCATTTCGTAGAGGTCGGTGTCGATACAAGCACTGCCGAGATCCGGGTCAGACGCATGCTCGCGGTCTGCGCCGCAGGGCGTATCCTCAATCCGAAATCGGCGAGGAGCCAGGTCATCGGCGGTATGACGATGGGCGTCGGTGCGGCGCTGATGGAGGAACTCGCCGTCGACACACGGCGCGGTTTCTTCGTCAACCACGACCTCGCGGGTTACGAAGTACCGGTCCATGCCGACATACCGCACCAGGAGGTGGTTTTCCTGGATGAGACCGATCCGATCTCCTCGCCGATGAAAGCCAAAGGCGTTGGCGAACTCGGGATCTGCGGTGTCGCCGCGGCGGTGGCAAACGCGGTGTACAACGCAACCGGCATACGAGTCCGGGATTATCCGGTCACGCTGGACAAGCTCATCGACCAAATGCCCGACGCTGCGTAGCGCTCTCGAAGGCGTGCGATCCGCGCGCCTTCGTCTCACTCAATGACAAGGCGCGCCGACGTAAGCCGGCGGCCCAGCCGCCGAGCTGCGCTCGGGAGCAATTTTCCCAGAAATAGCAGAGCGTTATCGAGCCTTGCCATGTCCTTGTTTCATGGGATTGTCGCGAAAGTTTCAGTGTCCTGTCATTTTGGCATTGACGAGAGTGAGGGGTGGGTCTAGAAGCCTGTTCATCGGCGGCGGCCAGCGGGGACTTCGGTTCGGCGGGCGGCTGTTGTGTCTTCTGGGCACTGATGGATGGATGATCTGGCTGCTTAGCTGGGT
>NZ_LMMP01000006.1 GCF_001422815.1 Methylobacterium sp. Leaf91 | reverse complement strand
CATTTAACAACTATAGCGCGAAGTTTTCCTGACCCTAGTGGTGCGAGTCTAACACTTGGTGCCCGCGCTTTGCGGCCTGGATGATGCGATCTGGGTCGGCGGTCCAGACGAAGGGCTTCGGGTCGCCGTTGCTCTCGGCGATGAAGCGTTTGATGGCGGCCTGCACCTCGATGAGCGATCCGAACACGCCACGTCGGAGCCGGCGTTTTGCGAGCTTGGCGAAGAAGCCCTCGACGGCATTGAGCCACGAGGCTGAGGTCGGGGTGAAGTGGAAGGTCCATCGCGGGTGGCGGTCGAGCCAGGCACGGACCTTCGGGTGCTTGTGGACGGCATAGTTGTCCAGGATCGCGTGGACGATCTTGCCCGCCGGAACCGCCGCCTCGACCGCGTTGAGGAAGCGGATGAACTCCTGATGCCGGTGGCGCTGCATGCAGCGGCCGATCACCTTGCCCTCCAGCACGTCCAGGGCGGCAAACAGGGTCGTCGTGCCGTGGCGCTTGTAATCGTGGGTGCGCGTCGTTGGCTGGCCCGGCTTCATCGGCAACGGGGCCTGCGTGCGGGCGAGCGCCTGGATCTGGCTCTTCTCGTCGACCGAGAGGACAACGGCATGCGCGGGCGGATCGACGTAGAGCCCGACGACGTCGCGCAGTTTGGCGGCGAAGGCCGGGTCGGTGGAGAGCTTGAATTGCCGGACTCGATGCGGCTGTAGGCCGTGCCCCCGCCAGATCCGCTGCACCGACGAGACGCTGATGGCCGTGGCCTTGCTCATGGCGGCGGCCGTCCAATGCGTGGTCTCGCCGGGTGGTTCTCCTTGCGTTAGAGCCACCACGCGCGCCGCCACCTCCGGCCCCAGCGGCGGGATGCGCGCCGGCCGCGTCTTGTCCCGAAGGAGCCCATCGACGCCCTCCTGCGCGAAGCGGTCCTGCCAGCGCCAGACCACCGTCTTGGACACGCCCGCCTCACGCATGATCGCATGCGTCCCCAACCCATCGGCGCTCAGCAGCACGATGCGGGCGCGCCAGACGTGCTTCTGCGACGTGTTTCGATCCGCAACGAGTGCTTCGAGCCGAAGACGATCCGAGGTGGAGAGCGTGAAAGAGATGCCACTGCGCATCCCGCCAGACTCGCAGGATGGGCCACAAACCAAAACCCTACGCGGACTCAACCGTCAGGGCTCAACCACTAGNAGCGTGAAAGAGATGCCACTGCGCATCCCGCCAGACTCGCAGGATGGGCCACAAACCAAAACCCTACGCGGACTCAACCGTCAGGGCTCAACCACTAGCTGGTGAGCGCACGTGCTGGCGCGGCTCTCGGCTGGCGATCGACTACGAGGCCGGTTGGCTGCTTCCGGGTGAGCCGAAAGAGGTCAATGGCGTCGCCGTCCTTGCCGAGGATCTGCCGGCCGATATCGAGCGCGCTGTGATCCAGCTTGTGGGTGTCGCTGCGTCCATGTCGGGTCGGGACGTGACGATCAAATCCGAGGACGTCGAAGGCGTGGGCAGCCGCGACTTCTATGTTCAAGGCGCGAGCGCGACCCTTCCTCACCCCGAGGCCGAGGCGATCCTGTCTCAGTATCGCAGGATGCTGTTCGCATGACGCCCTCTGGCGCCATCGCCATGCTGGATCGGCAGATTGCCGCCCATGGGCAGCCGGTGACCCTGAGACGCCTGTCCCCGGCCTTCTCTGGCGATCTGAGGGTCTTCTTTCGGGGCTACAAGCCCGATGAGTTGGCCGGTGGCATCCAGCATGGCGACAGTACCGCCGTTCTCTCGCCGACCGGGCTCGATGGCATCAGCTTCCCAGGCCTGCCCAAGGTCAACGACAAACTTGCGGTGTCAGGTCGGGTAAGGAACATCCAGGCGGTCGAACCCGTCGAGATCGACGGCGTTCTGGTTCGCGTGAACCTCTGGCTTCGTGGCTGATGGCAGCGCGCACGTCGGTTCGTCTTGAGCCGCTGGCCCGCGACATCGCCCTTCTCTTTGATGAGGAGCTTTCGCCGGCCGCGCAGGCGCAGAAGCTGACCGAGGCGGCTCGCGAGGCGCTTCTTGATGCGCAGGGTATCAACCGTCAGGCGCTTGGGTAGGCAGCTTGCATCCGACATGGCAGCAGGCGGTGCGGCATACGCCGACGCCATCGCAAAGTCGAAGTTCGACCAGCGGACGATTGGTTTCTCGCCGACCGCTCAGAGCGCGGCGAGCATTAACGAGGACGCTCGCGTCAAGGATCTGAATGCCCTTCGGGATGCCGGCAACAACGCGGCATCTGAGGCGTACCTGAAGGCCGCGCAGTCGATTGAGCAGGTGCGCGTCACGGAGCTCCAGACGCTTCAGTCCCGGACTATCCTTGATGCCGGCACGAATGGGAGCGGTCGGTACTCGAAGAGCCTCGCTGACGCCCCCGCACAGTACCGAGATGCCTACTATCAGTCGTCTCTGGCCTCTGGGGTGAATGCGGACCTCTTGGTCTCGCAAGGCTTCCGCGAAAGCGGGTTCAATCCGACTGCGGTTTCGTCCGCGGGCGCGAGAGGCATCGCGCAGTTCATGCCTGATACAGCGCGCGGGATAGGGCTGACCAACTCTTTCGACCCAATCCAGTCGATCATGAAACAGGGCGAGCTGATGGCTCAGCTCCTCAAGCAGTTCAACGGCAACGAGACCCTTGCGCTCGTTGGCTACAATGCTGGCCCGAAGACAGCCGAACGGTATCGGGACAGCGGGTTTGACCCGAGCGTGCTTCGGAAAGAAACCCGAGATTATATCCCGGCAATCACCACGGCTCGCCCCGGCGCTGAGCAGATGGTGAAGACCTACCAGGATTTGGATCGCGAACAGGAAAACGCTAGCAAAAACTTGGAGAACCTCCGTAATAATTACGGTAAAAACGGCCAAGCGCTCGCTCTCAATGAAGCTCAGCAGGCTGAATACACCCGGCTTATCAGCCAGGGTGTTCCTCCCTTGCAGGCTGCCGCCATGGCGGGCGGCGAACTAACAAAGAAAATCGTTGAACTCGGCCAGTCGGCCAAGATGGTCCAGTTCGCGTCGGACAACCAGTTCAACCGTGAGCAGCTGGGCCGATCGGCATCGGACCAAAACGCCTACGCTCAGGCTCGCTCGCGGATCGGCGACACCACGTCCCCTGAAGCGCAACGGATGATTGCCGACATCAGGGAAACCAATGACCTGATCGATGCCAAGAATTCCGCGTCGAGCGCCTTGAGCGGGTTCGCTCAGGATCTAGCTCACGGGGCGACAGCCGCGCAGGCCGCGGCGAGTGCGCTTGGCCGCCTTGCCGACAGCGTCCTCAACAAGGTCATCGACTCGCTCGTCTCCAGCGCCTTCGGCTCCGTCGCCAAGGGCGGCCTTGGAAGCCTCTTCGGCTTCGCAGACGGCGGCATCATGACCAGCAATGGCCCGCTGCCGCTGCATTCCTACGCGACGGGCGGCATCGCCAACTCGCCTCAGCTTGCGCTGTTCGGAGAGGGCAGGGGACCCGAAGCCTTCGTTCCGCTCCCCGACGGCAAGCGCATTCCTGTTGCGATGTCCCAGCCGGCGAACATGAATGCGGGCGGATCGGTCTCGGTCACGCACTCTCCTCAGTACAACGTGACACCCGCCTCCGGTGTCACGCCAGAGCAGCTTGCAGCCGTGGTCGATCGCAACAATCGCGACTTCGCCAATCGCCTGCCCGCGCTCATCAAAGAAGCCAGCCGGCGTCGGGCCTGATCCAACATGCCGATCTTCTCAGCAACGGTAGCCGCCGCCCTCGTGTGGTAGGTGGCCCGAAGCCATCGCATGACGGGCAGACGAAGCGGCCACGCCGCCTTCGGAGGCAGCACCCAGCCGTTCCGCTCGCCGTCAGCGCGCCAAGCGGCATCGTCATCGTTTCTGAGGATTTCAACGGCCATTTGCGCTCTCCATGATCCAGAGTACGGGCCAGCCAATGGCCCACGCCGCAGCCCAGCGCAGTTGATAGGCGGGGCTCGGATAGACGCGCTGGCGGACTGCGCCGACGACAAGGCCAGCGATGACCCACCAAGTCGCGGCGATTGCTGCTTCTGTGCCCATGGCTCAGCGTCCTCCCTGAGCGGCGGGGAGGGGGGAGGCCATGCCCTGGTAGCGAGGCCTTTTCGCTAGGGCGGAGTAGTCGGGCTTCGCAGCCTTTCTCGCCTCACGCTCCTGACGCTGGTACTCGCGCTCGCCGACGTCATGCTCCTCAAGGATCGGCAGCATCGCATCTCGACGTTGCGCAGGCGTTTTGTCGTCCTGCCCTTCCTCCCAGAGGTAGCCCGTGAACTCGGCCGCTTCAGAGATCAGCCCGCCGAACTGATAGGTCACCTCATCGGCGTTGACGCACGACGAGAGGCGGAGCGATTGCAGATAGCGATCCCCGAACGCGTCGCACGGCTCGCACATGATGCCGGAGTAGAAGTCGCCGTCTGAGCAACCGGCGAGCCTGACGTAGGTCTGGCCGGCCACGATCTCGGATTGGCATTCCGGACAGGCTCTCGCCTTCCGGGCCTTCGGGCGGTGTGTGTTGTGGAAGTCGCCCATCTTCACATCCCCCCAATGTTGGCGGGAAGGCTCAGGCCCAAGCCTGCGGCGAGGAGGAGAGAGAGGGGGGTCATGCTGCGGCCTCCGAGGTGATGACAGCGGAGCGAGCGATCGACAGCATCACGTCCCGGAACGGGAGCGGCGTCGCTTCACGGATCTTCGTCTTGTCCTTGCCGCCGATCATTGCGGCCATGCCGATCCGACGGGCCTTCGCGTAGCCGTATCGCTCCAGGGCAATCGGATGCAGGCGCTGTTCGGCCGGTCCCCATGTCAGGTCGGGCAGAACGGTGCCGACCGCGTAGAGCCATGTCGGCTTGCGCGAGAAGTGCCCGTAGTGACCCTGTTCGACGTAGCAGGTCCATCCGCCGTACATGTCGGCGGAGACCCATCCACCCGCCCGCGGCGGCCGGTTCAGATTGAACGCAGCCCAGGCGTGGCTCTCGGCCGGGTGCTCCAGAACTCCGCCCCACCGACGCACCGAAGCCAGGGCCGCGGCAAAGCAGCCGTCGTCCGCGCCCTTCTCATACTGGTGCGGCTTGCGGGTGCTGCCGTGCCAAAACCGCCCCCAGCGCTGGCACGGTGAATGGCAGACGACGGGATGCGGGCCGGCATAGGTCCGAGCGTCACGCGCTTGGTCCCAGACATCGACGCCGGGAAGGTTCGCATAGCAGCCGTCGGGCTGAACGTAGAGGGCGGCGATGCGGATGCCCATCAGACCGTCCCTCCGGTGCGAAGGGCCGTCTCGTTGGCAAACTGATGCAGGTCGGCCTTCGCTCGCTCGTAAGCTTCGGCCGCCGCCTCGCCCGTCTTGAAATACCCGAGCCGGTGCCTCTTGCCGCGAACCGTGATCGTGGCCTTGAACCGCTTTCTGACAGGGTCATAAACCGTGCCTGCGAAGCCGCAGGCAGAACGCTTCCGCTTGTGGACGTTCTCCATGTTTTGCGATTGATCGCATTCGCGAAGGTTCGCGATGCGGTTGTCGCCGCGGTCGCCGTTGATATGGTCGATGCCTTGAGCGGGCCATTGCCCATGGGCAAACAGCCACATGAGACGGTGAGCGCGGTAATTGCGCTTCCATAGGCGGACGAGGACATAGCCTCTATCGTTCGCGAACCCAGCGACATGGCCGGCACGCTGCCCTACCAGCCAGTGGAATTGACCGGTGTCGAGGTCCGCTCGCAGAACCTGAGCTAGGTCTTCTAATCCCGGATTATGTTCGCCGGTGGGGTAACTGGTAGGGTGGGAGACACCCCGAACCGAATTTCCCTTAGTATTCAGAGCCATCTGGCGGAAGGGGTGGGATTCGAACCCACGGTGGAGTTGCCCCCACGGCGGTTTTCAAGACCGCTGCCTTAAACCACTCGGCCACCCTTCCAAGCCGTTGCGCAGGCTAGATCATTTGCCTTCGCGGATGCTTGGATTCTTCGTCCGTCGCAGCCGGATTTATACCCAATCATCCGGCCGCCTTGTCTATGGCGGCGCGCATGGCAGCGTCAACCTTCGCGGCGGCATCCTTCTGCATTCCGGGCATCACGCGGGAGTACAGATCGAGGGCGATGCCGATGCTGGAATGGCCGAGGCGCTCCTGCGCGATCTTGGGGTGGATGCCGCTCGTCGACATCTGCGTCGCGTGGCTGTGCTGCAGGTCGTGGAAGCAGATGTGAGGGCAGGGCGGTTGGCAGGGCCTCGGGGCTGCCGCTCCGGTGGGCCGCGTACCGGCGGTAGAAGGTGGCACGCGAGATACCGGGTTTCTCCAGGGTGGCCCGTACCGGCAGGTGAGACGGCTCGACCAGCCGGATGATCTCCAGCTTCCCGGGGACCGGATACCTCGTGCCCCGTCGCCCCTAGCCCCGCCCATGCCCTTTTCGAGCAGGCATTTCCGCCGTTCGACCTCCGGTCATGGCCGGGGACCCCGAAGCGCTCTCCGGCAGGTTCCCGCCCGTCAAAGGCTCGGGTGCAGGCCGCGGACTGTGCTGACGCTCTCCAGTACCGCGGCGGCGTGCAGGATCGTGGTCTCTGCCTGCCAGCGCCCCACCAACTGCACGTTGATGGGCAGACCCTCCCGGCTGGTCCCGAAGCGCATCGACAGCCCGGGCAAGCCCGTCACGTTCAGGGGCACCGTCGCGCCCTGCAGGTAGGTCAGGTCGACCGTCTCGCCGTTGACGACGAGTTCGGTGATGCCGTGTTCGTGCGCCGGCACCGGCAGCACCGGGGTGAGAAGGACGTCGTAATCTCGGAAGTAGGTCGCATAGCCGTCCCGGAGACGCTCCGCCGCCTGCTCGGCCGCGATGTAGTCCTCCATCGAGGTGTCGGGCAGCGACAGCATGGTCTTGGCCATCGTGTACATCTGGTCCTCGTGCCCGGCGGTCGCCTCCCGGAAGGCCGGCTTCATCTCCATGACGTGGAGCTTGTTGAACACGTCGAGGGCGAAGTCGCGCTCCAGTGCCGGGATGTGGACCTCCTCGACGGGGTGCCCCTCGCCCTTGAGCGCCTCGGCCGCCGCCTTGACGGTCGCCACCACCTCCGTGTCGATGGGACCAAAGCCCGGCCCGACCATCCAGCCGACGCGAAGCTTGCGGTCCGGCGCGGCGCCGATACCGGCGTCGAACGGGACGGCGCCGGTCGCGAAGGCGTCCAGTCCATCGGGGCCGGCCAGTTGCGAGAAGGCGAGCGCGAGGTCGCGGATGCTGCGCGCCATCGGCCCGACATGCCAGAAGCGGCGGGGCGCCCGTGGCCAGATGCCGGTCATCGGCACGCGCCCATGGGTCCCCTTCAGGGAGACGATGCCGGTCTGCGCCGCCGGTCCGCGTACCGAGATGGCGAGGTCGGTGCCGAGGCCCAGCGGCGACATGCCCGCCGCGATGGCCGCCGACTCGCCGCCGCTCGATCCGCCCGGTGTGCGGGTGAGATCCCAAGGATTGTTCGAGCGGCCGGAGAGCAGGTTGTCGCTCTCGATCCAGTAGGAGAACTCCGGCAGGTTGGTCTTGGCGAGCAGGATGCCGCCGGCCTTCTTCATGCGGGCGACGCTGGTCGCGTCGGTGTCGGGGGTGCGGCCCTTGAAGATGGGTGAGCCGCGCTGGGTCATCACGCCGGCGGTGTCGATGGAATCCTTGACGGTGAACGGCACGCCGTGCAGGGGGCCGAGTTCCCTGCCAGCCATGACCGCTGCCTCGGCCTCCTTCGCGACGGAAAGCGCATTCTCCGCGATGGTAACGATCGCGTTGATCTTGGAATCGACCGCCGCGATGCGGTCGAGATGGGCCTGCACCACCTCGACAGGCGAGACCTGCCGGGTGCGGATCAGCTCTGCGAGACGGGTCGCGTCCGAGAAGAGGATGTCGGTGGCCATGGGATGAGATCCTTCGAGACCGCCGGTGCGGCCGGATCGCGCTGGCTCGGCCAAGCGACGATCATGGTTCGAGCGGGTGGTCGGGTGCGGGCGCCACCTCGGGCGCCCACATCCTCAGCGGTTCGCGAGGTGGGCGACGAGGCGCTCGGCGGCTGGGCCGGAGGAGGCCGGGTTCTGGCCGGTGACGAGCAGGCCGTCCGTGACGACGAAGGGTCCCCAATCGGCTCCCTTGGCGTAGAGGCCTCCGTTCCGCTTGAGCTCGTCCTCGACCAGGAATGGAACCACCTGGGTGAGACCGACGGCCTCCTCCTCGGTGTTCGTGAAGCCGGTGACGTTCCGGCCTTCGACGAGGGGCTTCCCGCCTTCCGCCTTGGCATGGCGCAGGACGCCGGGGGCGTGACAGACCAGGGCTACGGGCTTGCCGGCGCCGAGCGTCGTTTCGATGAGCCTGATCGAGGCCGGGTCCTCTGCGAGGTCCCAGAGGGGCCCGTGACCGCCGGGATAGAAGACGGCGTCGAAGCCCTCGTGGCCGACGGCGTCGAGCCTGCCCGTCTCGGCGAGGACCGCCATGGCCGCCGCGTCGGCTTCGAAGCGGCGCGTCGTGTCGGTCTGGAAGCTCGGCTCGGCGCTCTTCGGATCGAGCGGTGGGCGGCCGCCCTCGGGCGACACCAGGACCACCTCCGCACCCGCATCCTTGAACACGTAGTAGGGGGCCGCGAGTTCCTCCAGCCAGAAGCCGGTCTTCCGGCCGGTATCGCCGAGGCGGTCGTGCGAGGTCAGCACCATGAGGATCTTCATCGTTGTTCTCCGGATCTTTCGCTTGGGGTGAGCAGGACGTCTTGGGTTATCGGGCCTTTCGCCGGGTCCGCACTGTGGCGGCTCGGGGAAGGTGGACCGGCGCTATCGCGCCTTTGCGGTGCGTCCCGTGGCCGGATCTCGCACCGGCGCCGCCTGCGAGGGGCGGAGTTCCGGGCTCGCGCCACGGACCTCCTCGAACCGGGCCATGCGGACGGCGCCGATCGTCTCCAGGGTGATCCGTTCCTGCGCAGTTGCTTCCGGCATGGTCAGGAACGCCATCAGCCCGGCAAAGGGGAGGGTCGCGGCAACAGATGTCTTCGTGTGGTGGGGCATGGGTTTTCTCCATCTGGGTTCTGTTCGCCGGCCGGCCCGAGGAAGGTGATTGTCTGCCGGTAAAAAAATAGACCGGTCGTCTCGTTTTTGGGCCTGGTAAAAGGTGGTTCTCGGCAACGTCGGAATGAGGGGGGGGGTCAATGCGAGCTGAGGCCGAGGATGCGCCGGGTCGTCCCCATGGCAGCCTCGAACGGTGCGTCGGTCCGGACGATCTTGGCCATCAGGCTCGCACCCAGCCAGACGTGGTAGAGCATCTCGGCGATCGTCCGCGGCTCGCCCTCGCCTGTGAGCGAGCCCTCCGCCACGCCCGCCGCGATCGCTCCCGACAGGCGTTCGATGATCCCGGTGGTCCCGCTCTTGAGGGCAAGGCGCATGGCCTCGGACAGGTCCGAGACCTCCGCCGCGAGCTTCACCGCGAGGCACTTGCGCTGGTCGTCGATGCTTCCCTGCGTTGCCTGCCATTTCCGCCAGTAGTTCATCAGTCGCTCGGCATGGCTCAAGCCGGGCTCAGCGAGGGTTGTGTCGAGATCGGCGAGGTAGCTTTCGAAGTAATCCGCCAGAAGAGCCTCGCCGAAGGCCTCCTTCGAGCCGAAATAGTGGTAGAACGACCCCTTGGGCACGCCGGCCGTGGCCAGGATCTCATTGAGACCGACCCCTGAGAAACCCTTCGCGCCCACGAGGCCGTAGGCGGTATCGAGGATGCCCTGTCGTGTGTCGGTATGTGCGGTGACGCGTGCCATGACCCATAACTAGCCTGAATTAGACCGGTCGTCTAGAGGGTGCGCTCCATTTTTTGCTGGAGGCGCTTTTATGTGCCGCCGGGCCAAAGAACCGATCCTGCCGCGGTTCTCATGGGCCGGACCGGCCTGCGCCGCACCAAGGCCGAGAACCTCGACCGCGAGGAGGCCGAGCAATCGCCGCAGCCAAGCTCAGACCGAGACCGGCGTGCGGAACGGCGAGTAAGTCGCGCGGTAGCTGCGCGGGCCGATCACGGGAAGCAGGAGGTTTCCGGCCCAGCCCGGCATCCGCGCGGTGCGGGACAGGCGATCGGTCATGGCCTGGACATGGGCCACGCGGGGCCGGCGCAGCGCTTCGTAGCGCGGATCGACCGTGCCCCACTCCGCCCGCTGCGCGAGCGGAGCGCGTCTTCCAGGCCGAGTTGGCCGAGAGCCTGGACCGCGTTGCCCGGCAGGTTGATGGCCAGGCCCTCGATGCCGCCGCCGGCGATGAGCACCCTGCCCGTTGCGCGATCGTTCACCGTGTTTCGCCTTGCAGCCTGCCTCGACGTTACTGGGACCGGGACGCCGTCGGGCGCGCGACCATGCTGGAGAAGACGCCATCCCGGCGGATCAAACCGTGCATCAGGGCCGCCCCCAGATGGGCGAGGACGAGACCGAACAGGGTGTAGGCCAGGAGTGTGTGAAGCGGACGGAGCCACGCATAGAGGCTTGAATCGCGCGGCAGGATCGGCGGCAGGACGAGGGAGCCGGCGAGCCCGATTGGATAGCCGGCCGCCGACAGCATCGCCCAGCCGACCAGCGGCAGAGCGAGCATCAATCCATAGAGCAAGACGTGCGAGACATGAGCCGCCCGCCGCTGCCAGCCCGGAAGGTCCGACGGCAGGTCGGGCGGGGGATGGCGCCAGCGGTTGAGCAGGCGCAGCAGCGCGAGGACCAGGATGCCGATCCCGAGTGGGCGGTGCAGCGCGACCAGGGTGTGGTAATGCGCCAGCGAGGTCACCATCGCCACGCCGATGAACAGCATGGCGAGGATCAGGGCCGCCATGGTCCAGTGCAGCAGCCGGGCCGGCAGGTTGAAGCGCGCGGTGTGGCTCACAATCCGGCTCCCGATGCTGGCGTGTTCTGGACGGCGCTCGGCGTTTTCGGTTCGCCGGCGCGGCGCGTGAAGGATTGCGAATAGGCCGCCGAACGGGCGCTGAGCAGTGGATCGTCCGATCCCACGATGCCTGCGGGCAGGACGAGAGGATCGAAATTGACGTCGCGGCAATTGCCGTCCGCTTCCGGCTGCGTGTCCGCGACGATCACGGTCCCGACGTCCAGGCTCTGCCGCTCGACCGGCCAGGGAAGCGTCGCATCCGCCGTGGGGTCGCCGGGCTGCCCCAGGGTGACGACGAGATGCCACCGCACGGGCGCCCGGCGGACGGCAGAGTCGAAGTCGTCGAACAGAACGTTCTTGTCCGCGCGAGCCCTCTGGGCCGGGTTCTCCGCCGTCGCGGCCCGTTCCGGCACGAACGCCCAGCGCACCGGCGTCCGGGTCCCGTCCGCGGCGATGAACCGGAAGGCGTTCAGGCTCCGGAAGGTGTCGTCGGCAAAGCCTGAGGTGATGGTTCGCGCCTTGATCAGGGAAGACGCTTTCGCGCTCTCGGGATGCGCGGCGAAGAACGCCTTGAGCGCCTCGGGATCGGGCTTGCCTGTCGCCGGATCGGGCTTGGCGGCGAGAAGCTGCGCGTAGAACCCCTCCGGGCTGCGGACCGGGAAGACCGGAATGTCGTTGTTGCCGGTGCGCCATTCCTCGCCGTCGGGAAGGTGGAAACGCAGCGCGAGGCTGCGCACCGTCGTGGCCGCGTCCGCCGCATAGGGCTGGCCGCCCGCCAGCGCGATGCGGCCGGTGACGGGCGTGACCTGTCCCGCAGTGAAGAGCGACGCCGTCGACACATGCGCGCCCCGGCCGCTGCTCTCGAAGCGCCCGGCGAGGCAGAGCCCTTTGGCGTGGTTGCGCCGAAAGCCCGGATGGGGGCCATTCACCTGCTCGAAGCGGTCGACGATCCGCGCCTGGGTCAGGTCCCCCGGAGAGAGCCAGCCGCCCGCATAGGCGAAGGCCCCCGTCGTGCCGGCGACGAGCGCCCCGATGGCGGCGAGGCGGAGACCAGCGGCACGCGGGCTCAAGGCCGGATCGGCCCCGGTGAGGTCGTTCAGGAGGGACATGTCGGGCCTTCAGATGGCTTTCGCGGTGGCGCGGCGGATCTCGTTGGCGAGGGGGTGCAGGATCGTGGGGTCGGCCGCACCCACGAGGCTGTAGCCGAGCCCGTCCTGGGCCCAGGCGTAGCCGTTCGACGTCTCCGTCGTGTGGGCGCGCATCGGCGCGTCGCCGGGAACGCTCATGGGCCGCATCAACATGACGAAGCGCGCGCCGTGCCCATCGTCGTACATCAGCAGCCCGGCGGGTCCCTGCTGCGTGGCGACGAGACGCCCGCCCATGAGGCGGTAGCCGGAGCCGCTCAGGTCCGGCACGGCCACCGGCCGCTTCATCCGGGCGGAAAACCAGCCGGCGAGTTCGTCGCGGTCGGCAGCGGCGAGCTCGACGGGGCGGGTGTGGTCGGGCGCATAGACCGCGTAGTTCACGCTCGCGGACTGGGCCAGCGCCTCGATGCCGGTGGGCACGGGCGAGACCACCTCACGCAGGCCCCAGCCACCGGCGCCTCCGACGAGGAGCAGCAGCCCCGCCGCCATCGCCTGCCAGATCGGAGAAGCCTGCCAGATCGGATGTGCCGGCCGGCGGCGCGCCTCGACGATGCGCGCCAGGTTCAGCCGGGCCGGCACCGGCTCGGCGGCGATGGGCGCGAAGGCGGACCGCATGTCCTCACGCAGGGCGACCATGCGCTCGACCCGGATCCGCGCCTCGGGATGGGAGTCGAGATAGGCCTCGACCTCACGCTTCCGCGCCGTATCGAGCCGCTCGTCCACGAGGCCCTGGAGATCGTCGTCACCGATCGGACGCATGCTCATTTCACCCTCCGCAGGAGCGGGCGCTTGGCGGGGACGGAGGCTTCGGTGCCGTCCATCGACTGGATCATCCGGTCCCGGGCTCGGGACAGGCGGGACATCACGGTCCCGGTCGGAATCGCGAGGATGTCGGCGGTCTCGGCGTAGGACAGGCCCTCCACCGTCACCAGAAGGAGCACGCTGCGCTGCTCTTCCGGCAGCGCGTCGAGCGCCGTCATCAGGTCCCGGTGGCGCAGGCCGCTCTCCTGCGTCGGCGCCACCGCGAGGTTCGCCTCCGCCGTGTCCTCGATCGGCATGTGGGCGCCGCGGCGGGCGCGCTGGCGCATCTGCGTCACGGCGAGATTGTGGAGGATGGCGAAGAGCCAGGTCCGCGCGTCGCCGTCGGCCTGGCGCTGGTGCCAGCGGGTGACGGCCCGCTCGAGGCAATCCTGCACCAGATCGTCGGCATCGGTCGGGTTGCGCAGGAGGGCGTGCGCGTAGCGGCGCAGGGCCGGGATCAGCGGCTCGATGAGGCGCATCATGTCCATCATCTCCTGTCTCCTGGCATGGGCGGGGCTCCAGTCGGCACGCTGGCCGGACCGAACGGATTTCGGGGCCGGCGACAGGGGCATGGACGCCGCGAAATCGTGTTTATTCCACGTCTGCACGAAAAACTTCGCACCCGGCACCGAGTATTCGTTCACGGGATATGGTCCCGATCATAGCGTTGGAATTTTTCGATAGGGTCATGGAATAAGCAGACGAAGACGTCGTCTGTCCGGCATCACTGCTCGACGAGATCGGATCGAGCAGGAATCACCGGAGACCTGACATGACGATGATCAAGACCTTTTCGGCCGTCGTTTTCGCGTCCGCCTGCACGCTCGCCGCCCTGACCGGGGCCTCTGAGGCCCGGCCCACCCCGCATCGGATGGAGAGCCCGACGATCACCGGCTCGATCCCGGCGCCGGCGCAATTCGCGTATTGGCTCGGCGGGCCGGACACCGACAGCGGAAACGCCAAGAACCCGGCTCTGCCGGGCTATGCCCAGGCCCGTGGCCAGGAGACGGGCGGCCCGGCCCGCGAGCTGATCCCGAACTAGAGCGCTCACCGCCGAAATGGCTGCCGGTTCGGCGAAAAAGAGCGCGGCAAAACAAAGCCCTAGAGCCGCACCCGACCCAAGGTGGCCGGGCGCAGCTCTAGGGCCATGCCGGCCCATGGCGTCCGTATCCGGCCGGATCGGGCGCCATGCCACGTCGGACGTCGGTGCCAGGACATCTGCCTAGTACAGGACACCGGCCTGGTGCAGGACACACGAACCTAGAGACGGTGCCCCGCGAAGCGCTCGGCGAGACGCCGATTCCTGAACGCCTCGATGACCCAGTCGACGAATGCGCGGGTCTTGGCAGGCAGCAGGGTTCGGCTGGCGTAATAGAGCGAGATCGCTCCCGCATCGGCATACCACCCCGGCACCAGCTGGATCAGGCGGCCCGCCTCCAATGCCGGCAGGACGTCGGGCACCGCCAGCATGGTGACGCCCAGCCCGAGAAGAGCCGCTTCCTGCATCGCCGCCGGGTCGTTGACGACCATGGTCGCAGACAGGTGCGCTGGCATGTCCTCGCCTGCGGGATTGCGCATGGTCCATTGCTGGAGGCGGCCGGTCCGGAGCGAACGCTGGACGATGCCTTGGAGCGGTTGAAGCCCGGTCGGATCGTCGGGACGTGGGCGGCCTTCCATGTAGGCCGGCGAGGCGACCGCGATGACGTGCGCGGGGGCCAGAGCATGAGCGATGAGACCGGGCGCCAGGTCGAACCCGGCACCGATCGCGGCGTCGTAGCCCTCCGTGACGAGATCGACCCGACGGTTCTCGAAATGCCATTCCGGGCGGATCAGAGGATAGCGTTCGAGGAACGGCGGCAAGAGCGGCAGGATGTGCATCGTGCCGAATGTCAGGGCCATGCTGACTTTCAGGGTACCGGCCGGTTCGCCGCCGGCGGTGGCGATCCCGGCGATGGCCGCCTGGATGCCTTCCAGATTGTCCGCGACGGCGAGGCGGAAGGTTTCGCCCGCTTCCGTCAGACTCAGCTTCCGCGTCGAACGATGAAACAGCCGCACACCGAGGTTCCGCTCCAGCACGGCGACGTTCCGGCTGACGGCGGCCGGAGTCAGCGACAAGCGCCGGGCGGCCTCGGAGAAGCTGCCGTGCTCCGCGCTGCGGATGAAGGATTCCAGGTTCGCCAGGGTTTCCACGATGCCACCTTCAAGGGATGATTGAAGGTGTAGCAACCCGATCCCGGCTAAACCAAGCGCAATACCTCGGCCATATTCGCTCCAACCAAGAGGACAGGAGCAGCATCATGGGCCAGGACCCGCAACCGCTCGCCGGCAAGGTGGCCCTTGTCACCGGCGGATCGCGTGGCATCGGCGCCGCCATCGTTCGTCGTCTCGCGCGTGACGGCGCCGATCTGGCCTTCAGCTATTCCGCATCGCGGGAGCGGGCCGACCGGATCGTCGCCGAATTGACGGCATCGGGACGCCGCGCCATCGCCATCAGGGCCGACCAGGCTGACGCATCCGAGGTCGCCGGCCTGGTCCGCCAGACGCATGCCACGTTCGGTCGGCTCGACATCCTGGTCAATTCGGCCGGCGTCTTCGTCACCGGCATGGTGGACGATCCGGAAGCCGACCGTGCCGCGTTCGATCGGCAACTCGATATCAACGTGAAGGGCGTCGCCGCCGCGGTCCGCGCTGCCGTTCCGCTGATGACGCATGGGGGACGCATCGTCTCGATCGGCACGACAGGGGCCGTGCATGTCCCCTTCGCGGGTGCGGCGGACTACGTCGCCACGAAGGCGGCCGTGGCGGCTTACACGCGGGGCTGGGCACGGGATCTCGGTCCCCGCGACATCACCGTCAACCTCGTCCAGCCGGGTGCGATCGACACCGAGATGAACCCCGAGGACGGCCCCTTCGCCACGACACTGAAGGGCCTCGCGGCCCTCGGCCGCTACGGCCGTCCGGAGGATATCGCCGGAGCGGTCGCGTTCCTCGTCGGTCCCGACGCCGGGTACGTCACGGGCGCCACACTGAATGTCGACGGTGGCCAATCCGCCTGACGCCTCCTCTCGACCTCCCTCGCAAGGACACCTCTCCATGCCCTCCATCGGCATCATCGGCGCCGGCCAGATCGGCCGTGCCATTGCCAGCGCCCTCGCTCGGCACGGGATTCCGGCGATCCTCGCGAACAGTCGCGGTCCAGACAGCCTCGCCGAGGCCATTGCTTCGTTAGGCCCGACGATCACGCCCGGCACGCGCGAGGACGCCGCCGCCCGGGACATGATCATCGTCGCGGTCAATTGGTCGAAGCTGCCGACTGCGCTGGGCGGCCTGCCGGATTTCGGCGGCCGGATCGTGGTGGACGCCAACAATCCGATCGAGACACCGTCGTTCGAGCCGGTGGATCTCGGGGGCGTTTCGTCCTCCGAGATCGTCGCCACCCTGGTCCCCGGCGCCCGGGTGGTGAAGGCGTTCAACCATGTCCGGCCACCGCTCCTGGCAGGCGATCCGGCCAGCGAAGGCGGTCGGCGCGTCCTCTTCTATTCAGGCGACGATGCCGAGGCGAAAGCGACGGTTCGTACGCTCATCGACCGGCTCGGCTTCTTCGGCATCGACCTCGGTTCTCTCGCGGATGGCGGCCGTCTTGCACAGTTCCCAGGGGGGCCATTGCCGGCCCTCAACCTCGTCAGGTTCGCTTGATGACGATGCGGCCAAGCACAACAGCCTTGTCACACCCCTGAAACGACCCCCGCTCTACGCTCCATCGATCCGTACTGCTTCGGCAAACAGCAGGAACACGACCATGCCCTACGTCTCTACATCCGACGGCGTCGACATCTTCTTCAAGGATTGGGGGCCGAGAGATGCGCCAGCCATCGTCTTCCACCATGGCTGGCCGCTCTCCTCCGACGATTGGGACACGCAGATGCTCTTCTTCCTCGCGAAGGGTTTCCGGGTGGTCGCACATGACAGGCGCGGTCACGGTCGCTCGGCGCAGGTCTCTGATGGGCACACGATGGACGCTTACGCCGCGGATGCGGCCGCCGTCGTCCGGCACCTCGACCTGCGCGACGCCGTCCATGTCGGCCATTCCACCGGGGGCGGTGAGGTCGCCCGCTATGTCGCCCGGCACGGTCAACCGGACGGCCGCGTCGCCAAGGTCGTGCTCGTCAGCGCCGTGACGCCGCTCATGCTCGAGACCGCCGACAATCCGAGCGGCCTGCCGGTCGAGGTCTTCGACGGTTTCCGTCAGGCGCTCGCCGCCAACCGGGCGCAATTCTTCATCGACGTGCCGACAGGGCCCTTCTACGGCTTCAATCGCGATGGCGCGACGGTGCAGCCCGGCGTGATCACGAATTGGTGGCGCCAAGGCATGATGGGCAGTGCCAAGGCACATTACGACGGCATTGCGGCCTTCTCGGAAACCGACCAGCGCGACGACCTGACGTCGATCACCGTCCCGACCCTCGTTCTGCACGGCGAGGACGACCAGATCGTGCCGATCGGGGCGGCGGCGCGGGAATCGATCAAGCTCCTCCGGAACGGGACCCTGAAGACCTATCCCGGCTTCAGCCACGGCATGCTGACCGTCAATGCCGACACGCTCAACGCCGACATTCTCGCCTTCGTGAGGGGGTAGGTTCTCCCCTGCACGAGGGCTGCGGTGACGTGGTCCGCCGACCGTGAGGATCGTCCGGCAGCGTCGATCGGCTGCCGGCGCCATGCGCGGTCTCGTTCAAAGCTCGGTCGCCGACCGGCGACGCCGATTGAGGGACAACGAGGCACGCAATGATCGAAGACACCCCCGAGGTCGCCCTGGTGCGTCTGTTCTTCGAACGCATCAACGCAGATCGCTTCGATGACGCGATCGATCTCCTTGCCGAGGACGTCGTCTACCACAACATCCCGCTGCCGGAGATCCGTGGTCGGGAGAACGCGCGGAGCTTCCATAAGACCTTCGGGGTCGGCAGTCGCATTCGTGTCGAGTGGCAGCTCCTGCACATTGCAAACGATGGCGATACGGTTCTGACCGAGAGGCTCGATCTCTTCACCGACCGGAACGGCGGCCGCATCACCCTTCCCACCATGGGCAGCATGCGCGTTGGCAACGGCGCGATTACGGAATGGCGCGATTATTTCGACCTCGCCAGTTTCGAGCGACAGGGCGCTGCGCTGGAAGCCTGACTCGCCGCTCTCGGGCGTCGAGCGCAGGGTCCGGATGTCGAGGATGGCCGTCCCTATCCGGCGGCCTTCTCGGCCGTGGAGCCGACCAGCGGCGGCGTCTGCTGGTGCTGAACCACGCGCCAGACCTCGTGTGACAGCCGGCGATAGGTCGAGGTGCAATGCGCCAGATAGGTCTCGCCGTCCCTTGAGGCCTTCGCATGATAGGCGATGACGATCAGCCCTTCCTGCGGACGAGAGATTTGTCCCCCGGAAAGCTCGACCTCCGACCAGCGGGGCGTGTTCGCGACGGCCTCGATGGCCTGCGAGCCGCTCAGCACGAAGGGGGGTTGCGGCAGCACCATCAGGCATTCGTCGTCGACCAGTTCACGGTAATGGTCCGTCCCACCGGTCCAGAGACTCTTCTCGAAGGACCAGACGCGATCGTCGTCCATTGTGCTCTCCCACGGGCTGCTGTCTTTCAGAGAAGATCGCGGAGCGCGGTTCGTTCCTGGCGCGACAGCCTACGCGGATGCGGTCGGCAAAATGACGACGCGCGAGCGAGGGGTCTCCATCGTCCAGTCGAAAGGATGGAACAGGCGTGTTCCTGCGCGGCGGCATCTCAGGGGCCGCCATTCCCGTTTCGGGATGACCGGCACTTTCCGCCTTGAAAATAAGCATTCTGCTCGCTAATTAGGCACTCGCGAGGCCACGTCCTCCCCCTCCTGCAGGGTCGAAGTCCGGGACGGCCCGGCCCTTGAAGCAGAGGGCCGATATGGCTTGGGTCTATCTCGGAATTGCCGGTGTCCTCGAGATCGTCTGGGCATCCATGATGAAGCAGTCGGACGGCTTCACCCGCCTCTGGCCGACGGTCATCACCTTGATGGCGATGGTCGGAAGCTTCGGGCTGTTGGCCATGGCCATGCGAACGCTGCCGCTGGGGACTGCCTACACGATCTGGACGGGTATCGGCGCGATCGGCGCTTTCGTGGTCGGCGTTACGGTCCTCGGAGAGGAAGCCAGCCTCACCCGCATGATCGCGGCTGTCCTCATCGTGTCGGGACTCGTGACCATGAAACTCGCGAGCGCTCACTAACTATCCCCGGTCCCCCGTGCATCGGCTCCATGTGGCCGCCGGGGAGGGCGGCTTCGATGGCCCCCCGGTCCCAAACCAGATGCGCTGCGATCGGCCCGCACCGCTCGGCCGAGGATTCCGCAGCCGACAGCTTCGGTCAGTGCCACGAAGCTCACTCACGACGAGCGCTTCGTGGGAGGCTTCTCTGCAGCGGCATCCGCGGCATCGCGCTCGAGCCGCTGGGCCTTCAGCCGAACGATCTGGTCGTCACGCGCCGTCTCACGGACTTTGACTTCTTCCCAGACCTGACCTGCCGTATCCGCACGTTCGGCGGCCTTGGCAGCCCTCGTGTCCTTACGGTCCTGCCGGCCGACTTTGTCATCCGTCATTCGATCGTCTCCAATTCCGGAAGCGGTAGCGTGATGACCCATCGCGCGCGGGAAGCAGGTCCGAGGAAAGGCTTCGACGGCGAGTGGTTCACGCCGATGTCGAGAAAAGCATCATGGCGTCAGCCTCCGTATCGAGAGGATTGTCCGAGACGAAAGACCGCCGCTGGAGCGCTCGCTCGCTTGCCTCCGCACCGCATTTCTCCACGTGGACAACGCGGTTCACGACCTGAAGGTTCGGAGCGCCCCAATAGGCCAGCAAGGTCGGCCAAGCAGCGTCGCGGTCTTCGCGCCAGACGCGATAGAGCGGCGTGCGATGGTCGACCTCGGCCGTCTTCAGCAGGCGCTTCCCGGAGGCGGCGCAGCGATGGCGCTGATGCGCCTTCAAAACCTTCACCTGGTCGCTCGGCGCCACCCAGAACTTCCAGGCCGTGACGCAGGCCGAATGCCAGCGGGCGTTCTTGTTCGGCGTGCCGGTGCCCCACAGATCCTTGTGCCAGCCGAAGCGGAAGACCGGCTGTCCGCAGATGCAGCAATGGCCGGGCCCTCGCGCGTGCGCAGGCTCGCGATAGGGCGAAGGGGGCATCCGGAAGGTCGCGGCGAGGCCCGAACCCTTCTCCGAGCCGAGACGCCACGTCCATCCCTCCGGCTGGCCTGAGCGTGCGGCCAGTGCCCGCGCCAGGCGATCGGCCCGGAGGACGTGGTTGCGCCAATAGCTCTCGACGGCGAGGCGCGGCGTGGGCGGCGTCAGCGGACGTGACAGCGCATGCTGCAGGACCGGCACCGGGAAGAGGGCGGGAAGCGAGCGTTCAAGCCGGGCGCGGGAGCGTCCATTGCGCTCCGCGCGCCACTCCGATGCAGCGGTCACGCCGGATCGAGGACGCGAGCGGGGGAAACCGCCGGTGCCGGTGCCGGGACCGGTACGCCGGCGATGGCGTCGGCGAGGAAATTCAAGCGTAGCGCGAGGTCGCTCACCTCGTTCAAGGCGATGGCTTTATCGCCGCTCTTCACCGCCCGGGTGATGTCGCTGATCTGCATCTTCGCCATGCGCGACAGTTCGGCGGAAAGCTGGTCCCTGGTCATCGGTATCCATCTCGGTTCGGCGGTTTCGTGCCTAACGAGGCCTAAAGCCGGAGGGTTACCGGGCGGTTTCAGCCGGCGAACCGAGACGGCGTGCGGATGTCCGTGCCGCCCCCCCCTCACTGCCGAGGTGCGGGCGTGGGGGTCGGCTGCGCCGGCGCTTGCTGGTTGGGACCCTGCGGCGCCGGGGCCGGCTGCCGAGGCGCCGTGCCGGGGGCAGCCTGGTCGTCCGACAGCGTCTGGTTCGCCTTGGTCTGCAGCTGATCCGCCGTCTGCTGGTTGATGAGCCCATAGGACACGGCAGCCGCGAGAGCCACGGCGATGACAGCCCCGATGATCGTCTTCGTGAGCTTGCTCTGCATGGACATGCCTCCTGCGGTCGCCCTCACCTGAGGCGTCCTCGACGGAACAACAGTAATGGCTCGCAGGCTGGTTCCACTCCGGTCTTTCGCCCCCTCGAACGGGCGGGCCAGCCACGCCGGAGCGCTCTCAGCCGAAGTGGATGCCGATCGGGAGACCGATACTGACGTTGAGCCGGACGCGGATGGAGAGACGTCGATGGAGGCCCTCTTGGCGGCCCGTGTCGGATCGTCATGGGCGAGGAGCGGTGATCGGGATCTGGAGGAGCCCCTGAGCTTTGGCCCATCATCATGATCCCGAGCGGTCGTATCCTTGACGGGACCTCCGGTCGGGCGCGTCCTCAGCCCTCCGGCCGATCAGGCTGAACTCGGAGATGCTCTCGATGATGCGCCTTCACACCGTGTCGCCGTTTCTCGTTGCCGCCGTCATGCTCGGCATGTCGATCCAGGCTCACGCAGAGGCCCCCGACAAGACGCTGTCCCGGGCGACCGCCAGCGAGGGGGCAACGACGAAGCGGGTGATCTTCTCGTGCCCGAAGGACGTCTTGCTCACGGTCGAGTTCGTCACCTCCGACCCGGCACAGCCTGCGATCGTCCGGCCTCCCGAAGGGCCGGAGATCACTCTGCCGGCGCAGCCTTCGGGCTCAGGGTTTCGCTACGGCGACGACACCCACGAACTGCGCGGCAAGGGCCAGGAAGTCACGTGGACCGACCAGTCCAAGCACCCCATCGTCTGCACGGAGCAGAAGCCACCCGCGGGTGGGACAGAGCCGAACTGAGCTCCGCTCCGGCGGCCGTTCGGCGGCGGGCCAGAGGCCGGACGAGTGCTACCGCCTTTGGCCCGCCCAACGCCTCGATACGGGCAGGGGCAGAGAACGGCGAGCGAACGCCTTCGGATCGAAAGACCGAGCCCGGGCAATACTGTCGCTGATCTCGAGGGACTGTGGGGAATGGCCGGGAGCGAATCTGAAGTCCGCTTCCTCGAACCACTCGGCCATCCTTCCAAGCCGTTGGGAAGGCGCGATGGCGTGCCTTCGCCGACGCCTGGGCTGTCGTCCGTCGCTGAACGGGCTCGATCCCGTCATCCGGCGGCCTTGTCCCCGGCCGCATGCGGGGCAGCGTCGCCCGTGGCGGCGGCGGCAGCGAGACCGAACCGCCCTTATCTGTCGGATCGTGACGGTCCGCGCGGTCGTCCCGCGAGAATCTCCATCCGGCCGGGGCCGGGACGCGGCGCGAACGAAAACGGCCGGGGTTTCCCCCGGCCGCTTAGTGTCGTGATGGCTGATCCGCTTAGCGGAGAAGCTGCAGGATGCCCTGCTGCGCCGTGTTGGCGAGCGAGAGGGCCGAGATGCCGATCGACTGGCGGGTCGACAGGGCCTGGGAGTTGGCGGCTTCCTCGTTGAGGTCCGCGTTCGTCAGGTTGGCCGAGCCGGTGTCGAGGATGTTGATCAGGTTCTTCGAGAAGTCCTGACGGTTCTGCACCACCGAGAGGTTGGAGCCGAAGGTCGAGGACTGGGCGCGAAGCTGGCTGGTGGCAGCGGTCAGGGCCGTCAGAGCCGTATTGATCTCATCGTCGGACTGGAAGCCGCCGGTGGCCGAGGCAAGGCCCAGACCATCGGAATCGAGCTTGGCGCCTTCGATGTTCAGGTTCGAAGAACCCGTCTCGTTGAAGGTGACCTTCAGCGAGTTCTCGGCCTTGTCGGTGCCCGAGCGGTACAGCAGGTTGATGCCGTTGTAGCTCGAGTCCTTCGCCTGCTGGGTGATCTGATCGAGCAGGGTGTTGAACTGCTTGGCGAGCGAGGTGCGGGTCGCGTTGGTGCCGCTGGCAGAGCCCGAGCCTGAGCCGACGACCGGCGTGCCCGTTGCACCGGCGGTGCCGAAGCCGATGTTGGTGCCGGCCGCGTTGCTGAGGGTGATCTTCTCCGAGGTACCGGTTCCCGTCGACGTGAAGGTAAGCCGGTTGTCCACGAAGCTGGCGGTGACTTTTCCGGCGAAACCGGTGTCGGCATTGAGCTGAGCGTTGATCGAGGTCGCGATTTCAGCCTGCGTGGTGGCGTTTGCCGTCGCACCGTCGGCGACGGTGATGGACTTCTTGGCACCCGAGCCGAGCTGGATTTCGAAGCTCGGCGCAACGGCAGTGCCGGATAGATCGATCGTCGTCGCAAGCACTTCGCCGGAAACGACGGCGGCTTTCGCGCTGTTCTTGGCATCAGCGCCTGTTGCCGTCTGGGCCGTCGTTCCGACGCCGAAACCGATGTCGACGGCGCCGGACGTATTGGTGAGGGTCACCGCGGAATCGGCACCCGTGTCGGTCGTGGTGAACACGATACGGCCGTCGGTCGTTTTCGATGCGGTGACGCCCGACGGCACGGCATCGTTGGCGAGCTGGTTGTTGATCGCCGTCACGATGGTGTCGGCGGTCACCTTCGTCAGGTCGCTGGTCAGGCCGCCGAGGGTGGAGGCATTGAGAGTAATCGTCGATGGCGTCGCGACGCTCGCAGCGCTTCCGCCAGAGACCGTGAACACCAGGCTATTGCTACCCGAGAAATTCTGGGTGCCATCGACTGCGGCGGTGGTGCTGCCCTGGTAACCAACACTGGCGGTGAGCGCGGCAGCGGTCGCCGGGGTTCCATTCGAAACGGAGCTCTTGTCGGCCAGCGCCTGGTTGGCGGTGGACTTGGCCGAGTCGACCAGCTTCTGGATCGAGGTGATGCCCTGGTTGGCGGCCTGGATCGTCTGGACGCCGTTCGAGATGCCGTTGAGGAGCGAGCCGAGATCGCCCGAGCGGCCGGACAGGGACTGCGAGGTGAAGAAGCTCGTCGGATCGTCGAGGGCCGAGTTGACCTTCTTGCCGGTCGACAGACGGTTCTGGGTCTGGGTCAGCAGATCGGCGGTGCCCTGCAGCGAGAGCAGGTTCTGGCGGGTCGCAGAGGTGAGGGTGATGCCTGAAGACATGAGGTCTGATCCATTCTGATCTGGAAGCACCCCTTTTTTGGATGCAGCGTCACCAAACCACGAGGACGTTGCGAAGGTCTTAAGGCGGACAGTCAACGAAACATGTGGGAGATCCGCTGCATTCTCCTCATCTTCGCGACCTCCGGGCGATGCCGGATTCCGCGAAGCAACCCCGGCCAAAGCGGTGACGTATTGTTAACCGTCCGGACCGATGATCCCGCCCGAGCCCGAAGGACCGGTCATGCCCCTGAAGATCGAACTCAAGCCGTTCGAGCGGTTGCTGATCGGCGGGGCCGCGATCCGCAACGGGTCCCGGCGGTCGAGTTTCGTCATCGAGACGATGACGAAGTTCCTGCGCGAATCCGACATCATCACGGAGAGCGAGGCCGATACGGCCTGCAAGCGCCTCTACCTGACTCTCACGGTGCTCTATCTCTCCGACGACGTGTCGGAGATCGAGAACCTGTTCGTGGCCCAGGCGAGCGAATTGCTCGAGGCGGTACCGACCACGGCTCCCTATGTCCGGGACATCAACGCCCACGTGGCGGCGCGGGACTTCTACCGGGCGATGAAGCGGGGCAAGGACCTCATCCAGTACGAGGCCTCCCTGGCGGACCGTCTCGCCAAGGCACCCGATTCGGGAAGCGCCGACTGACCTTCCGGATCGGCCGCCGAGCGGGCAGGGGGCCGGCATCGGCCGCCCGGATCCGCGGGCTCTCGTGGAAACGAGCTCCGGGCACGGTCGATCCCCCCGTCTCACGCGGGCTACCGGATTCACACATCTGCCCTCGTTGGCAGACCGCGTCCCTCTCCCCCTTGTGGGGAGAGGTTAGGAGTGGGGGTGGCTCCGCCAGCCTCCGCAGCTTGAGGGTCGCCCGACCACCCCCACCTCCAACTCCTCCCCACAAGCTCGACGGATCTCGGGCAGGCCCGAGATCCGCTGGGGAGGAGGGCTCGTCAGCGCATCCCGCGACAGGCGTGACGATCGTAGCTCACGCGGGCGCGAGGCGGGTGAGGCGGTCGAGGAGGGCGCGGTCGTGGAGGAGGGCCATGCGCTCCTTGGGGCTGAGCCACTCGGCGGCCTCGGCGACGGTCTCGGCCTCCACCACCTTGGCCTGGGCGAGGGCGCGGTCGGTGTCGATCACGCCGCGGGGGCGTTGGGGCATCTCGGGCAGCATCAGGGCATGGGCCTCGGCGAAGCCCGCATCGGCGTGGAGGGCGCGGATCGCATCCGAGTCGTCGAGGCCGGCCTCGGCGTTGCGGGCGGCGAGCGTCCCGGCGGTGACGGCGATGGCGGGCGGGTCGCGCTCCTCCGGGGTCATCAGCAGGCCAAGGCGCTTGAGGGCGAGGCCCCAGGAGAGCTGGCCGCTCGCCCAGGAGATCGGGATCGCCAGGACAAGGCCGAGGATGGTGGGCGACATCCAGAGGAACAGCGAGGTGGCGATGGCGAAGGCGGCGATGCCAGTCACCAGTCCCAGCACCATGTGCCAGCGGTGGCGGCGGACGATGTCGCGCAAGGGTATCGAGCCGTCGTCGCGCCGCTGCGGGTTCCAGCCGGTATCGCGCCCGACCAGGATCTCGAACACCGAGCCGGATTGGATCAGCATGGCGATGGGGGCGATGAGGGCGGAGAGGATCGTCTCGATCAGGCTCGACAGGACGAGGCGGATGGCGCCGCCCGAGGCCCGGCGCACCGGCCCGTCGATGAGGGCGAGGATCAGCCCCAGGAGCTTCGGCGCCAGCAGGATGCCCATGGTGAGCCCGAACAGCTGGAGCGCGCGCACGGGGTCGAAGCGCGGCCAGACCGGGTAGAGCCCGAATTCGGAGGTAAAGTATTCCGGCCGCACATAGGCGGTCTGGAGCACCAGGGCGATACCGACCACGAGCTGGCCGAGCCAGAGCGGTGAGGCGACGTAGCCGGCGATGCCGGTGGCGAAATGCTGGCGCGAAGCCAGCGTCAGGCCCGCCGCCCCGATGACGCGGCTGTGCTGGAGGTTGCCTTGCGCCCAGCGCCGGTCGCGCACCGCGACGTCGATGAGGGAGGGCGGGCTCTCCTCGTAGGAGCCGGGCAGGGCGGGCAGCATGGTCACGCTCCAGCCGGCCCGCCGGATCAGCGCCGCCTCGACGAAATCGTGGCTGAGGATGTGGCCGCCGAAGGGGGGTTTGCCCTTGAGGTCGGGCAGGCCGCAGGCCTCCGCGAAGGCGCGGGTGCGGATGATGGCGTTGTGGCCCCAGTAATTGCCGTCGCGGCCCGACCAGACGGAGAGGCCCGTGGCGATGACCGGGCCGTAGATGCGGGCGGCGAATTGCTGGACGCGGGCGAACAGGGTGTTGCGGTTGATGATGAGCGGCAGCGACTGGATGATGCCGGAATCCGGGTCCGCCTCCATGGCGGCGGCGAGATGGACCACGCAAGGACCGGTCATCAGGCTGTCGGCGTCGAGCACCAGCATGTGGTCGTAGGCCCCGCCCCAGCGCGAGACGAAGTCGCCGATATTGCCGGCCTTGCGGTGGTGGTTCTTCGCCCGGTGCCGGTAATAGAGCCGCGCATCCTCGCCCCAGCGCTCGCGCAGATCGAGGAAGGCGCGCTCCTCGGCGATCCAGGCATCGCCCACCGTCGAGTCCGACAGGACGAAATAGTCGAAGGCCTCGCCGAGGCCGGTGGCGTCGATCTCCGCCCGCATGGCTTCCACGGCCGCGAAGGTGCGGGCGGTGGCCTCGTTGTAGACCGGCATGACGATGGCGGTCTTCGTGGCGAGCCGGGTCGGCGGAAGCGGCGCCTTCGGCCGGCGCAGGAGCGTGGCGAAGCCCAGGATCGCGCTCATGAAGGAGAGGGCGATCCAAGAGAAGTTCAGGGTGAAGAGCACGAGCAGCACATATTGCAGCGCCGTCGTCCCGCCCGAGACGGCCACGACCTCGTACATCTCCAGGGCGCCATAGGCGGTGAGCAGCGCCGCCCCGCCGAAGACGAAGGCGCGGGCGGCCCAGGGCCGCCGTGCGGGCTTGGCCGGACGGTGCCCAGATGCGGGGTCCCAGCGGTCGAGCGCCTGCACCGGCATGGGCAGCGGGGCTTCGGGCGGCATCGCGGGCCGGAAGGAAGCCGGGGCGGTGGGGGGAAGCGCGTGCGTGTTCAGGGTGTCCACCGGTAGAGCCAGGTTTCGGTGACGGAGGCCTCCCCGCGCTTGAGCACGAGGCGCAGTTCGCAGGACTTCCCGCCGCCCGTGTCGAGCTCGAAGGAGACCCGCACCGTCTTACGGTCGGGATAGCGATAGAGGGTCGGGGCCGCCACCGTGCCGGGCGAGGTCAGGAGCGTCGGCTGCAGGTCGGGATCGGCGAACAGGATGTCACCGGTGAAATCCACCAGGAAGAGGCGGCGGTTGCTCCCCGGCGCCTTGCCGCTGCGGGTGCCGGAGACGAGCGCCACGGGCGGCGCCTCCGGCGGCTGCCAGCACCAGTGCTGGCGATAGCTGAACGCATGCTCGGTGCCCGCCGCCAGCGTCGCCTTCGGCCGCCAATAGGCCAGGATGTTCTCGTTGAACTCGGAATCGCTCGGGATCTCGAGGAGCGTCACCGCCCCCGGCCCCCAATTGCCGAACGGCTCGAGCCAAAGCGACGGGCGCCACTCCCAATGCTGCACGTCGTCCTCGAAATCGGCGTAGCTGCGCGCCCGCTGCATCAGGCCGAACCCTTTGGGGTTCTCGTCGACGAAGGACGAGACCTGCAGCGTCTCCGGGTTGCGCGCGGGACGCCAGATCGCCTCATTGGCACCGGTGCGGATCTGCAGGCCGGTGGAGGCATAGGCGCCGGCGCGGGCATCGTCGGCACCGCGCCGGTCGTAGGGGCCGAAGAGGTAGCTCGTAGTCATGCCGCCGAGACCGAGATGGTCGATAGCCGCGCGCGCGAACACCGTGCCCTCGACATCGCAGAGCGAATCGCCGCCGGGCCGCAGGCTCATCCTCAGGGAAGCGGTGGCCGAGGGGGAATCGACGAGGCAATGCAGCACCAGCGGGCCGCCGGGGCCCGGCCGCTCGACCCAGATGGCACGGAGTTCGGGGAACTCCTCGCCGCGTGAATCGGCGGGGCGCAGGGTGAGGGCGCGCGCGGTGACGCCGAAGCCCTGGCCGGTGGCGACGAGGCGGAAGAACGACGCCCCCTGGAAGGTGGCGAAATCGGTGAGTTCGCCGCCATCGAACCGGGCGCGGATGCGCAGGCCCGAATAGCCGGGATCGTCCTTGAACTCGGGCAGGGCGATGCCCTCCGCCTCGAACCGGGCGCGGTCGTAGGCCAGCGGCCGCACCGTGCCGTCCTCCACCAGGGCCAGGGCCACGCGGCCGGTGAAGACCGAGCCGCGATGCAGGGGCTCGAGGGTGAAGCCGAAGGCCTCGTTCGCCCAAATCGCGCTGCCCGGCACGGTCCGGATGGCGTTGTACTGCTCGCGGTTGAGCCCGGTCAGGGCGCCGGGCAGGTCGTCGGTGCGGGGGGCGGCATAGGGGCGTTTGGCAAGCTCGCGGGCGAGGTCGGGCACCGTATGGCCGAGGAACGGCGCGCCCTCGGCGGGGAGGGCGGGGGCATCGTCCGCCCAGGCGGTCGAGGCGGTGCCGGGGAGGGAGAGAGCCAGCGCGGCGGCGCTCGCCTGCAAGAAAAGCTCCCGGCGGCTCCGGTCCTGCGGTCCCGTCACCACGGGATCATCGGAGGAGGGTTCTGTCACGGCGCGGCGAAGTCCCGGAATCGTCGGCGTCATTGGACCTGTAATGTCGGCGCGGGAAGGCGCGGGGTGCGATGCAGTATGTCCCGGCTTTACCACGGCACGGCCCGAACCCAACCTTAAGCCGGAAGGAACCGAAACCGTTCAACGGAACGCGGATTTTCCCGGCAGGCAAGCAGTTCGGCCGGGAACGGCGGCGAGGGGCGGCGAGGGGCGATAAGGGTGCCGGACTGGCCGAATAGCCGCGCTTGTGACAGATTCCAGGGGTCGTTCACCTCTTACGAGGCACCTCATGGCGCTCATCCCATGCCCTGCCTGCTCGCGACAGGTCTCCGCGCAAGCCGTGGCCTGTCCGGGATGCGGCCACCCCGGTGACGCCGCCTCCCCGGCGGGAGGCGGTGTCACGCGCATGCTGGGAACCGTCGCCGGCACCTATATCTCCACCACCACCCTGGCGAGCCTGGTCCTTGGGGTCGTCATGTTCGTATGCGTGGCCGCCGTGCTGATCACCCTGATCCTCAAGAGCTGATGCAAGAGCTGATGACCCAGACGGTTCGGACCGGATCTGCGTCCGCGCCTCCGGCTCACCGGCCACGCAGGCTTGCTACCCGACAAGCCACACAGTAGCGCAGCCGGATAGGACGCGAGCCGGCCCCCGGCTCGACAGCGGCGGAGCGACGATGACGGCGCAGACCCCCCATTCGACCGAGCCCGCCAGGACGGGCGGACGCAGCCTCACGGCCATCGTGCTCGCCGCCGGCAAGGGCACGCGGATGCGGTCCGACCTGCCCAAGGTGCTGCACGCGGTGGCCGGGCGGACCATGCTCGGCCATGTTCTCGCCGCCGCTCGCGAAGCCGGGGCGACCCGCATCGCCGTGGTGGTTGAGCCGGGGCAGGAGGCGGTGGCCGCCGAGATCGCGCGGGCCGCACCCGGAGCCTCGGTCCATCCGCAGGTGGAGCGCCTCGGCACCGCCCATGCGGTTCTGGCCGCCCGCGAGGCCCTGGAGGCGGGCTCCGACGACGTGGTGATCGCGTTCGGCGACACTCCCCTCGTCACGGGGGCCACCCTCACCCGCCTGCGCGCGCCCCTGGCCGATGGGGCGGCGGTGGCGGTGCTGGCTTTCACGGCGGAGAATCCCATCGGCTACGGACGGGTGCTGACGGAGGGCGGGCGCGTACTCGCCATCCGCGAGGAGAAGGATGCGAGCGCGGAGGAACGCGCCGTCACCCTGTGCAATGCCGGACTTATGGCACTGTCCGGCCCCCATGCCCTCGCCCTGCTCACGCGGATCGGCAACGCCAACGCGGCGGGCGAGTACTACCTGCCGGACGCGGTCGCCCTCGCCGTGGACGACGGGCTCGCCGTGGCGGTGGTGCCCGTGGACGAGGCCGAGGCGCAGGGCGTCAACGACCGGGTCCAGCTCAGCGTCGCCGAGGCGACGATCCAGGCGCGGCTGCGCCGCGCGGCCCAGATCAGCGGGGCCACCCTGGTGGCGCCGGAAACGGTTTTCTTCAGCGTCGACACGGTGTTGGGCCGGGACGTTCTCGTGGAACCTCATGTGGTGTTCGGCCCCCACGTGACGGTCGGCGACCGTTGCGTGATTCATGCCTTCTCGCATCTCGAAGGCGCGACCCTGGCAGAGGGCGTCAGCATCGGCCCCTATGCGAGGCTTCGCCCCGGCGCGGTGCTGGAGACCGGCTCGCGTATCGGCAATTTCGTCGAGATGAAGAACGCCCGCCTCGGCGAGGGCGCCAAGGCCAACCACCTGACCTATCTCGGCGATGCCGAGATCGGGCCGGGCGCGAATGTCGGGGCCGGCACCATCACCTGCAATTACGACGGGGTGAACAAGCACCGGACCGAGATCGGGGCCGGCGCCTTCATCGGCTCGAACACCGCCCTGGTGGCGCCCGTGAGCGTCGGGGCCGGCGCCATCGTCGGCGCGGGCTCGGTCATTACGCATTCGGTGCCGGCCGATGCCCTCGCCATCGCCCGTAGCCGCCAACGCATCATCGAGGGTATGGCCAGCGGGATGCGGGCGGCATTGCAGGCGATGAAGGCCGCCAAGCGATCCTCGGGACTCTGAGGACGACTCCGCTCCGTCGCCGGTGCCTGCACGAGGCGCTGAACTGAAGCTGGCTTCATCGCATAATCTGGCTTTTCCATAACCTGGAGGTTATAGTTCCAGATGTCCTGGACCGTGGTGCTGCACGATGCATTCGATCCTGAATACGAAGCGTTGCCTGGGCCGGTCCAAGACACGATTGCAGCCTTATCGCTGCTTCTCATGGAGTACGGACCTGCGCTCGGGCGCCCGCATGTCGACAAGCTTTCGGGGTCCCGGCATGCCAATATGAAGGAATTGCGGTTCCGGGCCGAGGATAGGGAGTATGGCGGGTCGCCTTCGCCTTCGATCCGGAGCGGCAAGCCATCCTCCTGATCGCGGGTGACAAGGCCGGGGTGGCGCAAAAGCGTTTCTACAAGGGACTCATCGCCAGGGCGGACGATCGGTTCGAGGACCACCTGGCAGCGCGGGAGCGATAGAATGGCACGGACGATGGAACAGGTGATCGCCGCAATGCCGCCCGACCGTCATGCGCGAATTCAGGCTCGCGCCGACGAGATGAAGGCCGAGATCGACGGGCTCAAGGCGCTGCGTCTGCTCGCTGACCGCAGTCAGGAAGACATCGCACGGGAGCTGGGCATCACGCAGCCCGCCGTTCTCAAGATGGAGCGTCAGACCGACCTCTACCTCTCGACGCTGCGTCGGTTCGTGGAAGCGGCGGGAGGCAAGCTGGAACTGCGTGTGGAGTTGCCCGGCAAAGGCGTGATTCACCTCACGAGCATGGGCGAGCTCGCGCCCTGACCGTCCATGACGCTGACCGGCATCGCTTTGCAACAAGACATCCGGCGCATGCTGCACCTGCAGAACGCCTCACCAGAGTCATAAACCTCTTTTTTATCATGATTTTGTCTTACATTCTTGATGGTGAGAATGAGGATAGGCCATGCCGCCCAAGCGGCACAGTGACGGGATGGCTGGCGGCGAGGCGTCCCGATCCGATACAAGGCGGTTCTGGAAGGTGTGGGCCACGCCTTGCGTGGCCGCCGCCACGATCCCGGTCCGGGACTACCGGAGGCACGAGCCTTCCGCTCCCCGGCCAAGCCCACTCGTATGAGAAGTAGCGACCATGTGTGGAATCGTTGGCATCGTCGGGCATGAGGCGGTGGCGGGACAGGTGGTCGAAGCCCTGCGCCGCCTCGAATATCGCGGCTACGATTCGGCCGGCGTCGCCACCCTGGCCAATGGCCAGCTGGATCGCCGCCGCGCCGAGGGCAAGCTCTCCAACCTCGAACTCAGGCTGCGCGACGAGCCGCTGCCCGGCGCCATCGGCATCGGCCATACCCGCTGGGCCACCCATGGCCGGCCGAACGAGACCAATGCCCACCCCCATGCCACGGCGCGGCTGGCCGTCGTCCATAACGGCATCATCGAGAATTTCCGCGAGCTGAAGGCCGAGTTGCAGGCCAGCGGCGTGCGCTTCGAGAGCGAGACCGACACGGAGGTCGTGGCCCAGCTCGTCAGCGCCGAGATGGACAAGGGCCTGGGCCCGGTGGAGGCCGTGGCCGCCGCCCTGCCGCGCCTGCGCGGTGCCTTCGCCCTGGCCTTCATCTTCACCGGCCACGACGATCTCCTCATCGGCGCCCGCCACGGTGCGCCCCTGGCCATCGGCTTCGGCGATGGCGAGACCTATCTGGGCTCGGACGCCCTCGCCCTCGCCCCCTTCACCGAGGAGATCACCTATCTGGAGGAGGGCGACTGGGCGGTGCTGACCCGCGAGGGCGCCGCGATCCGCGACATCGACGGCAATCCGGTCTCGCGCCAGCGCCAGCGCATCGTCGCCCAGGCCTACCGGGTCGAGAAAGGCAATCACCGCCACTTCATGGCCAAGGAAATCCACGAGCAGCCCGAGGTGGTGGGCCGCACGCTGGCCCATTACGTCGACCTCGCCAATGGCCGGGTCGCCCTGCCCGAGGCGCTGCCGTTCGATTTCAAGGATCTCTCGCGGCTCTCGATCACCGCCTGCGGCACCGCCTATTATGCCGGGCTGGTGGCGAAATACTGGTTCGAATCCCTGGCGCGGCTACCCGTGGAGATCGACGTCGCCTCCGAGGCGCGCTACCGCGAGCCGCCCCTCGATAAGGCCGGCCTGACCCTCGTCATCTCGCAATCGGGCGAGACCGCCGACACCCTGGCCTCCCTGCGCTACGCCAAGAGCCAAGGCCAGCACACCCTGGCGGTGGTCAACGTGCCGACCTCCACCATTGCCCGCGAGGCTTCGGCCGTGGTGCCGACGCTCGCCGGCCCCGAGATCGGCGTGGCCTCCACCAAGGCCTTCTCCTGCCAGCTCACGGTGCTCCTGTGCCTCGCCATCGCGGCGGGCCGGGCGCGGGGCACCCTAAGCGCCGAGCGCGAGCGCGAACTCGTCGACGCGCTCATCACCGTGCCGGGCCTGATGGCGGACGCGACCAAGCTGGAAGGCGAGATCGAGCTTCTCGCCCGTGAGGTCTCGAAGGCCCGCGACGTGCTCTATCTCGGCCGCGGCACGAGCTACCCGATGGCGATGGAAGGCGCGCTGAAGCTCAAGGAGATCAGCTACATCCACGCCGAGGGCTACGCCGCCGGCGAGCTCAAGCACGGCCCCATCGCCCTCATCGACGAGAGCGTGCCGGTCATCGTCATCGCGCCGCACGACGCGATCTTCGAGAAGACGGTGTCGAACATGCAGGAGGTCGCCGCGCGCGGCGGCCGCATCATCCTCATCGGCGACGCCAAGGGCGCGGCGGCGGCCGGCCTCGACACCATGGCGACGGTGACCATGCCCGACCTCGACCCGGTCGTGTCTCCCATCGTCTACGCGGTGCCGATCCAGCTCATCGCCTACCACACGGCCGTTTTCATGGGCAAAGACGTGGACCAGCCGCGCAACCTCGCCAAATCCGTGACGGTGGAATAGGCCGGAACCGCCACCGGAATCCGTCGATTGTCAGGCGCCCCTCGAAACCGGGTCGCGTGGCGGTCGAAACGGGGGTCGCATGGCGGTCATACGGGGCCGCTTGGCGGTCGCGCGAGACGACGCGGCATGGCCCATTGAATGGCCCGGTTGGGCGGCTCCCTGACGGGCGCACGGCGGCGGAGACCAGGTTTGACGTATCTCACGCTCGCCCTGCAGGGCATCGCCGGTCTGCTGGTGGCCGCGACGGTGCTGCCCCTGATCGAGACCAATCTCGGCTTCGTCCGCAGCCTGGACTTCCCCCGGCTGCAGATCGCGGTGGCGCTGGCGGCCTGCCTCGCCGGCCTCCTTCCGGTCTCCAGGGACACGACCTCCCTCATCCTCGCCCTCGCCATGGCGGCGGCTTTGGTCATGCAGGTCCGCTACATCCTGCCCTTCACGCCGCTCGCCGCCACCCAGGCGAAGGCGGCCACGGCCTGCGAGCCGGGAGCCCGGCTCAGCCTCGTGGTGCTCAACGTATTGCAAACGAACAGGAATTACGGCGCGGCCCTCGATCTCGTCACGCGTCGCTCGCCCGATCTCGTCCTGCTGCTGGAGACCGATTCCGCCTGGCAGGAGGCCATGTCTCCATTGCGCGCGCTCTACCCGAACCGGGTCGAGCAGCCGCAGGACAACACCTACGGCCTGTTGTTCTATTCGCGCCTGCCCCTGCGCGGCCCCGAAATCCGCTTCCTGCTCCAGGACGACGTGCCGTCGCTGCGCACCCAGGTTGTGCTGCCGGACGGCGAGACGGTGAGGCTCCATGGCCTGCATCCGCGCCCCCCGCATCCCGGCCACAGCAGCGCGCCGCGCGACGCCGAACTGGTGATCGTCGCCCGCGAAGTGGCGGAGGCGCCGGGTCCCACCATCGTCGCCGGCGATCTCAACGACGTGGCCTGGTCCCGCACGACCCAATTGTTCCAGAGTATCAGCGGCTTGCTCGATCCGCGCCGGGGCCGCGGCCTGTTCGCGACCTTCCACGCGCAATGGCCTGTGATGCGCTGGCCCCTCGACCATGTCTTCTTCAGCGAGCACTTCCTGCTCGGCCACATGGAACGGCTGCCCGGCGTCGGCTCGGACCATTTCCCGATCACGGTCAGCCTCTGCGCCGCGCCACAGGCCCCCGCCCGGCAGGAGAAGCCCGAGGCCACCGCGGAGGATCACCGCGATGCCCAGGAGGCCATCGAAGCCGTGCGCTGACGAACTGCGAAGTGGTGTCGACACGGTGCCTCTCCGGTATCAGACTGGCCCTCGCACAATGCCCGGCGCGCCCCGTGCTTGCTCGCCTCCGGGCCGGACAACCGACTTGAAAGCCGTTCCGGGCACAGGACGAGACGCCATGGCGCACGATCACGACCATCACCATGACCATCCGGACCACGCGGATGGCAGCAGCCTCACCCCCATCGAGGCGCGGGTGAGGGCGCTGGAATCGCTGCTTCTGGAGAAGGGCTACGTCCAGGCCGACGCCCTCGACGCGCTGGTCGAAATGTACGAGACCCGCATCGGCCCCCATAACGGCGCCCGCGTCGTCGCCCGCGCCTGGACCGATCCGGCCTATCGCGACCGGCTCCTCGCCGACGGGACCCCGGCCATCGCGGAACTCGGCATCGGGGGGCGCGGGGGCGAGCATATGGTGGTGGTCGAGAACACGGCCGACAGCCACAACCTCGTCGTCTGCACCCTGTGTTCCTGCTATCCCTGGCCGGTGCTCGGGCTGCCGCCGGTCTGGTACAAGGCGCCGCCCTACCGCGCCCGCGCCGTCCTCGACCCGCGCGGGGTCCTCGCCGAGTTCGGCCTCACCCTTCCCGAGGCGACCCGCATCACCGTGTGGGATTCCACCGCCGAGACCCGGTTCATGGTCCTGCCCCTGCGGCCCGCCGGCACCGAATCCCTGACCGAGGCCGAGCTCGCCGCCCTGGTCACGCGCGATTGCATGATCGGCACCGGGCTGCCGCTCGCCCCGGAGACGGCCCAATGAACGGAGCGCAGGATCTCGGCGGCGCCCACGGATTCGGCACCGTCATGCCGGAGGCGAACGAGCCGGTTTTTCATGCGGAATGGGAACGGCGCGTCTTCGCCTTGGCTCTGGCGGTGGGCTATACCGGTACCTGGACCCTGGACGGCAGCCGCGCCGCGCGGGAATCGCTGCCCCCGGCGGAGTACCTGTCGTCGAGCTATTACGAGATCTGGCTCGCCGCCCTCGAAGCGCAGGTCGTCGCCCATGGCCTTGCCACGCAAGAGGAAATCGCCGCGGGCGCCAGCGCCGGGCCGGCGAGCCCGGTGAAACGGGTGCTGCGCGCCGAGGAGATCCCGCCCCGCTTCTCCGCGGGATTTCCCAGCGACCGGCCGCCGGATGCGCCGGCTCTATATGCGGTACGCGACCCCGTCTTGACCCGCAACGACCACCCCATTGGCCACACCCGCCTGCCGCGTTACGTCCGGGGCCGGCGTGGCGTCATCGAGCGGGTCCACGGCGCCTTCGTCCTGCCCGATGCCAGCGCGCAGGGCCGGGAGGCCCCGCCGCAATGGCTCTACACGGTGGGGTTCGAGGCCACCGAACTATGGGGGGCGAGCGCCGACCCGGGCGGGCGCGTCACCGTGGCCGCCTTCGAGGGGTATCTCCTGCCGGGAGCGGCGTCATGAGCCCGATTTGCCGGCCCGACGATCCGGGACCGTTCGCAGAACCGTGGGAGGCGCAGGTCTTCGCCCTGGTGGTCGCCCTGCAGGAGCGGGGCCTGTTCACGCAGGAGGAGTGGGCGCACGCCCTCGGACGCAGCATCCGCCCGGAAGGCGGGCCGGAGGCGGCCGCCGATTACGGACGCTGGCTCGCGACTCTGGAAGCCCTGCTCGCCGAACGCGGTGTCACCGATTCCGCGAGCGTCCAGGCCCGCAGCGACGCCTTCCTGCGTGCCGCCGCCGCGACCCCGCACGGCGAACCGATCCGGCTGGCCAACGACCCGCATCCGTCGCCCTGAGGACACCCCACCCCCAAACGGGGCAGGGCGACCGCCATGACATGCCGCCGCCGGCAGGGCAAAGTTCTGAACTTCCTGCGTTTCTGGATCCCGGGCTCCGCTACGCGGCCACGGGGTGCAGGCACAGGATTTCCGCGCCTTCGCGTCACGTCATGGATCTGGCACAACCGGCGCCGGCGAGGCATCCTGCCACTTCCCTCCCCGACGAGAACGGACACGACCATGGCAACGCCGCGCGACCTCAAGGTCCAGATGGCCGGCGAGACCCGCGCCCGCGAACGGGCGCAGGCCCTGGCCTCGGCCAGCGCCACGCGGGCACAGCGCGCCGAACTCGCCCTCAAGGAGGCCCTCGCGGAACGGGATGCTTGGAAGGAGAGGGCGCTGGCGGCAGAGGCGGCGCTCGGCGAAACCAAGCCGTGATCCACGCCTGCGCTCGTCAGGCCAGGGGCGTGGCTTCCCCGCGCTTGAGGTGGCACGCCCGACCCGCTAACCCTTGTCATGCAGGCTGAAGACCAGCCTCCCACGAGACAGGCCGCCCGTGCGCGAAACGCTCACCCCGTTGCCGGAACCAGACCCCGCCGTCGCACGGCCGCCGCCTCGGGTGAGCAAGAAGAGCCGCCTGCGGACCTACTTCCTCACCGGCATCATCGTCGCCGGGCCGTTGGCGATCACCATCTACATCACGTGGTGGTTCATCAGCCTCATCGACGGCTGGGTGAAGCCCCTGGTGCCGGCGAGCTATCTGCCGGACCATTACCTGCCCTTCTCGCTTCCGGGCATCGGCCTCGTCATCGCCTTCGTCGCGGTGACGCTGCTCGGCTTCCTCACCGCCAACCTCGTCGGCCGCAGCGTGGTCGAGTTCGGGGAGGTGCTGCTCGCACGCACCCCGGTGATCTCGGGCCTCTACAAGGGCCTGCGGCAGATCTTCGAGACACTGTTCTCGGCCAACGGCACGTCGTTCCGCACCGTCGGCCTGGTCGAATTCCCGGTGAAGGGAACGTGGTCGGTGGTGTTCGTCTCGGCGCCGGCCGGACCGGACGTCCAGACGGCTTTGGGGGAGGAAAACGACCATGTGGGCGTGTTCCTGCCCTGCGCGCCCAACCCCACCACGGGCTTCTTCTTCTACCTGCCACGGGCCGATATCATCGAAGTGCCCATGAGCATCGACGACGCAGCCAAGCTGGTGATGTCGGCGGGGGTGATCCAGCCGGAAGATCCGCAGGTCAGGCTGCAGGCCATGGCGGCATCGATCCGCGCGGCTCAGAACGGGCAGGCGGCCGGGCCGGAGGCGGTGCTCGAAGCCTCGTCCCGTCGCCAGGAGAAGCTCATCAGCACGGAGTGAAAAGCTCGCCCTCGCAGGGCTGCCGGTCCAAGTCTCCGGGCCGGTACATGACCCGACGCACACCTCCCGAAAAGCGAACCCGCCTTTCGGGAGCCTCGCTGGAACGCGCCTAGTTGTGAACCGTCATCGAGGCCTTCTCGATGGGCAGCATCGGCGGCGAGGCATCGGCGACATGGCTGTTGGCGTGCGGGGCAACGGTGGAACCACCCCAGCCCATGGCGATCTGGGCGGTGACGGCCACCAAAAGCAGGACCATCAGCGCATTCGCGGCGATCTGGAAGGGGCGGGCGGATTGACGAACCGCGAGGAGGACATCGTCCGTCGTCTTCAGCGCGGGCTCCTTGCCATCCGAGATCGGAAGCAGCCACGGTTCGCTCGGAAGGGCGTGGACGCTCCCCATTTCGTGGGCACCCGGTAGGTTTTGGAACAGTCCGGCAGACATATCCATCCTCCTGAATTCGTTGTGGCAGCCCAGTCTGGCGGGCTGTTCGTTCATGTTCAGTTAAGGGGAGAATACGTTCATTTCAAGTTCAGGAAGTCCGTGCGGCACCGCACAACGGCTCGGGAAACGAGATCCGGAAATCAGCTTAGTCTTTGAAAAACAAGCTTTTTCAGGCGCCATGTGGCTGCGGTGCCATGGTTCTCGAAGCTGAACTGCGCAGACGTCATCGGTGGTCGATTCGTCGCTTTTGTGGCGATGCGTTCAGGTTTGGCGTGGGTTCCTGACGGCCGGCGAATCGGCTCAACCGGCTCCGAGCAACCGAATCGCCGCGTCCCTTTCGAACAGGTACAGTAGCACCCGGAGCGCCCTGCCACGCTCGGATCTGAGGCCGGGATCGCGCTCGACGATGAGCCGCGCATCATCGCGGGCGACCTCCAGCAGGCTGGCGTCGCTCTCGAGGCTCGCGAGGCGGAAGGCGGCCGCGCCCGATTGGCGCGTGCCCAGCACCTCGCCCTCGCCGCGCAGGCGCAGATCCTCCTCGGCGATGCGGAAACCGTCCTCGGTCTCGCGCATCATTTCGAGGCGGGCGCGGGAGACCTGTCCCAGCGGCCCGCGATAGAGCAGCAGGCAGGTGGAGGCCTTGGCCCCGCGCCCGACCCGTCCGCGCAGCTGGTGCAGCTGCGCGAGGCCGAACCGCTCGGCATGCTCGATCACCATGATCGTCGCCTCGGGCACGTCGACGCCCACCTCCACCACCGTTGTAGAGACCAGGATCTTCGTCTCGCCGGCGGCGAACCGCTCCATGGCGGCATCCTTGTCCGGCCCCGGCATCTTGCCGTGGATCAGCCCGACGGCGTCGCCGAATTCCTGCCGCAGGTCGGCGAAGCGATCCTCGGCGGCGGCGAGGTCGACATATTCGGATTCCGCCACCAGCGGGCAGATCCAGTAGACCCTGTCCCCGGAGGCAAGCGCCCGGCCGAGCCCCATTACCACCTCGTCGAGCCGGTCGATGGAGACGAGGCGGGTGGCGATGGCCTGGCGGCCGGCGGGCTTCTCGTCGAGGACCGAGACGTCCATGTCGCCGAAACAGGTCAGCGCCAGGGTGCGGGGGATCGGCGTCGCGGTCATCACCAGGATGTCCACCGCCGCCCCCTTGGCGCCGAGCGCGAGGCGCTGATGGACGCCGAACCGATGCTGCTCGTCCACCACGGCGACGCCGAGATCCTTGAAGATCACACTGTCCTGGAACAGGGCGTGGGTGCCGACCACGATATCGATATGGCCGTCGGCGAGGTCGGCCAGGGTGGCGCGGCGCTCCGAGACCTTGTCGCGCCCGGTGAGGAGGCGCAGGCGCAGCGAACCGACGAGCTCCGTCAGGCGCTCGAAATGCTGGCGCGCCAGGATCTCGGTGGGCGCCATCAGAGCCGCCTGCCGGCCGACCTCCACCGCCGAGGCCATGGCCAGCAGCGCCACCGCCGTCTTGCCCGAGCCGACATCGCCCTGGAGCAGGCGCAGCATGCGCCGGTCGGAGGCGAGATCGGCGCGGATATCCTCGACGGCCCGGGCCTGGGCGCCGGTGAGCGCGAAGGGCAGGGCGGCCTCGATCCGGTCCTTGAGATGACCGTCGCCGGCATTGGCGCGGCCGGGCGCCCTGCGGTTGCGGGCCCGCATCAGGGCCAGCGCCAGCTGCGAGGCGAGGAGTTCGTCATAGGCGAGGCGACGGCGCGCCGGGGTGCGGGGCGTGACGCCATCGCTCGCCGGTGCCGGCGGCGCGTTCTCGGGCCGGTGCTCGGCCCTGAGCGCATCGGCGAAACCCGGCAGCCCTTCCCGCGCGAGCCAGGCCGGGTCCTGCCATTCGGGCAGGGTCGGCAGCCGGTCGAGGGCGGAATGCGCCAGTTTCGAGATCGCCCGCGAGGTCAGCCCCTCGGTCGCGCCGTAGACGAGCTCGACGGCGGGGAGGGCAGCGAGCCCCGCCTCGTCCACGATCCGCGACGGATGCACCATCTGCCGGTGCCCGTCCCACAGGTCGATGCGGCCGGAAATGTAGCGATGGGCGCCCAGCGGCAGCATCTTCTCCACGCGGGCCTGCGGCATGCCGAAGAACACCAGGGTGATGTCGCCGGTGCCGTCCTCCACCAGAACCCGGAAGGGACGCCGCCCCGCCCCGGGCTGCGGCGGGCGATAGCCGGTCACGGTGACACCCAACGTCACGGGCTCGCCCGGCGGCGCCTCGGCGATGGAGCCCATCATCGTGCGCGCCACCCCGCCCTGGGGCAGGTGGAACAGAAGATCGACGATCCGCGCTGGCTGTTCGGGCGTGCCGAGGAGCCGCTCGATCAGCGGCGCCAACTTCGGCCCGACGCCGGGGAGGGTCCGGGCCTGGGCGAAGAGCGGATCGAGGATGCTGGGGCGCAGGTTCGTCGGGCGGGGTTCGTCTGTCATGCAAAGCCGGTTGAGCCGCGCGAACGGAGATGGTGATGCCGCCGCGCGGGTCTATATAGACGACAGCAGGGCCCTACGCCGCTAACGCGGCACCGGGCCGCGCACAGTTTCCCCTGTCCCGGGATCACCGGATCCCAGGATCGCAGCATGACAGGCTGACCCCATGTCCGGAACCACCCGCACCAGCGCGGATCTCGATCCCCGCCGCCGCCGCACCCTCTTCCGCGCCTGGCATCGCGGCATGCGCGAGATGGACCTGATCATGGGCCGTTTCGCCGATGCGGAGATTGGCACGCTGAGCGATGAGGAATTGACGACCTTCGAGGCCCTGATCGAGCTGCCCGACCGCGACCTGTTCCGCTGGCTCACCGGCGAGGACGAGACGCCGCAGAATTACGACACGCCGGTATACCGCCGCCTCCAGGCGTTCCATAAGCACGACGCACCGATTCATTAGCGGTCTAGGCGATGCGAGGCTCTCCTCCCCCCTGTGGGGAGGAGTTGGAGGTGGGGGTAGCGCCGCTCGCCTCCGCAGTGGGAGGGTCGCCCAACCACCCCCACCCTCGGTCCCTCCCCACAGGGGGGAGGGAGGCGCGTCGCGTCTCACTTTCCCATGAGTTCGAAAACCCCGACCCGATGGCCAAACCCCAGCCCAAAGCTCCCGCTCTCGCCCCGAAGCCCCAGACGGCGCGGTTCGCCCTGCCGAAATCCGGTGCGCTCGCCCGTGCGCTGGAGGCGCTGAAGCGCGGCGATAGCCCGACGCTCGCCAACGTGCCCGAAGGGTTCGATGCGGTGGTGGTGGCCGATCTCGCCCGCGCCCTGTCGCGGAGTTTCGAGGGACCGGCGGTTCTGGTGCATGTGGCCCGCGATTCCGGGCGCTCGAACGCGTTCCAGACCGGGCTGAAATTCGTCGCCCCCGAGATCGAGGTGATGAGCATCCCGGCCTGGGACTGCCAGCCCTACGACCGGGTCTCTCCGAACGCCGCCATCGCCGCCCAGCGGATGACCGCCCTGTCGCGGCTCTCGCGCTCGCGTTCGTCAGAGGAACAGCCGCGCATCCTCTGCACCACCGTCAACGCTTTGATCCAGAGAGTGCCTCCCCGAGAGAAGATCGCGGTGGAGACCTTCTCGGCGGCGATCGGCAACGTGGTGCCGATGGATACCGTCACCGCCTGGGTCGAGGCCAACGGCTTCCTGCGCACGGGGACGGTGCGCGAGACGGGGGAATACGCCGTGCGCGGCGGCATCCTCGACCTGTCGCCGCCGGGCCTGCCGAACCCGATCCGCCTCGACTTCTTCGGCGATACCCTGGAATCCATCCGCGCCTTCGACCCGGAGACCCAGCGCACGGTGGGCTCGCTCCGCTCCCTCGACCTCGTTCCGATGAGCGAGGTGCAATTGACCACGGAGACGATCCGGCGCTTCCGCCAGGGCTATATCTCCACCTTCGGCGCGGCGACCCGCGACGATCGGCTCTACGAGACCATCAGCGAGGGACGGCGCTATGCCGGCCTCGAGCACTGGATGCCGCTGTTCTACGACCATCTCGACACCCTGTTCGACTACGTGCCGGGCGTGCCGCTGGTCTTCGACGCACAGGCGGAGGAGGCGGTCGCCGAGCGCCTCACCCTGATCCGCGATTATTACGACGCCCGCGCCGAGGCGATGAAGACGCCGTCCACCGGCGTCGCGCCCTACAAGCCGCTCAGGCCGTCCTCCCTCTACCTGACGCAGAACGACTGGAAGGAGCGGGTCGCCGCCGCCTCCGTCGCGCGGCTCTCGCCCTTCGCAATGCCCGAGAGCCCGGACCGCCTCACCATCGATTGCGAGGGCAAGGCGGGCCGCAGCTTCGCGGCCGAGCGGGCGGACGAGACGGCCAGCGTGTTCGACGCCGCCGTCGCCCATGTGAAGGAACTCCAGGGATCGGGTCATCATGTGATCCTCGCATCCTGGTCCGACGGCTCGCGCGACCGGCTGTGCGGGGTGCTCACCGATCACGGCCTAAAGAAGCCGGTCTCCATCAACACCCTCACGGCGGTGAACGCCCTGAAGCGCGGCACCGACATGGCGGTGGCGGTGTGGGGGCTCGATTCCGGGTTCGTTGTCGACAAGCTCGCAGTCATCTCGGAAGGCGACATCCTCGGCGACCGGCTGGTGCGCCAGAAGCGCAAGTCTAAACGGCCACAGGACATCATCCTGGAGGTGCAGGCGCTGCAGCCCGGCGATCTCGTGGTCCATGCCGATCACGGCATCGGCCGGTTCGTCGGCCTCAAGACGGTGACGGCGGCGGGCGCGCCGCACGATTGCCTGGAGATCCAGTATGCCGGCGGACTGCTGCTGCTGCCGGTGGAGAATATCGAGCTTCTGACCCGCTACGGCTCGGAAGATGCGGAGGTTGCCCTCGATCGTCTCGGCGGCGGTGCCTGGCAGGCCCGCAAGGCCAAGATGAAGAAGCGCATCCTGGAGATGGCCGGCCAGCTCATCAAGATCGCGGCCGAGCGCTTCGTGCGCCAGGCGCCCCGCCTCCAGGCTCCGGACGGCCTCTACGGCGAGTTCGCCGCCCGCTTCGCATTCGAGGAGACCGAGGACCAGGCCACCGCCATCGACGCCGTCCTGTCCGATCTCAATGCCGGTCGTCCCATGGACCGCCTCGTCTGCGGCGATGTCGGCTTCGGCAAGACCGAGGTGGCGTTGCGCGCCGCCTTCGCGGGGGCCATGGGCGGCAAGCAGGTGGCGGTGGTGGTGCCCACCACCCTGCTGGCGCGCCAGCATTACCGGACCTTCGCCGAGCGCTTCAAAGGGCTGCCGGTGCAGGTGGCGCAGCTCTCGCGCTTCGTCTCCGCCGCCGAGATGAAGCAGAACCGCGCGGGCCTCGCCGCCGGGACCGTCGACATCGTGGTCGGCACCCATGCGCTGCTCGCCAAGAACGTGGCCTTCAAGGATCTCGGCCTCATCATCGTCGACGAGGAGCAGCATTTCGGCGTGGCCCACAAGGAGCGCCTCAAGGCGCTCCAGGCCGATGTCCACGTGTTGACCCTCTCGGCGACCCCGATCCCGCGCACGCTCCAGCTCGCCATGACCGGGGTCCGCGAACTCTCGATCATCGCGACGCCACCGGTGGACCGCCTCGCGGTGCGCACCTTCGTGATCCCGTTCGATGCGCTGATGATCCGAGAGGCCCTGCTGCGCGAGCGCTATCGCGGCGGCCAGTCCTTCTATGTGGTGCCGCGGATCGAGGATCTGGCGGAGGTGAAGCGCTTCCTCGATACCGAGATGCCCGAGACCAAGGTGGCGGTGGCCCATGGCCAGATGGCGGCGGGCCAGCTCGAGGACGTGATGACCGCGTTCTACGAGGGCAAGTTCGACGTGCTGCTCTCCACCACCATCGTCGAATCCGGCCTCGACATCCCCACCGCCAACACCCTCATCGTGCACCGGGCCGACATGTTCGGCCTCGCCCAGCTCTACCAGCTGCGCGGCCGTGTCGGGCGCGCCAAGGCCCGCGCCTACGCCCTGTTCACGACCCCGGCCAACAAGCAGCTCACCGTGCAGGCGGAGAAGCGTCTCCAAGTGCTCCAGACCCTCGACACCCTGGGCGCGGGCTTCCAGCTCGCCTCCCACGATCTCGACATCCGCGGCGCCGGCAACCTGCTCGGTGACGCCCAGTCAGGCCATATCAAGGAGGTCGGCTACGAACTCTACCAGCAGATGCTGGAGGATGCCGTCACCGCCCTCAAGGCCGGCATCGAGGAGCCGGTGGAGGAGGCGTGGTCACCCACCATCGCGCTGGGAGCACCGGTCACGATCCCGGAGGATTACGTCGAGGATCTCACCGTCCGCCTCGGCCTCTATCGCCGGCTCTCCACCCTGGAGAACGACGCCGAGATGGAGAGCTTCGGGGCCGAGCTGATCGACCGGTTCGGGCCGCTGCCGCCGGAGGTGGAGCAGCTCCTCAAGATCGTCACGATCAAGATCCTGTGCCGCGACACCAACGTGGAGAAGGTCGAGGCCGGGCCGAAGGGCGTCGTCGTCCATTTCCGCGACAAGTCCTTCGCCAATCCGCAGGGGCTGGTGGCCTTCGTCGGCGGTCAGGCCTCCTTCGCCAAGGTGCGCCCGGACATGAGCATCGTGTTCATCCGCGAGCTCGATTCCATCCCCGAGCGCCTGAAGATCACGACCTCGATCCTGCGCGAATTGTCCAAGATCGCCCGCGTCAAGAAGGCGGCGTGAGGGACATCACGCCGGGTCGATCACCCCGGCGCATTCGGCGAAGAACTCATGAAAAAGGCGGGCTCACCGGCCCGCCTCCATCGAAAAACCTTTTCTCAAACAAGCACCTGCGGTGCTGTCCTCATAGGCAGGATTAGAGGTCCGGTTCGTTCAGGACGTAAGGACCGATCCGGCTCTGCAGATCGACCGAGGCGCCGCTGCCACGTCCCGTACGGCCATCGATGACGATGACGGGGATGCCCGCATGCTGCATCTGCTCACGCAGGCGCTCGGAAAGCATGGCATAGGCCGGGTCGAGCCGGCTCGAGGTCTGAAGCAGGATGGCCGCGGGGCGGGCGATGACGGCGAGAACGTCGTCGGCGGCCTCGAGGGATGCGGTAACGCTCGCATAACCCAGCTCGGCAAGCTCGGCGGCGAGGGAGTGATCGATGGCGCGGTGACCATCATCGACGACCAACACTTGTTGCAGCGCACTCATGACTGTCAGGGTTAGCTCATCCATCGCCCCTTGGGAAGGGACCCGTGCGATAACACACGTGAACCCAGTTGGTTCGCCGGCTGCAGGGTGAAAATCCTCTTGCTATCCGGCGAAGAGCCCGCTCGCGACCCGTAGCGCCCTAGCCTCACGCTGCATCGCGCAAGACATCCGGAACTCACTCCAGACGGCTGTTCCGAAATAGGAAATTCGTTTCATAAAACAGCTGAATCACCGTCTTTGGCACGGCCGCCGTGCCACGCGTCGAAAGCGGTGAATTTCGGGCACGACGATGCCGCCGGATGGTCAGCAGCGAAGGATCTCGGTTGCTCGTCCGGCAAATATTTTTGCCGCGAATGGGACGGCCCTCCACAGATCGGCGGCTTTTTCCGGCGGGATGCCGCGTTGCAGGGGGCTGGCTTTGGAGGCACGGCCCCGGAAAGCGAATCGCCCGTCCTCGTCACGGGCGATATCCAGAAGAGCCGGGAACGGTGCCAACGGATGAGCATCTGCGAGGAAGTGGGCGACGTCCCCATCGGCCCGCGAGGCGGTGAGGAGGGCCGCCTCGTCGAAGGCGAGGACATCGATCACCCGTCGCGGACCATGCACGGCGCCCGGTGCCAGCAGCCGTGTGGTCAGGCGGGTCGGCAACCGGTGAGCAAGGGTGACGGATTCGAGGCTGGGAGGGCAACGGCTCGCCGCGAGATTGCGCTCCAGGGCAGCGGGCACGACAAGATGCGTCGGTCCGGGTCGAGCCAGCGCCTCGGCGAGGTGGGCGGCGTCGAACGGCCCACATGTTTCGAGCGCGGCCCCGGCCACGAGGGCGGCGCCGAGGCCGGTGACGAGGCCCCTCAGGTCGGCTGGCGCGAGAAGGGTCAGGATTCGGTCGCGTGGAGCAATCCGGATCGTGGCGAGATGGACCGCGATCGAGGCGATCAGCGCGTCCGCCGGGCGATAGACCGGCTGCGTGGGATCGGCAGCGGCGAAAGTCACGAGCCCGGCGCTCGACGGCGCGAACGGGCTGCCATGTCCATCGAGGACCATGCCGTCGAGACTGATGACCCCGTCGGGCACCTCCGGCCCGAAGGCCGCGAGGTAGCGCAGGCCGAAATAGCGCAGGGCGACACGGCGCAGGCCTTCGGCCGGCAGCATTCCGGCGATACGGGATTGGGTGAGCACGGCCTGAATACCGGCGGCCTGGATGCCGGCCACGAGGGCGTCTTCGTCCCATGTCAGGGGTAGGAGGCAGGGAATGTGGCCCGCGGCCTCGATGGCCAGGTAGGAGAGCACGGTCTCCGACCCCGCGGCGGCGATCAGGCCCACACGGCTCGCCGGGGCCAGCCGCCATTGCCTCATCCCGCTGGCGAGGCGCGCGACGATCTCGGCGGCGGACCCATAGGTCCAGGTGATGGGGCTGCGCCCGGACCACCCGACCTTGTCGTTGGGATCGATGAAGGCGACACGGCTCGGATCGGCATGGGCGGTCGCCGCCAGCAACGTGCAGAGGCCGGGCCTGACCACATCCGAATGCGGGCTCGGCACGACGGGCCTGTCCGCCGGAAGGGCGACGGGAGGAGCGTCGCCAAAGGGTATGATCGCTGGCTGCGCCGACACCTCCGCCTCAACTCCCCGCGTGCATCGACTTTCCGTGCCCTGCGGTGATGAACGGTTAGGGTTAAACTTTGCTTAAAAACGCCCTTGGGAAAGGGCAACCGACAGGTCGTCCGCGATCTGGCGGACAGCGCAGGTGTCATGTCTTCGCCGCATTCCGCAGGGAAGCAGGCGGCCCGGTCGTTCGAGCGGGTTCGAGGCGTTGAACGCCCCGTTCGGCACCCTGGCGGGCCCATATTGGCCATCCAGGGTTCAGGAGCGGGTGATTTGCGCGCGCCGAGGGCTTGACCGCGCGAACCAGGGCGGCGAGGGCTCGGCCGAACGCCGTCCGCGGGTTTCGATCCGCATCATCGAGTTCAGGAAACGTCCTGCTGGGTTCAAGCGCCGCAGCATGTCTTCGTCATTCGCGATATCCAAGGGGTCAGAGCTGATGTTCTTTGCCAACCGTCCCGCGCGCCCGATGCGCGCCGCCGCGATTCTCGCCCTGGCCGGCATGATGGGCAATGCGGGCTTGGCGGCACCGGCCTTCGCCCAGGCTCCGAAGGGCAAGGCCCCCGCTCCGACCGCACCGGCCCCGGCAGCGCCGGCCACCCAGACCCCGGCCGCCCAGCAGCCGGCCGGCCCGCAGATCGTCAACGTGAAGTCCGAGCCGTCCCAGGCCGATTGGACCAAGGTCTGCGGCAAGGACCAGAACACCAGCACCGACGTCTGCTACACCACCCGCGACTTCGTCTCCGACCAGGGCCAGCCGGTCCTCGCCGTGGCGGTCTACGACATGAAGAACGCCCAGCAGAGCGTGCGCGTGGTGCGCTACCTGCTGCCGCTCGGCCTGCTCCTCGGCCCCGGCATCCGCTTCACCGTCGATGGCCAGCAGGCGACGCCGGGTAAGTTCGCCGTGTGCTTCCCCAACGGCTGCTTCGCCGAGGCCGGCAATGTCGGTAACGACCTCGTGAACGCGCTCAAGAAGGGCACCACCCTCAATATCAGCGTCCAGAACCAGGCCCAGCGCGAGGTGACCTTCGCCGTGCCGCTGACCGGCTTCGGCAAGGCCTTCGACGGCCCGGCCGTCGATCCGAAGGTGCTGGAAGAGCAGCAGAAGAAGCTCCAGGCCGAGCTCGAGAAGCGCAGCGAAGACATGCGCAAGAATCTCGAGAAGCAGAATGCCGCCGGCGCTGCCGCCGTGGGTACCGCTCCGAAGCCCTGAGACCAGGCCTCGAACCCACTTCATGACAATAGGAAAAGGCCGGGCGGCGAGCCCGGCCTTTTTCATGCGCACCGTCGATGAGGGGGCTCCGCGATGTGGGGTCCCGTCCGGGACTCAGTTCGTGTGAGCGCCCCGAAGGCGGTAGGCGCCGTCCGAATCCCGCTCGAACACCTCCGGAATCCCGGCATGACGCAGGGCCTCGCCGGACGTGTCGGGAATGAGGTTCTGTTCGGAGACATAGGCCACGTACTCGCTCTCCGCGTTCTCGGCGAGAAGGTGGTAGAACGGCTGGTCCTTGCGCGGCCGTACTTCTTCGGGAATCGCCAGCCACCATTCCTCGGTGTTGTCGAAGATCGGGTCCACGTCGAAGACGACGCCGCGAAACGGGTAGATCCGGTGGCGCACCACGGCGCCGAGGCCGAACTTGGCGGTGCGCGTCTGGATTCCGGTGGGAGAGAAATCGGTCATGACGCCAAAATAGGATGCGTCGGACAGGTTGTCATCGTCGGCGTTGCCACGCCGCATCGCAAGGAGCCGTCTCGGTCTGCAGATCTCGGACGGCATCCGGCCGATCGCTTCGGGATCCGTGGCTGCGGGAAGCGGAGGCGAAGCCGGAGCGGCGGTGAGGGGGGGTCGAACGAACGAGGCTGTGCCTGAGCCGCCCCCTCACCTTCGGCTGCCGCCTCGCTTCATGCCCCGACGGGGGGGGCATGAAGCCCTCTCCCCGCGTGCGGGGAGAGGGAAGGCCATCTCAGTTCGGGCCAGAGGTCACTTCAGGCCGTAGGTCTTGGCGAGCTCCGGGTCCTTCTCGGCCACCAGCCGGGCCAGATCGACGATCACCTTGGCCTGTTTCCAGGTGGCGTCGTCTTGCATCTTGCCGTCGAGCATCACCGCGCCGGTCCCGTCCGGCATCGCCTCGACGATCCGCACCGCGAAGGCGACTTCCGCCGGATCGGGGGCGAAGACGCGCTTGGCGATGGCGACCTGGTTCGGATGCAGGGTCCAGGCGCCGGCGCAGCCCATGAGGAAGGCGTTGCGGAACTGAGCCTCGCAGGCATCCCCGTCCGAGAAGTCGCCGAACGGGCCGTAGAAGGCCTTGAGGCCGTTGGCCATGCAGGCATCGACCATCTTCGCGATGGTGTAGTGCCAGAGGTCCTGCTGGGCCGACGCGCGGGCGGCGCCGTCGCTCGTCGGGTCGGCGATGACCCGGTAATCCGGGTGGCCGCCGCCGACGCGGGTGGTCTTCATGCCGCGTGAGGCCGCGAGATCGGCGGGGCCGAGGCTCATGCCGTGCATGCGCGGGGAGGCGGAGGCGATGGCGTCGACATTGGCGACGCCTTCGGCGGTCTCCAGGATGGCGTGGACGAGGATCGGCTTCGAGACGCCGTGCTTCGCCTCGAGCTGGGCCAAGAGTTGGTCGATATAGTGGATGTCCCACGGTCCCTCGACCTTGGGCACCATCACCACGTCGAGCTTGTCCCCGACCTGGGACACGATCTCGAACAGGTCGTCGAGAATCCAGGGGCTGTTGAGGGCGTTGATGCGGGTCCACAATCCGGTGCCGGAGGCGGCGAAATCGGTGGCCTGCGCCATGGCGACGAAGCCCTTGCGGGCCGCCTCCTTCTGATCGACCGGCACGGCGTCCTCGAGATTGCCGAGCACCACGTCCACGGTGGCGGCGAGTTCCGGCACCCGGGAACGGACCTTGTCGTTGTGCGGCGGCACGAAATGGATCATCCGCTCGAGCTTCACCGGCAGGTCACGGAACGGGGCCGGCGCGCCTGTGGCGAGCGGCTGAAAGAAGCGGCGCGGTAGTTTCATCGGGACTCGGGCTCCGGCTATGGATAGTCGTTGGACCAGGTCGACGACCTGCATATCGTATTCAGGTCGTCGACCTAGGGTGTTGGCACCGCATCATCTTTACCGAAAACCAGATCTGACTTTCCGGATGATGCTCTAGCCTCGAAGCGGTTAGTCAAGGTTACCCCCCGCGTAAAGGCGGGTTTTGGGAGAAGACCGCTTTCCCAACGACGTGCGCTGGCGCATGTTCGACGCAAGGGGAGGGTCCACGGACCGGAACCGGCCGGTCGACGCCGGGTTCTCGCAGCAGAGGCGGGCGTTTCGAGACTTACCAAGGACACTCTCTCATGTCCGGATCATCCAGCCGACACGGTCTCTTCTACGCGGCCAGCATGGTGGCCATGCTCGGCATCGCCGGACCGGTCGAGGCCGCTCCGGCCCATGCGGGCGCACCGGCGAGATCCGCTCCTCTCAAAGAATCCTCGAAGTCATCGCCAGCGAGATCATCCGAACGGGTCGCGTTCACGGCCGGTGATGCGGCCGATGCCAGGCCCGACGGCCTGAAGGGCCTTCTCCGGATACCAGCCGACGACACCAAGGCCTTCCAGCATCTCATCGACGGCGCGAGTGCCGCGTCCGATCCGTGGCTGGTCCTGTCCGGCGGCGGCGAGAACGGAGCCTTCGCCGCCGGTCTCCTCAACGGCTGGTCGAAGGCCGGCAACCGGCCCGCTTTCGGAATCATCACCGGGGTCAGTACGGGGGCGATGATCGCGCCCTTCGCCTTCCTCGGATCCAGCGCCGATGCGACACTGGCGCACGCCTATACGGAGATCTCGGCCGCCGACGTATTCGAATTCGGCGGTACCAACGAAGCCCTCACCGATACCTGGCCGCTCAAGCGCCGGATCGAACGGATGGTGACGGGCAAGCTCCTCACCGACATCGCTGCCGAGCACGCCAAGGGACGTCGCCTGTTGGTGGCGACCACGGCGGTGGACAGCGAGCGCCCCGTCCTGTGGGACATGGGCGCCATCGCCTCCGAGGGCGGCCCGAAGGCGCTCGACCTGTTCCGCTCGATCATCCTCGCCTCCTCGGCGGTGCCGGGCGTATTCCCGCCGGTGATGATCGACGTGGTCGGTACGGACGGGAAGCGCTTCCAGGAGATGCATGCGGATGGCGGCACCACTGCGCCGTTCTACCTGGCGCCGGAAGCCGCGATCCTCGGCAAGGCCAAGGTGAGGCTTCCCACGAGCACGGTCTATCTCGTCGTCAACAACACGGTAACGCCGGACTTCCAGATGGCCACACGCACGACCCTGAGCGTGCTCGGCCGCGCAATGTCGGCCGCGATCAAGGCGCAGACCCGTGCGGCGCTCGCCCTGACGGAGAGCTTCGCCGAGCGTAACGGCCTCGATCTCGACGTGGCCCAGATCGACAACCGGTTCACGCGCACCACCTCGGCGCCGTTCGACCAGGATTACATGAAGGCCCTGTTCGCCCATGGCGAGCGCCTCGGGCGGGACGGCACCGCTTTCAGCCGCGGAACGCCCGCCGCCTCGATCCCCACCGGATCGACCGGCGACCGTTTCGGTGCGGCGGACGCGCCGACGAGCCTCGCCCGACGCTGACCGTCACCGCATCAGAGCGGGGGCGCCGAGGCGCGGCAGCACACCCTCGCGCATGACGACGCGGCGCAGCGGCCCGATCGTGGTCATGGCCAGCAGGCCGAGCCCGCGCAGGGCATCGACGGGGATCAGAGAGCTGAGCAGGCTGCGGTTGAGCGTATCCACCGCAGCCGTGCGCAGGCGGGCATCCAGTGCCCGCGAACAGGCGAACCCGGACAAAGCCTCGCGCGAGCCCGGATCGCGGCCGTCCGAGGTCGCAGCCAGGACGCTGTCGCGCAGCGCCGCGGCATCGCGCAAGCCGAGATTGAGCCCCTGCGCTCCGATAGGCGGAAAGGCATGGGCCGCCTCGCCGATGAGCGCGATGCGAGGCCCGACCGGGGAGGCGACGGAGAGGCCCCGCATGGGAACGAGCCCGCGCGGCCCGTCGATGCGCATGGCACCGAGCATGGCCTGGGCCTGGTTCTCGATGGCGCGCGCGAGGTCGGCATCCTCCAGTTCGGAGAGGCGACGCACCGGTCCCGCGCCGGTGACCCAGACGAGGCTGGAACGATGCCCGCCGGGGAGGGGGACCAGGGTGAACGGCCCCTGCCGGGTATGGAATTCGGTGGAGACGTCCCGGTGCGGGCGCTCATGGGCGAGCAAGGTGGTGATGGCGGCCTGCGGATAGGACCAGTCCTTGGTGGCGATGCCGGCCTGCTCCCGCATGCGCGAGCGGGCTCCGTCCGCACCGACGACGAGGCGCGCCGCGACTGCCGCCCCTTCCCCAACGAGGATCCGCGCCTCGTCGGCATCCCGTTCCAGCCCCACCGCGTCGCTCTCGAACAGAGTCAGGCCGGGAGCCGACCGGGCCTGCGCTCGCAACGATTCCACGAGGCGGGCGCTCTCCACGTTCCAGCCGAAGGCGTCGAGGCCGATTTCGGTGGAGACGAACCGGGCCGGCGGCGGACGGAACAGGCTGCCGGTATCGTCGACGATGTGGAGTTCGGCCAGGGGTGCCGCATGCGGCGCCACCTCCGCCCAGGCCCCCAGCGCGCGGAGGAAACGCACCGATCCGTCGAGGAGGGCGACCGTGCGTCCGTCGGCGACGGGGGCGTGGCGGCCGACGAGGGCCGTGGCGATGCCCTCTCGGGCCAGGGCCAGGGCGAGACCGAGCCCGGCCGCGCCTGCGCCGACGACGGCCACGTCGAAACGGGGAGAGGACGGCTTCATGTCATCGCTCCTCGGCGAGGGGCACCCTCACCAGACCAGTCGAAGCGGCACCGACCGGACCGCTGCCGTTTCAAATAGGTGCCGTCCGTCTCGGGTCACCTCGCTGTGGCATTGCCACGCTGCGGCTTCTAGCATCAGCTGTGCGTCTCGACAGGGGCAGAGTGCCCGGAGGTTGCCCCATCATGAGAGCGTCGTCATGAGCCTCGCCATCGCGCTGCTGGCGCTCGGCTTCCTGATGCTCGTCGCCTATCGCGGCTTCAGCGTCATCCTGTTCGCCCCGGTGGCCGCACTGCTTGCCGTGCTCCTCACCGACCCGTCCGCCGTGCTGCCGGTCTTCTCCGGCCTGTTCATGGAGAAGATGGTCGGCTTCGTGAAGCTTTACCTGCCGGTCTTCCTCCTCGGCGCGGTGTTCGGCAAGGTCATCGAACTGTCGGGTTTTTCGCGCTCCATCGTCACGGCAGTGATCGATCTCGTCGGCCCGCGCCGGGCGGTGCTCTCCATCGTGCTGGTCTGCAATCTGCTCACCTATGGCGGCGTCTCGCTCTTCGTCGTGGTGTTCGCGGTCTATCCGTTCGCGGCGGAAGCCTTCCGGCTGAGCGAGATCCCGAAGCGCCTCATCCCCGGCACCATCGCGCTCGGCGCCTTCTCCTACACGATGGACGCGCTGCCCGGCACGCCGCAGATCCAGAACATCATTCCCACCACCTTCTTCGGCACCAACACCTGGGCGGCCCCCTGGCTCGGGCTGATCGGCGCCGCCTTCATCCTCGTCGCGGGTGTCGCCTATCTCGACCGGCGCATCGCCTCGGCCAAGGCCAGGGGAGAGGGCTACGGCAGCGGCCACAGCAACGAGCCGACGCCCGTCTCCGACGAAGCCCTGGCGCATCCCCTGGTGGCGCTTCTGCCGCTCGTCGTGGTCGGTTTCTCGAACCTCGCCTTCACCGCGCTCATCCCGCGCCTCTACGGGGCGAAGACCGAGACCATGCTTGCGGGGCTCGACAAGCCGATCGTCACGACCCTGTCCTCCGTCACGGCGATCTGGGCGGTGGAACTGGCGCTGCTGGCCGGCATCCTCACGGTCTTCGTCTTCGCCTGGAAGCCGGTCTCGAAAAGCTTCGCCGAGGGCAGCCGCGCGGCGGTGGCGGGCTCGCTGCTCGCCGCCATGAACACCGCCTCCGAATACGGGTTCGGCGCGGTCATCGCGGCCCTGCCGGGCTTCATCGTCATCCGCGAGGCACTCTCCGCGATCCCCAATCCGCTGGTGAACGAGGCGGTGACGGTGACGGCGCTCGCCGGCATCACCGGCTCGGCCTCCGGAGGGCTCAGCATCGCGCTCGCCGCCATGTCTTCCACCTTTATCGCGGCGGCCCAGGCCACCGGCATCCCCATGGAGGTGCTGCACCGGGTCGCCGCCATGGCGAGCGGCGGCATGGACACGCTGCCCCATAACGGCGCGGTCATCACCCTGCTCGCGGTGACGGGGCTGACCCACCGGCAGGCCTATGCCGACATCTTCGCGATCACGCTGCTGAAGACGAGCGCGGTCTTCCTGGTCATCGGGGTCTATTACCTGACCGGGCTGGTCTGAGGCGGGCCGGAGGGCGATCATCCCGGCGGGCAGAGTTTCGAGCCGCGCCTGGACTTTCCCCGCGAAGGCGCGGTCAATACCGAATCTGTCGCCGTCAGAGGAGCCCCCGATGGATCGCCGCTCTTTCCTGAGGCTGTCCGTCGCCGCGTCAGTCGTCCCGCTTCTGCACGGCCCAGCTCTGGCCGCACCGGTCCCGCGGGCGCGCAACGTGGTCCTCGTCCACGGCTTGTTCGCCGACGGGTCGTGCTGGTCGGAGGTGATCGGGCGGCTGCAGGCGGCGGGGCTCGATGTCACCTCAGTGCAGAACCCGCTGACCACCCTCGACGAGGCGGTGGCCTCGGTGCGGCGGGTGCTGGCGCGGCAGGACGGGCCGACCGTGCTCGTCGGGCATTCCTTCGCCGGAATGATCATCACGGAAGCCGGCATCGCCCCCAACGTGTCGGCCCTCGTCTACGTGGCGGCACGCGCCCCCGATGCGGGAGAGGATTACGCCGCCCTGGCCAGGACGTTTCCGACACCGCCCGCCACGGCCGGCATCGTCTTCGACGACGAGTACGGACGTCTCGGCGAAGCGGCCTTCCTGCGGGATTTCGCCAGCGACCTTCCCGAGGCGAAGGCGAAGGTGCTCTACGCGGTGCAGCAGCCCTTCGCCAAAGCGCTGCTGGCGGGCAGGACCACCCAGGCGGCCTGGCGATCGAAGCCGAGCTTCTACGCGGTCTCGACGGAGGACCGGACGATCGACCCCGCTCTCCAACGCTTCATGGCGAAGAGGATGGGCGCGACCACGATCGAGGTGACGGCGAGCCACCTGTCCCTGATCTCCCAGCCCGACACGATCGCGAGGCTGATCCTGGACGCCGCCGGCCGACCCTGACCATCGTCCGGGGGCAGGGCGGATCGAGACCCGCGCCCTGCCGTTTGCCGACCGCCGGGACCTGTCCTATCGTCCGATGCGGCGATGCCGGATCATCGCCGGGACAGGAGAGGTCACATGGCATTCTTCATCGGGATCGCAGGTCCCTGGCTGGTTCTCGCCGTCCTCGACCTCCTGGCGATCCGCCGCGACTTGGAACTGTCGCGGATCCCGTGAAAGACTTCAGCCTTCCGGCTCCTCGACGATCTTCAAGGTGAGTTGCGTGAACGGCCTGATTTCCCAGGCGATCCCGGCCTTGAACATCATCACCACCCGGCAGCGGTACATGACCTCGAAGGCGGGAAGGCCCGGCTCCGGCTGGAACACGAGCCCCGCGACGACGGCGGGATCGTAATCGGCGGGCCTGATCCAGACGATCTCTTCCATGGAACGCTGCCACCCTCCGTCGCGGTTGCCGGGGAACGCCGCCGCCCGGCCTCTCTCACACGAGGCGGGCGATGTTTCGCAATGGCCATGCCGCCCGCGCCTCCGGCCGGGCACCTCAATCGGCAGCGCCGGACTTGCCCCTTAATACCGGCAGCTTATGTCGCGTCCATCGGACAGACGAGGAGTGACGACAATGCCCAAGGCGATCCGGGTCTACGAGTATGGCGAGCCCGAAGTGATGCGTTACGAGGAGGTGGCGGTCGGCGAGCCCGGCCCCGGCCAGATCCGCGTCCGCCAGACGGCCATCGGCGTCAACTTCATCGACATCTACTTCCGCTCGGGCGCCTACAAGGCGGCTCAGCTCCCCTTCACCCCCGGCAAGGAGGGCGCGGGCGTCGTCACCGCCATCGGCGAGGGCGTCACCGGGTTCCGGGTGGGTGAGCGCGTGGCCTACGGCTCGGCCGAGGGCACCTATGCGGAGGAGGTGGTGATCAATGCCAGCGCCGCCGTGCATCTCGCCGACGGGGTCGATGACGACACCGCCGCGGCCATGATGCTGAAGGGCCTCACCGCCGAGTATCTCCTGCACCGCACCTGCCCGGTGAAGCCCGGCGACACGATCCTGTTCCACGCCGCCGCCGGCGGCGTCGGCCTCATCGCCTGCCAATGGGCCAAGCATATCGGCGCCACCGTCATCGGCACGGTGGGCTCGGCCGGGAAGGCGGAACTGGCGCGGGCCAATGGCTGCGATCACGTCATCCTCTACCGCGACGAGGATTTCGCCGCGCGGGTCAGGGAGATCACCGACGGCAAGGGCGTTCGCGTCGTCTATGACGGCGTCGGCAAGGACACGTTCCCGGCCTCCCTCGACTGCATCGCCCCGCTGGGGATGTTCGTGAGCTTCGGCTCCGCCTCGGGCCCGGTGGAGAACTTCAACCTGGCGGTGCTGGGCCAGAAGGGCTCGCTCTTCGCGACGCGTCCCTCCCTGTTCGCCCATGCGGGGACGCGGGCCACCCTCGATTCCATGGCCGAGAACCTGTTCGGCGTGGTGGCGAGCGGCGCGGTGAAGATCCCCGTCCATGCGCGGGCGAAACTCGCCGACGCGGTGCAGGTGCACAAGGATCTGGCCGGACGCCAGACCACGGGCGCCACGATCATGACCCCGTGATCCAAGAAACTCCGGATCCAAGAAACTCCGGATCCAAGAAACTCCGGATCCAAGCATCCCCTGATTCAGGCGTCTCGTGATCCGAGTATCCCGTGATTCAAGGATACCGCGATCCCGGGATCACCCGACGACAGGACGAAGCGAATGATGACCCCAGGTGAGCGCGACCTTCTCCTGGTGGTCGACGTCCAGAACGACTTCCTGCCCGGCGGAGCCCTCGCGGTGCCGGACGGCCATGCGGTGATCGCGCCGATCAACCGCCTCGCCGCCCTGTTCCCGCATGTGGTCCTGACTCAGGACTGGCATCCGGCCGGGCATGTCTCCTTCGCGTCCAGCCATGCCGGGCGACATCCGTTCGAGACCATGGATCTGCCCTACGGCCCACAGATCCTGTGGCCGGACCATTGCATCCAGGGCTCGCCCGGCGCGCGGCTCTCCGACGAGTTGCATGCCGACCAGGCCGAGCTGGTGATCCGCAAGGGCTACCATGCGCATACGGACAGCTACTCGGCCTTCCTCGAAGCCGATGGCGTCACGCCCACGGGGCTCACGGGATACCTGCGCGAACGCGGCGTCACCCGCCTGTTCCTCTGTGGCCTCGCCACGGATTTCTGCGTCGCCTGGAGCGCCCTCCACGGACGGCGCGCGGGGTTCGGCATCGTCGTGGTGGAGGATGCCGTGAGGGCGATCGACCAGAGCGGCTCGCTCGCCCGCGCCTGGGACGAGATGGACCGCGCCGGGATCACCCGGATCGACAGCGCGTCCATCGATTCCTGATGCGGCACGATACCCGGTAACTTGGCCGGTGGGTGCCGCGTTGACGGGTCATCGCAGCTGTGATGGAGCGCTCATGTCCAACAAGCACATGAAGACCGACGTCCCGACCGATGCGGACCTCAAGGGCAATCCCGGAATCGGCACCTCGAAGGGGATGACGATGTCCGGGGGCGACCCCCGTGATCTCGAAGGCGAGTCGACCTTCGAAGGCGATGTCGACAACGAGACGACGCCGGAAGGCGGCATCGATCCGAACCACCGCCCGCGCAAGAATTCCTGACGAGCAAGAATTCCTGACGGGTCAGGAACACCCCGGCTAACGAAGAAAGCCCCGCCGGTCGCGGCCGGTGGGGCTCATTGGTGGGCGGTGTCAGACCGCGCTGCCGTAGAGGTCGTAGGCGTCGGCCCGCTCGATCTTCACGGTGACGATGTCGCCGACCCGCAGCGGCCGGCGCGAGGTGACATGGACGTTGCCGTCGATCTCGGGCGCGTCGTATTTCGAGCGGCCCTTGGCGATGCCGCCCTCGACGGCATCGATGATGACCGGCAGGCGCTTGCCCACGCGCGCCTTCTGCAGACGGGCCGAGACACCCTGCTGCGCCTCCATGAAGCGGCGCTTGCGCTCGGCCTTGAGTTCCGGCGGGACGAGATCGCCGAGCCCGTTGGCTACCGCGCCGCCCACGGGCTCGTATTCGAAACAGCCGACGCGCTCGAGCTTGGCTTCCCGGATCCAGGTCAGCAATTCCTCGAACTCGGCCTCGGTCTCGCCGGGGAAGCCGACGATGAAGGTCGAGCGGATGGCGAGGTCCGGGCAGATCTCGCGCCAGCGCCGAATGCGCTCGAGCTGTTTCTCCTGGTTGCCCGGCCGGCGCATGCGCTTGAGCACGGACGGGCTGGCGTGCTGGAGCGGCATGTCGAGATAGGGCAGGATCTTGCCCTCGGCCATCAGCGGGATGACGTCGTCCACGTGCGGGTAGGGATAGACGTAGTGCATCCGCACCCAGGCGCCGAGTTCGCCGAGTTCGGCGGAGAGATCGTAGAACTTCGCCCGCACCTCGCGATCGCGCCAGGGGCTCGTGGCGTATCGAATATCGATGCCATAGGCGGAGGTGTCCTGCGAGACCACCAGCAATTCCTTGACGCCGGCCTTCACCAGCTTCTCGGCCTCGCGCAGCACGTCGCCGGCCGGCCGGCTGACGAGGTCGCCGCGCAAGGACGGGATGATGCAGAAGGTGCAGCGGTTGTTGCAGCCCTCGGAGATCTTCAGATAGGCGTAATGACGCGGGGTGAGCTTCACCCCCTGCGGCGGCACCAGATCGAGGAACGGGTCATGGGCCGGGGGCACCGCCTCGTGCACGGCGGCGACCACCGATTCGTAGGCCTGGGGCCCGGTCACCGCGAGGAGGTTCGGATATTTCTCGCGAATTTCCTCGGGCTGCGCGCCCATGCAACCGGTGACGATGACGCGGCCGTTCTCGGCCATGGCCTCGCCGATGGCCGAGAGCGATTCGGCCTTGGCCGAATCGAGGAAGCCGCAGGTGTTGACGATGACGACGTCAGCCCCGTCATGTCGGCGTGCGAGCTCATAGCCTTCCGCCCGCAGATGCGTGAGGATGCGCTCGGAATCCACCAGCGCCTTGGGGCAGCCGAGGGAGACGAACGAGATCTTGGGCGCGGCTTTCGCCGGGGTCGGAACGGTGACGGGTACGGTCATGGTCGCTCGTCGGTCGCGGCCGAGGAAAACTCGACCGGCCGTGATTCTCGGGGCGGAGGGTGCCGGGTTGCAGCCTTCCTATACGCTCATCCTCGCGCGGTTGCGAGGGCGGCGGTTCCGGGCACCATGCCGCCAGCCTCCACGGCCCATGCAGCCCGCGCGGCTTCCGTCGGACCGCGACCCGTGTCACCTGTGGCGCGTCATCAGGAAACCATGCCGCAGGAGGGGCCCGTGTCCCAGCCCGCGTCAAGCTCTTAAGTCCGACAGCATCATGTGGACCCGCGAGATCCCCTTCATCGATCCCGTCGCGGCGGCCGAGGCGTTCTCGTCCCTGCCGGGACTGGCCTTCCTCGACAGCGCCATGCGCCACGAGACCCTGGGGCGCGTCTCGATCGTGGCCGCCGATCCGTTCGGGCGGTTCCGCTACGCGAACGGCCGCGCGACGCTCGACGGACGCCCGCTCGAGGGGTCCGGCCTGGAGGCCCTGCGCGCCTGCCTCGCGCCCTACCGGATGGCGGGCGACGAGGGATTCGGCTTTCCCGGCGGGGCCATCGGCTATTTCGCTTACGATCTCGGCGCCTGCCTGGAGCGGGTGACGCCGCCGGCCCGCCGCGCCGGCCTCACCGACGACATCGCCTTCAATCTCTACGACACGATCCTCTCCATCGACCATGACAGCCGCACCTGCCGGCTCGTCGCCAACGGCTTTCCGGAGCTGACGGATTCCGCCCGCGCCGACCGGGCGCGGGCGCGGCTCGACCGTTTCGCGGAGTTGCTCGCGGGCGGCGGCGGCGCCCGGACGAGAGCAGAGGCCGCGCCCCTCGCCTGGCGCTCCAACTTCACCAGGGCTTCCTACGAGGCGGCGGTGGAGACGGTCCGCGACTACATCCGGGCCGGCGACATCTACCAGGCCAACATCGCCCAGCGCTTCGAGGCGGCGCTGCCGACGGGATACGATCCCTTCGCGCTCTATCACCGCCTGCGTGAGACCAACCCGGCGACCTTCGGCGCTTATCTGTCCTTCGACGCTCTCACCATCGCGTCGAGCAGTCCCGAGCGCTTCATGAAGCTGCAGGGCAGGGCGGTGGAGACCCGGCCGATCAAGGGCACCGTGCGCCGGGTGGAGGATCCCGCCGAGGACCGGGCTCTGGGCGAGGCGCTCCAGGCCAACGTCAAGGAGCGGGCCGAGAACATCATGATCGTCGATCTCCTGCGCAACGACCTTTCGCGGATCTGCGAGCCGCACAGCGTCAAGGTGCCGGTCCTGTGCGGGCTCGAATCCTACGCCTCGGTCCACCACCTCGTCTCCGTGGTGACCGGGACCCTGCGCCAGCGGCTCGACGCCATCGACCTGATCGCCGCCACCTTCCCCGGCGGCTCGATCACCGGGGCCCCGAAACTGCGCGCCATGGACATCATTACCGAGATCGAGGGTGATGCCCGCGAGCTCTATTGCGGGGCCATCGGCGCCATCGGGTTCGACGGGTCGCTCGACACCTCCATCGCCATCCGCACCGTGTTCATGGACGAGGCCCGCGCCGTGCTCCAGGCCGGGGGAGGGGTGACGCTCCTCTCCGACCCGGCCGCGGAGTACGAGGAGACCCTGACCAAGGCGGCGCGAGTCTTCGCCGCCTTCGAGCCCGACCGGAACGAGGGCGAGGCGTCATGATCCTCGTCGTCGACAATTACGATTCCTTCGTCTTCAACGTGGTGCGCTACGTGGAGGAGCTCGGCCAGGAGGTGAAGGTGCTGCGCAACGACGCCGTCGACGTCGCCGGCATCCGCGCACTCGCCCCCGAGGCGCTGATCCTCTCCCCCGGCCCCTGCACCCCCAACGAGGCCGGCGTGACCCTACCCGCCATCGAGGCCCTGTCCGGCGAGATCCCGATCCTCGGCGTCTGCCTCGGCCACCAGGCCATCGGCGCGGCCTTCGGCGGTCGGGTCGAGCGGGCGGCGCGGCCGCTCCACGGCCAGGCGACGGCGATCCGGCATGACGGGTCCGGCCTGTTCGCGGGCCTGCCCGACCCGATGCAGGTGGGCCGCTACCATTCCCTCATCGTCACGCCGCAGCCGGGCATGGACGAATCCCTCGTCGTCGATGCCGTATCGGGGGAGGGCGAGGTGATGGCCCTGTCGCACCGGCGCCACCCGACGATGGGCGTGCAGTTCCACCCGGAATCGGTGCTGACCGAGAACGGCCACGCGGTGTTCGGCAACTTCCTCGATCTGGCGCGCCGGTGGCGGGAGAGCCGCGATGCTGTGGTTTGACGGTGTCCTCCACGAGGGCAGCCGCCATGTTTTCGACCTCGCCGACCGGGGCCTGACCCTCGGGGACGGCCTCTTCGACACGGCCCTCTGCCTCGGCGGCCGCCTCGCCTTCCATGAGGCGCATCTCGCCCGGCTCGCCACCTCGGCCGAGGATTTGGGATTCTTCATCGACCGGGAAGCGGTGGGGGAGGCGATGCGCCGCGTCGCCGCTGCCATCGGCGACGGCGCGCTCCGCACCACGATCACCCGCGGCTCCGGCCCGCGCGGTCTCGCCCCGCCGGAGCCGGCCCGGCCGGTCTGGTGGATCGCCGCCACGCCGCGCCGGGCGGGGTTGGGTTTCGCGCCGGTCTCGCTGCATCCGAGCACGATCCGCCGCAACGAGACCTCGCCGGCCGCGAGGATCAAGACGCTGGGCTATCTCGACGCCATCCTCGCCGCCCGGGAGGCGAGGGCGCTGGGCTTCGACGAGGCCCTGTTCCTCAACACCAAAGGCCACTTCGCCTGCGCCGGGACCGGCAACCTGTTCGCAATCCTGGACAGGCGCCTCGTCACCCCGCCGCTGTCGGACGGCGTACTGCCCGGCATCGTCCGGGCGCAGGTTCTCGGCTTGGCGGAATCCCTCGGCATCGAGACCACGGAACGCTCCCTCGCCCTCGAGGAGGTCCTGGCCGCTGAGGCGGTGCTCATGACCAATTCCCTGCGGGGCCTCTCCCCCGTCACGGCGATCGGGACGACGGCGTTCCCCGGCGGGCACGAGACCGTCGCCGCGTTGAGCCACGCGCTCCGCCGCCTCATCGCCGAGGAATGCGGCGTCGCGCCGGAGGTGGCGTGAGGCCGGAGATCACCACGCCGGAGGCCCCAACGCACAGCCGCCTGCTCTCGCGGCTCGGCCTCGCCGCGCTCTATGGCGGCATCGGCCTCCTCCACCTCGCGGCCGCCGACAGGTTCCTGCCGATCATGCCCGATTGGGTGCCCTGGCCGAGGCAGGTCGTCATCCTGACGGGTCTCTACGAACTCGCCTGCGTGGCGGGCCTGTTCGTCGCGCGCACCCGCCGCGCCGCCGGCTACGCCCTGGCCGCCTACGCGATCTGCGTGTTTCCGGCCAATATCAAGCACGCGGTCGAGGGGATCTCCGTTCCCGGCCTGCCCGATAGCTGGTGGTATCACGGGCCCCGCCTCGCCCTCCAACCGGTTCTGGTCTGGTGGGCGCTCCACGCCACGCGGATCGTCGATTGGCCGTTCGGGCGGCGGTAGAGCGCGGGCGGGCGAACGGACCGAAGCCAGCCGGCGATCAGGCTTCCGAACGCTTCACCCGCTGCCAAGCGGCCTCCATAGCGGGAAGATTGGCCTCTTCCAGGCTTGCCCCATCCTCCGCGATCAAAGCCGCCATGGCGTGGAAGCGCCGCTCGAACTTGATATTCCCTCTTTTCAAGGAATATTCCGGGTCTATTCCGGAATGCCGGGCGAGATTCACCACCGCGAAGAGCAGGTCGCCGATCTCCTCGGCGAGGTGATCCGGGTCGTTCCGCCCGAGCGCGTCGGCAACCTCGTCCACCTCCTCGCGGATCTTGGCGACGACCGAGGCCGCGTCCGGCCAGTCGAATCCGTGCCGCGCCGCGTTGCGGCTGATCTTCTCGGCCCGGGTGAGGGCGGGCAGGGCCTTGGCGACGGAACCGAGGAGGTCGCCCCCGGCGTGTTCGGACCGCCCCGTCTTCTCCGACCGTTCCGCCGCTTTCGCCGCGTTCCAGTTGGCGTCGAGCTGCGCCAGGTTCAGGCGCTCGGGACCATCCGCCAGCAGCGACCCATCCGCCTCGAACACATGCGGATGCCGCCGGATCAGCTTGGCGCAGATCGTCCGGACCACGTCGTCGAAGGCGAAGCTCCCGGCCTCCTCGGCGACCCGCGCCTGGAACACGACCTGGAGCAGGAGGTCGCCGAGTTCCCCCTGGAGATCGGCGAGATCGCCACGTTCGATGGCGTCCACCACCTCGTAGGCCTCCTCCAGCGTGTAAGGCGCGAGGCTGTCGAAGGTCTGGACCTGGTCCCAGGCGCAGCCCCGTTCGGGATCGCGCAGGGCCGCCATCAATCGCAGCAGGGTCTCGATCGGGGCTTCGGATGTCACGGGCTCACCATGCTGGAGACGATCGGGGAGGGGGAAGGGCGCAGGTCCGGGCTCGGCCACGGTTAGGCCAACCGGTGGCGTCCCCTCAAGCCGGTGTCGCAGGGGGGCACGATCCATCCTCGTCTGTGCCGAACCTGTGGACCGGGAGAGGAGGAATTCTGGAAATTCCAAGATATCGATCAAAAAACCGTGCCGTCCGGTAAAGCGAACGACCCACCGACCCCCTTAGGAAAGATATCAGTAACCTCTTTTTAGAGAGTCAGTTCAGCAAGTTATATGGGACGGCGAATTCGCGTGTTCTCCCCGTAGGTTGAGACCCTTTCGCGTATCGAACTCTGCGCGAGGGCGTATCGAACTCTGCGTGGTGCCGTATCGGATTCTGCGCTGTCGCGGCCCCGGTCCGTATGCGATTCTGCGCCGATCCGTATGGAATTCTGCGGGGAGAACGGGGTTTGCCGGTGAAGTATGGGGATAGAACGGAATTCCGGCCCGTATCGAACTCTGCGTAGACCTCGCAAGGGCTGAGGGGCGGTCTCTTCCGGCGGCGGGATCGCCGCACGGGTGCGGCCCATCCCCCGGCTGCGGGGTTCCGTGGCCGAGCCCTTGGCCGAGCCCTTGGGCCGACTCCGTGGATTGTCGGGATAAGATCCGGCCCCGGCGACTCCTGGCCTCGGAATCGTGCGATGGCGGGAGTTCAGTGACCAGAGCCGCCGGTATCGATGACAGCCATGGGGATCGAGGAGAAGCTCGCCCAGATCCGTGATCCCGACCTCCTGGAGGAGGTCGAGGCCGGCCGCGGCAGCTTCCTGTTCGGAAGCATCGTCGAGCATATCCTCCATCGGCAGCGTGCCCGCGACGCCGAGGCGGCGAGCCTGCGCGAGGCCGCCGACATGCGCGGCGCCATGCCCCGCGACCGGCGCCGGCGCGACATGGTGCGCGAGGTCATCGAGAACGAACCGACCCTGCCGGAGAACCTGCAGCACATCCACAGCGTGCTGGCCCTGTGCGGCCTGCCCTATCGCGATCCGGGCGATGCCCGCGAGTTCTTCCGGGAATACGGCCGCAATTCCCTCAGCCTGCTGGCCGGCCGCCTCAAGAACCCGGTCAATGGCGAGATGGAGTTCCAGGGCCTGCCCTACGGCCCCAAGGCCCGCCTCGTCCTGCTGCATCTCTGCACCGAGGCGGTGCGCCAGCGCAGCCCCACCATCACGGTGGCGGACAGCCTGTCGGGCTTCATGAAGGAGATGGGATTTTCCGTCACCGGCGGCGAGCGCGGCACGATCCGGCAGTTCAAGGAACAGCTCAACCGGCTCGCCGCCTGTACCCTGCAGATCGGCCTCTGGGACGGCAGCGACAAGGCCAGCACCCTCAACGTGCCGCCCTTCCGCCAGCTCGACCTCTGGCTCTCGCACGGATCGGGGGAGGGGCAGGTCTGGTCGAAGACCGTGCAGTTCCACCAGGATTTCTACGACAACCTGATCCAGCACGCCCTGCCGGTGGATATCCGCGCGGCCCGCGCCTTCGCCGGCTCGGCCCGCAAGCTCGATCTCCTGTTCTGGCTCGGCTACCGCCTGCGCGTCCTGCAGCGCCCACTGCGGCTGACCTGGGCCAACCTGCACAGCCAGTTCGGCGCCGACAATGCCAGCATCCGCAGCTTCCGGCAGGCCTTCAAGGCCGATCTCGCCCATATGCAGGAGGTCTTCCCGAAACTGCCCGTCTCCCTCGACGAGGCAGGCATGATGCTCCAGCCCGCCCATCCGAGCGCCCTGCTGGTTCCGCCCAGGCTCGGCGGGGCGAAGGCGGGCGCATCCAAGGCCGGTGCGGCACGGCGCGCCCTCGCGGGCTGAGGCATCTTCCAAATATTCGAGAGGAATATTCCATCCCGGCACGCCTTCTGCTAGATATTCCATAATTGGAATATTCCAGAGGTGCCACCATGTTCCTGACGGAAGCCGAGGCCGAGGCACGCCTCTCCGACCTCTATCGTGAGCGGGCCCGGATCGAGCGGGCCATCGCCGACCTCACGCTCTTCCTCGATATCGGCCGCCGGATATCCGGGCCCGCCGGAGGGGCGGGAGATGGGCGGCGCGATCCGGCCCCGGTCGCCCCGCCGCCGGATTCGGCAGGCGAGGAGGCTGCGGGCGAATCTGGCGGCGACAGGTCGCAGGCCCGGCGCGAAGGCCGTCTCCTCATGGAGGCCGCCTCCGAGATCCTCGAGGAGGCGGGCCGGCCTCTCCACGCCTCCGAGATCCTGGAGGGCCTGACCCTGCGCGGCCTGTCGGTCCCCGGCATCGACCCGGTGGCGGCCCTCAACACCCGGCTGTGGAAGCGCTCGGGGCCCGACGGTCCGTTCCAGCGCCTCGGCGACGCGGTCTATGCCCTCGCCGCCGGGCCCGATGACGCATGAGGCTCAGAACCCCCCGTTCCGGGTGATCCCCGCGATGATCGTTTCGCGGGCGGCGCGCGAAGCGGCGAATCGCGCGCGGGCAGCCGCGACCACCTCCGGCGAGGCCGTGCCGGGATGGCCCGCCGAGAAGGGCGGGGCCGGCGCGTATTCGAGGGCCAGCTGGATCGTCTCGGCCTCAATCCGGCCCGCGAGCTCAGCCACCGCCGCGAGGGCGAAATCGAGGCCGGCGGTGACGCCGCCCCCGGTGATGATCCGTCCGTCGCGCACGATCCGCTCGTCGACCGGGATCGCCCCGAAGGCCGCCAAGAGGTCGAGGGCGCCCCAATGGGTGGTCGCGCGCTTTCCCCTCAGCAGGCCCGCCGCCCCGAGGATGAGAGCGCCGGTGCAGACCGAGGTGACCAGGATCGGCCGCTCGGCTTGGGCGCGCACGAAATCGAGCACCGGCGCGTGCGTCATCAGGGCGTTCACGCCGATCCCGCCCGGAATGCAGAGGAGGTCGAGGGGCGGGCAGGCGGTAAGATCCGTCGTGGGCGTCAGCGGCAACCCGGTGGCGCTGACCACGGTGGCGCGGTCGAGCCCGACGAGGTGGACGCGCGCGCCCGGCAGCGAGGCGAAGACCTCGTAGGGCGCGGTGAGGTCGAGCTGCTGCACGCCCTCGAAGGTCAGGAGGCCGATCTCGAAGCGGATCTCGGTCTGGGGCATGGCAAGGGTCTCCGGGAGGGGGCGGCAACGGAAAGGCCGCGGCTGGACAGGACCGACGATACCGGCGCACGCTGCCGGCCGACATGACCAAAAACCCTCCTATCCTGCCAAACCACCCGCTTCTGGAGCCGCCCCTCGCCGGGGCGATCATCACCGTGGCGATCCTGGCCTATCCGGGGGTGCAGCTCCTCGATGTAGCCGTCCGCTCCAGGTCTTTGCCACCGCCAACGACCTTTTCGTCGACGCCGGACGGCCATCCCCTTATCGGGGCAGCGTCGTCGCCGAGCGTGCCGGCTCCGTCGTCACCTCCTCGGGTCTCGCACTGACCGCCGAGGGTCTGGTTCCGGATTCCGGCTCCATCGACACGCTGATCGTCGCCGGCGGGCGAGGGGTTCATGCCCATCTCGACAATCCCGGCCTGGTCTCCTGGCTGTCCGGCCGGGCCGCCCGGTCGCGTCGCGTCGCCTCGGTCTGCACCGGGGCCTTCCTCCTCGGTGCGGCCGGCCTCCTCGACGGCCGCCGCGTGGTCACCCACTGGACCCGCTGCGATGCCCTGCGGGCCCTCTATCCGGCGGCGAGGGTCGAGGCCGACCCGATCTTCATCCGCGACGGCGCGCTCTGGACCTCGGCCGGGGTCACCGCGGGCATCGATCTCGCCCTGGCCCTGGTGGAGGCCGATCTCGGGCGGGAGACGTCCCTGGCCGTGGCGCGTCACCTCGTCGTGTTCCTCAAGCGGCCCGGCGGGCAGGCCCAGTTCAGCGCGGCCCTTTCGCTTCAGGGCGGCGACGACCGGTTCGGCCGCCTCCATGCCTGGATCGGCGAGAACCTCGCCGCCGATCTGACGATCCCCGCTTTGGCCGACCGGGCCGGGATGAGCCCGCGCAGTTTCGCCCGGCATTACCGCGCCGCGACGGGCCGCAGCCCGGCCGAGGCGATCGAGGGCATCCGTTTCGAGGCCGCTCGCCGGCTGCTGGAGGAGACCGACCTGCCGCTGAAGCGCATCGCCGAACGCTGTGGCTTTCGTGCCGAGGAAACCCTGCGCCGGGTCTTCCTGCGCCGGATCGCGACGACGCCCGGCGATTACCGCCGTCGTTTCGCTGCTTTTGCGTGATCCTGGCAGCGCTCCTCCGATGCGGGCGAATTTGACTTTCCCGGCCGCATCATCGACACCGCCGCCCGTCGCGGCATCGACCGATCGTCAAGGGCTGCCCGTCGGCCCGGAGCCGCCCCATGTCCGCCCCACTGCGTCCCGTCTCATGAGAACCGCCGATGCCGGACATGCCGTCCCGCCCGGCGATGGAGCGGGCTTCCTCGACAGGCTGATCGAGGCGGCCTCGGCGAGCCATGCCCGCGCCTGCGCCCTGCTCCTGGCTCTCTGCCTCGTCTGTTTCCTGCCGGGCTTCGTCTCGCTCCAGCCGATGGACCGCGACGAGCCGCGCTTCGCCCAGGCCTCGAAGCAGATGATCGAGACCGGCGACATCGTCGACATCCGTTTCCAGGGCGAGGCGCGCCACAAGAAGCCGGTGGGGATCTACTGGGTGCAAGCCACGGTGGTGAAGGGGGCCGAGGCCCTGGGGGTCGACCGGGCCCGCACCACCATCGCGCTCTACCGCGTGCCCTCGCTGATCGGCGCGCTGCTGGCGAGCCTGTTCACCTATTGGGCGGCCCTCGCCTTCCTGCCGCGCCGGGGCGCGCTCGTCGCCGCCGCCCTGTTCTCGGCCTGCATCATGATCTCGGCGGAGGCGCGCCTCGCCAAGACGGACGCCCTCCTCACCGCCTGCTCGGTCGCCGCGATGGGCGCGCTGGCGCGGGTCTGGCTCGGCCGGATCACGCCCGGACGGACGCGGGGCCGGCCCGATCTCACGACCGTGCTGGTGTTCTGGCTGGCCATGGCGATCGGCATCCTGATCAAGGGGCCGATGGTGCCGCTCTTCGTCGGGCTCGCCGCACTTGCGCTGTCGGTGAAGGAGCGGTCCGGCCGCTGGCTCATGGACCTGCGTCCCGGCCTCGGCCTCGGGCTGACCCTGGCCATCGTCGCCCCCTGGTTCGTCGCCATCGCCTGGAAGAGCGGCGGCGCGTTCTTCGGCGAGGCGGTGGGTCGCGACATGCTCGGCAAGGTGGGGGGAGCCGCCGAGAAGCACGGCGCGCCGCCCGGCACCTATCTGGCGGTGTTCTTCGCCACCTTCTGGCCGGGAGCCGCTTTCGCGGCGCTGAGCGCGCCCTTCGCCTTCGCCAACCGGCGCGACGATGCGATCGCGTTCCTCCTCGCCTGGATCGTGCCCGCCTGGATCCTGTTCGAGGCGGTGCCGACCAAGCTGCCGCATTACGTCCTGCCGCTGATGCCGGCCGTGGCGATCCTCACCCTCCTGGCCGTGGGGCGCGGCGCCCTCGATCCGGGCCGGCGGGGAGCCAGGGCCGTGGCCGCCCTGGTGGTGCTGATTCCGGTCGGCCTGACCCTCGGCCTCGTCGGGGTGGCCTGGACCTTCGACCACGTGATCCCCGTCGCCGGGCTGCCGCTGCTGCTGGCCTCCTGCGCCGCCGCGATCCTCGCTGTCGTGCTGTTCGCCCGCCGCCTGCCCGAACGGGCGCTGGCCTGCGCCATCCTGGCCTCGGCCCTGCTCTCGCCGGCGGTATTCGGCCTGACCCAGCCGGTGCTCGCGGCGCTTAAGGTCTCGCCGCGCCTTGCCGCCCTCCGCGACGGGCTGCCCTGCGCCGCCCCGAAGGTCGGCAGCCTCGGCTACCGCGAGCCGAGCCTCGTCTTCCTCATCGGGACGGACCTCGCCATGCTGAATACCGGGGCCGATGCGGCGGAGTTCTTGGCAGGGGGCGGCTGCCGCCTCGTCTTCGTCACCGAGCCGTTCCTGGACGAGTTCCGGCGGGCGGAGACACGCGCTAAGGATACCCCCGTCAAGGCTGCCCCGGTCGGCCGGGTCTCCGGCTTCAACATCAACAGCGGCCGGCGGATCGACCTCTCGGCCTATGCGGTGACCCCGTGACCCAAACCGACACAGCCCCCTCCACCCGCCTGTCCATCGTCGTCCCGGTGAAGAACGAGGCCGGCAATGTCGAGAGCCTCGTCACCGAGATCGAGCGCGCCTGCTCGGCCCTCGCCCCGTTCGAGGTGATCTACGTGGATGACGGCTCCACCGACTCCACCGGGGCGGTACTCGGCGATCTGCGCCGTACCCGGCCCTGGCTGCGCGTGGTCCGCCATGCCCGCAGCGGCGGGCAATCAGCCGCGATCCGCAGCGGCGTCGCCGTGGCGCGCGGCGCCCTCATCGCCACCCTCGATGGCGACGGCCAGAACGATCCGGCCTTCATCCCCGCCCTGGTGGCGGCCCTGGAGGAGGGCGGCCGGAGCACGGGCCTGGCCCAGGGCCAGCGCGTCGGCCGCAAGGACGGGCGCCTGAAGACCCTCCAATCGCGCATCGCCAACGGCGTGCGCGGCCGCATCCTCAAGGACGACACCCGCGATACCGGCTGCGGCATGAAAGTGTTCCGGCGCGAGGTCTACCGGGCGCTGCCCTATTTCGATGCGCTGCACCGCTTCATGCCGGCCCTCGTCGCCCGCGAGGGCTACCGCGTGGTCCATGCCGACGTGGTCGACCGGCCGCGCTTCACCGGGCGCTCCAATTACGGCCTGTTCGACCGGCTCTGGGTCGGGCTCCTCGATCTCGCGGGGGTGTGGTGGCTGATCCGCCGCAAGCGGCCCTCGCCCGAGGCGGTGGAGATCTAGACCTTTGTCGTGCCAAGCTCTTTTTTCGCCGAACCGGCATCCACTTCGGCGCAGGGCGCTCTCGTGACCGGTGGGGAGGCCTGAACCCATGCTGATGCAGCTTTCGGAAGACCTGAGCGGCTACGCCTACGACATCTTCGTCACCAAGTTCGACGGCTGGCTCGTCTTCGGCATCCTGGCCCAGGTCGTGTTCGGTGCCCGCTTCATCCTGCAATGGCTGGCGAGCGAGAAGGCTGGCCGCAGCGTCATGCCGCTCTCGTTCTGGTTCCTCTCCATCGCGGGCGGGCTGATGACCCTGGTCTACGGGCTGGTGCGGCGCGAGCCGGTCATCATCTTCGGACAGGCCCTCTCGACCGGTATCTATCTCCGCAACGTCGCGCTGATCCTGAAGGAAAAGCGCCGGAAGTCCGGGGCGGATCCCGTTCCGTGACGTTCTCGGCATGACTCCCCCGACGATTCCGCTGCCGGATTTCTTCGACGATCTCGACGCCAGCCTGGCGCATCTCTGGCAGCTTCTGGAGGACGGGCCGAGGCTGCGCCGCAACGCCTTCCACATGCCGGCCCTCGCCACGGTGGATTCCGACGGCTGCCCGCAGGTCCGCACCATCGTCCTGCGCGAGGCCGACCGGCGGACCGGGATCCTGCGCTTCCATTGCGACCGCCGGTCCCGCAAGGCCGCCGAGATCGCCGCCTCCGGCCGGGCCGCGCTGCACGGCTACGATTCGGCGAGCAAGGTTCAGATCCGGGTCTCGGGCCCGGCCACGCTCCATACCGACGATGCCCTGGCGGATGCCGCCTGGGACGGATCGATGGCGATGAGCCGGGTCTGCTATGGCGTGGCGCCGGGGCCCGGCACCGAACTCGCCTCGGGCGAGGGCTATTCCCTACCGGAGACCGACGCGGCCATCGCCGCCGGCCGGCCGAATTTCTGCGCGGTTCAGGTGAGTGCCACCCGGCTCGAATTCCTGTTCCTCGACCGGCGGGGACACCGGCGCGCCGCCTGGAAGCGGGAAGGCGACGGCTGGGCGGGGACCTGGCTGGCGCCGTGAAAACCCTCCTCCCCCTTGTGGGGAGGAGTTGGAGGTGGGGGTGGCTGGGTGACCCTGTTGCGGAGTCCGGCGGAACCACCCCCACCCTCGATCCCTCCCCACAAGGAGGAGGGAGGGGCTCATCCCATCGCGGCGCGTAACCGCGAAAACCCGGCATCGAGATCGGCCTGCAAATCCGAAATCTCCTCGAGGCCGATATGGAAGCGCAAGCCCGGTCCGCCCGGTTCCCAGCGCGTGGCGGTGCGGTAGGTCCGGCAATCGAACGGGATGACGAGGCTCTCGAAGCCGCCCCAGGAAAAGCCCATCCCGAACAATTCGAGCCCGTCGAGCATCGCCGCCACGGCGTTCGCCGGAGCCGGTTTGAGGACCACTCCGAACAGGCCGGACGACCCGGAGAAGTCCCGCTTCCAGATGGCGTGGCCGGGATCCTCCGGCAGGGCCGGGTGGAGCACCCGCAGCACTTCCGGCCGCGCCTGCAGCCAGCGCGCCATGGCGAGGCCCTGGCGCTCGTGCTCGCGCAGGCGCAGGTTCATGGTGCGCAGGCCGCGCAGCGCCAGGAACGCATCCTCCGGCCCGGCGCACATGGCGAAATGCTCGAAGGTGCGGTGGAGCGCCGGCCAGTATCGCTCGTTGGCCGAGGTGAGGCCGAGGAGCAGGTCCGAGCCGCCGCTGAGATATTTGGTTCCCGCCTCCACGGCGATGTCGACGCCCCGCTCATGCGGCGGGAAGAACAGCGGCGTCGCCCAGGTATTGTCCATGATGACGGCGGCGCCATGCGCATGGGCCACTTCCGCGATGGCCGGCACGTCCTGCATCTCGAAGCTCTGCGAGCCCGGCGCCTCCACCAAAACCGCCTTGGTGTTCGTTTGCATCAAAGCGCCGATGCCGGCGCCGACGAGGGGATCGTAATAGGTCACCTCCACGCCGAAGCGCTTCAGCACGCCGTCGCAGAAGATGCGGGTGGGGCGGTAGGCGCTGTCGGTGACGAGGAGATGGTCGCCCGCGCTCACCACGCTCATCAGGGCGACCGTGAGGGCGGCCAGGCCGGAAGGCGTCAGCACCGTGCCCGCCGCCCCGGCGAGCTCGCTCCAGGCCTGGGTGAGCGAATCCATCGTCGGCGAGCCGCTGGTGCCGTAATCATAGCGCCCGCGCCGGTGCTGCAGGTCGTCATAGGTCGGGAACAGCACCGTCGAGCCGCGATAGATCGGCGTGTTGACGAAGCCATGCTGCGCGGACGGATCGCGCCCCGCATGGACGAGGCGTGTGGCCGGGCCGAAGCGGGCGGGATCGCGGGGAGGGGTGTTCGACATGGAAACCCGTATGCGGGGAGGGCGGTTGCGCCGCAACCTGAGCCTCGCGGGAGACGACGCGTCAACCTCGCGCTGCCTAAGCCCACCGTCATTCCGGGTCGCCGAAGGCGAGCCCGGAATCCAGAGTCGCGACGGATGTTGGAATCAACGCTGACGCGGCCGCATGATCGCGATCCATCCTCGCAACGGATGTGCGTCTGGATCCCGGGCTCCGCTGCGCGGCCCCGGGATGACGTTGCGGATGTCATGCCCTACCCCGTCATTCCGGGTCGCCCGAGGCGAGCCCGGAATCCACGGCCGAGATGGATGGCAGAATCAGCGCTGACTCAGCCGCACGTTCGATCCATCGTGGAACCGTCCATTCGCCTCGATGCGGCTCATGTCCTTTGCTGTCTACATGCTCGCCAGCGGTCGTCACGGCACGCTGTATATCGGCGTCACGAACAATCTCGTGCGCCGCGTGCACGAGCACAAGACGAAGCGGCAACCCGGTTTCACCGCGCGCTACAATGCTGATCGCCTCGTCTGGTACGAGAGCTACGATCAGGTCGTGGAGGCGATCCAGCGCGAGAAATCGCTCAAGACCTGGCGGCGTGATTGGAAGATCCGGTTGATCGAGGAGGTCAACCCGGATTGGTCCGATCTGACGGCGAGCTTAGCTCTCTGACGTAACGTGCGGCCAGCAGTACGGATGTCACGACTCACTCCGTCATTCCGGGTCGCCGAAGGCGAGCCCGGAATCCAGAGTCGCGACGGATGTTGGAATCAGCGCTGACGCGGCCGCATGATCGCGATCCATCCTCGCAATGTATGTGCGTCTGGATCCCGGGCTCCGCTATGCGGCCCCGGGATGACGATGGTGAGGGCGGCGGCTTGACCGCGGCGGCCGATCCTCTGCAATGCGCGGATGCGACTGGTCTCGATCCCGCTCCTCGCCATCCTCACCGCGTCTCCTTCCCTCGCCCAAGGCACCCTCGCCCAGGTGAAGGCGCGGGGGCATCTCGTCTGCGGCGTCAGCGGCGGGGTCGCGGGGTTCAGCATTCCGGACAGCCAGGGCCAGTGGCGCGGGCTCGACGTGGATTTCTGCCGGGCGCTGGCGGCGGCGATCTTCGACGATCCGGCCAAGGTGCGGTTCATCCCGCAATCCTCGGCCGCGCGCTTCACCGCCCTGCAATCGGGCGAGATCGACGTCCTGTCGCGCAACACCACCTGGACCCTGTCGCGCGACACCGCCGCCATGAACTTCCCGGTCATCACCTTCTATGACGGGCAGGGGTTCCTGGTGCGAAAGTCCCTCGCCATCACGTCGGTGAAACAGCTCGACCGGGCGACGATCTGCCTGCAGCAGGGCACCACCACCGAGCTCAACCTCGCCGATTGGTTCCGCACGCGGGGGCTGACCTACAAGGTCGTCACCTTCGCCAATAGCGAGCAGACGCTGGGCGCCTACGAATCCGGCCGCTGCGACGCCTATTCCACCGACAAATCCTCCCTCTACGGCGAGCGCCTGAAGACGGCGCATCCGGACGAGCACGTCATCCTCGACGAGGCGATCTCGAAGGAGCCGTTCGCCCCCGGCGTGCGTCAGGGCGACGATCAGTGGCGCGATCTCGTCGCCTGGACCCATTACGCCATGATCGACGCCGAGGAGGCGGGGATCGGTCAGGCCAATGTCGAGGAGATGCGCCGATCGGCGCTCAGCCCCGACGCGAAGCGCATTCTCGGCCTCGAGGGCAAATACGGCGAGGGCCTCGGTCTCACCACCGATTGGGCCTACCGGATCGTCCGCCATGTGGGCAATTACGGCGATTCCTTCGAGCGCAATGTCGGCGCGCAGACACCGCTGAAGATCCCGCGCGGCCTGAATGGCCTCTGGAACCAGGGCGGCCTGCAATACGGGCCTCCGATCCGGTGAGGGGCGTGTGGGAGCAAGACCCTCCCCCCTTTGCGGGGGAGGGTGCCCGCGGAGCGGGCGGGAGAGGGGCCGGCACAGGTCTTTCCGGAGAGGGCGCTCCCCTCACCCGACCTTCGCTGACGCGAAGGCCACCCTCTCCCGCAGGGGGGAGAGGGGTTGCGCGTGGAGGATGCCGTCATGGCTGAATCCCGAAAGACCTCCCTGCGTGCCCTCGCGCTCCAGATCCTCCTGGCGCTCGCCGTCGCCGGCCTCGTCTATCTCGCTGCCGGCAATGCCGCGCAGAAGCTCGCGAAACAGGGCATCGTCGCCGGGTTCGGCTTCCTGTCGCGCAATGCCGGATTCGACATCAGCCAGCGGCTGATCCCCTACGCGGCGGCGACCTCGACCTATCTCGATGCGTTCTTCGTCGGGCTCTGCAACACACTGCTCGCCGCGGCGCTGGGCATCGTGCTCGCCACGCTGATCGGCTTCGTGGTGGGCATCGCCCGGCTGTCGCCGAACCTCCTCGCGCGCGGGCTGGCCTCCGCCTATGTCGAGGCAATCCGCAACGTGCCGCTGCTGCTGCAACTCCTCGTCTGGTACGTGGCCGTGCGGGTGGCCCTGCCCTCGGCCGAGGCTCCTGCGAGCCTGGGAGGCGCCTTCGTCTCGCAGCGTGGTCTCGTTCTGCCGAGCCCCGAATTCTCAGGCGCCGCCTGGCTGGTGCCGATCGCTTTCCTCGCCGGCATTGCCGCCCTGTCGCTCCTGCGACGGCGGGCGCGCCGCGCAGCCGAGACCGGCCTGCCTCCGGTCCGGGCCTGGCTGCCGGGGCTCGCCCTCACGATCCTCCTGCCGGGTCTCGCCTGGATCGGGCTGGCGCTGGCCGGCCATCCGGTCGCGGTCGATTGGCCGGCGCGCGGCCCCTACGATGTCGAGGGCGGGTTACCGATCCTGCCGGAATTCGCCGCCCTGGTCCTCGGGCTCTCCACCTATACCGCCGCCTTCATCGCCGAGATCGTGCGGGCCGGCCTCTCCAGCGTGGCGCGGGGGCAGGGGGAGGCGGCCTCCGCCCTGGGATTGAACCGGGGCCAGAGCTTGCGTCTCGTGGTGGTCCCGCAGGCGATGCGGGCGATCGTGCCGCCGCTCACCAGCCAGTATCTCAACGTCACCAAGAACTCGTCGCTGGCGGTGCTGATCGGCTATCCCGACCTCGTCCACGTCTTCATGGGCACCGTGCTCAACCAGACCAACCAGGCGGTGGAGGTGGTGGCGATCACCATGGCGGTCTACCTCACGCTCAGCCTCGCCACGGCCTTCCTGATGAACCTCTACAATCGCCGCGTGACCATGGTGGAGCGCTGAGGATGGAGGGATTCGTCCGCGCCGATCTCGTCGCCTCGCGCCCGCCGCCCGCCACCGTCGGCGGACCGCTGGGCTGGCTGCGCCGGAACCTGTTCTCGAGCTTCGCCAACGGGCTCACCACCCTGGTGATCCTGGGATTGCTCGCCTGGCTGCTGCCCATCGCGATCCGCTTCCTCGTCATCGATGCGGTCTGGACCGGCGCATCGGGCGATGCCTGTCGGCCGGAAGTGGCGGGGCGGCCAGTCGGGGCCTGCTGGGCCTTCATCGCCGACAAGATCAACTACCTCGCCTACGGCTCCTACCCCGCCGCCGAGCGCTGGCGCCCGAACTTCGCCGTCGCGCTGCTGGCCTTCGCCGCCGGATGGATGCTCTGGCTCGGGGCGCCCCGGCGCGATCTCGGCGCGCTCTTCGCCTTCCTGATCTTCCCGGTCCTGGCCTACCTGCTCCTCTCCGGCGTACCGTCCCTCGGGCTGAAGACCGTCGCGACGGGCCTGTGGGGCGGCCTCCTCGTCACCGTGGTGGTGGCGACGGTGGGCATCGTCGTCTCCCTGCCGCTCGGCATCCTGCTGGCGCTGGGGCGGCGCTCGACCATGCCGGTGGTGCGCGTGCTCTCCACCGCCTTCATCGAGTTCTGGCGTGGCGTGCCGCTGATCACGGTGCTGTTCATGGCCAACGTGATGCTGCCGCTGTTCTTGCCCGGCGACATCACCGTGGACCGCTTGCTGCGGCCGCTCGTCGGCATCGCGCTCTTCGCCTCCGCCTACATGGCCGAGGTGGTGCGCGGCGGGCTGCAGACCGTGCCGAAGGGGCAGGCCGAAGCGGCGGCGGCGCTCGGCCTCGGCCGAAGCCAGGCGCTGCGCCTCGTCATCCTGCCCCAGGCGCTGAAGGTGGCTCTGCCCGGCATCGTCAACACGATGATCGGCCTGTTCAAGGACACCACCCTGGTCTCCATCGTCGGCATCAGCGATTTCATCCGCGTGCTGGAAGCCTCCCGCGCCGATCCGCGCTGGTCGGCCGCCACCATCCCGGCCACCGCCTACATCTTCGCCGCCCTCGTCTATTTCGCCGTCTGCTTCGGCATGGCGCGCTATGCCGGATTCATCGAGCGTCGCCTCGCGGCGGGGGACAGGCGATGACGGTGAAAGCCAGGGATGAGACCCGATGACAGAGACCTCCCCCGCCGTCGCGCTCTCCGGCGTCAACAAGTGGTTCGGCGCCCACCACGTCCTGCGCGACGTCGACCTCACGGTGGCGAAGGCCGAGAAGATCGTGATCTGCGGCCCCTCGGGCTCGGGCAAATCGACCCTGATCCGCTGCGTCAACGGCCTCGAGGCGCACCAGCAGGGCACGATCCGGGTGGGCGGCATCGAACTCACCGGGGCGCAGGCCAGCGTGGACGCCGTGCGCCGCGAGGTCGGCATGGTATTCCAGCACTTCAACCTGTTCGCCCATCTCACCGTGCTAGAGAACTGCACCCTGGCCCCCATCCACGTGAAGCGGATGGGCCGGGCGGCGGCCGAGAAACTGGCGATGGGCTATCTCGAACGCGTCCGCATCCCGCAGCTGGCGGGGAAGTTTCCCGGCCAGCTCTCGGGCGGGCAGCAGCAGCGGGTGGCGATCGCCCGCGCTTTGTGCATGAGCCCGAAGGTGATGCTGTTCGACGAGCCGACCTCGGCCCTCGACCCGGAAATGGTGAAGGAGGTCCTCGACACCATGGCCGAGCTGGCGCGCGGCGGCATGACCATGCTCTGCGTCACCCACGAGATGGGCTTCGCCCGCGAGATCGCCGACCGCGTGGTGTTCATGGACGAGGGCCAGATCATCGAGACCGCTCCGCCGGCCGATTTCTTCGACAGGCCCCGGCATTCCCGGACACAAGCCTTCCTCAGCCAGATCCTGTGACCGCCTTCCGCCAGCGACATGAGAAAGGGTCAGAAAATGGCACGGTCCGGCCGCCCGCCGATGCTCGGGTTCGTTAACGGCCTTGGTTTAAAACCGGTGATCAAGGTGTTGAGTATTTGTAGAAAGCGTATCGCGTGCGTATCTTGCGCTTCCTCGTCATCGGCAGCGTCTTTGGGCTGAGCATCCTGGCGATCGGATTCGTCAGCGCCGACCGGCTGGCCCATCTTCCGGCGGCGCCCGCGCCACAGATGGTGCAGGCTCCGATCGTGAGCGAGCCTCAGGATACCGGCTCGATCCCGACCCTGCTCCAGCCGGGCGTCCTCTCCACCACAGGCCCGGTGGCCCCCCGTCCGACGGGCGCGAAGCCCGCCTCGGCGAAGCCCTCCGCCTCCTCGGCGGGCAAGCCCCCGGTGACCAAGACCGCTTCCGCGAAACCCGTCCCGGCCAAGCCGAAGGCCACGGACGGCTTCGACACCGAACGCCTCAACGCCCTCCTGCGCGGCGACCCGATCACCCCGCCACGGCGGTGATCGGGTCGCCGCGCGTTCCTCGGGAGGCGGAGCGAGGTGTGAAGCGGCCGGCAGCAATTCGGGTCGGCCAAGCGGCTCGCCACCCATCTCGAGCCGCCGATGGTTTTTGGAAGGCCTCTTATTCGAATTCGACCTTTCGTTGAGCTTGCGGTCCGGGCGGTCTATGCACGGACCCCATGGACCTTCAAGTTTCCCCGAGTCGATCCGTGGCTCCCCTCGCCTGCAACCTGCAGCCTCTCCGGAAGGCGGCGCCGTTCCTGCCCATGAGCCGCGCCGAGATGGACGCGCTCGGGTGGGATGCCTGCGACATCGTCCTGGTGACGGGGGACGCCTATGTCGATCATCCGAGCTTCGGTATGGCGATCATCGGCCGGCTCCTCGAATCGCAAGGGTTCCGGGTCGGCATCATCGCGCAGCCCGACTGGCAATCGGCGGAGCCGTTCAAGGCGCTCGGCCGGCCGAATGTGTTCTTCGGCGTCACCGGCGGCAATCTCGATTCGATGGTGAACCGCTACACGGCGGACCGTCGCCTGCGAAGCGACGACGCCTACACGGCGGGCGGACAAGGCGGCGCCCGCCCGGACCGCTGCACAATCGTCTACACGCAGCGCTGCCGCGAGGCCTACAAGGATGTGCCGATCGTCCTCGGCGGCATCGAGGCGTCCCTGCGCCGCATCGCCCATTACGATTACTGGTCCGACAAGGTGCGCCGCTCGATCCTGGCGGACGCGAAGGCCGACCTTCTGCTCTACGGCAATGCCGAGCGCGCTGTGGTCGAGGTGGCGAACCGCCTCGCGGCCGGCGCGGCGCCGCACGAGCTCGACTCCGTCCGGGGCGTCGCCCTGTTCCGCCGCGTGCCCGAGCATTACACCGAGCTGCCCGCCGACGATCTCGATTCGGCCGACGAGGCCGCCTCCCGCCGCCCCGGCGAGACCGTGATCCGGCTCCCCGCCTACGACGAGGTCAAGGACGACAAGGAAGCCTATGCCCGCGCCTCGCGGGTGCTGCACCGGGAGGCCAATCCCGGCAACGCCCGCCCCCTCGTCCAGCGCCACGGCGACCGTGACCTGTGGCTGAACCCGCCGCCGATCCCGCTCTCCAGCGAGGAGATGGATGCGGTCTACGACCTGCCCTACGCCCGCGCCCCCCATCCCTCCTACGGCGACGCGAAGATCCCCGCCTGGGACATGATCAAGTTCTCGGTGACGATCATGCGCGGCTGCTTTGGCGGCTGCACCTTCTGCTCCATCACCGAGCACGAGGGCCGCGTCATCCAGAACCGCTCGGAAGACTCGATCCTGCGCGAGATCGAGCTGATCCGCGACAAGACACCGGGCTTCACGGGCGTGATCTCCGACGTTGGTGGCCCCACGGCCAACATGTACCGGATGGCGTGCAAGGACCCGAAGATCGAGGCGGCGTGCCGCCTGCCGTCCTGCGTCTTCCCGGACATCTGCCCGAACCTCAACACCTCGCACGACGACCTGATCCGCCTCTATCGCAAGGTCCGCGAAGTGGAAGGCGTGAAGAAGGTGATGGTCGCTTCCGGCGTGCGCTACGATCTGGCGGTGCGAAGCCCCGAATACGTCGAGGAGCTCGTGACCCATCACGTCGGCGGCCGTCTCAAGATCGCGCCCGAGCACACCGAGCGCGGCCCCCTCGACCTGATGATGAAGCCGGGAATCGGCACCTACGACCGCTTCAAGGAGATGTTCGACGCCGCCGCCAAGAAAGCCGGCAAGAAATACTACCTGATCCCGTATTTCATCGCGGCGCATCCGGGCACGACCGACGAGGACATGATGAACCTCGCCGTCTGGCTCAAGAAGAACGACTATCGTGCCGATCAGGTCCAGACGTTCCTGCCCTCGCCCATGGCGACGGCCACGACCATGTATCACACCGAGATCAACCCGTTGCAGGGCGTGCGGCGCGGCGGCAGCGAGCCCGTCGACGCGATCAAGGGGATGCGGCAGCGCCGGCTGCACAAGGCGTTCCTGCGCTATCACGACCCCGAGAACTGGCCCATCTTGCGCGAGGCGCTGCGGGCCATGGGCCGCGCCGATCTCATCGGGCCGAGGCCGGACCAGCTGATTCCGTCCTCGCAGCCGCCGGGAACGGGGCTCGGTGCCGGCAAGGGACAGGGCCAGCCGCGCCCCATGCGCCATCCGGGCGCGCCGCGTTTCACCACGAAGGGCGTGCCGCTGAGGAAGTGACGGTCTCGTGCGTTCGGCAACTGAAGGCTTCAACGGCGGCTTTCAGGGGGCTTTGCCCCGAAGCTGACCTTCCCCGGGGCCGCTAAGGGGCAAAGCGGTCGATGACAGGCGACAGATTTCGAGCAAGAAACCGCCGCTCTGCCGCTCCCGATCACGGTCATCCCGTCGCGGAACCGAACGGCCTCTCCATCTAGATCGGCTCCCCGATCCCCCACCGGAGCCGTCCCGCGAGACTTGGTGTAACCCCCGTCCCAACCTCGCAAGGGAGGGGAGGAACGTCGTGGGTCTGATCTACGCGCTCGGTGCCTATCTGAGCTGGGGCCTCGTCGTCCCGGTGCATTTCCGGCTGCTCGATGCCGTGCCGGCCGGCAGCATCCTGGCTCATCGCATCGTCTGGTCGAGCGTGCTCGTGGTCGCCCTGCTGGCGATCCTGCGCCGGCGGGTGCGCAACCCGTTTCCCCTGAGGCGGCGCCATCTCCTCCTCGTCGTCTCGGCGGGGCTCATCGCCGTCAACTGGCTGCTCTACCTCGTGGCGGTCCAGTCCGGGCACATGCTCGATGCGAGTCTGGGCTATTTCATCAACCCGCTGATGAGCGTGGCGCTGGGCGCCCTCGTCCTCGGCGAGCGGCTGCGGCCGGTCCAGGCCGTGGCAGTGGGGCTCGCCGCCGCCGGGGTCGTGCTCGCAGTGGTGCTGGCCGGGCACCTGCCCTGGTTGTCCCTGTGCCTCGCCGCCAGCTTCTCGCTCTACGGGCTGGTGCGCAAGGTCGTGGGGGTCGACGCCATGGTGGGCTTTGCCGCCGAGACCTTCCTGCTCCTGCCCCTCGCGGGAATCTACCTTGTCGGCCTCGCCGAGCCTGTGGTGAAGGGCGATCCCGTCCGGCTCGCGCTGCTGCTCCTCACCGGCGTCACCACCGCCCTGCCGCTGATCTGGTTCGCCGCCGCCGCCCAGCGCCTCACCCTCTCCACCCTCGGGCTGATGCAATACCTCGCCCCTTCCTGCCTGCTGGGCCTCAGCGTCCTCGTTTACGGCGAACGTCTGGAGCCGCATCGACTGGTCCTGTTCGTCCTGATCTGGCTGGCGCTGGCGCTCTATGCCGCCGATTCCTTCCGCGCGGCGCGGCGGGCCAAGGAGCCGCCCGAGCCCGCCGCCGCTGGCCCTGACCGCCCGGGCATGCGATCGTTCTGAGCGAGATTCGGAGTCTCTGGATGCGCAACCTGATCACCGATATCGTCGGCATCACCGTGGGCCACGCCCAGGATGCGCGCGTGGCGAGCGGCACCACCGCGATCCTGTTCGACCCGGCCGTGGTGGCGGGTGTCGACGTGCGCGGTGGTGGGCCGGGCACCCGGGAGACCGACCTCCTCGACCCCGAGCGTACGGTGGAGCGCATCGACGCCCTGGTCCTCTCCGGCGGCTCCACCTTCGGCCTCGACGCGGGGGCGGGCGTCGTGGCCTGGCTCGCCGAGACGGGGAGGGGGTTTCCCATCGGCGACATCCGCGTCCCCATCGTGCCCGGCGCGATCCTGTTCGATCTCCTCAACGGCGGCGACAAGAACTGGGGCCGCTTCTCGCCCTATCGCGACCTCGGCTACGAGGCCGCCGACGCGGCGTCACAGGATTTCACCCTCGGTACCGTGGGGGCGGGCTACGGCGCGCGCACGGCCAATCTCAAGGGCGGCCTCGGCTCGGCTTCCTCCCCGGTGGGCGGCACGCCCGCGCGGGTCGGCGCGCTGGTGGCGGTGAACGCCTTCGGCCGGGTCACGGTGGGGGAGGGGCGGCATTTCTGGGCGGCGCCGTTCGAGCGGGAGGGGGAGTTCGGCGGCCTCGGCTTTCCCCATCCGATGCCGGCGGACGCCTTTACCTGGCCGCGCGAGGTCCCGCCCGGCGCCAGCACCACCTTGGCCCTCGTCGCCACCGACGCGATCCTCACCAAGGCTCAGTGCCGCCGCCTCGCGGTGATGGCGCAGGACGGCCTGTCGCGGGCGATCCATCCGGTCCACACGCCGCTCGACGGGGACGTGGTCTTCGCGGTCTCCACCGGACGGATTCCCCTCTCAGACCCCATCACCGATCTCGCCCGTCTCGGCGCGGCGGCGGCCGATACCCTCGCTCGTGCGGTGGCGATCGGAATTCACGCAGCGACGAGCCTGCCGGGGCTGGCGATACCGCCCGCCTGGCAGAACCTGTGGGGCGGGTAGGCGTCGCGACGGCTCCCCCGGAGCCCGCTTGCCCAAACGTCTGCTGCGCGGTGACCTTCGATGGCCCCCGGACGGCGTTCCGTGGCCGCTTCGCTCGGCCGGCGGAGGATGGCGAGGTACCCGTGAGGCTCACGCCTCCTTGGCGTCCTCCACCAGCTGCGCCAGCCCGGCATCGACCTCGGCGCCGAGCATCGCCCGCTCGGCATCGCTGAGGTCGCGTGCCCATTTCGGCCCGGCGAAGCCGGCAGCGCATTTGGCGCGCTCGGCCGCGATATAGGCCTCGGTCTCCTCCGGCTGCCGGCGCATCGCCTCGGCGAAGCCGAACCACGCTGCCCGCTCCACCACCGCAAGGCGGGCGCGCAGGCGGATCATCACCGCCCGGTCCGGGCTGACGTCGTCGCTCATGAGGGTCGCGCTCCCGGATGTCAGCGCCGCTGGTCGCAGCGGGTCTTCACGTAGCTGTCCTTGTCGGCGCCGTGGCCGGCATTGGCCGCGAGGACCGGCCCCTGCATCAGGCATTCCTGCAGGGTGTGAGCCTGCCCGGTGATCACGTCGAGGGCGGTTTCCCGCGTGCAATCCGGGGCCTGGACGGTGGAGGCGCAGACGAGGGCGACGACGAGGATGGTGTTCATCACAAGCGAACTAGATGCCCCGGGCGAGCCGGCAAGGGAGTCCGGCAGGAAAATGCAACGCATCCGCCCCATTGCTCATTCGAGGCTTTCCTCTCGGGAAGGGCTATGCTCATAGGACAAAAGGCCTGAGTTAGTTGTCCTAGGATGATGGGCCTATTCTTCTCCTGGAGCGTCCCTGTGGATGTGGGAAGGGCAGGGGAGGTCGCCTGAGCCCATCCGTGCTAGGGTCGCCATCGTCGCGGACGGGTTGCGGGACAGCGGAGCGGGAATGACGGTCGGGATCGAGATGGGGCTGAGCATGGGCCCGGGCGAAGAGCCCGCCCGGCTCGATCTCGAGGAGCTGCTGGCCACCCGTCTCCTGGTCCAGGGCAATTCCGGCTCGGGCAAGTCGCATCTGCTGCGGCGACTGCTCGAACAGAGCGCCGGCTCGGTCCAGCAGGTCATCATCGATCCCGAAGGCGATTTCGTCACCCTGGCAGAGGCTTACGGCCACGTGGTGGTGGATGGTGCCCATGGCGAGGGTGATCTCCAGGCCATCGCGGCGCGGGTGCGCGCCCACCGGGTCTCCGTGGTGCTCACCCTGGAGAGCCTCGACATGGAGGCACAGATGCGCGCGGCCGCCGCCTTCCTCGGCGGTTTGTTCGAGGCCGAGCGCAGCCATTGGCACCCCGTTCTCGTCGTCGTCGACGAGGCGCAGATCTTCGCACCGGCCGCGGCCGGCGACGTCTCCGACGAGGCGCGCAAGGCCTCCCTCGGCGCCATGACCAACCTGATGTGCCGCGGCCGCAAGCGCGGGCTCGCGGGCATCATCGCGACGCAGCGCCTCGCCAAGCTCGCGAAAAACGTGGCGGCGGAAGCCACCAACTTCCTGATGGGCCGCACCTTCCTCGATATCGACATGGCCCGCGCCGCCGACCTGCTGGGCCTCGACCGCCGCGGCGCCGAGCGGTTCCGCGACCTCTCGCGCGGCGAATTCGTGGCCCTCGGGCCCGCGTTGAGCCGTCGGCCGTTGGCCCTGCGCATCGGTCCGGTCTCGACCTCGGCGCGCTCGGGCTCCCCGAAGCTCGTGCCGCTCCCCGCCCCCGCCGATGCGGATCTGCGCGCCCTGATCCTCACCCGCTCGGCCGAGGACGGCCCTGCCTCCTGGGCCCCAGCTCCGCGCACCCCTCCGACACCGCGCGCCAGCCCGGCCGATCTGCTGCGTGAGCTCAGTGCCTACCGGCCCGAACCCGCCGAGGCGCCCGAGCCCTTGAGCGAGGAAGATCTGCGGGCCGGGCTCGACGAGATCCTGCGGGGCATCGCCACCGACCCGGATGCCGGGCGTCAGCCGGTGGCGGTGATCTATCAGGACTTCCTCGTCCGCTGCCGCATGCGTGGGCTCGACGGTGAGTCCCTCACTCTCGCCGCCTTCCGCCGCCGCCTCGGCGTCGCCCGCGCGGGAATCGACGGGCAGGGCGCCCCGGCCGACAGCGACGGGCGCTGGGAGGAGGCGCAAAGCGCCGCCGCCGCCCTGCCCGACGAGGTCCAGGGCCTGTTCCTGCTGCTCGCTCGCGCCGCTCTGGCGGGAGAGCCCTGCCCCGGCGACGAGGCCCTGGCCCGCGCCATCGGCAGCCGCTCGCCGGGCCGGGCACGGCGTCTGCTCGCCTATGTCGAGACCCGTGGCACCATCGTCTGCCGCATGGATTTTCGCGGCAACCGCGTCATCGCTTTGCCGTCGCTCGGCTGTGAGACCGGCCCCGGCGACCCGAAGGCGAGCCTGCCGGGCAGGGTCGAGCCCGAGATGCCGGGGCTGTTCGCGGCCGAATGAGCCGCGCTCCCGGCACCGAACCACGCTTGGCCCGCTCGATTCCTGCCGGATAGGGGCCGATCGTCCTCTGCCTGTCGGCAGCATGCTGCACAGTGCGGCGGCAATTTCTGTTGCTTGGTTGGGCAGTCCTGCTCAAGGATTGGGACCTCGAATCGATGATGCCGGTGGGTCGGCATCGGAATCGACGATGAGGACGACACCCATGACGGCACGTTTGTCCACCGGTCTTCTCGCCCTTGCCTCGGTCCTGGCAGCCTCCGCTGCCTCGGCCCAGAGCTATACCGCGCCGGCCGGCCTCCCGGCGGTCGTGGCACCCGGCGGCCTCGTAGGCCAGGCCGCCTTTGATGCTCGCGGCAGATACGCCGCCTCCGCGCCCCGCCGCGGGGATGAGCGCGACATCGCCACCGGCTCCGCCCGTCGCGGCGGGTACAGATCCCGCTGAGGCCCGAGTGAGGCTCGGATCCGCGGGCGTCCTGAGACGGGGTCCGTTCAGGCCCGCACGCTGGCCGGATCGGCCGGTGCGCGTCCGAGCCGCGTCAGCCCGAGCAGATGATAGATGAGGATCGCCCCGAACGTGGCGGTGCCGATGCCGCCGAAGGCGAAGGAGCCGAATTTCAGGGTCAGGTCGCCGGCGCCGAGGACCACCGCGATCCCGACGGTGAGGAGATTGCGGGCATTGGCGAAATCGACCCTGTTCTCCACCCAGATCCGCCCGGCGGTGGCCGCGATCAGCCCGAACACCACCACCGACAATCCGCCGATCACCGGCACCGGCAGGGTCAGGATCAGCGCTCCGAATTTCGGGCACAGGCCGAACAGGATCGCGGTGAAGCCGGCCACCACGAAGACCAGGGTCGAGTAGATTCGGGTCATGGCCATGACGCCCATATTCTCCGCATAGGTCGTCACCCCGGTGCCGCCGAGCCCGCCCGACAGCATGGTGGCGAGGCCGTCGCCGAGGAAGGCGCGGGCGATGTAGGGGTCGAGGTTGCGGCTCGTCATCGCGCCGATGGCTTTGATATGGCCGAGATTCTCGGCGATCAGCACCACGAAGACCGGGGCGATGAGGGCGATCGCCTTGGTGTCGAACACCGGCGCGACGAAGCCCGGCACGCCGATCCAGGGGGCGGCCATGACGGCCGAGAAATCGATGGGCTTGGCGAGATCGAACCCGTTGGCGAGGAGGAGATAGAGCAGGTAGGCGAGGGCCGCCCCGATCAGGATCGGCAGGCGCCGGGCGAGGCCGGGCGCGTAGATGGTGATGACGCTGACGATGACCACCGTCAGGAGGCCGAACCAGGTGTCGAAGGCGGAGGCCGAGATGATCCGCGTCGCGATCGGCGCGAGGTTGAGGCCGATGGCGGCCACCACCGCTCCGGTCACCACCGGTGGCATCACCCGCTCCACCCAGGCATAGCCGACGAGGCCGATGACGGCGCCGACGAGGCCGTAGAGCAGGCCCGCCGCGATGATGCCGCCGAGCGCCACGGCAATGTTGGGGTTCGGCCCCGCCCCGGCATAGCCCGTGGCTGCGATCACCACCCCGACGAAGGCCGCCGACGAGCCGAGATAGCTCGGCACCCGGCCGCCGGTGGCGAGAAAGAAGATGAGTGTGCCGATGCCGGAGAAGAAGATCGCCAGGTTGGGGTCGAACCCCATCAGGATCGGCATCAAGGCCGTGGCGCCGAACATCGCCACCACGTGTTGGAAGCCGAGGAGCACGGTCTGGCCCGCCGGCAGGCGCTCGTCGGGCATGACGTCCGCGGCCTCGGTCGTCGCATCTCTGGCGCGCCAGACGGGGAAATAGGGTTCGGCTGCCATGGTCTCGTGGTCTCCGGGCGGTGGATCGCGTGAGGCGAGGAGCGTGACGGGATGCTCGGGGCGAGGCCGGACGTTTAGACGGCGGCGGGGTGCGGCGGAGCGACCGCCACGGGCAGGGTGTGGTAGCGCCGGCCGGCATAGACGAGACCCTGTTGGCCGGCGGGCTCCGAGAGATCCACCACCTCGCAGAACAGCACGTCGTGGCTGCCGACGGCGTGGCGCGCCACGATGCGGCAATCGAAGGCGGTCAACGCCCCCTCCAGCACCGGTGCCCCGGTGGTGAGCACTCCCCAGGCCCCCGCCGCGAAGCGCTCGTCCATGGGGGTGCGGCCGCCGAAGGCGCCGGCGATGGCGGCCTGCTCGCCCGACAGCGTGTTCACGCACAGGGCCGCATTGGCGCTCACTGCGGCATAGGCGGAGGAGGTTCGGTTGATGCAGACGAGGAGCGTCGGCGGCGCGTCGCTGACGCTGCAGACGGAAGAGGCCGTGAAACCGGCCCGTCCGCCCGGCCCGTCGGTGGTGACGAGATGGACCGAACTGGCCAGATGGGCCATCGCCTCGCGAAAAGCTCCGGCCTCGACCGTGGGCAACGTCGTCTCGGTCATGGCGGAGCTTTCATCCTAAGCAGGTTCAGCAAAAGTGGTCACCGGTTTCGCGCCTGAACACCGGCAGCCCCTCGAGGATCCAAGCGAGATGGCGCGCTGGCTCGCCAAGACGAACCGGTCGAGCCGGATGAGCCATGACGAACTTCCTCAGGGCCGGTCGAGGAAGGTGACGAGGGTGCGGTTGAACGCCTCCGCCTGCGTCACGCTATGCGCGTGGCCGCCGCTCTTGGCCAGATCCAGCGTGGCGTTGGGCAACGCCGCCGCGAGTTCCTCCGAGCGCAGATAGGGCACGAGCACGTCGTCGGCCGCTGCCATCACGAGGGTTTCGTGCGGGATACCGGACAGATGCGCGGTGAGATCGAAGGCTTCCAGCGCCGCGATCCGCCGCAGCGTGTTCTCAGGTCCGGGAAAATGCGCCAGGGCATGGGCCTCGTCCGCCGCGACGCGCTCCGCGTTGAGCGAAAGCCAGGGCGCCGGATAGAGGAAGATCGCCTGCGCGGCCACGTAGGCTTCGGGGCCGGCATGGGCCAGCAGGGCCTTGCGGGCGGCAAAGCACCGCTTCGTCGCGGAATCGGCCCTGGCCCATCCGTTGATGACCACGAGCCGCCCCACCCGGGTGGGATGGGCACGCGCCAGTTCGAGGCCGATGAGCCCGCCGAGCGCATGCCCGACGATGTCGGCCGTGGCGATGCCGAGATCGTCCATCACCCGAAGGGCGTCGGCGGCCATGGCGGCGATGCTGTGGCCCTGTTCCAGCGTATCGGGCGAGCGCCCGGTGCCGCGATGATCGTAGCCGACTACCCGGAACCGCTCGGCCAGGGCTGGAATCTGCGGCGCGAAATAGCCGCACGATCCGCCGAGGCCCGGCGAGAGCAGGATGGTCCGTTCGCCGTCCCCGTGGATCTCGTGATGGATGGTCGCGCTCACGGTTTGCCCACATGCGCGACCGAGGCGATCTCCACCAGGGCGTCTGGTTTCACCAGGCCGCACTGGATGCAGTAGCGCGCCGGCTTCTCGCCGGGGAAGTAGCTGGCATAGACCGCGTTGATCGCGGCGTAATCGGCCCAGTCCTTCAGGAAGATGTGGTTGAAGGTGACGTCGTCCATGGTGCCGCCGGCGGCGGTCACGACGCCCTTGATCGTCTCCAGCACGTGTCTCGTCTGCGCGCCGGCATCGCCCACATGGACGACGTTGGCATCCGCATCCAGCGGCAGGGTGCCCGAGACGTAGAGCACGCCGTCGGCGAGGGTGCCCGGCACGTAGGGGGCCAACGGCTTGCCGGTGCCTGGGGGAATGATCACGGTCTTGGGCATGGTTCGCGGTGCTCCCGTTCCATCGTCGAAATGGCCGTCTTCGTCGTCTGTGTCGTCTTGCCCACCCGTGACCTCATCCTGAGGTGCCCGCGTCAGCGGGCCTCGAAGAAGGCCTCCAGGCCCCTGGGAGCGAACTGAAAGCCTCCTTCGAGGCCTCCGCTACGCTGCGGCACCTCAAGATGAGGTCGAGGGCGCGAGGGAGGATGTCACTCCGCCGCGGCGTCCCGCTCGCCCAGGGCCGCCTCGAAGCTCGCGACATCCGAGACCCAGCCGAAGAAGGTCTCGATATTGGTGAGCGCGCCGGCCTGCAGGCTGTCCGGCCCCGCCTGATGCGTCGCGTCGGCGAGGACGATGCCAAAGTATTCGAGAAAGAACCCGTCACGCAGGGTCGATTCCACGCAGACATTGGTGGCGATGCCGGTGAAGACCAGGGTGCGGATGCCGGCAGAGCGCAGCAGGCTGTCGAGTTGGGTATTGTAGAAGCCGCTGTAGCGCGGCTTGCCCAGCACGATGTCGCCGGGCTCGGGGCTCAGCGCATCCACCAGGGCGTAGTCCCAGGTGCCCTTGGCGAGCAGCCGCTCGTTCATGTCGGGGCGGCTGCGCATGGTCTTGAGGGCGTTCGACTTGTGCCAGTTCGGCGAGCCCGGCCCTCCGGCCTCGACATAGTCCGGGTCCCAGCCGTTCTGGAACCAGACGATCCTGATCCCGGCCTTGCGGGCGGCAGCGACGGCCGTCGCGATCCGTCCGATCACCGGCCCGGTCGCCGAGACGTCGAACCCGGCGAGATCGAGATAACCGCCCTTGGTGGCATAGGCGTTCTGCATGTCGATGACGATGAGGGCCGTGGCCTCGGCAGCGAAGGCGATGGGCTCCGGCCGCGCGGGGAGGGTGATGCCGCCATGGCGTCCGGCTGCGTCGTGATAGCCGGCGACCATCACGCCACCTTCGCCATCGGCACCGCATCGGCGGTGACATGCGCCCGCGAGCGCATCAGCGGCTGGATGCGGGTGCCGTAGGCATCGAGCCCTTCGAGGAAATCGTCGAAGACCAGGAGCACGCCTTCGGTGCCGGGCACGGTGGCGACCTCGTCGAGCATGCGCGCCACCTCCGCGTAGGAGCCCACGAGGGTGCCCATGTTGATGTTCACCGCCGAGGTCGGGTCGGCCATCTGGCGCACGTTGGTGTCGGCGCCGGATTTTGTATCGGCCGCGCCCTGGACCCCGAGCCAGGCGATGGCCTCCTGATCCGCTCCCGCCTTGTAATGCTCCCAGGTGGCGCGGGCCTCCTCGTCGGTCTCGGCGGCGATGATCATGAACAGCACGTAGGACGACACGTCCCGGCCCGTCTCGGCCTTGGCGAGTTCCAGTCGCTCCACCGTGGGGGCGAAGGCTTTGGGCGTGTTCACGCCCTTGCCGAAGCAGAAATTGTAGTCGGCATATTTCGCCGTGAACGCCATGCCGGCGGCCGATTGGCCGGCGCAGATGATCTTCATCTCCGCCTGCGGCCGGGGCGAGAGCCGGCAATCGTCCATCTGGAAGAACTCGCCCTTGAGGTCGCAGGACCCCGTCTCCCACAAATCGCGCAGCACCTGGGCGTATTCGGAGAGGTATTCGTAGCGCCGCGAAAAGTACTCGTCGCCGGGCCACAGACCCATCTGCGAGTATTCAGGCCGCTGCCATCCCGTCACGAGGTTGAGGCCGAAGCGGCCGCCGGAGATGGAATCGATAGTGGAGGCCATCCGGGCTGTGATGGCGGGGGGCATGCACAGGGTGGCGGCGGTGGCGAAGAGCTTGATCCGGCTCGTCACGGCGGCGAGGCCCGCCATCAGCGTGAAGGATTCGAGGTTGTGGTCCCAGAACTCGGTCTTGCCGCCGAAGCCCCGCAGCTTGATCATCGACAGGGCGAAATCGAGCCCGTAGCCTTCGGCCTTGAGGACGACCTGCTTGTTCAGTTCGAAGCTCGGCTTGTATTGCGGCGCATTCTCCGAGAGGAGCCAGCCGTTGTTGCCGATGGGAATAAAGACGCCGACATTCATGACAACCTCGCTGAGCTGGCAGAGATTGGACGATGGGATCCAATGCCGGTCAAGGTTGCGAACGGAGTGTACCGTGGTCGCCCCGTCCGATGGTGAACGGTAGCTGTTTGGACCATATGATCAAACTCTAAATCCAACAGATATAGGTGTTTGCCCAAACTCTCTCCGATTTGCCCGGTGGGGAGGCGGCGTCTGCTGAATTGCGGGGCGGATACGCGAATCTTCTCTGGCCATCCTCGCGACGTGACACGTTCTCGTGAGTCTTCCCTCTCGGACATTGCCTTCGGGAAGCATGCGGTCAGTAATCTGGAGGTATTCAAAACAACCACGGAGAGGAAACCCCATGCGGTACCCGATGCTCGGTGCTCTCGTCGCGATGCTGCTTCCGATGGCGGCCCACGCCGAGGGCGATGCCGCCGCCGGCGAGAAGGCGTTCGCGCCCTGCAAGGCCTGCCATGCCTTCGGCAAGAACGGCGTCGGCCCGGATCTGACGGGGGTTGTCGGACGCAAGGCGGCCTCCCTCGACGGGTATTCCTACTCGGCCCCGCTCAAGGCGTCCGGCCTCACCTGGGACGAGGCGAACCTGCACGAATGGCTGAAGAACCCGAAGGCCAAGGTGCCGGGGACGAAGATGGTGTTCGCCGGCTATCCCGACGACAAGAAGATCGATGACGTGATCGCGTATCTCGCCTCGAAGAAATAGGTTTTTCGGGGATCTCGCCGATGGGGCTCGCTTCCAGAGCGGGCTCCTGGACGCGAAATCCGCCGAGTGCCTATCGCAGGCCCAGCCCGGTGAGGATCAGGGCCTGCGTGCTTATCACGGTGCTCTCGAAGAAGTCGGATTCGTCGAGGCTCCGGCCGGTGACCGCATCCACCTGGACCGCGAAATCGGCGTAGTGCTGGGTGATCGCCCAGATCGAAAAGATGAGGTGGTGCGGGTCGTGGGCACCGATGCGGCCCTGGTCGATCCAGCCGCGCAGGATCGCCGCTTTGCTTTCCACCAGCCCGCGCAGGGGGCCTTCGAGCTCGGCCCGCAGGAGCGGTGCGCCCTGGACGATCTCCAGGCAGAAAAGCCGCGAGGCCTGCGGCGCATCCCGCGACAGGGTCAGCTTGGCGCGGATATAGGCCCGGATCGCGTCGGCGGGCTCGCTGTCCGCGTCGAAGGATTGCAGGGGATCGAGCCAGACGTCGAGGACGCGGCGCAGCACCGCCACGTAGAGCTCTTCCTTGGAGGGGAAGTAGTAGAGGAGGTTGGCCTTCGACAGGCCGGCCCGCTCGGCGAGCCGGTCGACGCTCGCCCCGTGCAGGCCGAGCCCTGAGAACACCTCTAGTCCGGCATCGAGGATCGCCTCGCGCCGCGCCGCGCCGTCCTTGCGGCGACGGCGTTCGGGGGGCTTCTCGACGGTCGTTGGCACGGAGATGCGGTCCTGTCGGGTTTCGGAGAAGCGGCCGGGAACTCCCTGGCCTCACGCGTTCCCCTCGTCCCGGCGGGGCCACCGCTTCGAGGATGGAGTAGGAACGCCCGTTCCGTCCAGCGGGCGGGGGATCAGCCCGGCGGATGAGTGTTCATCCAATGCTCGGCGATATCGATCCGCCGCGCGACCCAGACGTCCTCATGGGCGGCGATATGGTCGAGGAAGCGGGCCAGCGCCGCGATCCGTCCCGGCCGCCCGACGAGGCGGCAATGCAGGCCCACCGACATCATTTTCGGCGCGGTCTCGCCCTCCGCGTAGAGCGCGTCGAACGTGTCGCGCAGGTAGGTGAAGAAGTGGTCGCCGGTGTTGAACCCCTGGAGGGCGACGCATTTCATGTCGTTGGCGTCCAGCGTGTAGGGCACCACGAGGCCGCGTCCGCTCCGCCCCTCGATCCAGTAGGGCAGGTCGTCGGCGTAGGAATCGGCGAGCCAGGTGAAGCCGGCCTCGACCCCGAGATCGAGGGTGTGGACCGAGGAGCGGCCCGTGTACCAGCCCAGCGGCCGCTCGCCGGTGATCTCCGTGTGAATGCGGATCGCCTCGTCCATATGCGCCTTCTCCTCCTCGCGGGTGAAGTCGCGGTAGTCGATCCATTTCAGGCCGTGGCAGGCGATCTCCCAATCGGCCTCCTTCATGGCCGCGGCGATATCGGGATGGCGGGCGAGCGCCGTGGCGACGCTGAACACGGTGACGGGAACGTTCCGCGCCTGCAACAGCCGCCAGATCCGCCAGAAGCCGGCACGTGAGCCGTATTCGAACATCGATTCCATATTCATGTGCCGCTGGCCCGGCCAGGGTTGGGCGCCGACGATCTCCGACAGGAACGCCTCCGAAGCAGCATCGCCATGCAGGATGCAGTTCTCGCCACCCTCCTCGTAGTTGAGCACGATCTGCACCGCGATCCGCGCGCCGTTCGGCCAGCGCGGATGGGGCGGGTTGCGGCCGTAGCCGACGAGGTCGCGGGGATAGGTCACGGGGCCTGCCGATAAGGTTCGGGAATGATCTGGAGCGCGAAGAGCCGCCCGCCGCATTCGAACCCGGAGCCCACCCCTTGCGCAAGCCCCGGGCAATCCGGCCTGGAGACATGGGGGCAGCGGTGCTGAATCGGAGGACGGTGCAGCTTGGGTGATAGAGCTTTTCCAACAGGAGGTCGCTACGTCCGGCCATGGGGGAAGCGAGTCCACGCGTCTCATCGAGAGCGTCTTCCGGATATGACGGTGTCGCCGCTTGCACCTCGACACTCTCGATGTATCGATGCGCTCCGGCCTGCGCATGGTCCTTGCCTGCCGACCGTCGCACCCCGCGACCAACACCCGAGGTTTCCCGTGCTCCTGACCCCGCGCGAAAAGGACAAGCTCCTGGTCGCCATGGCCGCCCAGGTCGCCCGTAACCGGCTCGCCCGCGGCGTCAAGCTGAACTATCCCGAAGCGATCGCGCTCATCACCGATGCGGTGGTGGAGGGCGCGCGGGATGGCCGCTCGGTCTCCGAATTGATGCAGGCGGGCGCCCATGTCCTCACCGCCGACCAGGTGATGGAGGGCATCGCGGAGATGATCCACGACATCCAAGTGGAGGCGACCTTTCCCGACGGCACCAAGCTCGTCACCGTCCACCACCCGATCCGCGGCGCGCCCTCGTCGGACGTGCCGGGCATTGTGACGACGCTTCCGGGCGAGATCGTCTTCAACGACGGCGCCCCGCGCACCCTGCTCACCGTGGCCAATGTGGGGGACCGTCCGATCCAGGTGGGCTCGCATTACCATTTCTACGAGGTGAATCCGGGCCTGACCTTCGAGCGCGAGAAGGCGAGGGGCCAGCGCCTCGACATCGCGCCGGGCACGGCGGTGCGGTTCGAGCCAGGCGCCACCCGGGAGGTCTCCCTGGTGCCGCTGCTCGGCGCGCGGACGGTCTACGGGTTCCGCGGTGACGTGATGGGGTCCCTATGACCGACGAGACGTTCCGCCTGCGCGATGGCATCCTCCTCGTCACCCGTGCCGCCGAGTTCGCCGCGCGGCGTCACGTGGGGCAGACCCGGAAGGGCGCGGCGCGCGAGCCTTACGTGAACCACCTCGCCGAGGTGGCCTCGCTCCTGGCCGCGACGGCCGAAGCGCCCGATGCCGATCTGGTGGCGGCGGGCTGGCTCCACGACACGGTGGAGGATACCGGGACGAGCCGCGAGGAGATCGAGCAATTGTTCGGTCGGCGCGTCGCCGAACTCGTGGCCGAGGTCACGGACGACAAATCGCTGCCCAAGGCCGAGCGCAAGCGGCTCCAGGTCGAGCAGGCGCCGCACAAGTCGCCCGGCGCCCGCGCCCTCAAAATCGCGGACAAGATCAGCAACCTGCATTCGCTCGTGGCGAGCCCTCCGGACGATTGGAGCTCGGAGCGCGTGGCGAACTACATCGATTGGGCGAAAGAAGTCGTTGCCGGCTGTCGCGGCGTCAACGCGGCGCTGGACGCTCTGTTCGACCGCGCCGTCGCAGAGGCACGAGAGGCCGCCTGATGTCCAACACACCCCGCCCCGCCTCCCTCGCCCGCTCGGCCTATGCCGACATGTTCGGCCCCACCACGGGCGATCGCATCCGCCTCGCCGATACCTCCCTCGTCATCGAGGTGGAGCGCGACCACACCACCTATGGCGAGGAGGTGAAGTTCGGCGGCGGCAAGGTCATCCGCGACGGGATGGGGCAGTCGCAGGTGACGAATGCCGATGGCGCGGTGGACACCGTCATCACCAATGCCGTGGTCCTCGACCATTGGGGCGTGGTGAAATGCGATGTCGGCATCGTGAAGGGGCGGATCTTCAAGCTCGGCAAGGCCGGCAACCCGGACATCCAGCCCGGCGTCGACATCATCGTCGGCCCCGGCACCGAAGTGATCGCCGGCGAAGGCAAGATCCTCACGGCCGGCGGGTTCGACAGCCATATCCACTACATCTGCCCGCAGCAGATCGAGGAGGCCCTGTGCTCGGGCGTCACCACCATGCTCGGCGGCGGCACCGGCCCGGCGCACGGCACCTTCGCCACCACCTGCACCCCCGGCCCCTGGCATCTCGCCCGGATGATCGAGGCGGCGGACAGCTTCCCGATGAACCTCGCCTTCGCCGGCAAGGGCAACGCCTCGCGGCCCGAGAGCCTCGTCGAGATGGTCCGCGCCGGCGCCTGCGCCCTGAAACTCCACGAGGATTGGGGCACCACGCCCCAGGCCATCGACACCTGCCTCACGGTGGCCGACCTGCATGACGTGCAGGTGATGATCCATTCCGACACGCTCAACGAATCCGGCTTCGTCGAGGACACGATCCGCGCCTTCGCGGGGCGGACCATCCACGCCTTCCACACGGAAGGGGCGGGGGGCGGCCACGCGCCGGACATCATGAAGGTGGCGGGGCTGATGAACGTGCTCCCGTCCTCCACCAACCCGACGCGCCCGTATACGAAAAACACCATCGACGAGCATCTCGACATGCTCATGGTCTGCCACCACCTCGATCCGGCGATTCCCGAGGATCTCGCCTTCGCCGAGAGCCGCATCCGCAAGGAGACCATCGCGGCCGAGGACATCCTGCACGATATCGGTGCGCTCTCGATGATGTCGTCGGACAGCCAGGCCATGGGCCGGGTCGGCGAGGTCGTCATCCGGACCTGGCAGACGGCGGACAAGATGAAGCGCCAGCGCGGGAGCCTGCCGGGCGACGCTTCCGGCAACGACAACCTGCGTGCCCGCCGCTACATTGCGAAATACACGATCAATCCGGCCATCGCGCATGGCGTCTCGGCCCATGTCGGCTCGGTGGAGGCGGGCAAGCTCGCCGATCTCGTGCTGTGGACGCCGGCCTTCTTCGGGGTGAAGCCCGACCTCGTCATCAAGGGCGGCATGATCGCCACCGCGCCGATGGGCGACCCCAACGCCTCGATCCCCACGCCCCAGCCGGTGCATTACCGCCCGATGTTCGGAGCGATCGGCCGGTCGCCCTTCGCCACCGCGCTCACCTTCGTCTCGAAGGCCGCCATCGAGGACGGTCTTCGCGAACGGCTCGGCGCGCAGAAGCTCTTCGTCGCCGTGGAGAACGTGCGCGGCGGCATTTCGAAGAAGAGCATGATCCTCAACGACGCCACGCCGAACATCGAGATCGACGCGGAGACCTATGACGTGCGCGCCGATGGCGAGCTCCTGGTCTGCGAACCGGCCGAGGTGCTGCCGATGGCCCAGCGGTATTTCCTGTTTTGAGCTCTTCCCTGATCCGCGCCACGAAAGTGATCCGCCGAGACGCGCTCTCGGGCGAGATCGTCGACCGCATCGTCCTCGACCATGGCGACCGGCATCGCCGCCGCATGGCCATGCGCGGGGTCGGCGGACTGTCCTTCCTGCTCGACCTGCCCGAGCCGACGGTCCTCGACGACGGTGACGCCCTGGTGCTGCAGGATGGCCGCCTCGTCTGGGTCGAGGCCGCGCCCGAGCGCCTGCTCGAGATCCGGGCCGCCGACGACCTCGCCCTCAAGCGCCTGATCTGGCACATCGGCAACCGGCACATCCCGGCCGAGATCGGCGCGGACGCGGTCCATATCGCCTACGACCACGTGCTGGCCGAGATGGTGCGGGGTTTAGGGGGAACGGCCGAGCCGGTGGAGCGTCCGTTCCGGCCCGAGGGCGGGGCCTATGCCGGCGAGGCTGCCGGGCACCACCACGGGCATGGCCATGCGCACGATCATCCTCATCCGCACAGCCACGATGCGGTGCCCGGTTGAGCCTCGCCCTCTGCCCCCATCCTCTGCCCCATGGGCCGCTGGCGGTCCGGGCTTCCAGGGAAGGGCGCCCGGCGCGATGAGGGGCGACCCCTCGATGATCGACACCGTTCGGCTCATGGCCTGGCTCTCGCCGGGCTATCCGGTCGGGGCCTATGCGTATTCGCATGGGCTCGAATGGGCCGTGGAATGCGGCGATGTCGGCGGCGAGGCCTCGCTGCTGGCATGGCTCGGCGACGTGCTCGAACGGGGCGCTGTGCGAAACGACCTGATTCTTCTGGCCCATGCCCATGCCGCCGCCGAGGCGGGGGACGTCCCGGCGCTGATGGAGGTCAACGACCTCGCCGTCGCCCTGGCGCCCACGCGCGAGCTCCACCTCGAGACGACCCAGCAGGGGCGCAGCTTCCTCGACGCCACCCGCGCCGCCTGGGGGCTGCCGGAACTCGATCGGTTGAGCGAGGCGCTGCCCGGCGAGGTGGCATACCCGGTGGCGGTCGGGCTCTCGGCCGGCGCCCATCGCATGGCGCTCGCCCCGGTGCTCGCCGGGTTCGGCCTCGCCTTCCTGCAGAACCTCGTCTCGGCGGCGCTGCGCTGCGCGCCCATCGGCCAGAGCGCCGGCACGCGGGTGATCGCGTCCCTCACCCCTCGGGTGGCGGGTTTGGCCGCAACCATCCCGCCCCTGAGCCTGGACGACATTGGCACCGCGACCTTGCGCCTCGATCTCGGCTCGGCCCGGCACGAGACCCAGTATTCTCGGATCTTCCGCTCGTGAAAGACCCCGTCATGACCTCACTGAACGGCCACTCACCGAACGGCCCCTTGCGCGTCGGCATCGGCGGCCCTGTCGGCTCCGGCAAGACCGCCCTGATGGAACAGCTCTGCAAGCGCTTCCGCGATCGCTTCGAGATCTGCGCCATCACCAACGACATCTACACCAAGGAGGATGCCCGTATCCTCACCGTGGCTGGCGCCTTGCCCGAGGAGCGGATCATGGGCGTCGAGACCGGCGGCTGCCCGCATACGGCGATCCGCGAGGACGCCTCGATCAACCTCGCGGCCGTGGCCGAGATGCGCCGACGCTTCCCGAAGCTCGACCTGATCCTGATCGAATCCGGCGGCGACAACCTCGCGGCGACCTTCTCGCCGGAACTCGCCGACCTCACCCTCTACGTCATCGATGTCGCCGGCGGCGAGAAGATCCCACGCAAGGGCGGCCCCGGCATCACCCGGTCCGATCTCCTCATCGTCAACAAGACCGACCTCGCCCCCATGGTCGGTGCCGATCTCGGGGTGATGGAGGCCGATACCCGGCGCATGCGGGGCACACGGCCCTACGTGTTCTCCTCCCTGCGCGAGGGACACGGCGCCGACACGGTCGCCCGCTTCATCGTCGAGGCCGGCGGGCTGGGATAGGTTTCCGGGAGCCATCCCACCCACGACCTCATCCTGAGGCGGCGCAGCGCAGCGGAGCCCTCGAAGGAGGCGTCCAGGGATCGCCAGTCAGGCCGGAGCCCTCCTTCGAGGCCGCTTCGCGGCACCTCAGGATGAGGGGATTAGGGTAGGAGGGTGGTCAGGACCCGAGCCATGACGCCAAGGTCAACCACTGTGACGACACCACTGCCTTCCCGCGAGGGTTCCGTGCGGGAAGTCTTCCTCGCCTTCCTCAAGCTCGGGCTCACCGCCTTCGGCGGCCCGATCGCCCATCTCGGCTACTTTCGCGAGGAGTTCGTGCACCGCCGGCGCTGGCTCGACGAGGCGGCCTATGCGGATCTCGTGGCCCTGTGCCAGTTCCTGCCCGGCCCGGCATCGAGCCAGGTCGGGTTTTCCCTCGGCCTGATGCGGGGAGGGGGATTGGCCGGTGGGTTGGCGGCCTGGACCGCCTTCACCCTGCCCTCGGCGCTCCTTCTCGTGGCCTTCGCCTATGGCGCCGGTGCCCTCGGCGGCCCGGTCGGATCGGGCCTCGTCCATGGGCTGAAGCTCGTCGCCGTGGCGGTGGTGGCGCAGGCGGTCTGGGGCATGGGCCGCAGCCTCGCGCCCGATGTCACCCGCGCGTCCATCGCTTTCGCCGCCCTCTGCCTCGTCACGGCACTCGCTGGATCGGCGGGGCAGGTCGTTGCCATCGCGGCGGGAGCCATGGCCGGCCTCGTCCTGTGCCGGCAGGCGGCCGGAGTGCCGGGCCAGCCGCTCCGCTTCCCGGTCTCGCGCCGGGCCGGCGCGGTGGCCCTCCTTCTGTTCGGCCTGTTCCTCGTTCTACCTTCGCTCCTGGCCGAAGTTCTGGCCTCGCAGGGGCTCGCCCTGTTCGATGCGTTCTACCGCGCGGGCGCCCTCGTCTTCGGCGGAGGCCATGTGGTGCTGCCGCTCCTGCGCACGGCTCTGGTCGAGACCGGCTGGATCGGCCCGGACGCGTTCCTGGCCGGCTACGGCGCGGCCCAGGCCGTGCCGGGGCCGCTTTTCACCGTCGCGGCCTATCTCGGCGCTGTCCTCGGGCCTGAGCCGAACGGTCTGGCCGGGGCCGTCATCGCCCTGGTCGCGGTCTTCCTGCCGGGCCTGCTCCTGGTCTACGGCGCGCTGCCGTTCTGGGATGCGTTCCGCGCGAAGCCTTTGGCGCAGGCGGCCATGCGGGGCGCCAACGCGGCAGTGGTCGGGATCCTCGCCGCTGCCCTCTACGATCCGCTCTGGACAGGCGCCGTCCTCGGCCCGCGCGATTTCGCCCTCGCCGCCGGCGCGTTCCTGCTCCTGACGATCGGCGCGGCCCCGCCTTGGATCGTCGTCGTGCTGACAGCCGCCTCGGGGGCCGGCTTCGCGGTTCTCGGAGGCTGAGGCCCCCTCAGTCCCATCCGATCGATTCAGGATGAGGCCGCAGGAAGGATCCTAGAAAAAGTCATCCCTCGCAATTCGCGGCGAGCAGCGCCAGAATGCGCTGGAAACCCTGATACTGCGCCATGCTGGACGGGTGCCGGATTTCAGCCGCGTCCGGGAGAATGCCGGCAAATCCCGATCCGGTATCGGCGACGAAGGGGCGCGGGCCGACATGGACGCCCATCCGGTTGGTCACGTCGACCTCGCCGCAGACGGCGCCCGCCTTGCCCGGTCGCAGCCGGGAATAGCGTGCCTCGGCCGGGCTCTTGAGCCCCTTGCCCAGCAGCGCCGTCGTAGCGGCGGCGACCTCCGCTCCCACGGTCGCGTCGGATCCGTCGGTGATGGTCTGCGCCGTGGCGGGCACGGCGGCGAGAAGGACGACGGACACGCAGACGGTCCGGATCATGACGCCTTCGCCACCACTTCGATGTCACGGTCCATCCCGCTCTCGACCTTGAACTCGCGGGTGTAGACCTGCCCGTCATGGCGGGCGATGAGGACGTAGTCCCCCTCGGCCAGGGTCACCTGCGGGAAGGCGCCGATCGCTTCGCGGATCGTGTCGCCGCCCGGCGTCAGGACGCTGAAGGCGGTGCCGGCGAAGGCCTCTGCCCCGGGCGCGGCCACGAGCTTGAGGGTCACCGTGGCGGCCCGGTGGTTGAGGGTGGCGTCGGTGACCTTGCCGTTCTCCACCTTGAGGTCGGCGCGCTGGATCGCGTTCGATTCCCCATAGTTCGAGACCACGTGGTAGGTCCCCTCCGGCAGGCGGATCAACTCGCCCGCCTTGACGCCGCTGCGCACGAGGCGCCCTTCCGAATTGGTGCCGATGGGCACGAAGACCGAAAAGGCGAGTTCGGCGGGGGCGATCTTCATGTCACCGATGGCACCAGAGAGCTTGAGCGCCCCCGCGGTGATCGTCAGGCGGTCGCTGAGTGCCGCGCCCGCCATGGTGATGCGCTTCGAGGCGCTGGCGAAGCCGTAGGTGACGGTGGCGACGTAGGTGCCGGGTGCCAGGGTGAAGCTCGGATCCGCCGCCTCGGACCGCGCGACGATGTTCGGCCGCACCCCATCGGACCGGTCCTCGTAGATGCGCCAGGCGAGGCCGGACCGTACAGGCTGGTTGCTGCCCGCGAACAGGGCGGTGAGGGCGAGCGGTGCCTCGCCCTCGACAGTTGGGCTCGGCAATTGCGGTCCCGTGATCGAGGGGGAGGGCAGGGCTGGACCGTTGCGACCGCCGAACGGGTCGCGCTCCTGCGCCTGCGTCGGAAACGCCGCCATCGCCATGGCTCCCGTCACCGCGAGCGCGCGCATTACCGGTCCCATCCGCTATCTCCTTCACGGCGCCACCATGCACGGGGCCGCCATGCATGTCGGCGATTGCCAAGCTGCGGACCGCACGGCATGTTTTCGCTTGTCGACCGTCACCGTGCCGAATGCGACATCCCGCTTTGTATCCGGACCGTGGCGGCTCCAAGGCCGAAGCTTCCTATCGATCGCCGAAGCGGCTCGCCTCAGACCAGCCGCCCGGCGGTGCCCCCACGTCCCTCATTCGCGCCGAACAGGTTCCATGGACACCATATCCGACATTCCGCGGAACGACACGATCGACCTCCTTCGCGTCCGCCGTTCGGTTCCGCCGGTCAATCTCGAGGGCCCGGGTCCGAACACCGAGGAGCTCGATGCGATTCTCACCATCGCGTCCCGCGTACCGGACCACGGCAAGCTCAGCCCCTGGCGCTTCCTGGTGATCGAGGGCGATGCCCGCCTGCGCGTGGGTGAGACCATCGCGGACGCCTATGCGGCGGACCACCCGGAGGCCGATCCGAAGCGCCTCGATCTGGAGCGCCACCGCCTCGCCCACGCCCCCCTCGTGGTCGCGGTCGTCTCCAGCGCCGCCCCCCATGTGAAGATCCCGGAATGGGAGCAGGTGCTGTCGGCCGGTGCCGTGTGCATGAACCTCGTCGTCGCGGCCAATGCCGCGGGCTTCGCCACTGCCTGGCTGACCGAGTGGTTCGCCTATGACCGCCGCATTCTCGACGTCCTCGGCCTCGATCCGCGCGAGAAACTCGCGGGCTTCATCCATCTCGGCCGTGCCCGCGAGGTTCCGGGCGATCGCCCGAGACCGGCCCTGGCCGACATCGTCACCCGGATCTGAGCCGCGCCATGCATTACGATTCCGAGAACCGCACCCTGCCGCACAACCCGCTGAAGGCCCTGGTCGCCCCCCGCCCCATCGGCTGGATCAGCGCGATGAACAAGCAGGGCCACGTCAATCTCTCCCCCTATTCCTACTTCAACGCCGTCGCCACCGGCCCCGATATGGTGATGTTCTCGTCCTCAGGCCGAAAGGATGCGATGACCTTCGCGGAGGAGGGCGGGGAGTTCGTCTGCAACTTCGCCACCTACGATCTGCGCGACGCCATGAATGCCACCTCGGCCCCCCTCGCCCGGGGCGACAGCGAGTTCGTGGCGGCCGGGCTGACTCCGGTGCCATCGCGCAAGGTGCGTCCGCCACGGGTCGCCGAGTCCCCCGCCGCCTTGGAATGCCGGTGGCTCCAGACCGTGCCCCTGACACCTCTCGACGGCAGCGAAGCCAACCACTTCCTGGTGATCGGGCAGGTTGTGTCGATCTATGTCGACGATGCCTTCATCAAGGACGGCCGGGTCGATACCGGCGCCATGCATCCTCTCATGCGGGGAGGATATTTCGATTATTTCAGTGTTACCGACGACGCGCGTTTCGAGTTGAAGCGTCCGCCCGGAGCAGGTCAGTAGCCTCGGTTCGGCCAGTCTCTCACCAACGGCGCAAGCTGAGCCATGACGAGAGTGGCCGGGGTCTGCTTCGTGTCAAAGTGGGAACCAAGATGAGGGGCAAAGCCTTAATGGGCCGAGCCGTCGTTCGGCGACTCCTTTCCGCGAAACGCCTGAGGGGGCGCTCGCACAGGTAGTCATATCATGTTCCTCAAGTTCACCGCACCGCTTCTGCTGGCCGCTACTCTCGCGACGCCGGCTCTGGCGCAAACGACGACCCGGCCGCCGACCATGCTGATCCATGGCAATTACTGCGGGCCCGGCAACAATGCCCCCCTCCCGCCCATCGACGCCCTCGATGCGGCCTGTGCCCGGCACGACGCCTGCACGCCGGATGGCGGGCTGCCCAGCAAGGCCTGCAACCTGCGCCTTCAGCGCGAGGCCGAAGTCATCTCCCGAAGCCCGCGCCAGCCGGACGACATCCGCTCCCTCGCCGGTCTGATCTCGGTGGGCGCTTCGATGATGCTGGCGGATACGGGCTCACGCTCCACCCCCGACGTAACGGCCGTCCCCGTCAGCCACAACATCGTCTCGCCCGAAGCGCAGCGTGATCCGACCGCTCGGACCCTGCCGGCGGATGAGGACGGCGAAGCCGCCGAATAGGCTGGCCCCGACGCTCTCGAACAATGAAGCGCCTCCTTCCCGGCACCGTCAGCCATCCGTGGACGGTGCCGGGAAGCGACCGTCGAAAGTCGTGACGAATCCAGCCTGATCCGGTTCGAGAACGAGTTTCGCTTCGAATCCATCGCTCCACGCAGCATCGACCTCGTCTGCGAAGTCGCCCCCTGGCGGGCATGCCGCGTCGATCGCGGCAACCCTCGCTGCGGTGGCGGCGAGACGAATGAGGGAGCGGACCTGAGCGAGGGGGTGTCTCAGCGCGCCGCCGCGATCACGGGTGGTGAGCGCCCCGATCTCGGCCCTGATGGCGTCGGCGTCCCAGGCGATGCCGGCGAGACGCCCACTCGAATCCGCGAGGGTATGCGAGGCCAGGGCGCCTCGCGCCGTCTCGATGAGAGGCAGGATCTGCGTCGACCCGTCGGCCAACCCATGTATCGCTTCCTCGACGGCGAGCTGCGCACCGAGGCGCATGACGTCGCGGACGCCTTCGCAGCGGGACAGCACGATGCCGTCCGGTGCCACGGCCATCATCGCCGAGAGATCGCGTTCCAGTTCGCCCGAGCGTAGGTAGATCAGCGGTCCGCTCTGCTTGCGATCGAGGAAGTAATCCGGCGATGAGAGACCGGTGACATCCACGATCAGCGCATGCGCGCCGCTCGCTATCGCCGTCGCGATGGCCCCTGAATCCCCAGGAACGATCAGGAATGCGCGCATGACGGCCTCTCCCGTATTCCGGCGCGGGACGTCCGATCGCTGCCGATCACCTTCATGAAACCGGTCCCTGGCTGCGGCCCATGCGCTCGGCGAGGAAATCCACCAGGACCCGGATGCGGGCGGGCATGGCCGGGCCGCCAACGAACACCGCATGGATCGCCTCGCGATCCTGAGGATTGTATGCCTCCAGAAGCGGCACGAGGCGGCCCACCGCAAGATCCTCCGAAATATGGAAGGTGCCGACACGGGTGATGCCGATGCCCTGCAGGGCGAGCTGCACCAGGGTCTCGCCGTTATTCGCCGCGATGTTGCCGCGCACCGCCAGGAGGTGGTCGCGCCCGTCTTCGCGGAACGGCCAGCCCGGCTCGATCCGGCGAAAGTTGAAGTCGAGGCAATTATGGCCGGCTAGATCCCCCGGAACCCGTGGCGTGCCGGCCCGGGCGAGATAGGCGGGTGAGGCCACGACCATTCGCCCGGTCTCGCCGAGGCGCCGGGCGGTAAGGGGGCTGTCGGCCAGCGGCCCGAACCGGATCGCGAGATCGGTCCGCCCGCCGCTCACATCGGCGATCTCGTCGCTGAGGTCGATCTCCACCACGATCCCCGGATGGCGGGCGACGAAATCGCCGATGAGGGGAACCACCACACGCCTGCCATGGGCCATCGAAGCGCTGACGCGGACCCGGCCGCGCGGGCAGCCCTGGTCGGCGATCTGTGCTTCGGTCTCGTCGAGATCGGCGAGGATCCGCCGCGCCGCCCGGGCATAGGTCTCGCCCTCGGCGGTGAGGTGCAGGGAGCGCGTGGTACGCACGAGGAGCCGGACGCCGAGCCGGGATTCGATGCGTGCCACCACCCGGCTCACGGCCGAGGGGGTGAGGCCGAACCGGCGCGCGGCCGCCGACAGGCTACCCTCCTGAGCTACGGCGAGGAAGACCGCCATGTCTCCGGCCCGGTCGACCTTGTCGCGCAGCATTGATGCCTCCGGCGCACGGATGTTGGTCCCAGCACGATACTACCAGGGAGAGGTGGTATCCGCCATGTGCTGTTCCGGAACAGACGGAAAGTACGAATCATGAGACTCAACCTTCCCCTGCTGGCGCTGTCGGCCGGTGCCTTCGGCATCGGCGTCACCGAATTCACGCCGATGGGCATGCTGCCGCTGATAGCGAACGACCTGCAGGTCTCGATCCCGGCGGCGGGTCTCGTCGTCAGCGCTTATGCGATGGGCGTGCTCATCGGCGCACCGTTGATGACGTTGGCCTTCGCCCGAATGCAGCGCCGCCGCCTGCTCGTCGGATTGATGGGCATCTTCACCCTCGGCAACCTCCTCTCGGCGGTGGCCGACAGCTATACGATGTTGATCGTCGCCCGCCTCGTCACGTCCCTGAACCATGGCGCGTTCTTCGGGGTCGGGGCGGTGGTGGCGGCGGGCATCGTGCCGCCCGAGCGCCGCGCCGCTGCCGTCGCCGCGATGTTCTCGGGGCTCACCATCGCCACCATCGGCGGCGTGCCGCTGGCGGCCTGGGTCGGGGAGATGCTGGGCTGGCGCGCGGCTTTCTGGGGTATCGCCGCGGTGGGGGCCGTGGCCATGCTGTCGCTGCGCCTGGCTCTGCCGCCTCTCGAGGCCGAGGCCGGTGGCGACATGCGGGCCGAACTCCGCGTCCTGATGCGGGGGCCGGTGCTCGCTGCCCTCGCCCTCACCGTGCTCGGTGCGAGCGCGATGTTCACGGTGTTCACCTACATCGTGCCGATCCTGCGGATCGAGACGGGAGCCGCGACGCCGTTCGTGACGGCGATGCTGGTGCTCTACGGAATCGGCCTCACCGTGGGCAACTGGGCCGGCGGGCGCTTCGCCGACCGCTCGGTGGACGGCACACTCGTGGCCTCCCTGGCCGGCTTGGTGGCAGTGTTGGTCCTTTTCGCCTGGGGCATGCGCTGGGAGATCCCGGCCGCCATCCTGATCTTCCTCTGGGGCGTCGCCAGCTTCGCCCTGGTGCCGCCGCTGCAGATGCGGGTGATGGAGAGGGCACAGGACGCGCCCAACCTCGCCTCGGCCATGAATGTCGGCGCATTCAACCTCGGCAACGCCATCGGTGCCGCCCTCGGCGGAGGCGTGATCGATGCGGGCCTCGGCTATCCGGCCGTCCCCCTCGCCGGGGCTGCCATGGCCGCTGCCGGCCTCGCGATGCTGGTGGCCCTGCGCCGGGGGCGGCGCGGGTTGGCGGAACCCGTATCGTCCTGAAACTTATACAGGTTCGGGACGGCGCGAGTGGCGGTTCCTTTAACCTTTATTTACCATAACCGGAACAGATTAAGGCTTAGGCCGACATCGTCAGGTCCGCCTGCAGCCGGACGGTCATGTTCCTCTTCACGACGCCCCCCGCCAGCACTCGCGAGACCGGCCTCGGCCGGGACGCGGGCACACGGAACGGGGCGACCACGGGAACGGCCGCCGGATCGGCTTCGGCGGGCGTGGTCGATGCGATCCGCAGCGGCGCGCGCAGCACCGGCACCGAATTCGACTACCTTCTCGCCACGGCCAAGCGCGAATCCTCCCTCGACCCGTCGGCCAAGGCCGCCACGTCCTCGGCCACCGGGCTGTTCCAATTCATCGAACAGACCTGGCTCGGGACGATGAAGAATGCGGGGCCAAAGCTCGGCCTCTCGGCCTATGCCGACGCCATCACCGCCCGGCCCAACGGCACCTATGCGGTCGAGGACGCCACCACTCGCCAGACCATCCTGGATCTGCGCCGTGACCCTGCGGTGGCCGCCACCATGGCGGGCGCCCTGACCCAGCGCAACGGCGAGGCGCTCACCGCCGCCCTCGGGCGCGAGCCGACCGGCGGCGATCTCTACGCCGCCCATGTTCTCGGCGCACGGGGGGCGGCGACGCTGATCGGCACCGCCCAGGCGAGTCCGGCGCGCGCCGCCGCCCTCGACATGCCGGAGGCGGCCGCCGCCAACCGGAGCCTGTTCTACGACAAGACCGGCCGGCCCCGCGGCGCCGCCGAACTCTACGCGCTCCTGTCCGCCAGCCAATCCGCGTCGCGGCCCGCCCCCACGGCCCTGACGGGTGCAGCTGTCGAGCCGGCCTCCACCACCGATCCCGTCTCCGCCTATGCGGCCATCGATGGCGGCGGATTGCGGGCCCTGTTCCAGACCGACAAGCGCCAGGGGGCGATGTCCGAGGGGGTCGCCCGCCTCTGGCAGGGCAGGGCCACGTCACCATCGCCGGAGCCGGTGCGCAGCGCGCCGACCTATTTCCCGCGCTCGGACGGGACGGGAGAGACGGCCTCCGTGACGGCCGCAATCCCCGCGGAGCCGGCGAAGGTCGTGGCGACGGCCTCGCCCACCGCCGCCACGGCCACCGCCCTCGTCGGCGCACCGCTGCCCCCGCGCCGACCCGCCGAGTTCACGGCCGCCGCCCGGTCGGCCGGACACTTCGCCTCCAAACCTCTCGATCTCTCACTCTTCGCGACCCGGAGCGGTCAATGATCATCCGCCAATTCCTGTCCTGGACCCGTGACGCTTCCATCGACCGTCGCGCGGAGGCCGCGGCGGCGCTGACCCGGGCCTATCTCTATGGCGGGCTCGATGCCGGGGCGGCGCGCGACGCGCAATCGGCGATCCTGGCGCTTCTCGACGACCCGGCCCTCGCCGTGCGTCGGGCCCTGGCGCAAGCCTGCGCCGGTTGCGCGACTGCACCCCGCTCGCTGGTCGTGGCTTTGGCGGGCGACCATCCCGACATCGCCGCCCTTGTGCTGCGGCGCTCGTCCGTCCTGACCGATGCGGATCTCGTCGACGGCATCGCCGTCGGCTGCGAGACCACCCGCACCGCCATCGCCGGCCGGCTCGGCCTCTCCCACGCGGTGGCCGGCGCCATGGCCGAGATCGGCGGCGTCCCTTCGCTCACCACCCTGGTGCGCAACCGCAGCGCCCGCATCACCACCGGCAGTCTGCTGCGCATGGTGGAGCGGCACGGCGACGATGCCGGCCTCAGGAACGCCCTGACGCTACGGGCCGACCTGCCCCTCGAAGTGCGGCAGGCCGTCACCGCCCGTGTGGCGGCATCGCTCTCGGCCTTCGCCATCGCCTCGGGCTGGCTCACCCCTGCTCGTGGGGAGCGGGCGAGCCGCGAGGCCCTGGAGCGCAGCACCCTGGAGGTGAGCGCCGGTGCCGACGGGGCGGATCTCGCGCGCCTCGTGAGCCATCTCCGCATCCGGGGACAGCTCAATGCCGGCCTGATCCTGCGGGCGATCCTGTCGGGCCGCATGGCCTTCGCGGAGGCGGCGCTGTCCGACCTCACCGGCCTGAAGGCCGACCGCGTGGCTGGGCTGATGCACGACCCTTCCGCCTCGGGTTTCGCCGCCCTCCACCGCCGCGCCGGATTGCCGCCCGTCCTGCTGCCCGCCTTCGCCGCCGCGCTCTCGGCCTGGCGCGAGGCCGGTTTCCAGGCCGAGCCGGGCCAAGCCAAAACCAGCCAAGCCAAGCCCGGCAATGCCACCCTGTCGCGCCGGATGATCGAGCGCGCGCTCACCGCCTGCGAGACCATGCCGCTTGCGGAGACGCAGAGCGTCATGGCTCTTCTCGCCCGCTACGAAGCCGAGGCCGCCCGCGAGGAGGTTCGCGTCACTGCCAAGGCCATGGAAGAGAAGGAGAGCCGGGAGACCCGGACACGGATGCAGATCCTCGACGCCGAATGGCGCCTGGCGCAGCAGCTCGTCTCTCCCCGGCCGGCCCAACCCGTGCCGCTGGTTCTCCAGCCCGTCCGCATCGACGCCGTCACCATCGAGCAGGGGCAGGCGATGGAATCCGTGCTCGATGCCCTGTCCGACGGGCTCAGGGCGAGTGTGCGCGAGGCGAGGGCGCAGGTCCGCCCGCTCGCCGCCGCGCCGATCGATCTGACTGGCCACGACCTCGTGACGATCGACGTGCCTTCCATCGTCGTGTCCCAGCCGGAATTCGACATCGTACCCGACGCCGTGCGGATCGAAATCGGCGTATCGCCGACCCACGAGGCCGATGCGATCCTGGATGCGATTCCCGGCGCCCTGATCGCCAGCTACCGCGCCGACCGCGACCGAATGCGTCTGGCAGCCTGACCTGACGGGGTGCGACCGGCCTTCACCGGCCGTCGCTCCTTCGCCCTCATCCGGCTATGAGGGCGGCATGACAGGCACCGACACCAGAGCCCTTCTTTCCGGCCTCGCCCCCGTGGCTGCCCTGGTGGGCTCGATCCTCTCCCTCGTGATCGGCACCTCCTTCGCCAAACAGCTGTTCCCGGTCATCGGCGCAGAGGGCACCTCGGCCTACCGCGTAACCCTGGCGGCGGTGCTGCTGCTCGCCGTATGGCGGCCCTGGCGCCGGTCGCTCAGCCGTCGCGATGCCGGTGTGGTGGTGCTCTACGGGTTCGTGCTCGGCTGCATGAACCTGCTGTTCTACCTCTCCCTGCGGACGATCCCGCTGGGGCTCGCCATCGCCATCGAGTTCGTCGGGCCTCTCACGGTGGCGGTGGCCTCGTCACGGCGCGCCGTCGATCTGGTCTGGGTGGCGCTTGCTCTGCTCGGCCTGTGCCTGTTGCTGCCCCTGGATCGGGCGAGCGCCGGCCTCGATCCCCTCGGCGTCGCCTTTGCGCTGGGCGCCGCCCTGTGCTGGGCGCTCTACATCCTCGTCGGCCAGAGGGCGGGGCACCTGCCCGGCGGGCAGGCGGTCGCCCTCGGCATGAGCGTGGCGGCCCTGGTCATCCTGCCCTTCGGCATTGCCGGCGCGGGTACGGCGCTGCTTTCGCCCTCCATCGTCGTGGCCGGACTCGCCGTGGCGATCCTGTCGAGCGCGATCCCGTATTCCCTGGAGATGGTGGCGCTGCGGGGCCTGCCGCGCCAGACCTTCGGCATCCTGCTCAGTCTCGAGCCGGTCTGCGGCGCGCTCGCCGGTTACCTCATCCTCGGGGAGCGTCTCACGTCCCTGCAGGGAGCGGCCATCGCCTGCATCATGACGGCGTCGGTGGGCAGTACGATTGGCGCCTACCGGGCGAAGCGGGCGGATCCCAACCGATCGGCATGAACGAGAAAACGTATGTGATACGGAGATTTGCGAGCGGTTGTTCTTGCGGCTGATGATGAGATGAGCCGCTGACATTCCAGGCGACCGGAAAAGCTGCTGGTCGTGACAGGTACGCTCACGCGAGACGCACCGATCGCGGCAGAAAAGGCCGTGTCCCGTCCCCGAGCTCTTGCGGGCGTTCCTGTATATGCCGCCGGCGTATCAGCCGAACTGTTCGCGAAGAATCCGCTCGTCCAGGCTGTGGCCGGGATCGTGGAGGAGGGTAAGGTCGGTCTTGAGGTCGAGCCAGGTCTCCACGGTGCAGACCCGGCGGAATTCGGTGTGGTCGGCCACCGCCGCCACCGGGCGATGCGCCGCGTCGAGCACTTCCACATGGATGCGGGCGTGATCCGGTAGCAGGGCTCCGTGCCAGCGCCGGGGGCGGAAGGCCGAGATCGGGGTCAGCGCCAGAAGCCGCGAATTCAGGGGCAGGATCGGGCCGCCCACCGAGAGGTTGTAGGCGGTGGAGCCGGCGGGCGTCGCGCAGAGCACGCCATCGGCGATGAGCTCGGGCAGGCGCACATGTCCGTCCACCGAGATCTTGAGCTTGGCGGTCTGGTGCGTCTGGCGCAGCATGTAGACTTCGTTGATGGCGCGCGCCGTGTGTCGGCGCCCTTCCACGTCCACCGCCTCCATCATGAGCGGGTGGATGGTGCTGCGCTTGGTGCTCTCCAGCCGTTCGAGGAGGTTGTCCTCACGGTACTCGTTCATCAGGAAGCCCACGGTGCCGCGGTTCATGCCGTAGATCGGTATGCCGGCCAGCATGAAGCGGTGCAGCGCCTGCAGCATCAGCCCGTCGCCGCCGAGCGCCACGATCACGTCGGCTTCTTCGGGGGCGACGCTGTCGTAGCGCCGCATCAGCGTATCCGCCGCACCGCGCGCATCGGCGGTGGGGCTCGCGATGAAGGCGATCCTCTGGAAGCGCCGCGCCATGGGTGATCGTCCGCTCGTGTTGACGCCGGGCTCGACCGCGCGCCTCATTCCCCTCGGAACAGGCCGCAGACCGGGAGACCCATAGCATGGAGCGTCCGCTTCTCGTCTACACCACCTTTCCCGATGCCGAGACGGCGCTCGCCATCGGTGAGGAACTGGTGCGCGCGCGGCTCGCCGCCTGCGTCAACGTCCTGCCGGGAATGCGGTCGGTCTATGCCTGGAAGGGCGCGGTGGAGCGGGGCGACGAGGTCGTCGCCATCCTCAAGACCCGGGAGGGCCTCGCAGACGACCTCGCGACTGCGCTGAAACAGCGCCACCCGTACGAGACGCCGATCATCCTGCATCTGGCGACGAGCGGGGCGGATGCCGGCACTGCGGCGTGGATCCTGAGCGAGACCAGCGGTTGAGGCGCGTGCGGTCACCATCCCGCCGGGCTTGGAAAAACCCCGCCTCGGCTCAGCCTGGCGAGGGGAAACGGTACTGGACGGGTGCCGATCGATCGGCGTCGGCTCAGGCGGCCAGACGGTAGGAGGCCTGGGCGTTGTCGTTGATGGCGACGAACATGCCGGCCGACGTCGTGTTGGAGACCGGCTCAGCCGATTCGGGGCGGTCCGTGAGCAGCGCCAAAGCAGGGCCGACGGCGACGGCGGCGAGGCCGAGGATGAACAGAGCGATCATGAAAGGAGCCTCTCTTGCAGCTGCAATGAAGCCTATATCGCACCGCACAATGGTGTTTGGTATATCACATTCCGTATGACGGTTATGTTCCGGACGCGGATCTGCGGATGAAGTCCACTCTGCGGTCGCACGAGGGGCCAGCCGGTCATCGGAAGGGGGCGTGAGTGTCGGGATTGGGACGGGGGGCGCCGTTCCGGTGCCTGTAACCTGGCTGAGGGCGTCTCAGCGATGGTTGCCGCCGGACACGCCGGGCATCAGCGGAAGTGCATGATAGCCGTCGCCGAAGATGATGATCGATAAGGTCAGGCCTAAGGCCGCTACATACAGCACCGCGAAGAGGTCGCGGTTGGCACCGGCCGTGGCGAGCACCAGGGCCGCGAACGGAATGCTCTGCAGGGCGAGGATGGCGGCGATGTTCATCTCGGGCACTCCGGCGATAGCCGAGCAGAGTTGGACATGACGGCGCATGGGGCAGCACGGGGGCGGCGGACAGGATGGCGCACCGTGTGCCGGGCCGGAGATGGCGCTCCTCGGAGGGGCGCCATCGGGGCCGGTCGCTGAAGGAGCCGGTCATCGGCTCCTTCGGTCGTGCCGGGCTCGCCCCGCCGGTCGGGCGGGACGAGCCGGGGATCAGGCGTGGGCCAGGGCGCCCGCCGGAGTGACCGAGCCGTTGGCGACGTGGTGGCGCTTGAGCATCGGCCGGAGGACGGCCACGGCCAGGAAGGCGGCGAAGAGATCCATGACCGCCACGGTGTACAGCACCGTTGCCCAGGTGCCGGTGGCCTGCATCAGCAGGTTGCCCACCGGGACGAACAGGGCGGCGAAACCCTTGGCGCAGTAGAGCACGCCGTAGATCTTGCCGATATGCTTGGAGCCGAACGTGTCGGCGGCCGTGGCGCTGAACAGCGAGTAGACCTCGCCCCAGGCCAGGAACACGATGCCCGACAGGATCACGAAGGCCCAGGGGTTCGAGCCGAAGTAACCCAGGGCGACGATGCCGATGCCCTCCATGGTGAAGGCGATGAACATCGTCTTCTCACGCCCGATCCGGTCGGAGATGTAGCCGAAGAGCGGCCGCGAGATGCCGTTCATGATCCGGTCGAGCATCAGTGCGAAGGGCAGGGCCGCCATGGCGAAGAAGTACAGGTTGACCTGGAACTCCTTCACGCCGAGATCCTGCGCGATGACGCCGAGCTGGGCCACGGCCATCAGGCCGCCGGTGACCGTGCAGGTGAACATGAGCAGCATCACGTAGAAGACCGGCGTGCGCAGGGCTTCCCCGAGGGTGTAGTCGCGCCGGGTCTGCAGGACCTTGGTCGAGAAGATGACCTGGTCCTTGGCCGGGGAGCGCAGGCCGATGGCGGCCAGCATGATGACCGCGCCCTGGATCAGGCCGAAGATGAAGAAGGCCTGGGCGTAGCTGCCGTGCGAGATCATGCTGGCGATCGGCAGGATGGTGAGGGCCGAGCCGGCGCCGTAGCCGCCCGCCGTCAGGCCGACCGCGAGGCCGCGCTTGTCCGGGAACCATTTCAGGGCGTTGTTGATGCAGGTGGCGTAGACACAGCCCACACCGATACCGCCCGCCACGGAGCCGAGATAGAAGCCGGTGAGCGAGGTGGCGTAGGAGTTGATGACCCAGGCGAGGCCGGTCATCAGACCACCGAACATCACGACCCGGCTCGGGCCGTACTTGTCGATGAAATAGCCTTCAATCGGGGTCAGCCATGTCTGCACCACGACGAAGATCGTGAACGCGACCTGGATCGCGGCGCGGTCCCAGCCGAACGTCTTCTGAATTTCCGGGACGAACAGAGTCCAGGCGTACTGGATGTTCGCCGCGGCGACCATACAGGCAACGCCGAGAATAAGTTGGAGCCACCGCTTTGAAGGTTGCACCGCTATGGGCGCGGTCACGGACGTCGCCATGAGCTTTCTCCCTGATCATGGACATGGATACTTGAAGGCTTGGTGGTCGAGGCACCCCAGCGCATCGGCTTCCTTGGCCGCGGCAAGTGATCGTCGAGATCAGAGGTCGCTGGCTGGTATTCAGTATTTGGCATATCAGATTGGCTTGCAAGCACCATAATGCATAAGCCGAAGGGGATTCATCCAGAATTCGCGAAATCTTGCTCCGAAACGCCTCACGGATGAGCAGGATTTTTCATCCACCACAGTCTGGAAAAATAATTTCACCGGCTTGGCTGCGACGATGACGGGAAGGCAGAAGATCGAAGCCATCGCATTCCGAGCTGTTTGACCGGCACGGGCAGGCTATGATCGGATCCCTGTCGGGGTAGACAATGTCGTGCCGCGTAGATCCGAGTATTCGATCTGCATAAATTATAAAACCAAGAGTTTTTTGATATTTACGTCAAAAAAAACAAACACTTGGTATACTTCGTTCCACGCTCCGGTGGTCTCCGGTTCAGCCGACGCGTCGTCGTGATGCCGGGCCGATCCTTGTGCTCGCCGGGATAGAAATCCTGTGCGCGGCCGGCCAGCCGGGGAACAGCCGGCAGGCGACGGTACCGCTTGAAAACCCGGCCTCGCCTACGGCTGGGAATGGGGCGTCTTCGTCCCCTTCACCGGATAGCTCCGCCCCTTCCACACCGCCGCTCCGGCGCGCTTGGGGTGCAGCAGCACGTTCCACTGGATCGCCAGGGCCACCACCACCCCGAGCGGGTGGAGGAGGATGGTCGCGGCCGGCTCGTGGGTGATGAGGGTGATCGCCGCGCGGGTGGCGAGCGAGACGACGAGGGCAGCGAGCGCGACGAGCCCGGCCGTCGGAGTCGCGAGGCCGAAGGCGGCGGCGAGAACGAGCAGCAGCGGCAAGACATGACCCGCGAGCAGGAGCAGCGTCCAGACGGGGAGGGCGCGGGGGGTCGCCATGCCCTCATGGGCGTTCTTCGAGAAGCCGGCCCAGGATTCGGCGAGGTTCCGGTACATCCGGCAGGTGGCGAGCGCGTGCCCGGCCACGAGGTCGGTCCGATGCCCGGCATGGCGCAGAATCCGGGGCAGGAACACGCCGTCATGCAGGAGTCCGCGGATGGCGCCGTGGCCGCCGGTCTCACCGTAGACGGAGCGGTCGATGAGGACGAGCTGGCCGCAGGCGGCGCCGAGTGCCGGACGGAGCGAGGCGCGCATCATCGGCACGGGGAGGTAGCCGACGAGGAGGAAATTGATCATCGGCACGGTGAGCCGCTCGCCCAGGCTGCGCATGATCTGACGCGGCACGGCGCTTACCAGGGCGGCCCCGGAGGCGCGGGCATGGGCGACGAGCCCCGCCGCGGCACTGGGCGCGAGGGAGACGTCCGCGTCGATGAAGAGGAGGTGCGCGCCCTTCGCCTCGGCCGCGAGGGCGGCGCAGGCGTGGTTCTTCCCCGTCCAGCCCTCGGGCAGGGCGGGAACCGGGACCAGCCGGAGCCGGGGATCGGTCTGCGCCAGGGCGCGGACGAGGCCCGCCGTGCCATCGGTGGAATGGTCGTCCCCCACCAGCACTTCCACGGCGATGCCGGTGCTCGCCAGGGCGGCCCGCACCGTGTCGACGATGGTGCCTTCCTCGTCGCGGGCGGGGATCAGGATCGAGACCAGCCCGTCCTGCGCCGCTTCCGGCTCCGGCGTGCGCAGGGCGACGAGGTTCGCGCAGGCCAGGATGGCGGGGAGGAGGGCGAAGGCGAGGGCGACGAGCGCCAGGACGAGGGTCACGGGGCTCTGTCTCCCTCGGGGCGATGGGCGGGGTCGAAGCGGCGACCGGTGAGGATAGCCCGCATCCGGCGCCAGCCGTCATAGATTCCGCCGATACCCTTGCCGCCGGAGGTCAGGGTCGTGAAGCGGTCGGGCTCGCGGGCGACGACGTCCGCGGAGAGCCGGTCGAGGGTGGCGGTCAGGTCGGCCTCCATCCGGGCCAGCCGCTCCGGCCGGGGCAGGGCGAGGAGGTCGGCACCCCGCACCGGCGTGCCGAAGGCCGCGAAGGCTTCAGCGCCTCGCTCTTCCCAGAAGGCGTAGTCCAGGGCCAGGGGCACGAACAGCGCGTCCGGGGCGATCTCGGGGAGTCTCGCCACACCCGCGCGCAGGTCGAGCGGGCGGGCGCGTACATCGACGAAGCGTCCCTGCGCCGTGATCCAGAGCATCTGTCCGGGCGCGCCGAGGATCGCGCGGGAATGGGCAAGGAACTGCGCCGCTCCACGCAGTGACTCGAGATCCACCGGAAACGCGCCGATTCGCCCGAAGACCGCGTATTTCTCCAGCGCCGCCGCATCGAACGGGGCGTGGCTCGTCCGCTCGGGAAACAGGCGGCCGGCCAGGAGGATCACCACGGCCGCGTCCCACCAGGACGGATGGTTGAGGACGACGACGATGGGGCCGGCATTACCGGCACAATCCGGCGTGCCCCAGCGGGCGAGCCGGAGCGCGTTCATGTGCCGGCGCAGGAAGCGGTCGAAATACCCGACCATGAACCGCCAGATCAGCGGCGAATGACGGGGAGCCGGTCGGGCTGGGGACGCCGGCGGCCTCACGCGCTCTGCCGTACCTCGCTACCGGCCGCCCCACCCTGCCGAGCGTCGGAATCGAGCGCGTCGGCGGCGATCCAACCCGACATCATCACCATGGGCATGCCGGGGCCGGGATGGGCCGCGCCACCGGCGAGATACAGGCCGCGCACCTGTCGCGAGCGGTTGCCCGGCTTGAACGCGCCCATGAACTTGCCGTGCGAAGCGAGGCCGTAGATCGCCCCGTTGAGCACCTTGTAGCGCTCGTGGATGTCCTGCGGCGTCAGATGGCGCTCGACGACGATGCGCTCTTCGAGATCCGGCATGTTGCCCGTGCGCTTGAGCTTGTCGAGGATGACCTGGCGGTAGGCCGGGAACATCTTGGACCAGTCGTGGTGCGGCCGAAGATAGGGCGTGTGGACGAGGACGTAGAGCGCCTCGCCGCCTTCGGGGGCCACCGACGGGTCGGTGGAGGAGGGGGCAGCGAGATAGGCGGTCGGGTCCGGAGCCGGCTCGCCCTTGCGGTAGATGTAGTCGAACTCCTCCTCCGGATCGCGGGAGAAGACGAAATCGTGGTGGTTCAGGTGCTCGTAGCGCTTGTTCAGGCCGAGATAGAGCACCACGCCGGAGCAGGCCGGCTCGAAGCTCTTCTTCTCGTAGGCCTTGCCGACATCGCCGCCGACGAGCTCGCGGTAGGTCCGCACCGAATCCATATTGGAGATCACCGCGTCGAACGGGGTGATGCCGGCGGCGGTCTTCACGCCCTTCACCGTGCCCTTCTCGATGGCGAGCCCGGTGACTTCGTCGCCCGGCCGCAGGGTGGCACCGAGTTCGGAGGCGAGCTTCGTCAGCGCCTCGGCCACCGCGCGGGTGCCGCCCATCGGGTACCAGACGCCCTCGGCGGTCTGCATGTGGGCGATGGCGCAGAGCACGGCCGGCGCGCCATAGGGGGACGAGCCGACATATTGCACGAAATGGTCGAGCATCTGCGCGAGGCGCGCATCCTTGACCTTCGACCGGATGGTGCCGGCAACCGACGAGCCCATGCGGAGGGAAAGCACGTCCCGCAGGGTGCCGGGATTCATGTTGGCGCGGATGTTGATCGTGTCGAACAGATCTTCCACCGGCTTCCAGAAGAAGAACTTGTTCGAGACGTCGTGCAGGTGCTCGGAGATTTCGAGGAACTTCTTGTAGCCCTCACCGGCGCCGGTATTGGGCGCGAAACGCTCCATGTCGGCGGCCATGGTGGGCACGTCGGCCATGAGGTCGAGATGGGTGTTGTCGTCGAAGAAGCAGCGCCATTGCGGATCGAGCCGGCGCAGGTCGAGATAGTCGTGGATGTTGCGGCCGGCCTCCTGGAAGATGCGCTCCAGCACCTTCGGCACCGTGAGGATGGTCGGGCCCATGTCGAAGCGGAATCCGCCTTCGTGCAGCACCGCTGCCTTGCCGCCGAGCCAATCGTTCTTGTCGTAGAGAGTGACCGTGTGGCCGCGCGCCGCGCTGACGCAGGCCGCCGCGAGGCCGCCCAACCCTGCGCCGACCACGGCGACCGAAGACCCGACCCGCATGTTCATCGTCACTCCCTGGGCCCGGCCGATGCCATGCCTCACGGATGAAGCTAGACCGGATCGCCGCACGGTCAACGCGCTAACCGGTCGCGCCGCCGGAGTTATCGCCCATTTCAGGGCCGTGAGCGGGGATTGGAGGTCCGAGGCGGCCAGTTTCGGGTTCGAGGTGACGCCCGCAGGCTCACACCACCCGGCGCGCCACCAACCCCACCGCGGCCACCAGGCCCAAGGCCGCCACGGTGATCATCACCCCCCAGGCCGGCATGGCCGCGGCCATGCCTTCGCCGAGCGCCGTCTGATAGGCTTCGATCGCCCAGGCGTTCGGGGTGAGCCAGCCGACCTGCTGCAGCCAGGGCGGCATCAGGAAGCGTGGGACCATGCTGCCGCCCACCGCCGAGAGCAGTAGAACGCCGAAGGTGGAGGCGAGATGTGCCTGCTGGCGGGTATTGGCCGCCGCGCAGGCGGCGAGCGCCAACCCCGCCGCCATGGCCGAGACGAGGAACGAGGTGACGATCCAGGCCGGCCAGTGCGGGCCGATCTCGACCCCGTAGACCAGGGCGGCGGCGGCGAAGATCAGCCCGGCCTGGACCACGCCCTGGATCACCAGGAACAGGAACTTCCCCACCACCACCACGGCGAGCCCTCCGGGCCCGGCCATGAGCCTGTCGGCGAGGCCCGATTGCCGCTCCTCCACCAGGGACATCGCTCCCTGCATGGCCGCAAACAGCAGGAATACGGCGGTGATGGCGCCGGCATAATAGCTCACCCGCTCGTTGGTGCTGCCCGAGGCGGTGCTCTGGCGTTCCACCAGGGAGGCGAAGGAGAACGGCTCCTTGCGGGCGCGCTGCTCGGCAAAGGCCGAGTTGAGGAAGGCGCGTTCGTCCGGCCCGATCTTGCCCGACCGTTCCACGTCGGCGACGATCCGGGCGAGGACCACGTCGGGCAGGGCCTCGTTGAGGATGCGCTGCAACTGGCCGAGCGCGATCGGCGTGGCCAGGGCCCGGGCGGGGTTCTCGATGAGGATCACCGGCTGGGCGGCCTCGGGCGGGGCTCCGGCCACGGGCGCGTCGAGGTCGCCCCGAAGGACCAGGGCGGCGTCCACGTCCCCGCGCCGGACCGCGCTCGTCGCACCGGCGAGATCGGTGACCTTCAGACGCTCGATGCGCAGGGAGGTGTCGGCCTCCAGGGCCGTCATCAGCCGCTCGGTGGTCGCCGTGCGGGCGAGGTCGACGAGACCGAGATGGATGCGGATCCGGTCGCCGATGGCGCCCGAGAAGATCGCCGCGAAGATCATGAAGATCACGGTCGGCAGGACGAAGGCCATGACCAGGGCGGCGCGGTCGCGCCGCAGGCTGATCAGCATCACCCGGAAGGCGGCGGTGATCATGCCTCGTGTCCCGCGTGGAGGGGCATGGCCCGGCCCGGCCCGGCCCGGTCGAGGGCCTCGCGATAGATCGCGTCCAGGCCCGGTGCGCGGATGCGGATTTCCCCCACCGGCACGCCTTCCGCCCGCAGGCTGCCGAGGAGCGCGGTCCCGTCGAGCCCGGCCCTGTGGCTCGCCCTCCAGGTCAGTCCGGTATCGATAGGGGTGAATCCCGCCCGGCGCAGAGCGGCCACGGCGTCCGGGCCGGCGGGATTGGTGAGCGCCACCTCGTGCTCGGGCACTTCCGCGCGGATGCGTTCGAGGAGGAGGGCGAGCCGGCCTTCATGGATGAGCCGCCCGTCAGCCAGGATGGCGACCCGGTCGGCGAGGCGTTCGGCCTCGGCGAAATCATGGGTGGCGATGAGGATCGCGGCGCCCTGCTCCCGCAGGCGCGCGAGCACCGCATGAATCGCTGCGCGCGCGTGCAGGTCCACTCCCTGGGTCGGCTCGTCGAGGAGGACGAGGCGCGGCCGCGCCATCAGGCTCGCGGCGATATTGGCCCGGCGCTGGTAGCCGCCGGACAGGTGGCCCACCGGACGCCGCGCCACCTCGCCGAGATCGGCCAGATCGATGGCGGCCTGGACCGCCGCCTTGCGCTCGCGCCGGCCGATCCCCGAGAGCTGCGCGAAGACGGAAAGGTTCTCCGCCACGGTGAGGCGTGGATAGAGGGCGATTTCCTGAGGAACCCAGCCGATGGCGCGCCGTGCCTCGCGCTCACGGAACGGATCGGCACCGGCGATCCGCACGGTGCCGCTCTCCGGCGGCAATCGTCCGGCCACGATGCGCATGAGCGAGCTCTTGCCGGCGCCGTTCGGGCCGAGCAGGGCGAGGGTCTCGCCGGCCTCGATCCGGCAATCGACGCCCCGCAGGACCCGATGCCCGCGATAGGCGAGGACGGCGCCCCGAACCACGACCAGGGGCTCCTGTCCCGGATTCATGAGTGGCGGGGTCAGCGGGGTGGCAGGGCGCGGACGAGGCGTACCCGCAGGGCAAGACCCGGTTCGCGCACGACGACGCGCGCACGGGCGAAATCCGGTCGCGCGCGCGCCGCCTCGCCGGAAAAGCCATAGGGTTCGAGGGGAAGGCCAAGGCCCGTCCGGTCGAGGCGACGATTGCCGTTGAGATCCTGATAGGCCGCCACCGCGTAGGCGCCGGGTTCGATCCCCGTGAGGATCACCCGCTGGCTCCTGCCGTCGGCGGGAACGTCCTGCCCATTGCGACACTCGGTCTCCGACAGGCCGCCCTGGCACAGAGCGACGTAGACCGCCCCCGCCCCCGGCTCGATCCCCTCCACCACGACCTCGACGGTAGCCGCCCGCGCGGGATCGAGGATCATGACGAGGGCCAGCGCCAGGCCGGTCGCGAAGAAACGCCTCACGAAGCTTCGCCCGACGTGGCGAGCGGCTGGGTGGTGGGGATGCCGGCGGCCTCCGCGCCGACGCGCCCGGCTGAGAGCTCCTCGATGAGGAGACGGGCGGTGATGCGCGCGCCCTCGTAGATCACCGGCAGGCCCGAACCCGGATGAGTGCCGCCGCCCACGAGGTAGAGCCCTGGCCCGAAGCGGTTGTGAGGGCGGAAATACAACATCTGCATCAGGTCGTGGGCGAGGTTGAAGGTGGCGCCCTCATACACGAAGAAATCGTCCCGCCATTGCGACGGGTCGACGATACGCTCGTAGCGGATGCGATCCTCGATATCGTCGAGGCCGAGCAGCTTCAACCGGTCGAGGACGAGGCGGCGGTAGCTCTCACGGGTGGAGGGCCAGTCGATCCCCGACTTCAGGTTCGGCACCGGCACGAGGACGTAGAGGCTGGTATGGCCGGCCGGCGCCATGCCGCCATCGGTGTAGCCCGCGTGCTGGACGTAGAGGGAGGGCTGCATCGGCAGGGTGCCCTCGGTGATTTCCCGGATGTTGCGGGCGTATTCCTCCGACAGGAAGATCGTGTGGTGGCCCAGCGCCGCCGGCACTTTTCCCTCGATCCCGAGATACATCATGAAGGTCGAGCAGGAGAGGCGGGCCTTGCCGATCTTGGCGTCGCGCCAGCGTGGGCGATGCGTCTGCGGCACCAAATCCTTGATGACCTTGGCGAAATCGCCGTTGATGACCACCGCGTCGGCCTTCAGGGTCTCTGTCCCGCAGACCACCCCGGTGGCCTTCTTGCCATCGAAGATCACCCGGTCGACCGAAGTGTCGAGGCGGATGTCCACGCCCATGCGGCGGGCGAGCCCGGCCATCGCCTCCGACACCGCGCCGCAGCCGCCGACGGGATGGTAGACCCCGTGTTCGTATTCGAGGAACGACAGGATCGTGAACAGGCTCGGGCAACGGAACGGCGACATCCCGAGATATTTGGTCTGGAACGCGAAGGCGAGGCGGACCCGCGGGTCCTTGAAGTAGCGCTGCAGGTCCTTGTCGACGCTGCGGCCGGGATGGAGGTGGGGGAGAGCGGCGATCATGGCCGGCGAGGCCATGGCACGCAGGGTGTGGAAGGCCTGTTCCAGCACGGGCTTGAAGAATTTCAGCTTCACCCGGTTGTCGGCGAAGAACTTGCGGACGTTCTTGGCGTCGTCCGGGGCGATGCGGGCGATTTCCGCCTCGAGGCGCTCCATGTCACCGGTGGCACGGATCTCGCCCGAGACCCCGTTCCTGCCCTCCGCATCCTTGCCCTCGAACACGAGGTGATATTGCGGATCGAGCCGCTCCAGCTTGACGTGGTCCTCGAGACGCTCGCCGCATGTCTCGAAGATGTCGGCGAGGATCTGTGGATAGAGGAAGAAGGTCGGGCCGATATCGAAGCGGTAGCCGCCGGGCGCCTCCACCGTCTTGGTCCGGCCGCCGACGGCAGGGTCCTTCTCGACCACCGTGACGTGGATGCCCGCTCGTGCGAGGAGCAGCGCCGTTGCCAATCCCCCGGGGCCGGCGCCGACGATGATGACGCGGCGTCCGGACAAGGTCCGCATGCCATCCCGAGACTGAAGCAACGCGTTGAACTCCTTCGGCGACAGGCCCCCTACGGCGGATCGTTCCTCCCGTAAGGGGTATCGAGATTCATTCCAAGCTCAAGGTCGCGGCGTCCGGAATCTCCGACGCACCGGCCTAGCTTGCCGCCTAATCTCGACCGGCATCACCAGCGGGACAATGGGTGCGGATTGTCGCGTGCCTGCATCGCCAGATGGTGGAGCGCCAATGCTCCCGCTGTCGCCACGTTCAGCGAGTCGAATCCTGGTGCCATGGGAATGCGCACGGTTTGGGCGCGCGCCATCAGGCCGTGCGACAACCCCGGCCCCTCGGTGCCGAGGAGCAGAAGCGTGCGCGGCGAGGGCGGCAGGTCCGCGAGCACCGCTTCCCCGCGCGGGCTGAATGCCAGGGGGACGAGGTCGTTGGCCTGCGCGAAGTGCAGCATGGCCTCCGCCTCCAGCCGCGCGAACGGCACGATCAGCGCCGCGCCTGCCGAAACACGGATCGCCTTGCGATAGAGCGGGTCGCAGGTAGCGGAATCGAGAAGGATGCCGGTGGCTCCAAACGCGGCGGCGTTGCGGAACAGGCCGCCGACATTGTCATGGTTGGTCAAGCCGACGAGCCCGACCATCGTGACGGGCGCCGGGGACGGAGGCAGGACGAGAGGTGGGGGCGCTCCGCACGAGGCCACCGCCATCACGCCCCGGTGGATCGGGAAGCCGGCGATGGCGCTCATCACCGCCTTCGAGGCCGTATAGACCGGCACCGAAGCGGACAGGGCGGCGAGCGCATCGGAGAGGGGCGCCAAGCGCTCGTGGCTGAGGAGCAGTGATTCGGCCGGGAAACGCGCGGCACCCGAGAGCAGGACCCGCAGGGTCACCTCCCCCTCCACGATAAAGCGGCCCTCGCGGCCGATCAGGTCGCGCTCCCGCATGGCGGCATAGGCCGCGATGCGGGGGTCGGAGGGGTCGTCGATGGGGATGGGTGTCACCGCTGGCCGCATCCTATGCCCTGGCAGATGATGCGCATGGCCGGAGCTGCCCCTCTTCCCGCATGCGGAAAGAGGGGTATGCGCGCTACGCGTTCGCGGGGCGGCCGCCCATGCGGATGGCGAGCGGGTCGGCCTCCTCCTTGGTCGGGACCTTCACCAGGGCCTCTCCGTCGAGGACGACTTCACCCGCCACCGAGCAGGTGCATTTGAGCCGGGCGCGGCGGCGCTCGGGGACGAGCTCAGCCACTTCCACCGTCACCTGGACGGTGTCGCCGATGCGGACCGGCGCGCGAAAGTTCAGGGTCTGGCTGATGTAGATGGCGCCGGGGCCGGGCAGGCGGGTGCCGAGCACGGCCGAGATCAGCCCGGCCGTATACAGGCCGTGGGCGATGCGGGTGCCGAAAGGCGTGCGGGCCGCGAAGTGCTCGGACAGGTGGATCGGGTTGCGATCGCCGGTGATCTCGGCGAAGCCCACCACGTCGGAGGAGGCGATGACCTTGTTCAAGGTTTCGGACAATCCGACCTCGAGATCCTCGAAATACAGGACGCGCAGCTCTGGCATCATCGGTCGGTCTCCCCCCGTCTCACGTCGTACTCACGGGACTTGGCCCCGCATCCGACGTGTCGCGTCGCACAAGCGCTGCTGCAAATCCAGCGCAAGCACGCCGAAAATCGCGGCTCGACAGGCCTGTCGTGGTCGGTCCAAGAGGCAAAGACTTTTTCGAGAGCCGATCCTGAGAGCCGATGACCGACGCATCCACCCCGGCAGGTCACGCCACCCTGCGCCCAGTCGTCCTGCGGGTGGCGGGACTGAACATCGCCTATTTCAGCATCGAGATCGCCGTGGCTTTGGCGATCGGCTCCCTCGCGCTCATCGCCGACAGCCTGGATTTCCTGGAGGATGCGGCGCTCAACCTGCTGATCTTCGCCGGGATCGGCTGGAGCCTGCGAAACCGGGCGCGGCTCGGCATGGCGCTGGCCGGCATCCTGCTGCTGCCAGCACTCGCCACCGCCTATGCCGCCTGGGAGAAGGTCTCCGACATGGCGCCCCCCGCGCCGCTGCCGCTCACCCTTGCCGGCCTCGGCGCCCTCGGCGTGAACCTCGTCTGCGCCATGATGCTGGCGCGTCACCGCGAGGGCGGTGGAAGCCTGACCCGGGCAGCCTATCTCTCGGCCCGCAACGATGCCTTTGCCAATCTCGCCATCATCGGCGCAGGCCTCGTCACGGCGCTCACCCTCTCGCCCTGGCCCGATCTCGTGGTGGCGGCCGGCATCGCCGTGCTCAACGCGGATTCGGCCGTGGACATCCTCAAGGCCGCCCGTGCCGAATGGCGCGCGGCGCATCCCGTCGCGTGAGAGCGTGCCCCGCCGCCCGGCCGCGCTAATGCCCGGCATCGCCAAGACGATGAGGTTCTGAAAGATGCGCCTGTTCCCGATCTCCGACCTGCATCTCGAGCGCCGGCGTCCGGAGACGATCGCGCGGCCGGCAGAAGCGTTCGACGTGCTGGTCTGTCCCGGCGATCTTTACGAGGGCCGGCCCGAACTCGGCCTCGCCGCCCTGCGACAGATCGCGCAGGGCCGTCCCATCGTGCTCGTGCCGGGCAACCACGAACATTATGCGCCGACGGGTGACCCGCGCACCGCGCCCGAACTGATCGCCGCCCTGGAGGCCGAGGTGGCGCGGATCAACACGTCGGGGGAGGGCGGTCCGGTCCGCCTCCTCAACCACGGTGCCAGCGTCGTCCTCTATGGAATCCGCTTCGTCGGTACTACGCTCTGGAGTGACTGGTCGCTGGCCGGTCGCTGGCTCGACGAGACCGTCGCCGACCACCCGGCGGACCCCGTCGCCTTCGCCGCGGCGCGGATGACCGATCCGGTGACCGGTTCGCGAGAGTTTCGCGGTTCGATCCGCAAGGGTGACGGCACGGTCTGGTCGCCCGCCGACGCCATGGCGGCGCATCTGGCCCAGAAGGCCGAGCTGACCGCCGCCCTCGCCGTGCCGCATCCCGGCCCCACCGTGGTCGTCACCCACCATCCGGCCAGTCCACTGGCGGCCGACGCGTTCCGGACCACGCCCGGCGTGCCCTGGTGGGTGCCGGCCTTCTACGCCACCACCGCTCTCGACGATCTCCCCGAGGCGAGCCGGCCCGATCTCTGGGTCTCCGGCCATTTCCACTCCGGCCACGACCTGCGCGTCGGCCGCACCCGTTGGGTTGCCAACCCGGTGGAGGGGGCGACTTACTCGGCCGAGAGGTTCGTCGATCTGGGGTGAGGGGCAGGCCTCGACTCTCCGATCATCTTCGAGAGAGCGGGCTCACGCGAAACCGAAGCCCTTCGTCCGACGTAGAGGGCCGAGGGGGCACGGCCCCGCCTCGCACCGGAGCCTGTCATGAACACTTTCATCGCCGTCGTGCTCGTCTGCGCCAACGCGATCCCGATCGAGGCCTGTTCGGACGACAAGGCGAGCGAGGTGCGCAAGGTCCGCGTTTCCAACGAACTCGGCTGCACCAACGGCTGGCAGGAGATCATCTCCCGTACGGATCTCAACGAGGAGATCGGTAAGACCGCCTATCTCAAGACCGAGTGCCGGAGAGTGAAGGAGGCGCGGTGAGCCCTACTTGTCGTACTTGATATAAGCGAAGCGCGCGTCGCCGGGCGTGCCCTCCAGGCCTTGGCCTTCCGTTCCGGGCTGCCAGCCCACGACCTCCTCGATCTTCTTCGCCAGGGCAAAATCCTTGTCGGTGATGCCCTTGGCGGCATGGTTCATCAGCCGCACTTCGACCCAGGCATAGGAAGCGGTGAGATCCGGATGGTGCCAGGCGGCCTCGGCGAGGTGCCCCACCGTGTTGATGACCATCAGCGTGCTCTTCCAGCTCGCTGTCTTGTAGGTCCGCCGGATCCAGCCATCCTCGTAGGTCCAGGCGGGCAGCTCGGTGCTCAAACGCTCCGCGATGGTGGCGTCGTCGATAACGTCTTCGCGTGATCCGGCCATGGCCTGCATTCCTGTTGGGTGAGGTGGATGTCATCCAGCGACTGGATGTCGTGATTGGTACCGGAGGCATTCCAAGTCTGGACCCTGCCCCGAGCAGCGTAGTCCGGCAAGTTTTCCGGAGCTCGGGTTTTTCGGATTTCTCGCCCCCGGTCGTCCGAGCTCGTCACCTGCGGCCACTCGACCATGGCGCGCGTCGGTGGACGACGGAGATGTGAGACCCTATTAAATATAAGAACCGCCGGGCAGTCTCAGTGATGAGGCCGTCGAACGGCAAAATCCGGGCTTTCAAAATCCGGTCCCAGGGAGACGATGCTCATGCTGTCACGGCGCGGATTGCTCGCGACGGCGGCGCTCTGGCCCATGGCCGGTGCGGTGGCGGCCGCATCGGCGAGCGTGCGCGTCGGCAGCCTGCCCTTCGGCACCGTGTCCTGGGAGGCCGCCATCATCAAGGCGCGCGGCCTCGACACGGCCAACGGCTTCACCCTCGACGTGGTCAAGCTCGCCGGTAACGACGCCGCCCGCATCGCCTTTCTCGGCGGTCAGGTCGACACCATCGTGGGGGACCTGCTCTGGGCCGCCCGCCTCGGCAACGAGGGCAGGGCGATGCGCTTCATCCCCTATTCCACCACCGAGGGATCGCTGATGGTGCCGCCCGGCAGTTCCATCGCAGGACTCAAGGATCTCGTCGGGAAACGCCTCGGAATCGCCGGAGGCCCCCTCGACAAGAACTGGCTGCTGCTCAAGGCTCAGGCCAAGGATGCCGCCGGGATCGACCTCGAATCTCAGGCGCAGATCGCCTATGGCGCGCCGCCCCTCCTGGCCCTGAAGCTGGAACAGGGAGAACTCGACGCAGCCCTGCTCTACTGGACCTATTGCGCACGGCTCGAGCCCAAGGGGTTCCGTCGCATTATCGGCTCCGACGACATCATGCGCGCCTTCGGCGCCACCGGCTCCATCGCCCTCATCGGCTACCTGTTCGAAGGGAGCACGGTCTCGGGCAAGGCCGAGGCGATCGCCGGCTTCGCCCGCGCCTCGCGCACCGCCAAGGAGATGCTCGCCAACGACCCGTCCGCCTGGGAGGTGGTACGGCCGCTGATGTCGGCCGATGACGAGCCGACCTTCGAGGCCCTGAAGCGGGACTTCCTCGCCGGCATTCCGCGCCGGCCCATCGCCACCGAGCGCGGCGACGGCGAGCGCCTGTTCGGCGTTCTGTCCAAGCTCGGCGGCGAGCGCCTCGTCGGGGCGGGGACGACCCTGCCCCCCGGCCTGTATTTCGACGGGGCCGGAAACGGTTGAGCCGCTGCGGCCTCTCCGATCGGTACGGCGGACATTGATCCGGCCCGGCTCCAACGCCATGGGGGTGGCGACCCGGCTCGTCTCCGTCCTGCTGCTGCTGGCGGCTTGGCAGGTGGCGGCAAGCCTGGCGGGATCGCGGCTCCTGCCCGCACCGCTCGCGATCCTCGATTTCATCGTCAGTGAATCGGCCAGCGGCGACCTCTGGCGCAATGTCGGCATCACCCTCACGCGGGTGGGCGTCTCCTTCATGATCGCCATGGGGCTCGGCGTGCTCCTCGGGATCGCCCTCGGACGCCTCAAGGGCTTGAACCTCGCCCTCGACACACCGCTCCTCATCCTGCTCAACACGCCCGCCCTCGTCATCACCGTGCTGGCCTATATCTGGGTCGGCCTCAACGAAGGGGCCGCGGTGCTGGCCGTGGTGCTCAACAAGCTGCCCAACGTGGCGGTGATCGTGCGGGAGGGCGCGCGGGGCCTCGATCCGGGGCTCGAGGAAATGGCGCGGACCTACCGGTTCGATCGCCGCACCTGGATCGCCCACGTCCTGGTGCCGCAACTGCAGCCATTCGTCGTGGCCGCGGCCCGGTCCGGCCTGTCGCTAGCCTGGAAGATCGTGCTGGTGATCGAGCTGCTCGGGCGGCCGAACGGCGTCGGTTTTGCCATCAACTTCTACTTCGTTCAGAGCCTGAACGTGGCCGCCATCATCGGCTACAGCGTCGTCTTCATGAGTGTCATGATCGCCATCGACATCCTCATCCTCCAGCGCCTCGAAGCGTATGTCCGGCGCTGGCGCTGAGATGGCGGACGCTCTCTCCGTCTCCATCCTCCGCAAAGTCTACGGCGCCGGTGGGCCGGAGCCGGTGGAGGCGGTGCGCGACCTCTCCTTCACCATCCGCCGCTCGGAGATCGCCTGCCTCATCGGCCCCTCCGGGGCGGGCAAGACCACCACCCTGCGCATCCTGCTCGGCCTCGACGACGCATACGAGGGCGCTGTGACTCCCGATCCGCGCGAGGCGGGGATCGCCATGGTCTTCCAGGAGCCTCGCCTCCTCCCCTGGCGCAGCGTCGAGCAGAACGTCCGCCTCGGCCTGCCCCGCCCGGAGCGGGGGCGTGATCTCGACGGCCTGTTCGAATCCCTCGGGCTGACGCCGTGGCGCAGCCGCTATCCGGGAAAGCTCTCCCTAGGCATGGCGCGTCGCGTGGCCCTCGCCCGCGCCCTGGCCCTACGTCCCCGCATCCTGGTGCTCGACGAGCCCTTCGTGTCCCTGGATGACAGGGCCGCCGCGTCCCTTCGGGAGATCGTGGTGGAGACGGTGGGGCGCGAGGGGATGAGCGTGCTCATGGTCACCCATAACGTCGCGGAGGCGATCGAGATCGCCGACCGGCTCCTGCTCGTCTCCGCGCGCCCAGCGAGCCTGCTCGCCGACGTGACCCTCGACCGGCCACGCAACAGACGCGACCGGGCCTGGTCGGAGGCCATGCGAGAGGATTTGGCGAATCGCTTTCCGGGCGTCATCGCCGCTTGAGCGGCGTTTACCGTCCTGCCTGAAGCGCAAGATATCGCCGACGCAACATTATGCACATGCGCACAAGACGTAAGGCGCATGCGCGGCGCGCTACGTACTCATGCGGCGAGACAACGCAGCGTCCGATCAAATGGCGCCCAATCGATGTTTCCGCACATGCCGAGGGCACTCGATCTATTTTGCAGGCAGGCAAAATAATGCCTATTCCGAGTGGTGGAACTTGCCCTTTCGTGGGACGAAGCGGTCGTTTCCACCAGTGTTCTCTGCGTCGGCAGAGAGAATCTGGCATGCCAGACCGAATTCATGCATGGAGTGCATAAGAAGCGCCTGAGTCTTACAAATGCTTTTGTCTTTGAACTTGGCGATTTTGCAACGCAGCATTTCCTTGTGCAGGTGCATGGAATGCCTGCTGGAGAAGACATTCGTTCACCAGGACTTGATGCAGACCATGCTCAAGCTTGCTCAATCGAGTTGACGCCGCCGAGATTTTTCTTAGAGTTCATTCAAGCTTCGGTTCGGAGGGGCGCCGCAAAGGGGTAGCGGCGACCGGGAGAGCAGGCGGTGGTTGAGGCGAAAGTTTCGCTGAAACAACCGCTTAGGAGACTCTATCGAAGTGAACTATCCCTGTCGCAAATAACAGGTCGCGCAAACGGAAGCAGGTCGAACTGCTCTCCAGTTGTGTCAAAGACTTGTCGGAGGAATGCATGAGAGCGGTCCATCTTCTCGCACTCGGCGCTGGTCTGGTGGCTTCGGCCCCCGCCTTCGCCAACGACGACGTCCTGAAGCGCTCGGCCGATCCGGCCCAGCAGGTTCTGCAGACGGTCGATTACGCCAATACGCGCTATTCGAAGCTCGACCAGATCAATGCCAGCAACGTTAAGCAGCTGCAGGTGGCCTGGACGTTCTCGACCGGTGTCCTGCGCGGCCACGAAGGC
>NZ_LMMP01000005.1 GCF_001422815.1 Methylobacterium sp. Leaf91 | reverse complement strand
CGCACCACCCGCGAAGTGGCGGAGAAACCCGCCGATCCGGTGCGCGTCGGGCCGCTCGCACCCTGGGCCACCGATATGGCGGCGCGCGGGCTCACCTTCGACGTCAACATCTACGATTTCTATCAGGCCAATCCGAGCGCCGGCCTGCGGACCGGTGAGCAATCGAACTCGGCCTATTTCGTGCTCAGCATGACGGCCGACATGCAGAAGCTCGCCGGCATCGCCGGAGGCTCGATCAACTTCACCCAGACGTTCTTCGGCCTCGTGCGCAACCTCAACATGGCCGGTGACATCGGCGACACCACGGTGGGCTACCAGCCGCCCTACACGCCCAACAGCACCCGCCTCTCGCTGCTGACCTACCAGCAGAAGCTCCTCGACGACCGCCTCGTGGTCGAGGTCGGCCGCACGCATCCGGACCGTTATTACGGCCTGCCGCCGTGCAACTCGATCAATTCCTGTTTTCAGGACATGTTCTACTTCAATGCCGGCTTCACCTCGCCGCTCTTCGCCGTCTGGGGCGCCAACATCGCCTACAAAATCTCGCCGACCACCTACATCCAGGCCGGCGCCTTCAGCGTGAACCCCGGCACCAACGTCCTCTCGGGCTACGATTTCGGCTACGAGCGCTTGGCCGGCGCCGTCGTGATGACCGAGATCGGCCGCAAGACCGACTATACGATGGAGGCCTATCCCGGCCGCGTCTCGCTCACCGGCTTCTACAACACCGCCGACCACGACGATAACTTCAAGACCATCGCCGGCACCTCGAAGGGCCTCAACCCGGGCACGCCGTCGTTGCAGAAATCCGGCACGTCGGGCGTCGTCCTCACGGGCACGCAGACCCTGTGGCGGGCCGATGGCGGAAGCGATGCGAGCAACCCGCATCCCACCGCGATCTCGGCCTATACCGGCACCGGCTACGCCTTCGACCCGACGATCCCGATCCGCTTCAACTCCTTCGCCGGGCTGCTCCTGCAGGCTCCCGACCAGAGCCGGCCGAACGACACCTACGGCATCAAGGCCAATTGGCAGCGGCTGAACGAAAACTACGCCGCCTTCCTGTCGGATGCGAACTTCATCTCCGGCGGCACCGGCGAACCCTATTCGCGCGACAAGTTCGTGTTCGAGGTCAACGCCCATTTCGACCTGGGTAAGGGCGTCATCCTCGAGCCGGTGGTGCAGTACGTCGTCAATCCGAACTCGTACTGGAACCCCTACACCGCCCGCCGCGCCAAGGATGGCTTCTACGGCGGCTTCACCCTCGTCGTTCCCCTCGGCACCCTGCTCGGCCTCGCGCCGGGCTNACTGGAACCCCTACACCGCCCGCCGCGCCAAGGATGGCTTCTACGGCGGCTTCACCCTCGTCGTTCCCCTCGGCACCCTGCTCGGCCTCGCGCCGGGCTAGGCTCTCGGGGGCCTGCGGCTTCGACATCGTCAGAGAGCCGGCTCCGTTCGCGCGGAGCCGGCTTTTTCGTTTCCGGCGCATCGTCGATGCCGGACCCGAATCCCCTGCGCAAAACAGCGTATGGCGCATCGCCCCCGCCCCCGGCATCGAGGGGGCACATCTTCGAGGAACCCGCCATGCCCGCCGTCGACGCCCTCTACCGCTATCCGATCAAGGGTCTGTCGGCCGAGGCCCTGACACGCCTGAGCGTCACCCCGCAGGACGGGCTCGCCCATGACCGGGAATACGCCCTGGCGCTGGGGACCACCCGGTTCGACCCTGCGAGGCCGGAGCCCCTGGACAAGGGCTTCTTCCTGATGCTGCGCAACAACACGGCGCTGGCTTCCCTCGCGACGCGGCTCGACCCCGAAAGCCATCGCCTGACGATCCGGCGCGGCGGGGAGGAGGTGTTCGCCGCCGACCTCTCCACCGAGACCGGACGCGTCGGGACGGAGGATTTCTTCGCCGATTACCTCGGCGAGGAGACGCGCGGGCGACCCCGACTCGTGCGGAGTGAGAACCACAAGTTCACCGATGCCAGCGTGCTCTCACCGGTGATGATGCGGGCGATCTCGGTGGTGAACCTCGCCTCGGTGCGGGCGCTGTCCGAGGCGACGGGGCAGGAGCTCGATCCCCTGCGCTTCCGCGCCAACATCCATCTCGACGGGCTGGAGCCGTGGCAGGAGCTCGATTGGGTGGGGCGCGAACTGAGCATCGGCCCGGTGCGCCTGCGCGGCCTCGCCCGCACGCCGCGGTGCGGCGCCGTCAACGTCAACCCGAAGACCGCCGAGCGCGACGCGAACCTGCCGAAAGCCATCATAAAGCATTTCGGGCATGTGGACCTCGGGATCTATCTCGAGGTCGTCGAGGGCGGGACGATCGCCACGGCGGATGGTGTCACCCTCGGCTGAGGGAGGTCCAATCTCTCTTGTGGGCTTCTGGATCCGCTCATCCACGTCTGCAGGCAGAGCGCGTCCCTCTCCCCCTTGTGGGGAGAGGTTAGGAGTGGGGGTGGCTCCGCCAGCCTCCGTAAGCTGAGGGTCGCTCGACCACCCCCMCCTCCAACTCCTCCCCACAAGGGGGGAGGAGGGCTCGATCGCGCGCTCCGTCCTCAGCTTGGCCTCACCAGGCTCGGCGCCTTGCGGTAGCCGGTGGCCGCCTCGTAGGCATAGGCGAAGCCGAGGAGGTCGGCCTCGCTCCACATCCGTCCCACGAAGATCAAGTTGAACGGCGAGCCGCTGGCATAGGCCCCGGCCGGCAGCGTCACGCCGGGCAGGCCGGCGATGTTGATCTCGCAGACCGTGGTCTCGTTGATGGCAAGGCCGCCATGCAGGGGCGGCAGTTCATCGCGCATCTGCGGGAAGACGAGCCCGTCGAGCCCATTCTCGTCCATGACCCGGTTGAAGATGTCGAGATAAGCCTCTCTGAGAGCGAGGAAGTCCGACAGGTCGGGCGGGCGCGTCGGATCGGCCAGGATCGCCTCGAAGACCGGATATTGGTGCAGGTAGCGCAGGACGCCCTTGGGGCCGAACGCATCCTCGTCCGCCGTCGCCTCGGCGAAGGCCGCGACACTCGGCAGCGCCGCGCTCGACCCGAGGCGCTGCAGGTAGAGATGCAGGTCGTAGGGCACGGATTCCATGCCGCGGGCATCGAAATAGTTCAGGCCTTCGGTGGGCTCGGCGAGGGCGGCGAAGCCCGTGCCGACGAACGGATCGGCGACGAGCGTCGCGCCGCAGGCGGTGATCTCGCTCTGCGCCCGCGCGTAGAGGTCCGTCGCCTCGGCCGAGAGCGGCAGGTCGCGCCAGCCGGGACCGAACAGGCCGAGGCGCTTGCCCTGCAGCCCGTTCCTGTCGAGCTTCGAGGTGTAGCCGCCCTTGGGCCGCTTGCCGATGCCCGCCACGGTCTTGGGGTCGGCGGCGGTGTAGCCGGCCAGCACGTCGAGGGTCAGGGCGGCGTCGCGCACGCAGCGGGCGATGGGGCCGACCACATCGCGGGTGCTGCCGGCCAGCGGCACCACGCCGGCATTGGGGACGAGGGCGAAGGTCGGCTTGATGCCGACCAGTCCCTGCGCCGAGGCCGGGTTCTGGATCGAGCCACCGGTCTCCTCGGCGAGGCCGAGCACCGCGAGGCTGGCGCCCACCGCCGTGGCCGTGCCGGCGCTGCTGCCGCCCGGCAGGCAATCGGGCGCCGCCGAATTCAGGGTCGGTCCGGCCCAGCTGTCGTTGGCGTGGCTGCCGGTGGCGCTGAGAACGGGGACGTTGGTCTTGCCGAGCATGACGCAGCCGGCCGCCCGCATCCGCGCCACGACGGGCGAGTCGGTCTCGGGGATCAGGTCGACGCCGCCGGCTTGCGCGCTGAGGAAGCGCCAGCCCGCCGTGGTCGGTAGCCCGGCCATGTCCATCGGGTCCTTGATCACCACCGGCACGCCGGCCAGCGGTCCCAGCGTTTCGCCGGCGGCGCGGCGCGCGTCGATGGCGCGGGCGTCGTCCAGCGCCTGCGGGTTCATGACGATGATGGCGTTGTAATGCGGGTTGTAGGCGGCGATCCGGTCGAGGAAGGCCAGCGTCAGCGCCTCCGAGGTGACGCCGCTGGCGAAAGCGTCGGCCACGTCGGCCAGGGTCATCTCGACGATGTCGAGGTCGGGGCTTAGCGTCGGTTCGGCAGCCATCGCTGGATGTCTCCTTGGTTGGAATGGAAAGGGCGTACGGGATGGGGCCGGCGGCCTCATTCCATGCCGACGAATTCCTCGATCATCGCCCGGTCGCGGGCGATCTCGGGCGGGATCTCACGGGTGACGACGCCCTTCTGCAGGATCAGCACTCGCTCGGAGAGGCCGGCGATGAAGGTGAGGTTCTGCTCGACGAGGAGGATCGTCAGGCCGCGCGCCCGGCCGATCGCCTGCAGCGTCTCGATGATCTCCTCGATGATCGAGGGCTGGATCCCCTCCGTCGGTTCGTCGAGGAGGAGGATGCGGGGGTTGCCACAGAGGCAGCGGGCCAGCGCCAGCAATTGCTGCTCGCCCCCCGACAGCGCCCCGCCCGGCCGGTCGAGATAGGCCTTCAGCCGGGGGAAGACGGTGAGGATGTCCGCGATGGTCTCGTCCTCGTCCCTGTCGGAGAGGAGGCAGCCCATGCGCAGGTTCTCGCGCACGCTCAACGTGGCGAAGATTTCCCGGCCCTGAGGCACGAACCCCATGCCGAGCCGCGCCCGCGCCGTGGGCGAGCGCCGGGCGATGTCCTCGCCCCCGAGGCGGATGCGGCCGGCGGTGACGGGCAGGTAGCCCATCAGGGTGCGCAGCAGGGTCGTCTTGCCCATGCCGTTATGGCCGAGGATGCCCACGAACTCGCCCTCCCCCACGGTGAGCGAGACGCCGCCGAGGATCGGGATGCGGCCGTAGCCGGAATGCAGGCCCTCGACGGACAGGAGCGCGGGCTTCGCCGCCGGGACGGCGTCCGGGCCGGAGGAGAGCGGGAGCGGTTCGATCGCATTCATCGCGGGGCTCATGCGGCCTGCTTGCCGAGATAGACGTCGCGAACCCGCTGGTCGGCGAGCACGCGCTCCACGCTGTCCTCCATCAGGATGCGGCCCTGGTTGAAGACGGTGACGGTCCTGGCGATCATCCGGATGAAGGGCATGTCGTGCTCCACCACGATGAGGGCATGGGTGCGGTTGATCTCGCGGATGAGCTCGGCGGTGCGGTGGACCTCGTCATGGGTCATGCCGGCGGCGGGCTCGTCGAGGAGGATCAGCTCCGGTTCCTGGGCCAGCACGGTGGCGATCTCGACCCATTGGCGCTGGCCGTGGGCGAGCTGGCCGACATTGCGTTCGGCAATGGCCGTGAGCTGGAGCCGCGTCAGGGTCTCGTCGACGATGGACCGCGTCCGGGCGATGGACTTGCGCCGCCCTGCCGCCACGAACACGTTCTCGCGCACCGACAGGCCGTTGAAGACGTTCGGCACCTGGGTCTTGATGCCGACGCCGAGCCTCGCGATCCGGTGCGGCTCGGCCCCCGTGATGTCCGTGTCGCGGAAGCGGATGCTGCCTTCGGTGGGCGTCAACTGTCCGGTGAGCATCTTGAAGAAGGTGCTCTTGCCCGCGCCGTTGGGGCCGATGAGGCAGCGCAGCTCCACCTCGCCGAGGGTGAAGTCGACATTGCCCACCGCCGTCACGCCGCCGAAGCGCATGGTGACGCCCTTGGCCTCGACGAGCGGGCGAAGCGGCGGGCGGATTGAGGAAGCCGGCGCCGTCGCTGTCGTGGTGATGCTCATGGCCGGACCTCCCCTGCCAGTGCCTCGCGGGCGGGATCGGCGGGTTTGCCCGCCTTGGTCCTGAAGACCTTGGCGAGGAGTTCGGGGATCCGCATCAGCAGGTTCCTCACCACCGGCAGGAGCCCCTGCGGGATCAGCAGGACGAACGCCACGAGGACGATGCCGAGGCCGAGATTGGAATCGACCACGTTCTGCGAACCGGCCTCGATGATGAGCCACTGGATCAGCACCGCGCCGAGCATCGGGCCGACGAGGGTGCCGAGGCCGCCCACCAGCACGAAGATGATGACCTGCGCGGACATCGACAGGCCGAACACGGTGGGGCTGATGAAGCCGCCCCAATTGGCGTAGAGGCAACCCGCGAGCCCGGCGACGGCGCCCGAAATCATGAAGGCGAGGAGCTTGTAGAGGCGCGGATCGTAGCCGATGAGCTGCGCCCGGGTCTCGTTCTCGCGGATCGCCACCACGACGCGGCCGAAGCGGCTGGCCAGCACCCAGCGCAACAACGCGTAGACCAGGATCAGTGCCCCCATGGCGGCGTACCAGATGCCGTCATTGTCGAGCGGGTTGCCCGCGTCGCCGAGCTTGTTGAGGGCCGGGATCGCTGGGATGCCGTTGAACCCGCCGAGTTCCGCCTCGCCGATCCGGTACTGGCTGCCGGAGGTGGTGTTCACGAGCTGGAACAGGATCACCGAGACGGTGAGGGTGATGACGCCGATATAGGCGTCGGAGATCCGGCCGTAGAACATGAAGTAGCCGAGCAGACCCGCGAACAGAGTCGGCACCAGGATGGCGATGAGGATCGGCAGCGTGCTGTCGCCCATATTGATCATGGAAACCGCGTAGGCGTAGCCGCCGAGCCCCAGGAAGGCGGCCTGCCCGAACGACATCACCCCGCCATAGCCCCAGATGAAGCCCTGGCTCAGGGCGAACATGGCGAGCGCTGCAAAGCCCGTGGCCTGGACGAGGCCGAACGTGTCGAGGATGTGCGGCGCCCCGAACAGGAGGCCGAGCATGACGCAGAGGGTCGCGAGGAACCCCCCTGCGGAGCGACGGTCGACGGGATTCATAGGCTGCGCCTCAGGTAGCGGCCGGTGATGCCCTGCGGCAGCACGCGGATCAGCAGGATCGCGGCGACGAGGAGGGCGACGTCGCCGATGACGGGCGTGGTCCTGAACGAGACCAGTTCGTTGATGAACCCGAACACCGACGAGGCGAGACCCGTGCCCGTGACGATGGCGGGGCCGCCGCCCAGCACGGTGATGAAGGCGCGGGAAATGTAGGCCGCCCCCATGGATGGGGAGACGCCCGAGATCGGGGCGAGCACGCCGCCGGCAAGGCCGGCCAAAGCTGCGCCGAGGCCGAACGTCGCCATGTAGATGCGGTCGGGCGAGACGCCCATGGCGGCGGCCATGCGCGGGTTCTGCATGGTGGCGCGCAGGATCAGCCCGAACTTCGTCATGCGCAGGAGGAGGAACATGCCCGTCAGCACGGCGAGCGCCGTGGCGATGATGACGAGGCTGTAGAGGCTGGCCCCGTAGCGGCCGATCTCGAAGCTCCCGACCGGGGTCGAGACGCCCCGCACGACGTTGCCGTAGAGCGTGGTGATCAGGCCGATCAACCCGAGGCTGATGCCCCAGGTCGCCAACATCGTGTCCATCATCCGCCCGTAGAGGAAGCGGATGACGGTGCGTTCGAGGATCAGCCCCACCGCCCCCACCACCAGGGGCGGCAGGACCAGCATGGCGATCCAGATGTTCACCCCGGCGCCGTTCGCCATCACGGCGGTATAGGCGCCGAGCATCATGAACTCGCCGTGGGCGAGGTTGATGATGCGCATCATGCCGTAGATCACCCCGAGACCGAGGGTGATCAGGACCAGGGTGGCGATGCCGGTGGCGACGTTGAAGGTCAGGAGCCCCGCGAGATCCATGAAGAGGCGCCTCAGCCCTTCAGGTCGGGCGTGAACTGCTTGTTCATGCGCGGATTTTTGACGAGGTCGCAGGCGCCGCCGGTATCGGCCGGGAACGAATCCGGGAAGGCCGCCAGCTGCTCCCATTTCCGGTCCTTGGGCCGGGCGAGGTAGGTGTTGCGGATGGTGTGGTGGGTGCCGGGATCCATCGTCACCTTGCCCGTGGGCGAGTCGATGGTGATGCCGCTCTCCAGCGCCGCCACGACGGCGTCGCGCTCGATCGAGCCGGCCTTCTTCACCCCTTCCGCCCAGAACATGATGCCTTCGTAGGTGGCGGTGTCGAGTTCGCTGAGATCGGTGACGTCGGCGCCGAACTTCCCCTGCATGCCGGCGACGAAGGCCTTGCTCGCGGGCGTGTCGAGGTCGTTGTACCAGCCGTAGCAGGTGAGGATGCCGTTGGTGGTGGAGGTGTCCATGGTGGTCAGCTCGTCGCCGAGGCCGAACACGCTGGCGCCCATGGGGATCTTGCCCTTCATGCCGGCGGCGTCCCACTGCCGGTAGAAGCCCGAATGGTTGGCGCCGACGAGGGCGGAGAGGACGATCTCCGGCTGGGCCTGCTGGATGCGGCTGATGGCCGAGGAGAAGTTCGTGACGTCGAGGGGGAAGAAGTCGGTGCCGGCCACGGAGCCGCCGCCGTCCTTCATGAACTTCGTCATCCAGCTCGCGGTGATGTGTCCGTAATTGTAGTCCGCGGCGATGATGTAGGCTTTCTTGCCCCAGTTCTTGAGGGCGTAATCGACGATGTGGTTGACGGTCTGGGCCGGGGTCGAGCCGGTGCAGAAGACGTTACGGTCGCAGACACCGCCCTCGTACTGGGTGTTGTAGAAATAGAGGGTCTTGGAACGGCCGAAGATCGGCCGGATCGCCTCGCGCGAGGCCGAGGTGATGCCGCCCTGGATGACGTCGACCTTGTCCTTCAGGGCGAGGGTCTGGGCGTATTGCGTATAGAGCTGCATGTTGGACTGGGTGTCGTAGGCGATCAGCTTGATCGGACGGCCCAGCAGGCCGCCGGCCTTGTTGAGCAGTTCCACCGTGTATTCGGTGGTCTCGATCATCCGCTTGCCTTCGAGCCCGAGCGCCCCGGTCCCGTCGAGGAGGCTGCCGAGCTTGATCGGCTCCGCCGCCAAGCCGTTCCGGGCAAAGAACGGCATCGCCACCGCGCCGCCCGCCCCTGCCAAACCGAGCTTGAGCGCATGGCGACGGTTCATCGTGCCCTTGGTCATCAACATCACTCCGCTTCGTGCCGTCTGCACGGACGATCGCCGCCGGCCGCGCCGGAGTGACGTAACAAGATCGATGCCAACAAAACTCACATTACGGGCAAGGTCGGGCGAGTGCGCCGGATGCCTCCTCCATAGGCAGGCCGGGGGCCGTTTCGCCTCGCCTCAAGGCACGAAAGCCACAGATCACGCACGTCCCGCATCGGCGCGGAGAGCGTCCCGCGTGGTCGGTCAGGCGGCTCGCACGGTGGCGAGGAAGCGGGCGACCTCGAGACTGAGATGCTCGGATTGCTGCGACAGGTCGGAGGCCGAGGCCAGGACCTGGCTCGCGGCGGCGCCGGTCTCCTCGGCCGCGTTCGCCACGCTGGAGATGTTGGTGGTGACCTCACCCGTCCCGACGGCCGCCTGAGCGACGTTGCGGACGATCTCCTGTGTCGCGGCACCCTGTTCCTCGACGGCCGCGGCGATGGAGGTGGCGACGGTACTGATCTCGCCGATCCGCGCGGCGATGGTTCCGATCGCCGCGACCGCCTCTCCCGTGGAGGTCTGGATGCGGCCGATCTGGTCGCCGATCTCCTGGGTGGCCCGCGTCGTCTGGCTGGCGAGCTGCTTCACCTCGGCGGCGACCACGGCGAAGCCCCGGCCTGATTCACCGGCCCGCGCCGCCTCGATGGTGGCGTTCAGCGCCAGCAGGTTGGTCTGTCCGGCGATCTCCGAGATGATCGAGACGACGTCGCCGATCTTGCCCGCCGCCAGGCTGAGCTCCTGGACGAGGGAGGCGGTCCGGGCCGCCTCGTTCACCGCGAGGGTGGCGAGCCGGGCCGACCCGTCGACCTGACGGCCGATTTCCTGCACCGAGGAGCCGAGCTGCTCCGTCGCGGCCGCCACCGTGTTGACGTTGTAGGCCGCTTGCTCGGCTGCCGCCGCGACCGCCAGGGATTGCGAGGCGGTCTGCGTGGCCGTCGTCGTCATCGATTGCGCCGTGCCCTGGAGCTGGTTCGCCGACGCCGCCACGGTGCCGATGATGCCGCCCACGGCCTGTTCGAAATCCCCCGCCATCTGATGCATGGCGGCGTGGCGCTGGGCTTCGGCGCCCGCCCGTGCCAGCACGGTCTCCTCTTCCATCGCCCTCATCTCGATGAGGCGTGTCTTGAACACCTGCACCGCGTCCGCGATCGTGCCGATCTCGGTCCCCTCACCCTGGCGCGGGATCGCCACCGACAGGTCGCCCGAGGCCAGCGCCTGCATGGGCTGGACCACCGAGCCGATGCCTCCGGTGACGCCGCGGACGATCCAGAACGCGAGCAGGGCCGAGAGCACGAGGCCGCCGATGCCGGCGCCGAGGACGATGGTCTCTGTGCGGGCGAAGGCTTCCCGTCCTTCGATCCGGGATGCCTCCGCGGCCTCGTTGTTGACGGTCACGAGCTGGTCGGCCAGCGAGGTGCTCAGGCGCTGAAGCTCGGTCGATCTGCCCTGCATCCGCTCGAGCGCATCCTCGTTCATCCCGCTGCGCGAGAGGTCGAGGATCGGCTTGTTCTCCTTGAGGTAGTCGAGCCAGGTCGCGTTGAGGCGGTCGTAGATCGCTCGCTCGCGCGCGGAGGTCGCGAGGGGAGCGTATTCGGCCAACACGCGCGTGACCCTGCCCTGCCGCTCGACGATCTCGGAATCGTAGCGCTTCTTCGAATCGGGGTCGATCGCGGCCAGATGGCGGTAGATGCTGATCGCGTAGCGCGCGACCCAGCCGGAGATCTCACCGGCCTTGCCGACGCTCGGCAGGGCATCCGACTGGACCGCCACCAGTTGTGCGTTGATCGTCCGTGTTGCGGTCAGCGCGACCGCCCCCATCCCGAGCAGAAACAGCGTCGTGACCGCGAAGGCGCCGATGAGGCGCGCGCGCAGGGAAAGACGGCTCAGCATGACGGCGTTCCGCGACAGAGAGGGGATGTGTGGAAAATATCCACCCCCAAGATCCACCGAAGGTCTGAATATTTTCTAAAGCTAAAGACCGACGCGATGAGACTTTTGTTTCCACATAGATAAGGTTTTTATTCCTACATCTGCAATTTAACCGGTCTTTCTCGTGTAGTCGGCTAGAAGATGCATGCACTTATTCGGTCGGTTTGTCGGTGAGGTGGCGGAACAACGATACCGACGAGCGAGATGACTCGACGCCCGGTCACGATTGCATGGGCGGGGAGGTCTCGTCGGTCCCGGTTGCTTCCGCCTTCGCCGCGCGTTCCCGCTCCGCCCTCAGCTCTTTCTCGGCCATCAGCCAGAATTCGATTTCGAATCCCATCGGCTGGTGATTACGCTCCCAGAGTTCGTAGGCGCGCCGGCGAATCTGATCGAATGTCGGGCTGGCGCTGCGTTCCGTCGATGTCTGCTTCATGGGAACTTCGCCTCGTCCAGATTCTGCTTCGTCCAAATCCCGCTCCATCCGAACCCCGTCCCGGCATCGGCCGCCGGCCTCGCGTCGCGACGGTCTCGCATCATGCCGCAGAGCCCATGGCATGTTCCCCCCCCGTGAACATTCACACAGGGCAGGGGCCGGGCGGTTCTGCGCCGCGTCATGCGATGCTAACGATCCTCCGCGAACCAGGGCGCTTCAGCGCCGTTGTCGCATATGCCTTTGTCGCACATGCAAAAGGCGGGACAGGCCCCGGCCATGACGCCGAACCCGCTCCGGCATCTGGCCACGGTTTCGTGCTGCAGTGCAAGATGCGGGGATGGGTCGACCCATGACCGGGGCGAGGTGGACCAGGGCGAGGTGGGCGAGGGTAAGGAGTGAGGGGAAGGCGTGACGGGCGGGGAGATCCGATATTGGAGCGTGACTGTCCTCGCGATCCTCGCACTGGCGGGCGCCTGGCTGCTGCTGCCGATGGACGAATGGCTGCGCGGCTTCGCCGAATGGACCGCGGGCCTCGGCCTGCTCGGCCCCCTCGCCTTCGGTGGGCTCTTCTTTCTCGCGACCCTGCTGGTGATTCCCTGTACGCCGTTGACCATTGCCGGGGCCGTCGCCTTCGGATGGTGGGCCATGCCCATCGCCCTGGTCTCGGCCACGGCGGGCTCCGTCCTCGCCTTCATCGCCAGCCGCTACCTGTTCCGCGAGCGGCTGCGCCGCCTCATCGCGCGCCGCCCGACCATGGTCGCCACCATGGAGGCGGTGGGGGATGGCGGGTGGCGCCTTCTCACCCTGATGCGGCTGAGCCCCTTCGTCCCCTTCAATGCCCAGAACTACGCGCTCGGTCTCACCGAGGTCGGCATGGGCGCCTATCTCGTCTCGACCATCCTCGGGATGCTGCCGGGCACCGTCGTCTGCGTTTATCTCGGAATCATCGGGCGCGCGGCCGGCAGCGATACGACCGAGCATTGGCTCTTTCTCGGTCTCGGCTTCGCCGCCACGGTGGCCGCCGTCGCCCTCACCCGGCGCCGCGTGCGGCACAAGATGCAGGCCAGGCAGGCGGCGACGGCTGCATGAGGGCACCGGCATGAGGGCAACGGCATGAGAGCAGTGGCGTCGAACCAGTGAAGCGAGACAGTTGATATGAGCGGCCCGTCCCAGCCGGCAGCATTGGATCACGGCCATGCCGTGCCCGCCATGCCGGCCCCCCTGACATCCTGGCTGGTTCCCGGCGCGACCTGCTGGCGCCAGGAGCGGGCGGCCCGCGTGGCGATCCTGCACGACGGCGCCGCCTATTTCGCCGCGTCGCGCGAGGCGATCCTCAAGGCCCGATCCTCCGTGATGCTGATCGGCTGGAGCTTCGATCCGCGCGTGCGGCTGACGCCCCAGGGAGAGGCGGACCGCGAGACCATGGCCGACCTGCTGCGGCGCCTGAAGGCGACGCGGCCCGAGGTCGAGATCCGTCTCCTGATCTGGGACATGCCATGGCCGATCTCCGCCGGCACCGATCTCAAGCCCGACGACATCCGCGCCCTGCTCGGGCCGGGGATCGAGTACGTCGTCGATTCCCGCCTCCCCTTCGGGGCCTGCCAGCACCAGAAGGTGCTGGTGGTGGACGACCGCATCGCCTTCAGCGGCGGCAGCGATTTCGAGGTGAACCGCTGGGACACGCCCGCCCATCGGGACCGTGACCCGCTCCGGCGTCTGCCGACCGGCGAGGATTACCCGCCGCGCCACGACGTCATGATGCTCGTCGACGGTGCGGCCGCGTCGGCGTTGTCCGATCTGGCGCGTCAACGCTGGCAGGAGGCGACGAGCGGGCGCAGCGGTTCAGCCGTACCCGAAGCGAGCGATCCGTCCCTCTCGGATCCTTCCCTGTCCGATCCTTGGCCCGATTCGGTGACGCCGCTCTTCGAGGACGTGACGATAGGGCTCGCCCGCACGATACCGGCACGGGAATCGGGGGATGCTATCCGCGAGAACGAGGCGCTCTATCTGCTGGCGATCCGCCGCGCGTCCCGTCACATCTATCTCGAGAACCAGTATTTCACCTCTCCGCTCATCGCCGAGGCCCTGGCCGCGCGCCTCGCCGAGCCGGAAGGTCCCGACATCGTCGTGGTGCTCGCCGAACGCAGCCCGAACGGCTTCGACCGGATCACCATGGACGGGGCGCGGCGCGGCCTCATCGCCCGGCTTCGCGCGGCGGACCGGTATGGCCGCCTGCGCATTTTGGCGCCGCATACGCTCCAGGGCCGTCCGATCCTCGTCCATTCCAAGGTCGCGATCTTCGACGACCGGATGCTCCGGGTCGGGTCGACCAACCTGAACAACAGGTCCATGGGCTACGACACCGAATGCGATCTCGCCCTCGAAGCGCTCGATGGCGACGCGGGCGATGCGCGGCGCATCGCCATCGCGCGGGTGAGGAACGGCCTAATCGCCCATCATGCCGGCTGCCCGCGCGACGCTTTCGAGGAGGCGGTGCGGGAGAAGGGACTGCTCGCGGCGATCGACGATCCCGCCCTCGTCCCGGCCCGCCGGCTGTGCTCCCTCGTGGCCTCCCGGCGCGGGCCCGTCGTGCGCCTCGTCGAGGCCTTCCATCTCGGAGATCCCGTCGGTCTCGCCGATGCCTGGCGGCCCTGGCTCCGTCACCGCGCCCTCGCCCGGCGCCGCGAGGGGGCAAACGCGGTCGCGGGTCAGCAGCCGGTACGCGCCGGGGCGGCGCAGCCCGCCGAGGCGTCATAGGGGGCGATCCGACGGACGGAACGCTTCCCGCACAGCCGGTGTGCTCGGCGGCACCTGATGAAGCCTGCGAGGCGGATCGATGCGTCCCTCGTCGCGCGGTCGGTGATATGGCGTCGTTCCGTTCGGGCGCAGCATCGGCTCCGTGCCGATCGTCCACCGTCGCCGATACGAGAGCATGTTTCACCTGATCTTCGGTCTGCCCTGCCTGTACGTCGTCACCAGGGTCCTGTGGCCGCTTCCATGGCCGTTCGCCGTGAAGGCCGGCATTGCCGTCCTCCTGCTCGTCGCGTCGCAATACCATCTGTGGAGCCGCCTCTCGTCCGGCTCGGTCTTCGCGCCCGAGTTTCCGCGGGTGCTGATCCTGCTGTTCAACTGGGCCTTCGGGGCGATCTTCCTCCTGGCGGCGATGCAGTTGGCGCTCGACGTCGTGGCGTTGGCCTCCAGGCTCGTGCCCGGTGGCGGCTGGGCGATCCCGGCCGGCTGGCGCTACGCCGAGGCGGCGCTGGCCATGCTCCTGTCGGCGGTGGCGGTGCAGCAGGCGGTGCGGGTGCCGCCGCTCAAGGACGTCACCGTCGAGGTCGAGAACCTTCCGGCCGGCTTCGACGGCTTCACTCTGCTCCAGCTGACGGACCTGCATCTCAGCCGCCTGTTCCCGGCGGCATGGGCGCGAGAGGTGGTGACGCGATCCAACGGGCTCGGCGTCGATCTCGTGGTGGTGACCGGCGACCTGATCGACGGGGCCCTCGCATCGCGCCGCGCCGACGTCGAGCCGCTGCGTGGTCTCCAGGCCCCGGACGGGGTCTGGGTGATCCCCGGCAACCATGAATACTTCTTCGACTATGCGGGGTGGATGCGCCGCTATGCCGAACTCGGCATGGGCGTGCTCGAGAACCGGCATACGGTCTTGAAGCGCGGTGGCGATGCCTTGGTTCTCGCGGGCGTGACCGATCTGTCGGCCTCGCATTCGGGACGGCCGGTGCACGACCTCGACGCCGCTTTGGCCGGTGCGCCGCCCAATGCCCCCATCGTCCTGCTCGACCATCAGCCGAGGGGGGCGGCGCGGTCGGCCGCGAAAGGTGTGGCCCTGCAACTCTCCGGGCACACGCATGGCGGGATGATCTGGGGACTCGACCGGCTGGTCGCTCGCGCCAATGCCGGCTTCGTCTCCGGCGCATACGCGGTCGGCGCCATGACGCTCTACGTCAACAACGGCACGGGGCTGTGGCCCGGCTTCGCCTTGAGGCTCGGGACATCCTCCGAGCTGACGCGCATCACGCTCCGGGGCAAGCCCCGATCCTAGAGCTGCGCCCGACCACAATGGGTCCGGCTCAGCTGAGGTGATGAAAATCCGACGTTCGCTACCCGCCGTCGGGGGAGTTTCCGACCCAACCCGGCCGCTTGGTTCGCCATGGGTACTCCTTACGAGCAGTCATCTGTTGGCGGGCCGGCAATGTCAGCTCGCGGCGGCAACCAGACTTTGGTCCCTCGTCCCGAAGCGGACGTTCCGCTGTCGATCCAACCTTGCCGTGGAGGGTGGTCTTCAGCTGTCCTCATGAGCGAACGGTCATCGCTCCTTGTCCCGGCTGCATGGCGTCTCGAGTGCAGCCGCGCAGCAGGTGGATGCTTATCGGCAGCTGACGGACGTAAATCCGCGGCCCGCAGAACACCAGTATCCATCAGCAAAAATCAATTATAGACGATACAAACGCAATATGTTTGTGTATCCTGACCCCTCCAGAGAGCGGTTCAGGCGTTTGATGCGCCGTTGAACTATGCGAGGCCGTGATTCGATTGCGTCACCATTTCTATTGGGGGCCAACATGTCCGACGCGATCCACCCGGCTGCACCGCATCATTTGCCAATATTCATGCCAGCGGCAGACGGGACTGACGTGTTCATGTCGGTCATGGCCGTGGTCCTCGTCCTCGTGGTGATGGCAGCGGGGCTTCTGTTCCTGCGCCTGCATACCTTGCCCGAACGGATGGCCCACAAGAGCCACAAGCTGCAGTTCGAGATCGTCGCCGTGCTGGGGCTGCTCGCCCTCTTCACGCATATCCATCTGTTTTGGGTGATGGGCCTCCTGCTTGCCTTGATCGACATCCCAAACTTCGGAGGGACGCTCGGTCGCATGGCGGGGGCGCTCGAACGGATCGCGGGTCTCCCTCCAGGAACGGGAGCTGCCGAGGTGCCGGAGGACAGCGGGCCGGCCAGCGTCCCCCGGGAAGATGTCTCGCCCGTCTTACGGCCCATCCCGAGGATCGTCCCGGTCAGCACGACGAGGACCTGATCCATGCTTGAGATCTTACTGTGCTCGGTGCTGACAATCCTGCCGGACTATCTTTTCCGACGCTTCGGCCAGGGCAAGCGGTTCGGCAAGGAGATCACGCTCTACTCGGTGTGGTTCGAGCTGAGGTGGGGCATCGTCTCGTGCCTGATGCTTTCCGTGGGTCTCATCACGGTGATCTTCTATTATCACCCATCCACGAAGACCGCGACCCTGTACTACCGGACCGTTCCCATCGTCTCGGAGGCCAGCGGACGTGTCGCCGAGATCTACGTCAACAGCATCAGCGGCGAGGTCAAGAAGGGCGAACCCATCTTCCGCCTGGACAGCGCGACCCAGGAGGCGGCGGCCGAGGCGGCTCGGCGTAAGATCGCCGAGGTCGAGGCGGCGATGGTGGCGGCGCGATCCGAGATTGCGGCGTCCGAAGGCAAGGCTCAGGAGGCGAGGAGCGGCCTACAGCAGGCCATCGACGAACTGGAGACGAAGCAGGAGCTGAACCGGCGGGGCGCTGGGATCGTCGCGTTTCGCGAGATCGAGCGGCTTCAGAATGTCGTGAACGGCCGGCGCGGCGCGGTCGCGGCTGCGACGGCGGCCAAGCAGACGGCCGAAGCGCAGGTCAGCAGTCTTCTCCCCGCCCAGAAAGCCAGTGCAGAAGCTGCTCTTGCCCAAGCCACTGTAGAGATCGCGAAGACCACCATCCGGGCCGGCGTTGATGGACGAGTGGAGCAGTTCACCCTGCGGGTCGGCGACATCGTCAATCCGATCATGCGACCGGCAGGCGTGCTGATCCCCGAAGGTGCCGGACGGAAAGCCATTACGGCGGGGTTCGGGCAGATCGAAGCTCAGGTCATGAAGGTGGGGATGCTGGCCGAGATCACCTGCGTCTCCAAACCCTGGACCGTGATCCCCATGGTGGTGACGAGCGTGCAGGACTTCATTGCCGCCGGACAATTTCGTGGCGGCGAGCAGCTCATCGATGCGCAGCAGGTCGTTCGCCCCGGAACGATCACGGTGTTTCTCGAGCCGCTCTACGCGGGTGGGCTCGAAGGCGTGAAACCGGGCAGTAGCTGTATCGCCAATGCATATACCAGCAACCACGACCTGATTAACTCGGGCAAGCTCAGCACCACCAGAAGCTTGATCCTCCATGCGGTCGATGCCACCGCCGTGGTCCACGCCATGATCCTACGTATTCAGGCATTGATGCTGCCGATCCAAACTCTCGTTTTTAGCGGACATTAATGTGGGAACGGGCAGAAGACCCAGTCAGTCACGGAGCCGATTGTCGGGTCTCCACCCGACCCAGCCGCAGACCTTCCGACCTTCTGTAACAAGTCGAAAGCGGGCGCGACGGCTGTGTCTGTTTCTGCCAAATCCCCGCCAGAAGCAGACGCTGCTCCCCCATCCATCTCGGACGCTCGGGGCGGGTACGATCGGTCGAATTTCTTCAACCACCCGACCCTTGTTGCGCCACGCTCTTTGCCGAACCGGCATCCCCTTCGGCGAAGGGCGCTCTAGCCCACGAGGACGACGGCCTTGCGCGCGTAGGAGCGCCCGTCGATTTCGCCGGCGATGAAGTGGCCCACGTCGGCGCGGGAAATCAGGCCGTTCCGCCAGGATGCGGGCTCCGTCAGGATCTTGTAGCGTCCCGTGGCCGAGCCGGGCGTCAGGACGCCCGGCCGGACGAAGGTCCAGTCCAGGCCAGAGCGGCGGATCCGCATCTCCTGGGCGTCCTTGTCGTCATAGGCCCGCCCGAAGACGAGGCGGAAGGGGATGCGTTGCAGCAGGCCGATGGCGTCACGGCTGTCGCCGGTGCCGAAGCCCGTCACAGCGAGGATGCGCCGCACGCCGGCTTTCTCCATGGCAGGCACCAGCACGTTGGTGGCGGCCGAGAACAGGGTCACCGGCCCGAGCAGGTTCTTCGCCGGCACGCCCAGGGTCTGCACCACGACGTCGATGCCCTCCAGGGCGGATGTGACGTCGGCGGCGTTCAAGGCGTCGCCGGGGAAGCGTTCCAGCCCCTGGTCCGACAGCGACATGGTCGCGGCGGATCGGGCGAAGGCGCGCACGCGATGGCCGGCCGCCAGGGCCGCCTTCACGGTTTCCAGGCCGATGCCCTGGCTGGCGCCGATGACGAGGACGTGGGCCATGTCGGGTTTCCTGACGAGTGTTGTGACTGGCGAGCGGTGTGAAGAGGGAGGGACGGTCGTTCAGGCGGCCGGGACATTCATCTCGAAGCCGAGCCCGGTCTCGTCGATCCGGCGCGTGAAGCGGCCGCCGAGGCTGCGCTCAATGGTCTGTCTCAGCAGTCGGGAACCGAACCCGCCCCCATCGGACGTGACCGTCCCCGAGGAGGCCGACGTCTCCTCCCAATTGAGCGTGAGCGTTCCCTCCGACACGCGACCCGTCACTGTCAGCGTGCCGCCTCCCGAGAGGGCGCCATACTTGGCCGAGTTGGTGGCGAGCTCGTGCAGGATCATGGCGTAATCGTTGACCTTGCCGGGAGGCGCCACGGCGGCGTCCTCGACGTCGATCTCGATGTTGCCGCCGTCGAGGTAGGGGGACAGAATCCGCTCGGCCAGCGTCCGGAGCCTGACATTGCCGTGGTCCCCGGCCTGTGCCCGCGTCGCCAGGGCCGTCGCCTCGTGCAGCACGCCGAAGCGTTGCGACAGGTCCTCGGCGAAGTGAGGAGTCGAGGTGGCCCCCCGGGCGACGATGGCGGTCAGCGCACGGGCGACGGAGAACATGTTCGAGACACGGTGCGCGAGTTCCGCCGTGAGGAGGTGCTCGGCCTCTTCGGCGCGCTTCTGCCGGGTCACGTCGAGAAAGATGGCCTGGACCCACTCGCCGACCTTGCCGGACTCTCCCCCCACCCCGCGGGCGGAGACCCAGCGTGCGTCAGGGCCGTCGCCGATGCGAAAGTCGAAACTGTAGGGATGGGAATCGGCCTCGCTCGCCGCCCAGTCGAGCATCATGGCGCGGCGGTCCTCCGCGTTCACGCGCGCGAAGAGATCGTCGATGGGGACGACGGATTCGGACGTCCCCCAGAACTCGCGGCAGAGCCCGTCGAGTTGGGCCAACCTGCGTGTCGGCGACCAGGCCCACAGGGCGACGCCGCCGCGATGGATGGTGTCGGTGAAGCTGGCCAGCGTCCACTCGTAGCCTGACGACGTCACATCCTCGGCCATGCAATTCCCGATTGAACCTCGAACAGGGTCGATGCCTGTCGCATCGCCGGGGGGACAAGCCGTTTGGCCGCGGTTTGCTCCCTCACGTCATCGACATCCTCCGATCCGCGGCGATAGCGTCGCGTTTCCCATCCTCGGCTTGGCAAGATGGGCGTGCGGCGCTCGCTCGACGGCGGTTCGTGTCGCTCCCGCGGTCGAGATCGTCTTGCAGACTTCGGGCAACCGAGGCCGGACCGCTCCACCCTCTCCCCGCATTCGAGGCTCCGGGTCAGACCGCGGCCGGACCGATCTCCAACTCCACGAGGAGGGGCAGGTGGTCCGAGGCGCGGCGGGCGAGAGGCGTGCGCACGACTTCCATGCGTCGCACCCGCACCTCCGGCCCGACGAAGACATGGTCGATCCGCAGCAGCGGCCAGCGGCTCGGAAAGGTCGCGGAGCCGGATTTCTGCCCGGCGATCCGCCTCGCATCGACGAGATGCGCGGCAAGCCGCCGGTAGGCGGCGGATTGCGGGATGGCGTTGAAATCTCCCATCAGGACGAAGGGGGAGACGCAGTCGGGCGATCCGGTCCAGTCGGGGCCGAGCAGCGCCTTCGCCTGGGCCATCCGCTCCTTCGCCGACAGGCCCAGATGGGTGTTGAAGACTTGCAGCGTCCGGCCATTCGCCGTCACCTCCACCCACAGGGCGCCGCGCGGCTCCAGGCCGGGCCGGTTCACGAGGCCAGGCAGGATGCCCGACCGGACCAGCCGGGACGGAAGGCGAGTCAGGATGGCGTCGCCGTAGCGCTCATCGGCCAGGTGCAGGGCCGGATGGAAATGGCGATCCATGCCGAGACGCCGGGCGATGGTCTCGGCCTGGTCGAGGCCGCCGGTCCGGGCGCGCCCGACATCGACCTCCTGGAGCGCGACGAGATCGGCCCCGCTGGCAGCGATGACCTCGGCCACCCGGTCCGGCGACACGCGCCCGTCCATGCCGCGGCAATGACGGATGTTGTAGGACAGGGCGCGGACGCTGATCAAACGGGAAGGCTCGTCAAACGGGAAGGCTCGTCAAACGGGAAGCACTCGTCAAACGGGAAAGCTCGGGCCGAGGGCGGGAGGGCCGGCTTCGCATGTGGGACGAGACGGGCACGGGCCCTAACTAGAGCGCTTTCCGTCGAAGGGGATGCCGGTTCGGCGCCTAATCGTCGTCGTCGTCCACGGGGGAGCCGGAGGGGATCGGGCTGCCGTTCTCGACGCCGTTCTCGAACATGCCGGGGGGGCCGTCGAAGCCGACGACGCCGTCCGGATTGTCCGGCGACACGTTGGGGTCCACCGGCGGCGGCATGGTCCGGTCGAGGCGGCGCTCGATGCGCTCCTCGCGGCGAAGATCGTCGGTGATCGGCACGTCGCGCGGGCTCTGCGCCCAGGCCTGGGCGGCCGGGGACGCCGCGAAGAGGCCCAGCAGGATAACGGATCCGAACTTCATCTCATGTCTCCAGGCGCCGCGTCGGAGCCGTCTGAAGAGTTTATTGGACCAGGAGCGATAAACGACAGTCAACGATTATGATGAAGAACGATTCATACTGAATCCGCCCGACCCATAGGTCTGCATTGGCAATCGTCGGCCCGTCGAGTGGGTCTCCGGCCGGTCCGCTCAAGCCTGCAGAGCCTGAACTCGGACAGGTCACGCTTGGCCCGGCCCGAACCTCGTCTCGTACAGAACGCGAGATGCTGCGGCTGAGCCTCCCGGCCCCGGCCCGCCCATTGCTAGGCTCCATTGAAGGGGCCGATTTGCCCAACCGTTATCCTCGTTCGGGAAAGGGTCCCCGGACATCAGGACGAAACATCGCCGTGAAACGTTGTCCTAGTCGGTAACGGGAGATCTGAATGGACACGAGCCTCATTGCGATGAACGACGAAGCCAACCGGATCGGATCGGAGCGGCTTCTGACGCAGTTGCGCGAGGAGGGCCTGGTCTATCGTCTCTGGGTCACGGGCACGGCGAAGGGAAGCCAGCTCCACATGCAGGTGGACGGGCTCGACGACGATCTCGAAGACCGCCTCGTCCGCGTCCTCAGGGGACGGGGCATGCAGCTCGATATCCAGCCGCTGACCGCTTGAGCAGCCCCGCCCGGTGAACGGCTCGACCTCCTGCCTCGCGGTTCCTCGGGCTAAGTTGCCGGCGGTCGAGCCGTCCGGCGCATCGACGTCGCGGAGATGGCCCAGAGCGCCAACCCGCCCAGAGCCAGGGCGACGCCGACCCACCCCGTGGAGGGCAGGCCGAACCCGGCGGTGAGGGCGAGGCCGGCGAGCCAGGGACCGAGCGCGTTGGCGAAGTTGAAGGCCGAGTGGTTGAGCGCGGCAGCCAAGGTCTGCGCATCCTCGGCCACATCCATCAGGCGCGTCTGCAGGATGGTGGCGAGGCCGCCGCCGCACCCGATGAGGAACACCACCGGCGCCAGGGTCCAGACGCTGCCCACCGAGAACGGGTAGAGGGCCAGAGCCACGGCCGTCCAGACCAGGGTCAGCCCAGCCGCCGGCATCAGGGCGCGGTCGGCGGCCCAGGCGCAGACGAGGTTGCCAATTGTGAGGCCTACACCGAACACGGCGAGGACCAGCGGGATCGCCGCGGGCCCCGCGCGGGTGACCTCGATCAAGGTCGAGGCGAGGTAGGTATAGACCGAGAACAGGCCGCCGAAGCCGATGGCGCCGATGGCGAGGGTGAGCCAGACCTGACCGCTCCGCAGGGCCCCGAGCTCGCGTAGCGCACTGGCACCCGAAGCCGGTCGTCCGAGCGGCGCAAGGATCCGCAGCGAAACCGCCGTCAGCAACGCCAGGACGGCGACGAGCCCGAAGCTCCAGCGCCAGCCGACGAGCTGGCCGACGACGTTGGCCAGGGGCACGCCCGCCACCGTCGCGATGGTGAGACCGAGGATCACCCGCGAGACCGCCTGGCTCCGCCGCTCCCGGGGGACGAGGGAGGCGGCGACGAGGGCGGCCACGCCGAAATAGGCGCCGTGCGGTAGGCCCGCCAGGAACCGGAACAGCAGCATCCCGTGATAGTTCGGGGCCAGGGCCGACAGGACGTTGCCCAGCGCGAACAGCACCATCAGCCCGACGAGGAGCGTCCTGCGGGCCATCGTCGCCGCGAGCACCGCGATGACCGGCGCGCCGACGACGACGCCGAGCGCGTAGGCGCTGATGACGTGGCCGGCCGTCGGCGCGTCGATGCCGAGATCGGGCGCGAAGGACGGAAGCAGGCTCATCGTGGCGAATTCGGTGGTGCCGATGGCAAAGCCGCCCATCGCCAGGGCGGTGAGGACGAGGCCGGGATGCCGGCTGGGCGCTGCATCCGGAAGGCTGAGAGCGCCGGAGCGGGTGTCGAGGGTGGTGCCGGTCATCGTGCCGCTTTCAGGTCTCGTTCGCGGTCGCCGCGCAAGGTGCAGGCCGCGTGAAGCAGGGCGAGATGGCTCAGGCCCTGCGGTGTGTTGCCGAGATGGTCGCCGGTCTCCGGATCGACCATCTCGCTCATCACGCCGACGCCCCTGGCGGCGGCGCGCAGCGTGCCGGCGAAGATCGCCTCGGCCTCGTCCTGCCGGCCGAGTTCGGCCAGGGCCTCCACGAGCCAGAACGAGCAGGCGATGAAGGCGCCCTCCTCCCTCTCGGCTCCCGAATAACGATAGAGAAGCGGGCCGCGCCCGAGTTCCCCGCAGATCGCGTCGAGGGTGGAGGACAGGCGCTCGCGCCCGTCGAACCCGAAACGGACCGCCAGGATCAGGGAGGCGTCGAGTCGGTCGGTACCGGGATAGAACGTATAGGCTTGGCGCGCCTCAGACCAGCAATGCTCCTCGATCCAGGCCTGGATCCGGTCGCGCTCGCGCGACCAGCGCGGCACGCAGGTGGCCGCGATATGGCCGGCCTCCGCCAGTTCGACGGCGCGGGCGAGCGCCTGCCAGGCACTGATCTTCGACATCGTGTAATGCTGCGGGACCTCCAATTCCCAGATCCCGGCATCCTTCTGGCGCCAGCGGTCGGCGCATTCGTCGGCGAGATCCGCCAGGACCGTCGCGCTCTTCTGGTCGAGGATGTTGCCGTCGGCGACGAACAGGGTCGCGGTCTCGAAGATGTCGCCGTAGATCCCGTGCTGGTGCTGGTGCGCCGCCGCGTTGCCGACCCGGACCGGGCGCGAACCGCGATAGCCGGCGAGGTCGAGGGAGGTCTCCTCCGGCACCTTGCCGCCGCGCAGGGTGTAGAAGACCTGCGCCCCGTGCTCGTGCAGGCGCGCGATCAGCCAGGAGAAGGCGGCCTTCGCCTCCGGCATCGCGCCGATCCGCAGGAAGGCGTTGACGGTGTAGCCGGCATCGCGGATCCAGGCGTAGCGGTAATCGTAATTCTTCGGGCCGCCGATCCGTTCGGGCAGGGACGAGGTGGCGGCGGCCGCGATGGCGCCGCTCGGCGAGTAGAGCAGCAGCTTCAGGGCGAGGCCGCTGCGCCGTACTTCGGAGCGGTGCGGGCCGTCATAGCCCAGCCCCTCTGCCCAAAGCCGCCAGGCATCGTCGCTGATATCGATGCGTCCGTCGATTTCCGCGATGGTGGGGATGCCGAGCGGCTCGTCCTCACCGGCGAGAAGCGCCACGACCGCGCGCTCTCCCTCCTCCACCGTCACCGTGGCGGCGATGGTGCGGTCCTCCTCCTCGATGACATGGACGTTGTCGCTGAAGCGGATCACCCCGAGCACCGGGCCGACATGGAAGACGCAGCCATTGGGCGTCGGCTGGAGCCAGGGCGAGAGGGTGTCGCCGCGCGTGCCGAAGACGGCGCGGATCCGGAACGTCACCGTGCCGGAAACGCCTTCGAGCCGGCGCGCGAGTTCGCACCAGGGCAGGCGGCCGGCACGGCTGCTATTGAGGGATTCGGTCACGCGTGCGGTGCCGGTCGCGGTGGTGAAGATCGTCTCCAGCACGTTGCTGTCGGTGCGGTAGCGCCGCTCCATCGTGAACGGGCCATCGGGCCGAACTTGGAAATAGCCGCCGTTCTCCGGCTCGAGAAGCCGGTCGAACAGGGGCGGCGAATCCATCTCGGGGACGCACCACCACGCCACCGCGCCGTCCGGGCCGACGAGGACGACGGAGCGGCCATCGCCGAGCGGGGCGTAATCCTGGATCGGATATTCCGTGCCCTCGGGATCGATGCGAACGGGTCCGTCCCGCGAGGATGACGCCTCGCGGGAGTTGCACCGTGCATCGACGGTGAGGTCGGTGCCCGCCTGGGCTCGGTCATTCATTACGGGACTTGTGGAGCGAGGGACGGGGGCGGTCTGGAAACGGCCGGGCTAGTTCAACGGTACCTTGTCCTTGCCCTTTCCGGGATTCGACGTGTTGACGAGCTCCGGCGATTTCTGTGCCGAGAGCGTTTGCTCCTGGCTCTTCGGGTCGATGCGCTTGGCGCGGGTGAAGGGTTCGAGGGTCTGAGACGTGCCGGTCTGCAGGGCGCGGACGATGCCTTCGATCACGCGGAGATCGGCGAGGCCTTCCTCGCCATCGGGCTCGGGCTCGCGGTCGTCGAGGATGCAATCCGAAAAGTACTTCAGCTCGCCGCCGAAATGATCGGTGTTCTTGAAGCTGGCGTGGCTCTTGTCCTCGCCGATGGTGACGGTGTGCTCCAGGGGCTTGCCGTACATGTAGGCCGGGTTGACCTCGACGCTGCCCTTGGTGCCGACGACCGAATAGCTGTCGAGGGTATTGCCGTAATAAGACAGCACGAACTGCGCGATGCGGTTCTGCGGGAAACGGAGCGTCACCGCGACGGTATCGTCGAAATCGCCGAGGCCGGCTTCGGGGTGACGAATGCCCACGGCCGACACCACCTCCGTCGGCTCGTCGCCGAAGATGTAGCGGGCGGCGTTGATCGGATACGGACCCATGTCGAAGATCGGGCCCGCTTCGATGCCGCTCGTCGCCCGGTGGTTCTCGGGCGAGACCATCTGGGTGAAGGTCGAGGAGAAGGTCAGGAGGTCACCGAGCTGGCCGGAGCGGATCAGGTCGATGGTCGCCAGGGTGCAGGGCTCGAAATGCAGCCGGTAGGCCACCATGAGCTTGGCGCCGGAGGCTGTCTGCGCCGCGATGATCTCTCTCGACTTCTCCGCCGAGATTTCCAGCGGCTTCTCGACGAGGACATGGATGCCGGCCTTGAGCGCCGGCACCGCGAACTCCGCATGACGCCAGTTCGGCGTGGCGAGATAGATCGCGTCGATCGTGCCCGAGGCCAGCAGCGTGTCGAACTGCTCGTAGCCATAGGATTCGGTCACGCCGTATTGCGCGCCGACGCCGCGCGCCTTCTCCGGGTCGCCGGTGACGAAGGCGACGACCTCCGAATTGCCGGTGTGCTTCACGCCGGGCAGCATGGCTTCCTGCGTGATGTCTCCGAGGGCGACGAAGGCGTAGCGGACCTTTTTCGAGGATGTCAGGCCGAGGGCGGAGGCGATGCTCATGCGGATGTCCGTGCGGTTATGCGTGTCGTGCGGCCTTGGCCGGCGTGGAAGGACAGGCCGAGCCGAGGCGCCCGCGATGTCGGGCAAAGCCGGCAGGCTACGCGACGGCAAAAGGCCCGGCAGAGCGCCATGTCGGCCGCGCGCCGGCTGTGATGAGAAAGGAACGTTGCGTTGCAGCGAATGTTTCCGCGTCGGCCGGTCGCGCCCGTCCGTCCCCGGCCTCAGCGCGAGACGGCGAGGCGCAGGATGCGCGACAGGTCGGCCACCGAATAGGGTTTGCGCAGGAGCTCGAACCCATGGCTGCCCTCCTCGGCGAGGACGTGGCTGTAGCCCGAGGTGAGCACGATCGGCAGATCCGGCCATTTGCGGCGGATCGCGTGGCCGAGATCGATGCCGTTCATGCCCGGCATGACCACGTCGGAGAAAACCACCTCGAAACCGGCGGAGTCGCGCGCCAGGGCGTCGAGGGCCCGCTGCGCATCCGTCACCCAATGCGTGACGTAGCCGAGTTCCTGCAGGGCCTGGGTCGCGAAGGCGCCGACTTCCGCGTTGTCCTCCACCACGAGCACGCGGGTGCCGTGCCGCTCGGCCAGGGGCGGCGGCTCGCGCACCGGCTCGGCCGCCACGGCCTCGCCCGCCGCGCGCGGCAGATAGAGGGTGAAGGTCGTGCCCTGGCCGAGGCGGCTTTCCACCACGACCTCGCCGCCCGATTGCTTGGCGAAACCGAAGACCTGAGACAGGCCGAGGCCGGTGCCCTGCCCCACGCCCTTGGTGGTGAAGAACGGCTCGAAGATCCGGTCCAGCATCTCGGGCGCGATGCCCGAGCCGGTATCGGCGACGGAGACGGCGACGAAATCGCCCCGGATGCGGGGATGCGCCCGCACGGCCGGAATGGTCGTGGCGCGGCGGACCCGGATGGTCAGCCGGCCCTCGCCGTCCATGGCGTCACGGGCGTTGACGACCATGTTGACGAGCGCCGTGTCGAACTGGCTCGGATCGGCGTCGATGAGGCAGGCCAGCGGCTGTCCCGCATCGTCCCGGCCGGTCTCGATCTGGGTCACGACCTGGATGCGCGCGCCCGTGAGGGTACCGACCATGTCGGCCACGGAGGCCACGCCCTTGGCGACGTCGAAAACCTCGGGCGTCAGGGATTGCCGACGGGCGAAGGCCAGGAGCTGGCCGGTGAGCTTGGCCGCGCGCGTCACCGTATCTGAGATGGCGTCGACATAGCGCCGCCGGCGCTCCTCCGGCAGGTCGGGCCGGCGCAGGAGGTCGGTGGAGGACCGGATCACGGTCAACAGGTTGTTGAAGTCGTGGGCGACACCGCCGGTGAGCTGGCCCACGGCTTCGAGCTTCTGCGATTGGCGGAGCTGCTCCTCCAGGGCCTTGCGCTCGGTCACGTCGCGGCCAGCGGCGTAGAAATGGTCACCCTGCGGAATCGCGTTCCAGGAGACCCAACGCTCGTTGCCATCCGCCGCCAGCTGCCGGATGTCGAGGTTGTCGAGGATGGCGCCGCTGCGCAACCGGTCCATGGCCTGCTCGGCCGCCTTGCGGTCGTCGGGATGCACGAAGGCGTCGAACCGCGCGCCGACCAGGGAATCGGCGGGCCAGCCCAGCATCTCGCTCCAGGCCGGATTGACCGACCGGTAAATTCCATCGAAGCCGCAGATCACGAGGAGGTCGCGGCTCGCGCGCCAGACGAGGTCGCGCTCCGTGGTCCGCTCGCGCGCCGTCGTCCTCAGCACGGTCTCGGCCTCGCGCCGGTCGGTGATGTCGTTGAACAGGATGGCGACGCGCCGCTGGACCGGCTCCCCGATGCGCAGGGCGTGTACGTCGAACCAGCGGCCCAGCGTCACCGCCCCGCTCTCGAACCGCACGGGATTGCCGCTCAGCGCGACCTCGCCATAGGTTTCGAGCCAGCGGGGTTCGATGCCGGGAATGACTTCGCTGACCCAGCGGCCCTCGACGTCGCCGAGGCCGGCCTGCCGTTCGAAGGCGGGATTGACCTCGATGAAGCGGTAATCGATGGCGCGACCCGTGGCGTCGAACCGCATTTCGACGATGCAGAACCCGGCATCGATGGCGTCGAACAGCGTCCGGTAGCGGGACTCGCTCTCGGCGAGCTTGCCCTCCTCGGTGCGAAAGCGGGTGACGTCGAGCTGGCTGCCGAAGAAGTAGCGCAGGCGCCCGTCCCGGTCGAAGACGGGGCTGACATAGAGCTCGTTGCGGAACGGCGTTCCGTCGCGGTGATAGTTGATGATCTCGACCACCACGTCGCGTCGCGCCGCGATGGCGTCGCGCAGGCGCGCCACGTCGGCCGGGTCGGTTCCCGGCCCCTGCAGGAACCGGCAATTGTGCCCGACGAGTTCCTCGGCCGAATAGCCGCACAGGTCCTGGAAGGCGCGGTTGGCGAAGACGATGGGATTGTCGGGCTGGTTCGGGTCGGTGATGATCTGCGGCATGCGGGTCTTCTCCGCCGCCGTGAACAGCAGTTCCGGCCCCGCCGCCGAGGTTTTCTGGCCGCTGTCCGGGGAATGGATGCCGGACGCGATCTCCGCTTTCAGCCGCGCGATCTCGGCCTCGAGTTCGGCCTCGCGCCGCCGCAGCCGATCGATGTCGTCCTCCATACTGCCCGTTCCCATCCGGCCGCCGCATTCACTCGGGCTTCGAGGACCCCAACGGGCGAACGCGCGGTCGGCTCCCTAACTCAGGTTGGGGAGACTGTCGCGCATCCCTCGATCGCCCTGCCCCGTGGCGCGAGCGCGGGGACGGCGGCGGTATTCAGCCGCGTGCGTCCTCGTCCCATTCCACCCGCGGATAGGAGACCGGGGGCTCGCGCAGCGCCCAGAGTCCCAGGCATCCGACGGCACAGACCGAGGCGCTGATGTAGAGGATGAGGTCGAGCACGAACGATGTCCTCGCGACGGGTTGGCGACGCGGCATTCTCCCGTGGCATGGCTAAGAAAGCCTGAACGCCCGCGGGATGGCGACGGTCTAGAACCGCTCGTCGCGCAGGCGCGAGGCGCTACGGCGCGGTGGCGCGCCGGCTCGCGGCGAGGGACGCGGCCTTGCCGCCTGCCGCATAGAGGTCGAGGCGGGAATACAGGCCGAAGACCGAGCCGTCGTCGAGGAAGCCGCCGGCCGGGCCGAGGGTGGCGGTGAGGATGGCGTTGGCCTCGTCCAGGGTCACGGCCGGAAAGGCGGCCGTGAGGAGGTGTCCGGCCTCCGGCGCGACCCGCGCGACGTCCACCGGCTGGCCCGACCGGTCCCGATGCACCACCGGCAGGCCGTAGGTCTGGGTGGAGGCGTAGAAGGCCCCGTTGGCGGCGGCATCCTTGAAGCGGCTCCGGTCGGCGGCGGCGCAGGCCGCCACCGTGTCGCCGCAGCGCTCGCGAAGGAAGGCCTGGAGTTCCGCGCGCGCCGCTTTCAGGGCCTCGGGATAGTCGGAGATCGTCACCGCGCCGTCGGTGGCGCGGCTCATCTCGTTGTCGATGGCCGGGTTCGCGCGGGTCTGACCCACATAGGCGGGGTCGTTGGCCAGCAGATGGGCGACGGCATGGAGTGCCACCGCCCTGCCCCCGAGCACGTCCATGGCGTAATGGGCGCCGACCACGATGCGGTTGTTGCCGTACTCGGCCCCGCGCGCGATCATCTGCTGGTAGCGCTCGGGCACCAGCAGGGCGAGGAGTAGCGATTCCGTGTAGCCGTAGGTGGTGTGGCCGCTCGGATAGGACGGGCTGTCCGTGAGGTTCTGTTTCGGCCCGCGCAGCCAGTCCATGCTGTGGGAGGCGGCGCCGAAATAATCCTCGCCGCGATAGGCGAGAAGGCTCGGCTCGGTCTGGAACGGGCGCGAATTGCCGAAGGCGTCGGCACCCGGCGTTCCGGCGGGACGGCCATAGGTCTTACCGAAGACATCCGTCGTGCCGCCGACCTTGGTGAGAATGGCGCGGGCGGGTTCGGAGACGGGGGCCTCGCCATTCGTCGTCGCGTTGGCGAAGAAGTACTTCCCCGCATTCGAATCCGACTTGGTGATGTTGTTGGTGTAGCCGATCAGGCGGGCGAGGCTGCCCGAAACACTGGTGAAGGTCTTGAAGTCCTCGTAGCGCGCCTTGGCCTGGTAGGCATCTCCCAGTGCGGTGCCGAGGCCGTCGGCGAGCTGCGCGGCGTTGCCGTCGGTGATGAAGCAATCGCGCAGGGCGAGGCGCTGCTGCTCGGCGAAGGGCAGCAGCAGGGGCTGCGGGTGCCGCCCCATCTGGATGTCGCCGGTGACCGTGAGGTTCGCCGCCAGCGCGGCCTTGCCCTCCGCCGTCGCCGGCAGGGCGCTCACCGGCGCCAGCCCGCGCAGCGCCTCGAGATTCGTCGCCGATTGTGCCAGCGCGTGAGCGGGCGCCAGGGCGAGGCATGCGATGAGCCCGAGCGTGCGGGCCGTGTTCGTGCGTGGTCTGGTCATGGCACCGGAATCAGGCTGTCGTGGCGGTGGCGCAGGCTAGCAGAGTGCTCCGCCCATCGCCGCCGGTTTTCGCGGCGGACCACGCGCACCATTCCGTGACGCCTGCGTGACCCATTCTCCGGCGGCGGGGCGAGGACCGCCCCTGACGGAATGTTCCTCGGAGACTTATCCGCGCTTGGCGCTAATGGTGCATCTCGGCTCCCACTGAGCCAAAGCCCATCGGGACCGATGACCGCCCATAAGCCGCTATCCATGTGTTGCCGCATGATCCCCCGCCTTCGCCAGCCGTCGCCGGTCGAGCGCCGGTCGTGTCCGTTCGGCGAGGCCCGCGGGCCCGGTCCGGCACGAGGGGAATCGGCGTGAGCGAGCTCGACGGCTGGGCCGAACGCCGCCGCATCGCCGAGCAGGCGCGGGGCGAGCGCGCATGGTCCCTGTGGGGCCCGTATCTCGCCGAGCGCCAATGGGGGACGGTGCGGGAGGATTACAGCCGCGACGGCAATGCCTGGCGTTCGCTGCCGCATGAGGAGGCACGCTCGCGCGCCTATCGCTGGGGCGAGGACGGGCTGGCGGGGATCTGCGACGAGCGTGCACAGATGTGCCTGTCCCTCGCCCTGTGGAACGGCCGGGACCACATCCTGAAGGAACGGCTCTTCGGCCTGACCAACGAGGAGGGCAATCACGGAGAGGACGTCAAGGAGGTCTATCACTACCTCGACGCGACCCCGAGCCACGCCTACCTCAAGTTCCTCTACCGTTATCCGCAGGCCGCCTTCCCGTATGAGGACCTCGTCCGCGAGGGGCTGCGCCGTGGCCGTGATCAGCCGGAATACGAGATCGAGGCGACCGGAATCTTCGACGGGGACCGGTTCTTCGACGTGACCGTCGAATATGCCAAGGAAGATATCGACGATATCCACGCCGTCATTACCGTGACCAATCGCGGTCCGGACGCCGCCGACCTGCGTGTCGTGCCCCAGCTCTGGTTCCGCAACATCTGGTCTTGGCGCGAGGGACCGGCCGAATCGCGCCCGCGCATGGCGGTCCAGCCCGATGGCGGCATCGCCTGCGAACATCCGCGCCTCGGCCGCTACCGGCTCTCCTTCGACGGCGAGCCGGAGGTGCTGTTCTGCGAGAACGACACCAACCTGCGCCTGCATGGCTGGCAACCCGATGCCGCCGGCCCGTTCAAGGACGGGCTCCACGCGGCCATCGTCGGGGGCGACGAATCCGCCGTGCGGAGGGATGGGGGCACCAAGCTCGGCCTGCATTACGCCTTCCGCCTCGCGCCCGGCGAAACCCGGCGGGTCACCCTGAGGCTGTCGGCGGGGTCGCGGCCCCGTCCGGTCGACCACGAGGGCGCCATCCTGCTGCGCCGCGTCGCCGAGGCGGATGCGTTCTACGATGCGTTGCAGGACGGCATCGCCGATGCGGATTCCCGCGCCATCTTCCGGCAGGCCGCCGCCGGGCTGATCTGGTCGAAACAGTTCTATTGCTTCGATGTGCGGCTCTGGCTGAAGGGCGATCCGCTCCAGCCCGCCCCTCCCCACGAGCGCGATGGCGGGCGCAACATCCACTGGCGTCATTTCGCCGGATCCGACGTGCTCTCGATGCCGGACAAGTGGGAATATCCCTGGTTCGCGGCCTGGGACCTCGCCTTCCACTGCCTGCCGCTGGCGCTGCTCGACCCGGATTTCGCCAAGAAGCAGCTCCTGCTCCTCACCCGCGAATGGTACATGCACCCCAATGGCCAGCTTCCGGCCTATGAATGGGAGTTCGGCGACGCCAACCCGCCGGTCCATGCCTGGGCCACCTACCGGGTGTTCGAGATCGACCGTGACCGGCGCGGCGGGCGAGGCGACCTCGCCTTCCTCGAAGGCGTCTTCCACAAGCTCCTGATCAACTTCACCTGGTGGGTGAACCGCAAGGATGCGGACGGCCGTAACGTCTTCCAGGGCGGTTTCCTCGGCCTCGACAATGTCGGCGTGTTCGACCGGTCGCGACCGCCGCCCGGCTTCGGCCGCATCCACCAGGCCGACGGCACCGCCTGGATGGCGATGTATTCGCTCAACATGATGCGCATCGCCCTCGAACTCGCGCTCCACAACGACGTCTACGAAAGCACCGCCTCCAAGTTCTTCGAGCATTTCCTCCTCATCGCCGAGGCGATGACCGACATGGGCGGCGAGGGCTTCGGCCTGTGGGACGAGGAGGACGAGTTCTACTACGACGAGGTCGACATTCCCGGCGGCGGGATGCTGCCGTTGCGGGTCCGCTCCGTGGTGGGGCTGGTGCCGCTCTTCGCCGTCGAGGTGATCGAACCCTCGGTGCTGCAGCGGCTGCCGGATTTCGCCCGGCGCCTGAACTGGCTCCTCGAGAACCGCCCCCACCTCGCCTGCCTCGTCTCGCGCTGGGACGAGGGCGGTGTCGGCGACCGCAAGCTGCTGTCGCTCCTGCGCGGCCACCGGATGAAGGCGCTGCTGCGGCGCATGCTCGACGAGGCCGAGTTCCTCTCGACCCACGGCGTGCGCTCCCTGTCGAAGGCGCATCTGGAGCGGCCCTATTCCCTCAACGGGTTCGGCGACGCGTTCACGGTGCGCTACGACCCGGCGGATTCCACATCGAACATGTTCGGCGGCAATTCGAACTGGCGCGGCCCGGTCTGGATGCCGATCAACTACCTCGTCGTCGAGGCGTTGCGACGGTTCCATTCCTATTACGGCGACGATTTCGTGGTGGAATATCCGACGGGATCGGGTGTCTTCGTCACCCTCAACGCCATCGCGGACGCCCTCACCGACCGCCTGATTTCCCTCTTCGCCAAGGGCGAGGACGGAAAGCGCCCGGCCTTCGGCGATCGCCCGCCGATCGCCTCCGCGCCCGGCGCCGAAGAGGCCCTGCTGTTCCACGAGTTCTTCGACGGCGATACCGGCCGCGGCCTCGGCGCCTCGCACCAGACCGGCTGGACGGCGCTGATCCTCAACCTGCTGCACCAGAAGGCGCGCCAGACGGAGGTGGAGAAGGGGAGAGCGGCGGACTGACGGGCCATGCGAGGGGCAACCGAACGGCCATGCCGCAGCCACGAACCTCGATCCGTCTTGTTGTGGTGCTGCAACACCACGACGAATTGATGCCCATCCGGAAACGAGATGTAGTTTAGAAATGTCGTTCGGGAGAACATTTGTCCCGAAAAGACAAAGGTTTGCTCACTTGAAAGACGAGTTATTTAGAAAACATACAAAGTACCACCCGGCTTGCATAATGAGCGGCTCGCTTCTTTGCTCGGAGGCACGGTCATCAAGCGATGCTGCCATGATCCAAAGTGGGTGGTACTGGTATCATGCCAACGGTTTCAGTCGATGCGCTGCATCGTAGCGAGGGCCTGAAGCTTCAACGCTTTCTGCTTCGGCTGCTCGACAATCCCGCCGACGCCGCCGATGCGATGCAGGAAACCTATCTCCGCCTCATCAAGGCGCTCAACAGGACCGAGATCGAGCACCCGCCGATCTTCCTGTTTTTCGTGGCCCGCAACGTCGCCAACAGCTTGGGAAAGCGTCGCCGGTTCGAGGCCGATCTGTTCCGGCAGGTGACGGACGTACACCTCGCGAGCGGCGTCGACGAGACGATCCGCACGGAGGAGCAGGTCGTCGCGCGCCAGCAGCTCCGCTTGGTCGCGGCCGCCATCGACGAGCTGCCGCCACGGTGCCGGGAGGTCTTTCTGCTCAGTGCCTTCGATGGACTCGCGAACGGGGAGATCGCAGCGCGGCTCGGCATCAGCCGCAACATGGTCGAGAAGCACCTCATGAAGGCGCTGCTTCATACACGCCGTCGCTGCGCCGACTTCTTCTAGTGTTGCGATGCTCCGACCCCGTATGTCGTGAGCTTGCGATCCGGCACGTCCGCTATGAAGGACCGGATCGGCCTATCCCCCCTCGGCACATCGATAGAGCGGCATGAACGAAGGCGTCTCACCGGATGCATCGCCCGGAGGGGAGGACGATCCCGTCTATGAGGCCGCCGCCTTCTGGGTCGTGCGGCTTACCTCGGCCGATGCGAGCGGCGCCGATCGAAAGGCCTTCGAGGTCTGGCGCGGGGCCGATCCGGCCCATGCCGAGGCCTATGCGGAGATGGAGACGTGGCGTCGAACCATGGGCCAAGTGCCCGATCCGCGCGAGCGTAAGTCCAGGCGGGCCGTGGGGCTGAGCGCCGTCGTAGCGATCGCCCTCGCCGGAATCGCGGGGGCTCAGCTCGGTCTGATCGATCGCCTGCGGGCCGATGCGTGGACGGGTGTGGGCGAGATCGAAACCCGCACCCTGGTCGACGGGAGCCGGATCGACCTCAACACCGACACGGCGGTCGCGTTGCGTTTCACGGCCGAGGAGCGCGCCGTCGATCTTCTCCGAGGCGAAGCGGTGTTCGATGTCGTGCCCGATCCTCGGCGTCCCTTCATCGTGCGCGGGAACGGTGTCAGTGCCCGCGCTGTCGGAACCCGCTTCTACGTGCGGGTCGATGGAGCCGCCGATCCCGTCGGCGTTGCCGAGGGGCGTGTCGATGTCTCGACGGCGGTCGGTCACACGCTTCTCCATCCGGGTGAGGTCGCGTTCCGGGACGAGGGCGACCGCCCCGTCGCGCGGCAGGGAAATGTCGCAGAGGCGATGTCGTGGCGAGACGGTAAGCTCTCGTTCTCCGGCCAAAGCCTCCGGCAGGTCATCGCCGAACTCGAGCGCTATCGGCGCGGCCGGATCTTGCTGATGGATTCCTCCGTCGGCGAGCGGCGCTTCAGCGGCACGCTCGATCCGCGCGATACCGACGAGGCGCTCGACGTGCTGGTCACCGCGATGGGAATCCGCGTCACCCGCCTGACGCCGTTCGTGGTCCTGGTGCGTTAGAGCGCTCTCCGCCGAAGTGGATGCCGGTTCGGCGAAAAAGAGCGCGGCAAACAGAGGCTTAGAGATGTGTCCCGACCCAACGTGGTCGGGCGCAGGAGGACGTCAGGAGATTCGCGGGTCGACGGTCTATCTCCGCAGGGACGAAGAAGCGCGAAGCGCACCGCCCCGGTTTTGGACGGATGGGGCCGATGATGGTGATGCAGGATCGAGATGTCGGGGCGCGCTGGCTCGCGCGGGGAGCGTGGATCGGCGTCTCGCTCATCGCGATGAACCAGGTCGCGGCGGCTCAGCAGCCCTCCACCGCGCGCCGGCTCTTTCAAACCCTGCCCCGGTTCGACCTCGTCCCGGGCTCGACACGGATGGCGGAGCATTCCGCCGAACAGACCACGATCCGCGTCAGGGTTTCCATCGAGGCCGGCCCGCTCGAGCCGGCGCTCGCGGCCCTGTCCAAACAGGTGCAGCTCAAGCTGGCCTACAGGACGTCACTGACCGAAAATCTTTTCACGGCGGGCGTCGCCGGCGATCTCCTGCCCCTCGAGGCCTTGGCCAAGCTGCTGGAGAACACCGGTTTGACGTATCGCTCGGCCGGTACGTCGACCATCACGCTCGTCAATCCGCGCTTCGTCCAACTCGAAGCGCCGACGGCGCCGCCGGGAGGTGTCCTCCTCGATGAACTTTCGGTGGAGGCGCAGCGCGCGAGCGCCGCGGATTCGATGTCGGCCGCCTCACGCTTGTCCGCCCCCTATGCCGGGGGCCAGGTGGCACGGGGGGGACGGATCGGTTTGCTCGGCAATGTCGACACGGCGAAAACGCCGTTCAACGTCACGAGCTACACGGATCGCTTCATCCGGGACCAGCAGGCGAGCACCGTGTCCGAGGCACTCATCCTCGATCCCTCCGTCCGGGCCACGCAGACGACGGGCGCGCCCTTCGACTCTTTCTCCATCCGCGGCTTCCCCATCAACGAGGGGACCAGCGGCGAGATCGCCTTCGACGGGATCTACGGCGTAGCGCCGAGCCTGCGTGTCCTCACTGACTATGCCGAGCGAATCGAAGTCCTGAAGGGTCCCTCGGCGGCACTCTCGGGGATCGCTCCGAACGGGGGAATCGGGGGCGTCATCAACGTGGTTCCCAAGCGTGCGGGCGAGGATCTGACGCGTGTCACCCTCGATTACGGTTCGATCGCACGCGGCGGCGGCCAACTGGACATGGCGCGGCGGTACGGCGCGAACCGGGAATGGGGGGCGCGGTTCGTCGGCAGCCTGCGGGGCGGCGACACGCCCATCGACCGCCAATCCGAGACGACGGGGGTCGCGTCGCTCGCCCTCGATTACCAGGGGGACCGCTTCCGTGCGTGGCTTTACCTGCTGGCGCAGAACGATCGCTTCACCGCACCCCTGCGTCCTTTCCTTCTCAGGGCCGGCGTGCCCGTACCGAGGGCCGCCGACGGTCGTATGAACGTGAGCCAACCCTGGGAGTACTCGAAGGTGGACGATCGCGGCGGTCTGTTGCGCATGGAGTACGACCTGAGCGACCAGATCACCCTCTTCGGCGACATCGGCGGTTCGCAAACGGGTGTCGAGCGTTACTTCGCATCCGCACCGACCATCACCAACGTCCTCGGCGACACCACGACGGCCCCGCAATACTACAATCTTGGCGTCGACCGGCTCACCTATGACGCGGGCATCCGGGCCAAGTTCGAGACCGGATTCATCCGCCACGCCTTCGCGGTACAGACCTCGGTCTACACCGAGGATACGGGACGGGATCTTTCCGCCGTGCGCGGCAGCTATCTGTCGAACATCTACAATCCCGTCCTCGCCCCCTACATCGCTCCGGTCATCTCGTCGTCTCGGCCGCGCCTGTCCGACACTACGCTGACGGGGGTTTCAGTGGCGGACACGATGTCCGTTCTCGATGAGCGCATTCTCCTCACGGTGGGCGTGCGTCAGCAGCGTATCGAGGCCCGCAACTACGTCTCGAACGTGGGCACCCTGGCCTCGTCCTACGACCAGAGCGCGACCAGTCCCCTCGTCGGTCTCGTCGTCCGGCCCTGGGAGAACATCTCCCTTTACGGCAACTATATCGAGGGTCTGAGCCGCGGCGACATCGCTCCGGCCACCGCGACCAACTTCGGGGAGGTGTTGGCGCCCTACGTCGCGCAACAGGTCGAGGCCGGCGTGAAGGTGGATTTCGGCCGGATCGGCACCTCCTTCAGCGCCTTCCAGATCACGCGGCCCATCGGCGAACTGAGCCCGGACAGCCGCTATGCCCAAACCGGCGAACAGACCGTGAGCGGCTTGGAGTTCAACGTCTATGGCGAGATCGCACCGGAGCTGCGTGTCCTCGGCGGCCTCACCTTGCTCGACGGCGTGCGCACGCGATCCGCGCTGGCCGCCAATATGGGCAATCGGCCGATCGGCGTACCCGATGTGCAACTCAATCTCGGAGCGGAGTGGGATCTGCCCTGGGTCCCAGGCCTGACCCTGAACGGCGCTGTCATCTATACGGGGCGGCAATTCGTCGATACGGCGAACGCCCAGGCCCTGCCGGATTGGGCCCGTCTCGATCTCGGACTTCGCTACGCGACCCTGTTGGACGGGCGCCGGACGACGTTCCGCGCCAATGTGGTGAACGTAACGGGGACGAATTACTGGACCGGCGTGGCGTCGTTCGGCACGTTCTTCCAGGGGGCGCCGCGCACCTACCTGCTGTCGATGTCGATCGACCTCTGATCGGCGACTTTGCTTTCCGCGCGCGTTGCCGGTCGGGACGGGAACGCATGCCCGTTCCGATGCTCTGACGGCTTGCCGTCGGGCTCGACCACTGGCAGGCGTACTCCATGCTGGAAACCGCGCCTGCCCGCCGACCCTTCTCCGCCCTGCGCAACGCCCTCCGGAGCGAGGCCAGCGGCGGATTGATCCTGATGGCGAGCGCCGTGCTCGCCCTGATCGTCGCCAATTCCCCACTCGCGTCGAGCTACTTCGCCCTGCTCGGCGCCTATGTCGGCGGCCTCTCCGTGCTGCATTGGGTCAATGACGGCCTGATGGCCGTGTTCTTCCTGCTCGTCGGGCTGGAGATCAAGCGCGAGGTGCTGGACGGGCGGCTTCGCACCTGGCCGGACCGGGTCTTGCCCGGCATCGCGGCTCTGGGCGGGATGGTCGCGCCGGCGCTGATCTACGTCCTGGTCAACCGCTCCTCGCCCGAGACCCTGCGGGGTTGGGCGATCCCCACCGCCACCGATATCGCCTTCGCGCTCGGCGTCCTCGCCCTGCTCGGATCGCGCGTTCCCGTCTCGCTGAAGGTGTTCCTCACGGCGCTGGCCATCATCGACGATCTCGGCGCGGTGCTGATCATCGCCGCCTTCTACACCGCCAACCTGTCGCTACCGAGCCTCGCCGGTGCGGGCGTCGTCGTCGCGATCCTGTTCGGGTTGAACCGCGCGGGCGTGAGCCGCCTCTCGCCCTACCTCGTCCTCGGCGCGGTCCTGTGGTTCCTCGTGCTGAAATCGGGCATCCACGCCACCATCGCGGGCGTGCTCCTCGCTCTGACCATTCCCCTGCGCCTGAGCCCCGCCAGGCCCGACGACCCGGCTTCGCCGCTCCACAAGCTGGAACATGCGATCCATCCCTGGTCGGCCTATCTCGTCCTTCCCGTCTTCGGCTTCGCCAATGCGGGCGTCTCGTTCAGCGGCATGTCGCCGGCGATGCTGTCCGATCCGGTGACCCTCGGCGTGGCCCTTGGCCTCCTCATCGGCAAGCAGATCGGCGTGTTCGGCGCGGTCTTCGCCGCCGTGAAACTCGGCCTCGCCCAGCGCCCGGCCCATGCCGGCTGGTGGCAGATCTACGGCCTGTCGCTGCTCTGCGGCGTCGGCTTCACCATGAGCCTGTTCATCGGCCTCCTCGCCTTCGCGGACAATCCCGGTCTGGAGACCGAAACCAAGATCGGCGTGCTGCTCGGCTCCGTGACGTGCATGATCGCCGGCGCCGTCGTTCTTCTCCTCGCGCCCGCCCCCGACCGCCGGAGCGACGCCGCGGCGTGAGGACGCGGGCACGGTCTCATTCTGCATTGGCAACACAATCTTAAACGGAACCGCCTAGACTGGTCAGTCGGAGAGCAGGATGACTCGAAAGGCAGGCTTGGCTTTCAGCAAGGTGGCCGTGACGGTTTCGGTGGCGGCGGTGATCGGCGCGAGCCTGTTCGCCACTCACAGCAACGGTGACGACGCGGCAGCGTGGCGCGGCGCCTTTGCACGCCCGTCCGAACTGCCGGTGCCCGAGGGCGGTCCCGATACGCCGGCCCAGGTCGAGCTCGGCCGGACGCTGTTCTTCGATCCGGTTCTTTCGCAATCCCGCACCATCTCCTGCGCCACCTGCCACGAGCCGTCGCGCCATTGGGGCGACGGGCGGATGCGGGCGATCGGCGAGCCCGGGATCGAACTGAAGCTGCGCACGCCGACCCTGCTCAATGTCGGTTGGCTCGCGCCGCTCGGCTGGGACGGCAAGTTTCCGGACCTCGAATCCGTCGCCTTCACGCCGATCACCGGCCCGAATCTGATGAACCTCTCGGAAGAGGAGTTGATCGCCCGCCTGCGGGCCGATCCGGATTACGTCTCGGCCTTCGCCGCGACGTTCGAGGATCGTCAGGTCACGCGCGGCGGGATCGAGCGGGCGCTGGCCGCATTCCAGCGCACCATCGTGTCGGGAAGCGCGCCGTTCGACCGCTGGCGCGACGGCGATGCCTCGGCGGTGGAAGCCCCCGCAAAGGCGGGCTTCGCGCTGTTCAACGGCAAGGCCGGGTGCCACGAATGCCATTCCGGCTGGGCGTTCACCGACGGATCGTTCCACGATATCGGCGTCGGCCGGGACGACGATATCGGCCGGGGACGTCTGTTCCCGAAATCGAAGGGCCTGCAATACGCCTTCAAGACCCCGACCCTGCGCGACGTCGCGCAGCGCGGGCCCTACATGCATGACGGTTCGGTGGCGACCCTGCGCGAGGTCATCGATCTCTACGATCGTGGCGGCATCGAACGCCCGAGCCGTTCCCCCAGGATCCGGCCGCTCAACCTCTCCGAATCCGAGAAGGCCGATCTCCTGGCTTTCCTGGCCACGCTGACCGCCACGGAACCCAAGCAGAAGGCCGCGTCGAACTAAGACTTCGACGCGAGCTTCGCAGTCGCGAGGGCCGCCGCGGAAATTGCGGCGGGCTCGGCCGACAGGTTATCGTCCCGTCCCGCTCAGGTTCTAGCGGAACAGCGTCAACCCGACGCCGGCGAGCGACAGGCCCACGATCATCAGGGATCCGCCCCAGGTCTCGTAGGTTGCGGCCCGCGCCGCCACGCGCGTCGAAGCATAAGCGAAGCTGCCGCCTGCGATCAGGGTCGACAGGCTGAGTGTTGTAATCACGCGAGAGCCTTTCTGCTTGATACGGAGAGAGGGCTTAGGCGCCGCCCCTCGATGAAGACCAGCTTTTGCCGAAATATCCCGTCGACAATCTCGACGAGCGCCTACGCTGTTGCTCGGGGGTGACGTGGCCATTGATTCGTGCCTGGTCACGTGTGTTCGCGATACCGGCGCAGCCCACGGCTGGCCTCCCCGCTTCACAACCGCTCGGGGATGCGGATCGTCTGTGCCACGGTAGGGTAGCCGGTCTGGGAGATCGTTAACGATGCTTAAAAATCATTAACGAAATCCTTCCACGATCGATAAAATCTAAGTAGAACGACTTCAAGGCCGCCGAATGTCGGCGCTCCAGATTTCGCTAAGGCTTCACCACATGAGTGCGCGTTGTCGGTTGCCCGGCCCAAGTGCAATGTCTGCTGCCCTTCTGGTCCTCGTCACGAGCGCCACTGGGGCCAGTGCCCATGTCAAATGGTTCTGTGCATTCGACGTCGCTGGCGCGCCCGTCGGGCTCGGCGAGGTACTGTGCGATAGTTTCGAGCAACTCGTCGTCGTCTCGCTCCTGGCCCTGTTCGTCGGCGCGTTGCTTGAGCGGACGATCCTCGGCGAGGCGATGATGCGGTCCCTCGACCGGGTCACGGCCTGGGCGCGGGAGAACACCGAACTGATGTTCCGGGCGGTCTGCGGTGGCTTCTTCGTGTCGCTCTGGTCGCTCGGCGGCATCATCCTCACGCCCGAGCTCACCACCACCAGCACCGCCCTGCCCTGGTTCCAGCTCGCCATCGCGGCGGGGTTCCTGTGGCGGCAGACGATGCCGCTGTCGGCGCTCGGCATCGTCGTCCTGTTCGGGATCGCGGTGGCGAATTACGGCGTCTTCCACCTCGCGGATTATCCCGTCTTCCTCGGCGTCGCCGCCTATCTCGCTTTGACCGGGCTCCGGCGGGAGCTGTTCGGGATCCGGCCCCTCGACATCGTCCGCTACTCGGCGGCGGTGACGCTGATGTGGGCCTCGGTGGAGAAATGGGCCTATCCGCAATGGTCTTACCCGCTCTTCATCGAGCGCCCGGAACTGACCATGGGCTTCGACGGCGCCTTCTTCATGAAGGCCGCGGGGGCGGTGGAATTCGCCCTCGCCTTCGGGCTGCTCTGCACGCCCCTGGTGCGCCGCGTCGCGGCGATCGTGCTGGCGGCGGCCTTCGTCTCGGCGATCTTCGAATTCGGTAAGGTCGACGCGATCGGCCATTCCCCGATCATCGTGGCGATGGTGGCCATCGCCGCCGACGACGCCAGGGTTCCGCTGCGGGTCCGCCAGCTCGCGACGATGCCCTTCGGATACGGGGCCGCCCTCGCGAGTTTCATCGGGCTCTATTACGGCGCCCATGCCGCGCTGTCGGCGGCCGGGGCTTTGTAAGCCCGGGCCGGCATCCGGGACGCGTCGCGGTCAGTTGCCGTCGACGCGGACCGCCAGCTTCATCTTGGGGTGGATGCCGCACAGGACGGCGAAGGTCCCGCTCACGGGGAAGACGATCTCGGCCTTGCCGCCGGGCTCCTGATCGCCGGAATCGTAGCGGAATGTCGGGGAGTCGATATAGGCGTGATGCAGGAGGTCGCCGTCGTCGTTGACGATCTGAACGGTCTCGCCTTTCTTGATGACCAGCGCACTCGGCTGGAACGCCCGCCCCTTCTGCGAGATGCGGTAGACCTGTCCGGCCGCCGAGGCATGGAGGGCAAAGGCGGCGACGCCGGTCGCGACCAAGGCGAAGGCAGCGCTGAATGAAGTGATGCGTCTCATGCAACCTGTAGGTATGATTTTTTGCCCTTTCGCATTTTCACCGGGGCAAGTAAATATGCTGTTAATTGGCAAAGCTGTATGAAGGTTTCAAGCCCAGCTTAACTATTACAGGCGAACAATTTACGATGGGCCGGATGAGACACACTTAATGAATTCTATTCACGGTGGGAAATCCGCCAAGTCGGGCGAGAGGATCTGGCCGAGGCCGGTCGCCACGGCTGTCTCTTTTGCCGGCACTATCCGCGGTCGAATTCTGATCGCGTTTCTCATCATGACCGCCATTACGGGCATTCTCGGCCTCTCGGCGGCCTCGGGGATCCGCCGGGCCGACGAACTCGTGAGCCGGACCTTCGACCAGTCCCTCATGTCGATCAATTACGCGCGGGCCGCCGCCGCCGATTTCGCCAATATGCGCTCCCTGGAATCCCGTCGGCGGATGAGCGCCGATGCCGCCGTGAAGACGCAGCTCGAAGGCCGGCTCGAGACCCTCCGCCGCGTGTTCGCCGAGGATCTCGCCGTGGCGGTCGAGCGGGCCCAGTCGAGCCGCGCGACCCAGGCGGCGCAAGCCGTGGAGCGCTCGGTGAAGGATTGGGACGCCGCCCGCTCCGTCCTCGCCGGCCGCGAGACGAGGGAGGCCGATTGGGACGTCGTCGACCGGCATGCGGCCGCCGCCGAAGAGCATCTCGATCTCTTCATCAACCACACCGCCGGCGACGGTTTCATCTACCGGCAGCAGGCCCGCGCCATCGTCGCCCGCGAGACGCAGATCAACCTGTTCGGCACGCTGCTCGCCCTGTCCATGTCGGCCTTCGTCGCCTTCCTGCTGGCGCGGCGCATCATGCGGCCTGTGGCGGATGCGTCCATGGTCGCGTCGCGGATCGCGGCCGGCGACCTCAGCGTGACGATCCCGTCCGGCAGCGCGGACGAACTCGGCGCCCTCCTCGCCTCCATGGGCGTCATGCGCGACAACATCCGTCGGGCGATGGAGCAGGAGGTCGCGCAGCGCATCTCGGCGGAGGCGCATCTCGCCGACGCCCTCGAGACCTCCCTCGAAGGCATCGTGGTGGTCGATCAATCCGGGCGGATCGCGCTCATCAACGGGCAGGCGGAGGATTTCCTCGGATTCTGTCACGAGCCGCTGCCGCGGGACACGTCGCTCGCCGAGGTCGCCCGCGACGGCAACGCGCTCGCCCGCACGCTCCTCTCCGACGACGACGATTGGGCGGCGCCGCGCGAGACGCAGCTTCTCGACGGGCGCTGGCTCCGGATCAGCCGCAGCCGTACCCGCACCGGCGGCTTCATCGCGGTCTGCAGCGACATCACCCTGCTGAAGGTCCAGGAGGCGCATCTCCAATCGACCAACCTGCGCCTCGACACCGCCCTCGACAACATGTCCCAGGGCCTGTGCCTGTTCGACGCCGAGGGGCACCTCACCGTCGTCAACCGGCGCTATTGCGAGCTGTTCGACCTCGCGCCGGAAGACCTGCCGCTCGGCACGCCCTACGAGGACGTGGCCTCGCTCTACCTGGCCTCGGCCGAGGAGGGCACGGTTTTCGAGATCGAGGGACGGCAGATCTCGGCCGCCGGTTCGGGCTTCCGCCAGATGGGCAACGGACGTGTCCTCGCCGTCACCCACAAGCCCGTGGCCGGGGGCGGCATGGTCTCCACCTACGAGGACGTGACCGAGCGGCGTCAGGCCGATGCCCGCATCGCCTACATGGCCCGCCACGACGTCCTCACCGGCCTGCCCAACCGTGCCATGTTCGGCGAGCGGATCGAGGAGGCCCTGGCCCATCTCGGGCGCGGCGGCATGTTCGCCGTGCTCTGCCTCGACCTGGACCGGTTCAAGGAGGTCAACGACACCCTCGGGCACCCGGTCGGGGACGAACTCCTCAAGGCGGTGGGCAACCGGTTGAGCGCCTGCCTGCGCGAGGTCGATACCGTGGCCCGGCTCGGTGGCGACGAATTCGCCATCATCCTCGCGGGCGTGACCTACCCGGAGGAAGCCACCATCCTGGCGCGGCGGATCGTGGACGTGGTGAGCAATCCCTACGAGCTCGACGGCCAGCAGGTCGCGGTCGGGGTCAGCATCGGCATCTGCCTCGCGCCCGGCGACGGCACCAGCTGCGACAAGCTCCTCAAGAATGCCGACGTCGCCCTCTACCGCGCCAAGGCCGATGGGCGCGGCACCTGGCGCTTCTTCGAGGTGGAGATGGACATCCGGCTCCAGGCCCGCCGCGCCCTCGAACTCGACCTGCGCGAGGCCGTGGCCCAGGGCGCGTTCGAGATGTTCTACCAGCCGATCTACGATTTTCGCGGCCGCCGCGTCGGCGGGTTCGAAGCGCTGATGCGCTGGCATCATTCGGAGCGGGGCCTCGTTCCCCCGGGGGATTTCATCACGGTCGCCGAGGAGATCGGCCTCATCGTGCAACTCGGGGCCTGGGCCTTGCGCACCGCCTGCACCGAGGCCATGCGCTGGCCCGACGGCATCCGGGTCGCGGTCAACGTCTCCGTGGCCCAGTTCCGGGACGGCATCATCATCCATTCCGTCAAGGAGGCGCTGAGCCTCAGCCGCCTCCCCGCTGCGCGCCTGGAGCTCGAGATCACGGAATCGGTCCTGCTCAAGGACAATGCCGCCACCCTCGCCACCCTGCACGCCCTGCGACGCCTCGGCGTCCGGATCGCCATGGACGATTTCGGCACGGGCTACTCGTCGCTGAGCTACTTGCGCAGCTTCCCCTTCGACAAGATCAAGATCGACCAGTCCTTCGTCCGGGACATCACGGCGGCCGACGAATCCGCCTTCATCGTCCGCGCCGTCATCGGCCTCGGATTGAGCCTGCACATGCGCACCACCGGCGAGGGGATCGAGAACGAGATCCAGTTCGAGCGCCTGCGCCAGGAAGGCTGCGACGAGGGCCAGGGCTATTATATCGGCCGCCCCGAGGGTGCCGGGAGCATCCCCGAGGTGCTGGAACGCTGGTCGGGACGGCGCGGAGTCACCCAGCACGCCGTCGCGTGAGGAGAACCGCCCCCCTCTCCCCGCCGGGCGGGGAGCGGACCTTGTCCTCCCCTTGTTGGGAGGCGACGTGAGCCCGTCAGGGCGAGGGTGAGGGGGTATCTCCGGGTATGGCGCCTTCGGCCGCGCGCCCTCACCCTCGGCTGCCGCCTCGCCGCGCCGACGAYGGGGTCGTCGCGGCCCTCTCCCCGCGTGCGGGGAGAGGGGAATGCGCGCCGGCCTTCCGGCCTGGCAGGCATAAGGCACTTATCCAATCGGAAAAGGCCTCCCCGCGTGCGGGGAGAGGGGAATGCGCGCCGGCCTTCCGGCCTGGCAGGCATAAGGCACTTATCCAATCGGAAAAGGCTGGTTCCCCTCTCCCCGTGGGCGGGGAGAGGACGTCGTCCTCCCCTTGCCGGGAGGCGACGTGAGCCCGTCAGGGCGAGGGTGAGGGGGTATCTCCGGGTATGGCGCCTTCGGCCGCGCGCCCTCACCCTCGGCTGCCGCCTCGCCGCGCCGACGAYGGGGTCGTCGCGGCCCTCTCCCCGCGTGCGGGGAGAGGGGAATGCGCGCCGGCCTTCCGGCCTGGCAGGCATAAGGCACTTATCCAATCGGAAAAGGCTGGTTCCCCTCTCCCCGCCGGGCGGGGAGAGGACGTCGTCCTCCCCTTGTTGAGAGGCGACGTGAGCCCGGCAGGGCGAGGGGNCTCCCCGCGTGCGGGGAGAGGGGAATGCGCGCCGGCCTTCCGGCCTGGCAGGCATAAGGCACTTATCCAATCGGAAAAGGCTGGTTCCCCTCTCCCCGCCGGGCGGGGAGAGGACGTCGTCCTCCCCTTGTTGAGAGGCGACGTGAGCCCGGCAGGGCGAGGGTGAGGGGGTCTCTCCGGGGATGGCTTCTCCGGACGCGCCCCCTCACCCTCGGCTGCCGCCTCGCCGCGCCGACGACGGGGTCGTCGCGGCCCTCTCCCCGCATGCGGGGAGAGGAGAATGCGCACCGATCCCTATTGTGGCGCTGGGGTCGGCGCCGGGTCTGCCGGCGCAGGGTCCGCCGCGCTCGCCGTCTCGGTGGATTTGGCCAGTTCGGGATAGGGCCCGATGACCTGAGCGCCGTTGAGGGGCTTGCTCTGGCCGTTGTGGCAGGTGGTGCAATTCACCTTCGGCACGTCGCCGAGCATGCCGAGGCGGGCGGTGGGGAAGGTCGAGGTCAGCGGCTCGAGGTAATTGCCGTTGATGTCCCGCACCATGCGGATGCCGTGCCAGGCGGTGGTGCGCTGGGGCGTGCTCTGCGACCAGTTCGAGATCGCCCTTGTGTTGTGGCAGAAGGTGCAGTTGACCCCGAGACCCTCCGACATGTGGATCATCAGGCCGTAGGTCTTCTCCGCGTCCTGGATCGGCTTGCCCTTGGTGGTGGGAAGCGCCGTGGTGGCGTTCACCCGGATGGCGTTGTTGTCGATGGTCTTGTCGGCGAGGTACTCGGTCAGCGTGTCGTAGGGCAGCGAGGCGAGGCCCACCGAGGCCTTGGCCAGGTTCTGCCCGTTGTTGCGGGCGATGAAGCCGCCGGGGCGGTTCGGGCCGGGATCGGTGAACCAGACATGGGCCGGCACCGGCTGGCCGCGGTGGCAGGTGAAGCAGGTGACGCCGGTGCCGCCCACATGGTTGTCCTTCCAGCTTTCGTTGATGTGCTGGGTCATCTGCAGCATCCGGCGGGCGACCTTCTTCTGGTAGAGGCTGTCGTCGGCCATGTTCTCGGTGTTGTGGCAGTAGGTGCAGCCCTGTTCAGGGCTGACCCATTCGGTCATCGAGACCATCAGGCGGTTGAACTCGTTGACGCTGACGTTCTTGAGGACCTGGACGTTCTCGTAGGTGGCGCCGGCGAGTTCCTCGCCGGGCTCGGCCGGGTCGGCCGGCGCCGGCGCGACATTGGCCGCCTTCGTCTCGGCCGCCCCGGCACGGGTATGGATCTGGTCCATCGCCGTGCCGCGAAAGCCGCTCTGCTGAACCGCGAGGGGCGGCCGGTCCCAGTCGGTCAGACCGACCATCGCGATGGTGAGGAAGAAGGCGATCGAGCCAGCGAGGACAGTGAAAAACGTCTTCATGGGACCGCCCCCGGCATGCTCAAGGGATCGACGACCGGCGCATAGACCTGCGGATAGGACGGGGCGACGCCGTGCTTGACCGCCCAGAGATACCAATTGTCGACCACCGTGCCGGTGAGCAGGATGCCGATGCCGCCGGTGAGGGTGGTCAGCACCGCGAACCACCAGGCCCAGCGGTGGACCGATTCCATGGTGGCGTTGAAGCCCATGGTCCAGCGCCAGAACAGGGCGGCGCGCTCGGTGGCGGTGCCGCGATCGACGATCTGGTCGATCTCGCGCTCGCCGCCGAAGCGGCTCACCGCCAGGATGGTGGCGCCATGCATCGCGAAGAGCAGCGTCGACCCGTAGAGGAAGACGATCGAGAGCATGTGGAACGGGTTGTAGAAGAGGTTGCCGTAGCGGAGCGAGAAGGCGGCGGTCCAGTCGAGATGCGGGAAGATGCCGAAGGGCACCGCCTCGCTCCACGACCCCATCAGGATCGGCCGGATGAAGCCGAGAACCAGGAACAGCCAGATCGCGGAGGCGAAGGCCCAGGGCACGTGGGTGCCGAGTCCCAGCGCCCGGGCGCGGCGATAGAGCCGCACCCACCACAGCAGGATCGAGGCGGTGAGGAAGAAGCCGGCGATCAGCCACCATCCGCCCTCCTGCAGCGGCGGCAGGATCTTGAGCCCGTATTGCGGTCGCGGCGGCTCCAGGGCGAGCCAGGGCAACTGGCGCACGAACTGGACCGGGTCCCAGTTCACCGAGGCCCACATGTTGAGGCCGACGATCTCGAAGGCGATGAGGAAGCACACGCCCGAGAGGGCGCCGAGATAGCCGATATAGATCGGGCCGACCTGGGCGTTGCCGAACAGGCCGAACAGGTAGCTGTGGAACGGCGTGCCCCAGCGCCGGTCGACATCGACGGGAACGCCGAGTTCCGGAATGGTGGAGCGGACTTGGACCTCTGTGAAGATGTTTTGATAGTAGGCCATGGTCGTCGTGCCCCGCTCAGCAGGTTTCGCAGGATTGGTCACCGGTTTCGCGTCGTGAACTCTGCGGCGCTCGTCAGCGCCAGACCGGGAGATTGAGCCACCAGCCCCACCATTCCGGCCAGCCACGGGTCCAGAACGGGCCGCTGATGATGATGCAGACGGCGCTCCAGAAGCCCGCCGAGAGGGCGAGGAACAGGCCGAGCCGGTGGATGCCGAGCGTGCCAATCGAGTAGCCGATCGTGTCGCGGAAGAAGGTGTCCTCGTGCTCGGGGGTCTTCACCACCTGGCCCTTGCCCGGATTGGTGGCGGAGAGGATCAGGGCGCCGTGCAGGGACAGGGCGAACGTCGTCGTGAAGAAGAACGACACCGCCAGCATGTGCGCCGGATTGTAGTGGAAGTGCAGGTACTGGTAGCCGGTGTTCGAAACCCAATCGAGATGGGAGAGGATGCCGTAGGGGAAGCCGTGGCCCCAGGCGCCCATCAGGAACGGCCGGATCACCACCAGCGAGACATAGGCGAAGATCGCCACCGAGAAGGCGAAGGGCACGTGGTAGCCGATGCCGAGCTTGCGGCAGATCTCGACCTCGCGCAGGGCCCAGGAGACGAACGACCCGATGGCGCAGAAGGTGATGATCTGCCAGAGGCCGCCCTCCTTGAGGGGGGCGAGCGCCAGCCCGTATTTGAGGTCGGGCGGCGCGATGTTGATCTGCCAGATGTTCCAGGTCGGCCCGAGCGCCGCGCCGTAGATGATCAGCGCGGTGCCGAGCACCGAGAAGAACAAGGTCGTGACGCCGAAGAACCCGACATAGAACGGCCCGACCCAGAAATCGAACAGGTCTCCACCGAGCAACGTGCCGCCGCGGACGCGATATTTTCGTTCGAAACTCAGCATCGCCATCGCGAATACCTCCCGGCTTCACAGGTCACGATTCTTGATGGATGGGCGCATCCGTCAGGGTGCGCGTCGTCCCCCTCCCCCTTGTGGGGAGGGGCCAGGGGTGGGGGTGGCGCCGCCAGCCTCCGCAGTAGGAAGGTCGCCCAGCCACCCCCACCTCCAACTCCTCCCCGCACCCATCTCGGGCTTGCCCGATATGGGCACCTGACATGCGGGTCTCGGGCGAGCCCGAGACCCGGAGGGGGAGGAGGGTGATCCCGGCCCGCCCCGTCAGGCGGGCATCGTCGGCAGGACCAGCGTCTGCGCATTGGCGGCGCGCGGGGCCTTGGGGCCTTCCAGCCAGTTGAACCGGTCGGTGCTGAGCAGGATGAAGTGGATCAGCAGCGCCAGGATGAACAGGAAGGTGAAGAGCGCCACCAGCGTGCGGCGCGGATCGAAGAGAAGCCAGACCTTGTGCATGGGTGCGATCCTCCTCAGGAGATCATCGAGACGAGGCCGTGCGCGGCGCTCGTGACGGTGTCGAGGGCGGCGTAGCCCTTGGGGCCGGGCAGCCACGGGCGCCACATCCAGACGAGGATATGCGCGACCACGGCGATGGCCGTGAAGATGATGAAGCTCGTCAGGAAGATCGCGTGGAACTCCTTGGCTTCGGGTTCGGTCAGCCCGGACAGGCTGCTCGCTTTTTCGATTCCACTGGACATGATGTGAGCCTCCGCTTTCGTCTGGCCGGGCGTGCTCCACGCGCGGCGGGTGAGGTCGCGGGGGCCGGCAGCGGCGCTCGCGACGGTCGTTCCCCCCTCGTCGGACGGGAGGTCGTTCGGGTTCCGGATCGGGCGGGCATCCGCCCGGGGCGATCCGGCCCCGGAAAGCGTCAGCCCATGAAGACGAAGGGGATCGCCGACTCGGCCATGGCCTTGGCCTCGCCGAAGACCGAGCGCCGGGTGATGAGTCCGTGGCCCGCCGGAGCCCGGGCCGGGACGAGGCGCTGGAGCGCCGCCGCCGCGAGGAAGAACGGGTAGGTCGCCACCAGGAGGAGACGGAACTGCAGCGCGTGCCGCTGCAGGCGCGTCATCGGACGCGACGGGGCGGGACGCGAAAGGGACTGGCGGGACGGCATGGTCATCGACTGCATGGCGGAAATCTCCTGTCCGCGATCCGCGGCGGTCGGCCTCGCGAGGAAGCCGGTTCTCGACGGAAACGGCGCCGCGCCGCTCCAGCCGGAAAGAGGGTGTGGGGCGGGGGCGCTCATGCCGCCGCTCCGAGGGTGAGGTCCGCATGCGCGCGCTCGACCTCGGCCGGGCCGACGCGGTCCTGGCCGGCATTCCGGGTCGCCCGTTCGGCGGCGTCGCGCAGGCGCTTGGCCACCGAGATCCGCACCAGCACCGGATGGGCCTCGACGAGGTCGTCGAGGAGGGTGCGGGCGGCCTCGTCCCAGGGCAGCTCGCGGTGGATCCGGGCCGGCGTCGCCTCGACCCGGTCCATGTCGCGGGCGAGCGGCAGGATGTGGAAGAGCATGTCGAACAGGGCGTTGCAGACCTCCTGGATGAGGTAGGTCGCGCCCGAGAAGCCCATGAACGGCGTGCCGGTATGGCGGCGGATGATGGCGCCGGGGAAGGAGGCCGGCACGAACACCGCCCGCGAACCGCATTCGGCCGCGTACATGCGCTCGTTGAACGAGCCGAACAGGACGAGGGGCGGGTTGGCCTTGATCGCGTCCCGCACCGCCGCGTTGTCGGTCTTGGCGCCGGGCCGGCGCGAGATCGCGAAGGTGCAGGGCAGGCCCATCTCGTCTTCGAGGAAGCGGCGCACGCCCCGCGCATAGGTGTCGGAGGCGACGATGCCGAAGCTCGCGGTGCCGAAGAAGTCCTGGGTCACGGAGCGCCACAGGTCCCAGACCGGCTTGATCGTGGTGTGGCGCTCGCGCTCGATGAAGGGCTCCGGATCGAGGCCGAGGATCTCACCGAGCTTGCGCAGGAACCGGGTGGTGGCGTGAAGCCCGATCGGCGCCTGCAGGTAGGGCCGCTCCAGGGCTTCGCAGAGCAGGCGGCCGAACTCGCGGTAGAGGCAGATATTGGCATCCGCGTTCACGAGTTTGGGCACGTCGGCGAGATGCGAGCCGAGGGGAAAGGCGAGGTTCACCTCGGCCCCGATCCCCTCCACGAGGCGGCGGATCTCGGCCAGATCCGAGGGCATGTTGAAGGTGCCGTAGGCCGGGCCGATGATGTTGACGCGGGGGCGCTCGTCCTCCTTGCGAGGAGGCCTTGCCGGGATGCCCTTCTTGGCGAATTTCCGGGCGCCGTATTCCTGCCAGAGCCAGGACATCGCCCGGTCGGCGGTCTGCCACTGATCCTCGTCGATGGTGCGCGGCAGGAAGCGCTGGAGGTTGGTGCCCTCCGGGGTCACGCCGCCGCCGATCATCTCGGCGATGGAGCCGGTGACGACCACGCTCGGCATGCCCGGATCGAGGGTGGCATGGGCCCGCTTCATCGCGGCCTCGGTGCCGTGGCGGCCGAGCTCTTCCTCGGCGAGCCCGGTGACCACGATGGGCAATTCGTGCGGCGGCAGCGCGTCGGTGTAGTGGAGCACCGAGGTGACCGGCAGGTTCTCGCAGCCGACGGGGCCGTCGATGACGACCTGCAACCCCTTGATGGCGGTGAAGACGTAGACGGCGCCCCAATAGCCGCCGGCCCGGTCGTGATCGAGGACGAGCATCAGGCCATCTCCCCGATCGGGTTGTGAGAGGGTTTTCCGCGCGTCGCCGAGGCGACGTTCTGGCGGATTGTCGGCACCTCTTCCCAGATCCCGGCGGCATGGCCCTCGCCGACCCCGTCGAAGAAGTCCCGCATGGCGTCGAACCGGTGCCGGTTGCCGAGGGCCGTGTTGATCACCTTGGCGAGCGACCCGGCGCCGGCGACGCCCATGAGCGGGCGGGCCGAGATCAGGTTGGTGAAGTAGAGGGCGGGGATCGCCCGCTCCTTGGCGGCCTGCACCACCGGCGTGGTGCCGATGGCGAGGTCCGGGCGGAACTCGCGCATGGCGGAGAGGTCGTCCTCCAGCGAGGCGCGGAAGCGCACCATGACGCCGCGTGATTCCAGCCAGTCGCGGTCGGCCTCCGAATAGGGCGTGCGCGGGCAGGCGGTGCCGACGTAGCGCAGGTCCGCGCCGCTCTCGATGAGGAGCCGGCCCACCAGCAGTTCAGACCCCTCGTAGCCCGAGAGCGTGATCCGGCCCTTGATCGGCGCGGCGGCCAGCGCCCCCTGGATCATCGGGAGGAGCCGGTTCTTGGCGGCCTCCAAGATGGCGCGCGGCACGGCGCAGGCCTCGCCGATCCGGTCGAGCCAATCGGCGGTACCGTCATGGCCGACGGGGGCGGAGCCGACGATGGGGCGGCCGGCGAGTTCGAATTCGCGGATCGAGGCGGTGTAGAACGGGTGGATCGCCGCCACCGCCGCGCAGTCGAGCGCCGCGTAGAGTTCGCGCCATTCGCGGGTCGGCACCACGGGGCCGGCGCTGAGGCCCAGCGGCTCGAGCAGGCCGCCGATCACCACCGGGTCGGCCGGGAACATCTCGCCGAGCAGCGTCACGCTGGGGCGCTCGGAGCGACCGAGGCGCGGGGCCTGGACCGGACCCTGCTCGGCCTCGGAGCGGGCGAATTTCAGCATGGCCCCGGCGAGCACGTCCTTGGCTTCCGCATGGGTCGGCACGCCGAAGCCCGGCACGTCGATGCCGATGATGCGGACCCCGTCGATCTCTTTCGGGAGAAGACGCAGCGGCACGCCGGAGGCGGTGGGGACGCAGAGGTTGATGACGACGATTGCGTCGTAATCGGCGGGTCTCGCCGTCTCGAACACCGCCTCGCGGATATCCTCGAACAGCTTGCCGGTGACCAGGGTCTCGGAATTGAACGGTACGTATCCGACGCTGCGCTTGGCCCCGTAGAAATGCGACGTGAAGGTGAGCCCGTAGACGCAGCAGGCCGAGCCCGACAGGATCGTCGCCGTGCGGCGCATGCGCAGGCCGACGCGCAAGGAGCCAAAGGCCGGGCACATGCTCTGGGGCTGGTCGTGCGGCCCCTGCGGGTAGTCCTTTCGGAGTTGCTCCAGCGTCTCCGACATCCCGGCGGCTTCGGCGGCCGCCCGCATCGCGTCCTTGCCGGAATGGCAGCCGAGCCCGTCGGACTGGGTGGCGGCGAGGTTCACCGCCTCCGCAGGGAGTGCGGCGGGAGCCAGGGTCGAGGCGGGGCGCTCTTGACGCGCACGTAGATCAGAGATGTCGAGGGAGACGGCCATGCGCGTCAGACCTCGTCGTAGACGACTTCGAGGGACGGCTTCACGACCTGAACCGTGCCGCACATATCCTCGAAGGTGGCGGGGACCAGGGTGACGCCCCGGCCCACGGCCTCGCCCTTGAACAGGCCGAGCAGCCCGTCCTGGGAGAGCGGCGTCGGGTGGTTGGCCGCGGCGTCGTGGACGTTCTGGGCCAGATCCGCGAAGAGCGAGCCCCATGGGCTCTCGGGCCGGCCGATGATCTCGTAATTCGCGCTCTTCTTGCGGATGTCGTCATCGGCCGGGATCGAGGCCAGGACCGGGATACCCACGGCGGCGGCGAAGGCCTGGGCCTCGCCGGTGCCGTCGTCCTTGTTGATGACGAGGCCGCCCACACCCACGTTGCCGCCGAGCTTGCGGAAGTATTCCACCGCCGAGCAGACGTTGTTGGCCACATACAACGATTGAAGATCGTTCGAGCCGACGACGATGACCTTCTGGCACATGTCGCGGGCGATCGGCAGGCCGAAGCCGCCGCAGACCACGTCGCCGAGGAAGTCGAGCAGGACGTAGTCGAAGCCCCATTCGTGGAAGCCGAGCTTCTCCAGCAGTTCGAAACCGTGGATGATGCCGCGTCCGCCGCAGCCGCGCCCGACTTCCGGGCCGCCGAGCTCCATGGCGTAGACGCCGTCGCGCTTGAAGCAGACATCGCCGATGGCGACCTGCTCGCCGGCGAGTTTCTTCTTGGTGGAGGTTTCGATGATGGTCGGGCAGGCGCGACCGCCGAAGAGCAGGGACGTCGTGTCGCTCTTCGGGTCGCAGCCGATGAGCAGGACCTTCTTGCCCTGCTGGGCCATCATGTAGCTGAGATTGGCCAGCGTGAACGACTTGCCGATGCCGCCCTTGCCGTAGATCGCGATGATCTGCGTCTCCTTGGTGGCGGAGACGGGGGCCGCATCCGGCTCGATGGCGGCTTCGGCGCGCAGGAGTGCGGCTCCGTTCAGCTGCATGTTCATGAAGCGGCTCTCCAATCGAGGATCATCTTCAGGCATTCGGGCTCACCGAACGCCGTGCGATAGGCGGACGGCGCGTGCGCCGCCGTTTCGCGATGGGTGATCAGGCCGTCGAGGGAGAGACGCCCCCCTTCGATCAGGGTCAGGACCGCGGCGAGATCGTCCGGCCGCCACTGGGCGGCGACGCGGATGCGGGCCTCGCGCAGGAAGGCGGGTGGGAAGGCGAAGGAGAGCGGCGCCTCGTAGAAACCGGCGAGCACGATCTCGCCGCCGGGCCTGAGCCGCCCGATCAGCGTGTCGAGGATCGCGGCGTCGCCGCTGACATCGGTGATGGAGCCGTAATCGCGGGTCTCGTCCGCATCGGGATGCAGGACCTCGTAGCCCTGCGCGCCCGTGGCCCGGATCGCGTTCGTTTCCCACACCACCGGCTCGCCGCCGGCGATCCGTGTCAGGCGGGCGAGAAGCCGCCCGAGCACGCCGTGGCCGACGATGAGCGAGCGGCCTTCGGGACGCGCGTGGAGTGCATGGTAGGCGGTGGCCGCGAGGGCGATCAGGATCCCGTGCTCGCGCAAATCCGCATCGATGGGAACGAGGCGCGTGCCGTCGCTCACCAGGCGCGAGGCCGCGCCGCCGAACAGGCCGCGCACCGGGCCGAAGCAGCGGGCGCCGGGCACGAAGACCCGCTGCCCGACGGCGAGGCCGGAGGCGGGGCCGGCTTCCACCACCTCGCCCACCGATTCGTAGCCGGGGACCAGCGGATAGCCCATGCCCGGGAAGGGCGGCATCCGGCCCGTCCAGAGCAGGCGCTCGGTGCCGGTGCTGATGCCGCTCCACAGGGTCTCGACCACCGCGTCGGCCGGGCCCGGAGCATCGAGGACGAGTTCGGCGAGCGACAGCTGTTCGGGGCGTTCGAAGAGGACGGCAAGCGCGTGCATCGTGGTCGACCCTCCCCTGTCTCTTGCCTCGACCCGATGGAGACGGGTGCGGCGCTCGTTCGATGTGTCATCCTAGATTGACACTTTTATTCGTCAAGCCTTACTTACGCTGCAGCGTGTCAATTCGTCTGGACACCAGCAGGCGGGTGAGGAGCGGGCGCCGGGTCGGGATCTCGCGGCAGTCGCGAAATCCGGCCTCCTGGAGGAGCGCGGTCAGCTCGGCGGGGCGGCGGCAGCGGCCGCTTCCCATCGCCAGCAGGTAGAAGCCGAAATAGGCGTCGGTGACCGGCTCGGCCCCCGCCGTCCCGGCCATCGGCTCGGTGATCAGGAGCGTGCCGCCATCGCCGAGCGCCTCGTAGGCGGCGCGCAGGAGCAGGCGGACGGTGTCGTCGTCATGGTCGTGGACGACCCGGACGAGGGAAATGACATCGGCGCCCTTCGGCAGGGGCGCGGTGCGGAAATTGCCGCCCTGGGCCTCGGCGCGGTGGGACAGGCCCTCGGCCGCGAAACGCTCCGTGGCGCGGGCGGCCACCGCCGGCAGGTCGAACAGCCGGACGGCGAGGCCGGGCGTCGCCCGCATGACCGTGCGGAGGAAAGCCCCCTCGCCGCCCCCCACATCCATCAGCAGGCGGTGCCGGTGCATCGGATAGGCATCGAGGATGTCCTCGGCGATGAGGGATTGGGAGGCGGCCATGAGCGTCGAGTAGTCCGCCACCGCCTCGGCCGGGATCGCCGTGTCGCCGGCCGCGCCCGCATAGGGCCAGTAGGCGGCGAGGCGGCTCGTGGCCCCCTCCCCGCGCAGGAGCGCCACCGGGTCGCGCAGATCCTCGTAGAGGAGTGCATGATGCTCGATCATCGCGGCGATGGACGGGTTGCCGATCAGCGCCGCGCCGAGATCGGCCAGGGCGAAGCGCCCGTCGGGCAGGCGCCGCAGCAGATCAAGCGAGGTGGCGGCGTCCAGCAGGCGCAAAGCCCGCTCCGGCCTCAGGCAGGTCCGCTCGGCCAGGGCCTCGAGCCCGAGCGGGCCGGGGGCGAGGATGGCGAACAGGTCGAGCCTGATGCAGGCGAACAGGGTCTGCGAATAGACGAAGCCGGCGCAGAGATCGAACAACGCGCGGGTGTTGCGCCGCGCGATCCCCCGCGTGAGGGGGAAGGCGGCGGCCCAGCGCTGGAAGGCCGGATTGGCGATGGTGCGGTTGCGGAAGGCGAGCCAGCGCTCGCGCCAAGGCAGGGCGCGCTGTCGCCCTCCCCCCACGGATCTCGGGCTTGCCCGAGATCCGTCTCTGACTGACCAAGTCGGGCAGGCCCGACTTGGTGTGGGGGAGGGTGGCCCTCGCGTGAGCGAGGGTCGGGAGAGGGGAGCGCCATCTCCGGAGAGGTCGCCCCCTCTCCCGCCTGCTCCGCAGGCACCCTCCCCCGCAGAGGGGGGAGGGTTCATGATCGGCGTCGCGTCAGGCGCGGAATCGGCCCGCAACATCGGGGCAAGCCCCGCTCACGCCAATTCCCGCGCGAGGCTCGCCGGCAGGAACAGGCGCGTCTGCGCTTCGATCTCGGCGCGGAGTTGATCGGCACCGGGGCAGGCCGGGATCACCTCCACGGCTTCCCGCACGAGGCGCTTGAGCCGCGAGAGCGCCCCGGCCATGCCGAGCAGGGCGGCGGCGTTGGGCCGGCCCAGCGTGGCGTCGCGGCCCACCGGCTTGCCGACCTCTTCCTGGCGGCAGGCCACGTCCCGCAGGTCGTCGGCGACCTGATAGGCCTCGCCGAGGCATTCCCCCAGCAGCCGCCACGGCAGCGCCTGGGCGCCTGCCGCCGCCGCGCCGGTGACGGTGGCTGCCGCGAACAGCGCGCCGGTCTTGGCCTGCTGGTACTCGGTGAGCCCCACATGCCGCTCCGATTCCCAGGCCTGCCCGGCCGCGATACCATTGGGCGAACCGGCCGCGCGGGCGACGAGGCCGACGAGGGCGGCGAGCCGGGCCGGCGAGCGCGCAGCTCCCCGCGCCAAAGTCTCAAAGGCCGAGACGATGAGCGCATCCCCGGTCAGCACCGCCAGGGGCTCGCCGAAAGCGGCATGGACCGAGGGTTTCTGCCGCCGCATCGGCGCATCGTCGAAACAGGGCAGGTCGTCATGGACCAGGGAGGCGCAGTGAAGGAGTTCGATCGCCGCCGCCGCCGCGTCGGAGGCCGCCGGATCGTCGTCGCCGCAGGCTTTCGCCACCGAAAGGCAGAGGCGGGGCCGAATGCGGTGGCCGCCGGGAAAGACCGCGTAGCGGATGGCTTCCGCCAGGAGCGGCGGCGCGCCGGGCGCCTCCGCATGGGCGACGGCAGCGTCGAGAGCCTGCTCGATCCGGCGGTTGGCATCCATGGCGCCACTCCCTGGTGTCTTTTCGTATTGCCATTGCAAAGTGTCAGATATTATTGACACTCGTCAAGGCAGAAACAGGTGACACAGTGACGGCGCAGCGGGTTGCGGTGATCGGAGCGGGAATTGGCGGGCTGGTGGCGGCCCTGCGCCTCGCCCATGCGGGGCTCGACGTCACCGTGCTGGAGCGCGCGGCCGCGCCCGGCGGCAAGATGCGCAGCGTCGCGGCGGACGGGGCGCGGGTGGAGGCCGGCCCCACCGTCTTCACCATGCGCTGGGTCTTCGAGGAGATCTTTTCGGAATGCGGCGCCGACCTGTCGGATCGCGTGGAGCTCCGCCCGGCCTCCATCCTCGCCCGCCATGCCTGGGGGGCGGACCAGCGCCTCGACCTGTTCGCCGATCCCGAGGAATCGGCGGCGGCGATCCGGGCCTTTGCGGGGCCGCGCGAGGAGGACGGCTACCGCCGCTTTCGCGCCCGCGCGGCGGAGGTCTACGACACGCTGGAAGGGCCGTTCATCCGGGGCGAGCGGCCGAGCCCGGTCGATCTCGGCCGCCGCGTCGGCCTGTCGGGGCTCGGCGGGTTGCTGCGCATCCAGCCCTTCACCACCCTGTGGGGGGCGCTGGGCGAATACTTTCGCGATCCCCGCCTGCGCCAATTGTTCGGGCGCTACGCCACCTATTGCGGCTCATCGCCCTTCGAGGCCCCGGCGACGCTGATGCTGGTGGCGCATGTGGAGAGCCAGGGCGTCTGGCATGTGGAGGGCGGTCTCAGTCGCCTCGCCGCCGCCATGGCCGAACTGGCGCAGGAGAACGGCGCCCGCATCCGCTATCGCGCCGAGGTGGCCGCCATCGCGGTGGAGAACGGGCGCGGCATCGTCGGTGTCGACCTCGCCGATGGCGAGCGGATCGCGGCCGATCTCGTGGTCGCCAATGCCGATGCGGCGGCGCTCGGCGCGGGCCTGTTCGGCGTGCGTGCGGCGCGGGCCGTGGAGGCGGTGCCGCCGAACGCCCGCTCCCTCTCGGCGGTGACGCTCTGCGCCAGGGCCCAAACTTCCGGCTTCCCGCTGGTGCGGCACAACGTGTTCTTCTCGCGCGATTACGCGAACGAATTCGCGGAGCTCCGCGCCGGCCGGCTGCCCGACGATCCCACGATCTATGTCTGCGCGCAGGACCGCGCCGACGAGGATTCGGCCCTCGACCGACCCGAGCGCCTGCTCTGCCTCGTCAACGCCCCGGCCCTCGGCCGGGAACGCCCCCTCGCCCCCACGGAGATCGCCACATGCGAGACCAACCTACGTCGCAAGCTGACGGAATGCGGGCTGACGATCGAGGCGACGCCCGGGACGGTGACCACCGATCCGGCGGGGTTCGAGCGGCTGTTTCCGGCGACGGGGGGCGCCCTCTACGGCCGGGCCTCGCACGGCTGGATGGCCTCGTTCAAGCGTCCGGGGGCCAGGACGGCGCTGCCGGGGCTGTATCTCGCGGGGGGCAGCGTCCATCCGGGGCCGGGGGTGCCGATGGCGGCGCAATCGGGGCGGATCGCGGCGGACAGCCTGCTGGCCGATCTCGCCCAGACGGGCCGCGCTTCGACACGCCGGTGGCCCAAGGCGGTTACGTCTGGTGGTATGTCGACGCCCTGAGCGAGGACGGGCGCCAGGGGCTCACGATCATCGCCTTCATCGGCAGCGTGTTCTCGCCCTATTACGCCCTGGACCTGAGCCGCGACCCGTTCGACCACTGCACCATGAACGTCGTGCTCTACGGGGAGCGCGCCAACCGCTTCTGCATGACCGAGCGCGGCCGGGATGCCTTGAGCCGGGACGCGTCGCAGATCCGGATCGGCCCGAGCGGTCTCGCCTGGGACGGCACCACCCTCACCATCACCCTCGACGAGGTGACGGCGCCGATCCCCTCGCGGGTGCGCGGCACGATCCGCCTGCGCCCCAACGGCTTCACGCGGGACACCTTCACCCTCGACGCGGAGGGCCGGCACCGCTGGTGGCCGATGGCGCCCTCCTCCCCCGTGGAGGTGACCCTCGACGCCCCCAGCCTGTCCTGGCGCGGCACCGCCTATTTCGACACCAACCACGGCGACACCGCTTTGGGCCGGGATTTTCGCGACTGGACCTGGTGCCGGGCCGACCTGAAGGACGGATCGGCGATCCTCTACGACGTGCGCCGCCGCGACGGCAGCCTCCAGAACCTCTCCCTGCGCTTTACCGCCGACGGCACCCGCCGCGACATCCGCCCGCCCCTGCCCGCCGCTTTGCCGCCGACGCGGTTCTGGCGCATGCCCCGCACCACCCGCAGCGACGACGGGTCCTCCAGCGTCGTCCGCACCTTCGAGGACACGCCGTTCTACGCCCGCTCGCTCCTCGCCTCGACCCTCGACGGCGAACCCGTACGCCCGGTCCACGAAAGCCTGTCCCTCACCCGCTTCGCCAACCCGCTGGTGCAGTTCATGCTGCCGTTCCGGATGCCGCGGCGGGCGGGGTGATGGGGGCTGTGACGCTTCTGCGTCGGGGTGGCCTCAAAATGCGAAGCTCACTCTTCAGCGGGATCGATTTTCGAACCTACGGAATGCAAATGTTCGCTTCGAAACCGCGAGGGTAGCCATGAAACAGAAAGATCGAGTTAAGTGATGTCCGCATTGCTCATTGCGGCAAACCCATCTCTTGATGGCTCGTGGTGAAAAGCTGACGCTTGGTACCCGCCCCGAAACGTCTGTATCGGGTGGTGAGCGGACCCTGGCCTTTTGGCCTGAAGCGGACGTTGCACATCCGCTGCCCCAGAAACTTTACAATCCGCGACAGACCCCCTTGGCAAAAAAAATTGCAGATGGCTGGCTTACAGCGACCATCAACACGGGAGTCTTTCGTGCATCTAGAAATCCAACGGGTCATATATTTTACGGAGAACGTAGAAGCGATGAGCCGCTTTTATCGCGAGGTACTCGGTTTAGAGCCAATTGCGGGCGGCGATGGAGGTTGGCAAGAATTCAAAGCTGGTGGATGTAATATCGCGTTACACCGTGGCAAACCCAGCCCTGGCACTCGCGGCCCAAAAGTCGTGTTCTACAGCGCCGATGTTGCGGCTAGCCGCGCTGCACTTCTCAAACGAGGTGCGTCCGACTTGGGAAAAGTCATCTCTGGCGATGATCTGACGCTATGCGACGGTAGAGACCCGGATGGAAATCCGTTTCAGATATCAACCCGCAAAAGATCGTTTGCATGGTCCTTTCGTTTGACCAATGACAGCTTACCAACCGCGCCGGTCTTAGGTTACCGTCCATAAAATTGTCGCGAAGCGGACTTTCCCAGGGTCTGTGAAGCGTCGGAAGCCGACCCAGAGTAGGGGGGCCATCCGTTAGACGTCTACCGCTGTCTACCCAATTCACCAGTGTGCCATGCGATAGCATCGGAACCGTACTCTGTCGGATCTTCCCCGCCCCTTAAAGAGCCGGACCTTGCTTTGAGCCCTTTCGGATGAAACGCTGAATAAGATTATAGATCTTGGGTGTCTTCTGGGATGTGCCGTTCGGCCAGGGTAACGCTCTCGGCGTTGCGCTCGGCAACGATCGTAATCAGGGCGGCCATCGCTCTGGAGTAGGGTAACGATGACTTGGCGTTCGGGGCCTTCGTTGGCCTTTAGGTGGGCCTATTTGTTGCCGATAAAGCCTATTTAAGCGGATTTATAATCGGATTGGCATGCCAAAATAGATGATCCAATCAGATCTCCTCATCCTGAGGTGCCCTTTGCTCAAGCAAAGGGCCTCAAAGGAGCCCTCCATTGGTCGCGCGATCCCTGGAGCCTTCCTTCGAGGCCGCTACGCGGCACCTCAGGATGAGGTAAGGTCTTGGAAAAATACATCAAACAGGCTCTGAGGGAGAACCGAGCCGCCGAGATACGCGCCCTTCCGGCCAACCCCCTCCTCCCCCAACCTAACCCCCATCGAACCGCACCCGCGCCGCCTCGATCTCCGCATGGCTCCGCTCCGCCCAGCGGACGAGGGCCGCCAGGGGCTCCATGAGCGTGCCGCCGAGAGCGGTCAGGCGATACTCCACGCTGGGCGGCTTGGTCGGGTAGACCGTGCGGGCGATGTAGCCGTCGCGTTCGAGGTCGCGCAGGGTCTGGGTCAGCATGCGTTTCGAGAGGTCGGGGATCAGCCGGAGGATCGCGCTGAACCGGTGCGGGCCGCCGGCCAGCGCGGTGAGGATCAGGATCGACCACTTGTCGCCGGTCCGGTCCAGCACGTTGCGGACGGGACAACGGGAGGCCTCGAGCGCCCTCGTCCGCCAGCCCGCGAAGGTCCGCGCCAATTCGGCCTGAGCCGGTGCGGGGGCGGTTCCCTCGGCGTCACCTTGTCCCAAAATCCTGCCTCCTTCACAGCCGATGCGGTCTCACTTAGTTCCCTTGTACCGAAAGTGAACCCTGGGTAAGACCGCCATGTTCGACACCACTCATCCGACGATCTTCGTCACCGGCGCCTCCGGTCAATTGGGGCGCCTCGTCATCGCGGCTTTGCTGGAGCGGGTGCCGGCCGGCGCCGTCGTGGCGGGTGTGCGATCCCTGGAGAGCGAGGCCGCCCAGGCCCTGCGAGACCGGGGCGTCGGAGTGCGGGTGGCCGATTACGCGCGCCCCGAAACCCTGGCCGAGGCCTTCCGGGGCATCGAGCGCCTGCTGCTGATCTCGTCGAGCGAAATCGGCCAGCGCGTCGCCCAGCACGAGACCGTCATCGCGGCGGCGAAGGCGGCCGGGATCGGCCGGCTCGTCTATACCAGCCTCCTGCATGCCGACACCTCGCCGCTCAGCCTCGCCGGGGAGCACCGCGCCACGGAGGCCGCCATCGCGGGCTCGGGCCTGCCGGCGACGATCCTGCGGAACGGCTGGTACACCGAGAACTACACCGCCTCGATCCCCGGCGCGCTCGCCGGCGGCGCGTTCCTCGGCAGCGCCGGCGAGGGCCGGATCGCCTCGGCTGCGCGGGCCGACTTCGCCGAGGCCGCCGCCCTCGTGCTGACCGGCGACGGCCATGAGGGGTGGACCTACGAACTGGCGGGGGACGAGGCCTACACCCTGGCCGATCTCGCCGCCGAACTCTCGCGCCAGACGGGCCGCGACATCCCCTACCGGGACCTGCCGCAGGCGGACTATGCGTCGCTGCTCAAGGGCTTCGGCCTGCCGGACGTCCTGGCCAATTCCCTCGCCGCGTGGGATGTGGACGCCGCTCACGGCGCCCTGTTCGACGAGGGCCGCCAGCTCTCGACGCTCATCGGCCGCCCGACGACGCCATTGTCCGCCAGCATCGCCACCGCGCTGGGGTGAGGCTGGCGCATCGGATCATGCCGTCTCCGGACGATCCATGCGGTCTCGGGCGGGCGCGGGTTCCCTCTCCTGGAAGGAGAGGGACAGGGTGAGGTGTGTGAGCTTTCCGGAGGGGGACCACACCTCACCCCAGCCCTCTCCTTCCAGGAGAGGGAGCCCGTCGCGCCTGATCTCGACGCTCATCGGCCGCCCGACGACGCCATTGTCCGCCAGCATCGCCGCCGCGCTCGGGTGAGGCTCAAGCCTCGAATCATGCCATCTCCGGACGATCCACGCGGTCGATTGATTTGGTCTCTCGCAAGCGCGGGTGCCCTCTCCTGGAAGGCAAGGCGATCGCATATGACACCACGCCGTCATTCCGGGTCGCCACAGGCGAGCCCGGACCCGGAGGGCCGCGCCAGAGGCGTGCAATCCAGAGCCGCTGACAGTGTAAAGTCCTGCACCATTTGTGCTTCTGGATCCCGGGCTCCGCTGCGCGGACCCGGGATGACGGGGTGGTGCCAGCGGGTATCCGACAAGCAAATTGGCATATGCGATAGCCCTCTCCTTCCAAGAGAGGGAGCCCGTCGCGCCTCGAGTCGAAACCTCTTGGAGAGAGCGAACGGCCGTCGAGCGGATGTGTGAATCCGGTAGCCCCAAAGGGCGAGAGGAACGCGGTCAGCCGGCGGGATCGTCCGGGGGGCGGCGGGCGGCGGCGTCGCGGTCCTTGGCGATGCTGCGCCGGACGACGATGAGCTGCCACAGGGCCAGCCCCAGCGCGAGGGCGAAGACGAGGCCGATGTCGAAGGCGGCGAAGAGCCGGTCGCTCACGAGGGGGCGGGCGCGCGGCCGAGCGCCTCACGCTCGCGCAGGGTCTCCACCAGGTCGAGCACCTGCGCCACCTGCGCCGGCACGTTCCACCAGGGCGGAATCCGGGGGGCCATCGACGGAAGCGCCGCCACCGCCTCGATCAGGAACAGGATTTCCGGCAGCGGTGTTTCGCGCAAGGCCGCTCGGTCGTCCGTCGAGACCAGGGCGCGGGCGAGGAGCGTGAGTTTCCGCCGCCCGTCCACGCGGGCGCGGCGGGAGACCGAATCGTAGCCGGCCCGCTCCACCTCGCGGCCGATCTCGGCATAGATCAGCCGCGCCGCGCGGATCGCCGGGCGGCAGGCGGGGGGCAGGCCCGCGATGCCGGATTCCGAGCGCGCATAGAGAAGCTCGGCGGCTGCGAGGAGGCGCGCTATGATCCCGCCGAGGGCGGGCGTGAAGGCGGGTGCGCAGAGGAACGCGTCCGGGTCGATCCCCTCCTCCCTCAGCCAGGATTGCGGCAGGTAGAGCCGGCCGGCCCGCGCATCCTCGCCGACATCGCGGGCGATGTTGGTGAATTGCATGGCGATGCCGAGGTCGCAGGCGCGGGCCAGCACGTCGGGGTCGCGCACGCCCATGACCAGGGTCATCATCGCGCCGACCGACGCGGCCACCCGCGCCGCATAGGCGGTGAGGTCGGCAAGCGTCTCGTAGCGGCGGCCGCCGGCGTCCCAGGCGAGGCCCTCGATCAAAGCGGCGGGCAGAGCCTGGGGGATGGCGTGGACGGAGACGATGTCGGCCAGCGACCGGTCCGCCGGGGCGTCGCAGGGGCGTCCGTCATAGGCGCGGTCGAGGCGCATCCGCAGCCGCGCCACGGCAGGGCGGCGCCCGCTCTCGGCCACGTCGTCCACTGCGTCGTCGGAGAGGCGGCAGAAGGCGTAGAGCCCGTAGGCCGGCCGGCGGATGGAGGGCGGCAGCAGGGCGGAGGCGGCAAAGAAGCTGCGCGACCCGGTGCGGATCGCCGCCCGGCAGGCGGCATGGTCGGCCGCATCCGCATGGGGGATCGCCCAGAGGGGCGGCCGGGAATAGTCAAGCCGGGACAAGTCAGGCGAAGACGCGCGCATCCGGCACCACGGTATCGAGAATTCGGGCGGAGGAGAGGACGCCGGGCAGGCCGGCGCCGGGATGGGTGCCGGCTCCCACGAGGTAGAGCCGCGCCACGTCCTCGGAGGCGTTGTGGGGCCGGAACCAGGCCGATTGCGTCAGCACCGGTTCGAGGCCGAAGCCCGAGCCGCGAAAGCTCAGGAAATCCGCCGCGAAATCCCCCGGATGCGTCACCTTCGAGGTGACGATGCTCTCCGACAGGCCCGGCATCACGGTGGCCTCGAGATGCTGCTCGATGGCGCGGCGATAGGGCTCCGCCTCCACCGTCCAATCCTGGCCGCCGGCGAGGTTGGGCACCGGGGAGAGCACGTAGAACGCATCGCAGCCCGGCGGCGCCAGCAGCGGATCGGTGGCGGTGGGGCGGTGCAGGTAGAGGCTGAAATCCTTCGACAGGACCTTGCGCCGGAAGATGTCGTCGATGAGCCCGCGATAGCGCGGCCCCATCAGGATGGTGTGGTGAGCGATGTCCGGGAAGGTCCGGTTCGTGCCGAAATACCAGACGAACAGGCCCATGGAGGAATGCGACCGGTCGAGCCGGCGGTCGGTCCAGCGCCGCCTCACGCCCTCCGGCAGCAGCTGGCGGTGGGTAAAGGCGGAATCGGCATTGGAGACGACGATGTCGGCGGCGATGCGCTCGCCCGAAGCCAGGGCGACCCCGGTGGCGGCCCCGTTCTCCACCAGGATGCGCGACACCTCCGCGCCGCAGCGGAGCGACCCGCCCTGCCCCCGGATCAGCCCGGCCAGCCCGTCCACCAGGCGGCCGGTGCCGCCGAGCGCGAAATGCACGCCCCAGCGCCGTTCGAGATGGGCGATGAGGCAGTAGATCGCGCTCGCCCGGAACGGGCTGCCGCCGATGAGGAGCGGGTGGAAGCTGAAGATCGTCCGCAGGCGCTCGTCACGGATGTGGCTCGCCACCACGTCGTAGACGCTGCGGTGCCCGCCGAGACGCACCAGATCGGGCATGATCCGCAGCATGTCGGCCACCGAGCCGAACGGCACGTGGCCGAGCCGCTCGAACCCGACCTCGCAGATCGCCCGCGAGCGCTCCATGAAGCGCTCGTAGCCGGCGACATCCCCGGGCGAGAACCGCGCCACCTCTTCGCGCATGGCGTCGAGATCGCCGCTGTAATCGAAGGTCGCACCGTCCTCGAAACGGATGCGGTAGAACGGCAGCATCGGCGCGAGGACGACGTCGTCCTCCATGCGCCGCCCGCACAGGGTCCAGAGTTCCTCGAACAGGAAGGGCGCGGTGACGATGGTCGGCCCGGCATCGAAGGTGAAGCCGTCCTGGCGATGCACCCGCGCCCGCCCGCCGGGCTGGTCCAGCCGCTCCAGCACCGTGACGCGGTAGCCCCGCGCCCCGAGGCGGATGGCGGCGGCGAGCCCACCGAAGCCGCTGCCGATCACCACCGCGTGGGGGCGTTTGGCCGGCCGGGTCGAGGACATCGGCACATCGCTGAGTGTCAACATAAGGTGACACTATCAGCCGAAAAATCACCGACGCAAGCGCTGATTCACCGACGCAGCGTGATCGCCCGCGACGGAAAGGTGCCGGCAGCTGTCAGATGACGCGCGCGCGGGGACCGAGGGGCATCGCCCCCCGGTCCCACGACGCGTCGCGTGCGTCCTAGCCGCGGCCGCCGTGGCTCGCTTCGCCGCCCTTCTTGCCCGCTTCCGAAGCGCGCTGAGGGTCGTTGGCGAAGTTGCCGCCGCTGGCCTGGCCGCCCTTCGAGCCGGCTTCCGAGGCGCGCTGAGGGTCGTTGGCGAAGTTGCCGCCGCTGGCCTGACCGCCCTTCGAGCCGGCCTCCGAGGCGCGCTCACGATCCTCGGCGAAGTTGCCCGAACCGCCGCGATGCTCCGACTTGCCCTGCGTGTCGTTGGATTGAGACATGCTGTCCTCCGTTACGTTGGGGAGTGGACCCGATCAACCAGCAACCGAAAGCATGGTTCCGAGAAAGGCGGGATTAAAAAGCGATTATACAAGGATAAAATCCGGTTTAACCCAGGTTTTTAACCTGGTTCATGCCTATGTTTGTTTGGAGAAAGGGTCGCTATAGCCTGGCTGGGCTCTACGTTTGGTTGAAGGCGGAGGGTGAACCGCGCGGCCTCGCGGAGGTTGACCCGGCTTGGACGAGGCATTCCGCGAGGTTTTCGAGAAAGGTCGGCCATGAACGGACACAGGCGAAACCGCTCGGCGATTCCCCGGGAGCGTGCGCCGGACAGCACCCTGTCGCTGCTCTCGGAAGGCTATGCCTTCATCCCGAACCGCTGCCGACGCCACGGATCGGATCTGTTCGCGGCGCGGCTGATGCTCAGTCCGGTGGTCTGCCTGTCCGGCCGGGAGGCGGCGTCATGCTTCTACGACCATTATCGCTTCACCCGCCGCCACGCGCTGCCGCCCACCACCTTCGCGCTGATCCAGGACCATGGCAGCGTGATGGTGATGGACGGCGAGGCCCATCGCCACCGCAAAGCGATGTTCCTGTCGCTGGTGGGGGAGGACGCCCTCCGGCGCTTCGCCGACCTGTTCAGCGAGCATTGGCGCCGGGCCGTGCCGCGCTGGGCGGCGAGGGAGAGCGTGGTGCTCCTCGACGAGGCGCACCGCGTCATCACGCAGGCGGTGTGCGACTGGGTCGGTCTTCCGCTGGCCCCGGACGAGGTCGATGCGCGGACGGCCGAGTTCGCCGCCATGGTCGACGGCACGGGCGCCATCGGCCCGCGCAATTGGCGGGGGCATCTCCTCCGCGCCCGCACCGAACGCTGGGCGCGGGCACGGATCGAGGAGATCCGCAGCGGCCGAAGCGAGGCACCGCCCGGACCCGCCCGGACGGTCGCCACCCATCGCGACGCCGAGGGCCGCCTCCTCGATGGAAAGACGGCCGGCGTGGAGCTCATCAACCTGCTGCGCCCCACGGTGGCGAATGCGCGCTACGTCGTGTTCGCCGCCATGGCGCTCCACGAGAACCCGCATTGGGCCGAGGCCCTCCGCGCGGCGGACGCGGACACGCGCCAGCGTTTCGCCTGGGAGGTGCGCCGCGCCTATCCGTTCATCCCCTTCATCGGCGGGCGGGTCCGCGAGCCGTTCGAGTGGCGGGGCCATGCGTTCGAGACCGGCGATTGGGCGCTCATGGACCTCTATGGCACCAACCACGATCCGGGCCGCTGGCACGCGCCGGAGCGCTTCGACCCGGACCGGTTCCGCACCGAGACCATCGATCCGTTCGACCTGATCTCCCATGGCGGCGGCTCGGCCACGGACGGACACCGCTGCCCCGGCGAGGGCCTGACGCAGACCCTGCTCATCACCGCCGCCCACCTCCTGGCGACCTCGATGCGCTACGAACTCCCCCCTCAGGACCTCACCCTCGACCTCGCCTACATCCCCGCCCGCCCCCGGAGCGGATGTGTTTTGCGTGGGGTGCGGGCTGTTTGAGGATGCGGGGAGGCGGCCGGTATTCCTCAAGCAGGAGGGGATCGGTGGCGAGGGTGGGGCCGGTATCGGTAGCAGTCCCGCGTCGAGCGGATCAGCGCCTCACCACGGCCAGGGCATGCGCGTGCCATAACCGCCCTTCCATGCGCTTTGCTGCAGCATGCGGGCAACCGTCAGATCCTGCAGCGCTATACCGGTCATGTCGAACACGGTGATGTCCTCGGTCCTTCGGGCAAACTGTACCCGACCGGTCAGAAGGTCGCCGATCTCCGTGACATCGAGGCCGTCATACCATTGACCTTCACCGATGGTCCGGCATTGCTCGCGATCGTCCGTGAACACCCGTGCACGATCCAGCAGTTCTTCCGGCAACTCGCGTTTGCCAACGGTGTCCGTTCCAACCGCATTGATATGCGTGCCTGGCCGCACAGCATCGGCAGCGAACAGGACAGATCGCCCCGGTGTCGCGGTAATAATGATATCGCTGTCCGCAACGGCAGTATTGGCGTCGATCACATGCTGTATCGCGCACCGCTTGGAGAATACCGCTTCAAAACCTGCGTCGGGCATGCCGCGCGAGGTCAAATATCGAACTTTGCGGGTCGCCGGCAGAAGGTCCAGGGCAAGCGTCAGCTGAATACGTGCCTGAACGCCGGTCCCGAAGATGCAAAGGCTCGCGCTGCCGGGGCGAGCGAGTTCCTGTAAGCCTAGGAGACCGGCCGCACCCGTTCGGGTCGTGGTAATGGCGTTGCCGTCGATAAGGCAGGTCGGCCGGCCTGTGGCCGGATCGAACAGCATCACCGTCGCCTGATGCGGCTCACCGCCTAGCGAGCGGTTCGCCGGCCAGAATCCGGCGGCTTTGAAGCCAAGTAAGGCCTGCGCCTGCACATCGCCCGATTTGATGCCGAATACGCCGCCCGTGTCGAGGCGCTCACGGACCAGCGGAAAGACACGGCCCTTTCGCTCGCTGTGCAGGATGAAGGCTTCGCGAACTGCGGCAAGAACATCGGCGGGCCGCAGCAGTGGCTCGACCTGCGGGCCGGACAGGATAAGGAGTTCGGCGTCGCTGGGCATCACTTGGCTGCGTCCGTGAGTGGCTTGGTGTCGGCGTAGACGGTAGCGCGGGAGACACCGAGATGCGCCGCGATGACCTCCGAGGAGCGGCGCACCTGCATGCAGCCGGTATCTTTCAGTTCTCGCAGCAGCATGCGGCGCTGCTCCGTTTTGAGGGCCCGAGGGGTCGTCGCGTGCTGGGCCGCAAACAGGTCGATGCGTGCCCGGATGGCGTCCGCATTGGCGGGGTTGAGGGTTTCCCCGGGGCCGTTCAGCGCATCGACATGAGTGAACTGGCCGATGGCACTTTGCAGGCTCTGGAACAACGTCAGGTCGACGTTCAGGCAGAGCGCTGCCACATAGGCCCCGCTCGCGTCCTTGATTCCCACCGATGTGCTCTTGGCCTGCCGTCCGTCCGCAAAGGCATTGGCGTAGTTCGCGATGATCTGCGGATAGTCCGGGTCGGCGATGCGGGCGAGCCCGAGTTCCGTCGCCGGCTGTCCGACCTCACGGCCGGAGAGGTTGTTGTGAATGGCGACGATCGCATTCTTCGGATCGGTCAGGTCATGCACGACGACCTCACAGAACGGCGCAAAGGTCTCGCCGAGGCCCTGTGCGATCTGCTGTAGCTGAGCGAACAAGACCTCTTTGTTCGCGGATGCTAACCGTGCCGAATCCGCCTGTTTCCTATTCACAATACGTCCTGCTCTATTGCACGAGATCGGCGACGGTCGCGGCGGCTTTCAGGCCGGTGCCGGTGACGATCACCACCGTGGTTTCACGCGACGTGATGGTGCCCGCGTTGGACAGTTTGTCCAGAGCGGCTGCCGCACTGGCGCAGGTCGGCTCGACGAACAAGCCTTGGCGGGCAAGCCCGCGTAGCGCCGCGACGATCTCGTCCTCGGTCAGCGCGATGGTGCCGCCACCGCTCTCGCTGAGGGCTTCGATGATTTGACGCATACGCAGCGGATTTTTGATCGCTGTGCCTTCCGCGATGGTCTTGTGCACCTCGCGCGGCACAAATGTATCGACGCCGGCCTGGAAACGAGCGTCGATCGGCGAGCAGTTCAGCGGCTGGGCTACGAATAGGCGCGGCAGCTTGGCGATCTGCCCGGCCTTCAGCAGCTCGCGGAAGCCGAAGGCGCAGCCGAGAAGGCTGCTGCCCGCGCCGACGGGGATGATGACGTTGTCGGGGGCCTTGAAGCCAAGGTCTTCCCACAGTTCATAGGCCAGCGACTTGGTCCCTTCGAGGAAGAAGGCCTGCCAGTTGTGGCTGGCGTAGAAGGTCTGATCCGATTGCCGGATGGCTTCCGCTTCGGATTCCTCGCGCGGTCCCTCGACCAGCTGCACCTCGGCGCCGTAGGCACGCACCTGGGCGATCTTGGCCGGTGAGGTGGAGGCGGGTGCCAGGATTTTCACGCCCATGCCCCCGGCGGCACCGAAGCCGGCAATGGAGGAGCCGCCGTTGCCCGAACTGTCCTCCAGAACGGCACGGACGCCAATCTGCCGGAGGAAGGACAGCATCACCGACGAGCCACGGTCCTTGAAGCTTCCGGTCGGATTGAACCATTCCAGCTTGAACAGTGGACGCAGGTCGCCCCATGGCCGCTCAATCAGCGGTGTGCATCCCTCACCCATCGTGATGGGATCGGCGATGGCGATCGGAAGGGATGCCCGATAGCGCCATAGCGAGCGCGTCCGGCTTTCCACGTCGTCCCGGGATATGCCGCGACCTGGGGTGACCAGCAGCGGCGTACGATCGTCCGAGCACCACCGGGGCACGTCGAGCGGATAGAGTGTCCCGTTGCGGGGATCGATGTAGCTGGCGGGCGACATTCCGGGTCCTTGCTGGCGCTATATTCTGGATATTATGTCCAGTAATGGATTTTATGTCCATCTAATTTCGCCGCCCATCCATGCTGACAATCCGGCGCAACGCCTGACCGAATGGCCCCACGTCGACGTCGTGCACTGCGCCTGGAAAAGCGGCAGGGACGCCTGCTTTTTCGACTTGTTGAAATGTCTGTTGTTGGACTAAGTGTCTAGATATCAGCATGACGCGGTTTGGATCATCGCGACGGAAAGTCACTGACTGCACGTCACTTATCCGGTTCGCTCCAGCGCTTATTGCCTGCCAGGTGAAGCTGACACCTGTCTAACATTGGATGATCATGATGCGCAGGTGTTACTCAGCAGTGTTTGCAGCCTTCACGATGCTTGTTGCGGGTGGAGCCAGTGCCGCCGAACTGACGGGGACACTCAAGAAGATCCATGAGACTGGCGTGATTGCGCTTGGATTCCGAGACTCCTCAGTCCCGTTTTCCTATCTGGACGGTAACCAGAAGCCGGTCGGTTATACGATGGACATCTGCTACAAGATTGTCGATGCGGTGAAGGTCGCCCTCAAACTCGATAAACTCGACGTGCGCCTGATCCCGGAAACACCGTCGACGCGTATTCCCCTCATCGCCAACGGCACCCTCGATCTGGAATGCGGTTCGACCACGAATAATATCGACCGCCAGAAGCAGGTCGCGTTCACCAATTCTCACTTCCTGACCGCGACCCGCTTCGTCTCGAAGAAGTCGGCAAACCTGCACATCGTTGAAGACTTGAAGGGCAAGACCGTCGTCTCGACCTCCGGTAGCTCGAATATCCTGCAGATCATCGACGCCAACAATCAGCGTAATCTCGGCCTGACGATCCTGCCGGCAAAGGACCACGCCGAAGCGTTCCTCATGGTCGAAACCGGCCGCGCCGCCGCCTTCGTCATGGATGATGTGCTGCTTGCCTCGTTCGTCGCCAACTCGAAGGCGCCCGAGGCCTACGAGATTTCCTCGGAGACACTGTCGAAGCCCGAGCCCTACGGCATCATCCTTCGTAAAGATGACCCGGACTTCAAGCGAGTTGTCGATAACGCCACGCGCACACTCTACATGAGCGCCGAAGGCAAAGCGCTTTACAACACGTGGTTCATGCAGCCGATCCCGCCGCGCGGCATTAATATGAAGCTGCCGATGAGTGAAGCGATGCTAAAGCAGTTTGCCAAACCGATCGATAGTAGCGATCCGGCAGCCTACTGATCTCTCCTAGAGTCAATCAAGAAAAATTACGTCTTGACGGGCGTCATTTCGGATCCACGTCGTGTGTTTTATGATCGATAAGCCATAACCGGAATGGCAAAAGTTCACCCCATGCAGACCTCATGGCTAAGTTTCGCGATGAGACACCACCAACCCATCGTCACGGCGATGCGGTAACCCCGGCCCCCTCCCCCACCGCCAAATCCATCGCCCCAAAAATCACCTCCGCCACCTTCTCCGGCGCTTCCTCATGCGCGAGGTGGCCGAGGCCGCGCAGCAACTCCACGCGGGCGTGGGGCAGGCGCTTCTTCAGGGCGAAAGCGGTGTCGGGGGAGATGGCCTTGTCTTCGCTGCCGACCACGAGGAGCGTCGGGGTGGCGAGGCGGGGGATGGCGCGGTCGAGGGTGGCGAGGTCCCAGTTCGCCATCATGCCGAGCGCCCCGGCCACGTGGCCCGGTGTGCGGAACAGGCGTCGGTAAAGATCGAGCCCCTGCGGGTCGAGGCGCGAGCCGGTGCCGCGAATCAGGCGCTCCACCGCCGGGCGGTCGGCGGTCCAGGCGAAGAGTTTGGGGGTCACCGGGTTGAGGAAGAGCAGCCGCGCCATGCTGGGGAACAGCACCGAGGCGAGGCCGGGAAACGGGGTGAGCGCGCCGTTGAGCGCCACCAGGAGATCGGGCGCGATCCGCCCGTCGAGGCAGAGCCGGACCAAGAGCGCCGCCCCTGCCGAATGGCCGACGACGAGGGTCGGGCGGAGGTCGAGACTGTCGAGGAGGTCGCCCAGGGCGCTCGCCATCCCCGGCAGGGAGAGTCTTGCGGCGGGGAGCGGGTCGGTGAAGCCGTGGCCCGGCAGGTCCGGGGCGACGATTCGGAACCGCGTCGCCAGGAGCGGCATCAGCCCGCGCCAGGAATGGGTGGCGGCCCCCGTGCCGTGGAGCAGCAGCACGGTCGGGGCCCCGTCCGCCCCCATCTCCTGCACGTGCCAGTTGAGGCCGGAGGCCGTGACGAAGCGGCTCGCCTCGCGATGCGGCCAGTCGGCGCCCTCGCTCTCCCAGCGGGGTCGTTCGGCGGGCGCGCGCATGCTGGAACCCTTTATTCCCTCGCCGACCGGATCGCGGCGCTCATCGCCCCCGCATCGGCATGGGGCAGGGGCAGATAGCGCGCCCCCATGGCGGCGGCGAGGCGGCGCGCCGAATCCTGCGGCCTTTGGGCCGTGTCGATCAGGATGGCGCGGACATCCGCCTCGCGGAAAAGGCGGGCGGCCTTGAGCGAATCCTCGCCCGCGCGCTCCCGCCCGGCGATCCCCGACCGGGCGACGTTGGCCCTGCCATCGGTGAGCATCACCACCACCGGCGTCCCGCCGCCGCGCCGGACCCCGAGGGCCAGCTGGCCGGCGGCGTCGATGCCGGCGGCGAGCGGCGTCCCGCCGCCTCCGGGCAGGGCGGCGAGCCCGCGCCGCGCCCGCACCAGGGAGCGCGTTGGCGCGAGGACCAGCTCCGCGCCGGCCCCCCGGAACGCCACCAAGGCGACCTTGTCCCGCCGCGTATAGGCCTCGGCGAGGAGGAGCTCGACGGCGCCCTTGGCCTCGGCCAGCCGCTCCAGGGCGGAGGAGCCGGAGGCGTCCACGGTGAAGATCGTCGTGGTCTCGGTGCGCTGCCGGAACCGGGTGATTCGGATGTCGTCGGGGCGGATCATGAGACAGGTGCCGCCCCCCTCCGCCCGCCGGCGGAGGCCCTGCCAGGGGGAAGCGGCGCGCAAGGTCGCGATGAGATCGAGCCGGGCCCTTCGCGGATCGCCCGGCCGCGCGCCCATGGGGCGGCCGGAGCGGGCGGAGACGGCCTTCGCCCCGGCCTTGCCGGCCCTCGGCATCCGCAGGCGCGGGCCGTCCCGCAGCAGCATCGCCAGGAGCCCGGCGGGAATCGCGGCGCGGGCGGCCTCGACGATGCGGTCCTCGCTCGCCTGTCCGGTGCCCTCCTCCGGGTCGGGGCCGGGCTCCCGCTGTTCGGGGGGCGCCTGTTCGGGGGGCGACGGCTCGCCCTCCTCCGGCTCCCCCCCGGGGGCCGACTCGTGTTCCGGCAGGCGGGTGGCGCGGTGGCCGAGGACGAGGCGCGCGGCCTCCCGCGCATCCGCCTCGGCGGTCTCGGCGCGCCCGTCGAGCCGGGCGAGGAGGCGGGCCACCCGGAGGGCGAGGAGCGGCGCGCGCAGCGAGGCGATGCCGAGCCGGGCCGCCACTTCGCTCAGCTCCGCGACGGGATCGTGGCCGCTCGGCGCACCGCCATGCGGCGGTGTTTCGGATTCCGGCGAAAGGCTGTCGCATGGCGGTCGAAGCACCGGTCGCATGGCGCTCGGCGGCACGGTGGTGAGGTCGATATGGAAGGCCAGCCGATCGGTCAGGGAGGCCGGCGCGGCCTCGTCCTCGCCGATCCCCTCGTCGAGGAGGACGAGCCCGAACCGCGCCGGCCGGGTCTCCGCCAGCCCGTCCCGCTCCACCCTCAGACGCCCGGTATCGAGGGCGGCGGCGAGATGCGCGGCGGTGCCCTGCCCCATCCGCTCCGCCATCGCGGCGACGAGAAGTCCCCCATCGGCCTCGGCCAGCAGCCCGGCCTGGGCCACCGGCCGCCCTGCGACAAGCGTCGCCGCGAGGTCGAGCCCGCCGATCAGTCGATCCTCGGCGATCCCCGCCGGCATCCGCCGCAACGGCTTGCCGGGATTGAGGTTTTCGCGAACGATGTCGAGCCAGCGGTCGCGCACCGGGCCGGCCCCGGCGCGCACCACCACGCCGCCGCAGCCATGCGGGTCGGCGGCCACGAGCCGGGCGACACGCAGGGCGTCGGCCCAGATCGCCGAGCTCTCGCCCTCGCTCACGAGCCCAGCACCTCCTCCACCGCCCTCGCGACGCGGGCGGTGGAGCCGGATTCGTCGAGCGGGTTGCGGCGCAGGCGGTGGCGCAAGGCCGATGGGGCGACCTGCCGGAGATGGTCGATTCCCACGGTCTCGGCCCCCTCATAGGCGGCCAACGCCCGAGCGGTGCGCATCAAAGTCAGCTCGCCGCGCAGGCCGTCGGTGCCCAAAGCGAGGCAGAGCCGGGCCGCGGCCTCCAGGGTCGCATCGGGCATGTCGAGGGTGGACAGGCGGGCCCTGGCGGCGGTCAGGCGCTTCTGCAGCGCCCGGTCGGCCTTGGCATAGCTGGCGCAGAACCCCGCAGGGTCGCGCTCATAGGCGTCGCGCCGGCGCACCACGTCGATGCGGGTGGGCAGGTCCGTCGGGGTCGTCACCTCCACGGCGAGGCCGAACCGGTCGAGGAGCTGGGGCCGCAACTCGCCCTCCTCCGGGTTGCCGCTGCCCACCAGAACGAATTTCGCCGGGTGCCGGACGCTCAACCCCTCGCGCTCCACGGTGTTGATCCCGGAGGCCGCCACGTCGAGGAGGAGATCGACGAGGTGATCGTCGAGGAGGTTGACCTCGTCGATGTAGAGGAAGCCGCGATTGGCGCGGGCCAGCAGCCCCGGCTCGAACGCCTTCTCTCCACGGGTGAGCGCCCGTTCGAGGTCGAGCGCGCCCACCACCCGGTCCTCGGTGGCGCCCAGCGGCAGGTCCACCACCGGCACCGGCGCGAGGTGGCTTCGCCTCGCATCGGTGCGGCCGGAGCAATGCGGGCACTCGCCGGCGGGTTTGGCGGGGTCGCAGGAATAGGGGCAGCCGATCACGGCCTTCATCGGCGGCAGCAGGGCGGCGAGGCCCCGGATCGCGGTGGACTTGCCGGTGCCCCGGTCGCCGAAGACGAGGACACCGCCCACGGAAGGGTCCACCGCCGCGATCATCAGGGCTCGCCGCATCTCGTCCTGGCCGACGATGGCGGAGAACGGGAAGGTGACGGGCGGGGCCGTGAAGGAGGGCTCCGGTTCGCCTCGGGGATTCCGCAGCCCGCCGTCGAGGCCCGCTCTGCGCTCCGGCGCCTCGGGGCGAGAACGAGGATGGGAGGCTGATCCAGGAGACACCGTTCGGGTCGTTCCATTCAGGACCATAGGCCGTCTCCCGGTGTCTCGACATGGTGTGCGCCTCTCCCTCTCCCCTCTGCGGGAGAGGGTGGCCCGCGAAGCGGGTCGGGAGAGGGGAGCGCCGGTTCCGAAGAGGTCGACCCCTCTCCCGCCTGCTCCGCAGGCACCCTCCCCCGCGGAGGGGGGGAGGGTTCTTGCCTTCACTCCGCCGCCGCCTGCTCCACGCCCATCCGCGTCCAGATCGCCGCCAGCGCTCCCACCAGATGGTCGATATCGGCGTCCGAATGCAGTGGCGACGGGGTGATGCGCAGGCGCTCCGTCCCGCGCGGCACTGTGGGGTAGTTGATCGGCTGGACGTAGATGCCGAACTCGTCGAGCAGCGTGTCGCTGATCGCCTTGCACAGGACGGGGTCGCCGACCATCACGGGCACGATGTGGCTGTCGTTGGGGAGGTAGGGGATGCCGGCGGCGTCGAGCCGGGTCCGGACCCTGGCGACGCGTTCCTGGTGGCGCTCGCGCTCGCTGCCGCTGGCCTTGAGATGGCGGATGCTCGCCGCCGCGCCAGCGGCCACCGCCGGGGGCAACGAGGTGGTGAAGATGAAGCCCGAGGCGAAGCTGCGGACGAAGTCGCAGAGCTTGGCCGAGCCGGTGATGTAGCCGCCATGCACCGCGAAGGCCTTGCCGAGCGTCCCCTCGATGACGTCGAGGCGGTGGGCGAGGCCCTCCCGCTCGGAGATGCCGCCGCCGCGCGGGCCGTAGAGGCCGACCGCGTGGACCTCGTCCAGATAGGTGAGCGCGCCGTGGGCTTCGGCGACGTCGCAGATCTCGGCGATGGGCGCGATGTCACCGTCCATGGAATAGACCGACTCGAAGGCCACCAGCTTCGGCCGCGCCGGGTCGATCATCCGCAGCTTGCGGTCGAGGTCCTCCGGGTCGTTGTGGCGGAAGATGTGCCGCTCGGCGCGGGAGGCCTTGATGCCTTCGATCATCGAGGCATGGTTCTCGGCATCCGACAGCACGACGCAGCCCGGCAGCTTGCCGGCCAGCGTGCCCAGCGCCGCCCAGTTCGAGACGTAGCCGGAGGTGAAGAGCAGGGCCGCCTCCTTGCGGTGGAGGTCGGCGAGCTCCTGCTCCAGAAGCACGTGGTAATGGTTAGTGCCGGAAATGTTGCGGGTACCGCCGGCCCCGGCGCCGCAGCGGTCGAGCGCCTCGTGCATGGCGTCGAGCACGACAGGGTTCTGGCCCATCCCAAGATAGTCGTTGGAGCACCAGACCGTCACCGGGCGCTCGCCGCCGGGGCTGTGATGAGTGGCGTGGGGGAAGCGGCCGTTCTGGCGCTCGAGATCGGTGAAGACGCGGTAGCGGCCCTCGCGGTGGAGACCGGCCAACTCGTTCCCGAAGAATGTCTCGTAGTTCATGGCGTCCCTTTCCCCAACGAGCGGCGACCTGTCTGAACGAGCGACGCCTTGCCTTGTCCCGGCAGCTTTTTTGACCACCGAGTGCATGAGTGTGTCAACTAAACTTGACGCTTTTGGACGACAATAAATTACCCAGTAGATCGGCGCGGCGTGTTTCCGCCGACCCGTCCGATATGGAAGCGCGCGGTCACACCTTGGATCAGGGAAGGCGGATCGAGGGGATCAGGCACGGTCGCGGGGATGCACCGGCGCTGGTTCGGCGCGCAGGGACGGCCTCTTGCCCGAGGGCAGGCTCCAGCTCCAAAGGGCGGCGGAGGGCAGCGGCAGCATCAGGAACCCGTGTTCCAGGGTGGCGAGCGCCAGCATGGTGGTCAGAATGGTCAGGCCCACGACATCGTGTGGCAGTGCCTGTTCGTCGATGGCGGCCAGCCCGATCGCCAACGTCAGCGCCGTCCCGACGGCGACCGAGACCGGGAACAGCATGTTCATCGGCTTCCTGGTGAGGAAGCACGAGAGGTAGCTGAGATGCTCGGGGAGAAACTCGGTATTGAGGTTGCGCACGCCCAGGAACATGTTGAGCCGGGCCGAGAGGTTCATTCCCCAGAGGGTGAGATAGGTCCACAGGGCGAAACGGTTTGGCTCGCCCCAGATGAGGGCGAGGATGGCCGCTCCCCCGGCGACGATCGCCGCCTCGTGCCACAGGCTCGTGGCCACCGCCGCCCGAAATCGAGCGAGGCCTCGCGTGCCCGGTGCGCATCCGACGGCACGCGGGCCGGACACGAAGCCCATGTAATAGCTCATCTCCTGCCAGCCCCAGACCAGCAGCGCTCCGGTGAAAGCGATATAGGCTCCCGCCTCGCTCGTGTCGCCGGCGCTTCGGGCGATGGCCCAGACGGCGCCGGCCAGCACCAGGGTCGCTCCCGCCATGCTCCAGGCATGGGTGTGCCGGGGTTTGAGGTCGAGAAGCAGGATCAGTCCGGTGGAGAACCACCAGACCACGATCGCGTAGAGCGCGGGGACCGCATAGGCACCCACGCTACCAGACCGGCTCGAGTCGGATCTCGGCCGGCATCGGGTTGTCGATGGTCGGCAGGGCATAGAGCCGGACGAAGTTGACCGCCGAGGCTGCGATCCAGGCACCCTGTTTGAGCCTCCCCACGATCCCGCCCTGCGCCTTGGCGTCGGCGAGCCTGGTCGAACAGACGAGGAGCCGGTCGAGGGCCGCCTTGAACTTCGGATTGTCGAGGTCGAGTGTGAGCGGGAAGGTCTGTTTCGAGATGTCGGAGGTGATCCGGAACACCTTGAAGTCGTAATCGGTCGGATCGACCCCGAGCGCCTTGTGGAAATGCGGCCGGCAATGGTCGCGCACATACATGGTGGCGAAGACGGCGAGCAGGAAGAACTTGATCCAGTAGCGGTTGATGCCGGTAGTCAGCTTCGGGTTGGCGCGCATGAGCAGGGCGAAGGCCTCGCCGTGACGGAACTCGTCGTTGCACCACTTCTCGAACCATTTGAAGATCGGGTGGAAACGTCTTTCCGGGTTGCGTTCCAGTTCGCGGAAGATGGTGATGTAGCGAGCGTAGCCGATCTTCTCGGAGAGATAGGTGGCGTAGAAGATGAACTTCGGCCGGAAGAACGTGTATTTCTTCGATTTGGTCAGAAATCCCAGATCGACGCCGATGCCGAAATCCTTGAGCACGTCGTTGATGAAGCCGGCGTGGCGGGCTTCGTCCCGGCTCATGAAGCCGAACAGTTCGCGGATGTCTGGGTTCTTGGCGCGCTTCCTCATCTCCGCATAGAGCACGCAGCCGGAGAACTCGGCGGTGATCGAGGAGACGAGGAAATCCATGAATTCCTTGCGCAGGTCCGGGTCGAGGCCGGACATGTCGAGGTCGAACTCCTCGTTGCGAGTGAAGTGGCGCTTGTTCGGGTCGGCGCGGAGCTCCGCGATCAGGATGTCCCATTGCTTACGCACGGGCTCGACATCGGTGCGGTCGAGTTCCTCGAAATCGGTGGTGTAGAAGCGGGGTGAAAGGAAGGTCGTCTCCTGGGCGGCCTTTGTGCCCTCGTTCATGGGCAGCTTCGGCGTGACGCCCTTCGGGCCTTGGTGCTGGATCGAGACGTTCACAGGCGCCTCCTCTCTGAGAAGCTGACTTCGTAGAGTTCGGTGAGCTCGAAATGGCCGGCGAATTTGGTCCAGAGCCGCTCCAGGATGCCGGCACGGGTGATCGTGGCGGTGCGGCGGACCACAAGGCGCTCGCCATAGGGAACGGAGGTGGGTGCGTCGTGGACCTGAACCTCGTCTCCCGGTTCGATCTCGAACGTGGCGTCCAGGGTCACGTGGGCGTGGAGGGTCTCGGGGGTCTGCTCGATCTCGACGGTGCAGGGCACCTCGACGATCCGCTGTCCGAACCACGCACTCATCGCACCGCTCCGCTGTCGGCGAGTCTCGTATCTGCGAGGAGCCTGATGAAGGCCGCGAAGTTCGACGGGCCGAAGGCGCCGAGATTGACCACGCGTCCGGTGGACGGGTCGGAGAGTTCGAGACCGCCATCGGCGAAGCGCGTCAGGCGGAAGGGCTGGTCTCGGGTGAGGCCGGCGCGGAGCCTCGCCTGACCGAAGCCCCGAAGGGTGGCACGGACGAAATTGTCCACTCCGGGTTCGACGGTGGCGATGACGGCCCGGTTCTCTGCATCCCTAATGACGATGGCACCGTCGGGGCGGTCTTCCGGCCTCAGATCGACGGTTCGGACAGCTCTGGTCGGCGGCATGTGCGAGAGGCCGATCCCCTCGCTCCGGCCAATGCCCGTCACGACGATGACGAACCCCATCAGCCCGAGCGATCCAATGACCAGCGGTCGCGGAATCCGGGCGGCATCAGCCTTCGCCGTCATCGCGTCTCCTCCCTGCATTCAACTCGCGTTGGCGAGGCGCGGAGGACGTACCTGCCGTTTCCGCGCGACCACGATAGGAGCCGCAGTTTCCTCTGTTGTGTCAAGTGCAGTTGACAGGGCCTGGGCGAGGATTTCGGCTGCCTGCTTTGCCTCCGGCACCGATCGCATCATCGGTTCAGGTCGTAAAAGAGCCCATGGCCGGGCGTGAGGCCAAAGATGAAGGTAGGCGACGCGGTTGCCGGCCCGCAGCCGTAAAGGCAGATCACCACTGCCATCTGTAAAAACCTTGCAGCCGGCGCCCTCGATCAGGGTGAAAGGCAGGTTGAGGGTCATCGGCAGGGCAATACCGAGCCGCATCACCACCCGGCGATTGGTGATCGTGTAGGTGGTCGAGCGGGCGGAGAGCCAGCCGAGCAGGCCGAGCAGGACCAGCGCTCCGCTGCCGACGGCGAGTGTCGGCCCGGCCACCAGCGCGGCCTCGGTGAAGCTGCCTTCGGCGAGGGGCGGGATCGCCGCCCAGAGGGCCAGTCCGACGAACCAGAGGCCGACGAGGCGGATATGCAGGGCCCGGGCGGCGATGCCGAAGCCGCAGGGGCGGCCCTGCCAGAGGATATGCTCACCGGGCGGCAGCGGTGCTGGCAAGCCGGGCGGAGCGTCGAAGGCGTTGGCGGGAACGCCGGGGCGGTGTCTCGCGGCGCGGCTCACAGGAACGGCTCCTGGCGGTCCGCCGTGGCGTAGAGGGTGCCGGCACCGAAATAGGCCATGATCCGCTCCTCTTCGTAGAGGGTCACCGAATCCGGGTCCTTCTGGCCGGGGATGTCCGCAAATTGATGGGCCAGTAGCGCCTCGGTCTTCACGGTGCGGGTGAACCGGCCCGTCCGGCAGAAAGTGTTGGGCATCAGCACCCGGCGCCCGCCCCCGGCGAGCTCGACCTCGACATAGCGGACCATCGACTCTCCGCGATCGATCCAGAGGTCGCTGACGATGCCCGCCACCTTCCGGTCGGCCCCGAACACGGTCATGCCGATCGGGTTGGGACCATCCTCGTGCACAACGAAATGCTCGGCGACGCGTAAGGGGACGATGCGCTTCTCGTCGTCCCAGGTCCGGTCGTGATGGTCGTCGCGGTCGACATAGGAGCCGGGGCCGATCTGGTCGTGAAGCCCGTCGCCATCCGGCTCCATCGGGGCGCCGGGCCAGATCTCGCGCTTGTGGCCGCTATAGTTCCGGGCGGGCTGCATGTCGGTCTGCGGCGCGGTCTTCACCAGGCCGTTCGAGAGCAGGAACTGTTTCGGGCTCGGGATCAGGATCGGGTCCGGCCGCTTCAGGCGTCCGGCCACTTCGTTCTCCAGCGGATAGCCTTCGCGCCGGTCTTCCCGCCGAAGATAGAAGACGAGGCCGGCGAAGAAGATCCAGAATGCGTAGAGCACGACCTGGGCGACGTCGATGTAACCCGTGATTTCACCTCGTTGCATGGTCAGGCTCCTTGACGGGAAACGGGGGTCGGCAGGAGGGCGCGCCCCTGCCTGAGGCGGGCGGTCGGATCGCGGACGAGGGGCCCGATGGCCAGCAGCGTCGCGAAGAGCAGTGCGATCTCGATGTGGTAGACGATGAGGTAGCCCACCGACGGGTCGCTCATCGCCTCGCCCAGCGCCCCTGAGGCCGAAAGGCTGGAGCCGACATCGCGCAGGATGCCGCTCGCCGCGATGGCGATTCCGGCCGCACTGGCCTGGACGGCGCCCCAGGCGCCCAGCGCGAGCCCGGTCTCCTCCGGCCCCGCCTTAGCCATGGAGGCGGTGAGGGTTCCGTGCGCGAACAGACCGCCGCCGAGGCCGATGAGCGTGACGCCGGTGGTGAAGAGCTGGGCCGAGGCGAGGGGCGCGGCGAAGATCACCGCCGAGAAGGCGACGATGCCGACGACGCTGCCGGCCGCCGCGACCCGGAACGGATCGCCGCCCCGGCCGAGCCAACGCGCCGCGAGCAATAGGCCGACCCCGCCTCCGGCCGCGAGCATCGCGGTGAGCGCCGTGGTGGCGGCCACCGGCAGATGCAGGATCTGCCCGCCATAGGGTTCGAGCAGGATGTCCTGCATCGAGAAGGCCGCCGTGCCGAGCCCGGTGGCGACGAGACGCCGTCGCGCCAAGCCGCTGCCGGCATAGGCCGACCAGGATTGCGAGAAGCTCGGGCGCGGCAGGTCCGTCGCCGTGCGTCCGGGCTGTCGCGCCTCCTGCTTCCACAGGGCGATGCCGTTGAGGAGGATCGTCACCAGGGCCGCGCCCTGGATCACCTGGATCAGGCGGATCGCGGAGAAGTTCGCGAGCAGCAGCCCGAAGGCGACCGCGCTCACCACCATGCCGGCCAGCAGCATCGCGCAAAGCAGGGCCACGACCCTCGGCCGCGCATGGGCGGGGGCGAGATCGGTGGCGAGCGCGAGGCCGACGGTCTGGGTGGTGTGGAGGCCGGCCCCCACCATGACGAAGGCGAGCGCCGCCGCCACATGGCCCGGCCAGGCCGGGCCGGTGGTGTCGCCGGACAGGATCAGCAGCGCGAACGGCATGATGGCGAGACCGCCGAACTGCAGCAGGGTGCCGAACCAGATGTAGGGGACGCGGCGCCATCCGAGGACCGAGCGGTGGGTGTCCGAGCGGAACCCCACCAGGGCCCGCAAGGGGGCGAAGACCAGCGGCAGCGACAGCATCACCGCCACGATCCAGGCCGGGACTTCGAGTTCGACGATCATCACCCGGTTCAGCGTGCCGATGAGGAGCACGGCGGCCATCCCCACCGTCACCTGGAACAGCGACAGCCGCAGCAACCGTCCCAGCGGCAGTTCCGGCGTCGCCGCGTCGGCGAAGGGCAGGAACGGCATCAGGCCGGGGCCGAGGCGCGTGAGCAGGCGGGCGGTGAGGTCGGCGGGTTTCATGGCACGGTTCCCCCCTCCCCAGCGATGCGGGGAGGGCTTTTCCGCGCCAACTCCACGGCGTTCGATAGGTAGAACCCGCTATTGACCCGCTGTGTCCGCTCCACAGCGAACCCGGCGAGTGCGGCCTCCCCGCCGATCCGGCGGCGCAGGCCGCCTTCGGTGATCGGCACGATGGCGGGCGCCCGGTCGCCGCGCGGGAAGAGCCGGCCGGCGGCGTGCATCAGGGTGAGGAGCGCCGTGCGCGGGGCCACGGTGAAGACCAGCGATCCGTCGGTCCGCAGGCCGAATTCGGCGAGCGCCCGGACGATGTCGCCGGCGTTGTAATGGATGAGCGAATCCATGGCGACCACGTGGTCGAAGCGCCCTAGCCAGGGACCGAGCATGTCGCCGACGCGGAAGTCGATATGGTGGCCGCCGAGCAGCTCGGCGCTGCGCTCGCGGGCGAGGCCCACCAGCGTCGGCGAGACGTCGATGGCGACCACCTCCGCCCCGCGGCGGGCGGCCTCGACGCTGAGGGCTCCCGTCCCGCAGCCGGCATCGAGAATGCGCCGGCCGGTGAGATCTTCGGGCAGCCAGGAGAGCAGGTTCGCCCGCATGGCGTCCCGCCCGGCCCGCACGGTGGCGCGGATCTTCGAGACCGGGGCGTCGGTGGTGAGGCGCGCCCAGGCCTCCACCGCCGTGCGGTCGAAATAGGTGGTCAGTTGCGAGCGCCGCTCGGCGTAGGTCCCGTTATGCATCGGCCTGCCCCCTCAATCGAACCCGAGGAACTCGAACAGGTCACGGTCCTTCATCGGCATCGCCGAGAGCGGCTTGCCGCCGGCCCAGAGATGGGCCGCGAGCCGCATGTACTCGTCCGTCACCGCGATGAGTTCGGGCGTCGGCTCCATCTCGAACAAGGTCGATTTCTTGAGGCGCGAGCGCCGGACCACGTCGAGGTCGGGGAAATGCGCGATGCGCTCGAGGCCGACGGCGGCGTTGAAACGGTCGATCTCGTCGGTCTTGGCCGAGCGGTTGGCGATGACGCCGCCCAGCCGTACGGGATAGTTCTTCGATTTCGAATGGATCGCGGCCACGATCCGGTTCATGGCGAAGATCGAATCGAAGTCGTTGGCGGTGACGATCAGCGCCTGGTCGGCATGCTGGAGCGGAGAGGCGAAGCCGCCGCAGACTACGTCGCCGAGCACGTCGAAGATGACCACGTCGGTGTCTTCGAGGAGATGATGCTCCTTCAGAAGCTTCACCGTCTGCCCGACCACGTAGCCGCCGCAGCCGGTGCCCGCGGGGGGGCCGCCGGCCTCCACGCACATGACGCCGTTATAGCCCTCGGCCACGAAGTCCTCGATCCGCAATTCTTCGGAATGGAACTGCACCGCCTCCAGGGCATCGATCACCGTGGGGGCGAGGCGCTTGGTCAGAGTGAAGGTCGAATCGTGCTTCGGGTCGCAGCCGATCTGCAGCACGCGTTTCCCGAGCTTCGAGAAGGCCACCGACAGGTTCGACGAGGTGGTGGACTTGCCGATGCCGCCCTTGCCGTAGACGGCGAAGACCTTGGCGGTGCCGATCTTCAGCGCCGGATCGAGTTCGACCTGGAGGCTGCCTTCCTCGCGGCGCGAGGCCACGGGATTACGGATGGCGATGTTCATGCGGCGACCCCTGCGGTGATGCCTTCGAGACGGTCTTCGAGCTCCTCCTCGGCACGGTCGAGCGCGTCGCGCGTGGCCGCGTCGGGAGTCCAGAAGCCGCGCTGATGCGCTTCGATCAGCCGATGCGCGACCTTGGCGGACGCGGTCGGGTTGAGGGCGGCGAGGCGTTCGCGCATCGCCGGATCGAGGAGGTAGGTTTCGGTGATGCGCTGGTAGATCCAGGGCGCGACGGCGTTGGAGGTGGCCGACCAGCCCATGGTGTTGGTGAGATGCGCCTCGATCTGGCGCACGCCCTCGTAGCCGTGGCCGAGCATGCCCTCGGTCCATTTCGGGTTGAGCATGCGGGTCCGGGTCTCCAGGGAGACCTGCTCGGAGAGGGAGCGCACGACGCCCTCCCCCCGCGTCTGGTCGCTGATGAAGATCGGCACGGCCTCGCCCTTGGCGCGGGCCACCGCCCGGCCCATCCCGCCGAGGCCATCAAAGTAATGGTCGACCGAGGTCACGCCGACTTCGACGGAATCGAGGTTCTGGTAGGCGAGATCGACCTTGGCCAGCACGCTGCCCATCAGGGCCCGCTGGGCGGTGGGCCGGCCGTTGCGGCCATAGGCGAAGGACTTGCGCCGCGAGAAGGTCTCGCTGATCTCGTCCTCGTCCTCCCAGCGGCCGGATTCGACGAGGTTGTTGACGTTGGCGCCGTAGGTGCCCTCGGCGTTGGAGAACACCCGCAGGGCTGCCGTCTCCATGTCGATCCCGTGCTCGTCCATGTGGGCGAGGGCATGCTTGCGCACGAAGTTCCACTCCGGTGGTTCGTCGGCGGTGGCTGCGAGATAGGAGGCTTCCGCCAGCAGCTTGGTCTGAAGAGGGAGCAGGTCGCGAAAAATGCCCGACAGGGTCACCACCACGTCGATGCGCGGGCGGCCGAGCTCTTCGAGGGGGATCAGCGTCGCGCCGCACAGGCGGCCATAGCCGTCGAAGCGTGGGCTCGCGCCGATCAGGGCCAGGGCCTGCGCGATGGGGCCGCCCTCGCTCTTGAGGTTGTCGGTGCCCCACAGGACGAGGGCGATGCTCTCGGGCAAGGGCGCACCCTCGTCGCGGTAGCGGGCGAGGATGCGGACGACCTGCCGGGTGCCGTCAGCTACCGCGAAGGCCGAGGGCAGGCGGTAGGGGTCGAAGCCGTGGATGTTGCGCCCCGTCGGCAGCACGGACGGGTTGCGCAGGAGGTCGCCACCGGCAACGGGCGGGATGAAGCGGCCATCGAGCGCCCGCAGCAAGGCCGGAAGCTCGTGGTCTTGCGCCAGCAGCGTGTCGGTCTCGCGCAGGGCGATGAAGGCGGCGCGATGGGCGTCGTCGAGGGGCAGGCCGGAGGCCGTCAGGGCCTTGTCGATCGTGTCGCCGGCCACCAGGGCGGCAATGCCGGCGCGGTCGGGCCGGAGCCCGTTCGAGGCTTCGGCCAGGGCGGTCAGCAGGTCGATCCGCTCTTCAGGGGGCGTGCCCTCCCCGACCACATGCATCCCGTGTGGGATCAGGCTGTGTTCGAGTTCGCTGAGCGCGAGGCCGAGGGCCAGGATACTGCCGGACATGTCCCCGGACCAGGCCGGCTCGGCCGATGTCAGGTCGAGGGCTGAGCCCTGCGCCTGGATCAGCTGGCCGAGTTCGCGCCGCTCGGCTTCCGCCTCTGGCTCCAGCCCGCGCCAGCGCTCGACCGAGGCCTTCAGGTCGATGAGCCCGCGATAGAGGCCCGCCTGAGTGAGGCTCGGCGTCAGGTAGCTCACCATGGTGGCGGCCGAGCGGCGCTTGGCGATCATCCCCTCGGACGGGTTGTTGGCGGCGTAGAGGTAGACATTGGGCAGCGGCCCGATCAGGCGCTCGGGCCAGCAGGAAGCCGACAGGCCGGTCTGCTTGCCGGGCATGAATTCGAGCGCCCCGTGCGTGCCGAAATGCAGCACGGCGTCGGCCCGGAAATCCTCGCGTAGGTAACGGTAGAAGGCGGAGAAGGCGTGGGTCGGGGCAAAGCCGCGCTCGAACAGCAGCCGCATCGGGTCGCCCTCGTAGCCGAAGCCCGGCTGCACGCCGACGAAGACGTTGCCGAATTGCGCGCCCAGCACGAAGATCTGCGAGCCGTTGCTGTTCTGGCGCCCCGGCGCCGGACCCCATTGCGCTTCGATCTCGGAGAGGTGGCGCTCGCGCCGGATATGGTCGTCGGCCGGGATGCGGTGATGGACGTTGGCACTGGTGCCGTAGCGGGCTGCGTTGCCGGCGAGCACGGCGTTGCGCAGGTCGTCGACGCTGTCCGGCACGGCGACGTCGTAACCGTCGGCCTTCAGGCCTTTCAGCGTGTTGTGGAGCGAGTGGTAGACCGAAAGGAACGCCGCCGTGCCGATGCTCCCGGCATTGGGCGGAAAGCCGAACAGGACGATGGCGACCTTCCGCGAGGCCTTTTCCGTCCTGCGCAGCGAGACGAGGCGTTCGACGCGCGCTGCCAGCATGTCCGCCCGTTCCGCATGGACGCTCATGTCGCGGGCATTGGCGCCGGGCGACGCGCTGGAGCGACCGCCGAACACCATCGGCGCGGTGGCGCCGTCGAGTTCGGGAATCGCCACCATCATGGTGGCCTCCACGGGGGAGAGGCCGCGATCGGAGGCCTCCCATTGCTCCACGGTCTGGAATTCGAGGGCGTGGGCAGCGAGATACGGCACGTCGAGGCCGCGCAGGGTCTCCTCGGCGGCCGAGGCGTCGTTATAGGCCGGGCCGCCCACCAGGGAGAATCCCGTCAGCGAGACCAGGGCGTCGATGGCAGGGCGCCCGTTGCTCCGGAAGAAGGCGTCCACCGCCGGGCGGTTGTCGAGGCCACTGGCGAAGGCCGGCACGACACTGAGCCCGCGCGCCTCGAGGGCGGCGATGACGCCATCGTAATGGGCGGTGTTTCCGGCCAGCACGTAGGAGCGCATGACCAGCAGGCCGACGCGGCCCTTCACGGTGCCGGCGGGAGCCGGAACCCGTGTCACGTCCTCGCCGATCCGGCCCTTCATGCGTGGGTGGTAGAGACCGGTCTCGGTATAGCTCATGGGGGCCGGAGCGGCGGCGATCTCGCGCCAGGCCGCGCGCGGCCCGGCGGCGTAGCGGCCGACGAGGAAGCGCACGAGGTTGGCGATGTTCTCGTCCGAGCCCGAGAGCCAGTATTGCAGGGTGAGGAAATAGGCCCTGACATCCTGGGCCGAGCCGGGGATGAAGCGCAGGATCTTGGGCAGGCGGCGGATCATCGCCATCTGGCGGGCGCCGTTGCCCTGGGCGCCGGTCTTGCCGCGCAGCTTCTTCAGGAAATCGAGGGCGCCACGCTTGGTGCCGTCCATGTCGAAGCGGTTGAGGCGCGTCGTCTTCACGATCTCGCTCGCCGACAGGCAGCCGATCATGGCGTCGCAATGCGGGCGGCGGGCGAGCAGCGCCGGATGGATGGCGCGGACATGCTCGTCCATGAACAGCATGGTGGAGACCACGATATCGGCGACCGCGATGTCCTCCTTACAGGACGCGAGCGCTCCCGGATCGGTGTCCCACTCGGCGGCGGCGTGGAAGCCGAGGACGAGCCCCGGCATCTCGTCATGGAGCCGGCGGCGGGCGCGTTCGAGCGCGCTCGCCATGTGATTGTCCATCGTCACGACGACGATGCGGAGGGCCGGACGCTCAGCGCCCGAAATGCGCTTTGGCATCATAGAGCGTCTCGACTGTGATGAGGGGGAGTTCGCGCTCGCGGGCGAACCGTTCGGTATTGGCGCGGGCTTTGCCCCGCACGAAGAACGGGATCTTCCTGAGTTCCTTCTCGGCGTCGGGGGCCCAGATGCTTTGTGCGGAACTGGAACTCCCTCCCCCCTCTGCGGGGGAGGGTGCCTGCGGAGCAGGCGGGAGAGGGGGCGACCTCTCCGGAGATGGCGCTCCCCTCTCCCGACCCTCGCTGACGCGAGGGCCACCCTCCCCCGCAAAGGGGGGAGGGACAGGCTGGTGACCGGGTCCGAGATGGGAGGGCGCGGCGTCGGCGTGGAACTCGTTGTCCTCGCGGAACATGCCGAGCAGATGTTCTTCCAGCCCCATCATCAACGGATGGACCCAGGTATCGAACAGGACGTTGGCGCCCTCGAACCCCATCTGCGGCGAATGCCGGGCGGGGAAATCCTGGACGTGGATCGGGGCCGAGATCACCGCGCAGGGAAGGCCCAGACGCTTGGCGATGTGCCGCTCCATCTGCGTGCCCAGCACCAGTTCGGCGGCGCTGGCCTGGATCGCCGCTTCCACGTCGAGGTAATCGTCGGTGACGAGGGCCTCGATGCCGTGGAGCGCCGCCTCCGCCCGGATCTCGCGGGCGAATTCGCGGGTATAGGTGCCGAGGCCGACGATCTTGAAGCCGAGTTCGGTGGACGCGACGCGGGCCGCGGCGAGGGCATGGGTGGCGTCGCCGAAGACGAAGACGCGCTTGCCCGTAAGGTAGGTCGAATCGACGGAGCGCGAGTACCAGGGCAGCCGCGACGGTGCGCCGTCGAGAACCGGGGCCGGATCGATCCCGGCGAGCGCCGCCACCTCCTCGACGAACCGGATGGTGGCCTGGACGCCGATCGGCACGGTCTCGACCATCGGCTGGCCGAAGGTCTTGTGCAGGTGCTGCCCGGCGGCCCGCGCGATCTCGGGATAGAGCACCACGTTGAAATCGGCCTCGCCGAGGCGGCCGAGATCGGCGGGGGTCGCCCCGAGCGGCGCCACCACGTTCATGTCGATCCCGAGCCGGCCGAGCAGGCTCCTGATCTCGACGAGGTCGTCGCGGTGGCGGAAGCCGAGGGCGGTGGGGCCGAGAATGTTGCAGAGCGGACGCCGCGTCTCGCGCGGCGCGGTGGGTTTCACCGGGACGGCCAGAGTGCGCACCAGCCGGTAGAAGGTCTCCGAGGCGCCCCAATTCTCCTTCTTCTGGTAGGAAGGGAGATCGAGCGGGATGACCGGGATCGGCAGGGCGAGGGCCTTGGCGAGACCGCCCGGATCGTCCTGGATCAGTTCGGCGGTGCAGGACGCGCCAACGATCATCGCCTCCGGCCGGAACCGCTCGTAGGCGGCCTCCACCGCATTCTTGAAGATCGCGGCGGTGTCCGCGCCGAGGTCGCGGGCCTGGAAGGTGGTGTAGGTCACCGGCGGGCGCGCATCGCGCCTCTCGATCATAGTGAAGAGCAGGTCGGCATAGGTGTCGCCCTGGGGCGCATGCAGGACGTAGTGCAGTCCCCGCATGGCGGTGGCGACGCGCATGGCGCCGATATGGGGCGGCCCTTCATAGGTCCAGATCGTGAGCTGCATCGCGTCAGACCTCCAGCCGGGTGCGACGGACGAGGGGTCTGGCGAACAGTTCGGCGAGGTCGCCGGCCTGGTCGTAGCCCTGGATCGGGGTGAACAGCAGCTCGATCGACCATTTCGTCGCCAGCCCCTCCGCCTCCAGCGGGTTGGCGAGGCCGAGGCCGCACACCGTCAGGTCCGGCCGGGCCGCCCGGCATCGGTCCATCTGGGCATCGAGGTCCTGGCCCTCGACGATCGTCGTTCCGCGCGGGAGCAGCGCCAGTTCGTCGGCGAGATGGCCGCGATGCAGGTAGGGCGTGCCGATTTCGACGAGTTCGGCGCCGAGTTCCCGTGACAGGAAGCGCGCAAGCGGGATTTCCAGCTGCGAATCGGGGAAGAAGAACACGCGGCGGCGGGCGAGCATGGCCCTGTAGGGCGCCAGCGCCTGTTCTGCGCGGCGCGATCCCGCGGCGGTGGCCGCGGCGAACCGGGCGGGGGCCACGTCGAACGCGTCCGCCGCAGCCTTGAGCCATCCCGTGGTGCCTTCGGCGCCCAGGGGAAACGGGGCGGTGAGCCGTGTTGCGCCCCGCTCCTCCAGCGCCCGTGCCGTGTCGGCGAGGAAGGGCTGGGCCAGCAGCGCCAGAGTGTTCGGGCCCACCGGCGGCATTTCGCCGGCCCGGCGCGCGGGCAGGAACCGCACGGGGGCGATGCTGAGTTCTGCGAAAATACGGGCGAACTGGTCTTCGACCACGTCGGCCAGCGCCCCGACCACGAGGAGCGAGGGGGCGGCATCTTTCGCCTCGGCCGGCATGGAGGGGACGAGGGAGGCGAGGCAGGCATCCTCGCCCTGCGTGAAGGTGGTCTCGATGCCGCTGCCCGAATAGCTCAACACCCGGACTTGGGGAGACAGCTCGCGGGACAGGCGCTGCGCCGCGCGGCCGAGATCGAGCTTGATCACCTCCGACGGGCATGAGCCGACGAGGAACAGCAGCTTGATCTCGGGGCGGCGCTCGATCAGCCGACCCACCACGCGGTCGAGCTCGTCGTTCATGTCGGCGATGCCGGCGAGGTCGCGCTCGTCGATGATGGCGGTGGCGAATCGCGGCTCGGCGAAGATCATTACCCCGGCGGCCGATTGGATGAGATGGGCGCAGGTGCGCGAGCCGACGACGAGGAAGAAGGCGTCCTGGATCTTGCGATGCAGCCAGACGATCCCGGTGAGGCCGCAGAACACCGCCCGCTGGCCGCGCTCCTGCCGGATCTCGACGCCGCAGGCGGGGTCGAAGTTGCCGAGCTTGGCATGGGCATTCATCGCGCGCCCTCCGGTGAGAGGACGAGGCGGGACGGGGCCTGGAGCCGGGCCGCGCGCAGCTTCAGCAGGAATTGCGCGGCGTTGACGGCGTAGGACGCGTAGGCGGCGAGCGCCAGGAGCATCAGCTCCGCCGTCGTGAGGGCGCCCGTGACGAGCGCCACGAGATAGGCGCTGTGCAGGGCCAGCACGAGCATGCTGACCATGTCTTCCCAGTAGAAGGCCGGGGCGAACAGGTAACGCCCGAAGACGTCCTTCTCCCAGATCGAGCCCGTGACCATGATCGCGTAGAGCAGCAAAGTCTTGGCGACGATGGAGACGTTGGCCATCTGCGCGCCCTCCCCCGTCGCCAGGGTGCGCAGGACGAGGCCGAGGCTGATCAGGAAAGCCAGGAACTGGAGGGGTGCGAGGATGCCCTGGACCAGGGTCCAGCGGGAGGCGTCGCGCCGGGCGCGCTCGGCCGGCGAGTAGAGAGGTCGAGTCGGCTGGCCCCCTCTTGCAGGCATCGGTTCCACCCTGTCCCGGCTTGGCCCCGCATGGTCGGGGCCCGTTGCCGAGGAGGGTATGAACCGGCGGAATAAGTGTCAAGCTGGCTTTACGTAATTTTAAATTTACAGCATTGATGCATAATAATGTGAGTTGCTGGATTGCCAAATGGGTTGTGAAGCGTATCGTTATCGACAAGGCCCGCTTGTCGCACTGCAAGCAGCGTCGGACGCTTTTTAAGTCGAAGACGTCAAGTTCGACAATCAAGATCGAGCTGGATCAAGAAGCCGTCATAAAACATTGGAGGACCCAATGGATGATGTCTGGCGGTTTCGCACGGCTTCCGGGATCGAGCCGGTTGCATTGGACGAGTGCGCCTCGTCGGAATTCGCATTATATCCTGGCGGGGCCAGGCAGGAGCGGAACTCCGCGTGGGACGTCGATCTCGCCAGCGTCATCGAGGCGGAGATCATCCCTCGCCTGATGCTCGCCCACCGGGCGGATTCCCGTGCCAACCGCCCGGGAATCCTGCCGAGCACGGAGCAGATCACGGATTTCGCCACGCTGGTCCTATCACCGGACGGCGAGGATGTCGAAGACCGGATCGCGCGCCTCGTTGATGACGGGCTCGCCCTCGACAGCCTGCTCCTCGATCTCCTCGCCCCCACGGCCCGCCATCTCGGCCTGTTGTGGGAGGAAGACCTCTGCGACTTCGCCGAGCTCACCATCGCCATGGGCCGGCTCCAGCGCATCATGCACGAGCTCACCGCCCGGTTTCGCGACGAGCCGGCGCCGGACCCGCACGGCCGCAGCGTCTTCCTGATGGCCTGTCCCGGCGAGACGCACAGCTTCGGTCTCTCCCTCGTCGAACGCTTCTTCCGCGACGCCGGATGGGATGTGACCAGTGCGGCCCATTCCGCGCATTCCCAGGCGATCCGCGCCGCCAGCACGGGCTGGTTCGATGTGATCGGCGTATCGCTCGGCTGCGAAACCCTACTCCCAACCCTCACCCGGCTGGTGACCGAGCTTCGTCGCACCTCGCGCAATCCATCGGTCCGTGTCATGGTCGGCGGGCCGATCTTCATGAACCATCCCGAATATTCGGCACTCGTCGGCGCGGACGCGACGGCGGGTGATGCACGCCTTGCCATAACCATCGCCGAGAGCTTGCTTGATCCGCGGGCCAGACCCTGCTGAAAGACCGGCTCGACGTCGTCACATCGTGGTGATCCTTGACCAGTCTGGCACTTCCCGCCGCGGCGGAAACCTTCGCAGCGCTTCGTAAGGCACTCGGTCCCCTGGACGCGGAGTCGGCCGGGCTTCTCGTCGCGGCCGCAACGGATCTCGCTCTGGTGGTCGATGCGGACGGGATCATCCGTGATGCGGCTTTCGGCAACGCGGATTTCGCCGATGAGGGCTGTGAGACTTGGCTTGGCCAGCCCTGGATGGATACCGTCACGGTCGAGAGCCGGCCGAAGATCGCCGCCCTCCTGCGCGATGCCGCCCCGGGCGCCGTCACGCGCTGGCGGCAGGTGAACCATCCTTCCGCCACCGGTATCGACCTGCCGGTCCGCTATTCCGCCCTGCGCCTGGAGAATGGCGGTCCGATCATCGCCATCGGCCGCAATCTCCGCGCCATGGCCGTGCTCCAGCGAAAGCTCGCCGAGACCCAGCAGGCCCTGGAACGCGACTACCTGCGCCTGCGCGGCGCCGAGACCCGCTACCGTTTGCTGTTCCAGCTCGCCGGCGAACCGGTCTTGGTGGTGGATGCCGCCACCCGCCGGGTCACCGAGGTGAACCCGGCCGCCGCCCGCCTCCTCGGCCGGGCGGAGAAGCGCATCATCGGACAGGACGTGGTCGACCTGTTCGATTCCGCCAGCACCCGCGAACTCGAATCGCTGTTCGCTGGCCTGCGCATCACCGGTCAGGCCGGCGATCTCGTCGCGCAGCTCGGCAACGGTCGCGGCGAGACCCGCGTCGCCGCCTCCCTGTTCCGTCAGGAGAACGCCACGAGCGCGCTCCTGCGCCTCTCCACCGGCCCCGCGGAGGTGGCCGGACCGAGCCGTGCCGGCACCTCCGCCCTCGACGTGATCCAGAGCCTGCCCGAAGGTTTCGTCGTCACCGATCCGGCCCGCCGTATCCTCGCCGCCAACGCCGCCTTCCTCGATCTCGTGCAGCTCGCCACCGAGGAACAGGTGCGCGGCGAACCCCTCGACCGCTGGCTCGGCCGAGAGGAGACCGAGGCCGCCGCCCTGTTCTCCACCCTCGGCCAGCATGGCTCGGTGCGCCATTTCGCGACGAGCCTGCGGGGCGAATACGGTTCGGTGGAGGAGGTTGAGGTCGCCGCCGTTGCGGTGCCCGGCGCCGGGCAACCCTGTCTCGGCTTCACCATCCGTTCGACGCCGCGCCGCGCGGCGGCGGCCCTGGGCGGGCGGGAATTGCCGCGTTCCGTCGAGCAGATGACCGAACTGGTCGGCCGGGTCTCGATGAAGAACCTCGTGCGCGAATCGACGGACCTGATCGAGCGCCTTTGCATCGAGGCGGCCCTGCGCATCACCCGCGACAACCGAGCCTCTGCCGCCGAGATGCTGGGGCTCAGCCGGCAGGGCCTCTACGCCAAGCTGCGCCGTTACGGCATCGGCGATCTCGATGGGCCGGAGCCCGCCGACGAACAATAGTTCAGGCCTGTCCTCCGGCAGACCGAATGTCGCACAAGATTGACATTTTACGTGTCAATCTTTCTTGACACTCCCGACGGCCGGCCCTTAGCTTCGGGGCATGGCAACGTCGGCGTCCACCCCTCCCGCCGCTTCCGTCGGCATCCCCGCTCTCGCTACCCTGGTCGAGCTTCTGAAGCCGATCACCTGGTTCGCGCCGATGTGGGCCTTCGCCTGCGGCGTGGTCTCGTCGGGTATGGCGGCCGAGGGGCGCTGGCCGCTGATCCTCGCCGGGATCGTGCTCGCCGGTCCCTTGGTCTGCGCGACCTCGCAGGCGGTCAACGACTGGTACGACCGCCATGTGGACGCGATCAACGAGCCGCTGCGCCCGATCCCGTCCGGCCGGATGCCCGGCCGGTGGGGCCTCTACGTCGCGCTGGCCTGGACCGCCCTCTCCCTCGCCGTCGCGGCCTCGCTCGGGGTCTGGATCCTCTGCGCCGCGCTGTTCGGGCTCGTCCTCGCCTGGATCTACAGCGCGCCGCCCCTGAGGCTGAAGCGGAACGGCTGGTGGGGCAACGCGGCGGTGGGCCTCTGCTACGAGGGCCTGCCCTGGTTCACGGGTGCCGCCGTGATGGCCGGCGCCCTGCCCGACCACCGCATCCTCACCGTGGCCCTCCTCTATTCGGTGGGTGCCCACGGCATCATGACCCTTAACGACTTCAAGTCGGTGGAGGGGGATGCGCGCATGAATCTCCGCTCGCTGCCGGTCCAGCTCGGGACCGACCGGGCCGCGCGCCTCGCCTGCCTCGTCATGGCCCTGCCACAGCTGGCGGTGATCCTCCTCCTCTCGGCCTGGAACTGCGCCGGGCACGCGGCCCTCGTCACGGAGCTGCTCGTGGCGCAACTCGCGCTGATGTCCCGCCTGCTCCGGAGCCCGCGTGAGCGGGCAGCCTGGTACAACGGCACCGGCACCACCCTCTACGTCATCGGCATGCTGGTGGCGGCTTTCGCCCTCAGGGCCCTCGCGCAGCAGGGAGCCGCGTGATGGCGCCGATTATGGGCTGGCTCGCCATCGTCCGCCTCGGCCTCGTCCAGACCGCTTTGGGTGCCGTGGTCGTTCTCATGACCTCGACCCTCAACCGGGTCATGGTCGTAGAGCTCGCTTTGCCGGCGATGATCCCCGGCGCCCTCGTCACCCTCCACTACGCCGTGCAGGTCCTGCGCCCGCGCTGGGGCTACGGCTCGGATGTGGGCGGGCGGCGCACGCCCTGGATCGTCGGCGGCATGGCCGCGCTCTGCCTCGGCGGATTCGGTGCGGCAGCGGCGACCGCCCTCATGGAAACGCAGCTTTCCACCGGCATCGCCCTCGCCATCCTGTCCTTCCTCTTGGTGGGGATGGGCGCGGGCGCGGCGGGGACCTCTCTCCTCGTTCTCCTGGCCGGCGGCGTCGATGCGCGCCGCAGGGGGGCTGCCGCCACCATCGTCTGGGTGATGATGATCGCCGGCTTCGCCATCACCGCGCCGATCGCCGGACATTTCCTCGATCCGTTCTCCGGTGTCCGGCTGGTGATGGTCTCCGGCACGGTGTCGCTTGCCGCCTTCGCCCTCGCCTGTCTCGCAATCCGTGGAATCGAGCCGAGCCGCGCGGCGGCCGCACCGTCCGATGCCGGCCGGAAGCGGCCGTTCCGCGAGGTCTTGGCCCGGGTCTGGTCGGAGCCGGCCTCGCGCCGCTTCACCATTTTCATCTTCGTGGCGATGCTCGCCTACAGCGCGCAGGAGCTCATCCTCGAACCCTTCGCCGGCCTCGTCTTCGCGATGACGCCGGGGGCCACCACCAAGCTGTCCGGTCTCCAGCATGGCGGCGTGCTCGCCGGCATGCTCACCGTCGCCGGTCTGACCATGGGAATCGGCGGTCCCTATCTCGGCTCGCTGAAAGTATGGACCGCCACCGGCTGCGCCGGCTCGGCTCTGGCTCTGGCCGGAATCGCCGTCGGTGGCCTCGTCGGCCCGGATTTCCCCCTGCGCGCCGCCGTCTTCGCTCTCGGCCTGTTCAACGGGATGTTCGCCGTGGCCGCCATCGGCTCGATGATGGGTCTGGCGGGTGCCGGTGGCGAGGCCGAGCGCGGCACCCGGATGGGCGTCTGGGGCGCGGCCCAGGGCGTCGCCTTCGGGGCCGGAGGCTTCCTCGGGACCATGGCGGTGGATCTCGCCCGCCTCGTCAGCCCCGAACCGGTCCATGCCTATGCCGCCGTCTTCCTGGCCGAGGCCGCCCTGTTCCTGGGCGGCGCCGCCCTCTCCATGCGGATCGAGCACGCCGCCGCGACGCGACTGCGCCGCCCTGCCCGCCCCGCCGAGCCCGTGCTCCAGCCCCGATTGTCGTTGAGGTGAGACCCATGCCGGAATTGGAGACCTTCGACGTCGTGGTGGTGGGAGGCGGCCCGGCCGGGGCCACCGCCGCCACCGATCTCGCCCAGATGGGGCGGCGGGTGCTGCTCCTCGACAAGCCGGGGCGGATCAAGCCCTGCGGCGGCGCGATTCCCCCGCGCTTGATCCGTGATTTCGCCATTCCCGACGCGCTGCTCGTCGCCCGGGTGCGCTCGGCCCGCATGATCTCACCGGCCGACAAGCGGGTCGACATGCCTATCGGCGACGGCTTCGTCGGCATGGTCGACCGGGAGCATTTCGACCCCTGGCTGCGCGACCGCGCGGCCCTGGCCGGGGCCGACCACCGCCCCGGTAGCTTCACCCGCATCGTTCGGGACGATGATTGCGGGGCGGTCGTGCATTACCGCTCCGGCGATGCGGAGCACCGGGTCCGCACCCGCCTCGTCATCGGCGCGGACGGCGCGAGCTCGGTCGTCGGGCGGGCCGAGATTCCCGGCCACGCGGCGATGAAGCAGGTCTTCGCCTATCACGAGATCGTCCGGCGGCCGGCGGATGGGAGCGGCGATATCGAGGGGACGCGCTGTGACGTCTACTACCAGGGCAAGCTCTCGCCGGATTTCTACGCCTGGGTCTTCCCCCACGGCGACACGATCAGCATCGGCACCGGCAGCGCCCGCAAGGGCTTCTCCCTGCGCGGGGCGATCCGCGCCTTACGCGCCTCCGCCGGCCTCGATGCCGGCGAGACCCTGCGCCGCGAGGGCGCGCCGCTGCCGCTCAAACCGCTGAAGCGCTGGGACAATGGGCGCGACGTGCTTCTCACCGGGGACGCCGCCGGCATCGTCGCTCCGGCCTCGGGCGAAGGCATCTACTACGCCATGCTCGGTGGCCGGCTGGCGGCGGAAGCGGCCGACACCTTTCTCGCCACCGGCAAGGCCGCATCCCTGGCCCTCGCCCGGCGGCGCTTCATGCGCCTGCATGGCCGCGTCTTCCTGATCCTGCGCATGATGCAGTGGGTCTGGTACCGCAACGATTCCCTGCGCGAGCGCTTCGTCTCGATCTGCCGCGACAAGGACGTCCAGCAGCTCACCTGGGATTCCTACATGAACAAGGAACTGGTCCGGGCAAAGCCCGCCGCCCATGCGCGGATTTTCTTCAAGGACCTGGCGCACCTGTTTCGCTGGGTCTCCCCGTGATCGGCGGTTACGAAACCGGCCCGGTCGTGGCCGCGGCGGCGGCGGCCCTCGTCACCGCCCTTGCCGGTGGCCTCCTGACGACGACCGGCACCTGGTATCAATCCCTGCGGCGGCCCTCGTGGAAGCCGCCGGACTGGGCCTTCGGCCCGGTCTGGACAACGATCTTCACCCTTACGGCGATCTCCGCCGTGATGGCCTGGCACGCGGATGCTGGAACCTCGGCGCGCGGCGCATTGCTCGCCGCCTACGGCGTCAACCTCGTCCTCAACATCGCCTGGAGCGGCATCTTCTTCCGCCTGCGCCGGCCGGACTGGGCCTATCTGGAAGTGATTGCCCTCTGGCTCTCCATCGTGGCGCTGATCGCGGTGACGGCCCATGCCTCGGGGATCGCGGCCCTTCTGCTCGCGCCCTACCTCGCCTGGGTCAGCGTCGCGACACTGCTCAACCGGGTGATCGTGCGGCTGAACGCGCCGTTCGGCCGAGCCGTACCGGTCCGCGATGTCGGAAGCCGGGCATGATTCCGGATGCGGCGACCCTGGCGTCGCTCTTCGCCTCCGGGCGGATCATCGACGTGATCCTCGGTCTCGTGGCGCTCGAAGCCGCCGCCCTCGTGGCATGGCGTCTTCGTGGGGGAGAGCGCCCGCTCCTTCCGCCTCTTTTCTGCAACCTCGCCTCGGGCGCGGCCCTGATGCTGGCGATCCGCGCCGCGCTGATCGGCTCGGATTGGACGGTGGTTGCGCTCTGCCTCATCGCCTCGCTGATGGCGCATCTAGGGGAGGTCGCGTTGCGCATGTTCGGGGGGTCGCATGACGCATCCGATCCGGTCATGCCCGATTTTCGCCAACCGGGCAGAACGGTCACGAGGCGTGGCTGACCGACCATTGTCCCATCCTGGGTTTCATGAGTGGAGAACCGACATCATGCGTCGCATATCTGCCCTTCTGCTCGGTTCGGCCGGTCTCATCGCCGCCGTGACCGGTGCCTCGGCCCAAGATGCGGAACAGATCAAGCGGGGCGAATACTTGGCGACGGCGGGCGATTGCGTCGCCTGCCATTCTGCGCCGGGGGGCAAGCCCTTCGCGGGGAACTACGTCCTCAACACGCCAATTGGGAAGATCCGCACGCCGAACCTCACACCGGACGACGAGACCGGGCTCGGCAAATGGACCGCCGACGACTTCTACCGCGCCCTGCACGAAGGCATCGACAACGAGGGCAGCTACCTCTATCCGGCCTTCCCCTTCGCCTGGTACACCAAGGTCACGCGCGACGATTCCGATGCGATCTTTGCTTATCTGCGCTCCCTCGAGCCGGTGAAGGAGCCCCGCAAACCTTCCGAGATCCCGTTCCCCTTCAATATCCGCAGCGCGCTGATTACCTGGCGCACCGCGTTCTTCACCGCGGGCGAGTTCAAGCCGGATCCGAACGCCAGCGCCGAGGTCAATCGCGGCGGCTACCTCGTGGAGGGCCTCGGCCATTGCGGCATGTGCCACAACGCCAACAAGATCGTCGGAAACAGCGGGTTGGCGGGCAAACTCGGTGGCGGGGTCATCGACGGCTGGTATGCGCCCAACATCACCCCCGACGACCACACCGGGATCGGCTCCTGGACCGACGATCAGGTGGTCGAATACCTCAAAACCGGCACGGCTCCGGGCAACCGGCCGGGCGTCGCAGCCGGGCCGATGCGTCAGACCATCGAGGAATCCCTCTCCAGGCTGACCGATGCCGACCTGAAGGCGATGGTCGCCTACCTGCGCACGCAGAAAGCCAAAGAGAGCTATAAAATCAAGGACATCCAGGCCTTCAACCAGGCCGATGCGCCGGGTGCTGCGACCTATCTCAGCTATTGCTCCTCCTGCCACAAGCCGGACGGCCAGGGCGTCGAGGGGGCGATCCCGGCGCTCGCCGGCAATACCTCGGTGCAGTCGGAAGGCCCCGAGACGGTGATCCGCATCATCCTCGGCGGCCTCGCTGCCCAGAACGGCTACGCGCCGATGCCTGCAGTGGGGGCCGGCATGACCGACCGAGAGGTCGCCGACGTCACGGACTACATCCGCAACGCGTGGGGCAACAACGCCCCCGTCATCGCCGAGCGCGGCATCGTCACAACCGCCCGCGCCGCCACTCAGACCATGCTCGCCGGAACGGCGCCCTGCGCGGAGATCGCGCAACCCGAGGTCGCAAAGGCCATCGCCGATGCGGGGAGTGCCGAGAGCCTCAAAGGCTTGGCGCCGGACAACTTCGTGCCGGTCATCGACTCTCTGCTACCCAAGGTAAAGGCAGCCGCCGGAGGGGCCAAGGACGACGACATCGTCAATGGGCTGACGACAGTGTTTTGCCAGGTTGCGCGCCATGATCCGGCCTACGGCAAGATCGGCTGGCACGCGGTCATCGGCAGCTTTTCGAGCGTCGTATATAGTCAGATCAGGAATCCCGAGAAACGTGTCGCCTTGCCGGCCCCCGCTGGTGTTGCGCCGACGCCGTGATTCAGCGCTAACGACGTCGCGGACATCAATACCTACGAGCGCTGCAAACGCGAAGCCGATGATTTTGATCTCGCATTGGAAAGCGGTATCGCGGCAAGAGTACAAATAAATATTTTCGTCTATGCAAATAACGATCGCTGCTTTAATTGTAGGTATTTCGCGAGAGAATTGCCCCTTTATCTATATGTGACCTTTAGGTGACATCCGCAGATGCGATGACGATACGTGGGGAATGAGATCCGGTGCTGGTGCGTCGATGAAGAAGAGCTTGCTCGAACGCAGCGCTCTTCCCATCACGCTCGAAGTAGAGGCACTGGATGATTCACGGTACCCGTCACGCGACATACACGCTCGGTCTCACCCTGTGCGTCGGCCTCGGCCTGACCACCCTGGCTTCAAGGCCGGTCCAGGCCGGTTCTGCGGCGCAACCGGGACAGACGGTCGGTCTCCCCGTTGGCGCCCAGCTTCCCGTCGGCCTCTACTTCGTGAACACGTCGAGCTTTGGTGTCCGCGATACCCGGCCGCTTGATTCCGAATCTAATATCAACCTGCCCACCTTCCTTTGGGCGACGCCCTGGAACCTGCTGGGCGCGCGCCTCAACCTAGCGGCGATCCAGCCGGTCGTAGCGTCGAGTCCGCGAGGCGCAGCCTATCAGAGCGGCATCGGCCAACCACTGCTCGCTACCCAACTTGCTTGGAACCTCGGCAACGATTTCGGCGTCAGTTATCTCTTCGGTGGATACCTGCCGATCGAGACGGAGTTCCTCACCCGGAACGCGTCCCTCAGCCACCGCTTCGCTGCGAGCTATACGGGTAACGGACTGAACCTGACCGCTAATCTGCTCTACGGAGTTTTCGTCGATCCGGTGACCGCCCAAGGTGTGGTCTATCCCGACTATCTCAACCTCGACCTCACTGCGACCAAGAAATTCGGTAAGTGGGAGGTCGGCCCGGTAGCCTTCGCCTCCACTGACATGCCCACCCGATTTCCCGGGTATCGCCGCCAGGGACAGATCGCCGTCGGCGGCCTCGTCGGCTACAATTTCGGGCCTGTGAACCTCCAGGCCTATGTCACGCGCGATGTGGTGGAGCGCAATTACGGTGGTCAAGAAACGCGCGGTTGGCTGCGGCTCATCGTGCCGATCTACAAGGAGAGCACCAATTCGGCGGCTCCCTCGATCCCGCTGAGCGGGCGGCAATCCCTGCGCTAGGGATTCCTCATAGAGCGTTCAAGCGAAAGGCCGACTCCAGCACGCTCCAGGCTCCGGTATCGATAAGGAGCGTGTTGCCGGTTTGAAGTCGGCATCCCCTGCTGGCGTCCATGCCTTCGAAGGCGGTCGTGACAAGGGGCCGTCGAGGAGGTGTCCTGCGAAGTTGGGACAGGTTGGCTGATGCAGGGGCACCGCCACGATGCGGGTAGCGCTTGCCCCCAGGTTCGACGTAGCCAACGCCATAAGGCGCAGCCCAGATCACCTCCACAGCCAAAGGTCCTCATTCCCAATGTTATGCATATAGATGCGCTCATCCGCGGCGAGAGCCTGCCGGTTCGGGTCGAACGTTGCAATAAGGCCTGCTATGAACGCCATACGTGGCTATGTGCCAATTTTTATACTTGAGATAGTCATTGTATCCCAAGATTAATTAGCAATAAAGTCATATTGCAAATAGTAACTTCGTCGGATAGTGCTACTTTTAGCCGAAACAGAATGGCAGAACGTCATCTGATAGAATAAATATTATTAATACACTGGAGTACGACGTATTTACACTAGCAAATGCTTTGCTCTGTTACTGTTTCGAAACATGTGTGTCCGGACGGGCGGGCATCGCCGTTCGGGCAGGTCGGCGTAAGGGAATTTCCTCTCTTTTGCGTGAAGTACAAGGCGGTGCGCCTTCGGGACAGGGCTGGGATTTACCGTAAACCGCCCATTAATCCGACTCGTCGAAACCTAGCGATCGTTGGGGCCGGGGCGACATGCGCTGGTCTCCGCGCGTGGTTTGTAAGGGTAACGGTGTATGCGTAGCGTTCACACGGCGATCGACAACGTGGTTCCCTTCCGACGTCCCGGCAGGCCCCAGCCCCAGGCTCCCGTCGTATCGCCCTCCCTAGCCGCGAGGCGGGTCGATCAGCGCGCGCTGATGGATGCGGTCTATGCCAGCGGAACGCTCGCGGTTGCGGCGGGTGATCGTGAGACTAAGCTGATCGCCGCCCGCCTGCAGGTCTACGGCTTCCTCACCGTCGAGGAATTGAGCGAAGAAGGGGCGTTGCGGCGCCTGCGTCCGTCCGAGGCTATCCGCGCCCAAGCCGACCGCCCCTGGCGCCTCTCAAAAGCAGCCTACGGCTCCGGCCTGTCTGTCACTGTCCCAGCCGCCGACGATTTCCTGTTCGACTCTTCCGCCGGCGCCTCAGCCTGATCCTTCCGTAAGAAGCACCTGCTGTCCTTGCTCATCGACGGCAGGCTCCGGAGGGAGCGGCTCTCCGGTGACAATGTGAATGGCAGCGGCGAGACAGCTAATTTCTTCGTCGCCGAAGATGCATCCCTGAACACCACCGGGGTAGATGCCCCGAGGTGCAGCTATCCGCTCTTGATAGTCAGCGTCTGCTTATACCCACGACGTTTTTCTTCACGAGCGACGACGTCAACCACCCGGCTCGACCATCGGCAGGTGGGTTCCTATGGCTAACCGGGAAATCTGACTGGGCCGAAGCATCGAGCCGAGCATCATCGAGCAAATCCACCGCACCGGCGTAAGGCCTGCTGTGGCGCACCTATACTTTGCTCGGCAGCGACCCAGGGGGGATGCCTCAGCGGTCGCGCTTATTTACCACCGCGCAGCCGGTCATTGGTCCACGGCTCCCGTTTATGACAGAGCACGTGACGAGAGATGTCGCCGCATCGGCATGGCTGTGGCGGGAGATGACCGCCTGCTCGCGGGCGCGGCGAGCTGCGGCTACGATCAGGTCTGGTGCAATCCCGGTAGCGATCCGCCCGGCCCGGCCGAACAGGTCATAGTAGTCATCGCTCGGCGTCTCCCCCTTGAATTGGACTCCGACAGCGGACGGGTCACCGCAGGCGAGTGTCAGCGTCATCCCGTTGGTGACCGACATTTCCGCGAAATCAACGGTGCGGTTGACGAGCGTGGCCTTCGTCTCAGCCACGACGCTGTCGATGAGATCCCCGCACGGATCTGCCTGGGCCGAACTGCTGAAGAATGACACGAGGGCGGCGGTCAGAATCATGAAGCGCATGGGAGTTAAACTAGGAGCGCTGCTCATCCCGTCGAGGAGGGAGTCAGATAACATTATTAGCTCCTATTGAACGTTCATTCATTGACGTTTGAATGAACGTTCAATAGATTTGCGGAGAGACGGGAGGCCGCGATGGGCGATCTAGGTTGGTACGATGATGTGGATGCGCCTCGCGATGGGATCTCCCAGCGCATTGTGGTCTCGGCCCGCTCCGCTTGCCGGATGTCCAATCTTCTGCCGGGGCTCTTGATTCTCGTCGGTTGGCTCGCTTTCATTGGCTGGACGGGTGCAGGATCGGATGGGTGGCAGGCGCGGGTCTGCGCCGACCTTGGTGAACATGCGTACTCCTGCGGATCGATCAATGCTCAAGGTGTGGGCATCGTCGCGAACACGGGGGCCGCATCATGAGCGCCGGCGTCCTCACTGAGCCTCGAAGCAGCCAGTCGACCCGCCGCCAGGACATCCTCGATGCCGCCGAGATTTGCTTCGTCCGCAATGGCTTCCACCGCACAACGATGCAGGATCTCGCCCGTCAAGCCGGGATGACCGCAGGCAACATCTACCATTACTTCAAGTCGAAGGAGGCCGTTGTCTTAGGCCTCGCGGAGCGTGAGCGCGGGCATGGTATGGCCCTCGTCGAAGAGATGGAGCGGGCCGGCGATCGCCGTGGGGCCCTAATGGGCATCCTCGAACGCTACTTCGCCCGGGCGACCCGCGAGAGCGCGGTCCTGCGCGTCGATCTCTGGTCCGAGGCCACTCGCAACCCCGACATTGCCGGCATGGTCGAGCGAGGCGAGACCGAGGCCCGCCTTTGGTTTGTCGAGACTCTTTCGTCTCTGGCAACCTCACCGGCCTGCGATGCCGCCATTCTCTACGACAAAACGCTGAACCCGCTGATGAAGGGCATTCTCGTGAACCTGGCGCTTTGGCCAGCCTTCAATCCAGCCCCCGCCGCGGCGCATTTGTGCGCCCTGATCGAGGCGGGACTGGACGGACGGCTGCCGACGGCGGCGCAGGAGGCGGAGGCCGGCGCGCTTCCCGTCTCGCTCGGTTTTCCGTCCCACTCTCTCTTGGAGGGTAGCCGATGAGTTCCGTCCTTAAGGTCGTTCGTCCCTTCGTTCTCATTCTTGGCCTACCGTCGGGTTCGGCCTTCGCTGAGGTCGCGCTGGCTCCAAACAAGCCGGCGCCGGCGGTGAGCACTGTCGAGGCGGCACGCCGCGAAATCGTCGAGCAGGTCGTCGTTACCGGATCTCTGGTTCCCCGTGACGAAATCCTGGTAACGCCCGAAATCGAGGGCTATCGGGTCACCGAAGTGCTGGTCGAGGAGGGCATGCGCGTAGAGCGAGGCCAGATCCTGGCGCGGCTCTCGCGCGATCTCATCGACCAGCAGATCGCTCAGCAGGACGCCCTGGTCAGCAAGGCGTCGGCCACCGTGCCGCAAGCACAGAGCAATATCGAGCAGGCGGAGGCCGCCGAGATGGAAGCGCGCCTTGCCTTCGAGCGAGCTAAGCAACTCATGAGTAGCGGCAACGGCACAGCGGCGATCATGGAGGGGCGCACTGCGTCCTTGCGTCAAACGGAGGGCAAGCTCGCCTTCGCGCGCAATGGTCTTGTCATCGCAAGGGCGGAACTCGCTCAGGCGCGGGCTCTGCGCGACGAACTCTCATTGCGCCTCGCCCGCACCGAGATCCGCGCGCCGGAAGCCGGTATCGTAAACCGCCGTACGGCCCGCGTCGGTATGGCAGCCTCCTCCTCTTCTGAGCCGTTGTTCAGGCTCATCGCCCGAGGCGAGATTGAGCTCGAAGGCGAGGTCATTGAGACCAAGCTGCCACTGTTGCGGGAGGGGGCACCCGCCTCGATGGAGCTTACCACTGGCGAGCGCGTGCGAGGGAGCGTGCGCGCCGTCTACCCGGAGGTCGATAAGGCAACCCGCCTCGGCAAGGTCCGCGTCCGGCTCGATCCCGATCCGCGCCTGCGTATTGGCACCTTTGCCCGAGGGGCCATTGAGGTCGCACGAACCCGTGGCATCACCGTGCCCCAGGCCTCCGTTCTGTATGGCGGGCCGCAACGCAGTAGCGTCCTCATAGTCGCCGATGGCCTCGTGGAGGCGCGGACCGTGCGCACCGGCATCTCAGACGATGACGATATCGAAATCCGCTCAGGCCTCAACCAAGGCGAGGCCGTGGTCGCGCGCTCTGGAAGCTTCCTGCGTAACGGCGACCGGGTCCGCGCCATCCCGGTTGCCGTTACGCCCGCTCCCGCCGTCGCGAACGGCCCGTCCCCGCGCGAAACCGCTGAAGCCGGCATTCCCTGAAACAGCGCCCGGAACAGCCGGGCTCTGTTGTTTCCATCTCGCGAACACGGTTTGTGCCGATGCGCCTCAACGTCTCCGCCTGGGCGATCCGCAAGCCGATCGGCCCACTGGTTCTGTTCCTCGTCCTGATCGTTCTCGGCCTCGTCAGCTTTCGTGGGCTTCCAGTCACGCGCATGCCGAATATCGACGTGCCCATCGTCTCGGTGGCGATCACGCAGGCCGGCGCTGCCCCATCCGAGCTCCAGACCCAGGTGACGAAATGGGTCGAGGATTCAATAGCCGGCGTACGCGGCGTGAAGCACATCACCTCGGCGATCACAGAGGGATCCTCCGTCACGACGGTAGAATTTCGTCTTGAGGTGAACACTGACCGCGCGGTCAACGACGTAAAGGATGCAATCTCGAAGATCCGCATCAACCTGCCACGCACCATCGACGAACCGGTGATCAGCCGTGTCGAGATCGCAGGCCTGCCGATTCTGATCTACGGCGTGAAGGCCCCGGCGATGACACCTGCCGACCTCTCCTGGCTGGTGGAGGACAAGATCGCCCGCTCGCTCCAGGGGGTGAAGGGCGTCGGTGGGGTCGAGCGTGTCGGCGGCGTCGCGCGCGAGATCCGCGTCGTGCTCCAGCCCGACCGCCTGCTGGCGCTCGGCATCACCGCTGCGGATGTTAATCGGCAGTTACGCTTGACCTCAGCTGACATGGCGGGCGGACGTGGCGAGGTCGGTGGTCGCGAACAATCGATTCGGACGCTTGCCGCCTCTCGCACGGTACGTGACCTCAAGGCTACGTCCATCGTCCTACCGGGGGGACGCAAGGTTCGTCTCGACGATCTCGCTGTGGTGCAGGACGCCATCGAGGAGCCGCGCACCTTCGCCCGTTTCAATGGCGAGCCGGTCGTCGCCTTCGCGGTCTCGCGCGGCTCGGGCGCCAGTGATGCCGAGGTGGCGACAGCCATCGAGAAGCGCATCGACGAGTTCCGCAAAACCTATCCCGACGTGGCTTTCGACGTCATCGATTCATCGGTTTCGGCTACGATCGGAAGCTACGATTCGGCGATGCACACCCTGATCGAGGGCGCTGTTCTCGCTGTCATCGTGGTTTTCCTGTTCTTGCGGGACTGGCGCGCGACCTTGATCGCGGCGGTCGCCCTACCGCTCTCCGTCTTCCCGACCTTCTGGGCGATGGATGCGCTGGGTTTTACCCTCAACGGCATCAGCCTGCTCGCCATCACCCTCGTCACCGGCATTCTGGTGGATGACGCCATCGTCGAGATCGAGAACATCGTCCGGCACATGCGGATGGGGAAGTCAGCATACCGGGCGGCGATCGAGGGCGCCGACGAGATCGGTCTCGCCGTCATTGCCATTACCGCCACGTTGATCGCGGTGTTCGCGCCGGTCTCGTTCATGGGCGGTATCGCAGGCCGCTACTTCATGCAGTTCGGGCTCACCATCGCCGTCTCGGTGTTCATGTCGCTGCTCGTGGCGCGGCTGATCACGCCGATGCTCGCTGCCTATTTCCTACGCGACCACGGCCATCACCACGACGAACGTGAGGGATGGGTGATGCGCACCTATGGCCGGTTGGTGGGCTGGTCCGTGCGCCACCGCGTCATCACCCTCATCGTCGGCCTCGTGCTGTTTGCCGGTTCGCTCGCCTCCACCGGGTTGCTGCCCTCCGGCTTCGTGCCGAAGCAGGACAATGCCCGCACGTTGTTCATGGTGGAACTCGCGCCTGGCGCGAAGCTCGTAGACACCGTAGCTGTCGCTGACCGAGTGGTCGAACGCATCCGTTCCCTGCCGGAAGTCACCTCGGTCTTCGTCGATGGCGGTCGTCAGGTGGGTGGCAAGAAGGAGACCCGGCTCGCCACCCTCATCGTCAACCTGACTCCGAAGAACGCGCGCTCGAAGAAGCAGGCGGCGGTAGAGACCGACATCGCCGCGTTGCTGGCGGAGGAACCGGACATCCGCTCCTGGTCCCTGCGCGATTCCGGCCAGCGCGACCTCGCCCTTGTGGTTGGAGGGCCGGATGCCGAGATCGTCGCCGAAGTGGCGGCAAGGCTGCAGCGCGACATGGCGGCGATCCCACACCTCGTCTCCGTGATGTCGACCGCACCGCTCAACCGCACGGAAGTGCGCATCCGCCCGAAAGAGGGGGCCGCCGCCGATCTCGGCGTCTCCACAGAAACCATCGCCGAGACCGTACGAGTCGGGACGATCGGCGATATCGGCCTGAACCTGGCCAAGTTCAACGCCGTCGACCGCCAGATTCCGATCCGCGTTCAATTGCCCGAGGCGGCGCGCGGCGCGATTTCGCGGTTGGAGAACCTCAAGGTCCCAGCAAAGAACGGCGGCGCCGTGCCTCTCGCCGCTGTGGCTGATATCGAGCTCGACCAGGGACCGGGCGCCATCGAGCGCTATGACCGCGTAATCCGCGTGGCGGTCGAGGCCAACATGGAAGGGTCCGACGCGTTGGGCTCGCTCATCGCTCAAGCCCTGGAAACACCCACCGCGAAGTCGCTGCCGCCTGGCGTCACCATTCGCCAGACCGGCGACGCCGAGATCATGGGCGAGGTCTTCTCCGGCTTCCTGCTGGCGATGGGGGCCGGGATCATGATGGTATACGCCGTTCTCGTTCTCTTGTTCGGTTCGTTTCTTCAGCCACTGACGATCCTGTTCTCGCTGCCGCTTTCCATCGGTGGCGCGATCCTCGGCCTCCTCATCCTCAACATGCCGATATCGATGCCCGTGGTCATCGGTATCCTGATGCTGATGGGGCTGGTCACGAAGAACGCGATCATGCTGGTGGATTTCGCCGTGGAGGAGATGGCGCGCGGCGTCGACCGCGTCACCGCCATCGTCGATGCCGGCCGCAAGCGGGCGCGCCCTATCGTGATGACAACCATCGCCATGGCCGCCGGCATGGTGCCCTCGGCGATGGCGTTGGGTGTCGGTGGCGAGTTCCGCGCACCCATGGCGGTGGCGGTGATCTCCGGCCTCATCGTCTCCACCCTGCTCTCACTGGTCTTCGTGCCGGCCGTGTTCCTTCTGATGGACAGCCTCGGCGCCCTGCTCTGGCGCCTGTTCGGCCGCTTCGTCGGCGCCCGCGACGAGGCGCCGGTTTCCGACGCGATGGCTGGCTCCGCCCGCTGACGGTCCGTTGGCATGCGAGCATCGGTACCAGGAACTTTCCCGATCGACCGGTCGGGAGAGAGCTCTCACCTGCGGAATGCGGGACATTTGGAAGCACATTTCGCGAGCCCTCACCTATAGTTTCGCCTGTCGACAAGTCTATCGGCTCGCTGCCGACGCGAGGGCGCAATGAAGATCCGTCACCCCAAACATAATCGTTGCCTTCACCATGCATGTCTCGCCGATCTCGGCGGCACTCATCCTGGGACGATTCTGACGAATGGGGTTGATGGTCATGGGTTATCACGACGCGAGAATTGAAGCGGTTAGCTCCGCGAGCGCCTGGGCTTTTGCAGGCGCTCTCGCGCCGAAGCATGTTCGCCGCACCTATGGCAGGGCAGCCGTGGCTGCCGCCATCGAGAACGGGCTGATGCCCGAGGAGCTGTCCGAAGTGCTGGCTGGCCGCCGCGTCGTCGAGGCCTTTCCGGTCGATGGCGGAGAGAGCGTCTCCGACTACGCCCATCGGGCGGTGGCCGAGATGATGGTCGCCTATCTCAGTTACGCCCCGGCCTGACCCGCCGACTGCCTCTCCAGACATTCCATCGATCCATGAAGGCGGGCTGCTCGCGGCCCCGGAGACGACCATGACCGACGACCTGCTGTCCCGACGCCGCCTGCTGAGAGCGGGCGCCACCGTCGCGGCCGCCCTGCCCCTCGGCCTTACCGCGACGGCGGGGCGTGCCTGGGTTCCGGGCCCTGCTGTGCCCTTCGATCCCGGTCCCCTGTGCGCGCCGGCAGTGGCCACTGAGCCATGGAGCGGCCCGCTGCGGCCTGTGAAGCTCGCCTGGAACGCCAATGCCATCTGCACCGCCGCGGCCCCCGTCGCCAAGGAGCGGGGCATCTTCGCGGCGTACGGGCTCGACGTGGAATTCATCAATTTCGGCGGGTCTACGGAGGCCCTGCTGGAGGCCATCGCCACCGGCAAGGCCGATGCCGGCATCGGTATGGCCCTGCGCTGGCTGAAGCCCCTCGAACAGGGATTCGACGTCAAGATCACCGCCGGCCTCCATGGCGGTTGCCTCAGGCTGATCGGCGCAAAATCCGCAGGCATCAGCGACATTGCCTCCCTGAAAGGCAAGACCATCGCGATCAGCGACCATGCGAGCCCGGCCAAGAACTTCTTCGCCCTGCTCCTGTCGGATGCCGGTATCGATCCCGACAGGGAGGTGGAATGGCGGCAATACCCAGCCGATCTCCTCAACCTAGCCGTGGAAAAGGGCGAAGCCCAGGCTTTGGCCGATGCCGACCCGCGCACCTGGATCTGGCTGAAGGACCCGCGCTTCACCGAAGTGGCCACCAACCTGACAGGCAGCTTCGCCACGCGCTCCTGCTGCGTGGTGGCCCTGCGCGGCAGCTTGATCCGTAACGACCGGGCGGTTGCCACCGCCCTCACCCGCGCCATCCTCGAGGGTGGCCACCGCGTCGCCTCCGATCCGTTGGATGCCGCCGGCATCTTCTCGAATTACGGTGGCAAAGGGTCGGTGGAGGATCTGGCCGCGATGCTGCGCAGCCATACGCACGATCACCGGCCAGTGGGCGTCACCCTCAAGCAGGAGATCGCCCTCTACGGCGACGAACTGAAGCGCGTGAACGTGATCCGCCGCTCCACCGACACGGCGAAGTTCGCCGACCGGGTCTATGCCGACGTCCTGAGCTGAGGGGCATCCATGTCGAGTTCATTGACGGGGGCGTTCGGCGGAGGCTTCCGCCGGGCCGCCGAAGCGGATGCGGATGCCACGGTATCGAGTCGCTCCGCATGGCGAACTCGTCTCGCTGCCCTGTGGTGGGTCGGCCTTCTCGCCGGTTCCGTCTGGCTCGCCCTCGCGGCCCTCACGATCGGTCTGCCGGAGAACGGCGACTTTCCGTATTCCGCCACGTTCGGACATGGCGCCGGACTGATCGGTGCGGCCTTGCTTCTGGCGAGCCCCTTTCTCCCCGCCCTCGGCCGGGTCGGAGGCCGCCTTCGTCATTGGGGACCCTGGACGGTCGCCCTCGCCCTCGCCTTCACCGTCTGGGAACTGGTGACGGCCAAGTTCGAATGGCTGCCGATGCCGTTCTTCCCGCCTCCTCAGGCGATCCTGGAAGTCTTCGCAGAGGATTGGCCGAAACTCGGCGGCAGCATCGTCAATTCGCTGATCCTTCTGTCGGGCGGCTACCTCATCGGTGCCGCGGTCGGCTTCGTTCTCGGTGTGGCGGTGGGCTGGTCGCGGACGGCCGGCTACTGGGTCCATCCGGTCCTGCGCTTCGTCGGACCGCTCCCGGCCACCGCCTGGCTGCCGCTGGCCTTCTTCGTGTTCCCCTCGTCCTGGTCGGCGAGCACGTTCCTCGTGGCTCTGGCGACGGGTTTCCCGGTAACGGTGCTGACCTGGTCAGGGATCGCGGCCGCCAACAAATCCTATTACGACGTCGCCCGCACGCTCGGAGCCTCGCAGAGCTTCCTCATCCGCAAGGTCGCGATCCCGGCCGCGCTGCCTCACGTCTTCGTCGGGCTGTTCATGGGGCTCGGCGCCTCCTTCGCGGTTCTCGTCGTGGCCGAGATGCTGGGCGTGAAATCCGGCCTCGGCTGGTACCTGCAATGGGCGCAAGGATGGGCAGCCTATGCCAACATGTATGCCGCCCTCATCGCCATGGCGCTGATGTGCTCGACCCTGATCACCCTGCTGTTCCGCCTGCGCGACCGCGTCCTGTCCTGGCAGAAGGGGCTCGTCCAATGGTAGCGGTGACCCTCGAAGCGCCGACCGGCGCCTCCTCTTCCAGCCGGCGTGGAGCCCTCGCTGTCAGAGGTGTCTCCCACGCCTTCGACATCGGCGGTACGCGCCTGCCCGTTCTCGACGACATCGACCTGACCATCGCGCCGGGCTCCTTCGTCGCCCTGCTCGGGCCCTCGGGCTGCGGAAAGTCGACGCTGCTGCGCCTCGCCGCCGGTCTCGAACCGCCGGAATCCGGCACCCTCGCCCTCGACGGGGAGACGATCGCCGGACCCGATCCGGAACGGCTCCTCGTCTTCCAGGATCCGACGCTCTATCCCTGGCGCACGGTGCGGGGGAATGTCTCGCTGGGCCTGGAGGCGCGCGGGCTGCTTCGCCGCCATCGGCACCGCATCGACGAGGCGCTGGACCTCGTCGGGCTTGCCGACTTCGCCGAGGCCTATCCCCACCAGCTCTCCGGCGGCATGGCCCAGCGCACGGCGCTCGCCCGGGCTCTCGTCAACGATCCGAGCCTGCTCCTCCTCGACGAGCCTCTGGGCAAGCTCGACGCTCTCACTCGCCTCGCCATGCAGGGCGAACTCGTCCGGCTCTGGCAGGAGAGCCGCTTCACGGCGCTCCTCGTCACCCACGATGTCGAGGAGGCCCTCATCCTCGCCCAGCGGGTGATCGTGCTGAGCGACCGACCGGCTCGGATCAGGACCGAGATCGCGGTGGATGCCCCCTATCCGCGCCGCCGCGACGACCCGAAGCTCCTGAGCCTGCGCACCGAGATCCTCGGCATCCTCGCGGAGAAATGACCGCCATCGGAGGGGGCAAACGACCGCCATCGGACGGGCTCAACATGCGTCATGCGGCGGGCTTTACTCCAGCGCGGACGATCCGCCCGATCCTGCCTGTCCCGCGCTTGAAACCGGCTGGGATTCACGCGGGCGGAGGGTTGTATGAGCGACACGTCGAGTAGGGAGGAATGCCCCCGCCCGGCGATGGATGACGCCCTCGTCCACCCATCATCCCGCACTCGGTACGGTCTGCGACAAACTGGGGACAGATCGTGAATCTCGGGACCCGAGTCGCGTCGGCCCACGTTTGCCGACTCCCGACATCAATGATGGGCAGCGCACTCCCCGATGGCAAAACGCCGGACTAGGACGTCTCCCGACAACGCCTCCGAAGAGGTCGTCGCTCCCCTCGTTCCCATCGGCGCCCTGGCCGTGGCGCTCCTCGACCTCGTGGCACTGAACAAGCCCCTGATCCACATGGTGCGCGAAACGCACCGGCAGGAGGCCATCGCGGCGATCCTGCGCGCCCTGGCACCCGATCGCAGCGTTGCGATCTACCCGGAATGGGATTGCCTGCCCTTCGACCGGACCTCGCCGTCGCGCGGCGTCATGGGGCAGCGCACGGGCGTGTTGCGCTGGCTCACGGACACCGCCGCCCTGCCCGACATCGTCCTGACGACCGCCCCCGCAATGATCCAGCGGGTTCCACCGCCCGAGACATGGGCGGACGCCCATCTCGAGATCCGCGTCGGCGACGATTTCGACCCGACGGCGATCACCGCGACGTTGCAGCGACTCGGCTACATCCTGGACGACCGGGTCGACGAGCCAGGCGAGGTGGCGGTGTGGGGAAGGACGGTGGACGTGTTCCCCGCCGCCGCGCCGCGCCCCTGCCGGATCGAGCACGAGGACGGCCGCGTCATCGCGATCCGGTCCTACGATCCGGTCTCCCAGCGCTCCCTGGCGGAGGCCGAGCGACTGGTCATCGACCCGGCCACGGAGATCCTTCTGCCGGAGGGATCGGAGAACCAGTTGCGGCCCTTCACCGGTCAGGAGCATCAGCTTCCCCGCTTCTACCCTACGCTCACGACGGTGCTCGACTACGTTCCGGATGCCCGCCTCGTGGTCGAGACCGGCGCCGAACAGCGCGCCGCCGCCTTCTTCGAACAGATCGCCGAAGGGCGCGATGCCGGCGACCGGAACCGTGACCTCGGGGACCTCTATCTCGACCCCCGGAGTTGGACTGCCCTTCAAGAGAAGCGACGCATCGCCACCGCGTCGGCGGACGAATCCGAGGATCTCGCCATTCCGGCCTTCGTGCGGAAGGCCCGTCCGAATGCGGCCCTCGCCGAGACCCTGCGCCAGCATCTCGAAAGCGGAGAACGCATCCTGCTGACGGGACCGGAGGAGCCTCTCGGTCGCCTGATCCGCGTCGCCGAGCGTGTGTTGGGTCGTAAGGCACGAAAGGTGACGAACTGGACGGAGGTTGCCCGTGCCGGGCCCGGTGCGATCCTGGCGCTGGCCGCTCCCATCGAGGCGGGGTTCAGGGTGCCGGGACAGGGTGTCTGTGTCATTGCAGCCGCCGACCTGTTCGGGAGCCGCGCGGCCGCTGCGGCTGAGGGCGAGCCGACGGCGAGCCTTCCTATCGGCGAGGTCGAGCTGCGCTTCGGCGATGTGGCGGTCGATCGTGACAACGGTCTGTGCGTCTTCGAGGGATTGGAGCATGTCGAGACCGGAGCGGAAGGCGGCGAGGACGCCCTGCGTCTGCGTTTTGCCGGAAACGCGATCCTAATGGTCCCGGTCTCCCAGGCCGACCGGATCTGGCGCTACGGCTCGGAGGCCGAGGCGGTGACCCTCGACAAACTCGAAGGCGGGTCCTGGGGGCGTCGGCGTCTCGAAGCCGAGGCCTGCATGGCCAAGGCGGCCCGCATGATGCTCGCCGATGCCGAGGCACGCCGGGAGGTCAAGGCGCCGGTTCTGTCACCCCCGGTCCGGGAGATGGAGCGCTTTGCCGCCGGTTTCGGATTCAACCTCACCGCCGATCAGGCGCGCGCCGTGAACGGGGTGATGGGCGATCTCGCCTCGGGGCGGCCGATGGATCGGCTCGTCTGCGGCGATGTCGGCTTCGGCAAGACCGAGGTGGCCCTGCGTGCCGCCGCCGCCGCGATCTTCGCCGGTCGCCAGGTGGCGGTGGTGGCGCCCACCACCGTGCTGGCTCGCCAGCATGTGCAGACCTTTACCCGGCGTTTCGCCCGCTTCGGCATCGAGGTCGCCCATCTCTCCCGGCTCGTCACGCCGGCCGAGGCGAAGCGCGTGAAAGCGGGGCTCGCCGACGGCAGCATCCGCCTCGTCGTCGGCACCCATTGCCTCACCGCCAAGGGCGTCGGTTTCGCCGATCTCGGCCTCGTGGTGATCGACGAGGAGCAGCGCTTCGGGACCAAGATGAAGCAGGCGCTCCGCAACACGGCGGGGGACGGTCACGTCCTCACGCTCACGGCGACGCCGATCCCCCGCACCCTGCAATCCGCCCTCGTCGGACTGCAATCCCTCAGCGTCATCGCCACGCCGCCCGCGGTGCGCCAGCCCATCCGTACGGTGATCGCGCCGTTCGACGCAGATGGCCTGCGGGACGCGCTCCTGCGCGAGCATCGACGGGGCGGACAGAGCTTCGTCGTCTGCCCGCGGATCGAGGATATCGGCCCCATGGCGGAGCGTCTCGCCAAGCTCGTCCCCGACCTGCGCACGATGATCGCCCATGGCGAGCTCAAGGCGGCGGACATGGACGACGTGATGGTGCGCTTCGCCGATGGCGAGGGCGACGTGCTGCTGGCGACCAGCATCATCGAGAGCGGCCTCGACGTGCCCCGCGCCAACACGATGCTGGTCTGGGATGCGGAGCGTTTCGGCCTGTCGCAGCTGCATCAGCTGCGGGGCCGGGTCGGTCGCGGCCAACGTCGTGGCGTCGTCTACCTCCTCCACCAGCCGGAGAAGCCCCTGAGCCCGGCGACGGAGAAGCGGCTGCGCACCTTGGAGGCCCTCGACCGGCTCGGTGCCGGTTTCGCCATCAGCGCCCGCGACCTCGACTTGCGCGGGGCCGGCGATCTCGTGGGTGAGAACCAGGCCGGCCATGTTAAGCTGATCGGGCTCGGCTTGTATCAGCACCTTCTGCATCTCGCCTTGCGGGCCGCGAAGGGCGAGACCGCCGAGGATTGGACCCCCGAGATCCGGATCGGTCTCTCCGGCGGCGTGCCTGCGGATTACGTACCGGAGCCGGAAGTGCGCCTGAGCCTCTATACGCGGCTCCTGCGCCTGACGACCGCCGACGAGGTCGAGGCGCTCCGCCACGAGGTTGCGGACCGGTTCGGCCCGCCGCCGGAGGCGTTCGAGGCCCTCGTCACCCTGGCCCGGCTCCGGGTCGGGTGCCGCACGCTCGGAATCGCGCGGTTGAGCGGAGGCCCCCAAGGTCTCGCGGCGGATTTCCGTGCCAACGCGCCGCCGATCCTGCTGCCGGTCAACGCGCATATCGAGCGCCGCGACCGCCGCGTGCTCCTGCGGGCGCAGTGCGAGGATGCCGTCGAGCGCGGCCATCTTGGCGCCCGCCTCCTCGAACGCCTGCAGGAGGCCAGCGCCCGGCGCCCGGCCAAGGAGGGAAGGAGCGGATCCTCGCCGATGCGGAAGGCCGGGTGAGATCGGGGGGCTCGGACGGGAAGCGTCATCGCTTGCCCCGAGGCGTCTGAAGGAGGACGCCTCGGGGCAAGCTGCGGCGGATCATTCTCGCCGGGCCACGTCGTGACGACGATGGTGGGGCCGGGCGAGGCCGAGATTCTCGCGGAGCGTGGTCCCTTCGTATTCCGTTCGGAACAGTCCGCGCCGCTGCAATTCGGGGATCACCAGCGTGGCGAAATCGTCGAGCCCGCCGGGGAGCGTCGGGGGCATGATGTTGAACCCGTCGGCGCCATAAGCTTCGAACCGCTCCTGGAGGGCGTCGGCGATCCGGGCGGGTGTTCCGATGAGGGTCCAGTGGCCCCGAGCGCCGGCGATGCGGAGGTAGAGCTCGCGGATGGTCAGGCCTTCGCGCCGGGCGATGGTGACGAGAAGGTCCTGCCGGCTCTTGCCGCCCTCCGTCCCGTTGGCCGGCGGAACCGGCGCATCGTCGGAATAGCCGGAGAGGTCGAGCCCCGCGAGTTGTTCCAGCAGCGAGCGGCCGACGACGGGGTGGATCAGCTCCTGCAACGCGCCGTACTTGTCCTCGGCCTCAGCCATCGTGCGGCCCACCACCGGAAAAGCGCCCGGCAGGATCTTGAGTGAGTCGGGCTCGCGGCCGTGCCGGCCGAGCCGGCCCTTCACGTCGGCGTAGAAGGCGGTCGCATCGTCCAGGGTCGCCTGGGCGGTGAAGATCACCTCGGCGGTCCGGGCCGCCAATGCCTTGCCGGCCTCCGAGGAGCCCGCCTGCACGACGACCGGATGGCCCTGCGGCGGACGGGGCACGTTGAGCGGGCCACGCACGGAAAAATGCTCGCCCTCATGGCCGAGCACGTGCAGCTTGGCCGGATCGAAGAAGCGGCCCTCGTCGCGGTCACGGACGAAGGCGTCGTCCTCGAACGTGTCCCAGAGGCCGGCGACCACGTCCACGAATTCCTCGGCGCGGGCGTAGCGGCTCGCATGGGCGAGATGGCTGTCGCGGCTGAAATTGTAGGCCTCGCGCGGGTCCGCCGAGGTGACGAGGTTCCAGCCCGCCCGGCCGCCGCTGAGATGGTCCAGGGAGGCGAACTTGCGCGCCACGTGGAACGGCTCGTTGTAGGTCGTGGAGGCGGTGGCCACGAGGCCGATGCGCTCCGTCACCGCCGAGAGGTGGGAGAGCAGGGTGAGCGGCTCGAACTGTCCGACATAACGGATCGCCGTGCGGCTCAGGGCGTCGATGTCGTCGCCGCGGATGCTCACCCCGTCGGCGAGGAAGATCAGGTCGAACTTCGCCGCCTCGGCCACCTTGGCGAGGCGCCGGTAATGGGCGGGGTCGATCCCCGCATCCGCCTGTGACGAGGGGTGCCGCCACGCCGCGACGTGGTGCCCGCCCGGATAGAGGAAGGCACCGAGGCGCATCGTGTCCCGGCGACGTGACATGGGTCTGTCCTTGATCTCTCGTTCCAATGGGCTTGCTTGGCAGGGGGCGCTTCAGGCCGAGCCGACCCGGTATTGACGCGGCGGGGCGGTGCCGTTCACCGCGAAATTGCCCACCGCCCGGTCGCGGTAGATCCGGGGATTGTGCGAGGCGATGGTGCGGGCGTTGCGCCAGTGCCGGTCGAGGCCGAGACCGCTCTTCACCGCCGAGGCGCCGAGCGCATCGAACAGGGTCGTGGTGGCTTCGAGAACGAGATTGGTGACCACGGTCACCGCCTGGTTCACCTCGATGTCGGCGATACCCGCCGCATGGTCCGCCGCTTCTCCGTTGCGGTGAATGTCGTAGGTCCGCTGCAGGGACTCCGCCGCCTTGAGGACGATGGCGCCCGCCGCGTAGGCCGCGCCGCGGACGCGCCCGACCACTTGTTGGATCTGGGGATCGTCGCCGGCCCGGCTGCCGTTGCCGTGGCTGTAGACCCGCTTGCGCTCGGCCACGAGCCGCGACACGTCGAGGGCGGCCGAACGGCCGATGCCGGCCAAAGTCGCCAGATGGACGAGCTGGAAGAACCCCATCGCGTAGGGGAACCGCTCCGGATCGGGCTTGATGAGCTCCGGCCCGATGAGGACGTCCGTGAAGATCGCCGTGCCGCTCGCGGTGAGCGACTGGCCGAAACCGTCCCAATCGTCGACGATCTCGACACCCGGCGCCCGCGCCGGCACGGCCGCCACCAGGGACGCGCCCGCCTCGTCCTGGGCCGAGACGTGGATCCAATCGGCGAAGAGCGAACCGGTGGTGTAGAATTTCCGGCCGTTGAGCAGCCATTGCCCGCCCTGCGGCCGCAGTACCGTATCGAACTGCCCGACCTTGGCCTCGCCCGTCTCGGACACGCCGCTGCCGACGGTCTGGCGATCGCCGATCCGGGCGGTCCAGCGCGCCCGCCATTCCGGCGAGGACGAGCACAGCATGTCCTCCGTGAAGCCGAAATGCGCGCGCAGGGCGTTGGTGACGTTGGGGTCGGCCTGGGACAACTCGATGAGGAGGTTGAACAATTCGGGCAGGCTCGCGCCGTGGCCGCCCTCTTCGCGTGCGAGGCGCAGGGTCGTGAAGCCCGCCTGTTTCAGCCAGTCGATTTCGTCATGGGGGAGCGTGTGCGCGAGATCGCGGGTGATGGCGGTGGCGCGGATGCGTGCGAAGACCGGCCGGAAACCGGCCGCGAGCGCCTCGTAGCCTGCGCTCGGTCCCGCGCCCCATCCCGCTTCCGTCTGAGACATTCCGTCGATCCCGTGCCTGTGATGCCGTGACGCCGAAGGGGCTCGCGCTCGATGCCCCCCGGCCTCATGGTCGTCCTGATCGTCAATCCGGGCAGGGCAGACAAGTATAAATTATGATCAGATGTGCGATTTGGAGATGTTATGCTCTAATCAATCGTAAAATAGACGATGTATGCTTGGAAGGGATGATCGTTGAAAGATCATTCTTGTTGACCGGGTCCGGTCTCCGGCTAGGCTCATGCGCCTGAAGGCCTCCCGCATCGCGTGAACGAGGCCTCTCTTCCCCATCGCACGATACCGTCGCCCCGGATTGCCTGGATCTGTCATGAGCCCACGCCGCGAATTGAGGCTGAACGCCTTCGAGATGGGGGCGCCGGGCCATACCTGGGCCGGGCTGTGGCGGCACCCGCGCGACGCGGCGGCGCGTTACAATACCCTCGATTACTGGGTGTCGCTGGCCCGCACCGCCGAGCGCGGCCTGTTCGACGGGATCTTCCTCGCCGACGTGGTCGGGGTCTACGACGTCTACGGCGCCAGCCCGGCCACCGCCCTCGCCCGGGCGGCGCAGGCTCCGAACCTCGACCCGTTCCTGCTGGTGCCGGCGATGGCCCATGCCACGACGCATCTCGGCTTCGGGGTCACGGCGAACCTCACTTACGAACACCCCTACACCTTCACCCGCCGGCTCTCGACCCTCGATCACCTCACCAATGGGCGGATCGGCTGGAACGTCGTCACCGGTTACTTGGAGAGTGGCGCACGCGGCATGGGCCTGCCCCAGGCCCGCGAACACGATGCGCGCTACGATGCCGGCGAGGATTTCCTGGAGGCCGCCTACAAGCTCTGGGAGGGAAGCTGGGAGGACGGCGCGGCCCTGCGCGACCGGGCGAGCGGTCTGTTCACGCAGCCGGACCGGGTCCACCGCGTCACCCATGACGGGCCGAGCTACCGGGTCGATGGGCAGCATCTCAGCGAGCCGTCGCCTCAACGGACGCCCGTGCTCTACCAGGCCGGTGCCTCGTCGCGCGGACGTCTCTTCGCCGCCCGCCATGCCGAGAGCATCTTCCTCAACGGCCAGACCAAGGCCATCGCGGGCAAGGCCGTGCGCGCCACGCGGCAGGCGGCGAAGGAAGCGGGCCGCGATCCCTACGACATCCGGATGTTCGTCGGGGCCACCGTGATCGTCGCCCCAACCCGCGCCGAGGCGTTCGATCTGCGCGACGAGTACGCGCAATATCTCGACGTGGAGGGCCAGCTCGCCCTCGTCTCCGGCTGGACCGGAATCGACCTGTCCGAACTCGATGCCCATGAGGGGCTCGCCTACGTCAAGACCAATGCCATGCAGTCCTTGCTGGAGAACCTAACGCTGCCCGGCGAACGCCCCTTCACCCGCGCCGATTTCGCCGAGTTCGGCCCGCGCGGGGCGAGGGCCCCCTTCATCGTCGGATCGCCCTCGGACGTCGCCGACGCGCTGCTGTCCTGGGCCGACGAGGCCGATATCGACGGATTCAATCTCACCCGCGCCGTCGCGCCCGAGACGATCGAGGCCTTCGTCGATCTCGTCGTGCCCGAGTTGCAGGACCGGGGCGCGTTCAAGACGCGGTATCGCGAAGGCACGCTCCGCGAAAAGCTATTCCCGGAGGGCGGCGCCACCCTGAAGGCGACCCATCCGGGTGCCCGCTTCCGCCAGTCCGGCAGCGAGGCGCGCGCCTCCGCCGCCTGACGGCTCCCTCTCCCCTCCCCGATCACAGGCTTCCACGATGCCCCCGCTCCGTACCCGCCGCAGCCTCCTCGGCTTCGCGGCTGTCCTCTTCGCTCTGGCGACCGGCCCCGCCTCTGCGGAAAAACCCCTGCGCATCGGTGCGACGCCGGGGCCGGTGGGGCAGACCCTGGCCTTCGCCGCCGATCTCGCCCGCAAGCAGGGGCAGAATGTCGAGATCGTCGAGTTCACCGATTGGGTGACGCCCAACGAGGCCGTGGCCTCGGGTGATATCGACGCCAACCTGTTCCAGCACGTGCCCTACCTTCAGAACGCGATCCGCTCGCGGGGCTACAAGCTGGTGGCGGTGGAGGGCGCCATGGTCCTGCCCGTGGGCCTGTTCTCGAAGACGGTGACCAGCCTCGACACGGTCCCCGACGGCGCTTCGGTCGCCATCGCCAACGATCCCGTCAACGCGGCGCGGGGCTTGCGCCTGCTCGAGACTGCCAAGCTGATCACGTTGAAGCCGGGCGTCGGCGACGAGGCCTCCGTCGCCGACATCGTCGCCAATCCGAAGCGCCTGCGGATCATCGAACTCGAAGCGGCGCAATTGCCGCGTGCGATGGACGACGTGACCTTGGCGCAGGTGAGCTTCACCTACCTGATCGCCGCCGGCGGCGACCCCAAGACCTCCCTCATCACCGACGGGGCCGGGGATCGGCGCTACACGCTGAGCTTCGTCGCGCGGCCCGACAATCGCGACGATCCGCGTCTCACCGCCTTCATCCGCAGCTTCCGGTCGGCGCCGGTGCGGGACTACATCGAGCAGACCTACAAGGGCTTCCTCGAGCCGGTCTGGTAGCGCGGTCGCCGACTCAAACTCCCGTCCCGACCCGTTTCTTCAAGCGCGCGCCGGCCGCCCGGAGCCCTGCGCTACGCTCGATGGCGGACGCGCCGGCACGCCCGAACAGGAAGGATCACTATGCCCCTGAACCGTCGCGCCCTGCTGGGCGGCACCCTTGCTCTGCTGACGGCCTCCACGGCCCGGGCCGCGACACCCCTCAAGGTGGTCGCCTCCTCGGTGCCGCATGCCGAGATCCTGACCTATGTGCAGGACAAGCTCGCTCCGGACCTGCCCCTGCGGATCATCGAGATCAGCGGCGATATCCGCCCGAACCGCCTCGTTCTCGATGGCGATGCCGACGCCAACTTCTTCCAGCACGTGCCGTATCTGCGCAGCGAGGAGGCCGAGCTCGGCACTCGCTTCGCCGTGACCGCGAACGTGCATGTGGAGCCGCTCGGGCTCTATTCGCGCCGCGCCCGCAGCCTCGCCGACCTGCCGAAGGGGGCGACCGTCGCCCTGTCGAACAACGTCACCAATTTCAGCCGGGGGCTGAGGTTGCTGCAGGAGAACGGCCTCATCCGTCTCCGGCCCGGCGGCGACGGCACCTTCGCCACGGCCGGCGACATCGCCGAGAACCCGAAATCCTTCAGCTTCATCGAGGTGGCGCCGCCGCAATTGCCGCGCTCCCTCGACGACGTCGCCCTGGCGGTCATCAACGGCAACTACGCCCTCGAATCCGGCCTCGACCCGGCTAAGGATTCCCTCGGGCTGGAACGGGCGGAGGGCAACCCCTACGCCAACGTGCTGGTGACGACCCAGGCCCTGGCCCAGGATGCACGCATCCAGACGCTCTCCTCCCTCCTGCAATCGGCGGAGGTCGCGGGATTCATCCGCGTGCGCTATCGCGGCGCGGTGATCCCGGTAAGAGGCGCCTGACTGGCGTGCGCCGGCACATCGGGGCGGATATTGGCGGTGAACCCGTCCCGGTTCGGCAACCGCACCTTCGGCAGGGAGGCGGCATCGAGTTCGGCTTCCTCCGGCAGGATGCCGTTGAGATGCAGGATATAGGCGCTGAGGGCGTAGGTCTCGTCGGCGCTCAGGGATTGCGGTGCGTCGTAGGGCATGGCGCGGCGGATATAGTCGAACAGGGTGGTGGCATGGGGCCAGAAGCTGCCCACCGTCCGCACCGGCTTGCCCGTCGCGAGGCTGCCCTGGCCGCCCACGAGCCTGTCGGCGGATGCACCCTCCCCTTGCGCCCCGTGGCAGGCGGCGCAGCGCGCGCCGAACAGGGCCTCGCCCTGGCGCACGCTGCCATGGCCGGCGGGCAGGCCCTGCCCGTCGGCACGCACGTCGATATCCCACAGGGCGAGGATCCTTTGGCTCGCCGGCTGCCCAATCGCCAGAGGGCCGAGCCCGTTGCCAGGGAGGGAGACGGGCCCGGACGGGTCCGCCAGGGCGGCGCCCGTCACCATCAGGCAGGGGAGAAGGCCGAGGCCGCTAAACCGCATGGCTCACGTTTCCTCCGGCGGCGACACGCCAGCCGGCGATCGCATTGTTGTGGTAGAAGGATTGGGTGCCCCGGACGGAGAGCAGCGCCTCACGCGGTGGCTGGACGTAGCCCGTCTCGTCGGTGGCCCGGCTGAGGAGGTGCGCGGGGCCGCCCTCCCAGCGCCAGGGGAGCCGGAACCGGGTAAGGCATCTGGGCAGGATCGGACCCTCCAGAACGGCTGCCTGCCAGTGCGCGCCGCCATCGGTGGAGACCTCGACGCCCGCGATGCGGCCGCGTCCCGTCCAGGCGAGACCGCGGATCTCGCGAAAGCCGGGGCTTCGCAACTGCTCGCCACCGGAGGGTGAGGTGATGACGGATTTCGCCTCCATCGCGAACGTGAACTGCCGTGCCGACCCATCCGGCATCAGGTCGGTGTATTTCGAGGTTTCCTCGCGCGTCTGGAACGGCTGGTCTCCGACCTTGAGCCGGCGCAGCCATTTGATGCTGAGGTTGCCCTCGACCCCCGGCACGAACAGCCGCAGCGGGTAGCCCTGTTCCGGGCGGAGCCGCTCGCCATTCTGGGCATAGGCCAGGATCGCACCGTCGCGTGCGAGATCGAGGGGAATGCTCCGGGTCATCCCGGCCGCGTCCGCGCCTTCCGCAAGGATCCAGGCGGCGCCCGGCTTCACGCCGACCTCATCGAGCAGAGTCGCCAATTCGACCCCGGTCCATTCGGCGCAGGAGAGGAGCCCGTGACTGTCTTGGAGGGTCCAGGTCGGTTTGGCGCCGAGCCAGGGCGTATTGCCCGAGCATTCGAGGAAGTGGATGCGCGAGACCGAGGGCATCCGCACCAGATCGTCCATGGTCAGGACGAGCGGGCGTTCCACGAGGCCGTGGATCGCGAGCCGGTGGCGCTCCGGGTCGATGGCTGGAACGCCTGCGTGATGACGTTCGAAATGCAGACCGTTGGGCGTGATGATGCCATGCAGGTGCTGGAGCGGCGTGCCGGTGGATGCGGCTCCCGGAAAGGTCGGCGGCGTCCGCGACTTCCGGCCCAGAACTTCGTAGGGCGATGGCCGTCCATAGGGCGGCGATGCGGACGGCGCGCCGGGCGTACGGCTCCATTCGGGAACGGCCAGGGGATCGCCGGCATCGAGGGCCTGCGCGGCCGACGCGATGCCGATCCCGCCCGCCGCGCCACCGGCCAGCCGAAGGAAGCCGCGCCGGCTCGATGACCGGCGCGGTTCACGCATGATATCAAACGACATGAAAACGGAGTCCGAATGGGCGTTCGTCAAAGAACGCGAAGCATAAGGTCATGGGATTAAGAGCCGTGCAAAGGCACTGCCGCCTTTGCCGATCTCGAAGCATTAAAGCGTAATCGTCCCCTGTATTCAATAAAATGAAATTCTGAACACTCTCAAAAATTCGATAGCATCTTCTATCGAGCGGGTGTCTGACGGGGTGATTTTCGTGGGTCCGGCCTGCGCGGTCGAATAGTGCTGCCGAAGGGGGCCGCAGCGTGTTGGCTCGCGGAAATCGGTGCTTGGAAGTCCTGCTGCGAGAGCCGGGTCGAGTGGGCGGATGGAGGATCCTTCCCTTCCGGTGCGAATACGGGGATCGTTCTCTTCCAATCGACGATCGATTTGATAACCGTTTTTATTGAGCGTCCGAAGTATAAGATGTAGGAATACATCTTCGATCCTAGTCATTCTGGCGATCCTGCATGGGCGATGCGTGTGCAGGTCCAAAGGGTTCGTTGCGTGTCGTCAGTTCATCATGATAGCCCCGGCGATGCCGTACCGCCGCCGCCGGAAGTGCTGATCCGTTTCGAGCAGGTGGCGAAGACCTACGTCACCCGCGACGGCGTCGATGTCTCCGCGCTGAGTGGGATCGACCTCTCGGTGGCGGCGGGTTCGGTGCTGGGGGTGATCGGCCGGTCGGGCGCCGGAAAATCGAGCCTGATCCGTCTGATCAATGGGCTGGAACGCCCCAGCGCCGGGACGATCAAGGTCGGGGATGCCGAGGTCTCGTCCCTCGACGAGCGCGCGCTGCGCCACGTGCGCCGTCGCATCGGCATGATCTTCCAGCATTTCAACCTGCTCTCGTCCCGCACCGTCTCGGGCAACATCGCCCTGCCGCTGGAGATCGAAGGGCGCGGCAGGGCCGCGAGCCGCGCCCGTGTCGGGGAGTTGCTGGCCCTGACCGGGCTGGAGGATCAGCGCGACCGCTATCCCGCCGAACTCTCGGGTGGGCAGAAGCAGCGGGTCGGCATCGCCCGCGCGCTGGCCACCGGACCGAGTGTGCTCCTCTCCGACGAGGCCACCTCCGCCCTCGATCCAGAGACCACGCGGTCGATCCTGGCGCTCCTGCGCCGGATCAATCGCGAGCTCGGCCTCACCATCGTGCTCATCACCCATGAAATGTCGGTGATCCGCGCCGTGGCGGATCGCGTCGCCGTGCTGGAGGCGGGCCGTATCGTCGAGCAGGGCGACGTGTTCGAGGTCTTCACCCGTCCGCAGGCGGAGATCACCCGGACACTCCTGGCCGGGGAGATGGGGCTGGCCTTGCCGGCCGGGCTTCGCGCCGAGATCGACACCCAGCCGATTCCCGGCGGCACGGCGGTTCTGCGGATCGCCTTTCGCGGAGCTCACGCCAGCGACCCGATCATCGCGCGGCTCGCGCGCGAGACCGGCATCGAGGCCAACATCCTGTCCGGCACCGTCGACGAGATCGCCGGACAGCCATTCGGCTCACTGACGGTGGGCCTGCCCGCGGGGCCGGATGTCGTCGGGCGCGCACGTGCGTTCCTCGACGCCCATGGTCTCGTCTCCGATCTCCTCGGCTACCTGCCGGCTCGCAGCGTGGAGGCTCGCCGTGTCGCCTGAAATGATCCGCCTGCTGCTCCAGGCGACCGGTGACACCCTCGCCATGGTGGCCGTCGCGGCTTGTCTCGGAACCCTGTTCGGCTTGCCGCTCGGGATCTTCCTGGCGACCAGCCGGCGCGGGGAATTGCTCGCCGCACCGTGGCTCAACGGCATCCTGGGTCTCGTCGTCAACGCCACCCGCTCGACACCCTTCATCATTCTGGTGGTGGCCATCATCCCGTTCACGCGCCTCATCGCCGGCACCTCCATCGGCCTATGGGCCGCCACGGTGCCGCTGACGGTGGCGGCGACCCCCTTCATCGCCCGTCTCGTGGAGGCAGCGATCCGCGAGGTCGATTCCGGGCTCGTGGAGGCGGCGCGCGCCTTCGGTGCCGGCCCACTCACCATCATCCGCAAGGTGCTGATCCCGGAGGCGCTACCCGGCATCCTCCTCGGCCTGACCCTCGCGGTGGTGTCGCTGCTCGGCTATTCGGCCATGGTCGGCGCCGTCGGCGGTGGGGGATTGGGCGATCTCGGCATCCGCTATGGCTACCAGCGCTTTCGCCCTGAGATGATGCTCGCCGTCGTCGTCGTGCTGATCGTACTGGTCCAGGCGGTGCAGACCATCGGCGAGCGTTTCGCCGCTCGTCTCAACCGACGTGTCCGCCGGGCATGATCCGGCCCCCGTGCCGATCGGGCGAGATCGATCCGGCACATGAGTTGGTGTGGCGGGGACGGTGACCGGCCTTGCATCCGACAAGCTGCCCTCCGTGTCCCATAAAACGAACGACTGTGGGGATGGTATGAACCGACAACCTCCAGCTTACGACTGAAGTGCTGGAAATATCCTTCTTACTATCGACGAAAGCTGGATAGCTACTAAAGTCTACGCGTTCCAGAGACGGATCATCTCCATCCGCTGTTCTATAAAGAGAACGATTTCATTGACGCGGCGAGCGCCGCCAAGCAAATTTGCAGGCGCCTTTCACGTCCCGGCTCCGCATTCCGCGCCCGAATTCGACAGCAGGTTCCCCATGACGACCCGACGCATGTCCCTCTCGCGCCGCAAGGCCGCGTCCCTTTTCGGCGGGCTCGCCCTGTCCCTGGTGGCCGCGGGCCATGCTGCGGCCGGCGAAGGCCAATTGCGCATCGCCAAGCAATTCGGTGTCGTCTACCTGCTCCTCAACGTGGTCGAGGATCAGAAGCTCATCGAGAAGCACGGCAAGCAGGCGGGCCTCGATATCAAGGTGGACTACGTCCAGCTCTCCGGCGGCTCGGCGGTCAACGACGCCCTCCTGTCCGGCAATATCGAGATCGCCGGTGCCGGGGTCGGCCCGCTTTTCACCCTCTGGGACCGCACCAGGGGGCGGCAGAACGTCAAGGGCGTCGCGTCCCTGGGCAACTTCCCCTACTATCTCGTCACCAACAATCCGGACGTGAAGACCATCGCCGACTTCACGGAGAAGGACCGTATCGCGGTTCCCGCCGTCGGCGTCTCGGTTCAGTCGCGCATCCTGCAACTGGCATCGGCGAAGCTTTGGGGCGACAAGGACTTCGCCAAACTCGACAAGATCAGTGTCGCCGTCCCGCATCCCGAGGCCACCGCCGCGATCATCAAGGGCGGCACGGAGATCTCGGGCCATTTCGGCAACCCGCCCTTCCAAGAGCAGGAACTGGCCGAGAACCCGAAGGCCCGGATCGTCCTCAATTCCTATGACGTGCAGGGCGGGCCGGCCTCCTCCACCGTGCTCTACGCCACGGAGAAATTCTACAAGGATAGCCCGAAGACCTACAAGGCGTTCCTGAGCGCGCTCGATGAAGCCGCGACGTTCATTACCGAGAACCCGGAGAAAGCCGCCGACATCTATATTCGGATCAACAACAGCAAGCTCGACCCGGCTCTCCTGACGAAGATCATCAAGAACCCTGCGGCGACCTTCAAGGTGAAGCCGGAAAACACGATCGGCCTCGGCAAGTTCATGCACCGGGTCGGCGCGATCAAGGCCGAGCCATTGGCCATCGGCGACTACTTCTTCGACGATCCGCGCATCAGCAGCGGCAGCTGAGGCGGCACGCCATGAGTTTCGCAGCCCACCGTTCCGACTTTGCCATCGCCGAACATCCCGAATCCCGCGCGCGGGGTTCCATCCGGCGTGAAGACGCGCGCGCCCGTTCCCCGATCGCGGCCGAGGCATCGCCGCTTTTGCGGATCAAGGGTGTGACCCTCGAATACCGCACGCCGGAGCGGGTGGTGCGCGCCACCCATCGCATCGATCTCGACATCCACCAGGGGGATCGCTTTGTCTTGCTGGGGCCGTCGGGCTGCGGCAAGTCCACCCTGCTCAAGGCGGCTGCGGGCTTCATTCGCCCCGTCGAGGGCGAGATCACCCTCGACGGCGTGCCCGTGCGCGAGCCGGGACCCGACCGGATCGTGGTGTTTCAGGAATTCGACCAGTTGCCGCCCTGGAAGACGGTGGCCCAGAACGTCGCCTTCCCCTTGCGCGCGGCACGGGCGCTGGGACGGCGCGAAGCGATGGAGCGGGCCCGCCACTACATCGACAAGGTCGGGCTGACGCCCTTCGCCGAGAGCTACCCGCACCAGCTCTCGGGCGGCATGAAGCAGCGCGTGGCGATCGCCCGGGCGCTCGCGATGCAGCCGAAGGTCCTGATGATGGACGAGCCCTTCGCGGCTCTGGATGCCCTGACCCGGCGCCGGATGCAGGAGGAGTTGCTGTCCCTCTGGGACGAGGCCCCCTTCACCCTTCTCTTCGTCACCCATTCCATCGAGGAGGCCCTGGTGGTCGGGAACCGGGTGGCGCTGCTCTCGCCCCATCCGGGCCGGGTGCGGGCCGAGTTCAACAGCCATGCTTTCGATCTGACCAGCATCGGGAGCCACGATTTTCAGGACGCGGTGCAGCGACTGCACAGCCGCCTGTTCGAGGCCGCACCCGAAAGCCGCGCATCCACGGAGGTTTCGGCATGAGCAATGCCAGTCTCGCGGGCCGGCCCCTCGTGCCGCCGATCCGCCCGGAATACGACCATGTGCTCGCCCCCTTCGTGGAAGCCCCGGTGGAACGGGTGCTGCCGTTCTCGACCCGGCTCTGGCAGCAGGATTGGCTCCGCAAGGGCCTGATCATCGTCGCCCTGATCCTCCTCTGGGAGGGGTTGGCGCGGTGGCAGGACAACGACCTGCTGCTGCCCGGCTTCGGCGCCACGATGGCGGCCCTGTTCGATGGTTTGGTGAACGGCGAATTGCTGGATCGGGTACGGATCTCGCTCGTCGTGCTGCTGCAGGGCTATGTCTGCGGGATCGTCCTGGCCTTCCTGCTGACGACGCTGGCCGTCTCGACCCAGTTCGGCCGCGACCTGCTCTCGACCCTGACGGCGATGTTCAATCCGCTGCCGGCGATCGCATTGCTGCCGCTGGCCCTGCTCTGGTTCGGCCTCGGTTCCGGCAGTCTGATCTTCGTCCTCATCCATTCGGTGCTGTGGCCGATGGCGCTCAACACCTATGCGGGCTTTCAGGGCGTGCCCGAAACCTTGCGCATGGCCGGGCGCAATTACGGCCTGCGCGGCCCGTCCTATGTGATTCAGATCCTCATCCCCGCCGCCCTGCCGGCGATCCTGTCCGGCCTCAAGATCGGATGGGCTTTCGCCTGGCGTACCTTGATCGCGGCGGAGCTCGTCTTCGGCGCCTCCTCGGGGCGCGGCGGTCTCGGCTGGTACATCTTCCAGAACCGCAACGAACTCTACACCGACCGCGTCTTCGCCGGCCTCGTCCTCGTCGTCGTCATTGGCCTCGTTGTCGAGAACATCGTGTTCGCGGCCTTCGAGCGGCTCACCGTGCGGCGCTGGGGCATGGCGCGATGATCTGATCGACGGTGGAGGCTCGATGCGCAGCCGTCAGGGCTGAGCGAGATGGGGGCGGATGATCGTCAGCATTCGCTCGGCCGAGGTGCCCGGCGGGAAGAAGCCGAGATAGGCCCCCGACCGGTCCATCAGGTAGATGAAGGCCGAGTGGTCGATCGTCCTGTCACCATTCACTCCCACGCCCGTTTCGAAGAACACCCGGTAGGCATCGGCAGCCTGACGGATCGCCGCCGGTCCTCCCGTCAGGCCCACGAGCCGGGGCGAGAAGTTCGGCACGTATTCGGCGAGATGCGCGACCGTGTCCCGCTCCGGATCGAGGGTAATGAACAGCGGCTGGACCGCCTCCGACTCCGCGCCCAGCAGGGTGAGGGCGCGGGCGATCTCCATGAGGTCGGTCGGGCAGATATCGGGACACGAGGTGTAGCCGAAATAGACGAGGAGGAGCTTGCCGCGAAAGTCGGCCTCCGTGCGCCTGCGCCCCTCGTGATCGACGAGACTGAAGGGCCCGCCCACCGGCTCGCGGTTCCACATCAGCACGTCCATCAACTCCGCAGCCGAGCGTCGCGCCGGCTCCGCGCCACGAGCCGGCACCATGGCGTGCCAGGCCAGGAGCGACAGGAACAGCGCCGCGGCTGCGGACCTACGCACCGAAGGTGAGACGGCTGCCCGTGGTCGGCACGATCACGTTGGCGGGCATCTGCGCCTGGGCTTCCAGCGCGAAGTTGAGGCCGCTGCAATGCATGGGAATGACCACGTCGGGATCGAGCTTTCGGATCTCGGCCACGATCTGGGTGAGATAGTCTTTCGACGCCGGCCCGAGATGGAACCCGCCGACGATGGCATGGACCTTCTCGACACCCGAGACGGCCTGGGCCTGACGGACCGAATTGACGATTCCCACATGGCCGCAGGAACTGATGACGACGAGGCCCTTGCCCTTCACGTTGAAGCAGGTGGCGTGTTCGTGGACATGCTCGTCGGGAATGATTTGCCCCTGTAGTTCAGCCGGCGAATAGTGGGTGGCATCGCAGCCGAGACCGTCCTTGATGCCGCGTTCCACGAAGGTGTTGGGCAGGATGCGCTCGATGGAGGAGCGCTTGATCTGACCCGTGGTGAAGGCATGGCCGGCCACCACCGTGGGTGTCTCGCACAGGACTGTCCTGATCTTCTGCGCCGTCAACTCACGCCGGTCGAGCTGGCCGAAATCCGTGAACTGCCCCTGCACCTTGCTCGGGCTGACGCGGTGACAGAAATTGTCCTCGCCGCCGGCATAGAGCGTCAGATCCGCGGGCAGGGATGCGCGGTACTTGTCCAGGAACCCGTTGAGGCCGCCGTAATGATCGTGATGGCCGTGGCTGACGATGAGGGCGTCGATCTTGGACGGGTCGACCTTCAGGATCTCGATGTTGTTCAGCAACGCATCGGGGCTGTAGCCAAAATCGAGCAGGATCGTGCGTGCCTCGTCCGCGCGCCGCGATTCCGCGAACAGCGACAGGCCCCATTGGTTGTGCAGAACCTTGCGGTAATCGCTGCCGCGCCCGTTCCCGGGTGGCTGGTGGACGACACCCTGAACCGTCGCGGGCTTGAGGAACTGATCGTGGGACGAGTCGATCAAGACGCGCAAGCTCAGCGTGTCGACCGTCGGTATCTCGATCGTCGCGGCATTCGCGATCTCGATACACGAAAACCCGGCCGTTGCGGTCGCGGCAAGAGCCGCCGAGGCCTTCAGAAAGCCACGCCTGCCGATCTCTCGGGCCATCCCATCCTCCTCGACGCCGACGCGTCACGGCTCCTGCTCTGTATACATTATAGTCGAGCTTTTCGGGATGGGTTTGCTCTATTTCAGGATCGTGAGAGAAGGATGTCTCGTATTCGGCGACATCGGTGAAGCTCTGTTCCCGTGGGATACTTCGTCCGAGGTGGTGCGTCTGCTCAGTGCGCCGCAAGATCGTCGGCATCGTGCCGGTATGCTTGTCGCAAACCTTATCCGTCTCGCAGGTCCTTCAAACTCCAGCACCCCATCGGACACGAGCGAAGCAAGGCGGACCGGCCGCCTCGCGATCGCCGCCTAACCAGCCATTGCCGAAGCGTTTTCGGCCCGATCCGGGCGGGACCAGAACCGGGGCGATTCCCGGTCGAGAATGGATCGAGTCCAGGTGCAGGGACCGGCCAGGAGCGGGCCCGCCTGGCCCGCCCCTGGACTCGCTCGGCTCAGTTTGTCATGGCCGCGGCCGCTGCGGCCAATCCCCAGCGTACCAATTCTTCAGCGTCCGCGGCCGATCCCGCCTCCGCGTAGCAGCGCAGTTCGGGCGCATTGCCGGACGGACGAAAATGGATCGTCCGGCCGCCGTCGAGTTCGACCCTGACGCCGTCCTGTTCATCCACGCCCTGGGGCGTACCGATCGGGCGGAAGAATTCCCCGCGGAACGAGTCCTGACCGAGTTGGCGCAGCAACGCGCCGCTTCGCTCTGCGGGCGTATTGGGAAGACGATCGCTCGCCGTCTCGCCGACATTCAGCGACGTGACGAGTTCAGCGAGGGTCAGGCGGGCTTCCTGCGCGGCCGCCAATGTCGCCACGATCGGAAGGATCGCATCACGCGTCGGCAGGGCCAGCAGTGTCTTGCCATCGATGACGACGTCCGAGCCAAGGAGGAACCCGCCATTGGCCTCGAAACCGACGACGGTGCTCGCGCCTTCGCTCTTCGCCCGGTCCATCCCGGCAATGACGAAGGGAGAGCCGACCTTGGTGCGCAACACGCTCCGGAACCCGCCCGCATGCTCGATCGCCGAGCCCGCCGTGACCGGCACCACCACCGTGTCGACGCCGAGGTAGCGAGCGGTGATCAGCCCGAGAACGTCTCCCCGCACGATTCTGCCGGCGGCATCCGCGAGCAGCGGGCGGTCCGCATCGCCATCGGTCGTCACGAGCGCGTCGAAGCCGCCCGACGCCATGGCATCGCGGATGAACGCGATATCCTCGGGACGGTGTGCTTCCGTGTCGATCGGAATGAAGCTGTCGGAGCGGCCGATCGGTACGATGTCAGCCCCGAGCGCGGCCAGCACGTCGGCGAGGAGGTCCCGCGCGACCGAGCTCTGCTGATAGACCGCGATCCTTTGACCAGCCAGGATGGTCGGTGCGAAGGCATCGGTATAGCGCTGCCGGTAGCGGTCGATGGCGCCAGGCTCCTGAATGGCTGAATCGGCCTTCGGCATGTCCCCGGCCTTGGTGATGTCGCCCAGGGCGGCGAGGATGGCGACCTCGTCGGTCTTGGTGATCTCTCCATCGGGCCGGTAGAATTTCAGGCCGTTGCGATCCGACGGGATGTGACTGCCTGTGACCATGACGGCGCAGGCCCCGCGCCGGATCGCTTCCAGGGCGAGAGCCGGGGTCGGTAGCGCGCCGCAATCGTACACGCTGAACCCGGCCGCCGCGGCGGCATTTGCCACCGTGGCTGCGATCCCCGCGCTGCTGTCACGCAGATCCCGCCCGATGACGACGATCCGTTCGGACGCGCCCTCGCCAGCCGTCGCGGCGACCGAGCGGAAGAACGCGCTGGCATAGGCGTAGCTCGGCCATCCTACGAGGTCCGTCACCAATCCGCGCAGGCCGCTGGTTCCGAATTTCAGACTGCTCATGAGCTTTCCACTTGCAAAGGGCGTGACCGCGCGCCGAGCGTTGCGGTAAACCCCGCTTCTAAGTGGGTTGCGCCGTCGTCTCAAATGGCAGGCTGGTCCTTTGCGCAACTTTTGGTCGCCCCATTCGGAGGGTGCGGTCCGGAGCGGGGTTCCGAAGGGGCTCCACCTCACGATTGGGCTCGCTCGGGCGAGCATCGTCCGGGGCACTGGAGGTCGGATCAGAGCATGGATGATGCGATTGCCCTGCCCGCACGATGCTGCGTGCCATCACCCGTATGATCCGTCGAGCAAAGAGCGGCCTGCGAAATCGCCTCGACAGAGACGGTGCGCCTTGAGATAACCCTTCCGCGCATGCCCCATGACAAGGCACGTTAAGCCATTGTCATCGCATTGTAATTTTCCGAAACGCGGCTTCGGCTCGATAGCCGGTTCCGTAAGGGGGAGACCAACCTTGGCGAAAGAAGAAGAGTCGCTCGCGGAGAAAACCTTCCTGGCTTTTCTCAGGAGTGGAGAGCGAGATGCGTTCCTCGCGCTCGAGGCCGAGCTGTTGGGCCAGTCGGTGGAAAAATGGGGGGCTCTCGTATCGGCCTACCGCGCTCTGCTGACGCTCGATGATATCGCAGCGGAGGCGAGACTCGACGAGCGGTTCCGTCCGAAGATCTGGTGGATGCGCAGTCCGTTTCCCGGAAATTTCGGCGATATCCTCACGCCTTACGTGCTGTGGCATGCTTTCGGCGTAATGCCCCGGTGGCACAATGCGAAGGAGGCGGATGGCCTCTGTATCGGAAGCACCGCCAAGTTCGCCCGTCCCGGCATGCACCTCTGGGGCACCGGCATGCCCCGCAGCACCGATACTCTCTGCCCGACCGCGATCTACTCGGCGGTGCGCGGACCTTTGTCCCGCGACGCCGTTCTGGCGGCAGGGGGGCAATGCCCCGAAATCTACGGCGATGCCGCCATCCTCCTGCCCGAGCTTTATGCGCCGGTGGTGGCGAAGACCCACAAGGTCGGCATCATCCCGCACGTGCTGCAGGAGAACCGTATCCGTGAGGCTCTCGAGGCGGTCGGCGCCGACCATGTCAAGGTCATCCCACTCCTGGGCGTGACGTTCGAGGATATCGAGCGGGTGGTCCGCGAGATCCTGTCCTGCGACGAGATCGTCACCACATCGTTGCACGGCCTCATCGTGGCCCATGCCTATGGTGTGCCCGCACAATCGGCGCGTCTGTCCGAGCCGAACGCCGAGGCGAAGGATTCCTTCAAGATGCGGGATTACAAGCAATCGGTGGGGCTCGCCCACGAAGCCCTCGAACTCCCGCGTCAGTTCAGCGACCTGTCATGGCTGGAGCGCCGCAGATGCGTGCTCCCGCCTTCCCCCCTCGACACGAAGCCGTTGCGCGCCGCCTTCCCGTTCCCCGTCCGGATCGAGGAGCCGCCGGCCGCACGAGGTTGAAACGCCTGCGAGACCTCTGCGGCGTCGACGAAAAAGGCTCCCGATGCGATCGCATCGGGAGCCTTTTGCAACGACCGGTCGGATTGTGCCGGGCCGGATTCAGGTCAACGCGACGGTGAAGGCCCCTTGGGTCTTCGACCGGATTTCATCCTCGGTGACACCGTCGGCGAGTTCGACCAGGACCATGCCGCCATCGCCCTTCTTGTCGATGGTGAAGACGCCGAGATCGGTGATCACCATGTCGACCACGGCGGTGCCGGTCAGGGGCAGGTCACAGGCAGTCAGGAGCTTCGGGCTTTCCGACCCATCCTTGCCTTTGGCGGTGTGCTCCATCACCACCACCACCTTCTTCACACCGGCGACGAGGTCCATGGCGCCGCCCATGCCCTTCACCATCTTGCCGGGGATCATCCAATTGGCGAGGTCGCCATTCTCGGCGACCTGCATGGCGCCGAGGATCGACAGGTTGATGTGCCCTCCCCGGACCATGCCGAAGGAATCGGAGGACGAGAAATAGCTCGTGGTCGGCAATTCGGTGATCGTCTGCTTGCCGGCATTGATGAGGTCGGGGTCTTCCTCCCCCTCGTAAGGGAAAGGCCCCATGCCGAGCATGCCGTTCTCGGATTGCAGCTGCACCGACATGCCCTCGGGGATGTAGTTCGAGACCAGGGTCGGGATGCCGATGCCGAGGTTCACGTAGTAGCCGTCGCGCAGCTCCTTGGCGGCGCGCGCAGCCATCTGTTCGCGGGTCCAGGCCATGGTGGTGTCTCCCTTGGATGTCAGATGGCAGCTGCGGAGGAATCGGCGGTCTCGCCACGCTTGCGCGTGGTGCGCTGCTCGATTCTCTTCTCGCGGATCGCCACGTGGATGATGCGCTTGACGAAGATGCCCGGCGTATGGATCGCGTCGCCGTCGATCTCGCCCGGCTGGACCAGATGCTCCACCTGGGCGACCGTCACCTTGGCGGCCGTGGCCATCATCGGATTGAAGTTGCGGGCGGTCTTCCGGTAGACGAGATTGCCTTCGGTATCGCCCTTCCAGGCATGGACGATGGCGAGATCGGCGAAGAGGCCGCGCTCCATCACGTAATTCTCGCCGTCGAACTCACGCACCTCCTTGCCCTCGGCGATGAGGGTGCCGACGCCTGTCTTGGTGAAGAAGGCCGGAATACCCGCCCCACCAGCGCGGATGCGCTCGGCCAGCGTGCCTTGCGGGTTGAACTCGATGGCGAGTTCGCCGCCGAGATACTGGCGGGCGAATTCCTTGTTCTCGCCGACATAGGACGAGATCATCTTGGCGATCTGGCGGGTCTGGAGCAGCTTGCCGAGGCCGACATTGTCGATGCCGGCATTGTTGGAGATGACGGTGAGGTCCTTGACCCCTGACGCCTGGATCGCATCGATCAGCTCGTCGGGGATGCCGCACAGGCCGAAGCCGCCGGCCATGATCGTCATGCCATCCTTGAGCAAGCCGGCGACCGCCTGCGTGGCGTCGGAATATACCTTCTTCATCTCAAGCCTTCCTCCCGGAATCCGGTCCTTGGCGCCGTTTCGGGCTGCCCTGCGAAACGCGAGCCAATCCCAACCCGCCGGCCCGGCTTAGGTCAGGCTCAGGTATACCAGGGGCTGGCCGTGTCCGTCTGCCTTGTCTCTGCGCCAGGATAAGGCGTTTCGGCAAGATCCTGCGAGGGAACAACGGGCCTGAAACGTGAGGGGTCGCGAAAGCTGTAGCAGAATGGGGTGCCCGGAGAAGCGCGGGACGGCTTGCCGGTGTCTGCTCCTGAATGCTCCACGGCAGAGGAATGATGCATGGCAGACAAATGCTTTCCCGCTCGTTATGGAGAGAGTGGGGGGTAGGTTTTTAGAAGATCGATCGCGGCGGCTCGGCGAGGCCGCGCGCGCAACCGCGTGTCGCGGTTTTGCTCCGATAGGGAGAGACATGTCGCTCCGTCGCCTCCTGCCGGCCCTCTGTATCGGCAGCCTCGTCCTTGCCCTGATCGCCGCCTGTCTGCCCTGGTCGGTCGCGTCCGCGCGCCTCACGCGGGGCGTCGGCAAGGCACTGGCGACCAATTACGGAATTGCGATGAAGGCCGAAGGATCGGCGGGCGTCGCGCTTCTGCCCATTCCCCGGCTCGATTTCGAGGGCGTCCGGCTCAGCGCAGGGACATTGGACGGGCCGCTCCTCGCCGATGGCGGATCGCTCACCCTCAAGCTCGGGATCCGTGCCCTTCTCGCCGGCCGCATCGAGATTGACACCCTCTCCCTCGAACGCACGACGATCACCCTCCCCCAGGATGACGGGGATTCGCGCTGGGTCGAGCCGCTCCGGCGCCTGAGAGCGCGCCTGACCCAGGGGGGCGTGTCGCGTCCGCGTCGTATCAGCCTCACCGACGCGACGCTGTCCGGCCGAGACCCCCGCGACGGCAGCGCCCAGACCGCCCGCGATGTCGATCTGGTTCTGGCCTGGCCATTCTGGTCGTCCCAGATGAACGCGGCGGGAAGCTTTATCTGGAACGACACGCCAACCCAATTTTCGCTCTCCGGTGTCAGGCTGGACGAGTTGTTCTCCGGCCGGGAATCGTCCTTTTCCGCCAGCGCGACCTGGCCCGCCGGCAATCTGGCGGCTGAGGGAAGCGGCAGCTTCGCGGATGGATTGTCGCTTCGTGGACAGGGCAGCCTGCAATCGCGCTCCCTGCGCGAGACCCTGACCTGGGCGGGGACGGATATCGCCCTGTCGCCGTTCCTCGATAGCCTGGCCATCGACGGAACGTTCGAAAGTTCGGGCCGGACCCTCCTTCTGCCATCCATGCGAATGCGGCTTGGCGACAACAGCCTCGAAGGCGCGGGATCGATCAGCTTCGCCGAGAGCCGTCCGGCCCTTCAGGCGACCTTGGCGGCCGAGAGCCTGAATCTCGCACCCGCTCTTGCCACCCTGATCCGGGTCTTCGGCCCGGACGAATCCTTGAACGCCAGCGGCTGGAGCCGGCAAAGTCTCGCGCTGCGCCCCTTCACCGGAGGGGACCTCGATCTGCGTCTCTCGGCCGGCACTGCCCGGCTCGGGCCGCTTGTGATGGAGGATCTCGCTTCCAGCCTTCTGGTCCGCGAGGGCAGCGTCGAAGGCTCTCTGGCTCGTGCCGTGGTCAGAGGCGGCATCGTCAAGGGACGGTTCGGCCTCACGACCTCCGCCACCGACCGCGGTGAGACGGAGTTGCGCGCCCAGGGTGCATTCGACCGGCTCGATCTCGGCGCCCTGCTGGTCGATTTCGGGCAGGAGGGCTGGCTTCTCGGAAACGCCCAGGGACAGTTCACGCTCGAGGGATCGGGCCGCACCGCGGCCAGCCTGATCGACCACCTCAACGGACGCTCGTCCCTCGCCATGGAGAACGGGACCCTCGCCGGGCTCGACCTTGCCGACGTGGTGCACCGCAATGGCGTCGCCGCCGACGGTGCCTTGGCCCGCCGGAACGCCCGCACCCCGTTCGACCGCGCGGGAATCTCCCTGCGCTTCGTCGATGGCGTCGGCGACATTGCCGATGGCATTTTGAAGACATCGTCGCTCACCGCCTCGTTACGGGGAACCTTGTCTCTACCGGAGCGGACCCTCGCTGCACGGGCGGAACTGTTGCCGCGAAGCCCAGCCGATCCCGCCCTGCGGCCGATGTCGCCGCCGAACCGCTCTTCGAGCCTGCCTCAGGGCACCCTCTTGGACATCGAAGGCCCATGGGACGCGGTCGCTGTTCGCACCATCCCGCGCGAGGGTGGTTCCGATCTCGACTCCCGCGGCGGCTCGATCCTGAATCTCGATGACATGCAGGGACCGAGGACGGGTGCGCTCGATCTACCGACCAGGGTGCGCGCCTACGTGCCCTGATTTCCTACGCCGCGGCGTCCGGTGAGAAACGAGGCCGCGAGGACGACGACGGTGACGCCGCCGACGAGGAGCGTCGACGCGGCGTTGATCTCAGGGTTCACGCCGAGGCGAACCTGGCTGTAGAGCCGCATGGGCAACGTCGTCGCCCCCGGGCCCGAAACGAAGCTCGCGATGACGAGGTCGTCCAGCGAGAGAGTGAAGGCGAGGAGGAAGGCCGCCACCAGGGACGGCGCGATCAGCGGCAGGGTGACGGTCGCGAAAACCCGAAAGGGGCCCGCCCCGAGATCCGCCGCTGCCTCTTCCAGGGAACCGTCGAGTCCCTTCAGACGCGCTCCGACCACCACTGCGACGAAGCCGAGGCCGAGGGTGGCGTGGGCGATGACCAGGGTCACGAGGCCGCGGTCGAGCCCGAGCCCGACGAAGAGGAGCAGGAGCGACAGGCCGGTGATCACCTCCGGCATCACCATGGGCGCGTAGACGAGGCCGGTGAAGCCGCCGCGTCCCGTAAAGCGTCCGCTGCGGTTGAGTGCCAGCGCCGCCAGCGTGCCGAGGAGTGTCGCCACGAGGGCGGCGAGTGAGGCCACTTTCAGCGAGACCAGGGCGGCGGCGATCAGTGGGCCGTCATTGACGAGCACCCCATACCAGCGCGTCGAGAATCCGCCCCAGACCGTCACGAGGGACGAGGCGTTGAACGAGAAGACGACGAGGACGGCGATCGGTGCGTAGAGGAAGACGAGGCCGAGCCCGAGGCTGAGTCGGTTGAGCACACTCACCGGCCGACGTCCTCCCGCTCGCGCTCCGCATCACGGAACAGCACGATCGGTCCGACGATGAGCACGAGCAGCAGCACCGCCACCGCCGAGGCGAGGGGCCAGTCGCGGTTTGAGAAGAACTCGCTCCACAGGACGCGGCCGAGCATCAGCGTATCGGAACCGCCCAGCAGGTCGGGGATGATGAACTCACCGACCATCGGGATGAAGCACAGGAGCGCACCCGCCGCGATACCGGGCCGGGCCAGCGGCAGCGTCACGGTCCAGAAGGCACGCGTCGGCGAGGCCCCGAGATCGGCGGCGGCTTCCGTCAAGGTCGGATCCAGGCGGGAAAGCACCGCATAGAGCGGCAGCACCATGAACGGCAGGTAGGCGTAGGTCAGGCCGATCATCACCGCGGCGGGTGTGTTCAGGATATCCAAGGGGCTGGCGATGAGGCCGGTCCAGATCAGTCCTGCATTCAGCAGGCCCTCGGGTTTCAGGATCGCGATCCAGGCATAGATGCGGATGAGAAAGCTCGTCCAGAACGGTACGATCACCAGCGCTACCAGAAGCGGCTGGAGCCGGGCCGGCGAGCGGGCGAGCGCATGGGCGATGGGCGTGCCGACGCTCACCAGGATGGCCGTCGCCATGCCGGCGTAGAGCAGGGATGAGAGGGCCGCGTCGCGATACAGGCTGTCGCCGGCAAGGGTCTCGAAATTGGCGAAATCCAGGGCTTCCAGGAACGCGCCCCATCCGTCGATACCCGCGCTCCAGTCGAGCACCGGCAGGTAGGGCGGCTGCGCCGTCGCCGGTAAGGAAAGGCTGATCTTGAGGGTGATGAGGCAGGGCAGCAGCACGAAGGCGGCCAGCCACAGATACGGAGCGACCGGGAGAAGTCGCTTCATCACGCCGCCATGACGGTCGCGGCATCCGGCGCGAAGGACAGGCGCACATGAGTCTCGCTGGCGATCCCGGTTCCGGCGGGTATGTTCGCGCGGATCGTGCTGCCATCCCGCATGCGGATGTCGAAGCGGATGTGGTCGCCGAGATAGATCGAGGCCTCAACCTGACCGTCGAGAGTATTGCGATCCCCGGCGGCCACCCCGTCGATGGTGGATGCCGCCAGACGCTCGGGGCGTAGGGCGATCACCGCGGGCGCACCGATGGAGGGGGCGCTCTCACCGGACGCGAAGATGGGCCCAAGGGCGGTCTCGACCCGCACCAGCGCGCCGTCGGCGTCCCGGACCGTCCCCGGGATGAGGTTCACGTCGCCGAGCAAGCCGGCGACGAAGCGGTTGACGGGCCGTTCGTAGAGCGTCTCGGACCGGCCGACCTGGACGAGGCGGCCCTTGTCCATCACGCCGATCCTGTCGGCGAGCGCCATGGCCTCCGACGGATCGTGGGTGACGATGACGAAGGCGGTGCCGAGGCGACGCTGGATCGCGCGCAACTCGCCTTGGGTCTGCTCGCGCAGGCCCCGGTCGAGCGCGCCGAGCGGCTCGTCGAGGAGGAGCACCTTCGGTTCGCGCGCCAGCGCCCGCGCGAGGGCGACGCGCTGGCGCTGGCCTCCGGACAAGGTCTCGGGACGCCGGTTCCCGAAATCCTCCAACTGTACCAGGCGCAGCAACTCCTCCACGCGGGCGGCGGCGGCCGAGCGGCGGAGGCCGTTCAGCCCGTAGGCGATGTTGCGGCTGACGCTGAGATGCGGGAACAGCGCATAGGACTGGAACATCATGTTCACCGGTCGCCTGTGCGGAGCGAGGCCGGTGAGATCGACGCCGTCGAGGCGGATTGCGCCACCTGTCGGCGTCTCGAATCCGGCGATCAGGCGCAGCAACGTGCTCTTGCCGCAGCCGGAGGGGCCTAGCAGGCAGAGAATTTCCCCGGCTGGCACAGCGAGCGAAAGATCTGCGACCGCAACTTGCGCGCCGAACGTCTTGGTCAGCCGTTCGAGGGTGAGGAACGGAGCCACAGTGTTCCGCGCCGTCAATTGTCCTCGCGCAAGGCTTCGGCGACCCGTGCCTCGAGCAGGTCCGGACGGCGGATGACCAGAGCGCCTCTGGTCCGGTCGATCAGGCCGTCCGCCGCCATCACGGTGAACTCACGGGTCACCTGCTCGCGCCGACAGCCGATGCGGGCGGCCAGCACATGGTGATAAGGCGGCGGCGTCACCACCCGTTCCCCGTCGCCGCCGGCGCGCGGCACGGACAGGCGCAACAACTCGGCATAGAGCCGGTGGCGCAGGTCGAGCAGCGCGTGTTCCATCAGCCGCGTGTTGAGCTCGCGCACGCGCTTGGCGAGAAGGCGGAACAGCCGGTCGGCAATGGCCTCCGAGGCGAAGATCATCTGCCGGAAGATCGGGGCCGGAACGACACAGACCTCGCCGCGGGTCAGGGCGGTGACGTTGGCCGAGCGGCCGATCCCGTCCAGAGCCGCGAGCTCACCGAAGAACGCGCCGCCCCGCATCTCGCCGAGGATCACTTCCTTGCCCGATTGAGAGCGATTCAGGATGCGGACCTCGCCGGAGGCGAGGAAATACACGTCGGTGGAGATGTCGTCGTAATCGACCAGGACTTCGTTCTCGTCGAACCGGCGCCAGTGGCAGCGGGTCTCATAGGTCGACAGCTCGATTCCCGGCTCCTTGAAGAAGGGGATTGTCGCCAGCCGTCCTGCAGTCACGGGTATCATCTCCTAAAGCGAGTGATCGTTAAGCTGCCGGTCCTGTGGGTCAACCCATTCCGTCGGACCATCCCTACCAAAAGTCGCGTGGTTGGATATTCCATTCATACCAAGTCTCGATGAGTCCGACCTATCGAGCGCCGGCATTGGCTGCGGCTTGGCCATCGGACAGGAGAATGAAAACCCTCATCGCGCGCAGTTTACCTGCCTTTGCAACTGATCTGGGTTAAGCTAAGCGCACGCACAGAATGAACCGCCTGTCGGATGACAATCCCGGTTGATCGCGCTGGGACCCGAGACATGCTGGTGAGCTCCGCGTCATCGACGGACGTTGAAGATTCAAACCATCTGCCGGGGCCATACGGGATTGGGCCGGGATTCACCGCGACGCCGCACGACGCCATAGCGATGTTCGCTGCCCCATCGATCGAGGCCGTGCGCGAGGTGGCGCTACCGGCCGCTCGCCCCCGGCAGGCGACGCTGTCCGCGAGCTTCTCTCTGACAGGTTACGGCCTGCATACCGGGCGTCGCGTCACGGTCACCGTCGCGCCCGCCCGTGACGACCACGGCATCGTCTTCCGGCGAAGCTTCAGGCGAGCGCGCACCGTCGATGTGCCAGCCTTATGGACCTTTCGCGAGACGCAGCCACTCTGCACCGCCTTGCGATCGTCCGAAGGACCGCTGGTCCGCACCGTGGAGCATCTCCTGGCCGCGCTCGCCGCGTATCGCATCGACAACGCGCTCGTTTGCCTCGACGCGGAGGAACTGCCGATCTTCGACGGCGGCGCCCTGCCCTGGTGCCAGGCGTTGCGTGCGAGTGGTCGGACCGAAAGCGACACGCCTTTGCGCAGCATCCGCGTGCTGCGGCCCGTCGAGGTCCGCCAGGATCACAGGACGTTGAGGATCGAGCCGGCCGACGCGCTTCATCTCTCTGGCCGTCTCGAACTCTCCGATTTCGATGCCATGCAATGGTCGGGCACGATCACGCCGGAGGTGTTTACTCAGCAATTGGCCCCGTCGCGCAGCTTCGGACGGGCCAAATGGGCGATTCCGGCCAAGATCTACGGCACGCTCCTGCGCAAGCCGCTGCTGCGGGGGGCGAACCTCTCCTCGACTGCCTGTATCGTCGGCGGGCGGATCATCGGCGGGATGACCGTGCCCGACGAACCGGTGCGTCACCGCATGCTCGACCTCGTCGGCGATCTCGCGTTGGCGGGACGGCCGATCCTCGGCCGTATCGAGGCGGCGCATACCGGGCATGAACTGAACCACGCCCTGGTCGTGGCCCTGATGAAGGATCCCGCCGCCTGGGAACTGGTCTGACGCGAATCCCGCGGGTGGGCTCAGCCGATCCCGGTCAAAGCCAGAACGAGGGCCAGGACGAGGGGGAGCGCCGCCCCGGCGATCACGGTCTGGGTCGCCGTGATCCCCGCCATCAAAGGTGCGTCTCCTCCGAGCTGGCGCGACATGATGTAGGACGATGACGCGGTCGGCAGGGTCTGGAACAGCAGGGCCGTCACCGCGGCGGGACCCTTGAGCCCCATGGCGAGGCAGGCGAGGATCGTGGCGGCCGGCATCAGCCCGAACTTGATCAGGGACGCCACCGCGACCGGCCTGATCCAGCTTCGCGCCGACCCGAAATCGAGGGCGGCGCCGACGCAGAGCAGGCCCAGCGGCAGCGAGGCCTGGCCTAAGGCCCGCAGCATCGGCTCGAGTCCCGGTGGCAGGCCGAGCCCCGAGGCCTGGAGTGCGATGCCGCCGAGGCTGCCGATGACAAGAGGGTTGAGGACGATCTGCCGTGCGAGGCCGAGGGCCGAAGGCCTCCCTGCCGTGCCGAAACGGGCGAAGATCAGCACGCAGAGGACATTGACCGTCGGGACGATCGCGGCATTCGCCACCGCCGCCAGTGCGATGCCCTGAGCGCCGTAGAGACCGGCCGCCGCCGAAACTCCCACGTAGTTGTTGAAGCGGATCCCACCCTGGAACACCGAGGTGAAGGCCGGTCCGCCAAAGCCGAGGCGTGGTCCGGCCGCCAGCGTCAGACCCGCCACCGCCAGGGTCGAGAGAACCAGGACCAGGGCGAGCGCACCGACGGGGACATCGGCGAGTTGCGCGGTGGCGAGGCTGTCCAGAAGAAGGCTCGGCAGCAGGACGTAATAAGCAAGGCGTTCGGCCTGCGGCCAGAAGCTTTCGGCGAGGAAGCCGAGGCGGCGCAGGGCCGCGCCGAACCCAATCAGGAGAGCAATCGGCAAGAGGGCAGCGAGAAGCGTCAGCGTCATGGCCGCCCGATTACAACGCTCTGCCTCCGCCGGATACGGCACCCCCCTGCCCGTCCCTTGGCGACGCTCCCCTTGCAACCCTCGCCTTGCGCCGCCAGAAGCCTTCCATGCTCCGCGTCAACGACCTCACCTACCGCATCGGCGAACGTCTGATCCTCGACGGCGCCACTTTCGTCATTCCGGACCGGGCCCGCGTCGGGCTCGTGGGCCGCAACGGCGCGGGCAAGACGACGCTGTTCAAGGCGATCCTCGGTGAGTTGCCCACCGAGGGCGGCACCGTATCGATGCCCAAGGGCATGCGCATCGGCGCCGTGGCGCAGGAAGCTCCGGCCGGCCCTGAAACGCTGCATTCCGTCGTGCTCGCCGCCGATACCGAGCGGGCGCGCCTGATGGCCGAAGCTGAGCACGCCGACGGCCTGCGCCGGGCCGAGATCGAGACCCGGCTCGTGGATATCGAGGCGCATTCTGCGCCCGCTCGCGCCGCCGCCATCCTGCACGGCCTCGGCTTCGATGCTGAGGCGCAGGGGCGGCCATGTTCCGACTTCTCGGGTGGATGGCGCATGCGTGTGGCGCTGGCCGCTGTGCTGTTCTCCGAACCCGACCTGCTGCTCCTCGACGAGCCCACCAACTACCTCGATATCGAGGGGACGATCTGGCTCTACGACTACCTGGAGCGTTATCCGCGCACCGCCGTGATCATCTCCCACGACCGCGACCTGCTCGACGAATGCGTCGACCACATCCTGCATCTCGATCGCGGCAAGCTCAGCATCTACCGGGGCGGCTATACCTCCTTCGCCCGGCAGGTCGCCGAGAAGCGCGTGCTCCAGTCGAAGGCGAAGGCCAAGCAGGATGCGGAGCGGGCGCATCTCCAGAGCTTCGTCGACCGATTCAAGGCCAAGGCCACGAAAGCGCGCCAGGCCCAGTCCCGCGTCAAGCGTCTCGCCAAGATGGAGATCATTGCCTCGGTGATCGAGGACGACGTGCCGGCCTTCCGCCTGCCGAGCCCGGAGCGTCCGCTCTCGCCGCCCATCGTCGCCATGGAGCGGGTACAGGCGGGCTACCCGGACCGGATCGTGCTCTCGGGGCTCAACCTGTCGCTGGCCCCTGATGACCGGGTCGCGCTGCTGGGCGCCAACGGCAACGGCAAGTCCACCTTCTGCAAGCTCATCGGCGGGCGCCTGCCCCCTTTGAGCGGCGAGATGCGGCGTTCGGGCAAGATGGAGGTGGCGTATTTCGCCCAGCACCAGCTCGACGAATTGCGGCCCGCCGAGAGCGCCTACGCCCATGTCCGCGACCTGATGCCGGACGTGCCGGAATCGAAGGCGCGCGCTGCCGCCGCCCGCCTCGGTTTCTCGGGTGCGAAATCCGAGACGCCGGTCTCGCAGCTCTCGGGCGGTGAGAAGGCGCGCCTGCTCATGGGGCTGGCGGCGTTCAAGGGGCCGCATCTCCTCATCCTCGACGAGCCCACCAACCACCTCGATATCGAGAGCCGGCAGGCCCTGGTGGAAGCGATCAACGACTACGAGGGGGCGGTCATCTTGGTGAGCCACGACCGCTTCCTAGTGGAGGCCTGCGCCGACCGGCTCTGGCTCGTAGCGAACGGCAGCGTGAAGGCCTTCGACGGCGACATGGACGATTATCGCCGCTTCGTCCTCGCGGGTCCCGAACGCGAGGCGGAGAAGGGCGCGTCCGAGGCCGCCGGCGGAGTGAAGGCACTGGAGCGCCGCTCCAACGCCGACCGCCGCGTGGCTTTGGCCCCCCTGCGCAAGAAGCTGGAGGGCGTCGAGGCGCGGATGAAGAAGCTCACCGACGCCATGACCAAGATCGACGCGGCGCTCGCCGACGGCACCGCCTTCCAGACCAATGCCGCCAAGGCCGGAGAACTCGCAAAGATGCGCTCCGACGCCGCCGCCGCGCTGGAGGCGGCCGAGGAGGAATGGCTGGAGCTCAGCGGCGAGATCGAGGGCGCGACGGCGTGATGCGTCCGGCGGCCGGGATCAACCGGCGCCGCCTCGCGTTTCCCGCACCCGATCCATCACGCGGACGACCCTATGCCCGACCTGATCCGGCGCGATCGATCCCTGCCCCTCGCCGCCAAGCTCGCGTTGCTACCTCTCGGTGCTGCCGGCGCGTGGATCGCCTATAGCCGTTTCGGGATCGACCACCACCAGACGCTCCACCCGGCCCTGCCCGGCCGGCATGAATGCCTCGAGACGCCGGCCGGTGGGATCGGCCTATATGGGAGCGCGTCCGCGCCCGGCGTCCCGCTGCTGCTGATCCACTCGGTGAACGCGGCGGCCAATGCCTACGAGGTTCGCCCGCTCTACCGGCACTACGCGGGGAGCCGTCCGGTCTACGCGCTCGACCTGCCGGGGTTCGGTTTTTCCGAGCGCAGCGACCGGGTCTACACCCCACGCCTGATGTCCGATGCGATCCGGGCCGTCACCGCCGAGATCCGACATCGGCATGGTGGCGGGGAGATCGATGCCGTCGCCCTGTCCTTGTCTTGCGAGTATCTCGCCGCTGCCGCTCTCGAGGAACCGGGCGCCTATCGCAGTCTCGGCCTGATCAGTCCGACCGGCTTCGATGCCCGTTTCGTCGGCCGGCACCGCGACCGGACCCGGCACGGTGGGGCCGTCGCCCGCACCATGCTGAACGCCCCGCTCTGGGGGGAGCCGCTGTTCGATCTCCTGGTGAGCCGGCCGAGCATGCGCTTCTTCCTGGAAAAGACCTGGGGTTCGAAGGACATCGACGAGGGTCTGCTCGCCTACGACTACGCCTCCGCCCATCGTCCCGGCGCCCGGCATGCGCCGTTCTCGTTCCTGTCCGGGGCCTTGTTTCCCGATGCGCCGGGGCGGTTCTACGAGGCGCTCACCCTCCCGGTCTGGATGATCCACGGGGTGCGCGGCGATTTTGTCGATTACCGCCATGCCGACCGTGTCGCCGGCCGTCCGAACTGGACCGTCGACGTCCTGCCCACCGGGGCCTTCCCGCATTTCGAGGATCTGGCGGCGGTGACGCGGCATTACGATGCGTTCCTGGCCGACCGCGATGGGTGAGGCCGGGGCTGGTCGGGCATCGACGGGCAGGGTACGTCCGGTATGACCCGTGAACTCATCCCCGGTAAGCCGATGCCCGACCTGACCCTCGCCGCCGCCCAGACCATCGTCGCCACCGCCCTTAAGACGGCCCGCTCGCACAGCCTGAAGCCCCTCGCGGTGGTGGTCTACGATGCGCGTGGAGCCCTGAAGGCGCTGGGCGCCGAAGACGGGACGTCGCTGCGCCGGGCGGAGGTCGCCATGGGCAAGGCCAATGGCTGCCTGGCGCTCGGCCTCGGCGGGCGCGCGATCCACAAACGGGCAGAGGAGCAGGCCTATTTCGTGGCGGCCGTGAGCCATCTCGTCGGTCCGGCCGCGCTCGTGCCGGTGCCGGGCGGTGTCCTGATCCGCGATGGCGATGCGGTCATCGGCGCCGTGGGCATCTCGGGCGATACCTCCGACAACGACGAACTCTGCGCGCTCGCCGGGATCGAAGCCGCTGGATTCACCGCGCAGACCGGCGCCTGAGCGCCGCCATGCGCCCCGACCGCCGGGCCTGCCTCCTCGGTGGCGGTGCTCTGCTCGTGGCTGGAACAAGCTCGGCGCGCGCGACCGGCGGGCCGGTCTACCGGCGCGGTAACGATGCCGATCCGGAAACCCTCGATCCGCACAAATCCTCCACCGTCGCGGAGGCGCATATCCTGCGCGACCTCTACGAGGGGCTGCTGACCTACGACAATCACGGCGCCATCATCCCGGGTGCGGCGACGCATTGGACTGTCTCGGATGACGCCCTGACCTACACGTTTCATCTGCGCGAGGACGGGCGCTGGTCGAACGGCGATCCGGTCGTGGCGGCGGATTTCGTCTTCGGCCTGCGCCGGATCCTGCACCCCGCGACGGCGGCGAAATATGCCGAAGTGCTGTATCCGCTGATGAACGCCCGCGCCGTGAACCAGGGCGAGGCTGCGCCGGAGAGCCTCGGCGTGACGGCGCCGGATGCGCGGACCCTCGTCATCACCCTCGACCGGCCGACGCCCTACCTCCTCGAACTCCTCACTCACCAGACCTCGCTGCCGGTGCATCCGCCTTCCGTCTCGCGCTTCGGCGATGCCTTCACCCGGCCGGGCAACCTCGTCAGCAACGGTGCCTACGCCCTCGTCGATTGGGTGCCGAACGACCGTATCACATTGACACGCAACCGCTTTTTCCATGCGGCGGCCGGCGTCTCGATCGAGACGGTGGCCTTCCTGCCGACACCGGATCTCTCCAGCGCGGTCCGCCGCTACGCCGCCGGCGAGATCGAGTCCCTCGCCGACCTGCCGGGCGATCAGATGGCCTCGCTGAAGGCGCGGTTCGGCGGTCAGGTCGTCCTCGGTCCGTCGCTCGGGCTCTATGCCCTGGCCGTCAATATCCGGAAGCCCCCGTTCGACGACGTCCGGGTGCGACAGGCCTTATCCCTTGTGATCGATCGTGAATTCCTGGCCGAGAGGCTGTGGGGCGAGACCATGGCACCGGCCTATTCCCTGTGCCCGCCGGGCCTCGACAATTACCGCACGCCGCCGGAACTCGCCGGGCGGAACGCCATGCCCATCGACCGTGAGGAGGAGGCACGGTCACTCCTCGCCGCGGCCGGCTTTGGGCCCGGCGGCAAGCCCCTCCGGGTCGAGTATCGCTTCAACAGCACCGACAACAACCGCAACGCGGCGGTCGCTCTCACCGACATGTGGCGGGGCATCGGCGTCGAGACGCGCCTCGTCTATACCGATGCCAAAACCCATTTCGCCCACCTGCGCGACGGCGGCGATTTCGATGTCGCCCGCATGTCCTGGGTCGCCGATTACTCCGATCCGCAGAATTTCCTGTTCCTGCTGGAGACCGGCAATGACGGGCTCAACCCCGGTCGTTACAGCAATCCGGCCTATGACGGGCTGATGCGCGAGGCGGCCGCCGAGCGGGATCTCGCCAGGCGGGCCGACCTCCTGTTCCGGGCCGAGGCGATCATCCTCGACGAGTTGCCGTGGATCCCGGTGCTCCACACCCGGTCGAAGGCACTGATCTCGGCCCGTCTCACCGGCTATCACCCGAACCCGCGCAACGCGTCGCCGACGCGTTTCCTGAAGCTCGACGCGTGACGGGCGGGATCCAGGCATGATCGGCTTCGTCCTGCGCCGCCTCGCCCAGGCGATCCCGACCCTGTTCCTCGTCGTGACGGGCAGCTTCTTCCTGATCCGCCTCGCCCCCGGTGGACCCTTCGACCTGGAGCGTCCGCTGCCGCCGGCGGCGATGCAGAATCTCGCCCGTGTCTACGGCCTCGACCAGCCCCTCATCGTCCAATACAGCCGCTACCTCGCCGCACTGATCCAGGGCGATCTCGGCCCCTCCTTCTCGTTCCGCGACCTGACCGTGGCCGACCTGTTCGCGCGTGGCCTGCCCGTCTCCATGACCCTCGGCGGCCTCGCCCTCCTTCTGTCCCTGAGCGTGGGAATCGGCCTCGGAGCCTGGGCGGCGTTCCGGCGCGGCGGATGGATCGACCGGGCCATCGGCCTTCTCGCCGGGCTGACCCTGGCGATCCCGACTTTCGTCGTGGCGCCCCTGCTCCAGATCGTGTTCGGCCTGAGCCTGCGCTGGTTGCCGGTGGGCAGCTGGGAGGGCGGCGCGCCCTCGCATCTGGTGCTTCCCGTGCTCACCCTCGCGCTGCCGCAGATCGGCGCCATCGCCAGGCTGACGCGGACGTCCCTCAACGAGACCCTGAACGCCCAGCCGGTCCGCACCATGCGCGCAATGGGCCTGCCGCCCCGACGCGTCGCCCGCCATGCCCTGCGCGGGGCGCTGCTGCCCGTGGTCGCGATCCTCGGGCCCGTGGCGGCCGGGCTGCTGACGGGGTCGGTGGTGGTGGAGACGATCTTCGGCTTGCCCGGGATCGGGCGGGCCTTCGTCGATGGGGCGCTCAACCGCGACTACACCCTGGTGATGGGCACCGTCATCCTCGTGGCATTGTTCGTCACTCTGCTCAACATCGTCGCCGACATCGCCTGTGCGCTCCTCGATCCGCGCCTGAGGCACGGGCGATGAGCCGCGTTTGGACCCGCTTCGCGTGGAACCGCGGCGCCGTTGCCGCCTCTTTGATCCTCGTCTCGATGATGCTCGCCTGCCTCGTCGGGCCGTTCCTCACCGGCCACGAACCCGGGCGGATCTATCCCGATCTCGTCCGCATCGCGCCCGGCCTCGCCGCTCATCCCGAACCCGGGGAGGTCGTTCCGGCGCTGGCCCGCCTCGCTTTCCGCATGCGGGTCTCGGTCTCGGACGTCACCGTCTCGGGCGACCGTGTGCGCATGGTGGTGTCGGACCCGGCCAGGCCCGTCGACGAGCGCGTCCTCGCCTATCTCCCCCGGTCCGATCTGTTCGGCGCCCCCCGCATCGTCGAGCGTCTCGACGAGGGTCGCCGCCTCGTCGTCGAGGCGCCGCTCGGCCGCCTGCGCTTCCTCATGGGAACCGACATGCTGGGGCGGGACCTCCTCACCCGCAGCCTCGTCGCGGGGCGGGTCTCGCTCCTCATCGGTGGCGTCGCCACCGCCGTGGCGCTGCTGATCGGGATCGCCTACGGCGCGGCGGCCGGCTACCTCGGGGGTGTGGCCGACGCGGTGATGATGCGCATCGTCGACATCCTCTACGCCCTGCCCTTCGTGTTCTTCGTCATCATGCTGCTGGTGTTCTTCCCCTCTGGATTGGGGCTGATCCTGGTGGCGATCGGCGCGGTGGAATGGCTCGACATGGCCCGCCTCGTGCGCGCCCAGACCCTGTCGCTACGCGCCCGCGACTTCGTGCGTGCGGCCGAGGCGCTCGGGCTTTCGACACCGGCCATCCTCTGGCGCCATATCGTCCCGAACACCCTCGGTCCCGTCACGGTGGCGGCGACCCTGCTCGTGCCCAAGGTGATCCTGCTCGAAAGCTTCCTGTCGTTTCTCGGCCTCGGGGTGCAGGAGCCGGCCACCAGTTGGGGGGCGCTGATCGCGGACGGCGCACGCACCCTCGAATCCGCCCCGTGGATGCTCGCCGGCCCCGCCGCCTTTCTCGTCCTGACCCTCATCGCCCTCAACACGATCGGCGATGGTCTCGCCGACGCCCTCGACCCGCGCCTTTCGGAGACCTGATGGTCCGGCCGAGAGCGCGCGAGCGCCCCTCGGCCGCCGCATGCGGAAGCCCTGCGACGCGCGCCGGCAGGAGGCACGCTGGCAGTAGGGCGGCCGACCCGTCGACGAACGGGGCTACGCGACCGAACGCAGATCGTCGATGTCGATCTCGAACGTATGCACGCAGTTGCGGCCGCGGGATTTCGCCTCGTAGAGGGCGCGGTCCGCGCGCTCGATGATGCGGTCGATGTCCGTGTCGAATTTCTCCGCCTCGGCGATGCCGATGCTGATCGTCGCCAGGAGGCGATCGTTGTCGGCCTCGAACACCGTGCTGGCCACGGTCTGTCGGATACGCTCCGCGATGATCGCGGCACCGGCGGCATTGTTGTCGTTGAGGAGAACCACGAACTCCTCGCCCCCGAACCGCGCCACCTTGTCCGTGGTCCTGATCGTATCGTTGATGATGGTGCCGACCTTGCGGATCACCACATCCCCCGCCGGGTGGCCGTAACGGTCGTTCACCCGCTTGAAATGATCGATGTCGATCATCAGCACCGAGAGGGGGCGCTGATAGCGTCTGAAATCGCCGAGGGCGTCCTTCGCGAGGGGCAGGAACGCACGCCGGTTCAGCAGGCCCGTGAGGGCGTCCCTGTTCGCGATCAGCTTCATGGCCTGAAGATCGGCGCCGATGCGCTCGATCCTGTCCTGGGCGGCTCGGACGGCCCGCGACGCTTCGAGTTCCACGTCGCGTGCATCGGCTTCGGCGGTGCCGATCCGTCGCAACAGGGACCTGACCGCGGCGGACAGGCGCAACACTTCGGGGGAGCCCTGGACGCGCTCCGTCATCGTCGCATTTCGCTCGCGGCCGATCCGGTCGACCGCATCCGTGAGACGCGCCAGCGGGCGGCTGAGGCGCGTCACCACGAGGAAAATGCCGAGCGTGCCGAGCGCGCCCGCGCCGAGGCCGACCAGGGTGATGACGACGGTTAGCCTGTGGGCACCCGCGAGGGCCGTCTGCACCGGCTGGAGGGCCACGACGATCCATCCAAGGCCAGCATAATCGCCCCGCCCCCTCGTCGCCGAGACGGCCGCGAACTGGTCTCCGCCGGGGCCGCGCGCGATGAAATGGCCGGCGGCGAGATCGGCGGGCGAATACGGATGGGTGCCGAGCGCCGGTCCCATGAGGACGCGGCCGGTCCGGTCGAGGACGACGACCTCCTCCTTCAGTTCGGGGCGGCGGGAGGACAGGACCTCCCGGCGCACCCCGTCGGCCCAGCTCCAGCTGAGATGGCTTCCCAGGACGCCGATGGTCCGGCCCGACGCGTCGATGACGGGCGATGCGAGATCGACGAACCGGAAGGGCGTTCCGTCGGCATTGGGTTTGAGCAGAGTCTGCAGCAGGGCCGCGAGATGGACGTCCTCGGCCGCCGCGCCCTTGATTCCATCGATGAACCAAGGACGCTGGCCGACATTCGCACCTTCCAGGATACCGCCGGTCGCAGCCCGAACCTTTCCGGTCTCGTCCGCAAAGCCGATCCAGGCATAATCCGGGAAGGTCTTCTGCATCGATTGCAGGACGTTGCGGAGACTCCCGGTATTCTCCATCCAGTGAGGCTGCAGCGGATCGAGCGCGGCCACGTTGCGGATCTCGCGCAGGCGTTCCGCCATGTCCTGGTCCAGACGATCGGCAACGGAGCGTGCGACCTGCAATAGCGCGTTCTCGGCCATGTCGGTGGCCTGCGCGCGCGCCAGCAAGGCGGATCCCAGCGTGACCGCGGCCACGATCGTGAGGCCGACCGCCCCAGTGACGAGGCTGATCTGATGCCGCAGCGAGATCTTGTTGGCGAGCCGTTCCAGCATCGTTACCGATCCTTTAATCAGACCGGACCTTGCAGCCCACGGGCTTGCGAGACCGTCAACCGGTAGAGTCAATTTTTCCTATAACATGCAACTTCCGTCAGTGACCGGACAGTGCGGCGTCGCGTGGTCGAACGACAATCCGCGCTCGCCCCTCGTATCGGTCCTCAACCCGTTCGTGGGTGTCGAGATCTTAAGCGAGATGACGGAGCGAGGTCTTTGAATGATATCTTTGCGGTCGGGAGCCGATAGTGCCGATCGGCAAATGACAACGATGATTCTTGTTGTGTGAATCATCGCGACAACCATGATCGGTCTTGTCACGATGGGCTGCCGGCCGGGTCGTCATTGGGCAGGCAGGAGCCCGGGATAGACCACCCGCACGGCACGCCGTTCCGCCGGGATGTCGGCCGCCGGGCGATCCTTCGCCACCGTGCCGGTGCTTCCCGTCATCGTCACGTCGGCGGGGCGAAGGCGCCAGCGCTCGGCGCCGCTCGGTTGGCTGCGCGAGATCTCCGTGGCGCGTAGGGACGTCGGCACGATCGCGACGGCCGTAAGGGCCGTGGTGGCGAGAATGACGGAGAGGAGGCGGGAATACATCGGAGGCGGCACCCGGAGACGAGTACCGTGAGTGAAGCGTGAACAGGTAAAGACGCCGACGGAACCGCGACGCTTGGCCGTTCATTGCCAACAGCAATCGTATCCGGTGGTTAACGAGGCGTCGATGACGAGTATGGTCGAAGCAAAGTCGGGCTCTCCCGCGCCCGAGCGGGTTCCGATGGGCACGGTGATCGATACCGATATTTCCGCTCGTCTCGACCGTTTGCCCTGGGGACGCTTCCACGTTCTCGTCATCGTGGCGCTCGGCATCACCTGGGTGCTCGACGGCCTCGAAGTCACCCTGGCGGGCTCGCTCGTGGGCGCCCTGCGGGCCGAGCCCATGAGCTTCACCGAGTTCGATATCGGTCTGGCGGCGAGTTCCTATCTCGTCGGTGCCGTCGTCGGGGCCCTGGGCTTCGGCTGGCTCACCGACCGGATCGGCCGCAAGAAGCTGTTCTTCATCACGCTGGCTCTGTACCTCGCCGCTACCGCGGCCACCGGCCTGTCCTGGGACATCTACAGCTTCTGTATCTTCCGGTTCCTCACCGGCGCGGGCATCGGCGGCGAATACACCGCCATCAACTCCACCATCCAGGAACTCGTCCCGGCCCGCGTGCGCGGCTGGACCGACCTCGTCATCAACGGTTCGTTCTGGATCGGGGCGGCCTTGGGCTCCTTCCTCTCCATCGCGGTTTTGCGCCCCGGCATGATCGACCCGGCCTGGGGCTGGCGCATCGCCTTCTTCGTCGGCGGCGGTATCGGCCTCGTGATCCTGCTGCTGCGGACATGGATCCCCGAGAGCCCGCGCTGGCTCGCCACCCACGGCTACGTCGCCGAGGCGGACCGGGTCGTCACCAGCATCGAGAAACGCTTCATCGACGAGGGCATCACTCTGCCGCCGGTGGACGAATCGAAGCGGATGAAGCTGAGGACGCGCAGCCACACGCCGCTGAAGGAAGTCTTCGGCACCATGCTGGTCGGCTACCGCAAGCAGACCCTGGTGGGCCTCGCCCTGATGATCGCGCAGGCCTTCTTCTACAACGCGCTGTTCTTCACCTACGCCCTCGTGCTCCAGCGCTTCTACGGGGTGCCGGGGGACCATGTCGGCTGGTACCTGCTGCCCTTCGCGCTGGGCTCGTTCCTCGGGCCGCTGCTGCTCGGCCGGCTGTTCGACACGATCGGCCGTCGCCAGATGATCGCCTTCACCTACGGTATTTCGGCGGTCCTGCTCGCCATCACCGGCTACCTGTTCAAGATCGAGGTGTTCGGCCCCGTGGGCCAGACGGCGGCCTGGATGGTGGTGTTCTTCTTCGCCTCCGCCGCCGCGAGCGCCGCCTATCTCACCGTCGCCGAGACTTTCCCGCTGGAAATCCGGGCGCTCGCCATCGCGGTGTTCTACGCGCTTGGCACAGGCATCGGCGGCGTCTCCGGCCCGCTCCTGTTCGGCGCCCTGGTCGAGACGGGGTCCCGCGACAACGTGCTGATCGGCTACGGCATCGGTGCCGCTCTCATGCTGATCGCCGCCATCGTCGGCGGGGTCTGGGGCACGGCCGCCGAGGGCAAGTCCCTGGAGGATGTCTCGAAGCCGTTGGCGGCGGCCTGATCGCCGGCCGGTTCCGAGGCGCTCCCAAGTGCCTCAGAACCGCTCGACCCAGGGGCGCAGCGCGATCTCGGAGGTCCAGGCGCTGCGGTCCTGGCGCAGGACGTCCCAATAGGCCGAGGCGATGGCATCGGGGTCGAGCAGGCTGTCGGGAGCCTCGGCCGGCTCCGGGCGGGAGACGCTGCGGATCCCGCCGTCGATGACGAAATGGGCGACATGGATGCCCTTCGGCTGGAGTTCGCGCGCCAGGCTCTGCGACAGGCCGCGCAGGGCGAACTTGCCCATGGCGAAGGCGGAGGACTCGGCATGGCCCTTCACGCTGGCCGAGGCTCCGGTGAGCAGGATCGCGCCGTGTCGCCCCGGTAGCATGCGTCGCGCGGCGGCCTGGGCGACGAGGAAGCCGCCGAAGGCCGAGACCATCACGGACTGACGCACCGCGTCCGGGTCGAGATCGGCGATGGGGCCGCGCAAGCGACCGCTGGCATTGTAGACCACCACGTCGGGCGGCCCCCCGAGCGCCGGCTCCATCCGGGCGAACAGGGCTTCCACCTCGGCCGGATCGGCGGCATCACAGGAATGCACGGCGGCGCCGGTCTCGGCCGCCAGCCCTTCGAGTTTCCCGACGTTGCGCGAGGCGAAGCCGACCCGCAGGCCTTCACGGGCGAAACGCCGGGCCAGCGAGGCGCTCAGGCCCTCTCCGGCCCCGACGATGAGGGCACGCCGATAGGTCGCGATCATGGGGTATCTCCGGGACGCAAGATTCGGATGGCCGCCGTTTGTACGATGGGCAAGGCGTCTCGCGTCAGCCCTCCCGCCTGTCGCGAAAGAAGTCGCGCAGGAGCGTGGCGGCCTCCGCCTCGCGCAAGCCGCCATAGACGTCCGGCGCGTGGTGGCAGGTGGGCTGGTTGAAGACCCGTGGCCCGTGCTCGACCCCGCCGCCCTTCGGGTCGAGGGCCGCGAAATAGACCCGTCGGATGCGCGCGAACGAGATGGCGCCCGCACACATCGGGCAGGGCTCCAGGGTGACGTAGAGGTCGCAGCCGATGAGGCGCTCGTCGTCGATGGCGGCGCAGGCGGCGCGGATCGCCAGGATCTCCGCATGGGCGGTGGGATCGCGAAGCGCCCGTGGGCGATTGTGGGCAACGCTGAGGACGAGGCCGTCCCGCACGATCACGGCGCCGACCGGCACTTCGCCCTCCCCGGCCGCGCGGCGGGCGGCGTCGAAAGCGAGGCTCAACGGGTCGGTCGCGGCCTTCGAGGAAATGGGCGCAGTCACGATCGTCGAGCCCAAGCCTTTGTATTCGTTGAAAGAAGGAAGCGGTCGAGATCCTGTGATCCGGCTCGGCAGGAACATCGCTGAGGCTGAGCCGTTTCATCTCCAACGCGGCCAAGGCCGCAGGATCTTATCAGGAGCAGACGATGAGCAGCACCACTGACAAGATCAAGGGGCTCGCCAACGAGGCGGTCGGTAACGTGAAGCAGGGCATCGGCAATGCCACGGACAACGACAAGCTTAAGGCCGAAGGCAAGGCCCAGGAATTGAAGGGCGATGCCCAGAAGACCGTCGGCGACGCCAAGGACGGCGTCAAGAACGCTGCCGACACGGTGAAGAGCAAGCTCTGAACCTCGGCATCCAGCCCGACTGGATGAGGAACGAAGGCAGCCGAAAGGCTGCCTTTTTCGTGATCGGCCGCAATGCCCCCTTGCGCGAGGGGCAGGCCGCCCCACGCGCAATCGCTCGCAACCTTGCCTCCGCTCTGTTATGGGGCTCGGATGAGCGACAAGACAGACGAACAGACGGGCGGGTCCGAGGACGCGCCCGAGACCAACAGCGTTTCCGGCGAAGCCTGGACCCCGGCGACCGATGCGGGCGTGCCCGGCCCCTCTGCCGAGGAGCAGCCGAAGCCCCGCCGGGCCGCCGCGCCCGCCAGGGGAGGAGACGCTCCCCTGCGCCGCAAGGCCGCCCTGCCGAGGCCTGCGGCCAAGGCCGGGGACGATGCCGCCGGTGATTCCGATTCGGCGACGCCCGAGGGCGACCGTATCGCCAAGGCCATCGCGCGCGCCGGCATCGCCTCCCGCCGCGACGTCGAGGCGATGATCGCCGAGGGCCGCGTCACCCTCAACGGCAAGGTGCTGACCTCGCCCGCGATCAACGTGACGGATGCCGACGAGATCACTGTCGACGGCGAGCCCCTGCCCGCCCGCGAGCGGACCCGGTTGTGGATCTATCACAAGCCGCGGGGCCTCGTGACCACGGCGCGCGATCCGGAAGGACGCCAGACCGTTTTCGAGGCCCTGCCCGAGGACCTGCCGCGCGTGGTCGCCATCGGCCGCCTCGATATCAACACCGAAGGCCTGCTGCTTCTCACCAACGATGGCGGCCTCGCCAAGGTGATCGCCCATCCCGATACCGGATGGCTGCGGCGCTACCGCGTCCGCGCGCATGGCGACACGAATCAGGCCGAGCTCGACAAGCTGCGCAAGGGCGTCACCATCGACGGCATGGATTACGGCCCGGTGGACGCGGTCCTCGACCGGTCCTCGGGCGACAACCTCTGGCTGACGCTGGGCCTGCGCGAGGGCAAGAACCGCGAGGTCAAGCGCATCCTCGAACATCTGGGTCTGGCCGTGAACCGGCTGATCCGCCTGTCCTTCGGCCCGTTCCAGCTCGGCGACCTCGAAGTCGGACTGGTGGAAGAGATTCGCACCAAGGTGCTCAAGGAGCAGCTGGGCCCGACCCTCGCCGATCAGGCCGGCGTCGATTTCACCAGCCCCAACCGTGAGCCCATCGCCCCGTTCGGCTCGCCGAAAGCCGCGCAGCAGCAGGCGAAACAGCCCGCCCGCAGCGCCTCGGCGGCCGCGGCGCGAAGCGCCGGGCGCAGCTATGACGACGCCCCGCGCGGTTATGAGCGCGGCGGTGACCGTGATCGCGGCGGCGACCGCCCCCTGCGCAAGCCCGCCGAACCCGCACGGGTCCCCACCGGCGGCAACAGTGCCGGCCCCCGGCGCTCGGTCTGGCGCGCGGACGAGGCCGCACCGCAGGAGGACGGCCCGCGCCGGGTCAAGATCCCCCGCCGTGGCGCCGATCCCAAGGCGGAGCGTGAGGCATCCGCCGCTCGCGGCCGGGAGCGCGTGGGCGCGATCAACACCGGCGAGCGCCGTGTCCTGGTGGAGCGCCTGAAGGCGAGCCCGCAGGAGCCGGCTCCCGAGCCGCATCGGCGTGATCGCGGTGCACGGCGTGACGAGACGGGCGCCGCCGAGCGTCCGGTCCGGACGCTGCGCCAATCCGATGCCAAGGCGGCCCGCCGCGAGGAGGCCGATGCGCGGCCGCCGCAGCGCCGGTTCGACGGAGATTCCAGGCCCCCGCGCAGCGATGCAAGGCCTCCGCGAAGCGATTCCAGACCCCCGCGCCGGGACGATGCTCCGCGCAGCGGCGGGTTCGGACGGCAGGACGGTGCCGAGCGGCGCGGTCCGCCGCGTGGCGGCGACGAGCGCCCCCGCAGCTTCAAGCCTCGCGATGGCGGCGGCTTCAACGACCGCGCGGAACGCCCGGCCTTCAATCGCGGCGAGCCGCGCGGGGACAGGCCGGCGGGATTCCGCAGCGAGAAGCCGGCCTTCAATCGTGGCGGGGACGATCGTCCCGGTGGCGGCCGGCCGGGTGGGTTCAAGCCGGGCGGCTTCAAGGGAGCGGGCTTCAAGGGCCGCTCCGACGACCGCCAGGGCGGCGACCGTGACATCGGCGCCGAACGCTCCGGCGCCGATCGTGGCGGCTTCCGCCCGGGCGGAAAGCCCGGTGGGTTCGGCAAGCCCGGCGGATCGGGCAAACCCGCCGGGGCCGGAAGGCCGGGCGGGTTCAAGGCGGGCGGCTCGTCCCGTCCCGGCGGTTCGGCCAAGCCCGGCGGTTTCGGCAATCGCGGCGGCGGCGCGGGCGGTAAGCCCGGTGGCGGGGGCGGACGTCCGCCCCGTGGCGGCTCGCGGTGAGGATCGTCGGCGGCGACCTGCGTGGACGCCGCCTCGCCACCCCGAAATCGGACGCGATCCGGCCAACCTCGGATCGCCTGCGCGAGGCGCTCTTCAACGTTCTCGCCCATGCCTATGACGACGCGGTGGCGGGCGCGCGGGTTCTCGATCTCTTCGCCGGAACCGGGGCGCTGAGCTTCGAGGCCCTGTCCCGCGAGGCGAGCTACGCGCTCCTGGTGGACGAGGGGGCGGAAGCGCGCGGTCTGATCCGCGAGAACATCGATGCGTTGGGCTGTGCCGGCAAGACGCGGCTGTTCCGCCGCGATGCGACCAAGCTCGGCCCGGCCGGCACCAGCGGGACCTTCACCCTCGTCTTCTGCGATCCCCCCTACAACAGGGACCTCGCGCCGGCCGCTCTCGCCAGCGCGTCCCATGGCGGGTGGCTCGCCCCCGGCGCCCTCGTGGTGGTGGAGGAGGCCGCCGGCGCCAACGTCGCGCTGCCGCCGGGCTTCACCGAGCTCGAACGACGGATCTACGGAGACACCGCCCTGGCCTTCGCGCGCTTCCAGGCCTGACGCGTCGACCCTGCGACCCCGGCGCGCGCCGGGAACCCCGGGGCATCGCCGCCGCGTTGCTCCGCCATGGTCCTCGAAGACGTCACACGCGATCCCCTGACGGCCGAGCCGGCGAAGGCCGGGCCGGTAGGGACTTCGCGTGACGCGCGCCTGTGGAGGCCGCGCCGTGTCCTGGTGACGCCGGCGGCCCTGGACCATGCCCATGGCCGCGCGATGCTGGCGCGGGCCGAGGCGCTCGGTCTCCCGGTGGAGCGTCTGAAAAGCAACCGTCTCACGGGACTGCGCGACGAGGATCCACGCCGGGCCTATCGCGAGGCGAAGGCGACCCTCGCCATCGTGGTGGCGCCCCCGACCAAGCTGAAGCTGCTGCCGATCCCGCCCAGTGCCGACTGGCGCTTCGATCTCGCGGAGGGCTGCCCGGCCCATTGCCAGTATTGCTACCTCGCCGGCTCCCTGTCCGGCCCGCCGGTGACGCGGGCCTATGCCAATCTCGACGCCATCCTCGGGAATCTGCCGGCTTATCTCGGTAAGGGCGGCGTCACCTCGGCCCAGGCCGGCCGGGTCGAGGAGGGCACAACCTTCGAGGCCTCCTGCTACACCGACCCCCTCGGCATCGAGCACCTGACCGGTTCGCTCTCGGCGGCGATCACGCATTTCGGTGCCTGGGACGCGGCGGTGCAATTGCGCTTCACGACGAAATTCGCCGCCGTCGAGCCGCTTCTGGCCCTGCCCCATCGGGGCCGGACCCGCGTGCGGTTCTCCCTCAACGCGCGTCCCGCCGCGCGCTACGAGGGCGGCACCGCCAGTCTCGACGCCCGCCTGCAGGCGCTCGGGGCCATGGCCCGCGCCGGCTATCCGGTGGGGCTCACCATCGCGCCGATCATCGCCGTTCCCGATTGGCCGGACGCCTATGAGGGGCTCCTGCGGGAGGTGGCGGAGGCGCTGTCCGGCGTCTCCAACCCCGACCTCACCGTGGAGCTCATCACGCACCGGTTCACGCCGGGGTCGAAGGACGTGCTCCAGGGCTGGTATCCCGGCTCCGACCTGCCGATGCGGGAGGACGAGCGCAGTCGCAAGCTCACCAAGTTCGGCTCGGTGAAATACGTCTATCCCCGCGATCTGATGCGGACCATGCGGGAGACGATCACCGCCGCCGTCGCGCGCGAACTGCCCTTCGCGCGGGTCCTCTACTGGACCTGATCGGCCGGTCTTCCCGCTGTCACGCCCGTCGAACGCCCCGGTCTCAAGCCGGGTCCGTCTCGCCGCCGGCATCGAAACGGGTCCGCGCGGCCTGGATCGTGGGCAGGTTCGCGAAGGCCCAGGAGCCGAGTGCCTGGACCGGCACCTGTAGCGAGCGGCCGAGCTCGGTGAGTTCGTAATCCACCCGGGGCGGGATCGTCGGGGTGACCGTGCGCGAAACGAGGCCGTCTCGCTCCAGGCCGCGCAGGGTGAAGGTGAGCATCCGCTGTGAGATGCCGCCGATGATCCGCTTCAACTCGTTGAAGCGCCGGGGCCCGTCCGTGAGCGTCATCACCACGAGGATGCTCCATTTGTCGCCGACGCGCGCCAGCACCGTACCGACCAGCCGGCAATCGCCGGGGCGGTGAGAGGCCTGTGCCTCGGTTACGTCGCTGTGACCGGGTTCCACCAATGTGCCTCCTTGCGCGAGCGCCGCTCCGGTACTCTATAGCGCCTCGGTATATTTCTGATACCGAGGATCGAACATGAACCTTCTGCACATCGACAGCAGCATCCTGGGCGAGCATTCCGTCAGCCGCGCGGTCTCGGCCGCCATCGTCGCCCGCCTTCAGGCAGGGTCACCGAACCTCGTGACGACCTATCGCGATCTGGCTGCCACGCCGATCCCTCATCTCTCCGGCGCCTATCTCGCGGGCCATCAGCCCAATGCGACCAACACGCCGGACATCCAGAACGACGTCGCCCTCGGCCGCGCGGTGCTGGCGGAGTTCCTGGCCGCCGACATCGTGGTGATCGGCGCGCCGCTCTACAATTTCACGATCTCGACCCAGCTCAAGGCCTGGATCGACCGCATCCTCGTGGCCGGCCAGACCTTCAAATACACCGAGAGCGGCGCCGTCGGCCTCGTGCCTGAGAAACGCATCATCGTCGCCGTGTCGCGCGGCGGCCTTTACGGGGCGGGGTCGCCGACGGCTTCGGCGGAGCATGCCGAGACCTATCTGCGGGTCGTCCTCGGCTTCATCGGCGTGACCAACCCGGAATTCGTCATCGCCGAGGGGATCGCCCTCGGTCCCGAGGCCCGCGAGAAGGCCCTCGCCGGGGCGCTCGACGCCGCCTCCGCCCTGCCGACCGCCTGAGGACCGATGAACCGGCGCCGCTCCCTAGAGCTGCGCCCGACCACGTTGGGCCGGGGCACATCTCCAGGCCTTTGTTTTGCCGCGCTCTTTTTCGCCGAACCGGCATCCACTTCGGCGGAGAGCGCTCTAGCGCCGGCCGAACAGCCGCTCGATATCCTGGAGCTTCAGTTCCACGAAGGTCGGGCGGCCGTGGTTGCAGGTGCCGGCGAACGGGGTGGCCTCCATCTCGCGCAGGAGCGCGTTCATCTCCTCGGGGCGCAGGCGCCGGCCGGCGCGGACCGAGCCGTGACAGCTGATGCGCGAGAGGATCGCGTCGAGACGCCGCCCGAGCGGACCGCCCTCGGTGCCGTCCGCGCTGCCCTCCTCCAGCCCGCTCGCGTCGAGGGCGTCCAGAACGTCCTCCAGCAGGCGGCGGGTGGATGCACCGGCCAGCGCCGTCGGCATTTCACGCACCAGGACCGCACCCGTGCCGAAAGCCTCCAGGGTGAGGCCGAGGCGGTCGAGGTCGGGTGCGGCGGCGACGAGGCGCTCGGCGTCCTGGGGCGCCATCTCCACCACGTCCGGGATCAGGAGGCCCTGGCGGGCGATGCCGCCGGCGGCGCGCTCGCGCTTCAGCCGCTCGTAGACGAGGCGCTCATGGGCCGCGTGCTGGTCGACGAGGACGATCCCGTCGCGGGTCTGGGCGACGATGTAGGTCTCGTGGAGCTGCGCGCGGGCGGCACCCAGCGGGTGATCGTCCGGCAGGGGCTCCACCTCCGGCTCGCGCATATCGGCGCCCGGTGGCGCGAGATCGCCGGAGAACAGCGCCTGCCCGGCTTCCTCGAACCCTGGGTCCTCGAACCCTGCCCCGGACCGATCGAACGCCGCCTGCGGGGCCTCGAACAGGCCCCCGCGCGCACCGAAGGACGATGCCGGCGCGAGGCCGGCCGGCGCGCCGAACGAGAGCAGGCCCGGCGGAAGCGCCGCCCTGCCCGACCAGGCGCCACGTCCAGAATGTGCGGTCATTGCAGGCCGCATCGTCGATGAGGGATGGCCCGGCCGCAGGGCGTCCAGGGTGCGGGCGGCCCCCGTGCTGGCGTTGCGCGCTCCCACCTGCCGCAGGGTCTCGTGAATGGCGCTGACGATGAGGGCGCGGACGAGGCCCGGCTCGCGGAAGCGCACCTCCGTCTTGGCGGGATGGACGTTCACGTCGACGAGGGCGGGATCGCAGGTAATGGCGAGGCCGAGCACCGGATGACGGTCCGAACTCATCGTGTCGGCATAGGCCCCGCGCACGGCGCCCAGCAGCAGGCGGTCGCGCACCGGGCGGCCGTTGACCGTGAAGTGGATCTGGTTGCCCGCGCCGCGATGGTAGCTCGGCAGGCCGATATGGCCGGACAGGGCGAAGCCCTCGCGCGCCATCTGGAGGGGGGCGGAACTCGCGCCGAAATCCGGCCCCAGCACCGCCGTGAGCCGGCGCAGGTCGGCGTCGTCGCCGGTCTCGGCGGAAAAGACCAGGGGGCTGCCGCTCTCGGAGCGGAGGGCGAAGCGGATCCGCGGCTGCGCCACGGCGAGACGCCGCAACCCATCGGCGATGGCCAGCGCCTCGGCGCGGTCGGATTTGAGGAATTTCAGCCGTGCCGGCGTCGCCGAGAATAGGTCCGTCACCTCGATCCGCGTGCCGCGCGGGCTCGGTGCGGGACGGACCTCGCCCTTGATCCCGGCATCGACCACCAGGGTCGATCCGCTCTCGGCTTCGGCGGTGCGGCTGGTGAGGGAGAGGCGGGCCACAGCCCCGATGGAGGGCAGCGCCTCGCCGCGAAAGCCGAGGGAATCGATGCGGGTCAGGTCGCCGCCGGGAAGCTTCGATGTGGCGTGGCGCTCCACCGCGAGGGCGAGATCGTCGGCGCTCATGCCGGCGCCGTCATCCACCACGCGGATCAGCCGGCGGCCCCCCGCCTCGATCGTCACCTCGATACTGGTGGCGCCCGCATCGATGGCGTTCTCCACCAGTTCCTTCACGGCGGAGGCCGGGCGCTCCACCACCTCGCCCGCGGCGATGCGGTCCACGAGGATCGGGTCGAGGCGGCGGACGGGGCGGAGCACGGGTGGCATTCCCCCGACCATAGGCGAGCGCGCCGCCGCCTCAAAGCGCTGCCGACGTCATCGCGGTGGGAAGGACGCGGTCAAAAGAAGGGAAAGGCGAGGCCCCGACCAGCCTGGACCCAGGCACCCGCGACGACAATGCAGAGGAGGCAGGCCGCCAGCGTCACGAGCATCCGTCGCCTCGGCAAGCCGAGGGCGATGAAGCCGGCGGCTGCGAGGGGCACGATCTGTTCCCCATGCATGCCGAGGAAATGGGCGACCCTCAGATCGCCGCCCGCCCGGTTCCAGCCGAGCAGGGGCAGGCTCGCACCGGTCGGGCCGACCGCATGGCCGTGGTTGACGCTGAGGGCGATGCCGGTGGCGGCCCCGAGGATCACCGTCGTCGCGAGGCCGAGAAGGACGGCCAGGCGCAGGCTCGGCTCAAGGCCGGGACGTGGCCGGACCGCCACCGCGACGGCCAGGGGAATCTTGGCAGCGAGCAGGGTGAGCGCCATGATCCCCATCAGGGCGTAGAGGGACGCGTGCAGCGGATCGCCGTCGTTGAAATGCGAGGCCTCGGCCCGCGCCGCCTGCAGAGTGATGTAGCCGAGTTCGAACCCGCCGGCGACGATGATCAGGAGCCGGCCGGCGCGCAGCGAGCGGGAGCGGCGCCGATCCGGCCGGACGTAGCCGGTGAACCAGGCGAAGGTCAGGGCGTACACACCGACCGAAACGAAGAACTTCGCGGGCTTCGCCCAGACAAAGCCGCCATCGATGAGCCGCCCATCGACCAGGGGGAGTGCCAGGGTGACGGCGCCGGTCAACAGACAGGCGAGGCCGAAGGCGGTGAGGACGGGATCGTCCGCCCGAAGCCGGGCGAGTGCCGTGGGGTGGGGAGCGTCTCCGCCGAGGGTGAAGGGGATCATGTCCGGGTCTCCAGGCCGAGCCTGCCGGTGCTGAATCCGATGACGAGGGCGAGGAGGAGACCGGCCGGGCCGACCAGAAAGGTGAGGACGAGGCAGGGCAGGAGCAGCAGCGGCGAGATTCCCGCTCCGATCCCGGCGCGAGCGATCCAGGTGCCGACGAAGAGGTCGAAGGCGAGATAATGGATCCAGCCGGCGGTGAGTGCATGATCGTCCGCGAACAGGGCGCGGACCGCCTCGATGGAGTCGAAGCCGCCTTTCGCGCCGCCTGCCAACCCTGCCGCCAGGGCACCGAGATAGGCCACCGCCAGGAATGCCGGCAGGACGAGGCCGGTGCCGATCCAGGTAGCCCTTCGGAGACGGGGAGCGAACAACGCGATGGCGAGGGCGATCCAGCCCAACAGGGCGATCGTGCTGCAGAGGGAGAACAGGCTGGCTGCGGGGATCACGTCTTGCCCATCCTTATCTTGACATCGTATAGATCGAGCATGGATAAGCATCTTGACACTGTCAAGTCGTCGAAGGACGTCGGAACGACCGAGGCTGCTGCCTACCATCACGGCGATCTGCGGGCCGCCCTGATCCATGCGACGACGGCCATCCTGCGAGAGCGCGGGATCGATGGATTTTCCCTGAGGGAGGCGGCGCGGCGCGCGGGCGTTTCGCCGGCGGCCCCGCAGCATCATTTCGGCGATGCGCGCGGATTACTCACCGCCGTGGCGACGGAGGGGTTCCGGATGCTGGGCGACGCGCTGGCCGCTGCCGATTCCACCGCGACCGACCGCGACAGGCGCATCCGCGGCCAGGGCCGGGCCTATATCGGCTTCGCCCTCGACCATCCGGCCGAGTTCGACACGATGTGGCGCTGTGCGCGGATCAATACGGGCGACGCGGCCTACGCGGCGGCCGCCGGTCGTGCATTCGGGCTCCTGAAAGCGGCGGTGGCCGGAACCCCTTTCGAGGATGGCGGACTACCGGCGGTCTCCAATCATACCGCCCCGGACCCGAAGGCCGTCGCCTGCTGGTCCGTGGTCCATGGTCTCGCGCGGCTTGCCCTCGACGGAGCGCTGGGGCCGGCCGAGGCGGCGCGTGGGGTGATCGACGGGATGCTGGAGCCTATCCTCGACTGCCTGACGGTGTGATGCCGGGGCGACCCAGCTCGGTTCCCGCTCTCACCCCAAGACTCTAATGGGTCACACATCTGCTCGACATCCGTTCCCTTGATCCTGGCGGGTTCGACATGAGGCGCGACGGGCTCCCTCTCCTGGAAGGAGAGGGCTGGGGTGAGGTGTGGTCCATCTCCGGAGAGGTCACATACCTCACCCTGTCCCTCTCCTTCCGGGCAGGGCCATCGCATATGGTACCGCGCCGTCATTCCGGGTCGCCAGAGGCGAGCCCGGACCCGGAGGGCCGCGCCAGAGGCGTGCAATCCAGATCCGCTGACGGTGCAAAGTCCTGCACCGCCTGTGTTTCTGGATCCCGGGCTCCGCTGCGCGGCCCCGGGATGACGGGGTGCTGCGTTTCAATTTCTCGACGAGTAAATCGGCATATGCGATCACCCTGCCTTCCAAGAGAGGGGACCCTTGCTGCCCGCGAGATGTGCGAGTGCCGTGCCCCAAGACCGGGGGGCGGATACGCTCCGGTCTTCGCGGAGGAAAGGCCCGTGGTCAGGCGACCCCGGCCCGCAGCAGGTCGTGATAATGGACGAGGCCCACGGGGCGCTCGTTCTCCACGACGATGAGCGAGGTGATCTTCATCGATTCCTGGATTTCCAGGGCCTTGGCGAGAAGGGTCTCCGGGCTCACGGTGCGCGGCCGGACGCTCATCAGCGCCTCGACGACGAGGCCGTCGAGATCGGCCCTGAACACGTTGCGGCGCAGGTCGCCGTCGGTGAGGATACCGGCGAGGCGGCCGTCCTCTTCCACCACCACCACCGATCCGAATCCCTTGGCGTCGATCTCGGCGATGGCGGCGCGCATGCCCGTGCCGCGCCGGACCACCGGCAGCTGGTCGCCCGCATGCATCACCTCGCGGACCTGACGGAGCGAGGCTCCCAGGCGTCCGCCGGGATGGTAGATGCCGAATTCGCGGGCTGAGAAGCCGCGGGCCTCGAGCAAGGCGACGGCGAGGGCGTCGCCCAGGGCGAGCTGCATCGCCGTGGAGGTCGTCGGCGCGAGCCCGTTGGGACAGGCCTCGCGGGCCTTGGGCAGGGTCAGGCAGATATCGGCCTCCCGCCCGAGGGTCGAGCCGGCATTCGCCGTGATGGCGATGAGGCCGACCCGGTAGCGCCGCGCATAGCCGATGATGTTGGCCAGTTCCGTCGTTTCGCCCGACCAGGACAGGGCGACGACGACGTCCTCCGGCTGGATCATGCCGAGATCGCCATGGCTGGCCTCGGCTGGATGAACAAAGAGGGCCGGCGTGCCGGTGGAGGCCATCGTCGCGGCGATCTTGCGGCCGACATGGCCGGACTTGCCCATGCCGGTGAGGATGGCCCGGCCCTTCGCGTCGGAGATTCGGGCGACGGCCTCGGAAAAGGCCGCGCCGAGCCCGTTGCCGATGGCCTCCATCAGGCAGCGCAGGCCCTCGCGCTCGGTCTCGATGGTCCGAAGGGCGGAGGCGACGGCGGGGAGGTGCCCGGCATCGGGCTCGGAAACCCGCTTCTCCGCTGCAGCAACGCCCATCCGAGATCCCCGTATCGTTGCCGGTGCGCCCGGCACCGTTCCAATCCGCCTATGCAAGGGGAATGTGGTCGGATGGGGGCTTGGCGTCGTCGACGCTCCGAGCCCGTTGCGCCAACGGCGCAATCAGGGGCGCGGGGACGGATGCGTGTGAGGGGCGTGGGGCGGCACTTTCGGCTCATCGGCCCGAATGCCCCCCGCACCTTGCGGCACCGGAACGGCATCGCCGCTCCGGATGGCCTCGGCTTCGTTGCGAGGACCGGCCACGCCTTCCGTTCCGCCCGGTGCGGTGGCGGCGTCGCGGCCCGAGGGGGCGCCGTAGCTCTGCGCGACAGCGAGGCTCGCGGATGCGATCACAAGACCGGCCGCGAGAGTAACGGTGAAGAAGCGTGTCATCGGTCGTGCTGCCACGGTTGAATGTCTCACGGTGATTGGTTGTCGGCACGTCAAACGGAAGTCAATGCAGTGCAATCCGCATGCCGGAACAGATCCCAATGCGCGATTGTCCTGTTTCGGACGAATGGGGACATGGGGCGAGGCACGGCCGGATTGGGCATCGCCCTGCAGATCTCTGACGATGACAGAAGAATACATGTGTCGCGAAGGGATGAGGAAGAGACGAAGCAATCAAAAGTGAACCTTAAGGATTCCGAGGGAGTGTCGACATTCGATCGCCCCACCGAATGACCGGATGGTGGTCTTGATGAGGTTCGTTGTGACGCTCCAGGCTCTCCCCATTCGCACGAAGCTCATCGTGGCTTTCTCGATACTCACCGTCTTCATCATGGGATTGGGGCTGCTCGGGATTCTGGGCACCCTGCGCATGCGTGAACAGGCACTCCACATCGAGACCAACTGGCTCCCCAGTATCCGTGTACTTGGCGAGATCGATACACTCACGGCGAGAAACAGCGCCGTCATCCTGCGCCATGCCCAGGAGACCGATGCGCAGAAGCAGGCCACGATCGAGGGCGACCTCGTCCGTTTCGGAAAGAAGCTCGAGGAGAAGAAGAAATCCTACGAGACGATGATTGCGTCCCCCGGGGAGCGCGACCTCTACGACGCGTATACCCGTGAGGCCGCGAAATTCGCCGTGGTGCGCGACGCCATCATGGATCTCTCCCGCAGCGGAGAGAAAGCTCAGGCCTTCGCCCTGTACGAGACCAAGGGGCTCGCCATCCGCCGGGGCGTGTCGGAGGCCCTCGAGAAACTCGTGAACCTCAATAATGTCGGTGCGGATATGGCACAGGCGCGCAGCAAGGAAGTGTTCGAGCAGACCCGGACCCTAGGCATCTCCGCCATCGTCGTCGCCGTCGTGCTGTCCGTGCTCTCCGCCCTCGTCATCATCCGGGGCGTCACCGGAGGGATCGATTCCGTAGTGCGGCCGATGCAGACCCTCGCTGCGGGCGACCTCTCCGTGACCATCCCGCACCAGAAGGCCCGGACCGAGATCGGGCGCATCGCCGATGCCGTGCAGGTGTTCAAGGACGGCCTGTTGCGCATGAAGGCTCTGGAGGAGGAGACCGCACTGGCCCGGGCCGGCGCGGAAGCACAGCGCAAGTCGGCCATGCGATCCATGGCCGACGGTTTCGAAGCCGCGGTCGGCGGGATCATCCAGAGCGTCACGAGTTCGGCGACGCAACTGCAGGCGACAGCCCAGAGCATGGCCGGCACCGCCACGGAGACCGCTGCGCAATCCACCAGCGTCGCCGCGGCTGCCCATCAGGCCGCGTCCAACGTCACCACCGTGGCGGCCGCGGCCGAGGAACTCGGCTCGTCGGTGCACGAGATCGGCCGTCAGGTCAGCGCCTCGGCCGACATGTCCCATGCCGCCGTTCAGGAGGCTGCCCGGACGACGACCTTCGTGAAGGATCTCAACTCGGCGGTGCTGAAGATCGGCGATGTGGTGACGATGATCACCTCGATCGCGGCCCAGACCAATCTCCTCGCTCTGAACGCCACGATCGAGGCGGCGCGCGCCGGCGAGGCCGGCCGCGGCTTCGCCGTGGTCGCGGCGGAGGTCAAGGAGCTCGCCAACCAGACGGCCAGGGCGACCGAAGAGATCGGCGGGCACATCGCCTCGGTGCAAAGGTCGACGGATCAGGCGGTCTCGGCGATCGGCGGCATCACCACGCGAATCCAGGAAATCAGCGGCGTCTCGACGTCGATCGCGGCCGCCGTGGAGCAGCAGGGCGCCGCGACACAGGAGATCGTTCGCAACGTGGCCCAGGCCGCTACCGGCACGAGCGAGGTGACGGTGAACATCGTGGGCGTGGCGGACGCCGCCGAGGAGACGGGAGCAGCGGCCAGCCAGGTGCTCGGCGCGGCATCGGAACTGTCACGCCAGTCCGAGCATCTCAACGTCGAACTCGGCCGCTTCCTCGCGACGATCCGCGCCGCCTGACCGGGGCACTCCCTCGCGGGATCTGCGACTCACCGTCTCCACGGACGAGCTCAGCTCCCGCGATAGGTCTGGTAGCTCCAGGGGCTCGCCACCAGCGGGACGTGGTAGTGACCCTCCGGGTCGCTCACCCCGAAGCGCAGAGTGACGATATCGAGGAAGGGCGGTTCCGGTAGTCCGGGATTCGTCCGCCGGAAATGGTCGCCGATGCCGAACCGCAATTCGTAGGCCGCGATCGGCACCGGCCTCCCGCCGATGAGGGGCGCGTCGGTGCGTCCATCGGCGTTCGTCACCGTGCTGGCCACGAGGGCGGCCCTGTCGTCGGAAACCCATTCGTACAGGGACACCGCGACCCCCGCCGCCGGCCTGCCGGAAGCGGTGTCGAGGACGTGAGTGGAGACGCGGCCGGTCGTGCGCAGCCTCCCCTCCCCCTTCACCAGAGCATCGAGGCGGATCGCGGCGATCCGGAACACTTCCTCCTCTGCTGTCGCCCGCTCCATCGCCGGCGTCGAGGCCAGACGTTGCTCGAACGTGCGGAGCAGCGAGGCGCGGCCGTGTCGCTTGATGCAGAGGATGAAGGGAAAGCCGAACGTATCGGAATAGGCCGCGTTCAGGGCCTCGAACCGGGCGTATTCGGCACCTGATAGCCGGTCGAGACCGGCGTATGCTTGTTCTGCGACCGAATCCGCAGCGATGTCGCCGGATCGCGCGGCCCGGCCCGCCAATTCGGGATGGCCGGTCAGGAGTGCGAGACGATCCTCGTCCGAGGCTTCCTCAACAATGCCCCGCATCGCGGAGAACAGCTCCGCCACCGTGGCGAATGGGCGCCGGCCGGCTGCAGCCTCGGCGACCCAAGGGGCGTGTTCGAACACCGCGCCGAGGGCGGACACGAAGTCCGCGACCGTCGCCGCATTGAGGTCCGTCAGATCGAGGGCGGCAGGAGAACTCATGGCATCCCTCGTCTCCGGGGCACGTCGCTCCGCTGTTCGTCCCGGATAGGCCCTCGCCCGTTCATAGCAGGCAACGGGCCAGAACGATCGGGGCCCGGGCGAGCGAGTGTAAGGCGAATGGGTGTGAATGCGGGCGGACGATCGCCGACTTTGCATCCCTGCCGAGGGTCGTTTCGCTGGCACATCGCTTGCGGGTGTTCCTCGAAATGGGTGAGCCGTGCGCGGGCCGTGCGGCGGGTCCATGGAAGGAGCCTTGACCGTGATCGAACGCTCTCCCTCCACGACCGATCCGTTGCCGGGAATGGAGCGCCCTCCCGAAAAGGTCGCGCCGGCCGCTCTGGTCCTCCTTGGCCTCCAACATGTCCTCGTCATGTATGCCGGTGCCGTGGCGGTGCCGCTCATCGTGGGACGCGCCCTGGGTCTGGCACCGGAGCAGGTCGCGCTCCTCGTGAGCGCGGATCTCTTCGCGTGTGGTCTCGCCACCCTGGTCCAGTCCTGGGGCATGCCCGGGATCGGCATCCGCATGCCCGTGATGATGGGGGTCACCTTCGCGGCCGTGACGCCGATGGTCGCCATGGGCACCAACCCCGATCTCGGCCTCGCGGGTATCTATGGGGCGGTGATCGTCTCCGGCCTGTTCGCGTTCCTGGCCGGTCCGCTCGTCGGCCGGCTGCTCCCGCTGTTTCCTCCCGTCGTGACCGGCACGATCATCCTCGTCATCGGCGTCTCGTTGATGCGGGTCGCCGTGAACTGGGCCGGCGGGGGCGTCGGCAACCCGCAATACGGCGCGCCGCTCTATCTCGGCATCGCGCTCTTCGTCCTGGCGGTGATCCTTCTCCTCACGCGCTACGCCAGGGGCTTCGTCGCCTCGGCCTCGGTGCTCATCGGGATCGTCGCCGGCATGCTGGCTGCGAGTACGTTCGGCCTCGTCGACCTCACCCGCGTCGGTGCTGCCCCCTGGCTCGACATCGTGCGTCCCTTCGCCTTCGGCTGGCCAAAATTCGATCTCGTGGCGAGCCTCACGCTCTGTCTCGTGATGGTGGTGGTGATGATCGAATCGACCGGCATGTTCCTGGCCCTGGCCGAGATCACCGACGACCCGGTCGATGAGGAGCGGCTTGGCCGCGGCCTGCGCGCCGACGGGCTCGGCACGCTGCTGGGCGGCGTGTTCAACACCTTCCCCTACAGCTCCTTCTCGCAGAATATCGGCCTCGTCGGGGTCACGGGCGTGCGCTCGCGTTACGTGGCGGTGGTGGGTGGTTTCATCATGCTCGGCCTGGGCCTGATCCCGAAGCTCGCAGCCCTGGTGGAAGCGGTGCCGCAATGCGTCCTGGGCGGCGCGGGCCTCGTCATGTTCGGCATGGTGGCGGCCACGGGCGCACGCATCCTCGGCGCGGTCGATTTCGCGCGCAACCGCAACAACCTCTTCATCGTCGCCGTATCGGTGGGCTTCGGCCTGATCCCTCTCGTGGCGCCGAATTTCTTCAAGCATATGCCGCATGCGCTGCATCCGCTGCTGGAATCCGGCATCCTGCTCGCGGCTGTGGCGGCGGTGGTGCTGAATCTGTTCTTCAACGGCCTTGGCGATGCGGCATCCGCACGTTCGGAGGCGACCCGCATCGCCCACGCGGCCGAGGCCTGAGGCAAACGAGAAGGAACCGATCATGGCCCTGACGGCGTCGACCTACGGCAAGGGACGGGTGCGGGTGATGCGGCTGGCCCGCGACGGCGACCACCATACCCCGCGCGAACTCGACGTGAAGGTGCTGATGAAGGGCGGTTTCGACCGTGCCTGGACGGCGGGCGACAACCGGGCCTGCGTCGCCACCGACAGCGTCAAGAACATCGTCAACGTCACGGCGGCGAAGCATCTCACGGCGGAGAAGGAAGCGTTCGCCGGCGCCGTGGCATCGGTCTTCCTCGACGCCTATCCACAGGTCGAGGAGGTCGTGATCGAGGCGCGAGAGACGCGCTGGCTGCGCCACGCCATCGCGGGCGTGCCGCATGGCCATACCTTCACCCTCGACGGCAACGGCGTCGGCTTCGTCAAGCTCACGGCGAACCGCGCCGGGTCGGTGCTGAAATCCGGCTTGCGCGGCTACACCTTCATGAAGACGACCCAGTCCGGCTGGGCCGATTTCGTCGATGACCAATACCGTACCCTGCCGGATACCAGCGACCGCATCGCCGCGACGAGCATGGACGCGACCTGGACCTGGGCCGGCATCCCGGCCGATTATGCTGCCGCCAACGCCCAGGTGCTGGCGACCCTCATCGCGGTGTTCGGCACGACGTACAGCTACGGTGTCCAGGACAGCATGTACCGGATGGGCGAGGCGGTCCTGGCCGCGATCCCGGAGATCGCCGAGATCGCCTTCGCCATGCCCAACAAGCACTACATCCCGATCAACCTCGCGCCTTTCGGCCTCGACAACCCGAACGCTGTGTTCCTGCCCACCGACGAACCGCACGGACAGATCGAGGCGACGATCGGGCGGGAGCGGTAGCGCGACGCACACTCTGGCGGCGGCGACCGCTCATCGGCTAAGCAGGTCCGCATGCAGCGCGTGATCGTCATGGGGCCGCCGGGCAGCGGGAAATCGACCCTGGCGAGACGCCTGGGCTCCGCCCGCAGCCTGCCCGTCTTCCATCTCGATCAGGCCTATTTCCGTCCGGGCTGGGAGCCCGTGCCGGCCGAGGCGTTCCGCGCCGAGGTGGAGCGTCTCGCCGCCCTTCCGCGCTGGATCATCGACGGGAACTACACCGACACGATCGGGCCGCGCTTCGAGGCGGCGGACACACTGGTCTATCTCGATCTTCCGGCCTGGCTCACGATGGCGCGGGTGATCCGCCGGCTGGCGGCGAGCTACGGCCGGGTCCGGCCGGATGCGGCGCTCGGTTGCCCGGAGCGGCTCGATATGGAGTTCCTGCGCTACGTCTGGACCTGGAACCGCAAGAGGCGGGCGAGGAACCTCGCTCTGATCGAACGGTTTCCCGGCAAGGTCGTCATTCTGGCGAGCCGCGCGGAGCAGCGCCGGTTCGAGGGGTCATGACTCTCCCCCGAGAGGCGCTCGCGTCATCTGGGGTGGCTGTCATCGCAGCGCCGCTCTCGCTAGAGTCCGGCCTCCATCGCAGGAACCCGCGCTCGCCCATGCCATCACCCCGCACCGCCGCGAAGCACATGGAACTCGGCACCGACTTCTACGACGTCGTCGCCGCCGCCGATTTCCCGAAGACGATCCTGCGCTATCGCAACCGGCCCTGGTCGGCGCGGGTGGGGCTCGACGGTCTGTCCGACGAGTCGTGGATCGCGCATTTCGGCCGTTTCCAGCCGCTACCCGGTAGCCTGCCCCAGCCGCTGGCGCTGCGCTATCACGGCCACCAGTTCCGCTCGTACAACCCCGATCTCGGCGACGGGCGCGGCTTCCTGTTCGCGCAGCTTCACGACCTCGTGGATGGGCGTCTCCTCGATCTCGCGACGAAGGGCAGCGGCACCACACCATGGTCGCGCACCGCCGATGGCCGCCTCACCCTGAAGGGAGGCATGCGCGAGATTCTCGCCACCTCCATGCTCGAGGCCCTGGGCGTCAACACCTCGAAGACCTTCAGCCTGATCGAGACCGGCGAAGACTTGGAGCGCGGCGACGAGCCCTCCCCCGCCCGGTCCAGCGTCCTGGTGCGGCTGAGCCATTCCCATATCCGCATCGGCAGCTTCCAGCGCCTGCTCGCGCTGGACGAGCCGCACAACATCCAGAAACTCCTCGATTACACGGTGGGGACCTACCTGCCCGACGCGTGGCGGGAGGAGACCGGGCCCCGCGCCGTCGCCTTCCTGGAGGAGGTCTGCCGCAGGGTCGCCCGCACGGGCGCCCAGTGGATGGCGGCGGGCTTCGTCCATGGGGTGCTGAACACCGACAACATCAACGTCACCGGCGAAAGCTTCGATTACGGCCCGTGGCGCTTCGCGCCCGCCAGTGATCCGAGCTTCACCGCCGCCTATTTCGACGTTCAAGGGCTCTACAGTTTCGGCCGGCAGCCCGAGGCGCTGTTCTGGAACCTCAGCCGGCTCGCCGAATGCCTGATGCCGCTCGCCGACCGCGAAGCCCTCGAAGGCGCGCTGAAGGTCTTCGGGACGAGCCTTCAGGATGCCTTCGCCGAGGCCCTCCTCGCCCGGCTGGGCCTGGCAAAGCCGGCGGACGAGGCGGATTTGCACCGGTTCGTCGCCGCCTTCTGGGGCTTCCTGGCGAAGAGCCGGGCGCCGTTCGAGCAGACGTTCTTCGACTGGTATGGCGGCCTCGCCAGCACCGACCGTGCGGCGGCGAGCCCCTCCTCCGCCTTCTACGAGCGCGAGGATTTCGCCCCCGTCAGAACCAGCCTCGCTTCCCTGTCCCCGGCGGAAGGAATCCGGCTCGATCATCCGTATTTTGCGCGGCGCGAGCCCTGCACGATGCTGATCGAAGAGGTCGAGGCGCTGTGGGATCCGATTGCCGAGCGGGACGATTGGTCGGCGCTCCATGCCAAGCTCGATGCCATCGCCGAGATGGCGGAGGCCTATGGTACGGCGCCCGCGCCGGCCGTCTGAGGCGACGCCCTGTTTCGGACACATGGCTGCGTAGGTTCGGGCGATGGCGGCGGTCGACGTCCGCCAGGACGGCACGATGACGGATATTCGGATCACGGCGGGCTCCTTCGGCGAGGGAGTGGCCACCTACGACAACGGCGTGTTTCGCTTTCCCAACGGCGATATCCGTGGCGTGGAGGATCTTTCCGATCTCGGCCTGCCGACCGACCCGGCGACGGAGCCGCATTGGAGCGGCGACATCGTGCGCGGTCTCCAAGGCGCGCTCGCCACGACGACCAAGGCCCTGCCGTCGCCCTTCGGTTTTGCGGCCTCCTTCGTGGGGCTCGGGCTCGATGTGCTCGAATCCTCGGCCACGACCACCGCGACCCTGCCGATCACGTTCACCGACGGCGCCAGCGCGACGATGGCCGCCGACAACGCCATTGCGGCCATCATTCTGCGCGACCGTGAGGTGGTGCGCCTCGCGCTCGAACGGAGGGCTCCCACCCCGGCGGTCGAGCCTGCACCGGCCCCCGAGCCTGCGCCGGCGCCCGAGTTGGCGCCGATGAGCCCGGCATCGGATCCGGCTGATCCGACCCTGACCTCGATGTTCCAGTACGAGAAGCGCAAGGGTCGCCTGCGCCGCGTGGTGACCGAGACGACGCCTCAGGAGACGTGAGCAGGCGCTACCGCCCCGCACGTCGCTGACGCTCGCTCTCCTACGCGGTCTCCGCGAGAGAGGCAGGCCAGGGCTCTCCGCGCCTATCCGTCGATGACGCTCACATGCGCGGCGACGACCTTCCAGCCATCGGGAAAACGGATCCAGGTCTGACTTTGCCGACCCACCTTGCCGGGCGATCCGTCGCGGCGGAACAGGGTCATCGCCACGGCCGTATCCCGCCCATAGGCCGTGATCACCGTATCGGACAGGGTCCGTTCCAGCCCGGCCGGCGAGCGCGCGCGGCGGAAGGCACGGATCGCGTCCATGCCGTAGAGGTTCTCGCCCCCGCCATAGCGGATGGTCCGGGGATCGTCGTGGAACAGGGCTTCCAGCGTCGCCACGTCGTTGCCGGTCAGCGCCTTTTCATAGGCCGCGAAGGCGGCCTCGACTTCCGCGATCACGTCGGCTGCGTCGATGTCCATCGGCTCGCTCACAGGGTCGCATGCGGCGCGGAGACGACGCCGTTCCTCTCCAGGTGGCGCGCGACCCGGAGCGCCAGATCCTCGCGCCACGGAGCGGCGATGATCTGGACACCGAGGGGCAGGCCGTCATCGACCCGTACCGGCACCGCCACCACGGGCAGGCCGATGAACGAGATCGGCTGCGTGAAAACGCCGATATTCGCCCGCACCGGCAGCGTGACGCCGTCGAGCTCGAAGGTGACCTGGCCCGATTTCGGAGCCCGGCACGGGGTCGAGGGTGCCAGGATGATGTCGACCTCGCGGAACAGGTCGAGCATCGCCGCCCGGTACCAGCGGCGGAAGCGCTGCGCGCGCTCGACGAAGGGAGCCGGAATCATCGCTCCCGCGATGAGCCGGTCGCGCACGGCCGGGTCGAAATCGGCGGCGCGGGTGCGCAAGCGGTCGAGATGGAGGGCCGCACCCTCGGCGGCGGTGATGAGGTAGGCGGCGGCCCGCGCCCGTGCGGCTTCGGGGATCTCCACCCGGCGCTTGGCGCCCAGGGATGCGGCGAGGGTTTCCACCGCCACGAAGGCCTCGTGGTCACCGCCACGCGCGAAGTATCCGCCCGCCACGGCGATGCGCAGATCGCCGATGCCGTCATCGAGGCCCGGCATGGCGGGATCGGGCGCGCGGGTGGTCGCCACCGGATCGTCCGGATCGGCCCCCTGCATGGCATCGTAGGACAAAGCGAGGTCGGTGACGCTGCGTGCCATCGGCCCGAGATGGTCGAGGCTGCCGACGAAGGGGAAGCTTCCCGCCCGCGTCAGCCGGCCATAGGTGGGCTTCAGCCCGAAGCAGCCGCAGAAGGCGGCGGGGACGCGGATCGAGCCGTTGGTGTCCGAGCCGAGGGCCAGCGGGACGAGGCCCGCGCCGATCGCGCCGCCCGAACCCCCGGACGAGCCGCCGGACATGTGGCCGAGATCGTGCGGGTTGCGGGTCGCGCCGTCATGGACGTTCTCGCCCGTGAAATCATAGGCATACTCGCCCATGTTGAGACCGCCCACGAGGATGGCCCCGGCCGCTTCGAGCCGTCTCACCAAGGCGCCGTCGCGTTCGGCGGGGGCGAGATCGCGGTTGATCTTCGAGCCGGCCCGCGTCGGCAGGCCCGCGATGTCGATGAGGTTCTTCACCGCGAAGGGGACGCCCGCCAGCGGCCCCAGCGCCTCACCACGGTTCCGCGCCGTATCGATGGCATCTGCCCTGGCCAGCGCGCGCTCGGGCAGCACGTCGGTGAAGGCATTCACCGATGTGTCCACCCGGGCGATGCGCGCGAGCACGGCCTCGACCGTTTCGCGGGCGCCGATCACCCCGTCCCTCACGGACCCGGCGATCTTCGCCGCGTGCATCGTGCTCGGATCGTTCATCGTGTCGTTCGTCATTGCGTTCCGCTGCTCACGCTACGAAGACCGGAGCCGGCTCCGCCTCGTCGGGCAAGGGAAAGGCCGCGACGAGGCCGGCAGTGGCCTGAAGCACCGTGAGATTCGCCCCGATTGCCGCGATCCAGGCGGGGTCGAGGGGAATGCCCAGGAGCGAGGAGGCAGCGTCGATATAGGCGTCGAGCCCCCCCGGTGCGGGTTCGGTCTTCGGCATCTCGACCATGATCGTCTCCCTGTCTCTTCTATTCCGCTGGCAGTGCCGACGAGACCGGCATGAGCCGCTCCCCGGCGGTGGCGCGGGACGCTGCGTAGAGGAGCCCCGCCACCATGAGATAGGCAAGGGCCAGGCCGGGCTTCACCGCGATTCCGACCGCGGGGCCATGCATGAAGCCGAAAAAGGTCATCACCGCCCCGGCGCCCGAGAAAGCCGCCGCCTTGGCGAAATCGCGCTCGATGATGAAGACCGCGATGGCGCCGAGGATCAGCCCACCCAGGATCGCGCCCTCGCCGAGCACTTCGAGCCCGCCATAGAGCACGCCCACCTGTCCGAGCTTGTCGAGCCCCACCGCCGCCGCGCTGGTGCCCGCCGCGCCCAGCGCGCCGTCCACGAGGGTCTTGGCCCAGGCGGCGAGATGCGGCGCGAAGGCGAGCACGATCGCGGGTGCATGGGAATGCGGCGTCTCCTGGAAGGCCTGCGCCCCGATGAGCATGCCGATGTAGAGGAGGATCGGCGCGATCGCGACCACGGGTACGAGGCTGGAGAGCAGCGACACGAGATTGAGCCAGCACAGGGCCAGGATCACCAGACCCGTGGCCACCGAATAGCCGATCCGCCCGCCCATCGCCTTCCAACCGGGATGGCCGATATAGACCGCGTTGATGAAGGGGTTTCCCATCATGCAGCCGATCAGGCTGACGGCGCCGTCGGCCGTGAGGACGCGGGTGGTCGGATAGGCATCCCCGGCGACCTCGGCACTCTCGACATTGTCCATGGCCTCCACGAGATCGTAGATGCCGAACGGGATCGCGGTCACCAGGATCACGCCGAGGAACTCGAACCCGCCGAAGACGTGGCCGAAGGCCGGCAGGGGAATCGAGAAACCGATTCCCTGGATGGCGGCGAGGAAACCGGGACCGCTGACCCCGCCCATGTCGAGGCCGAACGGCTTGGCCCCCCAGGCCACCACCATCCCGAACAGGATGGCGACGAGGCCGGCGGGGATCCGGCCGGGATATCGCAAGCCGCCGAACCAGGCGAGGAGGATGATGGCGAAGGCGACGACACCGATCACGGGTGTCGTGATCATCTCCAGGGCCGGACGCATGGCGATGAAGGTGACCGAGACGCCGGCCAGCGTGCCGAGGAGCGCGGCGCGCGGCGTGACCCGCCGGATGACGGGGGCGACGAAACCGCCGATCATCAGGATGAAGCTCTGGATGAAGACCCAGGCGAGGCCGGCCTCCCAGCCCTTCACCGGATCTCCGGTGGCGAGCTTGATCGGCAGCATGATGACGAAGACGACGATGAACATGTGCGGGACGCTGATGCCGGATGGCAGGGCGCAGACGTCGCTCCGGCCCGTCGCCTTCGCCAGGCGGTAGGCCAGCCAGCCGTAATAGGCGGTGGAGAGGCACAGCATCAGCCCGATGGCCGGCAGGATGCGCCCGAAGGTGATGGCATCGGGCATGCCGAGGACGAAGCGCAGCAGGCCGGTGAGGACCAGGAGGTTCACCAGGATGTTGGTGCCGAAGCCGAAGAAGGCGTTCCAATCCCCCGGCACCCAGAGGCTGGGACGGAAGACGCCGATCCCGCTTGTCGTTCCGCCCGAAGCCGATCCCGCTGCCATGGTCCACCCTCCCCGTCCCGCCGCCATCAGCCCGTCCCGCCGATCGTCATCCGGGCGTGGCGAGGGCCGTCAGGACGGCCTCCGACGACGAGACCCAGCCGAAGATGCCGCCCTGCGCCTTGATCATCTCCAGGCCGATGCGGTGGAATTCCGGGAAGTAGGAGGCGCAGCAATCCGCGAGCGCGACGCAGCGATAGCCCCGGTCGTTGCCTTCACGGATCGTCGTATGCACACAGACTTCGGTGGTGACGCCGCAGACGAGCAAGGTGGCAATGCCACGCTCGGCCAGAACCGCCCCCAGTTCGGTCGCGTAGAATGCCCCCTTGCCGGGCTTGTCGATCACGATCTCGCCCGCCGACGGCGCGAGATCCGGCACGATGTCGTGTCCGGGCTCGCCGCGGATCAGGATGCGGCCCATCGGGCCGGGGGCGCCGATCCGCGCCGTCGGCTCACCCCGTTCGAGCTTGGCCGGCGGTGCGTCCGACAGGTCGGGCAGGTGACCTTCCCGTGTATACACGACCAGCATCCCGGTGCGGCGTGCCGCGGCGAGGACGGACCGGCAGGGCGCGACGGCGGCCAGCAGGAGCGAGACGTCGTTGCCCAGGGTTTCGCCGAACCCACCGGGCTCCAGGAAGTCCCGCTGCATGTCGATGATGACGAGCGCGGTGGTGGCGGGATCGAAGCCGAGATCGGCGGGTTCCGCGCTGAGCGTGACACTCATGACCTGCACACCCGATCGTCCGATGCCGCGTTCTCGAATCCCGGCGGCGGTGCCGATTCGGTCGCGATGTCGTTGCGATCATGTATGCACGGTAGCTCCGGCACACGCCCAAATGATGCGCGATCCTGCGTCGTTGCGCGCCAGGTTGTGGAATCCTTGCGCTGGCTCAGCGGTTCGAGCGCTCCAGCCTGCCGATCCCCGCTTCCGGTTCGACGGCGGAGCGGCGGTCGTCATCGCGTTCGTGAGCGGCTTCGCGCTCCCGCGCCGGCTCGGCATCCACGCTCTCGAAGACGTCCTCGACGATGCTCATATGGATCAGCATCGCGGCATTGGCCGCCGCCGCGTCGCGCCCCAGCACCGCGCGAACGACGGCGCCATGCTCCGCATGCGATCGATGGAGACGGCCGGGGGCCTTAAACTGCGCCTTGCGGTAAGGTGTCAGCCTTCTGCGAAGGGAGACCGCGATCTCCTCGACGACGCTGTTATGGGCGCCGGCATAGAGGAGGCCGTGAAACTCCTGGTTGGCGGCCATGTAGCCCGCCCTGTCATCCGCATCCGCCAGCCGGGCCATGCCGTGATGGAGGGTCTGGAGCTGGCTCCGTTCCTTCGGCGCCATGCTCAGTGTCGCGAGCCGCGCGCAGGTGGCTTCGATCTCGCCCATGGCGATGAACAGCATGTCGAGTTCGTCGAGCGCCATCCTGCGCACCATGGCGCCCGCGCGCGGACGCAGGTCGATCAGTCCCGTCCCGCTCAAGAGGCGCAGGGCGTCGCGGACGGGCGTTCGCGACACGCCGAAGCGCTTGGCGAGGACCTGCTCATCGAGATGAAGGCCCGGTGGGAAAACGCCGGCCAGGATGTCGTTCGCGATCTGGTCCGCCAGGTGTTCGGCGCGGGTCTGTGATGCAGGCACCGGTCTCTCGATGAAGTGGGGGACGAAGACGACCCGAAGGGACGCGGTCGTACCCTAGCGCAGTTTCTCGTGCCGTGAATGCAGGGTGTTGCGAGAAGCAGACTTATCGAGACCGGCGTGGTGCTGCAACATTCCCCAGGACGACCACTATAGCCGTCGATTCGGGAGACCATGCCTTCCGGGTCGCGCTTGAAAGTACCGGAATTTTTTATATCGTTTTTAACGATGCCAGTTGGGTCGGGCCTCATGATCTTCAATGACTTGCCGGCGAAGAGGAATTGTTAAACTATCAAGTTCGAATCGATCTATGTGCATTGACTGCCGGTCGGACGGTGAACCCCTGTATTTGTTGTCGACTCGTACCCTCGGCGCTTCTGTTGCATATTTGCACATATCGGGTCGCCAATTCGCACATCCTCTCCGGCTCGCGTGTCCTGGCATATGGGTTGCAGCCTTCGATCCCCATGAGCGCGATGCTCGGAAGAGGGATTGAACATGTCGGGCATCCCGAAAGCGCTGATGGCGGGCGTGGTCTCGTTGCTGGTGACGGCGCCCGTTTTCGCCGCCGACCTCGTGAAGGCTCCCGCACCCGCACCGCTCCCCGATGCGCCCGGATCGTTCTTCCTCTTCTCGGATACGCAGTTCAGCTACCGTTATCAGTTTCCGTCGTCCGAGCCCGGCGTGCAGGTCCAGAATTCCGACGGCTCGTTCAGCACGCGCGGTATCCCGAAGCACATCTACAATATCTCGCATGCCAATGCCTGGGCCTACGGCACCAACTTCTTCACGCTGGACATCCTGAAATCCGCCTCGCAGGACCCCGGCGGCACCACCAACGCGCCGGGAGGCTTCGCGCAATACGATTATGGCGCCACGGAAGCCTACGGCCTCTATCGCGGTACGCTCAGCCTCAATGCGCTCACCGGCACGAAGGCCTTCGCGGTGCCGGGCATCATCAAGGACATCTCCCTGTCCTATGGTTTCGACGCCAATGCCAAGAACACGGCCTTCGGCCCGCGCAAGCGCGACGTGGTCGGCGGCCTGAACTTCGCCTTCGACGTGCCGGCCGGGTTCATCAACGCGTCCGTCCATGCCTACAAGGAGTGGAACCGGAACGGCTTCAACACCTACCCGAACCGCGACGTCAGCTTCGACACGGTCCCCGAATTCGAAATCGTCTACAGCCTGCCCCTGAGCTTCACAGGTCTGCCGCTCAGCATCGCGGGCTTCAACAACATCGTGCTGCCCAAGGGGCGCGGCGTCACCGACGTGACCGCGTTCGCCTTCAACGCGAAGACCGGTCTCGAATTCCTCTCCCGCACCAATCTCGTCCTCGACCTCGGCAAGCTCGTCTACGACACTCCCAACAAGGTCGATGTCTTCATCGGCTTTCAGTACTGGCTGAACAAGTTCGGCGCTCAGGAAACGGCGACCTTCAAGGGCACGGAAGAGAAGAGTTTCCTCGCCGGCGTCTCGTTCCACGTCTTCTGAAGCAAGGTTTTCTTAGGAACGCGCCGGTCGGAAAGGTTCGCGTCCGGCGGGGAGCGCTTCTGGAAGGACGCGTCCGTCCACCTTACACCAAGGCGTGACGAGGCCGGGGCAACGCTCCGTCCTTCCTCCGGCGAAGGGACTGACGGGCACGATGGCAGAAGCGGGCACACCGAGGCGGGTCTGGATCCGCAATCCGCTGGCGATCCTCGCGGAGGATGCGGGCGGGGGCATCGTCGTCGAGGGAACGCGGATCGTCGAGCGGATCGCGGCGGGAGCGCAGCCTTCGCGAGCCGTGGACGAGACCTTCGACGCGAGCCGCCACGTCGTCATTCCCGGGCTCGTGAACACGCATCACCATTTCTTCCAGACGCTGACGCGCGCCCATCCCGTCGCGCTGAACAAGCCGTTGTTCCCGTGGCTGCAGGCCCTCTACACGGTGTGGGACAAGATCACCCCCGACGCGTTCCGCCTTGCGACCCGGCTCGCCTATACCGAGCTCCTGCTCTCGGGCTGCACCACGGCGGGCGACCACCACTATCTCTTTCCCAAGGGCCTCGAATCCGCCGTCGACATCCAGGTCGAGGAAGCGGGTCCGATCGGCATCCGCGCCTTCGTCACCCGTGGCTCCATGAGCCTGTCGGTGCGCGACGGCGGCCTGCCGCCCGAATGCCTGACGCAGGACGACGATACGATCCTGGCCGATAGCGAGCGCGTGCTGCGCCTGTTCCACGATCCGAAGCCGGGGGCCATGGTGCAGATCGGCCTGGCGCCCTGCTCGCCCTTCAGCGTGACCAAGCGCGTGATGCGCGAGAGCGCGGCGCTCGCCGAGCGCTACGATTGCCGCCTGCACACCCATCTCGGCGAGACCCTGGACGAGAACACATACTGTCTCGACGTCTTCGGCCAGCGCCCGGTGGATTACATCGAGGAGATTGGCTGGATGCAGAGCCGGACCTGGCTCGCCCACGGCATCCATTTCAACGACGAGGAAGTGGTCCGTCTCGGCAGGGCCGGCGTCGGCGTGTGCCATTGCCCGACCTCAAATATGACGCTCGCCTCCGGCCAGTGCCGGACCTGCGAGCTGGAGGCCGCCGGCTCGCCGGTGGGGCTCGGCGTCGACGGGTCGGCCTCGAACGACAATTCCAACCTGATGGAAGGCGTCCGGCACGCCCTGATGCTCAACCGCCTGACCTACGGCGCTGAGCGCGTCACCCATCTCGATGCCCTGCGCTGGGCGACGGAGGGCTCGGCCGCCTGCCTCGGCCGGACCGATATCGGCCGGATCGAGGAGGGCCGCGAGGCCGATCTCGCCCTGTTCACCCTCGACGAACTCCGCTTTTCCGGCGCCCACGACCCGCTGGCGGCATTGGTCCTGTGCGGCGCCCACAGGGCCGACCGGGTGATGGTGGCGGGGAGCTGGCGGGTGGTGGACGGCCAGCCGCTGGGCATCGAGACCGGGCAGCTGCGCGAGGCCCATACCCGCCTCGCCCATGCGCTGCGGAGCGGATCGTGACGGCGGCCGCGGGCAGGAAGGCGGGCGGGTTGCGTGCTCGCCCGATCCTGCGCCGCGGCCCGCAATGGCGGCGTGGTCCGATGGGCTCGCTATGGAATCGGGGAACCCAGCCCTCATGACGGATGCGACCCCGAGCCCGGCTCCCGCTACCCCGGCTCTTGCCGGCCAGATTGGCGCGACGCCGCTGTTCGGTGCCTACGGCATCGTCAAGCGCTTCGGCGACTTCACGGCAAATGACGGCGTCGACCTCGAAATCCGTGCCGGGGAGATCCATGCCCTGCTCGGCGAGAACGGGGCCGGCAAGTCGACGCTCATGAAGATCCTCTACGGGCTTCTGGAACCCACCGAAGGGGTCGTGACCCATCGCGGCGACATCGTGAAGCTCGCCAACCCCGAAGCCGCGCGGGCGCTCGGCATCGGCATGGTGTTCCAGCACTTCTCCCTCTGCGAGAACCTGACCGTGGCGGAGAACATCGCCCTGGTGATGCCGCCCGACATGAGCCCGAAGGCGCTCAGGGAAAAGATGTCCACGGTGGGCGCCACCTACGGCCTGCATCTCGATCCGCATCGCCCGGTCTGGTCGCTCTCGGCCGGCGAGCGCCAGCGTATCGAGATCATCCGCTGCCTGCTGCAGGACCCGCGCCTCGTCATCCTCGACGAACCGACATCGGTGCTGACGCCGGGGGAGGCGGAGGGCCTGTTCACGGTGCTGGAGCGACTGCGCGACGAGGGCCGGGCGCTGCTCTACATCTCGCACCGCCTCGACGAGGTGCGACGGCTCTGCTCCCGCGCCACCATCCTGCGTGGCGGCAAGGTCGTGGGCGCCTGCGACCCGCGCCAGGAGAGCGCCCGGTCGCTGGCGGCGATGATGGTGGGCGTCCAGGTCGGCGAGGTGAAGCCGCCCTCCGGCATGCCGCTCGGGGCGCCCCGGCTCGTCCTCTCCAATCTCTCGCTGGCGACGTCGGGCCTGCACGGCACGGCGCTGAGCGACATCTCGCTCACGGTCTCGGGCGGGGAGATCGTCGGCATCGCGGGCATCGCCGGCAACGGGCAGGCCGAATTGTTCGATGCGCTGTCCGGCGAGGCTTCGGCACCCGAGGCCGGCATGGTGACGCTCGACGGCGTTCCGGCAGGGCGCCTCGGCATCACCGAGCGACGCCGCCACGGGGCCTGCTTCGTACCGGAGGAGCGCAACGGCCACGCGGCCGCCCCGACCCTGAGCCTCTCCGACAACGCCCTCCTCTCGCGCCACGCCACCGCCGGCCTCAGCCGCTTCGGCTTCCTCCGCAACGCCGCGGCCAAGGCCTTGGCGCAACGCGTGATCGCCGCCTTCGACGTGCGCAAGGCCGGGCCGGACCCTGCCGCCGGCACGCTCTCCGGCGGCAACCTTCAGAAATTCCTGATGGGGCGGGAGATCATGGCCGAGCCGGGGATCCTCGTCGTCAACCAGCCGACCTGGGGCGTCGATGCGCTCGCCGCCGCGCATATCCGGCAGGCCCTGCTCGATCTCGCCGGGCGTGGGGCCGCCCTGCTGGTCATCAGCCAGGACCTCGACGAACTGTTCGAGATCGCCGGCCGCATCGCGGTCCTGCATGACGGGACGCTGTCGCGGGCGGTGCCCGCGAGCGAGACGAGCCGCGAGGCGGTGGGGTTGCTGATGGGGGGCGGAGGCATCGAATCGACGCCGTCATCCTCGGCGATGGAGGCGATGGCCCATGCGCATTGACCTGTCGCCGCGCACCAACCGCTCCCCCCTCATGGACGGCCTCGCGCCGATCCTCGCCTTCGTCGTCGCCGTCGCCATCGGCGGCATCGTGGTCGCCGCCATGGGCCGTTCGCCGGCCGCCGCCTTCGTCACCTATTTCGTCACGCCGTTGAGCGAGGTGTGGTCCCTGCAGGAGGTGGCGCTGAAGGCCGCGCCCCTCGCCCTCATCGCCATCGGCCTCGCCTTCTGCTTCCGCGCCAATGTCTGGAATATCGGCGCCGAGGGCCAGTTCGTCGTCGGTGGCCTGTTCGGCGGCTGGATCGCCGTGGCGACGCACGGGGCGGAGGGGAACACCCTCTGGGTCCTGCCGCTGATGCTCGCCGTGGGCACGCTGGCCGGCATCGCCTATGCGCTGATCCCGGCTTTGCTCAAGGTCTGGCTCGGCGTCTCCGAGATCCTGACGAGCCTGATGCTGGTCTATGTCGCCGAATTGCTGCTGGACTACATGGCGCGCGGACCCTTGCGCGACCCGGCGGGCTACAACTTTCCCCAGAGCGTCACCTTCGACGACGCGGCCCGCCTCCCCTACCTGATGGAGGGCGACACGCTCCATGCCGGCGTCCTCATCGCCCTGGCGGCGGTGATCGTCGCCGCCATCGTGCTGGCGCGGACCTTGTTCGGCTTCGAGGTCCGGGTGGTGGGGGCGAGCCCGCGCGCCGCCCGTTTCGCCGGGTTCAGCGATGTCCGCCTGACGCTCGCGGTCTTCGCGGTCTCGGGCGGTGCGGCGGGGCTCGCCGGGATCGCCGAGGTGGCGGGTAAGATCGGCCAGCTTCAGCCGTCGATCTCGCCGGGCTACGGTTTCACCGCCATCATCGTCGCCTTCCTCGGACGGCTCTCCCCGGTGGGAATCCTGGTGGCGGCCCTGGTGATCGCGCTCACGACCATCGGCGGTGAGGGCGCGCAGATCGACCTCAAGCTGCCCCTCGACCTCACCCGCGCCTTCCAGGGATTGCTGCTCGCCCTCGTGCTCGGGGCGGACGCCCTATCGCGCTACCGCGTCCGTTTCGTGCCGGGGACGGCGACGTGACGGGCGTGACACCCCTGTCGGCCCGGCTCGCGCGCATGATCCGTCCGTGCGGTCCTCGGCGAGAGACGGCCCGCAAGGCGGCTGGACGGACGGCGCGTCGAAGGAAGCTCGCACCATGACTCTCGACGTCCTGCAGATGGTGCTCGTCACCATCGTCGCCGCCGCGACACCGCTGATGATCGCGGCGCTCGGCGAACTCGTGGTCGAGCGGTCCGGCGTGCTCAATCTCGGCGTCGAAGGCATGATGGTGCTCGGCGCCGCTACGGGCTTCGCGGTGGCCGTGGAGACGGGCTCGACATTGGCCGGAGCGGTGGCGGGGGCGGGCGCCGGCCTCGCTCTGTCGGCCCTGTTCGGAATCCTCACCGTGGTACTCGCCGCGAACCAGATCGCCTCCGGGCTCGCCATGACGATCCTCGGCCTCGGCCTCTCGGGACTGGTCGGCGCCTCCTATGTCGGCATGAAGCGGGAATCGGCGCCGCATCTCGCCATTCCCGGCCTCACCGACCTTCCCGGCATCGGCCGGCTGTTCTTCGGGCAGGATGCGTTCGTCTATGCCGGCTTCGCCCTCGTTGCCGGAATCGCATGGTTCCTGTGGCGGACCAGGGCCGGTCTCGCGCTCCGCGCCATCGGCGACGACCACACCTCCACCCACGCGCTCGGTCTCAAGGTGCGCAAGGTCCGGTTTCTCGCGGTGCTGTTCGGGGGCGCATGCGCCGGTCTCGCCGGCGCCTATCTCTCCCTCGCCTACACGCCGTTCTGGGCTCCGGCCATGACCGCCGGCCGCGGCTGGATCGCCCTCGCCCTCGTCGTCTTCGCCTCCTGGCGCCCGCTACGGGTGATGGCCGGCGCGATGCTGTTCGGCGGAGCCACGGTGCTGCAGCTTCACGCGCAGGCAGCGGGTCTCGGGCTGCCCGGCCAGGCCCTCTCGGCCCTGCCCTATCTCGCCACCATCCTGGCCCTCGTCTTGCTCTCCCTGGGGCGACGACAGGGCGGCTCGGTGGCCCCGGCCTCGCTCGGCCGCGTGTTCACGCCGTTCCGCTGAACGGCGCTTTTCGAAGAGGACGACGGTGATATGGGGATGATCAAGGGGGTCGCCGTCGCTGTGGCGCTCGCGCTGGGGCTCGGTGCGGCCCAGGCGCAGGAGAAGCTGGCGGGCAAGCTGAAGGTCGGCTTCATCTATGTCGGGCCGGTGGCCGATTTCGGCTACTCGTTTCAGCACGACCAGAGCCGCAAGGCGTTGCTGGCGGCCATGCCGGACAAGGTCGAGACGAGCTTCCTCGAGAACGTGCCCGAAGCGGACAGCGAACGCTCCATCGAGAGCCTGGCACGCTCGGGCCATCAGCTGATCTTCACCACCTCCTTCGGCTTCATGGAGCCCACCCTGAAGGTGGCCAAGAAATTCCCGAAGGTGAAGTTCGAGCACGCCACCGGCTACAAGCGCTCGGCCAACGTCTCGACCTATTCGGCGCGGTTCTACGAGGGCCGCTACATCTGCGGCGAGATCGCCGGCAGGCTCTCCAAGACCGGCACGGTGGGCTACATCGCCTCGTTCCCGATCCCCGAGGTGGTGAGCGGCATCAATGCCTTCATGCTCGGCGCGCAATCGGTGAACCCCAACATCAAGCTCAAGATCGTCTGGGTGAACACCTGGTTCGATCCGGGCAAGGAGGCCGAGGCGGCCAAGGCCTTGCTGGCGCAGGGGGCCGACATCCTGTCCCAGCACACCGATTCCGCCGCTCCGCTGCAGGAGGCGGAGAAGCAGGGCAAGTTCGCCTTCGGCCAGTCCTCTGACCAGATGCGCTTCGCCCCGAAGGCTCAGCTCACCTCCATCGTCGACGATTGGGATGGCTACGTGATCGGCGAGGCCAAGGCCGTTCTCGACGGCACCTGGAAGAGCCACGACACCTGGGGCGGGATCAAGGAGGGCATGGTGGTGCTGGCGCCCTTCGCCAACATGCCCGACGACGTGAAGGCCAAGGCCGAGGCCTCCAAGAAGGCGATCGCCGACGGTACGCTCCATCCCTTCAAGGGGCCGGTCCTGAAACAGGATGGCAGCGTCGCCGTGAAGGAAGGCGAGACCGCCCCCGACCCGATGATCCTCGGCATGAACTGGTATGTGAAGGGCATCGACGACAAGCTGCCGAACTGACCCCGTCGCACCTGTAGCATCGATCCATTCCGGCCCGAAGAACCGGCCGTCGCACCTCAGGTGACGGCCGGTTTTTTCGTGCCTGGGGCGACGGAAGCTCTGTGGCCGATTCCTTTTCCGGACGCAGTCGCCGGACGAGGCCGGAACCCTGGACCCCGGCGACGCACCTCTTGCCTTATATGCTCGATGCATCTAACTAAGATGCATCGAGCATATAAGGCTATCCCGTGACCGAAGCCGAGTTCCTGGCGGAGTATGATCCCGCCGCCTACGAGCGCCCTGCCCTCGCCGTCGATCTCGTCCTGCTGGGACTGCGCGCGGGCCGGCTCGCGGCGCTGCTGCTGAAGCGGGACCAGCTTCCGCATGGCGGCCGCTGGGCGCTGCCCGGCGGCTTCGTCGGCATCGACCAGACCCTCGATGCGGCGGCCCTGCATGTCCTGCAGGAGAAGGCCGGCATCGCCAGGGCGCATCTGGAGCAGCTCTACACATTCGGCGCCCTCGACCGCGATCCGCGGATGCGGATCATCAGCGTCGCCTATCTGGCTCTTCTGCCGGAGGCTGACTTCGCTGAGGCGCTGGAGCGCTCGGCGGCCCTCATGCCGGTCACCATCGCGGTGTCGTGGCCGGGCGAGACGGGCGGAGAGGTGACGGCCCTGTCGCCGAAGGGAGAGACGCTTCCCCTCGCCTTCGACCATGCCGCCATCCTGGCCATGGCGATCCTGCGGTTGCGCGGCAAGCTCGACTATTCGGATGTGGGCTTTGCCCTCCTGCCCGAGCACTTCACCCTGCGCCAGTTGCAGGACGTGCACGAGGCGGTGCTCGGCACCACGCTCAACAAGCCGGCTTTCCGACGCAGAATGCTCGACCGGGGCTGGCTGGCGCCGACCGGATTGCGTGAGGCCGGAACGTCGTTCCGGCCGGCCGAACTCTACCGATTTCAACCATCTCGCTGAACGCACAGGAGGATTTCCATGGCGACGATCCGCAATATCGGCCTGATCGCGCAACTGAGGAGCGAGGCGAGCAGCCACGTCATCCGCTATCGCAAGGGACGCATCCGGCAGAGCGGCCGGGGCCTCGTGTTCTGGTTCCGCCCCGAGACGTCGAGCATCGCCGAAGTGCCGATGGACGACCGCGAGATGACGTTGTTCGTGCGGGGCCGCAGCCAGGATTTCCAGGCCGTCGCCGTGCAGGGGACGATCGGCTGGCACGTGGTCGATCCCGAGCGGTTGGCGAACCGCATCGATTTCTCCATCGGCCTTCGCAACGGAAAGCTCCAGGGTGAGCCGATCGAGAAGATCGAGGCCCGCATCGCCGGCATCGCCAGTCAGGCGGTGCTGCAATATCTCGGTGGCAAGCCGGTGCGCGCCATCCTGGATGCCGGCCCCGAGCCCCTGCGCGAAGGACTGGAGACCGTTCTGGCGGGGGACCAGTCCCTGGCCGAGATCGGCGTCTCGGCGGTGTCGGTGCGGCTCACCAACCTCGCGCCGACGAGCGAGCTCGAACGCGCCCTGCAGACCCCGACCTTCGAAGCGCTTCAGCAGAAGGCCGACGAGGCGACCTTCTCCCGTCGGGCGCTCGCCGTGGAGAAGGAGCGCGCCATCGCCGAGAACGAACTCGCCACGCGCACGGAACTGGCGCGTCGGGAGAAGCTCCTCATCTCCGAGGAGGCCGAGAACGCGCGAAGCCGCGCCGCCGGTCTCGCCGAGGCGCAAGGCGTCGAGGCGATGGCGGAAGCGGAGCGCATCCGCCTCGTCGAGGGGGCCAGGGTCCTGGCCGAGGCGCAGCGCGTCGCGATCTACCGCGACCTGCCGCCCGCGGTTCTGCTCGGCCTCGCCGCGCAGGAACTGGCGGGCAAGCTCGACACGATCGAGCATGTCAGCGTGACGCCCGACCTCCTCGCCGCCGTGATGGGCGAGTTTCACAAGCCCCGTCCGATGGTGGGGGCGCGCTAGGCATGGCCGCCCTCACCCACCGCGCGGTCTTCGTCATCCGCGAGACCGATTACGAGGCCCTGATCGCCCGGCACGCCACGAGCGGTCAGGCGCGCTTCTTCCTCGAGAGCCGTGGGCAGAAGCTCGAGGACGTGGTGGAGCGCCACGAGCGTTTCCACGCCGTGCTCGCCCGTGCGCGGGCCTCGGTTCCTGACGAGTGGCGCCAAGCCCTGGTCCGGCGGGCCGATCTCGACCGTTTCCTCTTCGCCCCCAACGACGTGATCGTCGCCGTGGGGCAGGATGGGCTCGTGGCGAATGTGGCGAAGTATCTCGGAGCGCAGCCCGTCATCGGCATCAACCCGGCGCCGGACCTCTATGACGGTATCCTCGCCCGCATCGCCGTCGAGCGGTTGGGCGCTCTCCTCCCCGCCAGCGTGAACGGTGCGGCGGCGATCGAGCGTCGCACCATGGTCCGGGCAATCCTCGACCACGGCGAGACGCTGTTTGCCCTCAACGAGATCTTCGTCGGGCATCGCAGCCACCAATCCGCACGCTATCGGATCGAGACGGCGGACGAGGCCGAGGATCATTCCTCCAGCGGGCTCATCGTGGCCTCCGGGACCGGGATCACCGGGTGGGCCCGCTCCATCGCCGAGGCGACGCATCTGACCATCCCGCTCGGAACCGAGGAGGCGGCGGTGGGCTATTGGGTGCGCGAGCCCTTCCCCAGCGTCGCCAGCACCACGCGGCTGCGCGCCGGCAAGCTGAAAGACGCCGGGCTCCTCATCACCTCGCGGATGAACGACGGCGGTGTCGTATTCGCGGACGGTATCGAGCAGGATTTCCTGCCGTTCGGATGGGGTTCCCAGGTCAGGCTCTCGCCGGCGGACCGCACCCTCAACCTCGCCGTCGGTTAGACAGTCACGGGGTTACTGTTCCAGTCTCCGCCGTGATTTTATTTCGTCACAAGATCAGTAGCCGTTGCCGCCATGATAGCCGTCATAGCCTATAGCCGGCGCGAAGCCATGTGACGCCGTCGATGGGCCGCCCCAGCTATAGCTTTGTCCCATCGGGTAGATGAGACTTTCGCTCAGAGGATGGGGCGCGACAGGAGAGCTTGACCGTAATGACTTTTGCGGAGGTTGTTCAGGATTGGCGCGCTTCCTGAAGATCGAGAGGACAGATGATACGCGACGCATGCATGCCTCCGACTTAAACTTGGAAGCAAGAAACAAGTTCGCGTCAATACCGTTCCTTCATTCGCCGATTATTCGATTATGGTCGTCGTTCGTGTTCGCGACAGGATCCTGCGGCGTTTCTACATGCCGCAGGCTATTCCGAAACATTGGTCGTCCCATCGCCCGCTACGAGCTTGCGAGCATGCTCGTCGATTGGACGATGACGACCACCAGCGTGACGAGGGCCGCGACGGCCACGGCATAGGTGATGGCCTTGGTGAACTTGGTCATGGATCCGATCCGTTTCTCTGTGTTTTTCGTGTCGCACGTCCCCGACGCCACTCTCACCGGGCAAGACGGGGCACGGGCTGTCGTCTTACGTGTCAGTCTTCGGCGTCGTCGGAGGAGCGGCTACGCGACCGCTCGTAAGCGGCGATGGCGCTCGAGCATCCTTCCGAAAGGTTCGGGCGATTGCGCTTGAAGCAGGCTTTCACTTCAGGGCCGCCGGGCTTCATTCCCGCGCAGAGTCGCAGGTAATCGCCGCCGCAGCTCGCCCGCATGGCCTCCATTTCGGGACCCTCCTGCGCCGCGGATGGCTGGGTCATGGCTAGCGCTCCGACGAGAGCGAGACCCGTCAGGGCTAAGATACGGATGGTCATGCTGCGATCTTCATAGGGGACAGGGCCGGATGGACGACCCACGCAAGCAGTGCTCGCATGGGTCGTTGTTGCCTCAACGAGACGGCTGATTGGTGGCGGGTTGGCCGGGCGCCACGGCCGGCGGAGCGGCGAGCTGTTGGCGGGTCTCGGCGAGCTTCGCCTGGGCGGCGCTCAGATCCTGCCGGGCGGAGGCCAGGCGCTCGTCGATGGAGGCGGCCTCCTTGTTGCGGGTGGCCAGGGTCTCGGTGAGCGTGGCCAGCTCTCCCTGCGCATCGGTCTGGCGCTTGCGCAGCGCGTCGAGGGCAGCGGTGCCGGCATCGCGGTCGGTGGAGAGCTTCTGCAAGGCCTGCTCGGCCTGACCACGCTCGGACACGACGCGGTCGCGTTGCGCCTGGACCTCGGCGAGGTCGTTGCGGACGGTCGCCAGGGCCTCGCGCGCCTGCTGGGCGTCGCGGTTGGCGAGACCGATCTCGGCGGTGAGCTTGTCCTTGTTGGCGTTCAGTTCGGCGACAGCCTGATCGATCTCCGTGCGCTGCTTGGTGGCCTGCTCGGTCGCCGCACGCGCGTCGGCCAGATCCTTCTGCGCGGCGGCGGCGGCCTCGCGGGCATTCTGCTGGCGCTCCTCGGCCTTGGCGAGGTCGGTCGTCTTGGCCGTCGCCTCCTGCGTCATGGTCGCGAGATCGGCGCGGAGCTTGGCCTCCTGCACGCGGGCGTCCTCGAGACGGCGACCGACCTCGGCGAGATCCCGGGCGCGGTCCACCGCCGATGTCTCCGCGGTGGTGATGGCCTCGCGCAACGGCGTCAGCTTCCCCTCGACCTGCGTGACCTGGCTCTGCAGCTCGGTGAGCTTGCGGGCCTCTGCCTCGGCCGTCTTCCTTGCCTCGGCCGCCTTGGCCTCAGCCGTCTGCTGCTCCTGCGTCAGGGCCGCGGCGCGCGACTTCGCCTGCTCGGCGGCCTGGCTCGCCTGCTGGCCCTGCTGCTGGGCGGTGGCGATCTTGGCCTGGAGCGCATTCAGGGTTCCGGCGGTCGAGACCTGCCGCTCAAGATCGGCGCGGAGCGCAGTCTGCTGGCTCTGCAGGTCCTCGATCCGATGGTCCCGGGCACTGCGCTGGCGTGCGCCCGCGATGGAGGCGACGATGAGCCAGACCAGCAGGATCGCGGCCACGACAGCGAGGCTGAAGGGCAAGGGTCGGCGGAGTTCCGAGCGGTAGTCGATGGCCATGAGGGTCTCGCGGTGTCGGGGAAGGCGGTGGATCGAACCCCGGCGCGGCATCGCCCGGCGTCGTATGCGGCCGGCGCAGTCATGCGCCGGCCGCATCGTGGCATCGTGTCGGGCAGGTCTGGCCTGCAAGTCTGGCCTTAAGCCGGTTTGCGGCCGTCGGCGGCGTAGCGGTCGATGGCCGAGGGCAGCTCGCGCGAGAGGCGGGACAGGAGCGCGGCGCGGCTCAGCCCGGTCTGCTGGGTGAGGTGGTCGAGGGTGTCCGTGCCGATGGCACGTTCCAGATCTGCCTCGGGAATGTCGCGGTTGGCGCCCTGGTTGACCCAGGACGTCGCGGTCTCGCCATGACCGCCCTTGGTGAAGTGATCGACGAGTTCACTCAGGCCGCTGGCGATCAGCCCGCCCACGCCGGCCGTGCCGAGGCCGCCCAGAAGACTTCCGAGGCCGCCCGTGGAGCCGGTGTTCGCGCTGGTGTTGGGAATCGGCGGGACGGTGCCGTGGTTCGGGCTCAGGGACGGAGCCGACGGGGCATCGTGCCCCTTCAGCAGTTCGGCGAGCTTGTCGCGGTTCTGGTAGCCGGCCACGGCCAACAGGCCCAGCAGCGCGGTCATCGAGGGATAGCCCTTGCTCATCTGTCGTCCTTGTCGGTGGGGAGTGGGGGGCGGAAGGCAGTCCGCGGAAATCCGGCCCGGCATGGGAGCCGAGCCGGCGTTGGAAGGAGTGCCGCGGGAGTCGGGGCGGAGCGACGCCGGCATTTTCCGGGCGTGTCCGGGCCCCATCGATGGATCAGGGGCAGGTGTGACGGTCGCCGTCGTTGCCGAGATAGGTTCCGCTGGCCGCGTCGTAAGAGCGGAAACGGCGGGCGCAGGCTGCGACGGCCTCGGCCGGGACCCCACGCGGGGCGGCCTGGGCCTGCGAGTTGGCGATGGCACCGCCGATGATGGCCCCCGCCGCAAGGCCTGCCACGCCTGCGCCGACGGCGGCGCCCACGGCGGGACCACGGCGGTAACCGTAGCCACGACGATGGCCGTAGCCCCGGCCGTATCCACGCCCGCCACGCCAGCCGTGCCGATGACCGAAGCGACGGTGCTGCACGTACCCGGTCGGCAGGTCACCACGGACCAGCGCCTCGATCGGAGAGACGGTGGCCGGGGAGGCCTGGGCCGGAAGCCCGGTCAGGGTTGCGGCCAAGGTGGCGGCGAGGGCGAAGGTCAGCTTCATCGTGAGGTGGTCTCCTGACGTGCGATGGGGAAATGCCGAAACCGGATCAGTAGCCCCGACGGTTCGGCGGGGCGGCGGACCTGCCGCCGAAGCGGCGGCTGACATAGGCGATGATCTTCGGAAGCAGGAAGGCAGTCAGGAGCTTGCGGATCATGGGATGGTCTCCGAGGACGAGGGATCAACGCTTGGAACGGGACAGCCACCCTACCGCGAAAGCGACGGCGGCGAGGCCGAACAGGGCGGAGGCTCGGTTGTTGTCGGCGTAGCGAACGGCCTGCCGGCCGTAGGTCGTGCCGCGCTTGCGGGCGTGACGCGCGAGGTCGCGCCCATTGGCAATGAGGTGTCCGGCCCGATCTCGCGCCTCGTCAACGAGGTGACGTCCGTCCTCGACGAGATTTCCGGCGCGATCCCGGATCTCATGGGCGATGTCTCGGCCATCCTGGGCCAAATCCTCGGCCCGGCCACGGGCCCGGCCGTAGGCGTATTGCGCACCGCCGGCCACCTGATTGACGGCGCCGCGCACCTGACGGGCGGGATCACCGGTGATTCCGCCGAGCGCGGTCTGGGCGCGGCCCGTGAGGTGGCGGGATGCGCCGCGGAACTGGTCGCCGTTCATGAGATACTCCCGAGTTCGGAATGGATGGAGGTGACGGGCCCCAGATCGGGTCGGGGCCCGCCCTTTCGGGTCAGCGTTTGCGGGGTCAGTGCTTGCCCGTGACCTTGTCGACCACTGAGGCGACGCCATCCTTGGCCTCGCCGACGGTGCGCTGGGCCTCGCCCTTGAGTTCCTGGGCCTTGCCCTCGGCGACCAGCGTGTCGTTGCCCGTGACCTTGCCGGCCACCTGCTTGACGTTGCCGGCGGCTTCGTTGGCGAGGCCCTTCAGCTTGTCCGTGGTGCTGCTCATGGGGATGCTCCTTCGGTTCGAGAATGAGATCGCAGGGGGAGGTCCGGCCGGTCGCGGGTGACCGGCCGGGGATTGGCTCAGGCGCGGCGGGCGCCGTAGCTGTCGGCGAGGGTGTGGAGCTTCGGGGCGCCGAGGCGGCCGCCGAAGAAGCCGGCGAGCGCGCCGAGGATCAGGGCGAGCGCACCGTAGAAGGCGCCCTGGGTGGCGGCGGACTTGGCGGCAACGGCCGCGGCCTCGGCCTTCTGCTTGGCGGTGGCGACGGTCTCTTCGTACTNAGGGGGAGGTCCGGCCGGTCGCGGGTGACCGGCCGGGGATTGGCTCAGGCGCGGCGGGCGCCGTAGCTGTCGGCGAGGGTGTGGAGCTTCGGGGCGCCGAGGCGGCCGCCGAAGAAGCCGGCGAGCGCGCCGAGGATCAGGGCAAGCGCACCGTAGAAGGCGCCCTGGGTGGCGGCGGACTTGGCGGCAACGGCCGCGGCCTCGGCCTTCTGCTTGGCGGTGGCGACGGTCTCTTCGTACTGCTTGCGGTAGTCCTGGATCTGCGTCTTGGCCTGGTCGACCGGGATGCCCTGGGCCTTGGCCAGCGCGTCGGCGGCACGGTTCTCGGCCTGGGCCTTCTGGCTCGGATCACCCGTGAACAGGGCGCGGATCGCGGCGACGGCGGCGTCCTTGGCGGCCTGCGGGTCCTGGCCNGGCACGGTTCTCGGCCTGGGCCTTCTGGCTCGGATCACCCGTGAACAGGGCGCGGATCGCGGCGACGGCGGCGTCCTTGGCGGCCTGCGGGTCCTGGCCSGCGGCCTGGTTGCGGACGCTCTGCTCGATGCCGTCGAGCGGGTTGGTGATCTTCGACAGCGACGGRGCAGCGGCCTGGGCCGCGGTCTGCACGGTGCCGCCGACCAGCGAGCCGGCTCCGCCCAGCGTGCTGGTCACGCCGGAGAAGGCCCCGCCGATGAGGCCACCGGCCGCCGACGTGAGGAGGTAGAGCACCACGAGGGTGGTTACCGCCCAGGAGACGAGGCCGTGCAGGCCGGCCGCGCCCGTGACRGGCTTGCCCGACAGGCGCCCGGCGATGAAGCCGCCCGCCAGGGCGGCCACGATGCCCGAGACGATGAACCAGATGCCGGCGCTGAGCGACAGGGTCGAGGCGGCCGGGTTATCGNGGCTTGCCCGACAGGCGCCCGGCGATGAAGCCGCCCGCCAGGGCGGCCACGATGCCCGAGACGATGAACCAGATGCCGGCGCTGAGCGACAGGGTCGAGGCAGCCGGGTTGTCGGCGGCCACCGGTCCGACGCTGGACAGGCCGATGCCGACGCCGACCATGTTGAGGATGACCTGGGTCACCAGGGCGGTGACGGCGCCGGCGAAGATCGCGCCCCACGACACCTGGTTCAGCAGGACGGTGCGGGTGTCGGCGGCGGC